>NZ_JBIRAY010000004.1:0-550305 GCF_044326405.1 Actinomadura sp. 1N219 | reverse complement strand
TGGGTGGGGGGGGGGGGGGGGGGGGGGGCCCCCCCCCCCCCCCCCGCCGCTAACGACTGGGCGACCCCCGCCGGGGGGGAGAGCGGGGGTCGCCGGGCGGTCCGGCTCCGGGGGGGTAGAGCCGGCCCGCTTTCCCAAGAAAGTCTCGGGGGAGTTCGGGCTAAGCCGTACGCAAGTTCGCTCTATAGGAGAGGCAAACTCACTGACTCCAGTCTAGGCAGATACAACATATGCTGCCCGATCGTTCAGAGTTCCGTCGAGGCGCAAACTCGTCCGACAGGTGACGATTTTTCTCACCTGGTTGGGACGATCCGCTCGACGTGTGACGGTGCGGTGCCGCAAGGCGCCGTGCCGCCCCTCGACAGGGCACCCGAACCCCCGCACAAGGAGTGCATCGGGACGGGAGTGGGAGCGTACAGGAGAACTAAAGATCTTTCCGGCCGCACCGCCGGATCGACTGTTCACAATGGAAATAATCACGGTGAGTGATCAATTTCGGAACCGTCTCTGAGTTCCGGTTAGTCCGAAATAGGGGCGTCCATCCCAAGTTGGCCTCATGTGACACCCGCGTCCCCGCCGGCACCGCTCTCCCCGGCCCTGCGAGTTTCCCGAAGAGGGGCTTGTCAACTGGGCAAATGAGGCGTACACAGGTCCTACGGACCACGTGTCCGCGCACGGCAGCCGGGCACCCACGCGCGACCAGCCGCGGGAGGCGCGTCGAGACGGGCTTGACCCGGTCCGACGGATATGAGGTGCACGCTTGGTAACCCGGTGTGACGTGCTTGGCGGCGGCGTCCCCTAGAGGGGCGCCGTTCGCTTTGCGAGTAAGGCGTTAGTCGCGGACGTCCAGCCCTAGTGCGGTTGCCAGGACGACCGCCTGAAACGGATCGATCACCGCGCGCCGAAGTTCGACGGTGAAGGGGTCTATCGCCGAGATGTCGCTTCCGCGTAGATCGCAGCCGGAAAAGTCCGCCTTGTGCACCACCGAACCCGACAAGTCGACGTCACGAAACTCGGCACCGGCGCACCTCGCACCAGTGAGATCGGTCTCACGCATGCGCACCTCTGTGAACGACGCACGGCGCAGGTCTGCTCCTGGGAGACCCGTGAATGACCAGTCGCCGCCCTTCACCTTCAACAGGTCATAGGTGCATCCATCGAACATGCTGCCGACGAGCTTGCATCCCGTGAAGGTGGTGTCGAAGAATCCGCAGCGGACGAACGTGCAGTTCACGAACGCGGCGTCGGTGTGGGTGGACGCGTTGAACCGCGCACCGCGGAACGTGCAGTCGGTGAACACGGCGCCGACGCCGCTGGCCTCGGTCATGTCGGCATCCACGAAGAGGACGTTGGCGTGGTTCTCGCCGGTCAGGTCCCGGGAGTCCCAGTCCGCTGACGAGATGGTGGTGTCGGTGGGAGCCGCGGGTCGTCCGTACATGCGCTCGGCCATAGGCCAAGCATGGACCACCCCACCGACAGCGTCAGCCGCGCATGAACGCTTCGCAGATGGCCTGCGAGTCCCGGGCCGCGGCGGCCACGGCGGCGGAGCAGTGTCCGATCCACTGGGCGACACCTTCGGGGGTGCCGGACGAGTAGGCGCGGAGTGCGTCGGCGTAGTCGGACGCGAGTTCCAGGTGCCCGACCTCTGGCGCGACTAGCGATTTGGGGTCGAGTCCGCGGGCCACGAGGGTGAGTCGCTGGGCGGCGCGGGCGACGACCCCGTCTCCCCAGCCGAACGGTCGCAGAGTCAGCAGTTCGCCGTGCACGATAGCCGCTACCACCAGGGCCGGCGCTTTGGTTGTCTCGGTCAGCAGGCCGCTGAGTGCGTCCAGGCGAAGGGCCACCTCGGACGGCGACGGCGCGGCACCTAGGCCCGACGCGTCGTTGACAAATCCGTCGGTTGAGCGCGGGCGTCCTAGATCGGCGCTTTCGACTGCGTCCGCTGCAGCCAGGACGTGGAGCCGGGCGAGGGCCTGCCGGGGCGCCTTCCGCCATGTCTCCGTCAGAGTTCCCAGTTCGGCCGACACACGGAGAGACCCCTGGACGACGGGATCGGACGGGTTCTCAGTGGTGCGGAGTTCGTCCAATGTGACGGTGGCCCCATCAAGGACGGCCGAAGCTCGGGCACCACGCAACGCGGACTCGGTGGAAACCTCCGCACTGCGGCGCCGCAAGATGCGGTGGCCTAGCAGCCGGTCTACGGCGGAACGCGCGTCGTCTACCGCACCGGCGACGCCGGGCAGATTCGCTACATCAGCAAGGGCATCGGTCACGGCCCGACCTTATGCGGCTACCAGTAGCGCCTATGCCCAGCCCCCGATGCACACAGCGATTCTCTGACCGCAGACTGGGAAGGGCTGGTGTGTTGGGTGTCACACGACACCATCCGGATCCACGACATCCAAGAACGCGGCCTTGTGGGACCGAGGACCTTCCTGGTGAAGTGGGGATACCGGGCGACCCCCAGCTTCAGCTAGCAAGGAGTTTCGCGTTGAGCCAGAGCCAAGAGACACTGTCGAACCTTCTGCAGGAGACGCGCCGCTTCTCCCCGCCCGCAGAGCTCGCCGCGTCGGCCAATGTCAAGGCCGAGGCGTACGAGCAGGCGGCCGAGGACCGCCTGGGGTTCTGGGCGGAGCAGGCGGATCGGCTGTCCTGGACGAAGCGCTGGGACGACGTCCTCGACTGGAGCAATCCCCCGTTCGCGAAGTGGTTCGTGGGCGGCGAGCTGAACGTCGCCTACAACTGCGTCGACCGCCATGTGGAGGCCGGTCGTGGAGCCAAGGTCGCGTTCCATTGGGAAGGCGAACCGGGCGACAGCCGTACCCTCACCTACGCCGACCTCCAGCGCGAGGTGAACAGGGCAGCCAACGCCCTACTGGAACTGGGCGTCCGCAAGGGCGACCGGGTCGCGATCTACCTGCCGATGATTCCCGAGCTGCCGATCTCGATGCTGGCGTGCGCGCGCATCGGCGCTACCCATTCGGTCGTGTTCGGCGGGTTCTCGGCGGAGGCGCTGCGGACCCGCATCGACGACGCGCAGGCCAAGCTGGTCATCACGGCGGACGGCGGGTTCCGCCGCGGTAAGCCGTCCGACCTGAAGGGCATCGTCGACGAGGCCGTCGCGCAGACGCCGACGATCGAGAACGTGCTCGTGGTGCGCCGCACTGGGGAGCAGGTCGCCGAGAACGAGCGCGACCTGTGGTGGCATGACGTCGTCGAACGGCAGAGTGAGCAGCACACTGCCGAGCCCATGGACTCGGAGCACCCGCTGTACATTCTGTACACGTCCGGTACGACGGGTAAGCCGAAGGGCATCCTGCACACCACTGGCGGGTACCTGACGCAGTGCGCGTACACGCATTACGCGGTTTTCGACCTGAAGCCGGAGACGGACGTCTACTGGTGTTCGGCCGACATCGGCTGGGTGACCGGTCACTCGTACATCGTGTACGGGCCGCTCGCCAACGGCGCGACCAGCGTCATCTACGAGGGAACCCCCGACACCCCCAATCAGGGCCGCTGGTGGGACGTCATCCAGAAGTACAAGGTGACCATCTTCTACACCGCGCCTACAGCGATCCGTACTTTTATGAAGTGGGGCGACGACATCCCTGCGCGGTACGACCTGTCGTCCCTGCGCGTCCTGGGGTCGGTGGGTGAGCCGATCAACCCGGAGGCGTACGTCTGGTACCGCAAGCACATCGGCGCCGACCGGACCCCGGTCGTCGACACGTGGTGGCAGACGGAGACCGGCGCCATCATGATCAGCCCGCTGCCAGGGGTGACGCACGGGAAGCCGGGCGCGGCGATGCGCCCGCTGCCCGGCATCGCCGCGGACGTGGTGGACGACCAGGGCCAGTCCGTGCCGGACGGCGGCGGCGGGTTCATGGTGGTCAGGGAGCCGTGGCCGAGCATGCTCCGGACGATCTGGGGCGACGACGAGCGCTACGTCAAGACGTACTGGTCGCGTTTCGAGGGCCTGTACTTCGCAGGCGACGGCGCGAAGAAGGACGCGGACGGCGACATGTGGCTGCTCGGCCGCGTGGACGACGTCATGCTCGTGTCCGGCCACAACATCTCCACGACGGAGGTGGAGTCGGCGCTGGTCTCGCACCCGAAGGTCGCCGAGTCGGCGGTCGTCGGCGCGACGGACCCGGTCACCGGGCAGGCCATCGTCGCGTTCGTCATCCCGCGCGGGGACGCCGGCGGGGACGTGGAGGGCGAGGAGTTCCTGCGGGAGCTGCGCGACCACGTGTCCAAGGTGCTCGGCCCGATCGCCAAGCCCCGGCAGATCATGATGGTGCCGGAGCTGCCGAAGACCCGCTCCGGCAAGATCATGCGGCGGCTGCTGCGGGACGTCGCCGAGAACCGCAGCATCGGCGACGTGACGACGCTCGCCGACAGCACGGTCATGGACCTGATCTCGGAGAAGCTTCCGAGCGCCAAGTCCGAGGACTGACCACCCGCAAGGACGACCCGCAAGGACCCGCAAGGACCCGCAAGGACCCGCGAGGACGGCTCGCGACACGGCCCGCGCCCGGTGCATGCCATCGGGCGCGGGCCGTCGCATGACCGTTGTGCACCCGCCCGCAGGCGCAGCGGCGGTGATCGTGCAGGTAAGGTCGTTCGTGGTGCGCCGGGAAGTCTGGTCGGCAGCGTCGCGGCCCGTTGTGTAGCGGGCCGGGGCCAGTCCAGACGTTCGCCACCTTCCCGGGGGTTTTCCATGGCGCGCCCAACCGTGCGGCGTCGCGTTGCTGCGACGTGGCCGTTCCGTCCCACCGTCCGCTACGGGACGCAGGTCGCAGTGGCCTTGCGGACGGAGACGATCGGCGGCGTGGTCATGCTGCTCGCGGCGGTCGCCGCGCTGGTGTGGGCCAACACGCCGTGGGCGGACGCCTACAAGAGCCTGCAGACTTTCGAGATCAGCCCCCACTGGCTGCACATCGGGCACATGGACGTGCAGCATTGGGCGTCCAGCGGGTTGCTCGCCGTGTTCTTCTTCATCGCCGGCCTAGAGCTGCGTGAGGAATTGACCCACGGAGAGCTGCGCAATCCAAGGGACGCGGCACTGCCCGTTCTCGCCGCCGTGGCCGGCGTGGCCGTGCCGGCACTGATTTTCCTGGCGGTGAGCGTGGGCGAACCAGGGGCGTCCAGCGGATGGGCTGTTCCAACGGCGACGGACATCGCGTTCGCGCTCGCCGTGCTCGCCGTGACGTTCACGGCATGCCCAGCGCCTCTGCGCGCTTTCCTGCTGACCCTGGCCGTGGTGGACGACCTCATCGCCATCACCATCATCGCGTTGTTCTACACCCACGAGATGCATTGGACGCCGCTCGGCCTCGGAGCGGTTCTGATCGGCGCGTACGGGTGGCTGCAGCACAGGAGCGTCCGATCGCCGTGGGTGTACGTGCCTCTAGCTGTCCTCGCCTGGTACTGCCTGCAGCGGAGTGGTGTGCACGCCACCGTCGCCGGTGTCGCCCTGGGAATGCTCACCAGCCCGAAGGAAACACCGGACGGACGGCCGACGAACGCGGAACGCGCCGACCATGCGCTGCGTCCGTTCTCGGCAGGAGTGTGCGTGCCGGTTTTCGCGTTCGTGTCGGCGGGCGTAGGGCTCGGCGCGTCTCAACTCGGTGCGGTGTTCACCGACCGGGTGGCCCTCGGTGTGGTCGCCGGTCTGGTGATCGGTAAGTTCGTGGGCGTCTTCGGTGGGGCCTGGGCGGCCGTCCGGCTCGGCTGGGCGAGCCTCAGCGAGGATCTGCACTGGCATGAGATCGCCGGGGTCGCTTTGCTCGCCGGGGTGGGTTTCACCGTTTCGCTGCTGATCGGCGGTTTGGCCTATACCGACCCGTCACAATTCGAGAGAGTGACGACTGCGGTCCTGATCGCGAGCGTTCTCGCCTCGGCGGCCGCGGCCGTCGTCTTCCGGAGAAGGGTGCGTCTGCGCGCGCGCCGGGACTGAAGGGGAATTTTCTATATGTCCGAGGCACTACCGGGCGATCGCGTCGAGGACAAATCGCTCGGCGATCTGGCCACGCTGGCGTTGAGCGAGATGTCGGACATCATCAGGCTGGAGATGGAGCTCGCCAGGGTCGAGCTGAAGGCCGACGCCAAGAAGGCGGCCGTCAGCAGTGTGATGTTCACCATCGCCGCGGTCATGGGCGGGATCGTCGTCATCCTGCTGTCTATCTCGTTCGCGTACGGGCTGATCGGACTTGGTCTCTGGCGCTGGCTGGCATTCCTCATCGTCGCCGTCGTGTACGTGCTGCTCGCGGGGGCGCTGATGCTGATCGCCAAACGGTTCATCAAGAAGATCGAAGGGGCGAAGCGGACCCGCAAGTCGCTGAAGAGCGACCTGTCGAAGCTGCGCCGCCGCGGCGATTCCGACACGCCAGAGCTGACGGGCTGACCGATCGCCATGTCCGGGCACGACGCGTCCCTGGTCGAGGTCGACGGACCGTGGACCCACCGGCAGATCAGCGCCGGCGGGACGCGGTTCCACGTCGCCGAGGCCGGTGACGGGCCGCTCGTCCTGCTTCTGCACGGTTTCCCCGAGTTCTGGTGGTCATGGCACAACCAGCTGGTGTCGCTGCCGGCGGCCGGTTACCGCGCCGCCGCGGTGGACCTGCGCGGCTACGGCGGGAGCGACAAGCCGCCGCGCGGCTACGACCTGGTGACGCTCGCCGGGGACGCCGCAGGTCTCGTCCGGGCACTCGGTGAGGCGAACGCGATCGTCGTCGGGCACGACTGGGGCGGGCTCCTAGCCTGGACGATGGGCGTCTACCACCCGAAGGTCGTCCAGCGGCTGGCGGTGGTGAGCGCGCCGCACCCGCTGCGGCTGCGGCAGGCGATCGCCGGTGACCCGCGCGGGCAGGGCTGGGCGACACGCCACACGTTCGGTTTCCAGTTGCCGGTGTGGCCTGAACGGCGCCTAGTGCGGGACGACGCAGCACTGGTCGGGAAGCTACTGCACGACTGGTCAGGCCCGGGTTGGCCGGACGAACGCACTGAGCGCCTTGTCCGGAGAGCAGTACAGATTCCTGGGGCGGCGCATAGCGCGCTGGAGTATCACCGTTGGCTCATCCGTTCACAGGCCCGCCCGGACGGAATCCGCTACGCGCACCGCATGCGCGCACCCATCCACGTACCGACGCTCCAATTGCACGGTGCGCTCGACACGTGCACTCTCCCCGGCAGCGCCCAGGGTTCCGGCCGCTACGTGACGGCCCCTTACCGCTGGAAGCTCATCGACGGCGCCGGTCATTTCCCACACGAGGAACGTCCCCGCACGTTCGACACCCAGCTTCTCGGCTGGCTCGCCGATCCCGAACCCGAGCTATGACCACCCGAACCCGAGCTATGACCGCCCGAACCTGAGCTATGACCGCCCGAACCCGAGCTTTGACCGTCCGCCGGTAGGGCGCGTGTGGGACGGGCGTAGCGTGGAGGGATGCGGGATCGGGACGAGGCCGGACGGCCACGCAACGCACGTCCACGCGACGCCTTCGGACGGCCGCTACCCCATGACGCGACCGGCATACCCACGATGCCGGACGACATCGACCTGCCGCCCACCGAAGCCTTGGTAGAAGCGCAACGCCTCCTGGACGCCGACCGTCCGTTCCATGCCCACGAGGTACTCGAAGCAGTCTGGAAGGCCGCACCTGAACCCGAACGGGAACTGTGGAGAGGTCTCGCGCAGGTCGCCGTAGGAATAACCCATCTCCGCCGCGGAAACACGCGCGGTGCTGACGCGCTCCTAAGCCGCGCAGCCGAACGTCTCGTCCCGTATGAGGTTGACCCTCCGCACGGCATCGACGTCCAAGGAGTCGTTCAGCGGGCACGCCATCTGGCCGGGCATCCCCAGGAGGGCCCGATAACCGTTCAACTGGTGAGTTAGTCGGAGCAGCGTTCCGTCGACACCGGTGTCGTCGCGTTGGCGCTCGCGCGCACGTCCGGGGCGACCTCTTCCGCGGTCAGCGCGTAGCCGGTGGACGGCGAGTCCAGTGCGGCGGCGAAGATGACGCCGTAGACGCGGCCGTCCGTGGACAGCAGCGGGCCGCCCGAGTTGCCCGGCTCGACCTTGCCGCGGATGGCGTAGATCTCGCGGGTGACCTGGCCGGAGTGGTAGATGTCCGGGCCCCGCGCCGTCTGCCGGGCGCGGATCCGGGCGGCGCCCGGCGTGAACGGCTGGTTCTTCGGGAACCCGGCGATGATCGCGCTGTCGCGGACGCGGGCCTCCCCGGCGAACTTCAGCGCCGGCGCGTCCAGCCCCGGCACGTACAGGACGGCGACGTCGCGCTTCGGGTCGTACAGGACGACCCGTCCGCGCGCGGTCTCGCCGTTCACGGTCGCCACGCCGGACGTCCCGCGCGCGCCCGCGACGACGTGCGCGTTCGTCATGACGTGCTTCGGCGCGAACACGAAGCCGGTGCCCTCGATCCGCCGCTGGCACTGCGGCGCCGTGCTGACGATCTTCACGATGCTGTCGCGGGCGGCGCGCAGCCCCTTGGTGTTCAGCACGGACTCGTCCGGCGGCGGCACCTGCACCACCGACTCGCCGCCGAGCCCGTTGAAGACCTGCGGGAACTCGCTGCTCTTCACGAAGCCCTGGAAGGAGGTGAACCAGGTCTGCGCCTGCGGCGGCATCACGTCGTTGATGCCGTTGATGATGGACGAGCCCTTGACCTGCGTCCGGACGGGCTGGAACTCGGAGTTGGCGACCAGGCTCCCGAAGAACCAGGCGACGATGAGGAGCGACAGGGCGCTGACGAAGGTGCCGCCGACCGCGTCCACGGTGCGGGCGTTCAGGCCGGTCACCCGGTTGCGCAGGACGGCGCCGAGCGAGGACGCGACCAGCTGTCCCATGGTCGCGGCCAGGAACGCGATCACGATCGCGAGGAGCGCCTGCTGCGCGGCGCCGTCCACCGCGGCCTCGGCGATCGGCGGCGCGATCAGCACCCCGGCGACGCCGCCGCCGACGAAGCCGACGAAGCTCAGCAGGCTCACGATGAAGCCCTGCCGGTAGCCCGAGACTCCGAACAGCACGACGAGCACGAGCAGGATGACGTCGAGAACGTGGTCGTGCAGCACCGCTTCACCGTATAGTGCCGCACCGCTGCTTAACGTCCCCTCGATGTACCAGATTGGGGTCCACGGGGTAGCCGTCCGGTGTGACGTATATGCCCCGCTGTCGTCGGCCGGAATGACAACAGCGGCCTGACCTGCGACGGCGGATGTTCAGTCGCGGGATGCGAGGTTCAGGGTCTCTGGCGGCAGGTCTTCGACGTGGTTCGCGTCCCACGGACGGTTCCAGCCGCCCGCGTCCAGGACGCGGATGAGCAGCGCCGCCGTGAACCCCCACACGAGCATGCCGCGGACGCGGAACGCGGGCCCCATCCTGAGCCCGGACGGATGCCGGATCATCAGCCGGTTCGCCGGGTCGACCAGCTCCGCGATCGGGACGCGCGCGACCGTCGCGACCTCGCCGGGATGGCCGGGCGCGATGTCCGACGGCTCCCGCCACCAGCCGGCGACGGGCGTGACGCGATGCCTGCTGTGCGCCAGGTACAGCTCGGGGAGCGTGCAGACGACGTCCACGCCGGACGGTTCGACGCCCGCCTCCTCCCACGCCTCGCGCAGCGCCGCCGCGACCGCGCCGCCGTCGTCGGAGCCGATGCGGTCGTCGGGGTCGATGCGTCCGCCGGGGAACGCGGGCTGCCCGGCGTGGCTGTTGAGCGTGGGCGCGCGCTCGGTGAGCAGCACGTCAGGGCCGTCCGGACCCTCGCCGAAGAGGATCAGGACGGCGGCGGCACGCGCGTCCGGCACGGGCCGGAACATCGGCGGCACCGTCATCCGCGGCCCCTCGGAGCAGAAGCGCTGGAGCCAGGGCGGGCCGGTGGGGGCGATGTCGGTCACGTCCGTCCCAACTCCGGAACGCTCGTGATCCTTCCCACAGCGCGGGCGAGGGTCATGAGAAGGGGCCGGGTTTGACGAGCTTGCGCGCGGTGTCCTCGTCGGTGGGTCCTTCGCCGAACGACGGGCACAACTGGGCGAGCGGGCACGCCCCACAGGCTGGACGGCGGGCATGGCAGATACGGCGGCCGTGCCAGATGAGCCTGTGGGAGAGCATCGTCCAGTCCTTGCGCGGGATGAGCGTGCCTATCTCCTGCTCAACCTTCACTGGGTCGTCTTCGTTCGTCCATGCGAAACGGCGGGCCAGACGGCCGAAGTGAGTGTCGACGGTGATTCCCGGCACGTCGAACGCGTTGCCTAGGACGACGTTGGCCGTCTTACGTCCCACCCCAGGGAGAGTGACCAGGTCTGCAAGGTTCCCTGGGACCTCGCCTCCGAACTGGTCCCGCAGTGCGGCGGACAGGCCCATGACCGACTTGGTCTTGGCGCGGAAGAACCCGGTGGGTTTCAGGATCTGCTCGACGTCTTCGGGGTTGGCGGCGGCGAGGTCCTCCGGCGTGGGGTACTTGGCGAAAAGGCCCGGCGTGGTCAGGTTCACCCGCACGTCGGTGGTCTGCGCCGACAGGACGGTCGCGACGAGGAGCTGGAACGGCGTCCCGAAGTTCAGCTCGCAGTGCGCGTCCGGGTACGTCTCGGCCAGGACGCGGTTGATCCTGCGCGCCCGCCGCACAAGCCCGAGCCGCGTCTCGTTCTGCCATTTCCGGGCTCGCGGCCTTCTGGACGCCTCCGTCGCCATACCGGCCAGCCTAAAGCCTCAGCGCCCGGCGCTCGGCCGGAGCGGAATCTCGGCGCCCCGTCTCAAAAAGACGATGATGTTCATTTATGTTACGCTCGCCCGCATGATCCTCGACTCCTCCCGGTGGACCGCGACGCTCGCCGGGCGGCGCGTCTTGATCACAGGAGCGGCGCGCGGCATCGGCGCGGCCCTGGCCGTCCGGCTGCACGAGCGCGGCGGCCGGGTGGCGCTCGCCGGCTTGGAGCCCGACCACCTCGCCTCCGTCGCGGCCGACTGCGGCTCCGCCCCCTGGTGGACGTGCGACGTTACCGACCGCGACCGGGTCGCCGAGGTCGTGGACGCCGCCGCGGACGCGCTGGGCGGCGGCCTGGACGTCGTCGTCGCCAACGCGGGAGTGGCCGCGCAGATGCCGATCATCGGCGGGGACCCGTCCGTGCTGGAGCAGAGCCTCCGGGTGAACGTGCTGGGCGTCCACAACACCCTTCGCGCAGCGGGGCCTTACGTCTGCCATGAGCGCGGTTATGCGCTGGCTGTGGCGTCCTTGGCGGCGGCCGTCCACGCGCCTCTGCTGGGTGCCTACAGCGCGTCCAAAGCCGCTGTAGAGGCGCTTGGCAACACGCTAAGAGTCGAGCTGCGGCCATGGGGAGCCAGGGCAGGAGTCGCGTACTTCGCCGAACTCGACACCGATATGACGCGGCGAGGGTTCGACACCGAGGCGGCGCATGCCCTGGTGCATTCAGGACGCGCGAGCAGCCTCGTCTCAGCGGTCACGCCACTGCGCGTAGGGATCGACGCCCTGGAGCGCGGAATCGCCCGGCGTTCCAAGCGGATCGTCGCACCCTGGTGGGTCGGCGGGGTTCTGCCGGTCAGGATGGTCGCGCAACCCGTCGTCGACCGTGTCGTCCAACGAAAGCTGCGCGAAACCCTGGGAATCGCGCAGAACGAGCGGGTGGAACTGACCACGCCACAGCCAGGGCTGACCACGCCACAGCCGGAACGATTGCCCTCGCAGCCGGAGCCTCAACGATGACGGCCGCGCCTAGCGGCACCCCTGGGCCGCGTGCCACGCCCGGCGGAATCCGGGACGTAGGGGTCGTGAACTGGCTCATCTGCCGGGTCGCGGGCCGAGCCACCGGGACGGGCCCGCCGAACCTTTTCCTGACCCTGGCGCGCCGCCGTGGCCTGTTCCGCGGCTGGCTGTGGTTCGCCGGACGGCTCATGCCAGGCGGCACCCTCCCGCGCAGGGAGACGGAACTGGTGATCCTCCGCGTCGCCCACCTGCGCGACTGCCGCTACGAGTTCGACCACCACGTGCGCATCGGCCGCCGTGCGGGCGTCCGGGAACGGGACGTCCAGCGCCTCAAGGAGGGACCGGACGCGGTCGGCTGGAACCCGCGCGAGCGTGCGATCCTCGCCGCCACCGACCAGCTCCACGACCGGCGCGACCTGGACGACGAGACCTGGAAGCGGCTCCGCACCCACCTGTCCGAGGGACAGTGCGTCGAGCTGACCATGCTCGCCGCCCACTACGAGATGCTCGCCACCGTGATCGGCACGCTCCGCGTCCAGCCAGATCACTGACCCAGCTCAGGGCGCGTGAGTATCACCACAGCGTTTCAGCTGCTCAGGACCCCGGAGCGCAGGAGAAGCCGGACGTGTTCGACCACCGGAGGCCCGACCGCGCGCAGCGCCGCCATGTCGCCCGCCGCCACCGCAGGCGTCACCATCGCGCCGACCGCAGACACGACGATCTGGCAGGCGAACCGGGCCGTCTCCCCGGTCGCGCCCATCATCTCGGCGAGAGCCGCCGCCAGATCGTGCTGTATCTCGGAACGCCGCTGGATGGCCTCCGGCCCGGCCGCGTAGACCTCCACAAGGAACAAGCGCGCGTAACCCGGTTCCGACGCCAGCGCCTCCAGATAAGCGGTGAAGGCACGCTCGAACCGTTCCGACGGGTCGCCCCCGCCCTCCACGGCGCCTTCCAGCCGTCGGCGGAGCACTTCGGTCGCCTGGTCGAACGCCGCCATGAAGCAGTCGAGCTTGGACGAGAACAGCCCGTAGAAGCTCTGCCGGGAAACCCTGGCCCGTTTCAGGACGTCCTCGACCGACGTCCCCACGTACCCCTTCTCGGTCATCGCCGCCGCCATCGCCGCGCAGAGACGGTCGCGATGCACCCGCTCCACCTCCGAGCGGGACAGCGCGTGCCGCCCCCGCGGAAGGCGGCGCGGCGAAGCCTGGGACATCCGATCAGATTAGGGCACGACCGCTACCACGCCTGGACGTCCGCTAAAGGGTGATGAGACCGGTGTGATGGCATTCACCCAACGGTCCGTACACTGGGCGAACGGGACCGCGGCGGCCCGGGGAGGACGGAAAGCCAGGTCCTCCGTTTCGGCGCGCCGTGACCCAGCCTTCACGTACGCGGTGGGACGTACGTCACACTAGGCATGTCGGTGTTGGAGGAGGAGAAGCGTGACGGATCGCGACGTGGACGTTCTGAGCAGAGCCCCGCTCTTCGAGGCCCTCGACGAGCAGGGCGCCAAGGCGCTGCGCGCCAACGTGACCGAGGTGCGCCTCGCACGCGGTCAGACGCTGTTCAACGAGGGGGAGACGGGGGACCGGCTGTACGTCGTCCTCGAAGGCAAGATCAAGCTGACCAGGACGGCGCCGGACGGCCGGGAGAACCTGCTGAGCGTGCTCGGCCCGAGCGAGATGTTCGGGGAGCTGTCGCTGTTCGACCCGCGTCCGCGCACCGCGAGCGCCATCGCGGTGACCGAGTGCCGCCTGGCCGGGCTCGGCCACGACGACCTGCGGCCCTGGCTGACCGGGCACCCGGAGGTCGCCGTCCAGCTCCTGCGCGCCCTGGCGCAGCGGCTGCGCAAGACCAACGACGTCATGGCCGACCTGGTGTTCACCGACGTGCCGGGCCGTGTCGCCAAGGCGCTGCTCGACCTGGCCGAGCGGTTCGGCCAGCCGTCCGAGGCCGGGCTGCACGTGCACCACGACCTCACGCAGGAGGAGCTGGCCCAGCTCGTCGGCGCGTCCCGCGAGACCGTCAACAAGGCGCTCGCCGACTTCGCGCAGCGGAACTGGCTGCGCATCGAGGCCCGCGCCGTCGTGATCCTCGACATCGAACGCCTCCGCAAGCGCTCCAAGTGACCACCCGCCCGGCACGCTGAACGCCCGTCCACCTCACCCAACGCCGTGCGAACGCCGACGGGCGCGGAGGCGGGCGCGGGCGTTGCGGCGGGCTGCGCGGGGGTCAGCGGCCGTTCAGGTAGTCGAGCTGGGCCTGGACGGACCATTCCGCCGCGGGCCAGAGGGACTTGTCGACGTCCGCGTAAACCCGCTCGACGACCTCGCGGGCCGTGCGCGCACCCGCGGCGACGGCGGCCTCCACCTGCGCGAGCCGCTCCCGCCGGTGGTCGATGTAGTGGTCGAGGACGGCGATCGGGTCGTCCAGCTTCGGCCCGTGACCGGGGAGGATCGTGGCGGCCTCGACCTCGGTGGAGAACGCGCGGAGCCGGTCGAGCGAGCCGAGATAGTCGCGGAGGCTGCCCTCCAGGACGGTCGTCCCGTACCCGAGGACGGTGTCGCCGGTGAGGACGGCGCCGTCCGCCGGAAGCCAGAACGTGAGCGAGTCGTCGCTGTGGCCGGGCGTCTCCATGATCCGCAGCTCCAGACCGCCCGTCGTGACGACGTCGCCCTCGCCGAGCCCCTCGTCGCCGAGCCGGTGCCGCGGATCGAGCGCCCGCACCTTGACCGACCCCCCGGCCAGCCGCGCGAACTTCCCCGCCCCGGCCGAGTGGTCGGGATGGCCATGCGTGAGCAGGACGAGACCGACGCGGCGTCCCTGCGCCTCGACCGTTTCCAGGACGCGCCGCAGATGCTTGCCGTCCTTCGGCCCGGGGTCGACGACGACGGCCTCGTCGGAGCCGGGCTCGGCGATGATCCAGCTGTTGGTGCCGTCCAGGGTCATGGCGGACGGATTCGGAGCCAGCACGCAGGTAGCCCGTTCAGTGCCCATTCCATCGATCTCCGGCATGTCCCCCATCTTCCCCGAGGCCCGATCCGGGTGACGGACCGGGTTCCAGCCCAGCCGGTCGAGATGCCGCAACGCCGACGTCCCCGCCAGCCGGTACAGGAGCGCCTTGGAGACCGCGTCCCGCCGCCGCCCGCTCACCTCGCCGCCCTGCCCGTCACCGGTAGTGCTGGGCGATGGAGTCCGGGAGGACGAGGTACGCCTCGCCGTCGATGATCTCCGCCGTGGGCTCGTACGCGACGATCTCGCGGGGCGCGGCCAGCGCGTCCGCGACCGTCTCGAACTCGGCGAGCTCGGCGAGCGTCGCGATCGTCGGCGGGAGCATCGTCCATTCGCCCGTGCTCCCGCGCTCGGCGGCCTCCGCCGGACGCACCCAGGACGCCTGGTCCGCCTCGGTGCTGACGTCCCGGGCCCGCTGCCCCTCCGGCATCCCCGCGACGAAGAAGCGCGTGTCGTAGCGTTTCGGCTCGACCTTCGGGGTGATCCAGTGCGCCCAGGGGCGGAGCAGGTCCGCGCGGAGGACGAGACCGCGCCGGTCGAGGAACGCGCCGAACGACTGGGTCCGGTCCAGGAGGGCCTGCCGGTCGGCCTCCCATCCGTCGCCGCGCGTGTCGTCCACGACCGTCTCCGCCGTCGGGCCCGCGAGCAGGACGAGGGTCTCCTCGAACGTCTCCCGGACGGCCGCGCACACCAGCTCGCGCGCCAGCGTCTCGTCGGCGTTGAAGGCCCGTCCCCACTCGGCCGGCGCCGGGCCCGACCAGGCGAGATCCAGGTCCCCGTCGCGCGGGTCGACCCCGCCGCCCGGGAACACGTACGCGCCGGGCGCGAACTCCATGGACCGGACGCGGCGGAGCAGGAACGCCTGCAGCCCGTGCCTCTCATGATCGCGAAGCACGACGACCGTGGCCGCATGACGGGCCGGGACGGGCTCGGCTCTCCCGGCCCGGATGTCCTCGACCCGGCCGCGGAACGACTCCGGCAGCCTGAGCGCGTTCACCGTCGTCCCACCGTCCTCCAGCCCCCTGACCTTCATGGCGGCCAATTCGGACATACCGAACGCCATTCCGTCAACCCCGGACACCGGCGCCCGCCAACGGCGCCGAAGCCAGGGTGCGGCCGCGGCTACGGCTAGGCGATTTCGGCGATCAGTTCGACCTCGACCGGGACGTTGCGCGGCAGGACGGCGACGCCCACGGCGCTGCGGGCGTGCTTGCCCGCGTCCCCGAACACCTCGACCAGCAGATCGCTCGCACCGTTGATCACCTGCGGCTGCCCGTCGAAGTCCGGGGCGCTGGCGACGAAGCCGACGACCTTGACGATCCGCGCGATGCGGGACAGCTCGCCGACCTCGGCCTTGAGCGCCGCGATCGCGTTCAGCGCGCAGATCCGCGCCTGCCGGGCGCCCTCTTCCGGGCTGACCTCGGCACCCACCTTCCCGGTCACGCCCAGCTCGCCCTTGACCAGCGGGATCTGCCCGGCCGTGTAGACGAGCGACCCCGTCCGGGCCGTGGGGACGTACGACGCGACCGGCGGGACGGCCTCCGGCAGCTCCATGCCCAGCTCGCGGATCCGTTCTTCAGGCGTGCTCATGACCATCCCCCTAGGACTGCACTTCGCGCTTGAAGTAGGCCACGAGGTTCTCCGGGTTCGGCCCCGGCAGGACGGTGACGAGCTCCCACCCGTCTTGTCCCCAGTTGTCCAGAATCTGCTTGGTCGCGTGCACCAGCAACGGAACGGTCGCGTACTCCCACTTCTTCATGCGCCTCACACTAGCGATCGGCCCACCCGAACCCCGCCGGAACCCACCCGTTCAACGCACCAGCAGAAGTGCCCCCGGGCCTGGGTCAGGGGTGCTCGGCGCGGATCATGACGCGGCGGAGGAGGTCGGAGAGGGTGCGGCGCTCGTCCGCGCTGAGGGCGGCGAGCAGCCGGTACTCCTCGTGGCCCACGCGGTCCATCGCGCCCAGCCAGGCGGCCCGCCCCTCGTCGGTGAGCTCGACGACGACCCGGCGGCGGTCGGTGGCGGACGGCGTCCGGCGGACGAAGCCGCGGCGTTCCAGCGCGTCCAGCCGTCCGGTGATCGAGTTCGGCGCCATGCCGAGGTCGGCGGCGAGCTGCGAGGGCGCGGCCGAGCCGTGCCGCCCGGCGAGGGCGTGCAGCGTGTCGTACTCGTGCCGCTGCAGGTCGGAGGCCACGAGCGACCGGTCGCGGACGTGCTTCAGGTGCTCCACGAGGTAGACCATCCGGGTGACCGCGCCCTCGATGTCCGGATCAAGGTCGGACAGGATCGGCGTCCACCGCGCGACGTGATCGTCCGTCCGGTCCCGTGCCGTCTCGCCGCCCATGACCAGGATCGTAGCGGCCGACCCGTGCCACTTCGACATCGAATAATTCGTTGACGAATAATTCGACACCGAATTAGATTGACCGGCATGGACCACCGTCCGCCAGCCCCGCCCCACCGCCGATCAGCCGAGCGTCGCTCCGCCCACCACCATTCAATCGACGAGCTTCGCTCCGGCCATCCGCTGCGCGGCCGGGACTTTCGGCTGCTGTTCGGCGCGCGCGTCCTGTCCCTGACCGGCGACGCCGCCGTGCCCGCCGCGCTCGCCCTCGCCGTCCTGCGCGCGACCGGCTCCACGTCCGCGCTCGCCCTGGTGCTCGGCTGCGCGATGGTGCCACGCCTGCTCCTCCTGCCGATCGGCGGCGTCGTTGCGGACCGCCTCAACGCGCGAGGCGTCGCGCTGGGCACCGACCTCGTCAGCTGCGCCGCCCAGCTCTTCGCCGGCATCGAGCTCCTCAGCGGACAGCTCCAGCTCTGGCACCTCGCCATCGCCCAGGCGATCGGCGGCACGGCCTCGGCGTTCCAGACACCGACCATCTCGCCGCTGGTCGCGGGAACCGTCGAGCCGTCCGGCCTCCAGAAGGCGAACTCGCTGCTGGGCGCGACCAACGGCGCCACCCGGCTTGTCGGGCCCGCCCTCGCCGGGACGTTCGTGCTGACCGTCGGCCCCGGCTGGACGTTCGTGCTCGACGCCGCGACCTTCGCCCTCAGCGCTGTGCTGCTCGCGATGACGCGCGTCCGGCACGTCCCGATCCCGGAGCGGCCCGGCGGCGATGGCCGACGGGCAGGCGCGTTCGGACGGCTAGTCGGTGACCTGAAGGAAGGCTGGTCGGAGGTCCGCTCGCGCGACTGGTACTGGACGAGCCTGATCGCACACGCCATGTGGAATGGCGCGTCCGCCGTGCTGCTCACCCTCGGCCCGGCTATCGCGATCGAACGGCTCGGCGGCGAGGAAATGTGGATCGCGACCGTCCAGGTGGGGGCCGTGGGTCTCGTCGTCGGCGCCCTGCTGGCCGCGCGCCTGCGGCCCCGGCGGCCCGTCCTCGTCGCGAATCTCGGCCTCGCCGTCTTCGCCCTGCCCCTCGCCCTGTTCGCCGTCGCCGCGCCCGCCCCGCTGGCCATCGGCGCGTACGGGCTGGCGCTCACCGGGCTGGGCGTCCTCAACCCGTCCTGGGAGACGGTCGTCCAGATGACCATCCCGCCGCACGCGCTGGCCCGGGTGACCTCCTACGACTGGCTGCTCTCCCTGGGCGCCGCACCCCTCGGCTACGCGCTCGCGCCCTGGGCCGCGTCCGTTTGGGGGACGTCCACTCCCCTAATGGTCACGGCCGTTCTGGTAGCCGCGTCATGCCTCGCCACAGCGGCAGTACCCGGCGTCCGAAACCTGTCCATGCCCACTGCAAAACCACCACACCCAGCACCGACGCCACTCCCCAACACCAAGCCCGCCCACTAGCCCCCCGGCAGCCGCGATCAGTCGCCGGGGGACCTCGCTCCTGAGCTACGCACCGCCGCCCGTCTGTGTTTCGTCGCCAGGCTGCGTTTCGTCGCCAGGCTGGGGTTTGCCGCTCGTGATGCCGTGCTGCTCGCCGGACGGCGGCCGTACGGCCTGCGCTTCGTCGCGCGGCTTTGGCTCGTCCAGCCCGATGACCGGCGGGACGTCCTCGGCGGACTGCAGCGCCGACGGCGTCTCCGCCGCCTTCGCCAGCTCCTCCTCGGCCTTGGCCAGGCGCGCCCCGAGGTCGAGCCTGGCCTTCTCGCCCTCGCCGTCACCCTCGCCGGACTTTCCAGGACCGCCCGCGGCGCGCTCGAAGAACCGCAGGATCTCGACCGGCAGCGGCATGACCAGCGTGCTGTTCTTCTCGGCGGAGACCTCCACGACCGTCTGCAGCAGCCGGAGCTGGAGGGCCGCCGGGTCCTGCGACATGATCTCCGCGGCGGCGGCGAGCCGCTTGGACGCCTGGAACTCCCCGTCCGCGGTGATGATGCGGGCGCGGCGCTCGCGCTCAGCCTCGGCCTGCCGGGCCATCGACCGCTTCATGCCCTCCGGCAGCGAGACGTCCTTGATCTCGACCATCTCGATCCGGATGCCCCACGGCCCCTCGGTGATCTCGTCGATGATCGCCCGCAGCCGCGTGTTGATCTTCGCGCGCTCGCCGAGGAGCTCCTGCATGTCCGCCTGGCCGATGACCGACCGCAGCGACGTCTGCGCCACCTGGGAGACCGCGTAGCCGTAGTTCTGGACGTTCACGATCGCCTTCACCGGGTCGATCACCCGGAAGTACACGACGGCGTCGACGCGGACGCTCACGTTGTCCTGGGTGATGCCGTCCTGCCCCGGGACGCCCATCGTGACCGTCTGCCGGCTGACCTTCTGCATCCGTTCGACGATCGGCACGATCGCCGTGATGCCGGGCGCCCGGACCGCGCCGGGGCGCAGCTGCCCGCCCCGCTGCACCTGCCCGAACCGGAACACGATGCCGTGCTCGTACTGCTGGACGATGCGGATCGACGACGCCAGGCCCATCAGCCCGCCGACAAGAACGACGAGCAATATGACAAGGACCACCGCTTCCATCACGGCCACCTTTCTCGCGCGGTGGACGGGGCCGCGGGGAAGCACCTCTGGCCCCGGCAGTTCTGAACTCGTGAGGTTCAGACGGAACCACCCGGAGGACGGTTCACGTTTCCCAGCTAACCGCGCGGGCAGGCCGAATGACAGTGCCCGCGCGAACGATCTTGGACGAACCGTGTCAGGGATCACTTGCATAGGGACGGACGCACTCTGAAGTGTTTGCCGAGTGAACGATATGGTCGATCGGGTGAGCGCGAGAGACACCGACTGGGACGGCGTACGCCTCCACGTGGTCACAGGCAAGGGCGGCACCGGAAAGACGACGGTCGCCGCCGCACTCGCGCTCGCCCTGGCCGCCGGAGGCCGCAAGGTCCTGCTGGTCGAGGTCGAGGGACGGCAGGGCATCGCCCAGCTGTTCGACTGCCCTCCGCTGCCGTACGGGGAGCGCCGCGTCGCCGTCGCACCGGACGGCGGCGACGTCTACGCGCTCGCCATCGACACCGAAGAGGCGCTCATCGAGTACCTCGAAATGTTCTACAACCTCAAGCGCGCCGGGAAGGCGATGACCAAGCTCGGCATCGTCGACTTCGTCACCACCATCGCGCCCGGCCTCCGCGACGTGATCCTCACCGGCAAGACCAGCGAATCGGTGCGTCGCAAGAAGAAGGACGGCTCGTTCATCTACGACGCGGTCGTCATGGACGCCCCGCCCACAGGCCGCATCACGAAATTCCTGAACGTCAACGACGAGGTATCAGGGCTCGCCAAGGTCGGACCAGTGCGCAACCACGCCGACACCGTGATGAAGGTCCTGCGCAGCCCTGAGACGGCCGTGCACTTCGTGACTCTCCTGGAAGAGATGCCCGTCCAGGAAACGATGGACGGGATCCGCGACCTCACCGAAGTCGGGCTGCCCATCGGCGGCGTCGTCATCAACATGGAGCACCAGCCCGTCCTGACCGAG
Source organism: Actinomadura sp. 1N219 (assembly GCF_044326405.1). Lineage (NCBI taxonomy): Bacteria > Bacillati > Actinomycetota > Actinomycetes > Streptosporangiales > Thermomonosporaceae > Actinomadura > Actinomadura sp. 1N219. Next base: position 529,669 of record NZ_JBIRAY010000004.1, on the reverse strand, counting down.
GACGACCTCGCCGCGGCCGCCGCCCGCGCGCTGGACACCGACGAGATCGTCCGGGGCGTGAAGGCCGCCGGCCTGGAACACGACGCCGAGACCATCGCCGCGGAACTCGCCGCCGAGGCCGGCGACCACGCCCGCCGCACCGCGCTCCAGCGCCGCGAGAAGGAACGCCTGGAGTCGATCGACCGCCCCCGCTACACGCTCCCGCTCCTCTCGGACGGCATGGACCTGGCCGGCCTCTACGACCTGGCCGCCGCCCTCCGCACCCAGGGCGCCGCATGACCGGGCGCCGCAAGACTGGACGGCCTGCCCGGAACCACGCCCCCCTCGCGCACTGGCCCCGGACGGAAAAGGCAAACCCTGCGCACTGGCCCCGGACGGAAAAGGCGAACCTTGCGCGCTGGTCCCGGACGGAGAAGGCGAACCGATGAGCCCGACCGGCAAGACCCCGCCCGCCCTCGACGTCGACGCGCTCCTCGACGACCCCCGCACGAAGATCATCGTGTGCTGCGGCTCCGGCGGCGTCGGCAAGACGACGACGGCCGCGGCCCTCGGCGTCCGCGCGGCGGAGCGCGGCCGGGACGTGGTCGTCCTCACCGTGGACCCGGCCCGCCGCCTCGCCCAGTCGATGGGCCTGTCCGAGCTGGACAACAACCCCCGCAAGATCGAGATCGACGGCGACGGCGAGCTGCACGCCATGATGCTCGACATGAAGCGCACCTTTGACGAGATCGTCGAGGCGCACGCCGACCCGGACCGGGCCAAGCAGATCCTCGCCAACCCCTTCTACCAGTCGCTGTCGTCCAGCCTGTCGGGCACGCAGGAGTACATGGCGATGGAGAAGCTCGGCCAGCTGCACCGCTCCGGCGCCTGGGACCTGATCGTCGTGGACACCCCGCCGTCCCGGAACGCGCTCGACTTCCTGGACGCGCCCGAGCGGATGGGCCGCTTCCTCGACGGCCGCTTCATGAAGATCCTCGCCGCCCCCGCCAAGACCGGCGGCCGCTTCGGCGTCAAGGTGATCAGCGCCGGGTTCGGCATGTTCACCGGCGTCATCAACAAGGTCATCGGCGTCCAGCTCCTGCGCGACGTACAGACGTTCGTCGCCGCCTTCGACACGATGTTCGGCGGCTTCCGAGAACGAGCCGAGAAAACCTTCAAACTCCTGCAGACCCCAGGCACCGCGTTCCTAGTCGTCGCGGCCCCAGAGCCAGACGCACTCCGCGAAGCGTCCTACTTCGTCGAACGCCTAGCGGAGGAACGCATGCCGCTCGCAGGGCTGGTGGTCAACCGCGTCCACGAGTCAGCGGCCGACACGCTCTCCGCCGCCCGCAGCCAGGCCGCCGCCGAGACGCTGGAGGAACGCGGCGAGCACACGCTGACCGCGGCGCTGCTCCGCATGCACACCGACCGCATGCAGCTCGCCGCCCGCGAAGAGCGGCTGCGCGACCATTTCGCGTCCACGCACCCGACCGTCCCGGTCACGGCGGTCCCCGCGCAGGCGGAGGACGTCCACGACCTGGACGGCCTGCGCCAGGTAGGCGAAGACCTAGCCGCCCCCACTTCACCCCCGACCGCCGCCGCCTGAGCTGCGGCCACCGAGCGGTTCGCGCTGACCTCTGATCGGCACGACGTCCCACCAGGTGAGGCAACGCCACACCCACTCCAAGGGCCCGTACCGGGCATGACGCAGCCACAAAGTACTGAACGCCAATTCAGCCAGGAACACGCCTATCCCCAAGGCGACGGCCGTCCCATAATCGGACACCTCAACAAAATAATCGACCGCCCAAATAATCAATGTGGCGCCAATATACCCAGTCAACGCCATCCGCCCAACCGGCGCCAACACCCCCAACAAACCCCGAGCCCGCCAGCGCAACAGCAACAAAATCGCGATCACATAAGTCGCCGCCGTCACCACTCCGGCAACCGCCGCGAGCCGCGCCCCCACCCCAGAGCCACTACCAACCTGCCAGACATTCAACACAACAGCACATAGAAAAGCACCCACAAAAACGACAACCAAACGCTTTCGGGCCAGCTCCAGAAACCCCTCGACCCCGCCCCGCTGCACCCCATATCCGAACAGGAACAGCCCCGGGATCAGCAGGCTGCCACCCCCTGCGACCAGCACACCAGCCGCCGTGGCCACACTCCCCAGCGCCAGGACGACCCGTCCCGAAAGAAACGACGCAGGCACCAGCACGACCACACCGACAACAGCATAACTAAGCAGCACTTCATCAGGCTGGAGCACCCGATGCAGAGCACCAAACAGCATCAGAAACCCAAGCCGAGCCAGCATAACCACCCGCGGACGACGACTCCTCTCCCCGACAGCATCCAAGAACAACCCAAAACTAACCCCGAACAGAAACGAGAAGATCGGAAAGAACCTCTGATGCAAGAGAGTCTCATACCCCCAATAAACCGCACCGTCCCCAGCCCCAGCCGCCCCACTACCCTCAACGGCGTTCACAACCGAAATACCAAAGAGGGCAAACCCACGAAGTACGTCCACCTCGACAATACGAGCCACCACGCCGAACCCTCCCTCTCAGAGCCCGAGCCAGCAGACCCACCACATCACGCCCAACCCACCCAGACGACCCACATGGGGATACCTCAGCCACCCAACGGAAACGGACGGCACGACCGCCGAGAACCGCCTCACGCAGACCGCATCACTCCATGCAGCTGCCCTAGGGCAACGTCCCTGACAGCGTCCTCACGAGCCGCCAGCCTGGCCATGGCCTTCAGCCCAAGCCCGGTGGCGCGCGATCAACGCACCCCACCTCGTTGCCCTGGTCCGCGCCGGAGCACGGTTCGAGCGCGGCAAACTGATCGAGCGGGAAGCCATCGACAGCGACGCCAAGTTGGCCTGAGATCTGAGATCAGGCCGGCCGCCGAGAACAAAGAAGGTCAGGTGCAACGCATGATCGCGCGGATATGGCGAGGATGGGCCTCAACAGCGACGGCCGACGACTACCAGCACCACTACGAGTCCGAGGTAGCCGAGCATCTCCAGCAGGTCACCGGCTTCTGCGGTGCCCGCCTGCTTCGCCGCCACGACGAACAAGAGGTGATGTTCACCTCCATCACGTTCTTCACCAGCATGGAGGACGTACGCGCGTTCGCAGGTGAAGACCCAGAGCAGGCCGTCGTCGAAGACACAGCCCGCCGCGCTCTGACCCGATGGGACGAACACGTTACTCACCACGAGGTCACAGCCGACCTCCGACGGTGACCAACCAACCCGATCCACAGGCCTCGACAATTGCTCCGCCGGCACGGCGGTGCGGCGTAGTGCGATGCGGCACAACACGGCCTAGTACGGTGCCGTGCGGCATCGTGCGGCACGGCGCATTGCGGCGGCGTGCGCGGCGTACGGCCGAGCAGTGCGGCACAGTGCAGTGCGGTGCCGCTACTGGCGGCCGTACTAGGAACTCCTGCACGCCGGATGGGAGCGCGCCAAACGCCGTCAGCGGCCTGTGCAGGGTTCCTGAACGGTTGCAGCGCAGCCAGCGCGGCGCGGCACACACAGTGCGGTGCGGCACGGCACGGCGTCGTGCTGGCCAGTGCGGCACGGCGTCGTGCCAGCCTGTGCGGCGCGGTGCAGCGCAGTGCGAGGCGGCACGGCGCAGTGCCGGGCAGTGCGGCGGAGTGCGGCACGGCATGGTGTCGTGCCGGGCAGTGCGGCGCGGTGCAGCACAGTGCGAGGCGGCATAGTGCACCGCGGCACAGCGTGGCGTGGTGCCGAGCAGTGCGGCGGGGTGCGACACAGCGCGAGGCGGCACGGCGCAGTGCCGGGCAGTGCGGCGGAGTGCGGCACGGCATGGTGTCGTGCCGGGCAGTGCGGCGCGGTGCAGCACAGTGCGAGGCGGCATAGTGCACTGCGTGGCATGGTGCCGAGCAGTGCGGCGAGGCGCGGCACAGCGCCAGGCGGCGCGGCGCAGTACCGGGCAGCGCGGCGGGGTACGGCACGGTGTCGTGCCGGCCAATGCGGCGCGGTGCAGGACAGTGCGAGGCGGCATAGTGCACTGCGGCACAGCGTGGCGTGGTGCCGAGCAGTGCGGCGGGTGCGACACAGTGCGAGGCGGTGCGGCGCAGCACGGTGGGGGCAGTGCGGCGTAGTGGGGTGGGCCTGTGAGGAGCATTGCGGGCGAAGGGTCGGGGAGCGGTGGTGGTGATGTCGGAGGCGCTGAATTCGCCTGCGCGGTCCCGCTCTGGTGGCACATGCAGTGGTGTGGCGAACGGTGGGCTCCGTGCGGGGCGGCGGTGGGCCGGGCCGGGACGGCGTCGTCGCGCGGGAGGTGGTGTCAGGGGGTGGGTTGTGTGGCGGTCGCACGTAGGTGTGCCCTGTTGCCCACTGGCGTCCTGCGAACGGGATCTGGGATCGGCGGGTGGCGGCCGGGCGCATCGCATGGTGCTTGGTCGTCTTGAGCGGCGAGGGCGCCATTGACCCGCTTCGACTTCGTCGTCCGAGTCCGGGTGATGTGGGGTTTGACCTGCGGAGATGAATGGTGGCGGGTGATCGTGCGATTGCGATTCGTGGTCAGGGCGACGGCGCTGGCCGACCGGTCGGGTCCCGTGGTGGGCGTGAGCTGCGGATTTGGTTGATGCGATCAGGTGGTCGCGGATTGCCGGACGGGCGTGCGATCACAGCGGAACGCCCACACCCGGCAGGACGAGCGGCTCGAGCCGCTCGTAAGACGATCAGGAGCGTGCTGGCAGGCCCGCACCCATCAAGGTGCGGGCCTGCCACAACGCTTTATTCGGCCGTGCTGGTTCTTGAAAACTCTGCCGTACGGGCCGCTCCCACGCCCGTGGCAGCTGGACGATCGCCTTCCGGCGGATCGGGTCAGCTGGCGACGAGTTCCTGCTCGTCAATGTCGACCGACCGCTCGTACTCCTCCTTCGCGGTCTCCAGCAGGTCGCGCCACGATCGCACGTCCGGCCGCCGGCGTAGCAGTGCACGGCGCTCACGCTCGGTCATGCCACCCCAGACACCGAATTCGATCCGGTTGTCGAGGGCGTCGGCGAGGCACTCCGTGCGCACCGGACAACCGCGGCAGATCATCTTGGCCCGGTTCTGCGCCGCTCCCTGCACGAACAGGGCGTCCGGATCCGCGTTACGGCAGGCGGCGCGGGCGGTCCAATCCGTGATCCACATCTTGGCCCCACTCCCCTAGGGTCTGTGTGTCGATTTGCGCTCCTTGGCCGGACGGGCGCGGACGTCAGGCCGCCAAACGAAAGCCGTGGGGAAGAACTTACGGAAGCGAGGGACGTTTCAACAGCCCCCGATGGGCCCATTCTCGATATAGCCCACCAGGGCCATATCACCGGAACGGACTAGTTACCTGTAGTTGACGCGCCAGACACGGCGCGGGTTGTCATCTTGAGGGCATAACGGACGAACGTCCCGGGCATCCCCAGGCCCGGATGGTACGGCTACGGGAGCCCTGTCCCGAATGCACTGGTCATCCCGCGTACCCTAGACCCCGTGCGCGTTGCGAATACGGATCGGATGAAGGCGGCGTCGACGCTGTTCAGGCTCCTCGGCGCCGGGATCGTCGCGGGCGTCCTGGTCGCGTTCATCGCGCTGCCCGCCGTCGGCAGCGCCGGGCTGACCGCGCGCGACGCCGCGAACAACTTCGAGGACATGGACAGCCATCTGAAGACGACACCACCGTCCGAGAAGACGGTGGTGTACGACTCCGGCGGCAAGCAGATTGCGACGTTCTTCGACAAGTACCGCGAGTCCGTCCGGCTCGACCAGGTCGCGCCGATCATGCGGCAATCGATCATCGACATCGAGGACTCGCGCTTCTACGAGCACGGCGCACTCGACCTGAAGGGCACCATTCGCGCACTGGCGTCCAACGTGGAGTCCGAGCAGACGCAGGGCGGCTCGACCCTCACCCAGCAGTACGTCAAGAACCTCCTAGTCGACGCGGCCAAATCGCCCGAGGAGTACCGCGAGGCCACCGCGCCCACCGTAGGACGCAAGCTCCGCGAACTCCGCTACGCGCTCGACATCGAGAAGCGCATGTCGAAGGACCAGATCCTTGAGGGCTACCTCAACATCTCGTACTTCGGCGCCGGCGCTTACGGCGTCCAGGCCGCGGCCAAGCGGTACTTCAGCGTGCCAGCGTCCGAACTGACCCTCGGCCAGGCCGCGCTGCTCTCCGGCATCACGCAGAACCCGACGGCCTACGACCCCATCCGCAACCCGACGGACGCGCGTAAGCGGCGCGACGTCGTCCTCTACCGGATGGCGCAGCTCGGGCACATCACCAAGGCCCAGGCGGACGAGGAAGCCAAGAAGCCCATCGAGTTGAACCGCACCGACCCGGTCGGCGGCTGCGAGTCCAGCACGGTGCCGTACTTCTGCGAGTACGTGAAGTACGACCTGCTGAACATCCTGTCGGACGGCAAGTACTGGCAGCTCGACCCGAAGGAGCAGCAGAACGTCGTCAACAAGCTCAACCGGGGCGGATACACGATCCGCACCACTCTCGACATGCGGAAGCAGCGCGCCGTTGACAGGGCGCTGCGTTCGACCGTCCCGCCGGGTGGCAACCGGGTCGCCGCGGAGGCGATGGTGGAGCCCGGCACCGGCAAGGTCAGGGCGATCGGGCTGAGCAAGCGTTTCGGGCCCGGCAAGGGCAAGACGACCATCAACCTCCCGGCCGACTCGGCGCACGGCGGCGGCAACGGCGTGTCCGCGGGCTCGACGTTCAAGATCTTCACGCTGGCCGCCGCGATCGACCAGGGCATCCCGGTCAGCACGACGATCAACTCGCCCGAGACGACGACCATCGGCGGCTTCCAGCCGTGCAAGTACACCGGGATGTACCAGGGCAAGAAGGTCAAGGACGCGATGATCGGCGGCGGCCCCTGGACGGTGTCCAACGCCGGCGATAGCGAATCGGGCAACTTCAACCTCAAGACCGGCACCTGGCACTCGGTCAACACCTTCTACGCGCATCTGGAGAAGCGCGTCGGCGTCTGCAACGCGGTCAAGATGGCCGAGAAGTTCGGCATGAAGCAGGGCAACGGGAACCCGCTGCTGCCGATCGCGTCCCAGGTCCTCGGCGTCAACGACGTCGACATGGTGCACCTCGCCGCCGCCTACGCCGGATTCGCCGCCCGCGGCAAGTACTGCGCGCCGGTCTCGGTGACGGAGGTCGTCGACCCCGAGGGCAAGCAGGTCAAACTGCCCAAGCAGGACTGCCACCAGGCCCTGGACGTGGACGTCGCCGACAAGGTCAACTCGATCCTGCAGGGCGTCCTCAGCAAGGGGACGGCGGCTGGACGCGGCATCGGCCGTCCGGCCGCGGGCAAGACCGGCACCTGTGAAAGCCACTCCTGCGCCGTGTTCGCCGGCTTCACCCCGAACCTCGCCGCCGCCACCGCCTACTGGGACTTCCGAGGCCCCTGGCAGTACAAGGTGTACGGCGTGTACGGCGCGGGCATCCCCGGCGGAATCTGGCAGCAGAGCATGCAGAGCGCGCTCGCCGGAGACCCCGCGCCCGGCTTCCGGACCCCGACCCGCGACTTCGGCGACACCACCCGCGTCCCACAGGTGAGGGGCGCGACGGTCGCCGCCGCCACCGCCGCGCTACGAGGCGCCGACCTACAGGCGCGCGTGGCGCCCGCGTCCATCCGCTCGAACCAGCCGAAGGGGACGGTCGTCTCCACTTCACCGTCCGCCGGCAGCCAGGTCCCGCCAGGAACGACTGTCATCCTCTACGTGAGCAACGGCAAGGGCCGCGGAGGCAACACCGGCCCAGACAACCCCTGGCCCCCCTGGGGCGGCGACTAACCCCTCACCCGCCCCCGGAACGGCTGGCTCGCGCCCCATTGCCCGACGACTGATGCCCGCCCACTGGCCCCTCCCTGGCCAGCTTTGCCCGCAGCTCCCGTCCCCTGGGCAGCTCGACTACGGCCCCACGCGGCGGCGGCTGACGGCTAGCTCGCAACCCTTCGCCGCCGGACGACTTGCCCCGGCTCCTGCGACCAGCGACTGACAACTCGCCCGCGCCCTCGCCCCTAGCTGGGGCGGCGCCTGACGGCTCGCTCGCGCCTCTCGCCCCTGGCTGGGGCGGCGGCTGACGGCTCGCCCGCGGCTCTCTTTCCCCTGGGACAGCCTCGCTTCGGCTGCCGATCTCGATCCACACCAAGGGCTCGGCCCGGCCGGACCCGGCAACGGCCTCGGCGGCGAACGCGGCACCATGCCGTGCGCACGCGGCACCATGCCGTGCGCACGCGGCGCCGTGCCGTGCGCACCATCCGTCCACGAGCGGGTTGTACGGGTCGGCCCGCGCTCGCGGCGGACCGCGATCCGTCCGGCGACCGACGCGCCGAGCCGGTCGTCTCCCGGCCAGGTACCGGCGCGCGGCCCGACCATGCTTCCTGCGGGCGCGACTGACGACTCACCCACGGCGCTTCGCCGCCGGACGGGTTCGCCCGCGCCCTTCGCTACTGGGCGAGTTGGCGCTTGACCTCGGCGGCGACGCGTCCGCCCTCGGCGCGTCCCGACACCTTGGGGTTCACGACCTTCATGACCTGTCCCATCGCGCGCGGGCCCGCCGCACCGGTCTCGGCGATCGCGTCCGCCACCAGCGCCGTCAGCTCCTCGTCGCCGAGCTGCGCCGGAAGGTAGTCCTCCAGCACCTCGCCCTCGTCCCGCTCCGCCTGGGCCTGCTCCTCGCGCCCGGCGTCACCGAACGCGGCCGCCGCCTCGCGCCGCTTCTTCGCCTCCCGGGTGAGCACGCGGACGACGTCCTCGTCGGACAGCGTCCGCGACTGCTTGCCGGCGACCTCCTCGTTCTTCACCGCGGTCAGCGCCATCCGCAAGGTGCGGGTGCGCACCTCGTCACGCGTCTTCATCGCGGCGGAAAGGTCGGTCTCCAGCTTCTCCTTCAAGGTCATGCACCACATCATGCCCGTACCGCACCGGAAGCCTCATCGGGATTACCGCGCGGTGCAATTCTCTGGAAGCATGGGAGGCGTGCGAAAGTTCTACGCCGTGCCCCTGGCACTCGTGGGCGCGGGCGCCGCGACCTTCGGGTACGCCTCGGTGATCGAGCGGAACTGGTTCCGCCTCCGCCGCATGGACGTGCCCGTGCTGCCGCCGGGCCGCCCGCCGGTGAAGATCCTGCACATCTCCGACGCGCACCTCACGCCCGGCCGGTCCCGCCTGATCCGCTGGGTCCGTTCGCTGGACGCCCTGGAGCCGGACCTCGTCGTCAACACCGGTGACTCCATCTCGCACCGCGACACGATCGGCCCTTTCCTGGACGCGCTAGGCCCCCTCCTCGACCGTCCAGGCGTCTTCGTCTACGGCTCCAACGACCTCTTCTCCCCGATCTTCAAGAACCCCCTTCGCTACATCTGGCGGACCAGCAAGTCCGACTACGACCGGCATCGCCGCGAGCCCGACCTCCCGTACCGCGAGTTGGGCTCGTCCCTCCAAGCCGCCGGCTGGCTCGACCTGAACAACCGCATCGGCCGCCTCAAGGTCGGCGAGCTCGACATCGAGTTCGGCGGCATCGACGACTCGCACATCAACCGCGACCACTACGACAAGATCGCCGGTCCGGTCGACCCGCAGGCGGACGTCCACCTCGGCGTGATGCACTCCCCCGAACCCCGCAACCTCGACCGCTTCACCGCCGACGGCTACGACCTCCTCCTCGCCGGCCACACGCACGGCGGCCAGGTCTGCGTCCCCTTCTACGGCGCCCTCGCCACCAACTGCGGCATCGACCGTCCCCGCGTCAAGGGCCTCCACCGGCACCGCGGCTCCTGGCTCCACGTCTCCGCCGGCCTGGGCACGTCCCCCAAGGCCCCCATGCGCTTCTGCTGCCCGCCCGAGGCCTCCCTCCTCACCCTCGTCCCTCGCTGATGGACCTGCGCGACCGCTGGAAGACCGACCGCCTCTCAGCCGCGCTCTACGACTTCGCCGTCCAGAACCGCCCCCTCTCCCGCCTGGGCGCCCGCGTCCTCTGGAACTACGACATCACACACCTCCGACAATCCATCGCCGCCGCACCCGCCGACGCCCTGACGCTCGACATCCCCTGCGGCGGCGGCCTCGCCGTCCGCGACAACCCCCGCCACGTAGCCGCCGACCTCTCCTGGACGATGCTCACCCGCGCCCGCCGCAAGACGAAGACCCTCCTCCAGGCAGACATCTACGCCCTTCCCTTCGCAGACTCCACCTTCGACCTCTGCCTCACCTACAACGGCCTCCACTGCCTCCCCGACCCGGCCGCCGCCCTGCACGAACTGAGCCGCGTCCTCCGCCCAGGCGGCACCCTCCGCGGCACAACCCTCGTCCGAGGCACGTCCCGCGACCGCCTCTACAAACTCATGAAGCGCCTGGGCGTCTTCGGCCCCTCCGGCACCACCGCAGACCTCCGCGACTGGCTCACCTCCGCCGGCCTGACCTCCATCGCCCTCACCCCGTCCGGTGCCGTGACCGGCTTCACCGCCCGTAAATAGGGACGCACCACCCCCCGCCATCCGCTAGGGTGTACTAGGCGCCGGGAGCCCGTACGACTCCCGGGCAGCCACCACCGGGGTGTAGCGCAGCTTGGCAGCGCGCTTCGTTCGGGACGAAGAGGTCGTGGGTTCAAATCCCGCCACCCCGACAGAAAACGCCAGGTCAGAGGCCGGATCTCCACACAGGAGACCGGCCTCAAGATCTTTCCTCCGCCATTCGTCCGCGAACTCCGCCGCCACCCACGGACACTGTCCGCCCCCGACCAGCACCGAGCGGACCACCACCAACCGCAGGTTCCGATCCGCAACCCATCCGCCCGTCGTCTGCACCCACTCACCAGACGCACCGCATCACCCAGCCGAACGGGCCTCCCGGAAGAATCGGGAGTTGCTCGGCAGGCTCCTGAACACCAAGTTGCAGTTAGGTCCGGGCTGCCCGAGGGCCTTGCAGATCCTAGGGGTTCCATCACTCTGTGTTGCTGATCGCCGGTTCGCCGCCGCTCACCTGTAATCGCACCGTTGCCACTAAGTGCACTCACCTCGCCCCAACAGTCGATGCAGTTTCAGTCGGTCGCCGCGTCGCTACATCCCGACTCTCCACGGCGCTCACTCGCAGGGCTTCGCACGTAAGAGACATTCGAGATCAAAGCGCACGGCGAATTGCCGATGCCCTGCGCGCGAAACTACACTCAGACGCTTACGCATGAGGCTGCAGTTTCCGCGCAGCACGCAGGATGGGGGAGCGACAGGTGAGCACGGAGAAGCGCAAGGCAGTGGTCCTCCTGAGTGGTGGCCTCGATTCGACGACGGTGTTTGCGGTCGCCCGCGCAGAGGGATACGAGACATACGCCCTCAGCTTCCGGTACGGACAGCGGCACACCGAGGAACTCGACGCGGCGAAGAAGGTGGCTCACGAACTGGGGGCTGCCGAGCACGTGATCGCTGACATCAACCTTGCCGTCTTTGGTGGCTCGGCGCTGACTGACGAATCCCTCGATGTCCCTCACCACGCCAATGCGGACGAGTTGGGCGAGGAGATCCCGATCACCTACGTGCCTGCGCGAAACACCGTCTTCCTGTCGTTCGCGCTCGCCTGGGCCGAGACCCTGGGCTCGTCGGATGTGTTCATCGGTGTCAACGCCATGGACTACAGCGGCTACCCCGACTGCCGACCGGAGTACATCGAGGCGTACGAACGCATGGCGAACCTCGCCACCAAGGCCGGCGTCGAAGGCACTCAGAAGCTCAAGATCCACACCCCGCTGATCGATCTGACCAAAGCTCAGACCATCGAGCGGGGTCTGTCCCTCGGCGTCGACTACGGCTGGACGCACAGCTGCTATGACCCCATCGACGGCCGCGCATGTGAGACGTGCGACTCGTGCCTGCTTCGCAGCCGAGGATTCGCCGAGCTCGGCCTTGTCGATCCCTCCTTCACGCCAGCGAAGGCTTGACGGCCCTATGTACCGGGTCAAAGAGATCTTCTACACGCTTCAGGGCGAAGGGAGCCACGCGGGGCGTCCTTCGGTGTTCTGCCGTTTTACCAGCTGCAACTTGTGGACCGGCCGCGAGAAGGACCGCCATAGGGCGATATGCCAGTTCTGTGACACTGACTTCGTCGGAACCGACGGCCCAGGCGGCGGCCGGTTCCAGACAGCCGCCGATCTCGCTGCGGCTGTCGCCAAGACCTGGCAGGGACGCGCACACCCGCGCAGTCGCCCCTACGTGGTCTGCACAGGCGGCGAACCGCTCCTGCAGCTGGACCGTGAGGCTGTGGACGCCCTCCACATCGAAGGATTCGAGGTCGCGATCGAGACCAACGGGACACGCCCAGCCCCGGAGGGTCTCGACTGGATCTGTGTCAGTCCCAAAGCCGGCACCGAGATCGTGCTGACCTCGGGAAATGATCTGAAGCTGGTCTATCCCCAGGTCGGTGCCGAGCCCGAACGCTTTGAAGATCTTGCTTTCGACCGGCTGCTCCTGCAGCCGATGGACGGTCCTGACCTCGTCGCCAACACACAGGCGGCGATTGACTACTGCCTCGCCAACCCGCAGTGGCAGTTGAGCGTCCAGACCCACAAGACCCTGGGAATCCGCTGATGGAGATCTTCCGCGAGTTCACGTTCGAGGCTGCCCACCGGCTGCCGAACGTGCCCGACGGCCACAAGTGCGCTCGACTACATGGCCACAGCTACCGCTTCGAGGTGCACGTAAGCGGCGAAGTCGACCCGGCCATGGGGTGGCTGATGGACTTCGCGGAGATCAAGGCCATCGTCAAGCCACTGGTCGCACAACTCGACCACTACTACCTTAACGAGGTGCCAGGGCTGGAAAACCCGACCAGTGAGGTGCTTGCTAAGTGGATTTGGGACAGGCTGGTCGACAAGTTGCCACTCTCGGCCGTCATGGTGCGTGAAACCTGCACTTCCGGCTGCGTCTACCGGGGGGAAGAGTGATTCTGCAGGACGTTCAGGCCACGCCGGACTCGCGTGGTGTCCCGCTTGACGAGGTCGGCGTGGAAGGGCTTCGTTATCCCGTCCTGGTCGCCGACGGTCAGGGCGCCAAGCGTGAAACCGTCGGCACCGCCGCCATGTCGGTCAGCCTCGGCCCAGAAGTCAAAGGAGCGCACCTTAGCCGCTTCATTGAGGTGCTGCACGAGGCTCGTGAGCAACTCAGCCTCAGCAGCATCGCCACCCTCGCCGAGGACCTGCGGCAACGTATGTCCAGTCCCACAGCGCGTGTCAGCCTCGACTTCTCCTACTTCCTTGAGCGCTCTGCCCCGGTGACCGGGGCGCGCGGCTTCGTTGACTATGCGTGCTCACTGGCCGCCGTCAGCGCCCCCGAGGAAAGCCGGGTCACGATGGCCGTCACGGTACCTGTGACCAGTGTCTGCCCATGCAGCAAGGCCATCAGTGATCGGGGCGCCCACAACCAGCGTGGCCACATTACGATCGTGGTTGAGCCGATCGACCCACAAGGCGGTCTCTGGTTTGACGACCTGATCGACATCGCGGAGAAGGCGGCGTCCTCGCCCGTCTACGCCGTCCTCAAGCGGCCGGACGAGCGCCACGTGACCATGGCGGCCTACGACCATCCTGTCTTCGTTGAGGACATGGTCCGCAACGTGGCCCAAGTCTTGAGGACGTTGGAGACCGTCGCCGCGTACCGGATTCGGGCACTCAGCGATGAGAGCATCCACAACCATGCCGCCTACGCAGCGGTGTCCTGGACCCGTCGAGCCAGCGAAGCATAGGCGATGGGCGACAACACGAGCACTCCAGGCGAACAGTCTGTCCACCTGGTCGTCACCTGCGCTAACCGCAAGCGAGGCTCGCTTTCCTCCACGCTTCGGGCACGCGAGCTCCCCCAGAACCAGGACACACAAGCGCGTTGCCACGACTGGATCCGCCGCATCGCCACCGGAGCAGCAGCCACCCGCGCAGCCGACCTGTACGCCGGCGAGTATTGGCAGGTAGTGAAACAACTTGGAGCAGTGGTTGGCCCCTCTGCTTCGATGTGGGTTTGCTCCGCCGGCTACGGGCTGATGCCGGAGGACGCGCCCATCGCTGCCTATGCGGCCACCTTCACCTTCGGACAGAAGGACTCTGTCGCCTCCACAACCGACGATGCCCGCATGTGGTGGGGAGCCTTGGCCGAGTGGACTGGCCCCGCCCCCGGTGCTCCTCGGACGTTCACCGACCTCGCCGCCAGCAACCCAGACGCTGTCGTCATTGCCGTCATGTCGGACGCCTATCTGAGGCCATGCGCTCACGATCTTCAGCGGGCGGCCGAGAAACTAGCCGATCCGGACAACTTCGTCATCATCGGGCCGGGCTACCGGTACCCAGGGCTGGAGAACTTCATCGTGCCTGTCACTGCAGCGGTCCAGCCTGCAGTAGGCGGGAGCCTGCTCTCCTTGCATGCACGGGCCGCCCGCCGCGTGCTGGAGATGGCCAGAAAGCAGCAAAAGCCGTTCACGCGGCCGACACTGGCCGCCCTCATGAAGGAACTAAGGGAGTCGGCTCCCCCAGTAATCTCCCGAGTTCCGGGTGCCAGGCTTAGCGACGATGAGGTGTTCGCCTTCATTCGCGCAGCCATAGTGGAGGAAGCGGGGCCCGTCTCTGCGACCAGGTTGCTGCGCCGGCTACGCAGTTCTGGGCGGTCTTGCGAGCAGGCCCGCTTCAAGGGGCTGTTCCAGAAGATCATGCAGGAAGACGCGCTCAAGGACTGGTCCTGATGTCCATGCCCAGAAGCGAGCCTTCCATCGAGGTGCGAGCGCTTCGGATCATCCAAGTCAAGGACTATCCGCTCTACATCTTCATGTTGAAGGCCGAGCAGGTCCTAGAGTTCGCCGACATCTCCCGCGTGAGCCGCGATGAGGCAGGCAAGCTGATCGGTTATCAGCGCCCCCAGGTGCGCAAGCACATCCAGGAGATCGTCGAGTATCTGGACAGCCCGCTGCCGATCTTCCCTAACCCGATCATCATGGCACTCTCGCCTGAAGTCCGTTTCAAATCCACCCGCGGCGGCAACCGGCTACCGGACGACGGCGCCTCCGACACTGGCCGGTTGTTCCTTCCTTTGCCCAGGGAGGAGAAGCCAAAGCCCGCCTGGATCGTCGATGGACAGCAACGCGCGTTGGCCCTAGCGCGCGCTAAACGCAGGGACTTGCCAGTGCCCGTTACGGCGTTTGTCGCTGACACGGTGAGTTTGCAACGCGATCAGTTTGTACGCATCAACAATACGCGTCCGCTCCCTCGCGGTCTGGTCACCGAGTTGCTGCCCGAAGTGGACAGCCCTCTACCAGCCCGGTTGGCGGTACGTAAGGCTCCATCAAGCCTGTGCGATGTGCTGAACACCGATAACAAATCTCCTTTGCACGGGATGATCAAACGGGCCTCCAGTGCCGGGAGCCGCCAGCCCGGCGCGGTAGTTACGGACACTGGTGTCGTCGACATGATCCAAGAAAGCCTCACCTCCCCTTCCGGCTGCCTGTTTCCGTATCGCGACATCGGTCGCGGCGAAACGGATTACGATGGAATAATCCAGGCTTTGATCATCTATTGGACGGCTGTCCGAGACACCTTCCCAGAAGCATGGGGCAAACCGCCAGAAAAAAGCCGTTTGATGCACGGTGCCGGAATCAAGGCAATGGGTCGCCTCATGGATCGCATCCTCGGTACTATTGACCCTCAACGCGATGATGCCTACGAGCAGATTCGCCGACACCTCGAACTTATCGCTCCACACTGTCATTGGACCACTGGGACCTGGGAGGGCCTTGGGCATCGCTGGAACGAGATTGAGAATGTGGGAAAGCATGTTCAAGAGCTTTCCAACTATCTGATCCGTCTGTATCAGAGCGCACGCAGGGAACTCCATTGAAGTTTTTCTTCCCAGATAGCCAAGACCAGGTCAGCCCGACCTTCGACTTCCGCAGCGAGGAATACTCTCCGTACCGTGTACGGCAGCGCGATGACAAGTACGCGCATGAGGTTCTAGCAGAGCGCCCTTACCACGGGATCCTGGTCAGTAAAGCTATTGTTGACGGCTCGGTGCGAGGATCCGGGAAGTACACGATGCCGCAGCGAGAGCGGCTTTACAGGTTGGGCGTACAGAAGTACTTCAGACTCCCGGAGGGCCTCACCACTCTAGGCGATTGTGGTGCCTTCAACTATATTGACGAAATCGAGCCTCCCTACAGCGTCCCCGACGTCGTTGATTTCTATGAACGCTGCGGATTTGATGAGGGCGTCAGCGTTGACCACGTGATCTTCCACTACGACCGAGATGCTACGGAATCCACCGTTGACCCAAAGTGGGCTGAACGCCGCAGGACCACGCTTAAGTACGCGCGTGATTTCCTCGATGAGGTAGAGAAGCGGAAGCATCCCATCGTCCCGGTGGGTGCTGCCCAGGGTTGGAGTCCCGCCAGCTACGCTGACAGCGTCCACCAACTAGAGGAGATGGGTTACCAGCGCATCGCGCTCGGAGGAATGGTGCCTTTGCGGACCGAGGACATCTTGGACTGTCTCTACGAGATAGACAAGGTGCGGGAGAACTCACAACTACATCTGTTGGGGATCACTCGGGTCGGCACCATCGAAAGGTTCGCCACTCTCGGGGTGACCAGCTTCGACAGCACATCGCCTTTTCGTCAGTCGTTCATGGACGACAAGAACAACTACCACACCGCCCATGGCGCTTACATGGCGATCCGGGTGCCTCAAGTGGACGGCAATCCGCCTCTGAAGCGAAAGGTGCTGGCTGGCGAAGTGTCGCAAGCCGAAGCGAAGCGCCTCGAGCGCGAGACACTTCGCCTGCTGCGAGCATACGACGAAGGTAGCAACAAAGCCCCCCTGGAGAAAGTACTAAATGTCCTCCGCGACTACGAGCAACTGGTGGAGGGGGACAAGTTGGATCCGAAAAGGAAGGGCGCAAAGAAGTCTCGCATCCCCAACTATGAGATGCTTCTCCAAGAGAAACCATGGAAGACATGCAACTGTGGACTGTGCAGCAATCTTGGCATTGAGATAGCCATATTTCGGGGCACAGAACGGAACAAGAGCCGCGGCTTCCACAACCTTGCTATCTTCGCTGCCAAGATCCAGCACATCGGCCGTGCGCCTAGTCAGGGGAACCAATGACCGACCAGCACACGCTTCGTCTTCCGGCGCTGGAGGTCCGGCAGGGTGATCGCCGCATCTATTGCTTCGCCGTTGACGGTAAGCGTCTGCATGAGTTCGCGGCTGTGTCCCGAATCCGACGTGATGACCAGGAGGAGTTGCACGGCTATCAGCGCCCGGAGGTAGCCAACCACATCAAAGCGATCAAGCGCTATCTTGAGTCACCCTCGGCAATGTTGCCGAACGCGATCGTGCTGGCGTTCGACAGCAGGGTGAAGTTCGAGGCCGGGACAACCCCTGAGACAGGGGAAGGCTACGCGGTGCCCGGAGAACTCGTCATTCCCGTTGACGAGGAGCTTCCTGAGGACCAGAAACCTGCTTGGCTGGTGGACGGTCAGCAGCGCAGCGCTGCCATCAGGGAAGCAGAGATCGACACGTTTCCCGTTGCGGCCGTAGGCTTCATCGCCGACAACGAGGCTGAGCAGCGAGCCCAGTTCATCCTGGTCAACAACACCAAGCCGCTGCCCAAGGGCCTGATCCACGAACTGCTCCCCAACACCAGAGGTCACCTGCCGCCGGCATACGCCCGCCGCCAGTTGCCGGCGGTGCTCATGACTCGGCTTAACGGGACCGCCGCCGGCCCGTTCTACAAGGCGATCGCTACCCCCACCTCACCTGACGGCTACATCAAGGACAACAGCGTCCTGAAAATGATCGAGAACAGCATGTACGAGGGGGCGCTCTATCAGTACCGCGATGAGCATGGCGGCGGAGACGTCGAACGTATGCTGCTCCACCTCAACACGTTCTGGGGCCTCGTCAAGGAGATCTTCCCGGACGCTTGGAGCAAGCCGCCTCGCATGTCGCGGCTAACTCACGGCGTCGGCATCCAGGCCATGGGTTACGTAATGGATAAGCTCACCGAAGACGAACCGGCCGAGGGACTAGACCGCCAACACATCCTTCAGAAGCTGAAGAACATCAAGGTCGTAGCGGCCTGGACCGAGGGAAGCTGGCACTTCGGCAGGGACGATGAGCGCAAATGGAACGGCCTGCAGAACACCCCTAACGACGTAAAGTGGCTGACCAAAGGCCTCCTCGTCGTGGTCGACCAGGACCCGCTGTTCTGAACCTTAACGAGCTGTTCAGCGTGCTGCGGTTTCGCGAAATGGCAGGGTGTAAAGATTTCGGCGGGATTGCTCGAGCGGTGAGAGCAGCAGCACAGCTTTCGCAGGATTCTCCCCCGACTTAAAA
Organism: Actinomadura sp. 1N219; assembly: GCF_044326405.1. NCBI lineage: Bacteria > Bacillati > Actinomycetota > Actinomycetes > Streptosporangiales > Thermomonosporaceae > Actinomadura > Actinomadura sp. 1N219. Next base: position 511,277 of record NZ_JBIRAY010000004.1, on the reverse strand, counting down.
CGCGGAGCATTACATAAACAATCCTCAAATGGCCTAGATTTCCGATTTGCCAACGAATTTATCAAGGCTGCACCGAACCTTAGCGCCGTCGCTGTGGAGAAAGGTTCTGCTGCCGGATTGCCAAGTCGTCCAGAGCACTGATAGCTGCGTGAGTTACGGATGCCGAACCTGCACCCCGGGGATACACGACTTCCTTGGCGTACTGTCCAATGCAGTGGGTCGCCGCATGTGCGGCGCACTGCGTGATCATTACACTGAAGTCTGAGTTGCGCGCTGCCTCTTTCAGGCGCCGAGACGCGACCTTTTCTGCCGAGAGCATTACCTCAACCTGGGGGAACCAATGGATTATACGCTTCTGAACGCGTTGAAGTACACCTTCATCCAAGCCATAAATGAGGATCTGCGCCGCTCCTACAACGGGTTTATCCTCGACGCTTTCCGATGAGGCCCATTCCGGCCATCCCAAGCTCAGGCCGAGTTCATCACTGAGGGAACGAGCAGTGGAGAGGTACGCCTCATCGAGGCGTCGCGCTTGGCCGAGGAGAGGGGCTAGCAGCATCTGGGCCGTCTGAGTGCGGATCTCTGGCGCAGGTGAAGCAAAGGCCGCCAGTCGGTCAACAAAGTCGAGGGCTTGTCCGGCAGTCTCCGGTGCCACCCACTGGCCAAATCCGATGCTCATTTGTTCCAGAAATTCCGTGTACTCTTGAGCGTTCGGAGCGGTACGGAGAAACAGTTCCAGAAGCAGGTCGAGGACAGCGAGGTTCGCTGGGTCGCAGCGCTGGTTCACAATGCTTCGCATTACCGTGGTCAGCGCTTGCGGGTAGAAGGCCTCTGAGCGGGTGATTTCTTGCAGAAACGGCCCGAGCGCATACTGCCACACGGCTTCGTACTCGGGATCGCTGAGGTCAGCGAAAACGCCTGCTATTTCTGCGTCAGGCACCGCCTCCACCTGGATTGAGATGTCACTTCGGCGGACGTCCATTCTGCGACAAAGTTCGAAGGCAGTCCTGTCGCCCTGGGCGACAGCCTTGACTATTTCTGCCCATGTGTTGAGCGGCGCCTTGCCCGGCGTCTCTTCGGGCTCGGGCTCCGTAGTGGCTACCGACTCGAGCTCGGCCAACTCCGCTGTCACGGTGTCTGCATGCACCGACTGGGGGCGATACGAGGCCAGCGCCTCAGGGAGGATGTCACCGCGGCCCTCGGCGTCAAGCAATGCGACGCTGCGGGAGAGTTCCGCCCCATCACCTCGTCCGTGCATGCCAACGAGCAGCACCGTGACGGCCTGCTCGCTGAGGGCCAGTAGGTCTCCGTCTGCCAGCAACGAGAACTGGCTGTCGGGCGCCTCTAGCGCGTCTACGGCGCGAGCCAGGTCCCCTTCAGCAAGCGCAGGTTCAACGTACGCCGTGTAGAGAGCCGACAGCACCATATCCTTCACTGGAACCGGCGGGTCCTGTAGCAGCACTTCGCGCAGCCCGCGCAGTGCCAGGACCTCGTTTGCTCTTCCCTGCGCGGTAAGAAGTCTGATCTCAAGATGTTTGACATTGGTCGGCGAGAGGCCGCCCTGGCGGTCGATCTGCTGAAGAAGAGTCTTGGCAGTCTGTGGTGCACCGCTGAGGAGCGCTGCCTCGAAATCCGCCAGAAGACGCCCCAAGGGCTTGGGGAGGGACCACGACCGCGCGGGACTCCGCTCCACCATCTTCACCATGCGTTCCAGCGCAGTCCTCAGGCGCTTCCTCTCAACAGTGTCGGTGGTCGCCTGGACGACGAAGGTGCTTCCTGTCCCATAGCGCTCAAGGATCGCAGTCTCATGCGGCCTGTCGAGCGCGGCAGGTGTGTCGTAGCCGTACTTCGCAAAGGAGGGGCCAACAAACGCAACTAGAAGGTCACGTACAGAACTCGAGTGTTCGCGCTGGCGGGGAATCACATAGTAGGCCATGCGCTGAGTCTTCTCATTCAGCCAAGGCAGTACCATCGGCGACTTACGGTAATTGATGGCGGCATCCCGAAGCAGCGTGATGCCGCTCGGGTACTTACCAGCGTCGTTGTGATCCGTGTGAAGAAAGTGGTCCACGAACTCCTGTGTACCGTCCGCCCGTTCCGCTACTTCTTCCTCAGACGCCACGTGCCGTCCATTCATGCCGATAGTCCACTATTGCCTGCGCCGCAGTTGTCTCGTCCAACGAATAGGTGATCTTTTCTTTGTTTCGGGCAAGGCCGTTGCGCGTGAAGTTCATGGAGCCCTCGAACATCCACCCCGGGCCTACCAGACTTTTTTCGTGAACCACCTGATCCAGAAACACGCCCAAGTTGGTACTCCCGTCCCGGCCCAAGGTGAGGCGTTCGAGGAAGGGTGCGTTCGCAGGAGTGTCCTGTGTCACCACGCGAACGGCGGTGCCACTGTTCGCCAGCATTAGCAGCAACTCGGACAGTCGGCACTGCAGTGGAGGATCTTCGCCCAGAAGGTAGTCGAAGGCGCCGTCAGCGTTGTCGAGCAGGTCCACATCACTGACCCATGCAGACACCAGCCAGACTTCACCGCCGGGCACCGACAGTTGAGCCAGCAGTGCCGTCCGAATTAGTGAGTCCGCACGCAGGGCGCTGCGCGCATTGGTGCGGAGTGTACGAGCCGGGACAGTCACTGCTCGGCCTCCCTGATAATGGCCTTCACGACGACATCACGACTGTCCCTGTACACCTGGGTCACCTCGCCGAACAATGTGAGATTTCCGCGGTCCACACGCATGGCGGGGATGTTCAGCAGCACACGGCGCAGCAGATCAGGCTGGTCCAGGGGAACGACCACTTCAGCTGCAGGATGCGACGACAGTGCCCGGGCATACCTGGTTTGCCATTCCGACGATGTGGCATCCAGGCGCGGCCATGCCGGCGTGTGCACGGCGGCTGCCAGAAGCCGATCCAAGATCTGCGGGCTATCTATCGCACGGTATGGCTGGTAGGAGTCCAGATGGTAGTTCCGTGCCTGGTCCCCCCGAGGCCACAGGATGCTGAAGGCCTGGTCCGGGCTGATCTTGCGAGGCAATTGGATCTTGGACGCGCCCACGGCGTAAGCAATGACCCGGGAGTCGACCTCGATCCCGGTTGTTTCTTCCAGCTGATCCCAAGCCTGCACCAGGGCGAGGGCCGTCGCATCGGTCAGGCTGTCGGAGCCGCGGCGAAGCAAGCGCATCGCGAGGGAGGCGACATCACCGCGCCGCGGCGCACCATCCAGTTCGTTCCAGGCGGAACGTATGCGCTGCAGTGCAGCCTGGCTGTCCTGAGCCGACGTAGCAGCCCGCATGCCACTCATCGCCTGGGCCAACTCGCCGTTCGGTGCCGCCTCCACCACATGACGGAGCAGATTCGTGAGCCGTATGTCGGTCTGCTCGAAGCTGTTGGGACGCAGAGCCGCGCTCACCAAGCTCCAGAAGCGGGCAGGATCGCGCCCGTAGGTCTCCGCCAACTTCTCGACCACGCCGAGCCCGCCCTCGGACGTCTCGCTGATCCATATGTGATCTGGCGTCGAGCCGGAACCCGGTACTACGTCGAGCATCAGGTCCTGGTCGCGTGCGTCGGGACAGGCTCGGGTCACCGCCTCTAGGATCGCGGCGGCCAAGGTGTCCCGGTAGGCCCGACGGGCGAGGCCAGCCGTGCGGTCCTGGAGGTTCTCGCCGAACAGCAGTGAGCCAGCGTCGTCCAGTGCGGCTACGACATCGGGGTTTGTGCTGAGTTCCTGCAGATTGCTGATGACGCGGTCGGTAGGACTGCCGGCGTCCGTAGGCGAGGCAGAGGGATCCTGCCTGTACAGCAGCGGGATGACCTCCGTGATGCTAGCCCGCCATGCGCCCTGCGACAGCCGCGCGTGAATCGTCTCAGGCTTGGTGCCCTCCAATCCCCTGAGCGCGAATGCGGAGAGGTAAACCAAGGACAACCATCCGCGCTGGAATGAGTTAGTTGCCTCAGCGATCCGCTGGTCCTCCAAAACGGTGTTCATAAAGGCTTTCGAACGCCATGGGGGAGAGTTCAGATGCTCCACCACGCTCGGCGCAGAGGTATCCAGGGCCTTGACCTGAAGCCGGACAGCGTCGACGGATGACGTGAAGCCCATGGCTGCCCTCGCGCCTTCGAAGGCGTAACCGACTTGCACTTTGTGCCGCTTACCCGGCTTGCCCCTTATCACTTCAGCTACAGCGCCATAGGTCATCCGGCGCACCTCGATGGGGTTGCCTGAAGCGTGAGCGGCGAACCCGACGGACAGCACCCGATCACGCCACTCGGGCACCTTGGGTACGTCCGCTGCAACCGGAGGACCCGCAGGGTTGTCCACGAATTGGGTTGCCCACAAGGGGATGCCTTGCGAGGAAGTCGCGATCTCCGGGCCTGGCTGAGCGAGGTTGATGCGTCGCGGGCGAGTGACCTCGACCGTCCTCACGTCCGCGCGGCCGGTGTCCCAACGGCCCTGCCGCTCCGCCGCGTCGAGAATCTTCCCCAAATCGATCACTGCATCATCGACCCCGATGGGAACCTCCAGCCATGTCCGGTGGCGATCATCGCGATACCCGAAGCGGCGGCTGACACGGCCAGGCACAGCTTCACGCAGTGCGCGACCGACGGGAAGCTTCTCCTCGTCATCGGACGTAGCGAAGGGAAGGACAAAGCTCACCTCCGGAAGATTCAGCGGAGCAAAGAGCGAGGTCGTGACGAACTCAGGCAGAAAAGCCCGTCGGTCGTCCGTGCCGGGATCCTGATGGATTGGCGATGCGCCGACGCTCAGACGTCGCAAGAGGGTCGGAGCGACTGCCAACAGCAAAGACCGGGGTTGCTCCCACAGCAGGGCCTGCACTTCGTCGGGGCTCAGGCGCAGCGCCCCTCGTAGATGTTCGGCAAGAGAACGCAGGAGGGTGTCGTCACCGTCAAGCAACTTCTCCAGATCCTCGATGATCGCGCGCCGGGCGGTGGGCAGTTGCTCACCGCCATAGTCGGGGCAGGTGTTTCCTGTCGCCAGTGCTCGGGCGCTGACCCAAAGGCGCCGGTAACGCAGACGGCTGCCGAGCCAATCAATGAAGGCTTGGGCGCCCTGGATCTTGATGATGTGGCGGTTGTGCACAGGCAGCGTGCGGGGAGTTACCTCGGGAGCGAAGAGGCTTACGTAGCCCTGGTAGGCCAGCCGGTCTCGCCCGAAGTCGGACAGTGCAACGATCGTGAGCGGGCGGGTGCCCCTCTCACGTCCGGCCCGGCCCCGGCGCTGCAGGAAGGAAGCTGGATCACGAGGCGCCTTGTGCTGGACTACCAGCCCGACGTCGGGGTCGTTGAAACCGACTTCGAGAGAGGCCGTCGCGACGACGAGGTCGGCGTCTGCGTCGACGCCTGCATCCTGGGAGGAGGTCCGGCCGATCGTCAAGGGGTGCTGGCTCAGGTCGGGACTGAGGTTGTGCCCGATCAACTCCGGGAGGTTCCAGGACTGGCCCGCGAGGTAACGCTCCTCTTCCGCCGGTAGGTCCATGGAACGCAGTGCCGCCAGCACCGCGGCACCCCGCTTTCTACGGTTCTTTCCGTACTGCCCACCCTCCGCGTCTCGCAGGTCGTCATACAGGCGGTTGGTGACGTCCAGGTCGTCGGTGAAGAGGAATCCCTTGGTGCCGTGCAGCGTCGTTCCCGCCGGCCGGTTCCTATCGAGCAGGCGTCCGTGGAGCATCGCCGTCTGGATTGTGGTGGACAAAAGGCTCGTGCCCGACAAAGGATCACCGCGCAACGCGAGGTGATACTCGCGTCCCTCCGATTCCACGTCCCTGCTGTGCGGCTCGATGAGGGTGACGCTTTCCGCGGGAAGTCCGACGAGTTCCGCCATGAAGCGGTCGGCCTGACGCAGGGTGGCGCTGAGCCCGACGAAGGCGACGGGGTCACGGCGTGCGTGACGCCAGCGGCGCAGAAGCAGGGCTGTTTGGGCACCTGTGGAATCGGAGTACGTGTGCACCTCGTCGAGCAGGACGACGCGGGGCCCGTAGCCCGTCCAGCCGAGAGTCCTGCTCAACTTCGACCCAGTGCTGTTGCGGTTGAGCATCTCCGTTGTAGTGAAAAGCAACTTGGGCGGATGCGTATTGATCGACTCTCGAGTGAGAGCCATGACATCCTCAGGTATCTTCACCTGACACACAGTGCACAGCAGCGTCTCAACGTTGCGAGCCCTGTCGCTCTCCAACCAGAGCATGGCACCGCCATCCCCAGTCGGACAGGTCAGATAGGGGCAGACACGGGCCCCTTCCTGTACAGCCCACTCATAGAGTCCGTGCGTTACATCATCGCCTCGGTGCGGTGTCCGCCCGTAGAGCACGCCGATCCGGAGACTGGGCAGGCCTCGCCGCCGTAGTTCAAGGGCGTTCTTGATCGCTTCACGCAACTGGTCGCGCAGCAGTTCGATGCGCGGATACAGCGCGAGAGTATGCACCCCCGAGCCCTTGTGGTTGGCCATCGCGGCGAAAGCCGGAAGGTAAAACGCGAGGGTCTTGCCGCTACCCGTGCCGGCACCGACCACGACGCCACGCGAATCCCGGTTAGCCAAGGAACTGGTGACTGCCTTGGTGGCGTCGACCTGGAAGCGTGAGAGTGCGTATGAACCGATCAGCACCCCGGCCACCGTGGAATGTTTCTCAGTCCATCCCGGTGTCGCTTCTATCTCGGCAATCGCCTGTGCAGCTGAGATGCTACGCGTCGGATAGCGGCGCTCGGACACATGCAGGCGGTAGTCGGCGACCAGAGGTCTGCCTTTCTCCCACCAGTCGGCCTGCAGTGCCATCCCAGGCCAAGGGGCGAAGATCTGCCGCAGGGAGGCAGTCAGACGAACCCCCTCGGCGAACCTCGTCCGGTATCGTCCGGCTCCACCGAAGGGAACGTAGAAGAGAAGTTGCTGGTTGAGCAGCACCGCCTTCAACTGGTCGGCGTCAGAGAACAAAGAGGCCGCGTCCTCATCATCGAGGACCGGCCACAGAGCGTCAGCAACTTCTTCTTCGGAGAGTGCACCGTCGGTGACGCCCCACTCAAGAAGGGGCAACTCCCGCTCCTCCAGGGCAGTAAGTGCCTTACCCAAAATAGCGCGGTGCGGTGTTGTTGGTGCCACAGGTAGTCAGTTCGCCTTCCGAGTGACGGTGTACCAATTGTCCTGGTCGTACGCTCGCAGCGACGCGATGTCCGCGTCCGTGAGTTCTCGGAGAGTGACTCCGCCTGCATCAAGCCGGTTGATGAGTTCGAGGAGACCTTCCGGTGTATCGGTCGGCACATGCTGAAGGAGTGCCAAAAGCGTATCGCGATCGCTGCAAAACGCCAGGATGCTGGCACTGTCGACCTTGGGGCGGTTCGCCTTGGCCTTCATCGACTCATAGAGTCCACTCGCCTCCCGCCGCTCATCGGGGTTGAGGGTGGCGAAGCGAGCAGGAGAGACCTCCTGAATCCGTGCGGTGGCCCACGTCTTCCAAAGCTGCCTGAGGGAGGAGCTCAACTCGCTGGTGAACGCCTCCAAGGCGCGCCTGGCATCAACGAAAGCCCGGTCTCCCGGCAGACCACCGCGCGACTTCGATGCGAGTTTGGCCCGTGCAGTGTCGAACCCGGACACATCCAGAGCCTGGCCGGTGCGCTCGTGCAGCAGCACCGCGGTCCGCAGCTGCACCATCGCTGCCTGCACCGCAGTCCGCACCTCATCGATACGGCGCAGCACCCGTTCCTGGTCGTCTCGCTCCTTTTGGCTTTCAGCAATGCTGCGGGCCGTGTTCTGCAACTCCTGGGACTTCTCCAGAACCGTCACGTTGCTCATATGCCTGCCTCCGCCTGGGGTGTGGCGTCATCTACGGCCTGTTGCCACTCCACGAGCAGTCCTGCCAACTGGTCCGCGGCATCGCTGACCGCGTTCTGGATCTGCATCCGCGCTGCCGCGAGGGCCGTGTCAAGCAGGGCGTCGGCAGTCTTCAGATAGTTGTGTATCTCCCGCAGATGCGTTGACCGTGGTGCGGCAGCCACAGCCAGAAGGCTCTCGGTCGACTGATCTTGGAGGTTGTCGGTGACGCGGGACAGTTCTTTCTCAAGCACGGACACCGAATTCCAGTCGGCTTCTTCGACGGCTGCAGCCCGCAACTCCAACTCAGGCCCCTGTGGTCCTGTGAGGCCTTGAGCGTTGGCCATCTGCAGAGCCGTGGACACCTGTAGGACGAGACGGTCACCTGGACCACTCGACTTGGGGAAGTGTTCTCGGATCTCGTGGATGATAGTGGTCAACTCCTGCAATTGACCGCGTACCACAGAATCCAATCCGGAGCGAAACGGAAGTGCGGCCTCCTTGGCCCAAATCGGCAGGTCGACGCTCGACAGGTCCCACTCCTGCGCGGCCTTCCTCACGAGGGCAACGGCACGTGCCGCGTCAAGGACGTGGACGGCACCCGCGCCCTGGCCCAGCCCCAGAGAACTCAGCAGAGCCTCCACAAGCCCAGCGCGATGCTGCAAGTGCGCCTCAAGCCGCTTCACCCATGTCTCGGTGCGCGACGAGTTATCCGGACGCGCCCACGCCTGCCCCTTGTCGAAGGCGGCGATGTAGAGGGCATCGATCGGCATACCTGGGACAACCTGCCCGGCAAAGGCAGCCCCGAGGAGAGATAGGCGCAGTCCAACTACCAGGTCCTCATCGGAATGTTCAGCGTTGAGTGCGACCCGTTCACGCAAGGCTGCCCGGTGCGTCTCGGCCGTGCTGGCGAGTCTGACCACGTCTTGGGGTCGCATCCCGTCGGCATCCTGGGCGTTAACCCGGATCAGGCTCTTGAAGAACTCTCCGTTGGAGGGATTGCGCTTCAGGATGATTGCTGCGCTCTTGTTGAGCGCCTCGGCGCTGGCGTCCTCGATCGAGACGGTGTTGGCTTTGACGGTCCAGCCAGCGCCTTCCGCATCGCCGACTCCGATCGGCCTGATGGGAGGCGTGAGCCAGTCCTCCCTGTAAAGAACCGATCGGGAGATCACGGTGCGGGCGATGCTTGCCACCTCGGTGGTGAGGCGGGAACCGCTAGCCGCCCAGTCTTCCACCACTTGGATTTTACGTTGGATTGCGGGGGGAACTGGCAGTGTCCGTGGTGAATCGACGAAAGTGATTGCAGGCTTGGACGTCTCTCCCGCAGCCAGGGCGTCGGCGGGGCTGGCATCTCGCCCGTCTACGTCCAACTCCGGCAGAGAGAATGCCTCGCCGATACCCTGCGGCAGGTTCACCAACTGGGCGGGGGCATCAGCCCAGAATTCCAGCGCCTTGCGCCGGCGCTTGGCGTTCAGGGGGTCACGTGCATCGACGTCTTCGCTAACGCTGTTAGGCAATGCCGTGTCGACCCCCCTGACGGTCTTATAGTTCTCCTGGAAAAAGGCGCTCGGGAAGTCGCCTTTCCCGATCGACCTGTAAGCGTCGTTGAGGATCGGTATGACTCCGCTGCCCAGAACTGTGCGCGGGACGAATGCGTAGGGGTTGTCCTGCGGAGCCACGTTGTGAACGACACGGGTCAGAGCCGCCCGATTGAAGGGGTAGAGACCGAACCCGTCAGCGGATGCGCCGAAAGAACCGTGGCACAGGCTCTTTACGGTACAGTCTTCGCACTTGTTGGGGACCAAGTCGCCGTTGCCACGCTCCAGTGCTTCACGCCCCACTCGTGCGGCGTTGAGGTACTTCCCGACGAATGTGGCGACCTCCTCTGTCCCTGCCTTACCTTGCCCCAGAACGATATCCAGGTTGTAAACGAATCCTCCGGTGGACGTGCTGATCCTGGTGGCTGCGGTATCTGGAAGGTCATGGAAGTATCCGCTCGTGATCGCCATGAGGGTCCGCATGGGCGCAAGAGCCGTCTTCCCCTCCCGCTCCGACGTCTCGGTGATCGCGTCGAGCAGGTCTCCCTGGACACCTTGGATAAGGGCGAAGTCCTCTACCAGGAGGACGATCTCCTTGCCTCGGCGGGCGTAGATCTCGCGCACTTTTCGCATCGCTCCCAGGAGGCGTCCGCCTCCCAGTGACGACAGTTCCTGAACAGCCTTGTCCCAGTGCGCATTGAGCAACTCAACAGCCAGCACCTGGAGTTCAGGTCTAGACATCAGCATGCCGAAGATTTGGCGCGTAGGAGCTGCCATGTCGCCGGTGATGACGTCCGGGCTCAAGGGAAGGTCATCCAGAGAAAAACGTGGAGGGCGTTCCTCATCGGACTCCCGGTCGCTGAGGAAGTGCTCGGCGAATCGGGGAATGAAGTTTTCGGGCTCGAGCATCTGCTCCTGCAGAAGCGGATCCTGCAGGAGCAGGGAGATGCCTCTTGGCCCGACGAGTTGCCGTTTCTTCCCGGAGACCGCGTCCTTGCCGAGGTCGGCAAGAGTGACACTCAACTGGGTAATGAGACGGCGCGCCAACGAGGCCGTGGTGAAGGTCCCCGTAACCTGCCGGATGTCCTTGCGGATCTGCTCGATCTCTTCGTCCTCAACTCCGTCAAGGAGGGACTCGATCACATGTCGCAGACTCGTTTTAGACTTCTCGAGATAGATGATCTTTCGGTCATCGGAGTGCTTGATTTTCTCTTTGACCCAGCGCACCAGATGAGATTTCCCCGATCCTGATTCACCGACCACCGGCAGCAGCAACGTCCCGGTATTCGTGCGTCGGTTTAGGAAGTCGTCTCGGACATCCTCTTCTGTGACGCTTTCACCCGTGCTACTGAACGACCGACCATTGATACGGCAACGCTGAATTCCCAGCCGCGTGTGCGTGGACAGGAAGACGGCAGGCGAGGCGACAACCGCCTCAGTCTGGATCGCGGAAATGACGTTCTCCACGTCCCAGCAGACGTAACGATGGAAGTCAGACATGGGCGGCCTCTTGTCGAGCGATAGAGGAGCAAAGGCGCATGGACGACTGCTCGGGGTCCTGTACCTTAATCGGTTGCTTCGCGTCCGAGTCGCTGCTCAAGACGAGCCACTTCTCATTCTTGCCTCGCATCAGAGCGAAGGAGAGTGCTGCGCTGGCAGTCCGTTCGTCTGCAAGCCCATAGCCCAAATTGTTGGAGATGGCTCCACCTGGAAGGACGGGAAGGTGTTCGCGCAACAGGCGCAGGACGTCTAGGGCATCAGCAGGAGCCACTGGCGGCAGATGCTCTTCCAGAACCTGTTGCACGGCCCGCGTGCAGTCCGGAATGTAGCGTTGGGCGATGTGCGGTGCCGGGGCTCCCAAGCCGAGGGAGGTCGCCCACGCCATGAACGGTGGCCACCGAGTGTCGTTCACAAAGATCAACTCTCCGTCAGGCGCGTCCCTTTGGTGCCGACTGTCCACCACAGTCCAATTGAAGGACTCCGAGAAAGGATCGCGAGTCAGGCTCCACACCAGAGCCCGCCGCAGGTCATCGGCGGTCTCGGCCGGTTGGTGCCCGCGCAGGCCCAATACGGCGGACCGCAGGGCGCGCTGGAAGGCGGCATAGTCGTCCCAAGAAAGTACCGCTAGTTCACCCGCCAAGATCCAGCCTTGACCGCCGTTTTCCTCGGCGAGCCCCAGTGACCGCAGGGCAGCGAGGGCGTAGTGAACTGTGGTGGGCTTCTTCGATTCGCGGCTATGCGGCTCGAGGAAGGTACGGAGCGTGTCGTAGGCCACGGGCCCGGACCGCGAGGCCAGGAAACGCACGACGGCCCAGATTTCTCCCGGATACGGTACGGGCGTGTTGAGCAATGCCATTACCTGAACTCGCTTCTCACGTGCTGGATGTTCAACGACGGATGAGTGGTCGCAAAGGGGACCCCGGGCCTGGTCGGGTCCTCCACCTGCCGGGGGATCAGGAGATAGACAGGGTCCCCGTCGTCTAGCCGGTATCGGAGTTCTTCTTCGAGGAGCGATGTCGCCTCATCGGCAACCCAGGCGATGGTGGCCGGCGTGCCACCGCTCACCAGGCTGCTGTCGTGATCGACGAGCACCGGATGACCTGGTGCCTGTTCCTGGAGCTGACGGGCCAGTTCCGCGCCAAGGCCGGGTCCGGCGAAATGAGAAACGCCCGACCGTGCCAGTTTCACCAGCACAGGTAGCAAGTTCTCTGCGCGCTGCGCAGGGTCCTGCCAATAGAGGCTGAGGTGCGAGGTCTGAGGATGCAGGTGGGCCAGAGGGCTGTCGGACAGGGCCCACTCGACAGCGGCCGGATCCGGCGAGAACGGCCTGCGATAGTGAGACGCCGCTCCTTCAGGCGGAAGTCCTTGACACCTACACGCAGGACAGCCACGACAGGCTGCCATGGTGTAGTGGCGCCCACCGTTGTTTCCCGCGATCGAGTAATACTCGGCCAGGGTGTCAGCAATGCACCGCTCGTGATCCAAGACCGTCAACATCACGCGCAGAGAGTTGCGCTGGGCATTCTTGACACTCGACCGGATGCGCTCGTAGGCGACGCGGAAATACTGTGGATTGTTGGTCTGCCCCTCCACCAACTCGATTTCGATCCGATCCCGGGCGGTGTTGTAGAACTCTGTGATCCGCGCCTGCCAGTCCACGGCATCTTCGCCGGCTTCACGCATCGGAGGTGGTGGAGGGAAGATCCGGATCATCCCGATGCGATCCATCATGTTGAGCAGGCGAACGTTCCAGTCCTTGTGCGTGGCGTAACCAACGGACATTCGCGGTGGGCGCACGGTCAAGTCGAGCAAGTAGCGGTTCCCGTCCAGGTGATTTCCCTTGGTGAACATCGCCCGCCACCGTCCCCACGCAGTGTCCGCCATGAGGATCTTCTGCTCGTTCAGGGACTGGGCTGTGGTCTGGTCACCAGGGGCCGACGCGAGGTAGGCGATCGAGGGACTGCCGTCGCGGCCGCCGCGTCCGACCTCCTGGTAGTAGCGGTCGACCGTCTCGGGCACGCAGGCGTGCACAACACTGCGGACGTCCTCGAGGTCGACGCCCAGCCCGAAGGCGGAGGTGCCGACGACGACGTCGTACTCGGTCGTGACAGCACCATGGCTCGTGCGGCCCGACCAGCCCTCAAGCGCGCGACGGCGCCCCGCATCGTTGATGTCTCCGTGCACTACGGCGACGCGCTGCATCCCTGCGGCGCGCAGAGCATTGACCCACTCGGTGGCGTGCTTCTTCTGGGTCGCATACAGCACCATCGGTTTAGGGAGGCGTGCAACAGCTTGGAGCACTCCTTGAGAACGCGCCTCTTCCGAGTCGAAGGCGTCCATGAAGTAGGCAGGTTCGCTGCGCAGTTCGGAGGACCAGACCACGCGGGTACCTTCGCCGGAACCGAACAGGCCACGCAGCGTTGTCACCTGTTGCTCGGTAAGCGTGGCACTCATCGCGACCGTCCTGGGGGCATGCCCCTGGGGTGCAACCTTGCGCCAAGCCCGGTGCGGGGCGGCGAGACTCTGGAACCCTGAACGGAACTCGTTGCCCCACTGCTCGATGAGGTGCGCCTCGTCCAGGATGACGTAGTTCAGGTGCCCGTCCTGGGCGGCGTCACGCAGGGCTTTGCTCAGGCCGGCGACCACGGCTTCCGGCGAAGCGATCACCAGTGCCTGCCGCCCCACTGAGATGTCCGATCGCATTTGCTCCTTGTCGGCCTCGCTCAACTCCCCGAAGTAGGCGTATCGCTTGTGCAGAGCACCGGGATCACGCCTGCTCAGCAACTCACGGACACGCCGCTCCATGTCGATAGCCAGGACCACGGTGGGCACAACCATCACGGACACGCCGCTGCGTCGGTTTGCCAGCATGACCCCGGCGAGCGCCACCGGTGTCTTGCCGTGGCCAGTAGGTAGGCAGACGAGGAGGGTTTCACCCGGCGGCATCAGGGCAACCGCGCGAGCTGCTTGACGCTGCCCCTTGGACAAGTAGTGCTCGTAGCCGAGGACGTCCGTCCAAAATGGATCGGCCGGCGCAGCTTGCAGAACTCGGACCAGACCGGAGTCCTTGCCCAGGACCGCCTCACGGACCTGGGCAAGACCTGCCTCCTGCGCAGGTTTGTCACCCTCGCCCGGAGCCCACTCCTGGCCCCGCACTAGTGCGCGGCTACCGTCGACCACCACGTCGCAACCACCTGCTCGCCACTGATCGAAGGTGGGCAGCCCCTCTCGCAAGGGCACCGACAACCGGCCTGTCCGTCCCAGTGCTTGGTGGTGCAGCAGCAGCTGTCGAGTCAGCGAGACGATGTCAAGCCAGCCAGTACTGCCTTTGTCTATCCCAGCCAGGGCATCTCCCAGACGGCGCAGAGCACCTTTGGCCAGTATGTCTGGTTTCACCTCTGGCCACTGGTTGAGAAGGTGCTGAGCGCTTACCCATGCGTCGTCAGACATCAGTAGGCCAGTTCCAAGCCGCGGCGGACCAGGCAAGCAGCCGCCACGACCCGGACAACCGGCTGCGACAGCCCCTCGGCGAGAGAAGTCAGCACCTTCGCATCGGTGACCAGGCTTTCAGTGTCGCGCAGCAGCCGGCCAGCTGCCTGCCGAGCATGGGCCTGCGAGTGCAAAACAGCGGAAACCTCCAGCGCTTTCTGCTGGGCGTCCTCGCAAACTGCCGCTAGATCCGTGTGTTGGTGCAGGAACTCAAGCGCTGCCTGCTGTGCGTCACGGACGTACGTGGCCGCATGCTCCTGGCCTCCGAACACCTCAAACAACTCCGAGACGCGCTTGCTGTTGTAGTTTTGGTCACCCTTGCTCTTGTCGTAGCGACGATTCAAGAAGGCCAACTGGTTCTTGACGGTCACGGGCTCGTTTGTGCCCGCCTCGATCCAGACGCGCCTGATGACAGGAGGGAAGATCCGATCCGCCTGGCAGCGCAGAGCCCTTGCCGCGTCCACTCTGTCTTGGACATGCTTCAGCGCGGCAGAGGTGTCCGCCTGGATGAGGAAATCGAACCCGAAGTACGGCTGCGGTTCGTGCCCCGGTGACATCCCCCGGTCGATCCGCCGGAAGGAGGCACTCTGCCCGAGACTGTCATGGAGGATGGCATCGGACAGCATGTCCACCAGGGGGTTGCCGATGCGGAACAGCCGTGCGTCCCGACTGCGCAGCGCTCGCGACCGGTTGAACATCGCATGAGCGATCTCATCGTTCGGGATTCGATCCTTGACCCGCTCCCAGTGGCGGGGAGCAAGAAGCGGACGGCTCGAAGCGTTGTTGATCAGAAAGCGCCGCGCCGGAGATCCTTCGATGGAACGAACGAGGGAAGTCAGGTTGATCCCCCCTCCAGCGGCGTCCGTGTAGGCCAGGAGCGCCTCTTCTGTCTCAGACCAGTCACGCTCGATATCAGTCAGCGCGGCCGGAACGCTGCGCAAACGCTGCGACGACACGTGGATGGATTCCAAGAGGTCCATCTTGCGGATCTCGTCGTGTTCCTTGCCGAGTTGGGCAAGGACGTCCTGCTGCCGCGTCATCAGCCCTTCCGGCCCGTCCTCAACTGCCCCGGCCCATACACTCATGAGCGACTGGGCTATAGCGTTCTGGAGGGTGGAGACGGAACCGTCGAAGACCTTGTAGGCATCCCCGAGCAGGGTGGCCCATGCCTCAGCGAAAGAGCCGTCGGGGCCCTGTTCCTCGGCCAGCCGGAACTGGGGCGCGGGACCAACGGCCCCGAGCAGCGGGCCCGGATAACGGTCGACGCGGCCCAGACGCTGTTCCAGTTGGTTGGGCGACCAGGGAAGCCTCAGATGGACGACGCAGTCGGCTGCCTGCAAGTTCAGGCCATCTTCGGCCATGTCGTCGGCCAGGAGCACCGCCTGCCCGGGCGTGGGGGCGGCCCACCGAGAGATCTCCGTTGCTGCCTTGGCCGCGTCCAGCGTACGCGTGTGCTGGGCGGTCATTACCTTCGGGAAGTCACGGCGCAACCCGCCTGCGAGCGCGTCAGCTAGTCGGCCGGGGCCACAGAAGACGACGGCACGCTTTGCCTCGCGCAGCGTGGGAAGAAGTGCCCTGATGACGTGCTTCAGGTTCTCCTCGCTCGGCTTGGCGCCCGCAGGCCAGTCTTTCTCCACCTCAGCCAGCACGGTCTTCTCACATGCAATCACCGGCGCGCCGCGGAGCAGTTCTTTCTCCTGCGGTGAGAGCCCAGCACGTTCGCCAGCATCGGCGTCGCCCTGCACTCGCCACCGGAGGACATCGATGGTGTCGTAGGGAAGCGCGGGTGCCCGCGAGGTGAGAACCGCCAAGGGCATGGCGAACTGCGAGAGTTGAGTGCTCATCCTCTCGTTATCCAGGTGCTCGCGCACCGCGCTCCACCAGCGCATCACGAATGCATCCCCGGCCGCTACGACCGCCGAGGGCGAGTGGATGAGTTCAGGTCGGCGGCGGCCGCGCACCTCATAGGGGAGTGCCTCGGCGTCCGGGCCGCTGTCCTCTCGTAGCACCGCCTCACGCCGGTTGCGAATCACTCGGCGGTGGATCCGGTACGTCTCACTGATGTGAGCACGCAGCGCAATGACTCGACGAGCGAACTCATCTTGCGCATCGGGATTGATCAGCTCGTCCTCCTCATCGAGCATGCTGAGGACCTCGTTCGCGAGTTTGGCCAGGCGGACATCACTGGAGGGGACCTGTGCTCGGATCTCCTCGATGGAGTCCCGGATGATATACGTGTACTCCGGATTCAGGGAGTAGACCGAGTCGGCCAGAGCCTCGCGCATGCGGTAGCGGTCCTCGAAGTCCTGGCGCCGCTCCCACGAGTAGAGTTCTTTGTCGAGCAGATGAAGCAGCCCGAGGTTCGTCAGGTATCCGGACGTCACAGGGGTGGCGGACAGCAGCAGCAGCCGATGGGCTGAGTGCGCGAGTTCGCGCAACTCCTTGTAAGGCGTCGCATCCGGCCCTACCTGCACCAGGGCGTGAGCCTCGTCCACGACGACGAGGTCAGCCTGCCTGTAGCCAGCCCACTTCTCGGGATTCTCGTGACTGCTGACGACGATCGTCGCATCAGGGAAGTCCTCAGTGTGGAACTTGTCCTTGAGTTCGGACACCCACTGCCGGCGAAGAGCAGCCGGGGAGACCACCACCACACACGCTTCGGGATTGTCGATGAGGATCTGGCGTACGACATACCCTGCCTCGATCGTCTTTCCGAGGCCGACCTCATCGGCCAGAAGGTACCGCTGGACCGGGTCGGAGAGGACCGTGAGCGCGGCGTTTACCTGGTGCGGAAAAATCTCCACTGTCGACGACAGGAACGTGCTCATGCCGGCGCAGGCGCCACGCTGCCGGACGAGGTTTCTAAGGATCGGGAGCCTCGCGTCCCGGTACGGCGCCGTACTGCCGCCGCGGACTGTCAGATCCGCTGCGGGGTCCAACACAGGGCGATCCCACCGCACGTGGAGATCTTCCTCACGAACAGGCAGGTCGTAGTCCACATTGGGGAACCGCACAAAGTAAGAACGCCGGGCGGGATCTTCCTGTATCACTCGACCTGCATTCCAGAGGCCATCCGGGCTTTTCCACCAGATGCGCTCCTCGCGATTCAGGAGGACCCGGTGGACCAGGTGGTCCGCCACCCACTGCGACTGTGCGGTCGGCGCGGCCGGCGATTCGAAGTAGTCGACGCGGACGCGTCCCGCATCCACCTCCCCGACCTTGCCGATCCCCGGGCCACCCGGTAGCCGGACAAAGGCGCCAAGTTGCCTCACGCTGCTCGCGTGGCCCTGCTTCACGATCTTGCCCCCACCCGTTGTGCAGGTCGCCCTCCCCAGGGCGCAGCGCCGCCCCGGCGCCACAGCAGCACATCTTCTACCATTTGACCACATGTTCTCTAGGTTGTGGCACCCTTGAGGATGCACCGTCTGTAAGAGCGGATGCAGTGGCACCCCAGGATGTGTCCAGTTAACGGCTCTGTCGCTTTTTCGGTTGGTGAGTCGCACCGGGTTTGGTGAGGTCCGTATTACCGGACGTCGATTGGCGCTGGGGTGGTGATGGGGCGCTAGTGGTTGGCTTCGTGTTCGGCGGGTGGTACGGCGCAGAAAAGCGGGGGCCGACGGTGGTGGCTGTACCTGCCGATCCATTCGGCAACGGAGTATTCGACCTGGTCACGAGTGCGCTATGTCTGCCAGCGGATCAGTTCGGCATTGACACCACCGTTCAGGGCTTCGGCCAGGCGATGTCATCGGAGTCGGCGACCGAACCGATCGATGCCATGACGCCGACGTCGGCTAGGACTCCAGCGGTAAGTCGTGATCTTCAGCGTCTTCAGTTCTGTTGTCGCTGGTAGTGGCTTGGGCTTGATGGCGATGGACTGCCGGGCGGCCGGACCATCAGGCGTTGGGCTTCGGCATGGGTGAGTGGCATCAACTCGGGTTCGTCGTCCGGCGAGTCTGCTCGGACACCGTCGCAGCGTTGGGGAAGACGTGGGCGAGCGGACCAGGATGGTCCACCGGTACCACGATCTCCAGGTGCGGACCTGGTGTGCTGGTACAGGCCGCACAGGCCATTGCCGGTCTGGATCGAAGGGTGGAAGCGTTCCCCTGCCCTGGCTGCACCTGTGCGTCAACCGGCCACCCCCGTGTCCGCGACCGCGTATCTAGCGCACTTCGATAGCGTAGACGGATAAGATTTCTGCAGCCAGGTCGGTGAGTTAGTGGTCTTCTTAGACGTAGGACACTCACCTGGCTCGTATGACTGTCTCAACCGCGATTGCTCAGAGAGGGAGGAGTTGGTGGCTCATGACTTTCCCCTTGAAGAAACGGGACCGCGTGCTTTCGAGCAGTTGACAGTAGCGCTGGCGTTGAAGGTGCTAGGGCCCGGGGTGGAGGCATTCGGGGCTGGCCCCGACGGCGGGCGTGAGGCAACCTACCGCGGGACCGTGAACTGGTCGGCTGCGATTGCCGGTGCTCCGCGATGGCTTCTATCAGGGCAACGAGCTGCACGATCAGGTGGGAGAGGCCACCGGCGAGGCCCAGGCGATAACCGTGCGACCTTCCGATCTGGGACAAAGCCAGAACTCGCACAACCGTACGGAGGTTCGTGCCGTAAGGCGTGGCGGGTGACTGGCGCCCGTAGGGTTTGCGAGCTGGTCGGTCATAGAAGTCGGCCGCGCGGGCGAGTTCCTGGTTGCCGGTGATGGCCGCGGTTACGTGTAGGACGTCGGAGGCCGCGGCGGCTAGGTCGCCGCGGGCGGTGGGGTCATGGATGTGGCGCATCTGCCAGGTAGCCGTCGCGGCAGCTCTTGCGGCCTGCTGGTAGGCAGCATCTCGCTCCTGACGAGTCAGTTTCGCTCGGCCCAATGAGCGCGGGGCGAAGTGCCTGCCTTCCTCGGGAGCCAACCAGCGGCAGCGGAGTTTGGGAAGAGTGAGGTCGGCGGCGAACTTGCCGCCGGAGAACCAGACGGGCCGGCCCTCGTGGTTGGTATGGCCGGGAAGCGCGACCGCGGAGCCCGTCCTCCTCAACCCCCGCGTTGTCGAAGGGTCGCCCGAAACTGAGGAGTAGTGCGAGGGCTGCTTGAGCTTCTTCGACGCGCGAAGCCCGGTGTCCCGGCCGCAGCGGCTGGACGTTGCCCATGCCAGCTTTGAGGGCGGCCGGTGGCCGCGGTCCGAATACCGCACTCGTCTACTTCACGTTGAATCTGCTGCCAGGTCGAGGGGCTTGGCACGGGTCGTGGGTCGGGTGTGAAGACGCGGAGGGTTGGGGACGGCGAAAGCGACCTTGCCGACGGGCGGGCGGGCGCTCTGGCATCGGGTGAACTGCTCCACGGCGAACAAGCCCTGGCCCGACTTGCCGTTGACGTCCGCGCTCACGATGCGCGGCATGACGCAGACGGAGTCCTGAGCCTCCGCCCACACCATGCCCCGGTCGGTCCGCCGATGCGGAAGATCACCTCGTCGCCCCGCGGACCGGAACATCGGCCTGGAGGCACCGCTGTCAGCGGTTTCGTCCTCGATATGGCGCGGGCCTTCGAGGACTTCGTCACGGTCGCGTTGCGTGACGGGCTCAGGGAGAAGGGCGGGTATTGCGTCCTCCAGGCGTCCCACCACTTGGACGAAGGGTGGCCGAGGTCGGCGTTCTGGGTCAAGCCTTGTTGCCGACGACGTGCGACGCTCCGTAGTTGCGACTACGCGTTCCGGTGAGCGGACCGTGGATTTGGTTCACCTCTGTGTGACTGTTGGACTACGCTTTGCTATCTATGGCCACAGCTCATGGGATTCGTGATGACCTGGTTAGGCATGCCATGGAACGGCAGCATCCAGGTCGGCTCCAACGGACGGGCATGCCGGACGAACCCGAGTACCTCCCAGCGGTGCGGCTGCCGTCCCCCGCGGAGTTGCTCACCGCGGTCCAGGAGTCCTACCTGCACACGGTCGTTAGGGCACAGATCGACTGGGTGCGCGCCGGGCGTGAGGTCGACACGGACGGACGTCCCGCCGATCTCCCAGCCTTCATCGAGACCATGGGCGAGCACTTGACCCCGGGCTTTGCGGTGACTCCGGAGGCGACCGATGGCGCACTGCGGTTCTGGGACGTGATGGTCCGGACGGACGTCCTGCATGTGGACGCGGCCCGGTCGCTGGCGTGGCCTGGGCCAGGAGCACTCGCGCTCAAGGCCTGCGATGCCCAAGCCGCTGTGGACACCTGGCGTGACTTCCTCATCGAGTATCTGGTCGCCTGCAGCGGCAGAGCAGAGGACGACCCGGACCAATGCCTCGGCATCACCTTCATCGTCAGTTTGTACGCCCATGGCGGGCTGGTGTCCCTGGACCGTCTCACGTCGAACCTGGACGCCGGCGCGCCGGCCATCGTCGAACTCCATGTCAACGCGCTCACCCATGCCGGGCTTGTGGAACGGCGCGGGCCGCTGATGGGGGTCACCCCGCTGGGCAAGTTCATCTGCCACAACCTCCTGCAAAAGGCGACGGGGATGACGATCCCCGTCCTCGGCTGCTACGCCGGTGCTGATGCGGTGACCCTTTTGAACGCCCTCGCCGCCTACCGGATGGAGCACATCGGCGACGAGGCGAGCGGCTGGGTCCGCACGCGTTCGGTGGAGACCGGCGTCGTGGAGATCCTCGTGGCGCTGCAGGAGGTCGGCCCCTTCGCACGCCGTGCCGGGCTCGACCTGCTCGCGGGGACGTTCGGCGCGCATCTCGGCCGGGAGGGCCGCCGCGCCCTCGTCTCGCTCGCCGCGGACCCGAAACTCGGGGCGCTGGCGCACGGGCTTCTGTCCCCAGACGAGAAGCAGCAGGTGGACGAGCCGTCCCGCGCCGCCACAATGTGGGCGCTCGTTGATCTCGCCGAGATGAGCGCCGCCGCACGGCCTTTCCCGGACATGCTCCAAGAGTGCGGCTACGTCGGCCAACCTGCGGACAAGATGCCCAAGCTCGTAGACGGTCTTGCCGACACCGGACACCCGTGGGCCGTCCATCTCCTGGACGCGATGATCGCTCACCATCCCGAAGCCGTCGTGGTCGAAGCCGCCCGCGAGGCCCGGCGTCGCCTTCCCGGACCCGAGCACGAACCCGCCTGACCGCACCATTCATTGGTGCGTTTCGTGGGTTGTGGGCCTGTACGCTGGCGCGCCATGTATGAGATCGCCGGGATGGCCGGGTTTTTCAGTGCTCACGGTGTCTGGAGCGTGTCCGATGGGGAGACGCTGATTCCCCTGCTCGGCCATGAGGACGCGGACGGTCGGCAAGGCATGGATCGGCTGGTGCATGACGACCTCGGTGACGCTGCCAAAGCGGGTCAGGCGGCGTTGGAGGCGGGACGGCCTGGCCGGGTACGTGCCGTGCTCGTCGTCGACGCCTATCTTCACCTTGAGGCAGGACGGGTCGATGCGCTGATCGTGAATGCCGTCGAGTACGTTCCGAGCCGGCGGTCTTTGCAGATGGCCATCCCTTACCGTCCGCAGTCGTCGCCGGAAGGCTTCGCTGTGTATCGGCCCAAATTCATCGATGTGATGGGCATGGATGAGCCGGACTATGCGGCATTGGCGGACGCCTTCTTCGCCGGTGTCGATTCCCACGAGCAGGCCGCAGCCACCTGGAACGCACATCTCATCGACAGGTCGCTCTGACGCCCGAGCTGGGGGCGACTGACATTCGTGCAGAAGTGTCGGCTGGACGTGCGGGTCACTCAGGCTAGGACGGCGGCCAGAACTACCTGGATGACTCCTGCGATCGTGGCAATGACCGTGAGTACGGTCATGAGCTTCTGCCTCGTTTCGACGGTGGGCTGCTCAGGCGGGGGCTCGCTGTAATGAGCTTCCGCCTCGTTGTGAGGGCGTGGAGCAGGGGCGCTCACCTGCCGGGGAGGGCGGCGAATACCGAGCAGCCTCAGTAGGGCATCGGTCTTGTACACCGCGTGGGACGGCTCGCGGGTGCAGGCCATGAGGCGTCCACTGGCGGGATGTTTGCAGGGCCAACCTCTGCTCGTCTCTACGCCGCAAAGGGTCGGGACCGCGCACAGTTCGTAGTACGCCCAGCTGAGAATCGGCAAGATCCAGAGTTCCGAGTACCCGGACCGCCAGGCCAGCACCACGAGGAGGGCGACCGCGCCCCACCAGATCAGGACCGTGTTTCGTCGCTTCTCAGCTTGAGTCTGTCTCCGCGCCGCCATGACTCCCTGCCCGCATCGTCGCCGGTCAACGGAGGAGCCTAGGCATGACAGTCCGATTCGTATATGTACTTTGACTCACTTAACGACAGGGGAGTCATGCACAATGAAACGATCTTTGTTGTGCTGCGATTTTGCCGGTTGATGGGGTTGGCCCGAGGGTTTCCGGCTACGCGAGGAGACAACGGGAAGGTCGGACGAACGGGGATGCTCATGGTTCACAGGGGAGGACCAAGCAAGCCGCTCAACTGGGAGATGCCGCTGGGGTTGGTAGTGGCGGGTTTCCTTATCTTTCTGTGGGTGTGGGCGGCCACGCAGGGCGGGCCTCCCTGGTAGTGGGTGGTGCGTCCGCTTAGCGGGTTAGCAGGTTTCGGAGGGTCTTGGTGATTTCGGCCGGAGCCTCTTCGGCCATGTAGTGGCCGTAGGGGACGGTTTCGTGGTGGAGGTTCTTGGTCCAGGCTTGCCAGAGGGACTTGGCGTTGAAGCCTAGGGCGGCGCCCCAGTCTTGTTGGAGGACGGTTACTGGCATGTCCAGTTGGTTGCCTGCGTCGCGGTCGGTCTGGTCGTGTTCGAGGTCTATGCCGGCGGACGCGCGGTAGTCGGCGACGATCGACGGGATCGCGTTGCGGCAGGCGTCCAGGTAGGCGGTGCGGATGTCGGGCGGGATAGCGGACTGGTCGTTCGCCCAAAGGTCGAGGAAGTGGCCGAAGAACGCGTCCGGGGCTGCGGTGATCAGCTGTTCGGGGAGGCCGGGCGGCTGGGCCATCAGGTAAAGGTGGAAGCCTACGGCGGCGGTGACGCCGTGCATCGCGTCCCACATGTCGAGGGTCGGCAGGACGTCTAGGCAGGCGAGGTACGTGATCGTCGAAGGGTGGTCCAGGCCCGCGCGGAAGGCGACCAGGGCGCCCCGGTCGTGGCCGGCTAGGGCGAACCGGTCGTGGCCGAGGGCGTGGGCCAGGGCGACGATGTCGGCGGCCATGGTGCGTTTGGAGTAGCCGTCGGCGGGCTTGTCGCTGGCGCCGTATCCGCGCAGGTCAGGGCAGATCACGGTGTGGTCGGACGCGAGGTCGGCGGCGACGTGGCGCCACATCAGGTGGGTCTGCGGGAAGCCGTGCAGGAGGATGATCGGCGTGCCGGAGCCCGCGATGGCGGTGTTGAGGGAGACCCCGTCGGCGACGGGGACGCGGTGGTAGTCGAAGCCGGGGATGGTCGGCGTGATTTCGTCCATGTCCCCAGGTTGGCGGGTGTGGATGAGCATCCGATGAGCGCGCTATACCGTGGCTGGCGTGGGGGTCGTGTTCGGGGTGCTGGGGCCGGTGACGGCCTGGGACTCCGCCGGCGACGTGATCGCCTTGAAGGGGCCGAAGCATCGGGCTGTGCTCGCGCGGCTCATCGTGGCGCGCGGGCGGGTCGTGCCGGTGGGGCGGCTGGTCGACGATCTTTGGGTTGATCCGCCGGGCGATGGGGTTGGTGCGGTCCGTACTTTTGTGGCGGCTTTGCGGCGGGCGGTGGAGCCTGAACGTCCGCCGCGGGCGCCGTCCCGGGTGCTGGTCACCGAGGGGCCGGGGTATGCGCTGCGGGCGGGGTCGGATGAGGTCGATGCTTGGCGGTTCGAGGAGGTCGTGGGCGCGTCGCGTCCGGCCGGGGAGCTGGTCGCGAGTCTGGACGAGGCGTTGGGGTGGTGGCGTGGCCCCGCCTACGCCGAGTTCGCGGACGAGGGGTGGGCGCGTGCGGAGCGATCCCGTCTCGCGGAACTGCGGTTGCGGGCCGTCGAGCGGAGGGCCGAGGCGAAGCTGGTTCTGGGACGGCCGGCCGAGGCGGTGCCGGACCTCGACGCCCACGTCACCGAGCATCCCTGGCGTGAGGACGGCTGGCGGCTGCTGGCTCTAGCCCTGTACCGCACCGGCCGACAGCGGGACGCGCTCGCGGTGCTGCGGCGGGCTCGGGCGTTGCTGGCCGAGCAGCTCGGGCTCGATCCCAGCCCTGCGTTGCGCCGGTTGGAGGAGGACATCCTCCGCCAGGCCGATCAGGCGGAGCCCGGTCAGGACGCGACGGCACGTGTGTGGGCGGAGGCGACCGCAGCCTACGACCGGGCGGTGGCGTCCGGGGCGCGGGCGCGGCTGGAGTCGACCGTGGGCATTCTGCGCAACCTCGCCGTGACGGGCGGCGGCGGGCTGGAGGCGGCGCGGGAGCAGCGGACTGCGGCGATCGCGGCGGCCGAAGAGCTGGGCGATGCCGAGCTGACCGCGCGGGTGATCGGCGCGTACGACGTCCCAGCGATCTGGACGCGGTCGGACGATCCGCGCCAAGCCGCCGAGGTCGTGGCTGCGGCCGAGCGCACCCTCGGTGTCCTTCCCGCCGGAAACGACGTGTTACGAGCGCGGCTGCTGGCCACGGTTGCGCTGGAGTCGCGCGGCGACCGTTCGGGGCGCGGGCGCGAGGCGGCACTGGAGGCGGAGCGGATCGCCCGTGGGCTGGACGATCCCGGACTGCTGGCGTTCGTCCTCAACGGCGTCTACATGCAGACATTCCAGCGGGCGGGCCTGGCGCCGGAGCGGGACGAGATCGGGGCCGAGCTGGTCGGTTTGTCTGGACGGCACGGGTTGGTCACGTTCGAGGTGCTCGGGCATCTCATCCGCGTCCAGGCGCGGAGCGCGCTCGGCGACTTCCCCGGAGCCGACCTGCACGCGCTGGCCGCCGATGAGCTGGCCGCACGTCACGAGTTGCCGCTGGTCAGCGTCTTCACCCAGTGGTACCGGGCGTTGCGGCTGGCCGCGTCCAGCGAGACTGCCGAGGCGGCGTCCGCCTACCGCAACGCCATCGCACAGCTGGACGGCACCGGAATGCCCGGCCTTGAGACCGGATTGCCAGCGCTCGCTCAGCTATGCCTGCGCGTACAGCAGGGGCTCCCAGCCCAAACCGACGAACACACCGATTGGGGACCTTACGAACCGTGGGCCCGCCCCTTGGTGTCCCTAGCCCGCGGGCGGACGTCTGAAGCGGCGGCGGCCCTTCGGGAGACACCAGAGCCGCCGCGCGATCTGCTCTTCGAGGCCATGTGGTGCCTGACCGCCCGAGCCGCCATAACCGTGGACGACCGCGAGCTGATGAGACGCGCACACAGCGAACTGACCCCCGCTGCAGCAGAATTGGCAGGAGCAGGCAGCGGCCTGATAACCCTGGGCCCCGTCTCGCAGTACCTCCACGACCTCAACGTCGCACTCGACCAGCCCTGAACAAGCAACAGCACACCCGACCCGCAACCCGCGCAACCCAGCTGGAACTTCCGGCGGCGAGAGACTGGATCACCGTGTAGCGGCTCAGGCCCCGGCGAGCCGATACGTCCCGGCCTTGGGAGCTGGCGAAATCTGAAGACAGCGGAACGCGGCTGGATTCCGTCCTCGCCTCGCTCATCAGGGCGTGCCGAGCGGTCGCCAGGCTTCTGGAGCCGTTCCTGCCCGACGCCGCCGCCCGCATCACCGCCCCAGGTCACGCCCAACAGCTCCGACGGTGGGCGGCTTCCGCACGCGCCGCCGGTGTTCGAGCGGCTCGGGTGACGGTGGGTGTACCTGGGGCGGACGTTGTTTTTCTCCGGTTGCGAGCCAGGACCTCACGGACGAGGAGGCGAGGACGCGAGGGACCGGCCGGACGACCGTGAACCCTAGGGGCGTGCACTGAGGGTCGGTCAGGGTCATCCGGCGGAGTGCGGCGAGCGAACTTCCTTCAGAGCCGCAGGTCGGAGCCATGAGCACACCCGCCCACTATGGAACGAATCGTTCCGTTCTGCTAGAATGAAGGTTGTGCAAAGGATCCGGGCTACGGGTCTACCGGGGGATTACTCCACCGTGAATGGGGGTTTTCCCCTATGGCGATGAGTTTGCCGTACCGGCAGAGTCATATTCAGCAGCAGGGGGACGAGGCCCCCTCCGCAGGAAGAAGGCACACGATGTCGAACACGCCGACCCTCACCTCGCTGAGCACCGCCGACCTGGCCGAGATCCTGTTCAGCTGCAGGCTGCAGGAATCCGACCACCCCTCCGCCGAGCAGGTCCGCAAGGCCATCGACGACCGCTTCGGCGCCTGCGGCGGCGACCGCAACGCCTGCGTCGCCGTCGTCGCCCAGGAGGCCGGCGACCACCCCGAGACCTACATCACGCGGATGCGCTGGGCCCTGTCCACCGTGTCCGAGGCGTTCCGCGATCTCACCGCGGCCGCCTGAACCCCCATCGCCCCCGACAAAGGAGAACATCTGATGCGTTCACCGTTCACCGACCGGCGCGAGGACATCGTTCCGCGCACGCTCCGCGACCTGCTCGCCGCCGAGGCGTCCCAGGGCACGAATGAAAGGCGCACCCGCCGACAACGAAAGACCTTGACGATCCGGCGCGTCACATAGCCGCCCCCTCCCCGGGACGCCCCACCGCGCGCGCGAACGCAAACTGGTCGCTAACGCGCGCAACCAGCGATGAGGCGCGTTCGTTGGACGAACGTGGCATTGATCGCCTTCATGACCATCCCCGGCCTTGTGATCGCACTGGTCGGCTTCGCCGTCCTCGACCGTGCCGGCCTGTGGGCGAACCGCAGGTTCCGGCTGCCTTGGCGGCGGGACGAGACGGGCCGTCCGATATCGGCGGTCGCGGTCGGTGAACTGGACGCGTTCTTCCATGGCACGCACCGCCACCAGCAAGAGCAGCGCCGCACCTCGCTGATCCTGCGGGACGAGAAGAACGACGGCGCGCCCGCGCGCGCTCGCCTCGATCTCGACGCCGGGACCGCCACCGTGCGCCTCCAGGGCGACTCCACATGACGACCAAAGCGACTCCACATGACGACCAGGGCGACTCCACTTGACGGCCATGCGTACTGGGTGTGACCGCCTATGCTTGCGGCCGTGACCGAAATGCCGACGGAGGAGCACGACGACCCCGGCCGTGGGCGCGAATACCGCATCGGCGAACTCGCGGAAGCCGCCGACATCCCGGTCCGGACGCTGCGCTACTACCAGGAGCGCAAGCTGCTGCCGCCACCCCGCCGCGCCGGACGGATCGGCCTCTACTCCGAAGACCATCTGGCCCGCCTCCGCATGATCGCGAATCTGCTTGAGCGCGGCCACACCCTTGAAGGCATCCGGGAACTGCTGGCGGCGTGGGAGCAGGGCCAGGACATCCGGACCGTCCTCGGTGTCGAGAACGCGGTCACCACGCCGTGGTCGAACGAGGTTCCGGTGACCATGACGCTGGACGAGCTGACGACGCTGTTCGGCCCGGAGTCCTTGGAGCGTGCCATCGCCCACGGCCACATCGAGGTGGACGGCGACCGCGTGACCCACTGGAGCCGCCGCCAGCTGGACGCGACCGTCACGCTCGTCCGCGCCGGGCTGCCGTTGGAGGACGTGCTGTCGGCCGGCCGGGAGCTCCAGCGCAGCATGGACGACCTGGCCGCGATGTTCGTCCGCCTGATCGCCGCGCACGCCGTCGGACGCATCGACAACCAGGGCCAGAACGGCCTCGGGGAACTCACCGAGGCCCTCGCCCGGCTGCGTCCCGCCGCCCAGGTCACCGTCGAGGCGGGCTTCGCCCGCGCCATGGACCGCCAGGTCCGCGCCGCGATCGACCAAGCCCTCAGCCACCTCGCGAGCTGAGCACCTCCGGCATTCGGACGGGTGATCGGCCGGGATACTGGGGGCATGGTCGACGATGAGCGTTGGAAGGCACGGTTCCGGGCTGCCCGGATCAGTTTCCCCAGGTGGGCGCGTGACGCCCCGGACCACAGCATCTACCGGTCGAACGTCACCGGGACGTGGGAGATCTACACGTGGAACCGGGGCACCGGCGCGCAACGCCAGGTGACCGAACGGCCCAACGGCACCTGGACCGGCACCATCGATCCGTCCGGCGAATGGGTGTGGTGGTTCGCGGACACGGACGGCGACGAGTTCGGCATATGGAAACGCGTCCCGTTCAACGCGGGCGAGGGCGCGGAGAGCGTTCCGGCCGTTCCCGGGTTGGAGCCGTCGTATCCGTCTGGGCTGTCCCTAGGCCGCAGTGGTCTCGCCGTCATCGGACGGACGACCGACGCAGGGAACACCATCCATTTGTGCCGTCCTGACGCGTCGCCAGAGGTGCTCTACCACCACGCGGAGGACGCGCACATCGCCGGCCTGTCCCGTGACGAGTCCCTGATGGCGATCGGGCATAGCGAGCACGGAGACAGCCGCCATATGGCGTTGCGCGTGCTGCGTCCTGACGGTTCCACGGTCGCCGACCTGTGGGACGGGCCGGGCAAGGGCGTCTACGGGGCCGGATTCGCCCCGGTCGACGGTGATTCACGGCTTCTCGTCAACCATGAGCGGCGCGGCCGCGACGAGATCCTGATCTGGGACCCGGCCGCCGGGACCGAACGCGAGATCGTCCTCGACCTGCCCGGCGAGATCGGCGCCGGCTGGTACCCGGACGGCACGGCCCTGCTGATCGCCCACTCGTACGAGGCGCGCGACGAGCTGTACCGGTACGACCTCGCCGCCGCCGGCGGGTCGCTGACCAGGATCGACACGCCGCGCGGGGTGATCGGCGGCGCGGACGTCCGGCCGGACGGGTCGGTCGAGTTCTCCTGGTCGTCCGCCGCCGACCCGCCGGTGATCAGGTCGACCTCCGGAGCGGTGGTGCTGACGCCGCCTGGGGCGGTCGCGCCGCCGTCCGTCCCGGTCGAGGACGTGTGGGTGGACGGTCCCGCAGGCCGCATCCACGCGCTGGTCAGCAAACCGGACGGCGACCGCCCCTATCCGACCGTGTTCGACGTCCACGGCGGGCCAACGGCGCAGGACGACGACTCGTTCGTCGCGTCCGCCGCCGCCTGGGTGGATCACGGGTTCGCCGTCGTCCGCGTCAACTACCGGGGCTCGACGGGCTACGGGTCGGAGTGGCGCGACGCCATCGAGGGACGGGTCGGGCTCACCGAACTGGAGGACATCAAGGCCGTCCGCGACTGGACGGTGTCGAGCGGGCTCGCCGACCCGTCGAGGCTCGTCCTGACCGGCGGCTCGTGGGGCGGGTTCCTCACCCTCCTCGGCATCGGCACGCAACCGGACGACTGGAGCGTCGCGGTCGCGGCCGTGCCGGTCGCCGACTACGTCGCCGCGTACGAGGACGAGATGGAGGGTCTGCAGGCGTTCGACCGGTCGCTGTTCGGCGGGTCGCCGGACGAGGTCCCGGACCGGTACCGCGAGTCGTCCCCGATCACCTACGTCTCGCGGGTGAAGGCGCCGGTGCTGATCCTCGCGGGCGAGAACGACCCGCGCTGCCCCATCCGGCAGATCGACAACTACCTCGCCCGGCTCGCCGAGCTGGACCGTCCGCACGAGGTGTACCGCTACGACGCCGGTCACGGGTCGCTCGTCGTCGAGGAGCGGATCACCCAGATGGCCGCCGAGATGGACTTCGCCCGCAAGCATCTCGGTATGTCCTGATCTTCCCGGGGGACGGGCGGACGCCCCGCCCGTCCCCGCCGACCGGCCGTGTTTACAAGATCAAAGGCTCGGGCACTCCTCTGATCGGCCGCTAGTGAGCAATGAGCCGTGCCGGTCACGGCTCGCCCCCCGGCGCTCGTTCGTCGTTGATCGGGGGGATCACATGACACGGCTTCACCACGTCCATGCGCTCGTCAGGCACGCCGCCCGCCATCGAATACCCGCGGCTCACGGGCCCGCGTACCGGCTGATGGCGCTGGCGGCCTGCGCGGCGACGGCGACCACGGTCCTCGCCGCCGCGACGCCGAAGGCGTCCGCCGGCGAACGGGCTCCGCGGGAGCCGCTCGCTGCGGCCAGGCCGGCGCCGCCCTCGCGTCCAGCACCGATCGGCGAGTTCGCGTCGCCCCGCCGTCCCATCGCCGCGACGCGTCCGGGCCTGCCCGCCGCCGAACCCAACGAAGACACCGCTGGACGGCCCGAGGCGCCCGCACCGCGACCGGCCTACGTCCTGGCGCCCGGGGAATCAGCGAAGAAGCACAAGTCCGCGGCGCTGCCGGACAGGCCCGAGTCGGTGCGCCTCCGGCATCATCTGGCCGAGGACGTGCTGCGCGGCAACGGCATCAGGTGGCGCTCGACGGGCCGCTGCTCCGACCGGACGATCACGTCCTGCACGTCGTTCGAGAACGTCCGGTGGGGGACGATCAAGGGCCTGGTCGGCTTCGCGGAGTCGAGCGGCTGCGAGATCACCGTCACCGGCGGCACCGAACGCGGCCACGCGAGCGGCCCCTTCAGCCACTGGAAGGGCTACAAGCTCGACATCGCGCCGAGCGCGTGCGTCGACCGCGCGATCCAGCGCTACCCGTCGGCCGGCGTCCGCGGCGACGGCGCGCGGCTCTACCGCTCACCGGGTGGCACCCTGTTCGCCCGCGAAAAAGACCACTGGGACATCACCTTCCGCTGAACCCGACGATGTCCGTTGGGCGCAGGCTCCGCGATGTCCGTCAGGCGTGGACACCGCGCTGCCGTCAGGCGCGGACCTCGCGGATGATGCCGACCAGTTCCCGGGTCACCGACTTGAAGCCCGGCATCCGCGACATCGCCACCATGCGGTTGACCAGCGGGACCGTCCGCTCCACGAGCAGGTACGTCTTGCGGCAGCCCGGGGAGCTGTCGTGCACCCAGTACAGGACGATGCCCATCGAGTAGATCCACAGCAGCTCCGGCAGCTCCGCCCGGAACTCCTTGTCGATCTTCAGGTCGGAGCCGTCCACGACCTCGCGGTAGATCGCGACCGCCGAGTCGCGGGCCGGGCCGGACTCGGCGCTGAACGGGTTGAGCGGGCTCGTCGGCTCGGCGGCGAACTTGAAGAACTTCCCGGCGAACTCGTGGTACGGGACCATCGTGTCGACCCGGGCCTTCAGCACGCCGAGGAGGCGGGGCGCGAACGCGGTCTCCGCGTCCAGGACGGCGCGGCAGGCGGCGACGTGCTCGTCCTGCAGCTCGTCGTAGTAGGCCTGGATCAGCTCTTCCTTGGACCCGAAGTAGTAGTAGGCGTTGCCGACCGAGACGCCCGCCTCCTTGGCGATCGCGCGCATCGTCGTCGCCTCGTATCCGCGGTCCCTGAACAGCTTCAGCGCAGTCTCGACGATCAGGGACCGTGTCTGCTCGGACTTCACGGCCTTCGTCTCGGTCACGCCTGCCAGCCTACGGCCCCGCCCCGCCGCCGCGGCGTCCGTGCGGCCGTCGGGCCGTCCTGTGCGGCCGCCGGGCCGTCCGTGCTGCCGTCGCAGCGTCCGTGCTGGCGTTGCGGCGTCCCCGCGGCCGCCGCGCCGTCCCCGCGGTGCTCACACCGTGAGTTCGGCGGCGACGAGCTCGGCGATCTGAGCGCTGTTCAGCGCGGAGCCCTTGCGCAGGTTGTCGCCGCAGAGGAACAGGTCGAGCGCCTGCGGGTCGTCGAGCGAGCGCCGGACGCGTCCGGCCCATGTCGGGTCGGTGCCGACGACATCGGACGGCGTCGGGAACTCGCGCGTCTCCGGGCTGTCGCACAGCACCACGCCGGGGGACCTCGCGAGGATCTCCTGGGCCTCGCGCTGGTCGGTCCGCTCCTCGAACACCGCGTGGACGGCCACCGAATGCCCGGTCACCACCGGGACGCGGACGCACGTCGCCGACACCTTCAGCTCCGGCAGCCCGAGGACCTTGCGCGTCTCGTCCCTGACGGACATCTCGTCGGACGTCCAGCCGCCGTCCTCGGGCGTCCCCGACCACGGCACGACGTTCATCGCGAGCGGCGCCGGGAACGGTCCGAAGTCGCCGACCACGCCGCGGATGTCGCCCGCGCGGTGGCCGAGCGCGCGGTCCCCGCCGATCTTCTCCAGCTGCGCGTACAGCGTGTCGATCCCGTGCCGTCCCGCCGTGGACGCCGCCTGGTAGGACGCGACGACCAGCTCCCGCAGCCCGTACCGCTGATGCAGCGCCCCGAGCGCCACGATCATCGACAGCGTCGTGCAGCCGGGACCGGCGACGATGCCGCGCGGACGTTCCCGCACCCGATCCGGATTCACCTCCGGGACGACGAGCGGGACGTTCCGTCTCATCCGGTACGCGCCCGACCCGTCGACGGCCACGGCGCCGCGTCCCACCGCGATCGGGATCCATTCCGCGGCCACCGGCGCCGGGACGGCGAATGTCGCTATGTCGACGCCGTCGAAGACCTCGGGTGCGAGCGCCACGGACTCCGTCACCCGGCCGCGCACCCTCAGCGCGCGCCCGGCGGACCGTTCCGAGCCGACGAGCCGGATCTCCCCGTACACGTCCTGGCGGGTGGACAGCAGGTCGAGCATCACCGTCCCGACCGCCCCGGTCGCGCCGACGACCGCGAGAGTCGGCAGCACGGAAGCCGAGTCCATCGTCGCACTCACATCCTCTGAACTACCGTCGTCCCCGACCGGTTCCCGGAGGATGGTGCCACCGTCCGCCGCACCCGACTGCGTCACGTGACGCGCCGCGCGCAAACGACTCAGCCCGCACACCCGGACGCGCCCGGACGCGGCCAGGGCGCCAGGCCAGCGGCCAGGGCGCCAGGTCAGCGGCCGGACGCCAGGTCAGTGGCCGGGCCCAGGTCAGCAGCCGGACGCCAGGTCAGCGGCCGGTGCCGCCGTAGACGACGGCTTCGACCTGCTCGGCGTCGAGGTCGAAGGCGTGGTGGGCGGCGGCGACGGCGGTGTCGATGTCGTCCTGCGCGACGACGACGGAGATCCGAATCTCCGACGTGGAGATCATCTCGATGTTCACGCCGGCGTCGGCGATCGCGCCGAACAGGGTGGCGGTGACGCCCGGGTGCGAGCGCATCCCGGCGCCGATCAGCGACACCTTGCCGATGCGGTCGTCGTAGCGGAGCGACTCGAACCCGATCCGCTCCTTCAGCTTGTTGAGGGCGGTCAGCGCGCTCTGCCCGTCCGTGGACGGCAGCGTGAACGAGATGTCGGTGCGGCCGGTGGACGCCGCCGACACGTTCTGCACGATCATGTCGATGTTGATCTCGGCCTCGGACAGCACCGTGAAGAGCGCGGCGGCCTCACCGGGCTTGTCGGGCACGCCGACCACGGTGATCTTCGCCTCGCTCCGGTCGTGCGCGACGCCGGAGATGATCGCCTGCTCCATGTCCTGTCCTCCGATCTCGCTGCTGTCGACGACCCATGTGCCCTCCTTCTGGCTGAACGAGGAGCGCACGTGGATCGGGATGTTGTAGCGGCGCGCGTACTCCACGCAGCGCAGATGCAGGATCTTCGCACCGCTCGCCGCCATCTCCAGCATCTCCTCGTAGGAGATCTTCGGGATCTTACGGGCGGCGGGCACGATGCGCGGGTCGGCGGTGAAGACTCCGTCCACGTCGGAGTAGATCTCGCAGACGTCGGCGTCCAGCGCGGCGGCCAGCGCGACCGCGGTGGTGTCGGAGCCGCCGCGGCCGAGGGTCGTGATGTCCTTGGTGCCCTGCGAGACGCCCTGGAACCCGGCCACGATGCAGATCGAGCCCTCGTCCAGCGCGGTGCGGATCCGTCCCGGCGTCACGTCGATGATCTTGGCTTTGCCGTGCGAGCCGTCGGTGATCACGCCGGCCTGGGAGCCGGTGAACGAGCGGGCCTCATGGCCCAGGTTCGCGATGGCCATGGCGAGCAGGGCCATCGAGATGCGCTCGCCGGCGGTGAGCAGCATGTCCAGCTCGCGGCCCGGGGGCAGCGGGCTGACCTGCTTGGCCATATCGATGAGATCATCCGTCGTGTCGCCCATCGCGGACACCACGACGACGACGTCGTTGCCCGCCTTCTTCGTCGCGACGATGCGCTGGGCGACCCGCTTGACGCCGTCGGCGTCGGCGACGGAGGAGCCACCGTACTTCTGCACGACTAGGGCCACGAGTGGCGCTCCTCGGATCGGGGTCAGGCGTACCGGACGACGAGTCTACCCAGCCGAATCCAATGAATTACGACCAGGTAACTATCGCTGCGTGCCTGCCCCGCAGAGTGCTAGGCAAACTGCCGGGCAGGCGCGAGACCGGCCGCCCCCGTCCGTCCTAGGCGACGGTCTCGGCGGTCTCGGCGGGCTCTTGCGCCGGGTCGGCGGGGCGGGCGGCGGTGTGGGCGGCGGCGGCGCGGGCGCGGAGGCCGAACGCGGTGATCACGGCCGCCAGCAGGGCCGCGGCGAACGGGACGGCGAGCGCGGTGCGGAGGGCGTCGAGGCCCGCGTCCGGGGACGTCCCGCCGCCGAGCGCCGCGACCTGGACGGCGGTCACGGTGGACAGGCCGAGCGCGGTGCCGAACTGGATCGCCGTGTAGAAGAGGCCGCCCGCCAGGCCGTGCTCGCTCTCGTCCACACCGTCGGTGGCGGCCATCGTCAGCGGGCCGTAGGCGAGCGCGAACGCCATGCTCAGCAGTGCCATGATCGGGAACATGATCGTGTAGGCCCAGTCGAGCCCGACCGGCACGAACAGCCCGTACGCCACGGCCGCGAGGACGAGGCCGCCGAGCAGGACGCGGAGGTTGCCGAAGCGGTCCACCAGGCGCGGGGTCAGCGTGGGCGCGAGGACGGTGTCGACGCCGAGGACCAGCATGGCGAGGCCGGTCTCCCAGGTCGTCCAGCCGCGGAGTTCTTGCAGGTAGAGCGTCATGAGGAACTGGAATCCGGCGAAGGCGCCGATGAACAGCGCGGCGCTGAGACTCGTCCGGACGAGCGCGGCGGAGCGGAGGATGCCGAGCCGCAGGAGCGGGCTCGCGGCCCGCCGCTCGATCGCGACGAACGCGGCGAGCAGCACCAGCCCGCCGGCGAAGGCGCAGGCTGTGAGCGCGGCGCCGTGGGACGGCCGCTCCAGCCGGACGACCCCGTACGCGAGCAGCAGCATCGCACCCGTGACGCTGAACGCCCCCACGAGATCGAACCCGCCGCGCGGGCGTCCGGCCCCGGCCTCGGGGGCGTCCGGCTCCTTGATCAGCGGGACGGCCGCGATCAGGATCAGCGCCGCCATGATGACCGGGGCGAAGAACACCCAGCGCCAGCCGATCGAGGTCAGCAGCCCGCCGGCGACGAGGCCGAGCGTGAAGCCGCCCGCAGCCGTCCCCGCGTAGACGCCGAGGGCCTTCGTGCGCGCGGGCCCGGCCGGGAACGTGGCGGTGACCAGCGCGAGCCCCGCCGGCATCATGAACGCCGACGCGACGCCGGTGACGAAGCGGGCGAGCAGCAGCATCCAGCCCTCGGTGGCGAGCCCGCCGAGCCCGGAGAACGCCAGGAAGACCACCAGCCAGAAGAGGAAGACGCGGCGGCGTCCCAGCAGGTCGGCGGCCCGCCCGCCGAGCAGCATGAACCCGCCGTAGCCGAGGACGTAGGCGCTGATGACGCCGCTGAGCATCCCGGTCGACAGCCCAAGGTCCGCCCGGATCGACGGGAGCGCGACGTTCAGCATCGCGACGTCGATTCCCTCCAGGAAGACCGCCCCGCACAGGACGAGCAGGGACGCCCAGGCGCGTCCGTCCATGCGGGCCGCGGGTGTTGACATGAGCAGGCTCCTCTCTCGGCGAGATACCGGTTCCCGAACGGGATGCCGGTTCCCTCTTGTTACTGGGAGCATCCTCAGTCACCATCGGGACTCATGGAAGACGGAACTTTCGAGCCCCTCGGTTACTGCGGGGATACCGCCGCCGACGAGGACGTCCTGCAGTGGGACACCCGCAACGACTGCGAGGTCCGGCAGATCCTCGACCGCATCGCGGACAAATGGTCGCTGCTCGTAATCGCGCTCCTGGACCAGCGAACGCTCCGGTTCACCGAACTCCGCCGCCGGATCGACGGCATCAGCCAGCGGATGCTCGCCAGGACGCTGCGGCACCTGGAGCGGGACGGGCTCGTCAGCCGCACCGTCCATCCGACCGTCCCGCCGCGCGTGGACTACGCCCTCACCCCGATGGGCTCGACCCTGCACGAGACGATCCGCTCGCTCGTGACCTGGACGGAGGCGCACCAGAACGCGATCGCCGCCGCCCGCGCCGCCTACGACGCCCGCATCGAGGCGGAGCGAAAGGCGGCGGACGAGGAGGCCGCCGAACGCGCCGCCGTCGCCCACGAAGCCCTAAACGCCCACCGCTGACCGCCATTCCCGCACTGCCGCTTGCACCGCCGCCCGCGCTACAGCCCGCGCTACCGCTTGCCCCGCCGCCCGCGCTACCGCTTGCGCTACCGCCCGCGCCGCCCCGCGCTGCCACCCGCGCCGCCCGCCGTCCGGCCGATGTCACATCGGGCCGGGCTCGTGCGTCTAGTGGCTGATGCCATGGTCAACAGCGGACAGCGGGAGCGGTCCCGCCGGAGGAGTCGAGCGTGTTCGGACGCAGAGCCAGGCGTGAGGCGGAGGTCTCCGATGTCCTCGACCGGATCCGCGCGCATCCGGCGGGTTCGGCGCAACGCGTCGCGGCGCTGAACGAGATCGTCCATCTCGACGCCGCGGTGGTCGTCGAGCAGGCGCTCGCCTTCTGCCGCAGCGGACGGCCGGACGACGCGGTGATCGGCCTCCAGGCGTTGCAGAACCTGCCGACGCCGCTCGTCCCTCGGAACCTGTGGCCGGAGATCGGGCAGGTCACCGGCGTCCTGTGCCGTCCCGAGCAGCGGGACGCCGAGATACTCGCCGCCGCGATACCCGTCCATGCGAGTGCGGTCACCCAGGAACGGGACCCCGCGGATTTTCTGCGGACGATGTTCCGCCACGAGGACGGCCGGGTCAGGGCGGCGGCCGCCGCGTCCGCGTCGGCGGCGCACGACCCCGTCTCGATGATCAGACCGCTCCTCGCACTTCTGGACGAGGATCCGCTGCCGGACGTCGCGAACGACGCGGCGATCGGGCTCGCGCGCACCATCTGCCGCGATCCGGAAGCCGCGGAGGTGTTCACCGCACTGTTCTTCGCGAATCTGGACGACCCTGGCCAGGCCGTTCACGCATGGAATCGCGCGAGAGCGCTCTTGCTCGGCGCCCCCGATCCCGGCGACGGCCCCGGCCCCGCCCACTCGGACGATCTTCGCGACGAGCTCCGGGAACGGCTCGCGAACCTGCACGGCCTGGACTGGGGCGACCACGAGATCCGTCCGCTGGTCATCAGCATGTTCATCGACACGGTCAACGGGGCGACGCGCCGATACGCGCCCGCTCCGGGTTGGGACGAGCAGCGCCACCGCGCCGCCGTCCGCGACCTGCTCCGCCGCACCCGCGCCCTCCCCGCAGGCGGCGTCGAGCGCGACGAACTCCTCCTCCGACTGATCCCGGACGTGTCG
Source organism: Actinomadura sp. 1N219 (assembly GCF_044326405.1). Classification (NCBI taxonomy): domain Bacteria; kingdom Bacillati; phylum Actinomycetota; class Actinomycetes; order Streptosporangiales; family Thermomonosporaceae; genus Actinomadura; species Actinomadura sp. 1N219. The sequence continues at coordinate 473,473 of NZ_JBIRAY010000004.1, read as the reverse complement.
ACACCAGCCTGGACCGACCGCCACGCCGTCAACATAGCCGTCGACGAGGCACTCACACTGACCACCGAGGCGCGGGGTGCCGCGGCGCCGGGTGCCGGAGCAATGGGTGCCGGAGCAATGGGTGCCGGAGCAACGGGTGCCGGGGTGCCAGGGGCCGGGGCGGTGGGGGTCGAGGCGCTGGCGGTTCTGGTGACCTTTGGCAGCTCCGGACGGTCGCGCCAGATCCGGGCCGTCCTGGCGGACCTGCGTGCGGGTCGTCCGGACGATCCGGTTGTTCTGGCCGCGATGCTGCGTACCTATTCCGGGCTCGCCGCGCGCGGCCTGCTCGACCCGGCCGCCGACCGCGTGGGCGAGTTCGTGCTGGAGCTGCTCGAACACGAGAACGCCAACGTCAGGGCCACGGCGGCGATGTCGAGCGACCTCCCGGGCGCCGTCGTCGACAGTCGGTTCGCGGAGCGGCTGATCAGCCTCGTCGACCAGGACCCGGATCCCGCCGTCCGCGCGGACGCCGCACTCGGGCTGGCGAGCATGGCCGCAGCCGAAGCCGACGACGCCATCACCGACGCCCTCGTCCGGCTTCTCGACAATCCCGATCCGGTCATCCGCGCGCACGCGCTGGCGTGGGCCGTCAAAACGGGCCGTCCTGACGCCCTCGAACGGCTGCTGGACGAACTCGCCGAGCCCGACGTCCGGTGGGAGGTCCTCTTCATCGTCCAGAACCTGGAGGACCACATCGACAGCCTGCCGCGCCACCTCCACAAGGAATTCACGGCCGCCCTGGCCCGCCTGGACGAAACCGGCTGGACGGACCGCACCAGCCCCGACGCCGACGCCGACGACCGCACCCAGATCCTCGCGGAGGCAGCCGCAACCCTGCAGCTCCTAGCCCCCATCCGCTGATCCGAGGTCGAGTCAATTCCGCTCGGCAAGGATCATCGCCGTTTTCTCATCAGCGGGCAGGAACGCTTCAAGCCGCAATTCGGAAAGTGTGACGTCCACGGCCGTCGCGAACGACGTCAGCGTCGTGATGAGACGTATTTCCCCCTCCCCGTCCCGCGATCGCAACCGCAGCGGCACGGCGAAACCCAGATGATCGGCGGACGGTTCGACATCTGGCACATAGCCGTCCAGTTCGGAGATGAATTCGTCCAGCGCCGGGTCGGGGCTCCGCCGGGCCCGGTCGCGCAGGCTGCCGGTGATGTGGCGGCCCCACTCGGCCAGGTTGACGACCCTGCGGGCCATCCCGTCCGGGTGGAGGGCGAGGCGCAGCACGTTGACCGTCGGCTCCAGCAGCGCGGGCGCCGCGCCCTCGGTGAGGACGCCGAACGCCGCGTTCGCCGCGACCAGCTCCCCGTACGGCCGGACGACGACCGCCGGGTACGGCAGATGCCCGTCGAGGATGCGGTCCAGCGCCTCGCGCACCGGCCCGAGTTCGGAGGCGTCGAGGCTCGTCTCGGCGTAGACCGGCGCGTAACCACCGGCGAGCAGCAGCTCGTTCCGCTCCCGCAGGGACAGCCCGAGCGCCTCGGCGAGCCGCACCACCATCCCCCGTCCGGGACGTGAGCGACCCCGTTCGAGGAAGCTCAGGTGACGCTGGGTCGTGTCGGCCCTGATCGCCAGGTCGAGCTGGCTGACGCGGCGACGCGTCCGCCATCGCCGCAGCTCACGGCCGAACTGGCCGGGTCCCGCCAGCACCGTCATGCCTCCATTCATCCAGGCGTCCGCACCGCCCGCGATACCCCGCAGGGAATCGCGGACGGACCGTCCGCCGCTCGACACTGCTCCGCATGAGCAACCCACTCGATGCGAAGCGTCTGGTCGACGGTTTCGTCGCCCAGTGGAACGAGCCCGACCCGGCGGCGCGGAGCGCGCTCGTCCGCCGGCTGTGGGCGCACGACGGAGTCCACGTCCTGGTCGACCCGCCGCAGGAGATGCGCGAGGCCGCCGCGTCGCTCGCGTTCCCCGTCCCGCCACTCGAAGCCCGCGGCCACGATGCGCTGGACGCCAGAGTGTCACGCGCCTACGACATGTTCATCGCGTCCGGCGACCACGTCTTCGAGGCCGCGGGCGACCCGTCCGTCCTGCAGCCCAATGTGGTGGCCCTCCGCTGGACGATGCTGTCCACCCGCACCCGCGAGCCCCTCGGCGGCGGCCTCGACGTCCTTTCCCTGGACGGCGACGGCCGCATCCGCACCGACCACCAGTTCATCGCCCCGAGCTGACCCCTGGGACGTACCGTCACGGACGCGCCGTGACGGATGCGGCCGTGAAAGCGAAATGGGGCTCCCGGCGAACCGGGAGCCCCATCCGAGCGGAACGCTCAGATCACTTCAGGGTGGCGTTCTGGGCCTGCAACGCCTCGTCCAGCGGCTGGAAGAACGACTGGAAGTTGGCTCCGCAGCCGCCCGTCGTCCCGCCGGAGGTGATCCCGACCGCGATGTTGCCGGCCTGCAGCGAGCCGCCGCTGTCACCCGGCTGGCTGCACGCGGTGGTCTCGATCATCTGTCGGACGGCGCCCTCCTGGTAGTTCACCGTCCGGTCGTAGCCCACGAGCCGCCCGGAGGTCGTGCCGGTCGTGGAGCCCTTCTTCTGCACCTGGGTGCCGACCGCCGGACGTCCGACCTCGGTGAGCTGGGCGTTGTCCATCTGGACCTGGCCGGCGCTGCGGATCGTGCCGTAGTCGTCGCCCGGGAACCTGCTGATCTCGCGGGTGCCGACGGTCTGGCCGCCCGCCGACCACGTCGCGCCGATGTTGGTGCAGTGCCCGGCGGTCATGACGTAGTCGGTGCCGCCGGCGACGCCGATCGCCGACACCGAGCAGCGCGAGCCGCCGGTGGTGATGGCGTCGCCGGGGCCGAGGTGCAGCCGCGGCGCCGCCGGGACGCGCTTGATCCGGACGGTCTGGCCGAGCGCGCGTGCGCGCTTCACGAACGCCTTGGTGGCGGCGTCGTCGTCGTTCTTCGGCACGCTGACGACCACGGCGTTCGACATGACGTCGACGCCCCAGGACAGGCCGGTCGTGCCGGCGGTGCCGGCGAACCGGTCGAGCTCGGTCTTGGCGGCGGTCAGCGGCTTGATGCCGTGCCTCACGACGCGGGCCTGGACGCCCGCGGCGCGGACCTGCTCGGCGGCGGCCGCGCTCGTGACGTTGACGACGAGGTTTCCGGCGCCGTCGACGAAGGAGCCCGCGTGCCGGGAGCCGAGCCGGCCGGTCAGCTGGTCGGCCAGCGCCTGCTGGGGGATGTGAGCGAGCCGGACGGTGCCGGCGGCGTGGGTCTGGGCCGTTGCGGGAACGGTCCCGAGCGCGGGGAGCGTGATCAGCGCCGCGGCGCCGACCAGTGGGGTCATCACGCGTCTGACGTGCGATCCACGGTTCACTCTGGTTCCACCTCTCACCGCCGACCACCTTGTCGGCGGCTTCTCTCGGGGGTTGGCGGGGGACCACGAGCCTGGTGGTAAAGGCGTCGTGTGGCAGCAACGTACTTCGATGCGGTGTTGACAACCAGATTTCACCCCTGAATTGAAATTTCAGGACGCACCGATTGAAGGGCCGCATGGGATTCGACGCCGGCCGTTGTTGCCGCACCATCGACTAGAAGAATTCCGCTTCGTCTGTCGGTTCGACGGGGTCCCGAAGATCGGCGGCAATTCCCGTCCGACCGAGCCGCCCGGCCCGACCGTCATCAGCGCTACTGGACGTCGTACTGCTGTGCCCTGGTGCTGGGGGGCAGGCCGAACGCGCGGGCGGCCTCGGCGTCCGGGTCGTTCACGCCCTCGCTCAAGCGCTGGCGCCTGTCGAACTCGGCGAGCCCGCGCGCGGAGAACATTCGCTCCAGGGACGGACGGAACCCCGCACCGTCGACCGGCTCCGCCACCTCCCGAACGACTAGAGCAGAACCGTTGCGATCCAGCGTCACCAGAAGTGGGAGCCGCGTCCCGGCGTGGGTCAGCAGGCGTCCGCCGTCGCGCGCGTAGTCGTTGCACGCGGCCTCCAGCGACACGCGCACCTGGGCACCACGCTGGACGATCTCGATCGGCTCCTCAGCGCAGAACCAGCGTGGACGCATCCGCGCAGGCATCGAGCTGGGCCAGACCACCGCGCGTCCAGCCTCCAGGTAGCGGTCGATCACCGGCAATGCGGCGTCAGAGACGTGAGCGTCAACCTCTGGCGCGGGCGGCCACACGCGCCACGACTCCCGCCATGCCGCACCGCCGACCGCGAGAACCACGACGGCCAGGAGGGCCGCCCACGTCCGAACTTTCATGACACGACCCATCAGGCCACCCTAGGAGCATCACGATGCCGAAGATCACCGCGAAGGGCGCCGATCGCCGGTGGGTTCGGGGCCCCCGCTCCCGTCGAAGGCCCGTCCAGGGACGGGCTTCGAGGCAACCCACCGGCGGGTCCAACGGTCGTGGACGTCGTCCGCCGCGGTGATGACCGGCCGGTCAGGCCGCGGGCGCCGCAGGCGCGGCCGATGCGGCCGATGCGGCCGATGCGGGCGGGGCGGGCGGGGCGGGCGGGGCCGTGGGCAGGACGATGCGGGGCGTCACGACGAGGCGAAGGCCGAGGAGGCCGTAGGAGAGCCCGAGCCAGACCATGCCCGGGTAGGTGCCGGCCTCGTCGCCGAGCACGCCCTCCCCCACGCCGGCGACGAACAGCCACAGCCCGCAGAGGAGGACCTGCCAGCGCAGCAGGCCCCGGAAGCGGCCGACCCTGGCGACGGCGATCCCCACGACGAGCATGCCGAGCATCGACAGCGGCCAGCACATGTCGAAGGGGATCATCCAGCCCGGAGTGTCGTCGGGGTAGGCGATGACGAGGGGGCACCACACCATCGCCGGGACGAGCAGGACCATCTCCACGATGGCGATGTACCGGCCCTTGCGCGACCCCGTCGCGTTCGTGGACAGCACGAGCACGACCAGCGACATGACGCCCACCAGGAACGCCATGCTGCCCCAGATCTCGGCCGGGACGACCTCGTCCCGGACGCGGACCCCGCCCTCCAGCAGGCCGGCGATCCACGCGGTGGTGCCGACGACGAGGGCGGCGCCGGCGATGCGGGCGCGGAGCAGCAGCCCGCCAGGGCCCGGGGCGGACGCGTCGTGCGAGTAGACGGAACTGGGCCGGATGTGCATGGTCATCGGTTTCTCTCCCCGTGACTGGGCGGCGCAGTGGCGCGCCGCCGGCGACCATGAAGCTCCGTCCCCGATGTCCCGGGCGGCCAGTGACAGGGGCGGCGCGAGCGCCCGGGTCCGCGCCTCTTCCGACGGTGACCAGGGTCCCGACCTGCTAGGACGCCGGCCCCAGGCAGGCGGGACGGCGCGCGGGTCAAGCTGGCCTGATGAGGAGCGCCGACCCGGCGCCTCGGGGCGAGCGGTTCCTGAGGCCGCCCGCCATCGCGATCGCCGTGCTGTGCACGGCGGCGACCGCCGCGACCGTCTGGCTGGACATCCTGCTGGCCGACGCGGGCAGGGCGCCGGAGCCGCTGGACTGGGCGCACTGGGGTTCGGCGGGGTCGGGGCTGCCGGTGGCGGTCGCGGGCGGCGTCCTCGCGACGCGGCTGCCGCGGCATCCGCTGACGTGGCTGATGCTGGCGGGCGGGTCCGTCGCGGTCCTGGACGGGATCACCGCGGCGTACGCGTCGCTGTCGGTGCTGGAGCACGGCGGGGACCTGCCGCTGACGGCGTTCGCCGTGTACGCGGGCGCCAGGTTCGGCCCGATGATCAACATGATCGTGCCGCTGACGCTGATGTTCTTCCCGGACGGGCGGCTGCCCTCGCGGCGGTGGCGCTGGCCGGTGGCGGCGGCGATCGCCGCGCAGGCCACCGGGGTCATGGCGCTGCTGATGGTGCCGTGGGAGGTGTTCTCGCGGGGCGAGCCGATCGCGCCGGGCCTGCGGGACGTCCCGCTGGACCCGCTGACGCCGCCGCTGCCCGATGCGATCTGGCCGGTGTCCGGGTGGATGTTCTGGGCGGGCTTCCTCGCCTCCTTCGCGGTGTCGATCGCGGCGTTCACGGTGCGGTTCCGCCGGTCGGACCCGGCGCGGCGGACGCAGCTGCGGTGGATGCTGCTGGCGCTGGCCGCCAACGTCGTCCTCATCGCCGCGGGCGTCGTGGCGGCCGAGGTGGCGCCGCCGTCGGTGGACTGGTGGATCGGCGACATCTCCCTCGTCCTCATGCACGCGGCGATCGCGGTCGCGGTGCTGGTCGCGGTCGCCCGGTACCGGCTCTACGACGTGGACCTGCTGCTCGGCTGGACGCTGCTTTACGCGGCGCTGGCGGCCGCCGTGGTCGGCATCGACGTGGCGGTGTTCGTGCTCGCGGGATCGTTCATCGACGAGCCGCTCGCCGCCGTGACGGGCGCGGGAGTGGTCGCCGTCCTGTACGCGCCGCTGCGCCTGCGGTTGCAGCGGTGGGTGAACCGCGTGCTGATGGGACGCGCGGAACCCTACGACGTCGTGTCGGAGCTGGCCCACCGGCTGGAGCGTTCGCTGGGCCCGGACGAGCTGCTGCTGGAGGTGGCGCGGGTGGTGGCGGAGTCGTTCCGGTCCCCGTACGTGCGGGTGGAGCTTGACCGCGCCGACGGCCGGACGGTCGTGGTCGAACACGGGACGCCCCGGGACGACGTCGTCGTGCTGCCGTTCGGATACCGAGGCGCGGCGATCGGACGGCTCGCCCTGGTGCCACGCACAGGATCGCGGCTCCCCCCAGCAGACCAGCGCCTCCTCGCCGACGTGGTGCGGCAGGCGGCCGCCGCCGCACGCGCCACGGCGCTGACCGAGGAACTGCAGCGCAGCCGGGAGCAGCTCGTGACGGGGATCGCCGAGGAGCGCCGCAGGCTGCGGCGTGACCTGCACGACGGGCTGGGCCCGTCCCTGGCGGCGGCCGCGCTGAAGATCGAAGCGGCCCGCAACCTCGCGCCGCGGGACGGGGCCGCCGCCGACGCGACCCTCGAATCGGTGCGCACGGACCTGTCGGTAGTGCTGTCGGACGTCCGGCGGCTGGTGCACGACCTGCGTCCCCCGTCCCTGGACCAGTTCGGGCTGGCCGGGGCGGTGGAACAGCTCACGGAGCGGTTCCAGGGCCGGTCGCTACGGGTGGGCCTGCGCTGCTCGGGCGAACTCGCCGCCCTGCCGGCGGCGGCCGAGGAGGCCGCGTACCGGATCGTGGCCGAGGCGCTGGCGAACGTCTCGCGGCACGCGGAGGCGACGCGCTGCGACGTGCTCCTGACGGCGTCCGAGGACGCGCTGGAGGTGGTGGTCGCCGACGACGGGCGCGGCGTCCCGCCGGGCGCGCTCGTCGGCGTCGGGCTGGTCGGGATGCGGGAGCGGGCCGAGGAACTCGGCGGGCGGTGCGCGGTGTCGGCGCGGCCGGGGGGCGGGACGCGCGTCCACGCCGTCCTGCCGTTCGGGCCCCGCCCGGCCGCCGAAGCGGAGCCGCTGCCGCTCACGAGAAGCGCGCCGTGACGCCGCGGGTGCTGCTCGCCGACGACCATCCGGTGTACCGGGACGGCCTGCGGCTGATGCTGGACTCCACCGGCGAGGTCGAGATCGTCGGCACCGCGCCGGACGGGATGGTCGCGGTCGAGATGGCGGGACGCCTCCGTCCGGACGTCGTCGTCATGGACCTGCAGATGCCGAGGCTGGGCGGCGTCGACGCGACCCGCCGAATCCTCGCCGCACGCCCGGAGACCGGGGTCCTGGTGCTGACCATGCACGAGGACGACGAGAGCGTGTTCGCCGCGATGCGCGCCGGAGCCCGCGGATACCTGGTGAAGGGCGCCGACCAGGACGAGATCCTGCGCGCGGTGTCGGCGGTCGCGCGCGGCGAGGTGATCTTCGGCCCGGCGCTGGCGGGCCGCGTCTCCGACTACTTCGCGCGGATCGCGGCGGCCCCTCCCGCCGGCGAGCCGTTCCCGGAGCTCACCGCCCGCGAACGGGACGTGCTCGAACTGATAGCGCTGGGCCTATCGAACCCGGCGATCGCCGAACGGATCGGGCTGTCGCCCAAGACCGTCCGCAACAACGTCTCGAACGTCTTCGCCAAACTCCAGGTAGCCGACCGCGCCGAGGCGATCCTCCGCGCCCGCGACGCCGGCCTAGGCCGCTAGCACGCGCCACACCGAGATCAACCGCTAGGGGCTTCGTCGTGGCCGGATGAAGTTCAGCCGGGGACCGGCGCCGGCTCGGGCAGCGGGAAAAAGTCGAGGAACCGGCGGACGGCGGCCATGTCGCCGTCGATGCGCAGCAGGCCGTCGCGCACGGCCTCGTCGAGGTCGCGGCCGGACCAGATGATCTCGTTGAGGATGTTCCCGTCGGCGGTGACCGTGGCGTCGGCCAGCGCGACCGCCGCTCCGCGCTCCTCGTGGAAGCGGCCGCGCTCGATCTGAAAGCGGCTCGGACCGGACCGGGGGCATCGGCGGGCGGGGGACGTCGACCGGCGCCGGCAGCCGGTCCCCCTCGTACGTCTCCCGCCGCACCCGCGCGTCGCACTCAATTGCATTTCCCGGCCTATTGGCCGGTCCAGGCATGGAAACCCTCGCGCCAGCTCGCGTATCGCGGCTCCCAGTCGAGGTCCTTTCGCGCCTTTTCATTGGACGACCCGCGCCATTCGGTCATCTGCGCCACGATGAACCCTCCGGCGAGCAGACGTCCGAGCCAGGCGGGGACGCGCAGCGGCGGCTTCGCGCCCAGGAGGTCCGCCAGGTACGGCAGCCATTCCGAGACCGGCGCCGGGTCGCTGTCCACGACGTTGTAGACGCCGGGCGCGCCGCGCTCGACCGCGGCGAACGTCGCGGCCGCGGCGTCGGTGGTCTCGATGAACGACCAGATCCCGGTCCCGCCGCCGACCACCGGCACCTGCCGCTTCCGCACCGCCTCCAGCAGCATTTCCGAGGCGCCCGGCCCGTAGAAGTTGCCGTAGCGCAGCACGATCCCCTCCGGCGCCCGCGCCGTGACGGCCTCCTCCACGTACTTGATCGCCGCCATCGACCGCGTCGACGTGCGGGACGGGGCGTCCGGGGCGAGCGGATCGTCCTCGGTCTTCACCAGGCCGCCGGACCGCGCGGTCGCGCCGATGTGGCCCTGCGCGACGACCCGGCGGGTGCCCGCGCGCTCGGCCGCCGCCAGCAGGTTGTCGGTGCCGCGGGTCCGCAGCTCGTTGGTGGCGGCGAACGTCTTGTCCATGTTGCGGAGGCTCTTCATGTCCGCCAGCGCGGTCATCTGGTGGACGATGACGTCCGGCTGGGCGGCGAGCACGGCCTCGATCACGCCCTCGCGGTCGAGCCCGTCGACGATCACCGGCTCGGCGCCCGCGGCGCGCAGCTGCCCGGTCTTGCCGGACGACCTCGTGGTGGCGGTGACGTCGTGCCCCGCCTCGACGAGCATGGGCACGAGGTGCCGTCCCAGCGCTCCGGTCGCTCCCGTGACGAAGATTCGCATGATCTTTCCTTCCGTAAGTCTTCCGCACTAAAGACAAAGGCACCGCCCGAATTTGTGACATTCCTGCTGCCCGACCTTCGGGCCTCTACTCTTGGCCGATGCCGCTTCTTGTGCTTTCGCCCCGTTACACGTCGGATTCGAAGGTGCTGCGCGCCGCGTCCGGGCGGGTGGGGTGGAAGGCCGAGCGGCTGGGCGGATGGCGTGCGCCCGAGCGGCTCCGAGGACAGGACGTCGTCCTCTACGGCGAGCCGACGTTCGTCGAAGTCATCGCGGCACAGGTGGGGGTCGCGCTGCTCGATGTGCCGTTCGACTGGCTGCCTGGGCTTTCCCAACGGCATCTGCGACGGACCATTGGCGTGTCGGCGTTGGGGGACGTCCGCCAGACCCTCGCCGACCCCACGTTCGTCAAGCCGGCCGACGGACGGAAGGCGTTCGAGGGGAAGGTCTACGCCGCCCCCGACGACCTCCCCGGCCAGGACGTCCTCCCCGACGACACGCCAGTGTTCGTCTGCGAGCCCGTCCGATGGGACGTGGAGTTCAGGTGCCACGTCCTGGACGGCGAAGTCCTCACCATGTCCCCGTACCTCCTGGACGGAGAACTCGCCCTAACCGAAGACGGACATTGGCAAGCCCCGGACGACGACGTCCAACAGGCCAAGCAGTACGTGACCGAGATACTCAGCGACGTACCCGTCCCACCGGCGACCGTGCTCGACATCGGACGAATCCGCGACCGTGGCTGGGCGGTAGTCGAAGCGAACGCCGCCTGGGGCGCAGGCCTGTATGGGTGCGACCCAGAGCAGGTACTCAGAGTGCTGGCCCGCTCCTGCGTCCGCCAAGGCGAGGTGACGGAAACCGATCGCGCCTGGGTCACCGCCAAAGTCGAGTTGGACATGAACAGGTAGGCACCCCAGTCACCTGACAGATGAGCAGTCCTCGGCCGTCTTCGTAGCTTCGTGGGCATCGGAAAGCCGCGAGCACGAGAAGAGGGACCGATGACCGAGACAGCACTCGGGTCGGGGACGGCGATGCAGGTCGCGGGCCGGATCATCGACCGGGTGCCGCCCGGCCGCCTCGTCCCGGTGTCGGTCGCGGCGGCGGTCGCCGGGTTCGGGCTGTTCACCGTCCAGCTCAGCGCGGACGCCTCGTACTGGGGGCTGTGCGCGACGATGCTGCTGATGGGCGCGGGCGGCGGCGCGACGATGATGCCCGCGATGACCGCCGCGACGCGCGGCCTGTCGCACGACGAGGCGCCCGCGGCGAGCACCACCGTCAACCTGATCACGACGACGTCGGGGGCGGCCGGGCTGGCGGGGGCGTCGGTCGTGCTGTCCGCGCTGATGAACGGCCTGGTGCCGGACGGAGCGGACAGCGAGGGCGGTGCGCTGCAGGCCGTCCACGGGATGAGCCCGCAGGACCACGCCGCGATCGCCGGGCCGCTGGCGGGCGCGTTCCGGCACACCTACCTGTTCGCACTCGCCCTGCTGGCCCTGGCACTGATCCCGGCCCTGCTCCTCCCGCGCCACGACACCAAATGACGCGGGCCTCTCGCGGCCTCAGTCGGCGGGCGGAATGTTGTGGTTCAACCGGAACAGGTTGGACGGGTCGTACTCGGCCTTCAACGCCGCCAGCCGCCGGTACACCTCCGGCTCGTAGGAGGCGCGCACCTGCTCGGGCGTCGCGTTCGCGCCGAAGAGGAAGTTGAGTAGCCGGCCTGACGACCTCTTCTCCAGCGCGTCCGCGACCCGCCCGTGCAGGACGGCGACGCCCTCCGCCGCCCCCGGCCCCAGCCTCGACAGCACACCCACCGAATACTCCGCATCCCGGTTCCCGACCGCGTTGGGAACGGACGGCCGACGCCCCATGGCCCCGCCCAACTGCCGAATCTCAACGATCGCCGCGTCGGGCGCACCAGGCCCGACCAGGTCGAGCAGATCCCGGACGGTCTCCCCACCAAGCTCCCCGAACGCGAAGTTCGTCGCGTGATAAGCCATCGGAACCGGCGGTTCGTTGTGAATCGTCCCGGAGTCGGTGTACGGCATCTCGCCCACGGTGTCGATCAGCCGCGGGGCAACGGCGCGCAGCGGCTCGACGAGCCGCTCCCCGTCGTCCCCCAGATACGCGATACGGACATGCGCGGCATGACGTCCGCGCAACGCCTCCGGAAAGACCGGCACATCAGGCACGGGCATCAGCGCGATCGACGAGGTCATCTCGTCCGGGACGGTCGCCGACCAGGTCCGCCACGCCTCCAGGACGTCCGCGACGTGCTCGGTGTCGAAGTACAGCCCACCCCCGTACAGGCGCGTGACCGGCACCAGCCCGATCTCCAGGCCCGTCACGACGCCGAAATTGGCGCGCCCGCCGAGCAGCGCCCAGAACAACTCCGACCCGGGCGTGACGCGGCGGGCCCGGCCGTCCGCCGTGACGACGTCGACCGCCCGGACGTGATCGGCCGCGTACCCGTACCGCCGCGTCATCAGCCCGACCCCGCCACCGAGAACATACGAGACGGCACCGACACCGGGCGACGACCCGGACAGCGGCGCCAGCCCATGCTCCGCCGCCTCCGGAATCACCTGCCCCCAGCGCACGCCCGCCTCGATCCACGCCGTCCGCGCCTCGGGGTCGATGCGCACCCCGGTCATCCGCCGGGTGCTGATCAGCAGCCCGCCGTCCGCGGCGAGCGGCAGCCCGTGACCGGTGTTCTGCACGGCCACGGGCAACCCGCGCCCCGCCGCGAACTCGACGGCGACGCGCACGTCCTCGGCCCCCGCCGCACCGACGATCACGCCGGGACGGTGCGGATCAGCGGTCTGAAACCCAGTCCGCTCATCGTCATAGCCCTCGTCACCAGGCTCAAATACGGGCCCGTCGACCTGACCCGCCAGCACCTCATACGCACCCACCAGACAACCCCCTCTTGGACGTTCCCCCTGCTCACCTCCCATCCTGAGACAGAAGGTGAGCAGAAGTCCAAGAGATACTTCTTCTACTACCAATCACTACCGCTTATGACTCAGATCTCCTTCAGAAAGCCCGAGTCGACGGCGAAGTCCGCGCCCGTGGTGCTGGCAGAACGAGGCGAGGCCAGCAGCGCGACCACGTCCGCGACCTCCTGCGGCGTGGCGAGGCGGCCGGTCGTGAGGTTCATCATCTCGGCGGCGACCCCGTCCAGCACCGCGTCCCGGTCGGACCCGGTGGCCCCGGCGATGATGTCGGCCGCGCCGCCCTCGTCCGTCCACCACGCCGTCCGGACCGGGCCCGGCGACACCGTGTTCACCCGGACGCCCTGCGGCCCGTACTCCTCCGACAACCCCTTAGCCAGGTTGGTCAGTGCCGCCTTCGCCGCGTTGTAGTCGTAGTTCATCGGCCCGGGACGGCGCGCGTTCCCCGACGACACGTTCACCACGGACGCCGCGTCGCTCTTCAGCAGATGCGGAAGGGCGGCCCGCAGCGTCCGGACGACGGCGTACACGTTGAACTCGACCATGTCGCGCCAGTCGTCGTCCGTCAGCGTCATGAACCCGAACCGCGGCAGGTTCGCGCCGGGCGGCGGCCCGCCCGCGTTGTTGACCAGGACGTCGAGCCCGCCGAACGCCTCCACCGCCCGCTCCACCACCTGCGCCGGAGCGTCCGGATCCATGAGGTCGACCGGAACGTGCAGCAGATCCGGCCCGGCGAGCGCGTCCAGCTCGGGCCCCGACTTCCGGGAGACCGCCACCATCCGGGCCCCCTCGCCGATCAGCGTCCGCGTGACGGCCAGCCCGATCCCCTTCGACGCTCCGGTGACGACCGCGACACGTCCGGCAAGCTGCAGGTCCATGAAATCCCCTCACATAGGCGAGCGCGTCCACCCCGGACGCGCCTCGCCCCCATGAACCCCGCCCCACCCCACCCGGTTGCACTCACCCCGGCCCGGGACCCTCAGTCGACTTTGGGCCCCTTCCTCGCATCGATGAAGTAGCTGTCGTGCTCGACGAAGAACCGGTTCCGCTCCTCCTCGCTGAGCCCGGCGACCGCGCCGATCCCCTCGAAGTAGCCCTCCCGGGGCGCGCCGGGCGTGAACAGCATCAGGAACGACGCCGGTTCGTCCGACCGGTTGTAGAACGAGTGCAGCCCGCCCGGCGGGACGTAGAGGAAGTCGCCCTTGGTCCCCTCCACCCAGCGCTCCCCGTCGAACAGCGACACCGCCCCATCGGTCACGAAGAACGATTCGGACATCGTCTTGTGGAAGTGGGTGCCCGTACCGGCCCCCGGCGGCAGCCCGACCACGTTGTAGAGGCCGAACTCCCCGTCCGTGGCCGCGCCGTGCTGGCGTCCCGTCGGCCGTCCGGTCGCCAGGTAGTACGTCTTCATCCCGGACGGCGCCGCGAGCTCCGGCTCCGCGTCCGCCGGCCTGAACACGGCGCTGATCTCACCGTCGTCCCCGAAGTACCGGGGCTCGGGATATGACATGTTCATCTCCTCGATAGGCGTCGTGAAGATCAAAACACGCCTCCCCTGACGAACACCGGGCACACCCCTGCACAAGGGCCGACGAGGAGTGCGCCATGAGCGACCGGTTACAGCGCCGCCTGGGCGTGTTCGACGCGGTCGTCATCGGCCTGGGGTCGATGATCGGCGCGGGCATCTTCGCGGCCCTGCCTCCCGCGTCACGTGCGGCCGGATCAGGGCTCCTCCTCGGGCTGGGCGTGGCGGCCATCGTCGCCTACTGCAACGCGACGTCCTCGGCCCGGCTGGCCGCCCGCTACCCCGAGTCCGGCGGAACCTACGTCTACGGCCGCGAACGCCTGGGCGACTTCTGGGGCTACCTGGCCGGATGGGGGTTCATCGTCGGAAAGACGGCGTCCTGCGCAGCCATGGCGCTGACCGTCGGCTCCTACGTCTGGCCCACGCACCCCCACGCAGTCGCAGTAGGAGCCGTACTACTCCTCACAGGCGTCAACTACGCAGGCGTACAAAAATCCGCCTGGCTGACTCGCGTCATAGTCGCCATCGTCCTGACGACACTCACAGCAGTCGTCGTCGCTTGCCTGACCTCCACCACATCCACTCCAACCCACCTGAACCCGACCTCAGACACAACCCCCGCCGGCGTCCTGGAAGCAGCGGGCCTCCTGTTCTTCGCTTTCGCCGGATACGCACGCATCGCCACCCTCGGCGAGGAGGTCCGCGACCCGGCACGCACCATCCCCCGCGCCATCCCGATCGCCCTGGGCATCACCCTCACGATTTACGCGGCAGTCGCAGTAGCCGTCCTAACAGTCCTGGACTCCACCGCCCTGGACACAGCTACGGCACCACTGGCCGACGCCGTCGACAAGGCGGGCCTCCCCGGCCTGGCCCCCGTCGTCCGCACAACAGCAGCCATAGCCGCATTGGGGTCACTGCTTGCCCTGATCCTGGGCGTCTCGCGCACCACGCTCGCGATGGCCCGCGACCGGCACCTCCCGCACGCGCTGGCCGCCGTCCACCCCCGCCGCAAGGTGCCGCACCGCGCCGAACTCGCGATCGGCGCCATCGTCGCGATCATGGCCGCCACGCTGGACGTCCGCGGCGCGATCGGCTTCTCGTCCTTCGGCGTCCTGGCCTACTACGCCATCGCGAACGCGTCCGCCTGGACCCTCACCGCGGACGAGGGCCGGCCACCCCGCATCGTGCCCATCGTGGGCCTGCTCGGCTGCCTGGCCCTGGCCTTCGCGCTCCCCTTGTCGTCCGTGATCTCCGGAGCCGCCGTCCTGGCCGCCGGCGCCGCCCTCTACGCCCTACGCCGCACCGAGCATGGGCCACGACCTACCGGGTAGGGGACCCCGCACACCCCCACCCCAGCACCGGACCGCCAACGAGGCACAACAATCGCCCCATGCCTGGTCACAGCTCCGCCAGCAAGGAAAACTAGAGACATGCCCCGCCCACCGTCCCCCACAAGAGACGCGCCCCCCAGCCCGAC
Source organism: Actinomadura sp. 1N219 (assembly GCF_044326405.1). NCBI lineage: Bacteria > Bacillati > Actinomycetota > Actinomycetes > Streptosporangiales > Thermomonosporaceae > Actinomadura > Actinomadura sp. 1N219. The sequence goes on along the minus strand of NZ_JBIRAY010000004.1, from coordinate 458,074 downwards.
CCGCACGCACAGGACGCACCCCGCCAACCTCAACAGGGAGGGGGGAGTGGGGGGCGGAGCCCCCCACATCGGGGGTCCGGGGGTCGCCCCCCGGGCAAACATGACGAAGGAGTGGCAGGGAAGGAGCCAAAAGCTCCGACCACACCACTCCCAACTCCGAGTGGGCGAGGAGGGATTTGAACCCTCACATCCTTTCGGACACACGGACCTGAACCGTGCGCGTCTGCCGTTCCGCCACCCGCCCTAGGGTGTGCACCCGATCCCGGGTGCCTGAAAAGGCTAGCACGGGGGTGGCAGTGGTTAGGTATCCAGATACGCCAGGCGAACCTTCGCACCGATACGATCGTCTACCAGTGGGGAAGGGAGGTGCCCGTGGGCGTCATTCAGCGCTTCGAGCGACGGCTCGAGGGCATGGTCGAAGGGGCCTTCGCCCGTGCCTTCAAGTCTGAGCTGCAGCCGGTCGAGGTGGCCAGTGCTGTGCAGCGCGAGATGGACGATCGGGCGGCGATCGTGGCGCAGGGCCGCACGCTCGTTCCGAACGACTTCGTCGTCGAGATCTCTCAGCAGGACGGGCAGCGGCTCCAGGTGTACGCCGACAGCCTGAGCCAGGAGCTGGCGAACCTCGCGCGCGAGTACGCGAAGGAGCAGGGGTACTCCTTCGTGGGGCCGGTGCGCGTGCGGTTCGAGAACGCGGGCGATCTCGCCACGGGCATGTTCCGCATCAGGTCCGGGGTGATCCGGGGGTCGACGGTGGAGGGCGGTGAGATCCGCCAGCCGGTGAGCGACGTCCCGCAGGGGGCGCGCGGGGGGGTGTTCGGGGGGCATCCGCGGCTGCTGGTGACGACGGCCGTCGAGGGGTCGGACACGACCCAGCGCACCTATGAGATCAATACGCCGGTGACCCTGCTGGGTCGCGGCACGGACTGCGACCTGCGCCTTGTCGATCCGGGAGTGTCCCGGCACCATGCCGAGATACGCGTAGAAGGTCCCGAAATCGCTCTCGTGGATCTAGGGTCGACCAACGGCTCGTTCGTGAACGGGCAGCCGATCCGGCGGGTCACGCTGGTCGACGGCTCCCGGGTCACGATGGGCCGGACCACTCTTGTGTTCCGCCGCGATAGGGAGTAACCCCGACTCCGATGTCCCCATTCACCCTCACGCTGATCAAGCTGGCGTTCCTCGCGGTCCTCTGGCTGTTCGTCATCGCGGCCGTCGGCGTGATCCGGGCCGACCTGTTCGGCTCGAAGGCCGCGACGAAGGCGGCCCAGCGCGCGTCCCAGCCGCGGCCTCCGCGGGAGCGGCCGGCCCGGCAGCCGAAGCCGCCGCGGCAGCCGCGCAGCGCCCAGCAGGGCGCCCCGACGAAGCTTGTGGTCGTGCAGGGCGAACGGGCCGGCACGGTCATCGACCTCACCGGGGTGCCCATCACCATTGGTCGGGCGAATGACGCCACGCTGGTCGTGACCGACGACTACGCTTCGAGCCGGCATGCCCGACTTTATGCGCAGGACGGTCAGTGGATCGTGGAAGATCTCGGCTCGACCAATGGCACATATCTAGGACGCACGAAGGTGAGCCGGCCCATGCCGGTCCCGCCGGGCGTACCGGTCCGTATCGGCAAGACCGTGATCGAGCTGCGCAAATGACTCTGGGAATCCGCTACGCCGCGCGCTCCGACGTCGGCATGCTGCGCGAGGGCAACGAGGACTCGGCGTACGCGGGCGCACATCTGCTCGCCGTCGCCGACGGTATGGGCGGGCACGTCGGCGGCGAGATCGCCAGCGCGGCGGCGATCGAGGCGCTGCGGGCGCTCGACAAGGACCTGCCCGCGACGGAGCTGCTGGCAGCGCTTGAGCACACGGTCAAGGCGGCCAACGACAACCTGCACCGCATCGTGGAGTCCGATCCGGCGCTGCAGGGCATGGGCACGACGCTGACGGCGATGCTGTGGGCGGGCAACCAGGTCGCGCTGGTGCACATCGGCGACTCCCGCGCCTACCTGCTGCGGGACGGCAGCCTCTTCCAGATCACGCACGACCACACGCTGGTGCAGTCGCTCGTGGACGAGGGCCGCATCAGCCCCGACGAGGCCGCGTCCCACCCGCAGCGTTCGCTGCTGCTGCGTGCGCTGGACGGACGAGGCGAGGTCGACCCCGACCTGTCCCTCCGGGAAGCCCAGGTCGGCGACCGGTACCTGCTGTGCTCGGACGGCCTCTCCGGCGTCGTCACAGCGGAGACGATCTTCCAGGTGCTGACGGACGTGGACGATCCGGAGCAGGCCGTCCGGCAGCTCGTCGACCTGGCGAACCGCGGCGGCGGCCCCGACAACATCACCTGCGTGGTCGCGGACGTCATCGACCTGGAGCGCCAGCCGCCGACGGGCGGGCCGGGGCACGCGGTGGGCGCGGCGGCCAACGCGGCGCCGCCGGAGCCGCCGGGCGGGGGGCCCGGCGCGAACACGACCGCGGCCGACACGCCGGCGGGACGGGCCGCGCAGCTCCGCGACACCAGGCCGCAGCCGCCGGTCGCCGTGGACGAGATGCCCCCACCGCCCGCGCCCGCGCCGATGAGCGACCCGATGGGCGGCCCGCCGATGGCGGGCGGGGCGATGCAGCAGGCGCCGATGCGGGCGCGGCGGGGCGGCGCCCGGCGGTGGACGTGGCTGGTCGTCGTCGCGGGCGTGGTCGTCGTGGGTGTCGTGGCGGGCGGGTTCGTGCTGATGCAGAACGTCCGGAACGGCTATTACATCGGCGCGGAGAAGGGCCAGGCCGTCCTGTTCCGGGGGACGCCGCAGACGGTTCTGGGCTTCGACATGTCCCGCAAGGCGAACACGAAGAACCTGCAGCCGATCATGGTCGAGGACCTCCCCCAGGACCTCCAGCAGCAGGTGAACGACACCTACACGGTGGACGGCCCCGGCGAGTGGAAGATGCTGGTCGACCGCGTCTGCAAGTACAGCATCGTCAACCAGGCCGGGAAGGTCTCCGTCGTGCGCGGCAGGGCCCAGCAGGACTGCAAGGAAGACCTCAAGCCGACCGACGTCCGGTTCTCCGAGCTGACCGTGTCCGACGCGGGCGCGATCGCGAAGGGCACCGTCAAGGACATCATCGGCCGGGACGGCGCGCAGGCCAGGCTGAAGCAGATGACGGACCGCCGCGACAAGTGCAACCAGCGCGCACCCGACAAGCCCGCGGACTGTCCCTCCAACGGAGGGAAATCGTAGATGCAGTCGATCGGGGAGCAGATCAGGGCGCGCCTGCCGTACCAGCGGCGCAACGCGGCCTCGTTCGCCCTGCTGATCTTCGCGATGGTGCTGACGCTGTCGGCGTTCGCGGAGGTCGGGCTGGCCCGTGACGGCTACATCCCCGCCGGCCTGTTCGTGTACGGCGGCGGCCTCGCCGTGCTGGCGCTCGCCGCGTACTTCGTCCAGATGAAGTTCACCCCGTACGCCGACCCGCTGCTGCTGCCGCTGTCGGTGGCGCTGAACGGCATCGGGCTCGCGATGATCTACCGGCTGGACCTGGACACCAGCGACGACCGCAAGGCCGCCGCGCTCGCGGGCAAGAAGGTGGTGGCGGACGCCGCCGACGCGCCCAGCCAGCTGATGTGGACGTTCGTCGGCATCGTCCTGTTCGTCGCCGCGGTGCTGATCATGCGGGACACCGACAAGTCCGACGCCCCGCTGTCGTTCACCCCGAAGACCGCGCAGCGCTACACGTACCTGATCGGCCTCTCCGCCGTCTTCTTCCTGCTGCTGCCGATCGTCCCCGGCATCGGCGCGGAGATCAACGGCGCGCGGGTGTGGATCCAGCTCGGCCCGTTCTCCGTCCAGCCGGGCGAGTTCGCCAAGCTGCTGCTCGTCGTGTTCTTCGCCGGGTACCTGGTGAACAAGCGGCAGGCCATGTCGCTGATCGGCAAGAAGATCGGGCCGCTCAGCGTGCCCCGGGCCCGCGACCTCGGCCCGATCATGGTGCTCTGGTTCTTCTCGCTCGGCGTCCTGTTCGTCCAGAAGGACCTCGGCACCGCGCTGCTGTTCTTCGGCCTGTTCATCTCGATGCTGTACATCGCGACGCAGCGGGTGTCGTGGGTCGTGATCGGCGTCGGGCTGCTGGCGGCGGGCGTGTTCATCGCGACGCTGCTGCCGTTCATGGGGCACGTCAACCAGCGCATCGACATCTGGCAGAACCCGAAGCCCTACTTCGACGGCGGCTGCCTGCTGGAGAGCGGCAAGGTCGTCCCCGTCAACCCCAACACCGAGATCTACAAGCGGTTCGACGCGCAGGGCTCGCTGTCGCCCGGCTTCTCGGCCTGCGCCGAGCTCGGCGGGTCGTACGCCGACAGCGCGCAGCTGATGAAGGGCCTGTTCGCGCTCGCGCAGGGCGGCGTCCTCGGCACCGGGCTCGGGCAGGGCGAGCCGTGGCGGACGCCGCTGTCGTTCAGCGACTTCATCTTCGACTCGATCGGCGAGGAGCTCGGGCTGACCGGGCTGATGGTGCTGCTGCTGATCTACGCGCTGATCGTCCAGCGCGGGATGAAGACCGCCGTGGCGGCGCGCGACCCGTTCCTGAAGCTGTTCGCGGGAGGTGTCTCGTTCGTCCTGGCGCTCCAGGTCTTCGTGATCGTCGGGGGCGTGACCCGGCTCATCCCGCTCACCGGCCTGACGACGCCGTTCCTGTCCCAGGGCGGCTCGTCGCTGATGGCCAACTGGATCCTGATCGCGATCCTGGTGCGGATGAGCCATGACGCGCGCAAGCCGGCCCCGCAGGCGATCCAGGACGAAGGCATGACCCAGATCGTGAGCACGAGGTGATTTCCGTCCCATGAACATGGACAAGCCGGTTCGACGGGTGGCGATCTTCGCGTTGCTGCTGTTCTTCGGGCTGATGGCGCAGGTCAACTACGTCCAGGGGAGCCAGGCGGAGGACCTGCGCAGCGACAGCAACAACGCCCGGCAGTACGCGGACGTGTTCAACTCGCCGCGCGGCCAGATCTCCGCAGGCGGTGAGGTCCTCGTGGTGTCGAGGAAGACCGGCAAGGACAACCCGAAGTACGGCCGGACGTACCAGGACGGCCCGATCTTCGCGCCGGTCACCGGGTACTTCAACGGGAACGCGACGCAGGTCGAGCGGGCGTACAACTCGCTGCTGGGCGGCAAGGACAAGCGGATCACGCAGCAGCGCTGGTTCGACACGTTCATCGGCAAGAAGGCGGAGGGCGCGAACGTCGAGCTGACGATCGACCCGGACGCGCAGCGGACGGCGTACGAGCAGCTGAAGGCGAAGACGCAGCAGGGCCGCCGCGGCGGCGCCGTGGTGATGGACGTGAAGACGGGCGCGCTCAAGGTGGCGGCGTCGTGGCCGTCCTTCGACCCGAACGAGGTGGCGCCGCAGACGGGCGAGAAGGGCGCGAAGCGGCTGGAGCAGCTGAACAAGGGCAACGGCGTGATCCGGCCGCTGGTCGACAACGCGCTGAGCCAGACGTTCCCGCCGGGCTCGTCGTTCAAGACGGTGACGTCGGCGGTGGCGATGGAGCGGCTCAACCTCGACATCGGGTCCAACGTCCTCACCGGGCAGCTGATCCTTCCGGAGTCGGGACGTCCGCTGCCGAACTCGCACGACAGCGGCAGCTGCGCCGGGTCCGCCCCGCTGAAGGGCGCGTTCGCCGAGTCCTGCAACACCTCGTTCGCGAAGATGGCGCTCGACATGGGCATCCAGCAGCTCCACGACGGCTCGGCGAAGTTCGGGTTCGGGGAGCGCGTCAAGATGGAGCCGGACATGTTCGCGGCGGAGAGCGCGGTCCCGACGTCGGTCACGGACGCGAAGGGCCAGACGGTCGAGACCGGCAAGGACGGGACGGCCCGCTCCGGCATCGGCCAGGAGAACGTGCGGTCCACGCCGCTGCAGATGGCGATGGTCGCGTGCGCGGTCGCCGGCGGCGGCAAGATCATGAACCCGTACGTGGTGCAGAAGGTGCGGGCCAAGGACCAGAGCGAGCTGTACAACGCGTCCCCGAAGGAGTTCGGGGAGGCGATGAGCGGCAAGCACGCCGACCAGCTCGCGGAGATGATGCGGGCCGTGATCACCGAGGGCACCGCGAAGAACCTGCAGGGCATGCGGATCGCCGGTAAGACCGGTACCGCGGAGCAGGATCCGGCGTCCGGCATCCCGAACTCCCGCTGGTTCGTCGGGTTCAGCCCGATCGAGAATCCGCGCTACGCGTTCGCCGTGGTGACCGAGGGTTCGGGCGACGGCGCGACCAATGCCGGTCCGATCGCAGGGGCGATCATGTCCAAGGTCTTGAAGAAGTGAGCACGGGCCTCGTCCTGAACGGGCGGTACCGGCTGCTGGAGCGGCTGGCTATCGGCGGGATGGGCGAGGTCTGGCGGGCGTCCGACGAGGTGGCCGGGCATCCGGTCGCGGTGAAGCTGCTGCGCCGCGAGTTCGTGTCGGACATGTCGGCGCGTGGCCGGTTCGAGTCGGAGGCGCGGTTCGCGGCCGAGTTGCGGCATCCGGGTATCGCCCGGGCGTACGACTTCGGCGAGCAGAACGGCCGGACATACCTGGTGATGGAGCTGGTGGCGGGCGAGCCGCTGGACGGGATCCTCACGCGGGACGGCGGGCTGCCGCTGGAGGCCGTCCTCGACCTGCTGGTGCAGGCGGGACGGGCGCTGACCGTCGCGCACCGGGCGGGCGTCGTGCACCGGGACGTCAAGCCCGCGAACCTGATGGTGTCGCCGGACGGCATCCTGAAGATCACCGACTTCGGGATCGCGCGGCAGCTGGCGGCCGCGTCGCAGACCGCGACCGGGATGGTCATGGGGACGGCGCACTACATCTCCCCGGAGCAGGCGCAGGGGTTGAAGCTGACGCCGTCCGCCGACCTGTACTCGCTGGGCGTGGTGGCGTACGAGTGCCTGACGGGCGCGCCGCCGTTCGACGGCTCCACGCCGGTGGAGGTCGCGCTGCGGCACGTCCGGGAGGCGCCCGCGGAGCTGCCGGCGCGGTTCCCGGCGGACGCCCGCGAGCTGATCATGGAGATGCTGGCGAAGCACCCCGAGGGCCGTCCGGCCGACGCGGGGGCGGTCGCCGACCGGGCCCTGGCGATCCGCGCGAGGCTCAGCACGGGACGGCCGATCCGGACGGACGTTCGGCACCCGCCGACGGCACGACCCAATATTGTTACCCAATCGACTGCTTTGTCTGGATTTGACGGACCCGAGGCGGCGGATAACCTCACCAGGGGGTCGGTGCGCCGGCACGCACGCCCCGGCAGGCGTCCGGCACGGGCGTACACCTCCGCCGCGGCCGTGCTGCTGGTCGTCACGGCCATCGTCATCGGGTCGCTGTGGAAGGGGTTCGCCTTCGCCGGATCCGGCGAGGACGAACGGGACCCGCCCGGCGCCCCCGCCACAAGGCCCGTCGGGGACGGCAGCGTCGACGTCCCGGCCACCGCGTCGGGCGGCCCGGCCAGGTACCGGTCCCGTGTCACACCCAGGCCGACTGTCACGCAGCGGCCCCGGACGCATAGGATCCGTCCGTCAACGCCGGGGACCCGCCAGACGTCCCCTTCACAGAAGCCACCTACGAATCCGCACAGGGCGACGCCCACCGCCCCAGACCCAACACCCACACCGACGGAGAGCGCCACGACTCCGTCAACTCCGAGCCCGGATCCCTCTCCGACACAGAGCGGGAAGCTAGGTTCGGAGGACAAGGTGTAGACGTACGAGGGAAAGTGCACATATGAGTCAACCTCGGCTGCTCGGCGGCCGCTACGAGCTCGATACGGTGATCGGGCGAGGCGGCATGGCCGAGGTCTACCGTGCCCGGGACCTGCGCCTCGATCGCGTCGTCGCGGTCAAGACGCTGCGGTCCGACCTGGCCCGTGACCCCACGTTCCAGGCCCGGTTCCGGCGCGAGGCCCAGTCGGCCGCGTCGCTGAACCACCCCTCGGTCATCGCCGTGTACGACACCGGCGAGGACATGATCGGCGACAACTCCATCCCGTACATCGTGATGGAGTACGTGGACGGGAGCACGCTGCGCGACCTGCTGCGGGAGAACCGCGCGCTGCTGCCCGACAAGGCGCTGGAGGTCACCGACGGGATCCTCCGCGCCCTGGACTACAGCCACCGCGGCGGGATCGTCCACCGCGACATCAAACCGGCCAACGTGATGCTCACCCGGCAGCACGAGGTCAAGGTCATGGACTTCGGCATCGCCCGCGCGATGGCCGACACCGCCGCCACGATGACGCAGACCGCGCAGGTCATCGGCACCGCGCAGTACCTGTCGCCGGAACAGGCGCGCGGCGAGCGCGTCGACGCCCGCAGCGACATCTACTCGACCGGGTGCGTCCTGTACGAGCTGCTGACCGGCAAGCCGCCGTTCACCGGCGACTCCCCGGTCGCGATCGCGTACCAGCACGTCCGGGAGGAGCCCGTCCCGCCCTCGCAGGTCGACCCGCAGATCCCGCAGTGGGCGGACGCGATCGTCCTGAAGGCCATGGCGAAGGAGCCGGCCAACCGTTACCAGAACGCCACGGAGTTCCGGCAGGAGATCCAGCGCGTCCTGCAGGGGCAGCCGGTGGCGTCCACGGCGGCGTCCACGATGCTCATGGGCTCGCAGCCGCAGGGCACCCAGGTCATGGGCGGATATCCGGGCAACGGCCCGGCCCGCACCCAGGTGCGGCGCCCGCCGGACGACTACGGCCTCCCGCCCGCCCGCTACGACGACGACATGCCCGACCGCGGCGGCGCCGGCAAGAAGGCAGCGCTGTGGGTGGGCCTCGCCGTCCTGTTCATCGGCGGCGCGGCGCTGATCGGCTGGATGATGAGCGGCGGTGGCGGCGGAACCGACCAGGTCGCGATCCCGCAGAGCATCGTCAACACCACCCAGAGTGACGCCACCGAGCAGCTCACCAAGCTCGGCTTCCGGGTCGGCGAGCCGAAGTCGGAGTACAGCGACGAGGTCCGGAAGGGCAACGTCATCAGCTCCGACCCGAGGCCCGGCACGCAGGCGGCCAAGGGCGCGTCGGTGACGCTGCTGGTCTCCAAGGGCAAGAAGCCGCCCACGGAGATCGAGGTCCCGGACGTGACCGGCAAGCCGTACAGCGCGGCCAAGACCATCCTGGAGGAACGCGGGTTCGACGTCGAGAAGAAGGTCGAGTCGAGCGACAGCGTCCCGCGCCTGAACGTCGTCAGCACCGACCCGCCCGGCGGCTCGAAGGCCCCGAAGAACTCGACCGTCACGGTCGTCGTCTCCAACGGCCCGTCGAACCTCAAGGTGCCGAACCTGTTCAACAACAGCCAGCGCGCCGCCTGCGCCAAGCTGGAGGGCCTCGGCCTGCGTTGCAACGTGGAGAAGGGCCCGGCCCCGCCGGACAAGCCCGTCGCCCCCGGCTTCGTCTACGACCAGCAGCCCACCCCGGACGCGACGGTCGCCCCGGGCGACACCGTCACGATCTTCGTGGCCCAGAAGCCGCAGGAACCGCAACCGCCCACCCAGAGCCCCGGCTTCCCCTTCCCCCCAGGCGGCGGCGACGGATAACCCTGCTTATTGCGTTTCTCTCCTCCTTCGGCCCTGGCGGGCCTCCATCGTCGAGAAGCGCGCGCGATCGCTGCATCGCTTCGTCTCGCCTTGGCGGCTCGCTGCGCGATCAGGTTTCTCGCAAGCTCGAAACCTGCCTTCGGACGCGATCGCAAGCGTTCAGGTTGTTGCAGGGTTGCGGTGAGGGCTGGGCAGGGCGCGTCCGGTGGTGCGCTCCGCGGCTCACCACCGGTGACCTGGGTTTTTGGTGACAGACCAGGGCGTTTGGCGAGAGATCTGAAAATTTCGGTTGAAATCCGTAACGTCTCAAGGCCGAGTGACGAAGACCATATCGAGGGCTTCCGCCATTGCCCCCGAGTGGCGGAAGCCCTCACTCATGTCTTGGGGACGGCGCGCAGGGCGGTGCAGGTGGTGAGCCAGTTGGTCAGGAGTTGGTGGCCGCCGGTGGAGAGGATCGACTCGGGGTGGAACTGGACGCCCTCGATCGGGCGGGTGCAGTGGCGTAGGGCCATGATGACGCCGTCGGGGGTTCGGGCCGTTACGTCCAGGGTGTCGTGGGGGACGGTCTCCGGGTCTACGGCGAGTGAGTGGTAGCGGGTCGCGGGGAACGGGGTGGGGAGGTCGCGGAAGACGCCCTCGCCGTCGTGGACGATCTTGCTCGTGAAGCCGTGGACGATCTCCGGGGCGCGGGAGATCGTGGCGCCGTAGGCGTGGGCTATCGCCTGGTGGCCCAGGCAGACGCCCAGGAGGGGTGTGCCGTTGCGGTCGGCGGCCCGGACGAGGTCCAGGCAGATCCCCGAGTCGGCGGGGTGGCCGGGGCCGGGGCTCAGCAGGACGCCGTCGGCGGACGCCGCGTCCTGGAGGGTGGCGTCCGAGCGGTCCTTGACCTCGCAGGCGGCGCCGAGTTCGAGCAGGTACTGGACGATGTTGTAGACGAAGCTGTCGTGGTTGTCGACGACGAGGATGCGCATGTCAGCCCGGAGTCCGTGAGCCGGACGGGCTCGGCCGGTCGACGACGCCGTGGTCGAACTGGACCTTGGGCTCCACCCACGGGAACACGACGTACCAGAAGACGACCGCGATGGCGATGACGAGGCCCAGCGCCGTGGCGGTCTTGGTCTGCCATTCGCCGGGCAGGTGGCGCCAGATCCAGGCGTACACGGGTGCCTCCTAGGTTCCGGCGGCCGGCTGCCGCGTCTGGCTCGCCTGGTTCACGCGGGGCAGCGCGGACGCCAGCTCACCGAAGATGATCATTCGTTCGGCGGCGGAGTACTTGGGGTGGCAGGTGGTGAGCGTGATCAGCGGTTCGGTCGGCTTGCGCTTCGGGTGCAGCGGGACGGGCGCGGTCACCTCCGTAGCCGACGGCTTGACGATGTCGCGGCCGGTGACCGTGTAGACGTACTGCTTGTCCCGGGTGTCGATGAGGATCTTGTCGCCGTGCTTCAGTTCGCCGAGCCGGTTGAACGGCGCGGAGTAGGTCGTCCGGTGGCCGGAGACCACGAAGTTGCCGACCTGGCCGGGGAGCGCGGTGCCGGGGTAGTGGCCGGGGCCCTTGCGCAGGTCCTTGCGCTCCACGCCCTCGATGATCACGAAGCGGTAGTCCTTCCCGAAGCGGGGGATGCGGATCATCGCGAGGCCCTTGCCGAGCTTCACCCGCTCGGTGGTGACCTTGCCCCAGTCCTTGAGGAGCTCGTCGCCGAGGCGGTCCTGCTGGGCCTGGGTGTAGCGGCCGGTGCCCCACAGAGAGTACGTGACGAAGAGCATGACGATCAGTCCGGCGGTGATGCACAGCTCGCCCATGCCACGGATGACCATCCGCACCGCGCGTCCTCCTCCGTCGGGGGCCGGGCTAGCCGCCGGCCGGCACCGTAGCGTGCTTCATCGTCACGTTGCCGGTGTAGGGCGGCAACGTGGCGCGTTCCACGGTCCGCACCGAATAGCCGAGCCCGTAGGCGCGGACGTACTTCCGGTAGATCGCGATGTCGCGGGACGCGCCGAGCGCCGCGCGGAGCCGTTCCGGGTCGCCTGCCGCGGTGATCCGGAACGGTGGGGAGTACACGACGCCTTGCAGGATCAGCGTATTGCCCACGCAGCGCACCGCGCTCGTCGAGATCACCCGCTGGTCCATGATCTGCATCCCGGTGGCGCCGCCGGCCCACAGCGCGTTGACGACGGCCTGCACGTCCGCCTGGTGGACGACGAGGTCGTCGGGACGGACGCCGCGCGGCAGATCACCGGATTTCGGCAGCGGCGCGTCGTCCAGCGACACCTGGACGGCGGTGCCCGCAAGCGGGGTGAATCCGGCGCGGGACGCCAGTTCGTCGGCCTCGGACTGGGCGTGTTTCACGCGCGCGTCGTGACGTCCGGCCTCGCGGGAGATACCGTCGACCTCGTGGCGGAGGCGCCGGTACTCGGCGCGCTCCTGACGGCTCCGGTGCTGCTCGGCGGCGATGAGCTCGGTGATCCGGGTACGGCCCTGCTCGCGCAGGCTCGTGCCGCGGGCCGTGCTCGCGCTCGCCGCGAACAGGGTTCCCGCGAGGAGCGTGAGAACTGGGATGATGCTTCCCCACGCTGGAAGCCGTACTCTGCACACCAGCGACTACGCTAACCGACAAAACACCCATGCGCGGTCCGGCGCTCCGGCCGCCGGACGCCCGAGGAGATCGAATCCACCGTGGCCAAGTCCAAAGTGCGCAAGAAGGCCGTTTACACGCCCCCGCAGAAGTCCAAGGCCCCGGAGGTCAGCCCGCGCTGGCTGGTGCCCACGATGGTCGGCCTGTGGCTCATCGGCCTGATCTGGATCGCCGTCTTCTACGTGACGGCCAGCACCGGCACCGACGTGCCGTACATGACCGACCTGCACAACTGGAACCTCGGCATCGGCTTCACGGCGATCATCCTCGGCGTGATCCTGTCGACCCGCTGGCGCTGACCGCAGGTTATCCACAGGTCGGGCAGCTCCCACCCCGGTTTTCCCCAGGTTTTCCACAGCCCGGTTCCGGACGCACCGCGCCCTGACCAGGCGCGGTGTGGCCGGGGCCGGTCGTGTCGTGGACGCGGTCACGGTTTCACGGTCGCCGTTCGCCGGAATGGCACGTTCCAGTTGCGTGGAGGTGCCCGGACGCCGCCGCCCGTGGGCCGGTGGGTGGGAGCAGCGGTGTCCGCGCGTTCCAGGGCTCAGGTCGCCGGGCTGAGGTCCGCCGTTCTGACCAGGACCAGGGTCGCGAGCAGGGCGAGGGTGAGCAGCGGCGCCGCGATGTGGATCAGGCGGCGCCGCGCCTCCGGAGCGTAGGCGTACGCGGCGGCGAGCGCCGCGCCGACCACGAGGCCGCCGACGTGCCCCTGCCAGGAGATGTTCGGCACCGAGAACGTGATGATCAGGTTGATCACCAGCAGGAACACGATCGGCCCGACCGGGCCGCCGAGCCGCCGCCCGATCACGAAGTAGGCGCCGAAGAGGCCGAAGATGGCGCCGGACGCGCCGACGGCCGAGTCCTGCGGGGCGCCGACCAGGTACAGCAGCACCGAGCCGCCCAGGCCCGACAGCACGTACAGGACGATGAAGCGCCACCGTCCGAGCACCTGCTCCAGCGCGGGACCGATCGCCCACAGCGCCCACATGTTGAACAGGATGTGGGTGATGCCGAACGACCCGCCGCGCTGGTGCAGGAACATCGTCGTGAACAGCCGGTACCACTCGCCCTCGGCGACGCCGCCGACCTCCCCGTTCGGCAGCACGGCCCGGCCGAGCATCATGAACTCCCACACGACGCGCCACGACGCCAGCTCGGCGAGGTACGCCGCCACGCACGCGCCGATGAGCGTGTACGTGACGACCGGCACGGCGGACGAGGCCGCCCGCGCGCCGAGGGGCGTCCGGGGCACGGCCCTGCGGACGCCCCGGTTGCCTTCGGCGACGCACTCGACGCACTGGTGCCCGACCGCCGCGTCCCGCATGCACTCGGGGCAGATGAAGCGGTCGCACCGGGTGCAGCGCACGTACGTCTCCCGCCCGGGATGCCGGTAGCAGGTCGGCACCGAGGTCTCGGGAGCGGGACTGTGGTCTGTGCTCATCTAGGGCTCCGTAGGGCCGCCGTGGGGTCTCACCGTATGAAACGACTAACGGCGCTCGATCGTCACCGACTCGAGGACGACGTCCGTCTTCGGACGGTCCTGGCGGCCGGTCTCGACCTTGCCCATGGCGTCGACGACGTTCGTGCCCTCGATGACCTTGCCGAAGATGGTGTGCCGGCCCGTCAGGTGCTGCGTGTGCCCGACACTGAGCGTGATGAAGAACTGCGAGCCGTTCGTTCCGGGCCCGGCGTTCGCCATCGCCAGCAGGTACGGCTTGTTGAACTTCAGGTCGGGGTGGAACTCGTCCTTGAACTCGTAGCCCGGGCCGCCGGTGCCGGTGCCCAGCGGGTCGCCGCCCTGGATCATGAACTGGTCGATGATCCGGTGGAAGACGGTGCCGTTGTAGAGCGGCGCGTCCGACTTCTGCCCGGTCCGCGGATCGTGCCAGGTCTTGTTCCCCTCCGCCAGGTCGACGAAGTTCGCCACCGTCTCCGGCGCCTGCTCCGGGTACAGCTGGACGACGATCGTCCCGAGCGACGTGTTGAGCTTCGCGAAGATCTCGTTGGCCACGCTGGCCGCCTCCTCGTGAGTGGGTTGTGTGATGTCCGACGGCGTGGTCGCGGTCATGCCCGAATATGTCACGCTGGGTGGTCGAATGGTCGCGCGTTCAGGTTTACTCCCCGGTCTCTGGGAAGGCTGCATGACAGGACCTCGCAAACAGGGAGGTTAGCGTGTCCCTAATGATCAGTATCCGCCAGAAGCCGCAGGAGGACGGTCTGACACGGTTCGGACGCGTCCAGGAGACGGCCCGCCAGGGCGCCGACATGTGCCGGCAGGGCGCGGCCACCGCGGCCGAGCGGATCGTGCCCGTCGCGGGCGAGCGCGTCATGGTCGTCCGCGGCTGGAGCGCACCGAGGCTCCGGCGGGCCGCCCGGTATGTGGAGACCGGGCTCGCCCCGCGGGTGAGCACGTTCTTGAGCGATGTCGCTCACCGGGTGGAGCCGCCGAAGCGGGCCAGGCCCGGGCGCGGCGCCCTCATGGCGATGATGGGGGTGGTCGCCGCCGTCGGCGTGGCCGGTGCCGTGGCGACGCGGCGCGGAACCATCCGCGACCTGAGCAAGGGTTCCGGTGACCATGCGGGGGACGCCACGTCGGCCGACTCCATGACGGTCAGCGGCGCCGACGTCGACGGTCAGGTGCAATCTCCGCACTGAGCCCTTTCAGGTTTCAGGAGACTCACAGCAGGGCCCGGTCGTCCACGACCGGGCCCTTCGCTGTGCGCCCGGGGTTGCTACCAACCGGTACGGTGAACGCCATGTCGCGGAAACGCTCGATTCGGCAGGCGCTGGCGGCCGGGGCCGGGCGGCGCGCCCGCCAGGGCGTTCACATCGCCGTGCACCGCGCCCTGGAGTGGGTCCAGCGGCACGGGGAGATCACCCCGCACACGCCCGGCCGCCGCAGGTTCGCCTACCTGGGCGAGGGCGCCTGCATCGGCTTCCCGGTCGGCGCGATCTACGGCGAGCCGTGGATCTCGATCGGCGACCACACGCTCGTCGGCACGCACGTCACGATCTCGGCGGGCTTCGTCCCCGGCCTCGACCTCGGCCCGGACGTCGTCGTCCGGATCGGCGGGAGCTGCTCGATCGGACGCGGCACGCACATCGTCGGCCACCAGTCCATCGACATCGGCGACGACGTCTTCACCGGGCCGAACGTCTACATCACCGACCAGAACCACTCCTACGGCGACCTGCACACGCCGATCGGGCGGCAGTGGCCGGAGAACAACCCCGTCGTGATCGGCGACGGCTGCTGGATCGGCACCGGCGCGATCATCCTGCCGGGCACCCGGCTGGGCCGGAACGTCGCGGTCGCGGGCGGGGCCGTCGTCCGGGGCGAGTTCCCCGACCACGCGGTGATCGGCGGCGTCCCGGCCAAGATCCTGCGCAGCCACGACGGGGAGAACGGCTGGCAGCCGCCGCTGCGCAGCGACCCGCTCATGTCGCTGGACGAGCTCGCGGCCCTCTCCGTCAACGGCCTGGAGGGCCTCCAGATCCTCCAGGACAAGCTCCGCGAGGAGGCCGTCCGCCGCGACGGCGGGATCCGACGCGACAGCCCGGTCCAGCGGGACAGCAACGTCCTCCGCGACGACGACGTGCTTCACGACGACGGTGTGCTTCGTGAAGAGGCCGGCTGACAAGGACGCGGCAAGCGAAGAGCCCCGCCCTTGTGGGGGCGGGGCTCCTGGGTTTCGCTGGTCAGTTGTAGCGGGCGGTGCGGCGGTCGCCGCTGTCGCGCCGGTCGGACGTGTACGAGCCGCCCCGCCGGTTGCCGTGGGAGCCGCCCCCGGTGCGCGGGCCTCCGCCCGTCCGGGAGCCGCCGCCGGTGCGCGGGCCGCCGCCGCGGCGGTCGCCGCCGGGGTGGGAACCGCGGTGCTCACCGTCGCGGGACTCGAAGGAACCGCTGCGGGGCTCGAAGGAACCGCCGCCGCGGCGTCCGTCCTGGCGGTCGAACGAGCGCGGGCCGCGTCCGCCGCGGCGTCCGCCCGAACGGCCCCGGCTGCCTCCGCCGCCCTCGCGGCGCGGGCGCTCGGGGATGATCGGCCCCTCGATCGGGATGCCCGACGGCCGCCGCGCGCCGGTCAGCTTGACCAGCTCCGTGTCGCCGGTGGTGACCCGGACGCGGGGCGCGTGGATGCCCGCGCGGCGCGTCATCGCGGACGTCGCGCGCACCTGGTGCGGCAGGACGAGCGTGACGACGGTGCCGCTCTCACCGGCCCGGGCCGTGCGGCCCGCGCGGTGCATGTAGTCCTTGTGGTCGGCGGGCGGGTCGACGTGCATGACGAGGGTCACGTCGTCCACGTGGATGCCCCGGGCCGCGACGTCCGTCGCGACGAGCACGCTGATCGAGCCCTCGCGGAACTCGGCGAGCGTGCGGGTGCGCAGGCCCTGGCTCTTGCCGCCGTGCAGCCCCGCGGCGCGGACGCCGACCTGGGTGAGCTGCTTGGCGAGCCGGTCGACGCCGTGCTTGGTGCGGGCGAACAGGATCGTCCGGCCCTCGCGGTTGGCGATCTCGGCGGTGACGGCGGCCTTCTCCTTCGGCGCGACGAGGAGCAGGTGGTGCTCCATCGTGTCGACGGACTCGTCCACCGGGCCGATCGCGTGCCTCACCGGGCTGTTCAGGTACCGCCTGACCAGGACGTCCACGTCCTTGTCCAGGGTGGCGGAGAACAGCATGCGCTGCCCGCCGGGCTTGGCGGCGTCGAGGATGTCGGTGACGTCGGGCAGGAAGCCCATGTCGGCCATGTGGTCGGCCTCGTCCAGCACGGCGATCTCGATGTCGGACAGGTCGCAGGCGCCCTGCCGCATCAGGTCCTTGAGCCGGCCGGGCGTGGCGACCAGGACCTCGACGCCGCGGCGCAGCGCGTCGATCTGCTTGAACATCGAGGTCTGGCCGATGACGGTCTTGAAGCGCAGGCCGAGACCGCGGCCGAGCGGCTCCAGGTTGGTCTGGACCTGCTGGGCCAGCTCGCGGGTCGGGACCAGGATCAGCGCCAGCGGGCGCTTCGGGGCGGCCTTGCGGCCGGAGAGGCGGGCGAGGAGCGGCAGGCCGAAGGCCAGGGTCTTTCCGGAGCCGGTCTTGCCGCGTCCGAGGACGTCGCGTCCCGCCATGACGTCGGGGATCGCCGCGGCCTGGATCGGGAACGGCGCCTCGATGCCCTGGCGGGCGAGGGAGCTCACCAGCACCGGCGGGAGGCCGAGCTCGGCGAACGTGGGAACCTGCTCATCGCCCGTGGTGGCGGGCATGGACGGGTTCTGTGCAGCGTCAGCTGTGGTCACGCATTACCTTCCGAGAGGGGGGCACGTCTCGGGAGGCACCACGGTCCGCGTGGGCTGCAAGGACGAGCCTGACGCCAAGGGGCGTCGAAGAATGATTCCTAGAGTCTAACGTCGGCCGGGCACCTCGTTATGCCCCGCCTCTGCCGGAACATTCAAGCTCACTCGTCCATCGGGGTTTCAGCAGTCGCAGGAAACGGCGCTGATGGGTCCGGTGAGCGGGTCGGGGGAGCGGCGCGTGACCGTCCCCGGGGTCGTCTCCACGGGGAGCCCTTCGCGGGCCCAGTACTCGAATCCGCCGATCATCTCCTTGACCGGATAGCCGAGCTTCGCGAACTCCAGGGCGGCCCTCGTGGCGCCGTTGCAGCCGGGTCCCCAGCAGTAGACGACTACGGTCTGGCCGTGCGGGATCAGTGCCGCGGCGCGTCCGGCGATCTCCGGGGTCGGCAGGTGAAGCGCGCCGGGGACGTGCCCCTGCTCCCAGCTCCGCGTGCCGCGCGCGTCGACGACCACGATCGTGCCGGCGCCGAGGTCGTCGGCGACGTCGGACACGTCCGTCTCGAACGACAGGCGGGCGGCGAAATGCCGGACGGCCTCCTCGCTGGACGCCGCGGGCAGGAAGTCGATCATTTGACGCTCCTTGGGCCGGAATCTCGTACGGCCCATGCTGCGCGGCGGTCACCTCGTCCCAGAAGTGGCCTGATCGCCGTTTATCGCTAAGATCTCGCCATGGTGGCCATCGCTCCGCCGGCTCGCCGGCACACGGTGTCGGTGCTGACGTTCGACGGCATGTCGCCGTTCGAGCTCGGCTCGGTCGTCGAGGTGTTCGGGCTGCCCCGGCCCGAGCTGGACGTCCCCTGGTACGACCTGCGGGTCTGCTCGCCGGAACGCGGCCCGATACGGGCGGTCGGCGGCTTCACGCTGACCACCGCGCACGGCCTGGCGGAGTTCGCGGCCGCGGACACGGTGATCGTCGTCGCCGTCCCCGACGTCCGGGACGACCCCCCGCCCGACATCGTCGCGGCACTCCGGCGGGCGCACGAGCGGGGAGGCCGCGTCGTGTCGATCTGCTCAGGCGCGTTCGCGCTCGCCGCCGCCGGCCTCCTGGACGGACGCGAGGCCACCACCCACTGGCGATACGCCGACCTGCTCCGGCGCCGCTACCCGATGGTGCGCGTGAACCCGGACGTCCTCTATGTGGACGGCGACGACGTGCTCACCGGGGCGGGCAGCGCGGCCGGGCTCGACATGTGCCTGCATCTCGTCCGCAAGGACCACGGCGCCCGCATCGCGAACGCGGTGGCGCGGCGGCTGGTCGTCCCGCCGCACCGGGAGGGCGGGCAGGCGCAGTTCGTCGAGGCCGCCGTGACCCTGCCGCCGGACGAGCAGGACGACGCGGTCGGACGGAGCATGGCGTGGGCGCTCGCGCATCTCGCCGAGCCGATCACGGTCGCGCGCCTGGCCCGGGAGGCGCACCTCGCGCCGCGCACGTACATCCGGCATTTCCGCGGGCGGACGGGGACGAGCCCGCTCCGCTGGGTCATCGCCCAGCGGATCATGGCGGCGCTGCCGCTGCTGGAGGAGGGCGGGACGCCGATCGAGGAGATCGGCGCGGCGGTCGGCTTCGAGAGCCCGGTGACGTTCCGGCACCATTTCGTCCGGGCGATGAAGACGTCGCCGTCCGCCTACCGGCGCACCTTCCGCGCGACGACGACGGCTGCGGCCGCCTCCGCTCAGTGATCGCCGTCTTGGGGGAGGCTGTCGAGGCCGGTGAGCAGGCGCGCCACGTCCAGCCCGGTGTTCAGGTAATCGACGAAGACGTGATTGTTCAGCGCCCATTTCGACCGGCGGTAGCGAATGAGGAACACCGCGTCGTCGGCCGGATATCCCATTCCGACGAGGCCCTGCGCGACGACGAGCCCTGACCGGTTATAGCCCGAATGGCACCGGACGAGGACGCGCCTACCCCGCCGGAGCGCGTCCACGGCCGTGTCCGCTAACCGACACACGGCCTCTAGCTGGTCGGCGGTCAGCGGGGCGTCGGGCAATTCGGCGTAATGGTGTTCGACATTCGGCGGCGGGCCGTGGCCGTCTCGCCGATAGAGGCTGATGACGGTGTCGAACTCGTCCGTCACGACAGCGGCGAAGCGTTCTCCGGACGCGGTCGCGTAATGGTGCCCGCCCATCCACAGGCCGGGGACGATCTCATTCCACGGCTGCCCCGCGTCCGGCGCTCCCCGCCCCTTGACACGCATCGTCCCAGTTCAGCCGTGGTGGACGGGAGCCGGGGCCCGGCCGACGGGAGCCGGGTCCTGGCGGTCGATCTCGCGGCACAGGACGGTGACCATCTCGTCGAAGGCCGCGGCGCCGTAACGCGAATGGAGGTCGGGGTAGACGTTCTTGCGGGCGGCCTCCCTGAGCATCCAGCGCAGATCGGTGTGCGCCACCTGCTGTCCGAGCGCCAGCCGGTCATGCGCCTGCCGGGTCACCCGCAGCAGCTCCGGATGGGCCGCGGACTCGGAAAGGATCATGCGCGTCGCGTGCCTGAGGTCCATGCCGGGAGTGTAGATCAGCCGATCCCGGCGGCCGGAGCCGACTTTGCAATGCCTGCCCGATTCGCCACGTTCTCCCAGATCAGTCGAATCCGTTCTTCCTGGGTGCGGGGAGCGCGGTTACGATCACGCTGCTGGCACGTTCGTCCTGGATCAGAGCGATGCCGGTAGCGGGGGGCCGGGACGATCCACACCATTGCCGATCCAGCAGCACTGCCACAACCGAAGAACACCGAGAGGACCCCCCGCCATGCAAAGACGCATTCTCGGCATGCTCGTCGCCGCTTTCCTTGGCGCCGCCACGGCGACAGCAGGCACGGCCACGGCGTTCGCCGCCCCGGCTGCCGCCCCCGCGCAAGCTCCCGCGCAGGCGCAGGTCAAGGCCGCCGACTTCACCGGGATCGTCGCCCTGAGCAACTGTTCCGGCTCGGTCGTGCGCACCCCCAACTCCGCCGACAGCGACCCCGCGATGGTGCTCACCAACGGCCACTGCATCGAGACGGGCATGCCGTCCGCCGGCCAGGTGATCACGAACCGGGCGTCCAGCCGGACGTTCACCCTCCTGAACTCCAGCGGGGGAGACCTCGGCACCCTGCGCGCCACGACGCTGCTGTACGCGACCATGACCGACACGGACGCGGCCCTGTACAAGCTCAACACCACCTACGCCCAGATCAAGCAGCAGTACAACACGCCCGCACTGGAGATGGTGCTGCAGCGCCCGGCGTCCGGCGGCACCCTGCACGTCGTCTCCGGCTACTGGAAGCGCATCTACACCTGCCAGCTCGACGGGTTCGCCTACCGCATCCGTGAAGCCGAGTGGACGTGGAAGGACGCGCTGCGTTACACGTCCCAGTGCAACGTCATCGGCGGCACGTCCGGCTCCCCGGCGATCGACGGCGCGTCCGGCAAGGTCATCGGCGTCAACAACACCATCAACGAGAGCGGCGGCCGCTGCACCCTGAACAACCCCTGCGAGGTGGACGAGCAGGGCAACGTCACGGTGCGCCGCCAAATCGGCTACGCCCAGCAGACCTACATCCTGGCCAACTGCATAGCCCCCGGAACCACCCTCGACCTAACCCGCTCCGGCTGCACCGCCCCCCGCGGCTAACACACCACAACAAACGCCTCGCATCTCCCGCCGGGAGATGCGAGGCGCCTTGTTGTTTCACAGGCCCGGCCGTCTTACCCAGCCTTGATCCGACGCGTAAGCGCCCGCCAGGCACCAGCGTCCAAGATCAGCTTGGGCCCGTCAGGGTCCTTGGAGTCGCGCACAGCGACAGCCGGGGCAACACCCGCGACTTCCGTGTGGCCGACCGTGTTCGTCGGATTCCCGAGCGTAGTCGTCAGGTATGGCAACGGCCTGCATTCAGGCCAACACGCCAGGCAAGGGTCAGTGATTGCGGACGGGCTTGAGCTCGATGTCGAGGCCGAAGGGCGAGGTGACGGAGATCCGATCATGGTGGACGCCGGTCGCGACGTATCGTCCGGTGGCGTCGTTGATCTCGTAGGTGTAGACCGCGAACGCTGGTGCGGTCTGGTCGGTCTCCACCCGCCAGAAGTGACGGATTCCCGCCTCCGCGTAAAGCTCCGGGTGCGCCCGCCGGTCTTTGCGCTTGGTGGACGGCGACACCACCTCAACGACGAGGGTGACCAGGTCGGCAGGGATGGGACGTTCGTAGGGGTCGTGATCAGTGGAATACACGACGATGTCGGGGGCCATCTCGACCGGCTCGGTCTCGTCGTCGTCCAGGAGTACGTCCACGTCCGTGTCGACCTGCCAAGCAGCGGGAGCGGCGTCCTCTAGCCGAGTCGCCAGGCGCCGCGCGATGCGCTGATGGATCGGGCGAGGCCGTGGGCTCACGACGAGTTCACCGTGGATGAGACTGACGCGTACCGGGAGGTCTTCCGGTAGCGCTTCGAATTCTGCCCGAGTCCAGGTGTCGCCGGAGGGCAACGGGAGAGTCAGCGCATGCATGGCCGGTAGCGCCTCCGGTCCAGTCGGCACAGGTACTTGGTCAGGGTACCCGTGTACCTCGCGAATGCCTGTGAGGGAATTAACGACGGGCGGTAGTACTACAGGCCGTAGTATGTTCCACGGGACGTAGTACTACAGCTTGTAGTAGATAGTCAGAGAGGCGGCCCGGGGCATGGACACGGTCGATATCGCGCGGTGGCAGTTCGGGATCACCACCGTGTACCACTTCCTGTTCGTGCCGCTGACGATCGGGTTGTCCGCGCTGGTCGCGGGCCTGGAGACGGCCTGGGTCCGGACGGGCAAGACCGCCTACCTGCGGGCCACCAAGTTCTGGGGCAAGCTCTTCCTGATCAACTTCGCGATGGGGATCGTCACCGGCATCGTGCAGGAGTTCCAGTTCGGCATGAACTGGAGTGACTACTCCCGGTTCGTCGGGGACGTCTTCGGCGCGCCGCTCGCGATCGAGGGGCTGCTCGCGTTCTTCGTCGAGTCGACGTTCCTCGGGCTGTGGATCTTCGGCTGGGACAGGCTGCCGAAACGGATCCATCTGGCCTGCATCTGGCTCGTGGCCATCGGGACGCAGCTGTCGGCGTTCTTCATCCTCTCCGCGAACTCCTGGATGCAGCACCCCGTCGGCTACCGGATCGACGAGGAGACCGGACGGGCCGTCCTCACCGACTTCTGGGCCGTCCTGACCAACCCGACGCACCTCGTCGCGTTCCCGCACACGATCACGGCGGCGTTCGTCACCGGCGGGATGTTCATGGCGGGCGTCAGCGCCTGGCACCTCGCGCGGCGGAAGAACGTGGAGGTGTTCCGGCCGTCGCTGCGGCTGGCGCTGGCCGTCACGGCGGTCGCGTCCATCGGCGTCGCCGTCACCGGCGACCAGCAGGGCAGGGTCATGACCGAGCAGCAGCCGATGAAGATGGCCGCCGCCGAGGCGCTCTACGAGACCGAGCGGCCCGCCTCGTTCTCGATCTTCACGGTCGGGACGCCGGACGGCGCCGAGGAGGTCTTCGGGATCAAGGTGCCGCGCGTCCTGTCGTTCCTGGCCACGGGCACTTTCAACGGCGAGGTCGAGGGGATCAACGACATCCAGGCGGCCGAGGAGGCGCGGCACGGGCCCGGCGACTACCGGCCCTTCGTGCCCGCCATCTACTGGAATTTCCGGCTCATGGTCGGGGTCGGGATGCTCACCGCGCTCGTCTCGCTCGGTGGGCTGTGGCTGCTGCGGCGCGGACGGCTGCCGTCCAACCCGTGGGTGTACCGGGTCGGAATGCTGTCGCTGACGCTCCCGTTCATCGGCAACTCCGCCGGATGGATCTTCACGGAGATGGGGCGGCAGCCGTGGTCGGTGTACGGCGTGATGAAGACGTCCGCGAGCGTGTCGCCAGGTGTGTCGGCTTCGTCGATGCTCATCTCCGTCGTCTCGCTGACCGCGCTCTACGCCGTCCTCGCGGTCATCGACGCCGGGCTGATGCTCAAGTACGCCAAGGCCGGGCCGCCGTCCGAGGACGAGGCGCTCCCGCCGCCTCCGGGTGACGACTCCGATGACGATTCCGAGCGCTCGCACGCGTTCGCCTACTGAGAGGGCAGGCCGGTCATGGAACTCACCACCGTCTGGTTCATCATCATCGCCTTCCTGTGGACGAGCTATTTCTTCCTGGAGGGGTTCGACTTCGGCGTCGGCATGCTGCTGCCCGTCCTCGGCCGCAGCGACGTCGAACGGCGCGTCGTCATCAACACCATCGGGCCCGTCTGGGACGCCAACGAGGTGTGGTTCATCGTCGCCGGCGCCGCCATGTTCGCCGCGTTCCCGGAGTGGTACGCGACCCTGTTCAGCGGCTTCTACCTGCCCCTCCTCGCCATCCTGCTGTCGCTGATCATCCGGGGCGTCGCGTTCGAGTACCGGGGCAAGCGGGACGACGCGCGGTGGCGGTCCCGGTGGGACAAGGCGATCTTCTGGGGCAGCCTCGTCCCGGCGTTCCTGTGGGGCGTGGCGTTCGCGAACATCGTCCGCGGGGTGCCGCTGGACGCCGACCACGAGTACGCCGGGACGCTCGCCGACCTGCTCAACCCGTACGCGCTGCTCGGCGGGCTCACGACGATGATCCTGTTCGTCCTGCACGGGGCGGTGTTCTTGGCGCTCAAGACGTCCGGGGACATCCGCGTGCGGGCCCGTTTCATCGCAAGCATCGCCGCGATCGCGGCCATCGCCGCCGGCGGGAGCTTCCTGCTGATCACGCAGCTCGACCACGGCAAACCGGTGACCTGGCTGACCGCCGGGGGCGCGGCCGCCGGGCTGGCGGTCGCCGCCGTCGCCAACCGGAGGGGACGCGAGGGCTGGGCCTTCATCGGCACCGGCGCCGCCATCGTGCTCGCCGTCGCGACGCTGTTCACGTCGCTGTTCCCGGACGTCATGCCGTCCACCCTCGACGCAGCCGGCACCCTGACCACCGAAAACGCCTCCTCCACCCCCTACACGCTCAAGATCATGACGTGGGTGGCGGCCGTGTTCACCCCGATCGTGATGATCTACCAGGGCTGGACGTACTGGGTGTTCCGCAAACGCATCGGCACGTCCCACATCCCGACAACGGCCCGGAACACCCAGAATCCGCAGAATCCACCGAACTCCCCACCAAGCCCCCCGAACCCGCCAGACCCACCGAACCCGCCAGACCCACCGAACCCGCCAAGCCCACCGAACCCGCCAAGCCCACCGAACCCGCCAAGCCCACCGAACCCGCCAAGCCCACCGAACCCGCCAAGCCCACCGAACCCGCCAAGCCCACCGAACCCGCCAAGCCCACCGAACCCACCGAACGCGCCGAGCCCACCGAACCCGCCAAGCCCACCGAACCCACCGAACGCGCCGAGCCCACCGAATCCGCCAGGCCCGCCAGGCCCGCCAAGCCGACCGAATCCGCCGAACGCGCCGAGCCCGCCGAACGCGCCGAGCCCGCCGAGCCCGCCGAGCCCGCCGAACGCACGACCGACCGAGTCGGCGCGATGAAGCCCCTCGACCCCCGGCTGCTCAGGCACGCCCGGACGACCCGCGCCTTCCTGGTCGCGTCCGTCGCGCTCGGCGCCGCCACCGCCGGGCTGATCATCGCGCAGGCGACGCTGCTCGCCGACATGCTCACCCGTGCGTTCCTGGACGGCGCCGCTTTCGGCGACCTGCGCGTCCCGCTACTGCTCCTCCTCGCCGTCGTCCTCGGCCGGGCCCTCGTCGCCTGGCTGCAGGAGGTCGCCGCGCACCGCTCGTCCGCCGCCGTGAAGTCGCAGCTGCGTGCCCGGCTGCTCGCGCACGCGCTGCGGCTCGGCCCGCGCTGGCTGTCCGGCGAGCGCAGCGGCGAGCTGGCCACCCTCGCCACCCGCGGGATCGACGCGCTGGACGACTACTTCTCCCGCTACCTGCCGCAGCTCGTCCTCGCCGTGATCGTCCCGATGGCAGTGGGCGCGCGGATCCTGCTGGGCGACTGGTTGTCCGCCGTGACGATCGCCGTGACGCTGCCGCTCATCCCCGTGTTCGCGATCCTCGTCGGGCTCACCACCCAGCGGAAGATGGACCGCCAGTGGCGCATGCTCTCCGTCCTGTCGTCGCACTTCCTTGACGTCGTCTCCGGCCTCCCCACGCTCAAGATCTTCGGACGCGCCCGCGCCCAGTCGGACAAGATCCGCGAGGTCACCGACCGGCACCGCCGGGCCACGATGTCGACACTCCGGATCGCATTCCTGTCAGCGCTCGTCCTGGAACTCCTTTCGACACTCTCCGTCGCGCTCGTCGCCGTCTCCATCGGGCTCCGCCTCGTCGAGGGCGGGCTCGGCCTGGAGACCGCGCTGCTCGTCCTGATCCTGGCGCCGGAGGCGTACCTGCCGCTGCGCCAGGTCGGCGCTCAGTACCACGCGAGCGTCGAGGGCCTCACCGCCGCCGGACGGATCTTCGAGGTGATCGAAACGCCCGCCCCCGCCCCCGGCACCCGCACCACCGTCCCCGACTTGACCCGCGCCACGATCCGCCTGGACAACGTAACGGTCGCCTACGACAGTCGGGACGAACCCGCGCTCGACGGCCTCTCCCTCACCGTCCACCCAGGGGAAACGGTCGCCCTCACCGGCCCGAGCGGCGCCGGGAAATCCACCGTGCTCGCGTTGCTGCTGGGTTTCGTCCAGCCCGATTCCGGCCGCGCGTTGATCGACTGGACCGACCTCGCCGACATCGACCCGGACACCTGGCGCGCCCGCATCGCCTGGGTCCCGCAGCGCCCCCACCTGTTCGCCGGGACGATCGCCGCCAACATCCGCCTGGGCCGTCCGGACGCGTCCGACGCCGACGTCCGAGCCGCCGCCCAGGCCGCGAACGCCCTGTCGTTCATCGACGCCCTGCCGTCCGGCCTCGACACTCCCCTCGGCGAGCGAGGACTCGGCCTCTCCGCCGGACAACGGCAACGCATCGCCCTCGCCCGCGCCTTCCTGCGCGACGCGCCGCTCCTCCTCCTGGACGAGCCGACCTCGAACCTCGACGTGGAGAGCGAGGCGTCAGTGCTCGACGCCGTCCGCCGCCTGGCCGCCTCCCGCACCGTGATCCTGGTCGCCCACCGCCCCGCCCTAGCCGCCCTCGCCGACCGGACGATCCCCATCCCGTCCCACCCCACCCCGGTAACGACATGACCCCCAACCCCAGACCCCACGTGCCCGCCACTCACCACCCTCACCCACCCCGCCTGAACGCGGTCCATCCCAACACTCACCCGTCTCAGCACCTCAGCCAGACGGCCCGTCCGACACACCGGCTCAGGCAACGTCACACCGCCGCCCCACAGCACTCAGCACACGCAGCACGCCAGACACCAGCACACGCAGCACGCCAGGCAGCGGCAGACACAGCACGCCGCATATCGGCACGCGCAGCACGCCGAGCAGCGGCAGATGCAGGACTCTGGGTATTTGCAGACGTAGGGCACTGGGCAGCGGCAGACGCAGGGCTCCGAGTATTGGCAGACGCAGGACGTCGGGCAAAGGCACGCGCAGGGCTTCGGGCAGCGGCGGGGGCGGGGGCGGGGGCGGCGTGATTCTCCGGTTGCTCACGTTCGCTCGTTCCGCTCGGTGGCGGCTTGGCCTCGCCGTTCTGTTCGGCGTTCTGGCGCTTGGCAGTGGCGTCGGGCTCATGGCCACCTCGGCATGGCTCATCTCGCGCGCCGCGCAGCATCCGCCGGTGCTGATGCTCATGGTCGCGATCGTGGCCGTCCGCGCCTTCGGGCTGGGACGGGGCGTGTTCCGCTACGTCGAACGTCTCATCGGCCATGACGCGACCTTCCGGATCCTCGCGGACCTGCGCGCCCGCGTGTACGAACGGCTGGAACGGCTCGCGCCCGGCGGGCTTCCCACCTTCCGCAGCGGCGACCTCCTTAACCGGCTCGTCGCAGACGTCGACGCCGTCCAGGACCTCTACCTGCGCGTCCTCCTGCCCTGCACGGTCGCCGCTATCGTCGGCAGCGCATCCGTCGGCCTTGCCTGGGCCCTGCTTCCGTCGGCGGGTGCCGTCCTCCTGTGCGCCCTTCTCCTCGCAGGCGTCGTCGCCCCCTGGCTGTCGGCCGTTGTCGCGCGCCGTGCAGAACACCGCACGACCGACCTACGCGCAGATCTCACCACCCACGTCGTGGACACCCTGCAAGGCGCACCCGAACTCATCGCTTACGGCGCCGCCCCTGCGCACCTTGCCAAGGCAACCCAGCTAGACCGTGACTTCACCCGCGCGTCGGCCCGTTCCGCCACCACCGCCGGTATCGGTGCAGCAATTTCCGCTATCGCGGGCGGTCTGGCCGTCTGGGGCAGTCTCGCCGTCGGCGTACCGGCCGTCCGCTCAGGGACGCAGGACGGCGTGCTCCTAGCAGTGGTCGTCCTGCTGCCTCTGGCCGCATTCGAGGTCGTCGCCGGGCTCCCGCTGGCCGCGCAGTACCTGGAACGCGTCCGCCGTTCGGCCACGCGCATCTTCGCCGTCCTGGACACCCCCGAGCCAGTAACCGACCCAACCACCCCCACGCCCCTCCCAGCACCGCCCTACACCCTCAAGGTCGAAAAGCTCCGCGCCCAATGGACGCCCACTGGCCCCTACGTCCTAGACGACGTCACCCTGGAGCTAACCCCGGGCCGCCGTTGCGCGATAGTCGGCCCAAGCGGCTCAGGCAAGACCACACTCACCGCCGTCCTTCTCCGCTTCCTAGAACCCACCAGTGGCCGGACAGCCCTCAACGCAGTAGAACTGCCATCCCTGAGGGGCGACGACGTCCGCCGCATCATCGGCCTATGCGCCCAGGACGCCCACTTGTTCGACTCGACCATCGGCGAGAACGTCCGCTTGGCGCGCCCCACCGCCACCGACGACGAGATCCGCGAAGCCCTCCGCCGCGCCCGCCTCCTCGACTGGATCGACGCGCTCCCCCAGGGCCTCGACACGCGCGTCGGCGAGCACGGCGCGCAGGTGTCCGGCGGCCAGCGCCAGCGCATCGCCCTGGCCCGCGCCCTCCTCGCCGACTTCCCGATCCTCCTCCTGGACGAGCCCGCCGAGCACCTCGACCTCGAAACCGCCGACGCCCTCACCGCGGACCTCCTGACCGCCACCGAAGGCCGGACAACCCTGCTCGTCACCCACCGCCTCACCGGCCTGGACGCCGTCGACGAGATCATCGTCCTCGACGGCGGCCGCGTCACCGACCGCGGAACGCACGCTGACCTGGTGTCCCGCCCCGGCCTCTACCGATCCCTGTGGCGGCGGGAGCGCGCCGCCGAGCCGACTCCAATTTAAGTAAGTAAATTATTCCGAATCAGGTAAACCCGCGCCCGGTTCCATTCGTCCGGACAAATTGTCCGAGATTACCGAGAACAATTCCCCATCGGTCGGCATCACACCGAAGTACAGGATCCAATCGACCGGAACGGGGGATTCCACAGATGAAGATCTTGCTACGCGCAGTGCTCGGCGTCGCGGTGACGCTGCTGGCGATCGGCGCCGGCATGGGCGCGATGAGAACGGCGAGCGCGGACGGCCCGAACACCGATCCCGCGGTCGTCAAGGCCATCGAGTCGCAGCCGTGGGTGGAGCTGGGCCCTGGCGACAGCGACTACCGCATCGCCTCCATGCGCTGTTACCTGGTGCAGTTCCAGTTCTACAAGGACTGCACGCCGACGTCCGCCGGCGAGGGCTGGCCGTCGGACCTCTCGGCCGCGCTGGAGGACTACCAGGGATCGCACAACCTGCCCCAGACGGGCAAGCTCGACATCGAGACCTGGGGCGCGCTCCGTGACGACGGGGGCGAGGTCGGTGCGGGCAGCGGCCGGGTGGCCCAGATCAAGGGCATCCAGTACGCGATGAAGGTCCTGCAGGACCGGTCGCTCGTCGTGGACGGCCGCTACGGCCCGGCCACCACCGCGGCGGTCAAGGCCTTCCAGGAGCGCAAGGAGATCGACGCCGACGGAATCTTCGGCGAGATCACCTTCCGCGCCGCCTTCGCCCAGGGTGCCGAATCTCAGCGCACCCCCGGCCGCTAAAGGCCCTCAACGGCGGCCGCCCCGCCACTCGCGTGGCGGCCGCCGTCCCACATCCGGGGCGCATGTCCCGCCCGTCGCCGCACAGCCGCATATCGAGCGATTCGTTCACGTCGGCTACGAAAAAGGCGGCCTGCTATTAGGTCCCACCACTCAATCACGCTCCCGCAGCCACAACCGCACTCACCCTCCGGACCCGAGCACTACTGGCCGCGCTGGACGGCTGACGCGGACGAGAAGAATGACACCGCGTCCACCCCAATCGGCGTCGTCTTGCGCAGCAGCACGCGGCAAGCGTCACGCAAAAAGCCCTAGGCAGGACCGGAACGGTGAGTGGCAGGGGCCGCCTTCCTCGCGGCGGCCGCGAGCGTTTCGGCGTGTGCTCGCAGAATGCGGTGGTGCACAGGACAATCGTCGAGGTGGTCGTGCTCGCAGTCCAGGGCGTGCCGCAACGCTTTCTGCGCCCGCTGTATCTGCTGGACGCGCTCGTCGAGCTCACACAATTTCGCCGACGCCGCCGCTCGCCAGTTCGGCGCCGTCCGCCCGCTCGGACCGACGAGCAACGCGATCTCCGCCAGTGTGAAGCCGGCCTGTTTCAGCAGGTCGATGAGCGCGACCTGTTCGACGGCGTCCTCGTCGTAGACGCGTTTGCCACCCGCACGCCTGGCGGCGCGGAGCAGTCCTTTGCGCTCATAGAAACGCAGGGCGGACGACGCCAGCCCGGTGCGGGCCCGCAGTTCGGCCATCGACAGCTCACTCATTGACTTGAACCATAGTTCAACCTGGATGCTTGCCGACGTGAGGATTCGTACCATGCAACCCCGCGGCAGCGGGTGGAGGACATCGCGATGACAACGTCGAGTAGAACGCGCATCGCCGTGGTGACCGGAGCGGGCCGGGGGATCGGTCTGGCGATCGTCCGCGCGCTCGCCAAGGACGGTTTCACGGTCGTGGCCGGCACACGCACGACCACCGATGCCCTGCAAGCCGCAACCCCGGACATATACAGAATCGACCTGGCAACCCCTGACGGACCCGACCGCCTCATACAACACGCGCTCGAACGGCACGGCGCCATCGACCTACTCGTCAACAACGTCGCGGGCACTTCGACTCCCGGCGGCGGATTCCTCGAACTCGACGACGACGCCTGGCACCACACGCTCAACCTGACGCTCATGACGGCCGTGCGCACAATCCGAACGGCGCTGCCAAGCCTTCTTGAGCGGCGCGGCGCGGTGGTCAACATCAGTTCCGTCAACGCCCGCCTGCCGCAACCACGTCTGATCGCCCAGTCAGCCGCCAAAGCCGCGCTATCCAACCTCGGCAAAGCGCTGGCGGAGGAGTTCGGCCCTCGAGGCCTGCGAGTGAACACCATCTCCCCCGGGCCAGTCTGGACGGACATTTGGTCGTCCCCGGGCGGCCCCGGCGACCTCCTTGCTCAACGCGCAGGCATTGCCAGAGAGCACATCACCGACCAACTCCCGACGCGCATGGGCCTCTCAACCGGTAGCTTCGCCGAGCCCCAGGAGATAGCGGCACTCGTCGTCTTCCTCGCCTCCGGCCAAGTCCCCAACATGAGCGGTTCGGAGCTGGTAATCGACGGCGGCCTACTCAAAACCGTCTAATCAGGAAGCCATCCCAAGACGACGGCGCGAGGCCCGTCTCAACGACAGCGGTGTGAGGGCGGTGAATGCATCCGTCCTCCACCTGAGATCAGGTGGACATGTCTCCAGTCAGGTAGTCGGCCCGCCCTTCGTCGTCGAGGTTGAACGAGCCTTTGGGGATGATGCAGAACTCGTTTCCGTCGGGATCGGCCATGACGAGGAATCCACCGGGGTCGTATTCGGTCAGCCGACGTCCGCCCAGCGCCTCCACCCTGGCCTGTTCGGCAGCCGGATCGTCCGACTCCAGATCCAGGTGCAGCCGGTTCTTCCCGGCCTTAGAGCCGTCGTTGCGCTGGAAACCCACGCCGAACCCGTTCCTGCGTTCAAGCCAGACATACGGCCCGGCACGCGCGACCACCGGCCGGTCAAGCAGCTCACTCCAGAACGCCGCCAGCCGATCCGGATCAGCGGAGTCGATGATCACGGAGTTGATGTCCATGACCTCCAATCTGCCCGTAAGAGGCCGAACAACCCCAACCAGAAGGGCCCGGATACGAGGCGTCACCAGCAGATGACGGCGAGCGCCAAGAGGCCCCCTGAATGTCGTCGCGAACCTCCCGCTAACGGCCAGACAACGAACCTCGTGCAACAGACCAACAGATCGGCGTTGGGGGCACGATCCGCGCCGTGCAAGCTTCGACTTCCCGCCAAGGGCCGGTTTGTGAACGCTGACCGCCTCTGGCTACCGTCCTGCAGGTGAACGCCTTGATCGCGGCGAAGTGGTTCAGCTTTGGCGGCCTCTGCCTCGTCGCCGGCTGCCTGGCATGGCTCCGCATGCTCAACCTGCTGACCGGCCGGTACGCGCGAGGCGTTCCGCGCTGGCTGGCGGCATTGGCCGTGGTCCCGTTGACGCTGCCGGGCATGGCCGGCCTCTGGTTCGGCCTCGGCACCCTCGCGGACTGAACGTCCAGGCGAACGGGCACGCGACGGACGCGCGACGGGCACCGCGGCGGAAGACGTTACCGTGAAAGACAGGAGCCCAGGTCGGAAGCTTGGTTCTGACCTGGGCTTTCTGGTGAGTGGAGCCTAGGGGATTCGAACCCCTGACACCTGGCTTGCAAAGCCAGTGCTCTACCAACTGAGCTAAGGCCCCTTGAACTCTTGTTGTTTACCTGCGGAAACGTTGGATCGGCGTGACCGATGACGATCGTACACCGTTGGTAGAGCACAGGATTTCCGGACGGGCCGACCCGGTGGAGCACCGGTGACCGCCACTCGCCGGAGGTCTGAGACGCAAGCCGAAGTCGTCCAGTCGCCATGTCCCCGCCGCCGCGGACGAGGCCGCGCGAAGCCCGAACTCACGCCCGCCGACCTTTCCCAGAACGTCACGGCAGCGCCGATGATCGCTGTCGGTGGCCTCGTCGCGCGCTGGCCGTACTACGTGCTCGACGGCGCCGTCGAGCAGCGGTGTCCGGGCGTCGGCCGGGTCCTATTGCCCACGGCGCGGTCGGCAGGTCGCCGGAGTACTGCAGGAGGGGTCGTCCGCGGCCAGGGAATGCCGACGGCCCCCGTCCCTCCTCCGCTAATGCGGTTGCGGGACAGGGGCCTGGACCGGGGCCCTACTCGCCGATCTTCTTGCTGTAGAGCGTGATCGTCGCGTTCTCGGTGACGCGCGTCCCCGCGCCCGGCCTCTGCTTCACGACGACCCAGTTCCGGTCCCACAACAGCAGCCGGTCCTGACCGGTGGCGTCGACCTCGGCGAGTTTGAACAGCCCTGCGTCCTGCATGCGGTTCTGGGCGTCCTGGTGGTTCATCCCCACCACCCGCGGCACCTTGACGCGCTCCGGTGCGGTGGAAGGCGGGGTTGCTGCCGCGGACGTCGCCGGGGCGGCCTCCGCTGCCTCCGGCGTGGCCGTCTTCGTGACCGTGACCGGTGCCGCCGCCGGCGTCTCCTCCGGGGCTGCGCAGCCCGCGGTGAGCACGCCGGTAAGCGCGGCGAGAATGGTGATGAAGGTCCGCATGAGGGTCCTGTCAGTGTGAGGGTCAAGGTCCACAGCGGCGGAGGGCTGGTCCTGTGACGCCGGGCACATTGACAGGGTTGACAGCCGTCCGATTTCGGCCGGTGCGGACGTGGGCCGCGGCGACATGATCCCCTCGCCGGGCACTCGCAGGCCCTCAGCCCTGACGAACTACCGCCAGTCGACCACACCGCGACGATGGCGATGCAGCTTCGGAGCTCCGTGGAAGAGGCACCCGTTGGCAACGTGGCCGCGCAGGATCTCGGCGGGGCGCGGTGGGCGAGTCTCCAGGCGCACAACGTCGCGTGGAACTGGACCTTAACCGGATTCCAAGGTGCCCCGCAGATTTGCAGCACCGGCTTGTTGGAATGCCGTCCGGTGAACTGCGTGAGCCCGGTCGCTGAGGCGCCTCAGGCGCGAGCGCGCGATGGGCCTATCTGTGGTCGGCGGGCAGTGGGGTATTGGCGGGGGTGGGGAGGATGAGGGTGGGGAGGGCGGCGACGCTGGGGAGGATGTGGGTGGCGCCGGCGGTGAGGAGGCGGTCGCGGTCGTGGGCGCCGGTGAGGACGCCCGCGACGATGGACGCGCCCGAGCGGTGCCCGGTGAGCATGTCGTTGGCGGTGTCGCCGCAGACGGCGATGTGGCGGACGTCGTCCGCGCCGAGGCGGAGGGCGGCGGTGAGGACGAGGTCGGGCCACGGGCGGCCGCGGGGGACGTCCGCCGGGCAGAGGGTCAGGTCGACGCGGTCCCACCAGCCGAGGGTGTCGATGATGCGGGCCTGCGTGCTGCGGCCGAAACCGGTGAGGAGGCATACGCGGATGCCGGCGGCGCGGATGCGCAGGAGGGCGTCGTCGGCGCCGGGCACGGGCTTCAGGCCGTGGCGGTCGACGATGTCGTCGTAGGAGCGTTCGAACGCCAGGTTCGCCGCCTGGGCGCGGTCCTCGTCGAAGAGGGAGCGAAAGATGGCGATCTTCGAGCCGCCGCGCGATTCGTGGAACCGGGCGAGGGCACGGTCGTACGCCGCCGTGCCGGAGACGATCCCCAGGGTGGCGATCGCCTCGGCGAAGGCGGTCCGGACGGCGTCGCCGTCCGCGACAGTGGTCCCGGCGAGATCGAGGCAGGCGACGGTGATCGGGGCTGCTTCGTTCACGCCGGGGACCTTATCGCCTGCGTCGGGTGAACACTTCTCATCCCGGCCCGCGCCGGCCATGCCTCCGCGGACGGGCGGGATGAAAAATGCTCAGTTGTCGGACGACGTGGCCTCGGTCCACAGGTCCAGCTCGGCACGGTCCTGCTGCAGCCGGCGCCAGACTGCGAAGCCACCGAGTGCCACGACGGCCAGAATGAGCAGTTTCTTCACGGTGGGACCCCTTCACCTCGACTATTCAGTCAAACCCCGGGGGACCTCACATCAGCGACTGCTTCCCCCAGGCTCTCCGCAGCCTAGCAACCGTTCCCGGGCGATCAGCACCCCCTCACCGGTATCGGACCCGGCGTCCAAATTCTGGTGCGGATGCCCTCACCCCCGCGCCATCTCGCCGGGCCGCCGGGACCGCCGCATAATCCGGGGTGACGACCCTCGGGAGAGCCGATGGCTGAGGACGACTTCCGCCGCTGGGAACGCGAGTTCGATTCGGGCGCGCCGGACGAGGAGCCGTCCGGGGCCCGCGGGCTGGTGCTCGCCGCCGGGGTGACCGCGACGGGATGCGCCGCGATGATCGCGTTGGGCGAGGTGGTCATCGGGTCGGCCGGGCTGGTGCTGTCGTCGGTCATCTTGCTGCTGTGGCGGATCGGGATGTGAGCCCCCGCCGCGGCTGAGGGTGAGGATTGTTCACGTATGCGGCATCATCGCGGGATGGATCTGCGCGGAGCGAACGTCCTGCTGACCGGCGCGAGCGGCGGGATCGGGCAGGCACTCGCGGCGGCGCTGGCGGGGCGCGGCGCGCGGCTCGTCCTGACGGGCCGGCGGGTGGACGTCCTGGAACCGCTGGCCGAGCGGCTCGGCGGCGGCGCCCGGGTCGTCGCCGCCGACCTGGCGGACCGCGAGACGGCCGAGCAACTCCTGGACGAGGCCGAGCGGCTCCTCGGCGAGGCGGGCCGGGTGGACGTGCTGGTCGCGAACGCGGCGCTGCCGGCGTCCGGGCTGCTGGCCGACTATTCGATCACCGAGATCGACCGGGCGCTCGACGTGAACCTGCGGGCGCCGGTCGTGATGGCGAAGCTCGCGAGCGCGCGGATGGCCGATCGTGGCCGCGGGCATCTGGTGTTCGTCTCGTCGCTGTCGGGAAAGGCGGCGTCCGGGAACGCGTCCCTCTACAACGCGACGAAGTTCGGCATGCGGGGGTTCGCTCTGGCGCTGCGCGAGGACCTGCGGCCGCACGGGGTCGGCGTGTCGACGATCTTCCCGGGGTTCATCCGGGACGCGGGCATGTTCGCCGAAACCGGCGTCACGCTGCCGCGCGGCGTCGGCACCCGGTCTCCGGAGGACGTGGCGCGGGCGACCGTACGGGCCATCGAGCGGAACGTCGCCGAGATCGACGTGGCGCCGCTCGGGCTGCGGCTCGGGGCCAGGATCGGCGGGCTCGCGCCCGTCCTGTCGGCGGCGGTGCAGCGGCGCGCGGGCGGCGCGCGGGTCACGCGGGGCCTGGCGGACGGACAGCGCCGCAAGCGGTAGCGACAAATCCGCATCTTCAGGTGATAATCCGGAAACGTCCCCCTTGATCAGCGGGACGTGCCGGGCGCAGCGTCCCCCCGGGCGGCCCCCCGCCTGCCGCGTGCGCCGCCGCGAGGAGGTCTGCGCATGTGGACGGGTAGGACGACGGCGATCGGGGCGGCGGCCGTGACCGTCCTGTCCCTGTCTGCGGCTCCCGCGCGGGCGGCCGACCCCGCAGACGCGACAGTGGTCCCCGTGCAGGTCACCGGTGACCCCGCGAAGCGCTTCAACCTCGTGATCCTCGGGGACGGTTACACGCCGGCCGACATGCCCAAGTTCCGCGCCCACTACGCCGAACATCTCAATGACCTGTGGACGATCGAGCCGTTCAAGTCGTACCGCAGCTACATCAACGTGTACGCGGTCGAGATCCCGTCCGGCGAGTCTGGGGTGAGCTGCGATCCGTCGCTGTCGTCCCCACGCCGCACTACTCCGTTGAGCATGGCGTTCTGGAGCGGTTGCCGGGCGGACGGCGTTCAGCGGCTTCTCGTCATGGACTCTGCGGCGGCCAAGACGTACGCGGACCTCGTCCCAGGGACGACCACAGCAAATCGGCAGATTCTCGGGCTCGCCAACAGCGACACCTACGGCGGTGCAGGCGGCGCCTACGCGACAGCTTCTGGCGGGAACGCGATGTCCGCTCTCATCGCGCCACATGAGCTCGGCCACTCACTGGGTGGGCTGGACGACGAGTACGACTACTACCAGCGGGGTGTTCCCGGCGGGACGTACACCGGTCCTGAGCCCGACTCCCTCCACCACACGCTGCTGACCGAGCAAGACATGAAGGCGCAGAAGAAGAAGTGGTGGCGGTGGCTCGGTGAGCGAAGCGAGTCCGGAGGAACCATAGGACGGTACGAGGGCGGCATCTATTTCAGTAAGGGCGTGTGGAGGCCGAGCCAGCACTCGATGATGAAAACGCTGGGCTATTACTTCGACCAGGTGTCGCGCGAACGGATGACCCAGCAGATAGCAGCCAAGGTCAACCTCGTCCAGGCGCACACTCCCACGGCCGTGCCGGTGGGGGACGACCGTGTTCTGTGGGTCGAAACGATGCATCCGTCCGGTCACCAGCTGTCCGTCACATGGACGGTCGACGGGAAGGCCGTACAGAAGGGTGCCAACCTGGAACTGTCGCGGCTGCACCTGAAGAAGGGCACGCACACCGTCCAGGCGAGGGTCACTGACCCAACTGGCTTCGTCCGTGACCCGGCTGTACGTTCGTCGGCCGCGCTCACCCAAGTGCGCACGTGGACGGTCGACACCAGCGTGCAGACCCCGCCGGAGGACGTGCCCGTCGATTTCAGTTCGTCCACCCCTACCGACAAGCCTGTGGGCAGCGAATCGGTCGTGTACGTGGAGACGACACATCCGGTGCGGAGCATTCCGTCCGTTCGCTGGGAATTGGACGGACGACGCGTACGCGGCGGTGACCGGGACATCGATCTGGCACGGTTCCGCTTGTCCAAGGACACGCATCAGCTAGTCGCACGAGTCGGTTCCAAGACCCGGACGTGGACGATCGACGCGCAGGCCCCGACGGTGAAGTACGAACTGTCGAAGGCGACGCAGAGCCAGGTGCGCCCTGGCCGGACGCCCGAACACGTCTTCGACGGCCCGTTCACCATGCGCCTCACAGGCGCGGACGACCGCGCGGGCGTCGTGGTCTCCGAGTTCCGCGTCGACGGGGACGGCTGGTTCAACTACTTCGGCTGGCCGACCGACTCGTCCGCCCCCTGGCTGTTCACCGAGAACGGCACGGTCATCGACAGCCTCACCTACGGCAAGCTAGGCAAAGGCCGACACACCATCGAATACCGCGCCATCGACCCAGCCGGCAACATCGGAAAGCCGGGCAAGTTCATCGTCACACTCCGCTGACCAGCCGACCAAAGGACACTCGCCCGCTCAGGACGAACACGCCCACCAACACGCCGGCCGCGCGACCCGCGGACCCCCGCGAGCAAGCCGGCATCTGCGTGAGCGACGGGCACTTTCCGGCTATGAATATGGTCGGGACGGCTCTGATCGCGCTAGCTGAGTGTGTCCGTCCCAGCAGGTCAACAGGTCGAGGCCTCTTCGGACTCGGCCCCCGCGTCCCGGACAGACGCGGCTTCACCGGACGCAGCTCCAGTGGCCGTGGCGGCTCCAGCGGACGCAGCACCGCCGGACGCAGCTCCGCCGGACGCAGCTCCAGCGGACGCAGCTCCAGCGGACGCAGCTCCAGCGGACGCAGCTCCAGCGGACGCAGCTCCAGCGGACGCAGCTCCAGCGGACGCAGCTCCAGCGGACGCAGCTCCAGCGGACGCAGCTCCAGCGGACGCAGCTCCGCCAGGCGCGGCATCGGCGGACGCGGCATCGGCGGGTGCGGGGCTGCGGTGGGCGGTCGCCAGGACGGAACCGCCGAGGATCAGCGCGAATGAGGCGATGATCGTCCCGGTGAGGGGCTCGCTGAGGAACACGACCCCGGCGACGACCGCGACGGCCGGGTTCACATAGGTGAACACCATGCCCCTGGACGTGCCGACCTCCCGGATCAGCTCGAAGAACACGATGAACGCCGCCGCCGTGCAGACGAGCCCGAGCCCGATGAGCGCGGCGAGGACACGTCCGCTCGGCATCGACTCCGGCCAGGTGGCGGCCGCCGGGCCGGTGTAGACGAGCGCGGCGATGGCCAGCGAGAACGCGGCCAGCTGCAGGCTGGGCAGGTCCCGCAGCCGCCGGGTCGCGATCATCGGGGCGATGGAGTAGCCGAGCGCGACCAGCATGACCTCGCCGATCGCCCACGCGCTGCCGCCGCCGAGATGCGGACCGGCGAGGACCCCGACCCCGACCAGCCCGACCAGCAGCCCCGCCCACCGCACCGGCCCGAGCCGCTCCCCGTCGCCGGTGAGCCTGGCCAGCACCACCCCGACGATCGGGACGGCGGCGATCAGCAGCCCGGTCATCGAGCTGGTCAGCCGGGTCTCGGCATCCGACAGCAGGGCCCACGGCCCGAGGATCTCCACCGCCGTGAACACCAGGAGCGGAAGCCAATGCCGGCGGACCACGCCGAGCCGGCCCGCCCGGAGCGCCAGCGGCAGCAGGACGGCGGCGCCGAGCGCGGTCCGGGTGAACACGATCATCGCGACCGAGACGTCCTCGACCGCCACCTTGATCATCAGATAGGGGATGCCCCACAGGACGCTCATCAGCGCGAACAGCACCCAGCCACGGCGACTCAACACGACCTCCGTTCCCGTCCGTCCGACGAACGGACAGGCTCAGAATGCGGGACGGCGCGACGCGCTGTCTTGAACGCTGTTGCGGTACGCGCCGGGCGTGACGCCCACCACACGCCGGAACCACCGCGTGAGATGCGCCTGGTCGGCGAACCCGACGAGCGTCGCGACCTCCGCCGGCCGGTGTCCCGCGTCCAGCAGCGCACGGGCCCGGGTGACCCGGTGCTGCGCGAGCCACGCGTAGGGCGGCATCCCCACAGCTTCACGGAAGGCCCGCAGCAGTTGATACCGCGAGAGCTCCAGGTCGCCCGCGACCTCGGCGAGCGTCGGCGGGGCGAGCATCTCGTCCGACAGGCGCGCCGCGACGACGCGGGCGATCCGGCCAGCGTCCGCGCCTCTCCGTCCCGGCGCCTCCTCCGGGCTCGGACCCGCATGCCGCCGGACGAGCGCGCCCAGCACCCCGAGCAGACGGGACTCGCCCTCCAGCGGGTCCTGCCCCAGGCGCAGGGCGCGATGCGCGAGCCCCAACGCCAGGCCAAGCTCCGGATCATCGATGATCGGCTCCCGGAAGTGCGGCCACGCGGGCTCCTCGTCCGAATTCACGGCGGCGCCCAGCAGCTCGGCACCCGGATAAACGCACAGGTAGGCGAAGCCTTCCGGACGAGCCGGACCACCCGTGTGCGCCTCCCCCGGCTCGACAACGACCAGGCTCCCAGCACCCGAGTACACCTTCTCGCCCCGGTACCGCATCGTCTCCAGACCGTCGACGGTCACCCCGATGGCGTACTCATCATGGATATGCGGCGCGTAATGCCGACGCCCGATCCGCGCGGTCAACAGATCAAGCGGCACCCCCTGAACCCCGCCAACCCGCGTCCAAACCGTCTGATCCCCACCCCGCACAACCCCGCCGCCCCCAGAACCAACCGCCTCCACCCCGCCGTCCTCCACCCGGGACCCACCCCGCCAATCAGCCCGCCCTTCAGCAGCTTGCCCAGCCCGAAGGGCACTTCCCCAACCAGACCGCGCCGTGCCCAGTGGCTGCGCCCCTGAGTCAGCCACTCGCTCACCCCCAAGCTCATCCACCCGCCCAGCCCGAACAGCCGCATCCCATACAGACCGTGACTCGGCGCACTGCACGGCCCCAACCTCAACAGGCTCAACCAAGCGAGCGCTACCTCGCGCACCCCCAGGATCGCCCGGACGACCAGACCGAGCGCCCGAACCCAGCGCGGCGCTCGCCTCCACACCCGACCCAATCCGTGCCTGCACAGACCCATTCGACCGAGGGACGGCACGCCTCGCAGACAGCGACTCATCAAGCCGCCCCACCTCGGACTCGACCAACTGCCCAGACCCAGTCCCAGCACGCCGCACGGCCCCTGCCTCCGCGAACAGCTCAGACCGAGCCTCAGCAGACCTACCTGACCGAAGGACGGCACGTCGCGCAGACCGCGACGCAGCTGGCCGCCCGGCCTCGGACTCGACCAGCTGACCAGACCCAGTACCAGCACGCCGCACGGCCCCTGCCTCCGCGGACGGCCCAGTCCGAGCCTCACCAGAGCCACCCGACCCAAGGACGGCACGCCGCGCCAACCGCGACTCAACGAGCCGCCCGACCTCGGGCTCGACCGGTTGGCCAGACCGAGAAGTCGTGCGCCGCGCGGCATCTCGCCCCGCGGACGACTCGGCCCCAGGGTCGACATCCTCATCGAGTCGAGCGGCGAATCGCTGATCTGGCCGAGGAGCTAGGCCGCGTGCGGACGGTGGTTCGGTAGGCAGCTCGGTATCAGCTTCGGCAGGCCGCTCGGGGAAGGGGGCGGTGGGCTGCTGCTCGTTGGGCCGTTCTTCCTGAGGCTTGGTTTGCCGGTCGGGTCGAGGGATGGCGGGGCGCTCAGGCCGAGAAGACGTGGCGGAGCCGCCACCGGTCCGCGTCACGGCCGAGCTCCGCGACGGCCACTCCCTCGGCGCCCGTTACGCGGACCCGATAGACCCGGCCCTCCTGGGCCGTGCCGTATGTCTTCAGGACCTCGTCCACGGCGTACCGCGTCCCCCGCCATTCGTACGCGGTGAGCCGTCCCGCCAGATCGTGCTCGGCGCGGATCGGTTCGTTCAGCAACTGCCCCATGGGGCGAGCGTAGCACGCATTCGAACTGGTGTTCGCAGGTCGGGGCGGTGCTCTCGGCCTTCGGGACACAGGTTTCGGGCCCTCGTACGGATGCGCGTCCCCGCTCCGCCGGGCGTGGCGCAGCGCTTGACTTCATGCGGACATCAAGCCGGGGCGTGCGGACCATGTACAGGTAAACGAAGGAGGCCGCCTCCCTCATCCCGCGATCAACGAGAGGTTCACGCGATTCGGTCCGTACCCCGGGGAAAGACCAGACGAGGAGCGAGGGGGAGCCATGATCAACGGGGCACACGTCATCATCTACAGCCGCGACGCCGAGGCGGACCGCGCGTTCATCCGCGACGTCCTGGGATTTCCGGACGTCGACGCGGGCCATGGCTGGCTGATCTTCAAGCTGCCGCCGGCCGAGCTCGCGGCACATCCCACCGAGGGCGAGCCGCGGCACGAGTTCTACCTCATGTGTGACGACATTCAGACCACGCTCGAAGGACTGGGGGCCCGCGGC
This sequence comes from Actinomadura sp. 1N219, assembly GCF_044326405.1. Lineage (NCBI taxonomy): Bacteria > Bacillati > Actinomycetota > Actinomycetes > Streptosporangiales > Thermomonosporaceae > Actinomadura > Actinomadura sp. 1N219. The sequence goes on along the minus strand of NZ_JBIRAY010000004.1, from coordinate 416,346 downwards.
GTCCAGGTCGACGTGCCCGTGACCGAGCAGAGCTGGGGGTTGCTCGCCGCGATCAGGCTGCCGAGCGGCGGGGAGCTGCCGATCTACGAGCCACGGCATCCGCAGGCGAAGGACCTCTAGTCACTGTTATCCACAGGTGGGGACAGCTTCTGCACACACCTCCCTTGTCGTGCTGACAGGCGTTCCAGGAGATCGCGTCCACAGGCAGATCCCCAGAACAGCCGGGCTTTCCACGGTCTGTGCGGCCCGTCGCGTGCCACCCCTTCAGCATCCACGAGGGTGTGGTGTCATACACAGAATCCACAGCCTGTGGATAACTGGCGTGCACATCCTGGGTATGACCGTGAGGTGGCGCGTCCACCATTCTTCCCCAGCTCGCCCCCAACGCGCAGGACCACTTATCCACGTCGTGGATAACGCGCTGACCAGCAGATAGGCCATGCCTGCCGCACCGTCCCCCACACCACGTTCACATGCTGTGGACGGACATCCTCCCCAGCCCCGTGTGTCCGGTGGATAGCGTTGCCCACCGGCAATCCCCAGCCACGTCCCCAACCGCCCGACGGCCGTGGCTGGGGACAACCAGCATCGGCTCGACGTTGCCGAACCGCGTCCCAGCGGACGGCGACGTGTGAGTTAGCCCCGCGATAACCGCGCCGCACAACCGGCACAACGATCGACCGATTGCTGATCGAGCAGCTCACGGACAAGGGGCGTGGACGCCCCTCGGCCGAAACGGACCTGCCGGAGCTGGTGCTGTAGCGACCTTCAGGCCCATGTGTTCGGCCACCGTTGTCTAAGGACGGCGACATCTGGCAAGCGCGGAGTCGCTCACTGCGTGCCCACGCCAGGGCTGCGGTGCTTCGGCGCAGCGCGCCCAGGAAGACCCGAGCCGTGTCTCTCGCAGCTGCAGGGCACCCGGATCCCTACCCATCTCCGGTCTGTTGCCTGGACGTGCCGCGGTCGTGCAGAGGAACCGGTGTGGAGCGCGCTGAGACCTCACCAAGGCGGATGGATCGGATGGGGGCCGCTCGCTATCAGGTGACGTCCGACCTATGACCGGAGAGGTTGGGGCTCCTCGACGCGAACGGGCGGATTTCGAGCTGGCCAGGCGTTGCATGTCGTCCGCCGCCCGGAACGGCCTGGGAGAGTGACGGCGCGAAACTCCGCCGTGAGGACGCGCGGCCGATCGTCTGGAGGGACGACCGCACCAGATCGCGTGATCAGAGCCTGGACGCGTCCAGGCGGCACGCTAGGTCTTCTGGCTCACAGCAGGCGACCGATGATCTTGACCGCCTTTGCGGATTCTCCTTGGAGTCGCCCAGGGGAGAGCGGCGATGTGGAGAGCCTTGGCCACGACGACCTGCCTTGCTGTCAGCCTGCGCCCACTCGTCGTCCACCGCCCCGGGACATGGTGCGGGCGCGTCGTCGCGTCATGCTCAGACCGCCAAGGGAGAATGGTGGTGGAGGCGTGATCGCGTTCAACCAGGGAAGAGAGCGATCACCGCGTGCCCCGCGGCCGGTAGCGAACTCGCGAGCGGACGGCAGATGGCATCTGGCGTGGGATGGGCGATGTCCATTGCGGGCCGCTGATCACCAGGTGGACAGCAGTCTTGCCCTAAGACCCGCCGCAGTTATCCACAGGTGTGGATGAGAAGCCCAGACTCCCTTCTAGAACGCGGAGTTCGGCCTGGTCCCCGAAGGAATTTCGCCGATGACCACCCTCGTCTTGTGGCGTCCCGTCCGCCGCCCCACCGAACTGGACCGACTCCCCGACCAGCCGACCTTCTCCGCGCTTTCACCGATCGCTAACCTGCCCGTTAGGTAGGCAAGCGCATGATCTTCGAGCTGCGGGTACCTGCCCGAGGGACTGGACGAGTTCAGCACTCAGGTCATCTGCCGCATGGGCTGGTCCACGAATTCCATGCCGAGTCACCTGACGCCTCCGGACCGTGAACCAAGTTATCCACAACCTGTGGGGAAGTAATGCACCTGGCCGATGCCCTGTGCAGATACTCCGAGACTCCCCGCCGTCCGGGTCCACATCACAACCCGATCAGGATCCGCACTGTACTGATCACGGACGGCACAACGGAGCGAGTCACGTGGCCTAGACGATGCCAGTCGCCGAGCAGCGCTCCGTGCAGGTGAGCGACTTGCAGCGTTCGCTATTCTGCGTGTTCTGCGTGCGTCTAAGGGACGAGTTCGTTCCTCCCAGGGTCGTGATCTCGTACGCCCGTGCCGAACCACTGCTGAGAGCTATTCATGTTCAGTCGCGTCCGCTGGTGTTGCCGTCGCTGCCGTTATCCACAGGCTCGACTGTCGCGTGCGGATTCGCGACTTATCTACGGGGCCTGATCCCGGCTACTCGCCGGTGAGCCCGTCGATCGACTCTCTGATCAGGTCGGCGTGGCCGTTGTGCCGCGCGTACTCCTCGATCAGATGGAGCAAGATCCATCGCAGGCTTGGCGTTCTGCCGTCGGGCCAGCTACGCCGGGCCGGTCTTTCGAGTCCGCCGCCGTTCAACGCTTCGGTGACTAGCGAGCGCGAACGAGAAATGCTCTCCTGCCAGAGTGCGCGAAGTTGCTCGGGAGTGTCCTCGGCGGCCGAGTGCCAAATCCAATCGGGGTCAGCGTCCCAGTCGCCCGTTCTCCACAACGCTTCGAGATCCCGGCCGTGCAACCACCAGGAACACCACCAATCCTCGATGAAGGCCAAGTGTTTGAGCATCCCGCCCAACGTCAGCGACGAGGTGGCGATCGTCGCCCGAAGACCTGTGGCATCCAGATCTGAACACTTCCATGCCAGGGTTGCGCGCTGGTAGTCCAGGAAGCCCAGCAGGGTGCTGGCCTCATCTGCTGCGAGGGGAGGTTCCGGCCGACCCTGATCGTCCACGTCCACCATGGGCGAGCAGCCTAGCGGCACGGCCAATAGCTCGATGCCGGGCAGGCTCGTCGGGGTTCCGTAGGCCATCACGAAGTGTCGCGGTCCTGACCAAGACGGAGCCTGATGCCGCGGCCGGAGACGTTCAGGCGGCCGCACATACCCGCTGGCGGCCGGTCGAGGCGGGGCAGGCGAGAGTGGCGGAGGTGGCGCGGCCGTTCGGTGACCGGCGGCGCGCTGCATGCTCCCGGGGCTAAGCACGGGCTGTTTCAGCGGCATGCACGCCGTCGGCCCTTGGCGGGGTGGACGGGAGCTGGTCGGCAACGCTTTAGCGGGGGACGCCGTCATGGACGGTTACGAAAACCCCCGTCGGTACCCGGCGGGGGCTTTTGGGGTGGTGGGCCTAGGAGGACTTGAACCTCCGGCCTCATCCTTATCAGGGATGCGCTCTAACCGACTGAGCTATAGGCCCGGGTTGTGCCGCTGTTCCGGCGGCGCAACGTGAGGTTACCCCATCTGGCGGGGCAACCGGAAATCGATTACTCGGCCTCCTTGAGGGTCACTTCGACCCCGCCGACGAGATCTGCGGCGAGGTTGTAGATGACGGAGCCGACCGTGGACAGAGCGGTGATGAGCAGGACGTTCAGGGCACCCACAAGGACCGTGTAGCCGAAGACGCGGAAGAAGGAGAACCAACTGCCGGCGTCGACGCTGCCGGTGGTCTCGCCCTGCTCCTTGGTGAGGCTGTTGATCGTGTCGCTGATGGCGTCGAACACGCCCAAACCGGACAGGATCGCGTAGAGGACGATCACGGCGACGAGGAGGACGACGAAGCAGACCAGCGACATGACGAAGCTGAACTTCATCACCGACCACGGTTCGAGCCGGGCGAGCTGCAGCTGAGCCTTGCGGGCCGGCTTGCCGCCGGTGGCGGACTTGGACGGACGTTTCACGGGCGCAGGCGACGTGGACGGACGGTCCTTGAGGACGGTCCCCGCGAAGCTCGGACGCTTCGAGCCACCAGAGCCGGACGGGCTGGACGCGGGCGTGCCGGACGGCCCCGGCCCTGGACCCGACCCCGTTCCCGGGCTCGCGGTGGACGAGTTGCCCGGCGGTGGCGCGTTGAATGACGGGTTCGGCTTCTCCGTACGTCCTGCGGAGACTGAACCGGACGGCTCGGTGGGTTGGGCCCAGCCCGCCGAGCCCGAGGCCGAACCCGCCGCCGGTCCAGGGGGACGGCCGGAGGCCGAACCCGATGCCGGGTTGGCGGGACGGCCAGAGGCCGAACCCGCTGCAGGGCTGGTTGGACGGCCAGAAGCCGGGCCAGAGGACGGCGGGCCCGGTTGCGGAGAAGCGGACGGGCCGGAGGCCGAGCCCGAAGACCGCGCCGACGCCGATCCCGACGGGCCGGACGAGCGCCCAGAAGCCGAAGCGGAGGATGGGCCGCTGGGCCGCGGGACGGGGTCGACTGCGGTCGGGGAATCGGCGGGCTTGTCGTCCTTGGGCGGTTCGGTGGTGTCCTGGACGGGGGCTATCTCCGGCGAGTCGGATTTGTCCGCCGGCTCGTCCACCTGGGGCAGGTCGGTCCTGGTCTCGTCCGTGCGGGACTCGATCTCGACGGTCGTCTCGTCCCGGCCGGGCTTCGCGGCTGCGGCGGACACCACCTTGCTCGGCACGCCAGATTTGCCCGACGCACCGGACTTGCTCGACCTGGCGCCCGACCTGCCCGCTGCGCTCGACCTGCCCGCTGCGCTCGACCTGCCTGACGCACCCGACCTGCCTGACGCACCCGGCTTGTCGGATGCGTCAGGCTCTTCTGGCGCGTCCTGCTTGGCCGAATCGCCTGGCTTGTCTGACGCCTCGGGCTTGGCCGGCTGGTTCGGCTTCGCCGTTGCTTCCGGCTTGTCCGACCCGTCCGGCTTCGTTGACCCATCGGCCTCCGTTGAAGCGTCAGGCTCCGTTGAGGCGTCAGGCTTCGCGGCTCGGCTTGGCTTGCGCGGCCGGCCCGGCTTGGCTTCGGACTCGCCGGCGGGGTTCGCGCCGGGCTCGGCCCCGGGGTTCTCGCCGGAGCCGCCCGGCGCAGCCGCGCCGGGCCCGTCCTTGCTTTTGCCGGGCTCAGTGCTCACGTGTCCTCCTGGCCTAGCGGTTCGGTGACGGAGGTGGCGAACGCACAGGACGTGACGCAGTCCCGTACGTCATTCACCGTCGTCGCCTCCCTCGGCGTCGTCCGAGTCCTCCATGGACTCTACGTTCCTCGCGATGGCCACCACGCTGTCCCCGTCCGCGAGGTTCATCAGGCGGACGCCCATGGTCTGCCTGCCGGACTGCTTGATCTCCGCGGCCGTGGTCCGGATGACTCCGCCGTTGGACGTCATCGCGAACACACCGTCGTCCGGGCCCACCATCAGGGCCCCTACCAACATCCCGCGGGATTGCACGATCTTAGCGGTGAGGACGCCCTTACCCCCACGACCCTGCAGCGGGTACTGGTCGACGGGCGTGCGCTTGGCGTACCCGCCCTCGGTCGCGACGAGGACGTCCTGGGACGTGTCCTTCACGACCAGCATGTTAAGAACTTCCTGGTCCTCGTCGAAACGCATGCCGATCACGCCGGACGTGGCGCGTCCCATCGGGCGCAGCGAGTCGTCGTCGGCGCGGAAGCGGATCGCCTGGGCGCCGGTGGACACCATCAGCAGGTCGTCGTCGGCCGAGACGAGCCGCGCGGCGATGACCTCGTCGTCGTCGACCAGGTTGATCGCGATGATGCCGCCGGTGCGGGGCGAGTCGAAGTCGCTCAGGGCGGTCTTCTTGACGCGGCCCATCTTCGTCCCGAGGACGAGGTAGGGCGCGACCTCGTAGTCGCGCAGGTCCATGACCTGGGCGATGCGCTCGTCCGGCTGGAACGCCAGCAGGTTCGCGACGTGCTGGCCGCGCGAGTCACGTCCGGAATCAGGCAGTTCGTATGCCTTCGCCCGGTACACCCGCCCCTTGTTGGTGAAGAACAGGATCCAGTGGTGCGTCGTGGTGACGAAGAACTGGTCGACGATGTCGTCCTGCTTGAGCTGCGCGCCGCGAACGCCCTTGCCGCCGCGCCGCTGCGCGCGGTACAGGTCGGTGCGGGTGCGCTTGGCGTAGCCGCCGCGGGTGATCGTGACGACGACGTCCTCTTCGGCGATGAGGTCCTCGTACGACACGTCCCCGTCGAACGGGATGATCTGCGTGCGCCGCTCGTCGCCGAACTTCTCGACGATCGGGGCCAGCTCGTCGCCGACGATCTGACGCTGCCGCTCCGGCGAGGCCAGGATGTCGTTGTAGTCGGCGATCTCCGCCATGAGCTTGTCGTACTCGTCGGTGATCTGCTGGCGCTCCAGGGCGGCGAGCTTGCGCAGCTGCATGTCGAGGATCGCCTGCGCCTGGATCTCGTCGATCTCCAGCAGCTGCATCAGGCCCCGCTGCGCCTCCGATGCCGACGGCGACCGGCGGATCAGCGCGATGACCTCGTCGATCCGGTCGAGCGCCTTCAGCAGGGCGCGCAGGATGTGGGCGCGCTCCTCGGCCTTGCGGAGCAGGAACCGGGTGCGGCGGACGATGACTTCGATCTGGTGCGAGACCCAGTGCCGGACGAACTGGTCAATCCGGAGGGTGCGCGGCACGCCGTCGACCAGCGCGAGCATGTTCGCGCCGAACGTCTCCTGCAGCTGGGTGTGCTTGTACAGGTTGTTCAGGACGACCTTGGCGACGGCGTCCCGCTTCAGGACGATCACGAGGCGCTGACCCGTCCGGCCGGACGTCTCGTCGCGGACGTCGGCGATGCCGTCGAGCTTGCCCTCCTTCACCCCGTCCGCAATCTTGAGGGCGAGGTTGTCCGGGTTGACCTGGTACGGCAGCTCGGTGACGACGAGGCAGTTGCGGCCCTGGATCTCCTCGACCTCGACGACGGCCCGCATGGTGATCGAGCCGCGGCCGGTGCGGTACGCGTCCTCGATGCCCTTGCGGCCGACGATCAGCCCGGCGGTCGGGAAGTCGGGGCCCTTGACCCGCTCGAGCAGCGCCTCGAGCAGCTCCTCGTCGGACGTGCCGAAGTTGTCCAGGTACCACCTGACCCCGGCCGCGACCTCCCGCAGGTTGTGCGGCGGGATGTTCGTCGCCATCCCCACCGCAATGCCGGCGGACCCGTTGACCAGCAGGTTCGGGTACCGCGACGGCAGGACGTCCGGCTCCTGCGACCGGCCGTCGTAGTTGGGGGAGAAGTCGACGGTCTCCTTGTCGATGTCGCGCAGCAGCTCCATCGCCAGGGGCGCCATGCGGCATTCGGTGTACCGCATGGCCGCGGCGGGGTCGTTGCCGCGCGAGCCGAAGTTGCCGTTCCCGTCGACCAGCGGGTATCGCATCGACCACGGCTGCGCGAGCCTGACCAGCGCGTCGTAGATGGCGGAGTCGCCGTGCGGGTGGTAGTTCCCCATGACGTCGCCGACGACGCGGGCGCACTTGAAGTAGCCCCGGTCGGGCCGGTAGCCGCCGTCGTACATGGCGTACAGGACGCGGCGGTGCACGGGTTTGAGGCCGTCGCGGACCTCGGGCAGCGCACGCGCGACGATGACCGACATCGCGTAGTCGAGATAGCTCTTCTGCATCTCGACCTGGATGTCGACCGGTTCGATCCGTTCGCCCGGGTACCCGCTCTCGGTGGTCACGTCCGTCACTCTCAGGACCTCTTCTGCTCGTTGGGATGCACGTACGGTCGCCTGCCGAAATCAGGCCGCGGAAACCTCACCCGTCCACTCGAAACCCCGCCCCAGGCCCCCAGAGACCCGCGCCGCCGCCCGCAAGACCCAGCGGCCGCTTGACGGTTGACCGCCGAGCCGTCGACCGCCGAACGGTCGATCGCCGAACGGTCGATCGCCGAACGGTCGATCGCCGAACGGTCGATCGCCGAACGGTCGATCGCTGGACGATCGGCCACCGGCCTGTCGATCGCTAGGCGGTCGATCGCTGAACGGTCGGCCGCTGAACGGTCGGCCGCCGAGCTGTCGGGCGCTGAACGGTCGGGCGCCGAGCTGTCGGGCGCCGAGCTGTCGGGCGCCGAGCCGGCGGCCGATGGACGGTCGGCCACCGGGCTGTCGATCGCTGGGCCGTCGGGCGTCGAGCCGGCGGCTGTGGGGCGGTCGGCTGGTGGGAGCTGGGCCATCGGGCCGTCGGGAGCTGGGCATCGGCCGTACTCAGATGTCAAGGAAGCGCACGTCCTTGGCGTTGCGCTGGATGAACTCGCGGCGGGGCTCGACCTCCTCGCCCATGAGCACGCTGAACAGCTCGTCCGCCTGGGCGGCGTCGTCGAGCTGCACCTGCAGCAGCACTCGGTTGTCGGGGTCCATCGTGGTGTCCCACAGCTCGTTGGCGTTCATCTCGCCGAGGCCCTTGAAGCGCTGCACCAGGTCGCGGGGACGGGGGTCGCGCTTGCCGGCGGCGACCCCGGCCTCGATGATCGCGTCCCGCTCGGAGTCGGAGTAGGCGTAGTCGGCCTCCGAGCCCCGCGCGTCCCACTTGATCTTGTAGAGCGGGGGCTGGGACAGGTAGACGTGCCCGGCCTCGATCAGCGGCTTCATGAACCGGAACAGCAGCGTCAGCAGCAGCGTGTTGATGTGGTGGCCGTCGACGTCCGCGTCCGACATCAGGATGATCTTGTGGTAGCGGAGCTTGGTGATGTCGAACTCGTCGTGCACGCCGGTGCCGAGCGCGGTGATGATCGCCTGGACTTCGTTGTTCTTCAGGATCTTGTCGATCCTGGCCTTCTCCACGTTGAGGATCTTGCCGCGGATCGGCAGGATCGCCTGGAAGTGCGGGTTGCGGCCGCCCTTCGCGGAGCCGCCCGCCGAGTCGCCCTCGACGATGTACAGCTCGGACTTGCCGGGGTCGGTGGACTGGCAGTCCGACAGCTTGCCGGGCAGCGACGTCGACTCCAGCAGGCTCTTGCGGCGGGTCAGGTCGCGCGCCTGCCGCGCCGCCACCCGCGCCCGCGCCGCCTGCGACGCCTTGTTGATGATCTCCTTGGCCTCGCCGGGGTTCTCCTCGAACCAGTCGCGCAGGTACACGTTGCAGGCGCGCTGCACGAACGACTTGGCCTCGGTGTTGCCGAGCTTGGTCTTGGTCTGGCCCTCGAACTGCGGGTCGGCCAGCTTGATCGAGATGATCGCGGTGAGGCCCTCGCGGACGTCCTCGCCGGTGAGATTGTCGTCCTTGTCGCGGAGCAGGCCCTTGTCGCGAGCGTACCGGTTGACGATCGTCGTCAGCGCCGCGCGGAAGCCCTCCTCGTGGGTGCCGCCCTCCGCCGTGTTGATCGTGTTCGCGAACGTGTGGACGGACTCGGCGTAGGACGAGTTCCACTGCATGGCGATCTCGATCGACATGCCCGTGGTCTCGTCGCTGAAGTACACCACCGACTCGTGGACGGCGTCCTTCCGCGCGTTGATGTAGCGGACGAAGTCCTCGATGCCGCCGTCATAGTGGTACCGGACGACGTTCGGCTCGCCGTTCACGTGATCGGGACGCTCGTCCCGCAGCGTGATGGCGAGGCCGCGGTTCAGGAACGCCATCTCCTGCATGCGGCGGGAGAGGGTCTCGAAGTTCCACTCGGTCGTCTCGAAGATCTCAGTGTCCGGCCAGAACCTGATGAGGGTGCCGGTCTCCTCGGTCGGCTCACCCTTGCTGAGCTCGGTCTCCGGACCCTGCCACGTGTACGACTGGCGCCACACGTGGCCGTCGGTGCGGACCTCGGCCTCCATCCGGGTGGACAACGCGTTCACAACCGCCGAGCCCACACCGTGCAGACCGCCCGAAACGGCATAGGACTTGCCGTCGAACTTGCCGCCCGCGTGCAACGTGGTCAGCACCAGCTCGATGGCCGGCCGCTTCTCCACGGGATGCTCGCCCACTGGGATGCCGCGCCCGTTGTCGAGGACGCTCACCCCTCCGTCGGCCATCAGCGTCACCACGATGTCGTCGGCGTAGCCGGCCAGGGCCTCGTCGACAGCGTTGTCCACGATCTCGTAGACGAGATGGTGCAGGCCACGCTCACCGGTCGAGCCGATGTACATGCCCGGGCGTTTGCGAACCGCCTCAAGCCCTTCAAGGACAGTGATCGAACTAGCGTCGTACGCCAAAGGAGATCCTCCTGCCGGGGATGTCTGCCGCTCCGCGCCCGAGGGAGGCACGGTGTGCCCCGTAACACACATGACAGGGCGCCCTTGTGCTCTGTTCAACGTTCGGTCAGAGCTTTGGGCACCCCTTGGCGGCGCAGCATCCTGAACCGATTTCATTCTACCGGGTCATGCGACAGAAAGTGGCACTGACGAGCGCTGTGTGCGCGTGTGGCGGCCGAGCGGGCCTGGAGATGCATCCCCCCACAGGACCGGGGGTGTTCTCTGGCCTACGTGGCGCTCGCTGCTGAACCCGTCACCCCCCATCCCGAACACATGTTCCCACCCGCCCCCGACACCCCACTCAACTTCCCACCCCACCACCAAGCCCCCGCGCGTCCCCCAAGCCAACCCCAAAGCCACGCCCGAAACCCCCCAAGAAAGCCCCTGAAACGCCCCACACACGTCCCCGCGACCACCCCCTCCCGCCTCTCACACTCCAGACCACACCCCGACACCGCACCGCGCCCGACACCGCACCGCGCCGCACCGCGCCCGACACCGCACCGCGCCGCACCGCGCCCGACACCGCACCGCGCCGCACCGCGCCCGACACCGCACCGCGCCGCACCGCGCCCGACACCGCACCGCACGACATCGCACCGCACCGCGCCCGACACGGCGCCGAGCCGCGCACGGAATCAGGCCGCGGCCGTCGCCGCCGCGTCGCGTCGCGTCGCGTACGGCGGGGCGTTAGCGGGTGCGCCAGGCGCCGGGGCGGCGGGGGGTGGAGGGGCCGACGACCTTTACCCGGCGGACGGTGCCGTGGCCGAGGTCCTCGTTCAGGCGCCGGACGAGGTTGGACGACAGCAGGCGAAGCTGCGTCGCCCAGGTCGTCGAGTCGGCGGCGACGGTGAGTTCGCCGTCCTCGAAGCGTTCCGGACGGGTGTGCTCGGCCAGTTCCGCGCCGACGATGCCGGCCCAGTTGCCGAACACGCCGCCCACGGCGGCTCTCTGCTCCCAGCCGCGGGAGGCCATCAGGTCGCGGATCGCCGCGCCGAACAGTTTGGGGTCGCCGCCGCGTCCGGGGTCCCTCACGCGGACGAGTCGTCCGGTCCCTTTGCGCTTGCCGTTCTGCCCGGGGATGGTGCCGCGCTTCACCGCGTCCGCCTTCGCCTGGGCGAGGGCCTCGCGGGCCAGTTCGATGCCCGACTTGGCCGGCGGGCCGTCGACGTCCGGCTCGGGGGACTCGGGGGACTCGGGGGAGTTGTGCACATCCTGTGGATCGTCGTTCATGCGCTCGCCCTTTCCCGGTCAGTCGCGGACGATCTGGCCGTCAGAGACGGTATACGAAGCCCCTGTCAGTTCGGCCGGGACATCGGCCGGGACGGCGGCCGTGATGAGCACCTGCTCGGCCACCGCGACCGTCTCCGCCAGCCTGCTGCGACGCCCCGTGTCGAGCTCGGCGAACACGTCGTCCAGGATCAGGACGGGGTCGTCGCCGTCCGCCCTGAGCAGGTCGAACGCGGCGAGCCTCAGCCCGAGCGCGAACGACCACGACTCGCCGTGGCTGGCGTAGCCGCGCGCTGGAAGCTCCCCCAGCCGCAGGACGAGTTCGTCCCGATGCGGTCCGACGAGGCTCACTCCCCGGTCCAGTTCCTGTTTGCGGGACTCGCCTACCGCCGCCAGCAACTGGTCGGCTAGTTGTCCACGGTCTGTGGACAACTCGACGTCCCCCAACGAGCTTTTGTAGTGCAGATCAGCCGCGTCGCTGGCCGGTGCGAGGGTCGCGTAGGCGTGGACGGCGAGGGGGCGGAGCGCCTCGACGAGGTCCAGTCGCGCGGCTAGCAGCTCGGATCCTGTGCGTGCCAGATGCGAGTCCCATACGTCCAGGGTCGCGAGAACCTCCTGGCTGGGTGAGCGCCTGTGCGCGGCCGCTGATTTCAGGAGGGCGTTGCGCTGCTTGAGGACGCGGTCGTAGTCGGAACGCACGCCGGCGAAGCGCGGAGCCCGTGCGGTCAGCAACTCGTCCATGAAACGCCTGCGCTCCCCCGGGTCGCCCTTCACGAGCGAAAGGTCCTCCGGGGCGAACAGCACCGTCCGCAGCATCCCCAGGATCTCGCGCGGCCTGGGGACGGGGGACCGGTTGAGCCGCGCCCGGTTGGCCTTCCCGGGGTTGATCTCGAGTTCGATCAGCGCCTTGCGGTCGTCCTTCACCAAGCCGGCCCGCACGATCGCACGCGGCGCGCCGTGCCGGACGAGCGGCGCGTCCGTCGCGGCCCGGTGACTGCCGTGCGAGGCGACGTAACCGATGGCTTCGACCAGGTTCGTCTTGCCTTGCCCGTTCGGGCCCACGAACGCCGTAACCCCCGGTTCGAGCGCGACCTCGGCGGCCGGATACGAACGGAAGTCCTGCAGGGAGAGGTGGGCGACGTGCACGAGAGACGAGCGTAGAGCCTCCGCCGCCGCTCCAAGCACGCGCCTGCCGACCCGCAGCGCGCCGCCAATGTCTGGGGCAGCGTTGCCGCGGCCGCGTCTTCGGAGGACCCGCCGATGCTGGACGTCGGCCAGGCGCCACAGCCGCGTCCACAGGCAGAGCCGCGTTGGCAGGTGTCGGGAGCGTTCGGTGTCAGGCGGGAGAGGTGCGGGCTTTGCTGGCGTTGGCGGCATTTGGGCACCTCCTTCGAGCGAAACGGGGTGGACGTGTGAGCGCCCCGCAGGATCGTCGTCTGCGGGGCGTTCTCGGTCCTCGCGTCCGACCACTTCAGGGTCGGGCATCGCGGAGGGAGGGCGGGGCCGAAAGCGAAACTGTGGATAACTCTCGAAGCCTCAGACGGCCGGGGGAGTCACGTCGGCGCCGGGGGAGTCGCCGTCGCCTACGGCCTCGACGGCGTGGCCGCCGAACTGGTTGCGGAGGGCGGCGACGACGCGCATGGCGGGCGAGTCCTCCTGGCGGGAGGCGAAGCGGGCGAAGAGGGACGCGCTGATCGCGGGCAGCGGGACGGCGTGCTCGACGGCTGCCTGGACCGTCCAGCGGCCCTCTCCGGAGTCGTTGGCGTAGCCGCGCAGGTCGTCCAGTTCCGGGTCGTCGGCGAGCGCCCTGTTCAGCAGGTCCAGCAGCCAGGACCGGATGACCGTGCCCTCCTGCCAGCTCAGGAACGTCTCCGGCACCTTGGTGACGAGGTCGCTGGCCTCGATGAGCTCGTAACCCTCGCCGAAGGCCTGCATCATCGCGTACTCGATGCCGTTGTGGACCATCTTCACGAAGTGCCCGGCGCCGACCTTGCCTGAGTGGACGAACCCGTACTCGCCCTCCGGCTTGAGCGTCTCGAAGATGGGCATCAGGCGCTTCACGTTGTCTTCGTCGCCGCCGACCATCAGCGCGTAACCGTTCTGCAAGCCCCACACGCCGCCGCTCACACCGCAGTCAATGAACCCGATGCCCTTGGCGGCGAGCTGCTCACCGTGCTTCAGGTCGTCCACATAGTGTGAATTACCGCCGTCGATGACGATGTCGCCTGCTTGAAGGACCTCGCCCAGCTTGTGGACAGTGTCCTCGGTGGCCTGGCCTGCGGGCACCATCACCCACACGGCGCGCGGCGGGGTGAGCCGTTCGATCAGTTCCTCGACGGAGCCGACGTCGCTGACGTCCGGATCGCGGTCATAGCCGACGATCGTGTGGCCGCCCCGGCGCAGCCGCTCGGCCATGTTGCCGCCCATCTTGCCCAGGCCGATGATCCCAAGCTCCATGCAAACTCCCCTGTGCGTAGATGTCCGTCCGTCCTTACGTGCGCGCGCCGGCGAGTGCGCCGTTCCGCGGCTGCCCGCGGTCCCGCGTTCCCCGCCGTGCATGCCCGGGGGTGAGCCTTTCATCCGATCCGACGGGCCCTGTGGACGAAAGGCTCACCGCCTCACCCGGACAGCCGGACGGGCATGATCAGGTAACGGTAGTTCGGGTTCTCGCCGTCCTGCGGGGGCTTGCCGGTGAGGACGGCCGGCTTCGTCGGGGTGGTGAAGGACAGCCGGGCGACGTCGGAACCGATCGCGGAGAGCCCGTCGAGGAGGAACGCGGGGTTGAAGGCGATGTCGATGTCCTCGCCCTCCAGGGACGCCTCCAGGGCCTCCACGGCCTGCGCCTCGTCCCCGGTCCCGGCCTCCAGGACGACCTCGCCCTGGCTGAACGAGAGCCGCACGGGGGTGTTGCGCTCGGCGACCAGGGAGACGCGCTTGACGGCCTCGATGAACGGGCCGGTCGGGATCTCGGCGAGGCCCGCGTACTCGCTGGGCAGCAGCGACCGGTACTTGACGAAGTCGCCGTCCAGGAGGCGGGACGTCGTCCGGCGGCCGCCGCCCTCGAAACCGATCATGCCTTCGCCGGTGCCGCCCGTCCCGCCGAGCGCGATCGACACCTCCGCGCCCGCCGTCAGCGACTTGGCGGTGTCGGCGAGCGTCCTGGCGGGGACGAGGGCGACGGCGGAGAAGTCCGGGCGCTCCGGCTTCCAGTGCAGTTCACGGACGGCCAGGCGGTAGCGGTCCGTGGACGCCAGCGTCACGGTTTCGCCCTCGATTTCCACACGGACGCCGGTCAGCATGGGGATCGTGTCGTCCTTGCCTGCAGCGATCGCCACCTGCCCGACTGCCGCGGCGAACTCGTCACTGCCCACGGACCCGGCGGCCGGGGGCATCTCCGGCAGGGTGGGGTAGTCCTCCACAGGCATGGTCAGAAGTGTGAATTTCGCGCTGCCGCAGCGGAGCATCACCTTCGCGCCGTCCGTCGTCACCTCCACAGGGTGGGGAGGGAGGCTGCGCGAGATCTCGGCGAGGAGCCGTCCGGACACCAGGGCCGTCCCCGCCTCCTCCACATCGATGTCCGTGGAGACCTGGGCGGAGACCTCGTAATCGAACGCGGACAGCTTCAGCCGGTCGCTGTTCTCCTCGCCTCCGGCGACGATGTGCATGCCCGCGAGCACCGGCACCGGGGGCCGGACGGGGAGCGTACGCGCGGTCCAGGCGACGGCGTCGGCCAGGGCGTCTCTGTCGATGCGGAACTTCAAGTGGACCCGCCTCCTGCAGGTGTCGGACAAGGGTGAGGTGATCCTGGCACGGCCGGGGCGCTCGGGTCGGGTTGTCCCCAGGCCCTGACTTGAGATGGATCTTTTCCTGAGTAGAGAAGTAGAGCAGTACCAGTAATAGGGGCGGTGGATAGTGTGGACAGACGGCGTCTTCCCAGGTGGGAGCGGGTTTCTTCGTCCACCGGTGCTGTGCATCGAAGGTGGACGGCGCGGCGCCGCCTGGGGACGGCGAAATCATCCCCACACGTCATCCTCATGTCATCCCCCGGTTTTCCACGAGTTCTCCACGGGTATGCCGACCGTTTCGGCGGCCTGTGTACACCGGACGAGTGACCGCCGGGTCGCCCGCGGGTCCGTCCCCAGGCTCTCCCCAGGTCCTCCCCAAGTCGTCCACTGGTTTTCCCCAGGACGCCGTGGGCTCGTGCACCGCGGATCCACATCCGTCCACTGCTCATCCTCAGGTTCTCCAACGGTTGCCCACCGGGTTATCCACGAAAATCCCCAGAGTTTTCCACAACTTGTGAGTAGCGACTCCGGTTCTCGGGCGAGACGTGCCTTTCGTCGCTTCCGTCCGGTCGGCGGGGTGTGGACGGGGACGGTGCGGGCCGTCCACAAGCGTCGCGCAGGTCTGTCCACAGTGTGCACAGGGCGCCGGTCAGCGCTTGCGGGCCTGGTGCTTGATGCGCCCGGTCAGCTCCGTGACCTGGTTGTAGATGGCGCGGCGCTCGGCCATCAGCGACCGGATCTTGCGTTCGGCGTGCATGACCGTGGTGTGGTCGCGTCCCCCGAACTGCTGGCCGATCTTGGGCAGGGACAGCTCCGTCAGCTCCCGGCACAGGTACATCGCGATCTGCCGGGCCGTGACGAGCATCCGGGAGCGGGACGGGCCGCACAGGTCCTCGATCGTCGTCCCGAAGTACTCCACGGTCTGCGCCATGATCATCGCGGCGGTGATCTCCGGGCCGGAGTCGTTCGGGATGAGGTCCTTCAGGACGATCTCGGCGAGCTTCATGTCCACCGACTGCCGGTTCAGGCTCGCGAACGCCGTGACCCGGATCAGCGCGCCCTCCAGCTCGCGGATGTTCGTCGCGATCTGCGAGGCGATGAACTCCAGCACGTCCGGCGGCGCGGCGAGGCCCTCCTGGCGCGCCTTCTTCTGCAGGATCGCGATCCGCGTCTCCAGCTCGGGCGGCTGGACGTCGGTCGTCAGCCCCCACTCGAACCGGTTGCGCAGCCGGTCCTCCAACGTGACCAACTCCTTGGGCGGACGGTCGCTGGAGATGACGATCTGCTTGCTGGCGTTGTGGAGCGTGTTGAACGTGTGGAAGAACTCCTCCTGCGTCTGCTCCTTGCCCTCAAGGAACTGGATGTCGTCGACGAGGAGGATGTCGACGTCGCGGTAGCGGCGGCGGAACCCGTCGGCCTTTCCGTCGCGAATCGAGTTGATGAAGTCGTTCGTGAACTCTTCCGAACTCACATAACGGACGCGCGCGCCATTGAAGAGGCTCTGCGCGTAATGCCCGATCGCATGGAGAAGGTGCGTCTTCCCTAGGCCGGAGTCGCCGTAGACGAACAACGGGTTGTACGCCTTGGCCGGCTGCTCGGCGACCGCTACTGCGGCTGCATGCGCGAACCTGTTGGACGAGCCGATGACGAACGTCTCGAAGGTGTACTTGGGGTTCAGGCGGGCGTGCTCGGACGCACCAGAACCTGTGTTGCCTCCCGGAGCCGGGGCCCCGCCCGGACCCCCGCCGGGGGCAAGGCCAGGGCCGTTAGGGGTGCCGCCGAGGCCGGGGCCGTTGGGGCTGCGGGAGTCTGGGGGCTCATCGTCGCGGAACACGCTTTTGCGGTATGGCTCCTCGCCGCGATACTGCTCGCCGCCTCCGCCGAACTGCTCGGCGACAGCACCTCCGCCGTACTGCTCGCTGCTCGCGGGTGCGCCACTGTACGGCTCGGCGCCTCCACCACCACCACCGCCGCCGTACTGGTCGCTGCCGCTACTCCCGTACTGCTCGCTGCTGCCTGCGCCGTACTGGTCGGTGCCAGTGCTGCCGTACTGCTCCGGCCCTCCGTACGACTGCTCACCGCCGGCGAACGATGGGTCTCCGCCCTTGAAGGTGTTCTCCGGGTGCCCGAGCGATGGCTCGTTCCCACCGTGCTGGGGTTCGCGCCCCTGCGGCTCTGCACGGCCGTCCGAACGCAGCGGGCCGAGCGTGCGGTCGTTCAGATGCGAGTGCGAGGGCCGTCCAGGAGGCTCTCCACTGAATCCCTCTGGCGCGCCGTGCCCGGGATAGCCTTGCGGGCCCCGTCCGTCGAAGGGACCTGGGCCACGTCCACCCGGACCCGGACCTGGGCCTGGGCCTGGCCCCTGCCCGCCTGGGCCGTAGGCGGATGGACGGGGAGCGGGCGGATAGTTGCCCCGCTCGTCGTCCGCAGCCTGTGGATAACCTCCGGGGGCGCCGGGGTTGTGGGTAACTCCCGACTGCGGCCGGTACCCCGGCTCGCTGTACGGCTGCTCTGAATACGGACGTTCTGATGGTTCGCCGTAGGGCTGCCCTGTGTGCGGACGCTCCCGGTCCCTTTCACGCTCGCGATCCCTGTCGCGGTCGTCATGCGGCCGGTCTGAGTAGGACTCGCCATAAGAAGGAGCGGGTTCGTGCATGCCGAGCCCTCCCCCCGGCGCTGGGATCGGCGCGCCCAGTGGGTCACCACCACCCGGCCTGGACGACGACGCACCGGGGCCTGGGCCAGGACCTGGCCCGCCGCCAGGCATGGCGGGCGGCTCCGGCTGGACGGTCACCGCGACACGGATCTCCCTGCCCAGCTCATGCGAAAGGGCCTGCGTGATGAGGTTGCGCAGCCGCGTCTCCAGCGCGTCCTTGGCGAACTCGTTCGGCGCGGCCAGCAGCGCCGTTCCCTCCACCAGTGCCAGCGGGCGGACCATCGGCAGCCAGGCGCGGTAGCTCGGAGACAGATCGCTCTCGGCCAGTGCGGTGAGGGTGCGGGCCCAGACTGATCCGAGATCCTGGCCGTCCATGCGCAAGGTCCCCTCCCCCTCCGTCCGACGGAGTACCTGACTGCCCCGGCTGTCCCACAGGACGCGATCGGCCCCACAGGGCACGGCCGCGACGCGGAAGACTTACTCTCTCACGAGTTGTCCACAGAGTTGTCCACATGCTGTGCATAGGCATGGAGCACCCTGTGTAAAACCCGTGACGCGGGTTCCTACGAGCGAGGTCGGGAAGCCTCCGGCCTGCACGCGGGCCGGTCCGGGTGTGGTTCTCGAACGGGGGTTATGAGGGGCAGAACACCGACATGGACCGTCGAATTCGTCGAAGTCGAAAGAGCGTCGGTTCGCCCGGACGACCCTAACCGCTGCGGCCCACACCCGCAACACGACCGGTCCGCCAACACGCCCCGTCCCGCCCGTCCCCCGGACGCGCCCCCGCGCTCCACCCCCCGGCCCCTCGCGCTCCGCTGGACCGAGCTCCCGCGCTCCTCCGCTGGACCGCGCCCCGCGCTCTGCTGGATCGGGCGTTCCGTCGGATCGGGCGCGGTCGATCGGTTTGACCCGGTGGGCGGGAGCCCGTAACGTGCTGAGGTCGAGTCGCATCGACGGAGATGACGCGTGCCCGCCGGCAGCCCCTCCAGGCAGGCTCGGGTGGGCCCCCGCTGCGGGGGACCGGACGCGCCCCTCGATGCGAGTTGCCGAGCCTTTGCAGACGAACCGACCGCAGCACTGGAGCCCCAAGTGAGCAAGCGTACTTTCCAGCCGAACAACCGTCGCCGCCACAAGAAGCACGGCTTCCGGCTGCGCATGCGCACCCGCGCCGGCCGCGCGATCCTGTCCAACCGGCGCGGCAAGGGCCGCACTCGCATCGCGGTCTGATCCACCGCTCACTGTGCTGCCGTCCGGAAACCGGATGCGGCGGCGGGACGACTTCACGTTGGCCGTCCGGCGCGGTCGCCGCGCCGGACGGCCGAATGTCGTGGTTCATCTGCTTCACCCGGACGAGTCGCCCGACCGGGCCGGCGGCGGGGCAGCCCCGCCGCTGGTCGGGTTCATCGTGGCGCGCACCGTGGGGAACGCGGTCGTCCGCAACACCGCGCGACGCCGCCTCCGCCATCTGATGCGCCCGCACCTGGACCGGCTCCCAGCGGGTAGCCTGCTCGTAGTGCGCGCCAACCCCTCGGCGGGGACGGCGCGTCCTGACGAACTGGCCGCGGATCTGGAGTCGGCGCTCGACCGGCTGCTGCGGCCCGCGTCCAAGGGGCGGAGATGAGGAGTCGGCAGGGGATGGCCTTCCCCCCGCATCACCCGGTGGGGCCCCCGGGCCCCGTCGCGACGCTGCTGATCCTTCTCGTCCGCGCCTACCGCCGCTTCTTGAGTCCCCTGCTCGGGCAGCAGTGCCGTTTCCAGCCCAGCTGCAGCGCGTACGGCCTGGAGTCGCTCCAGGTGCACGGGGCGCTGCGCGGCACATGGCTGACGGCCCGCCGGATCGCGCGGTGCCACCCCTTCCACCCCGGGGGTTACGACCCGGTGCCGCCGAAGAAGACGTCCGAGACGCGCTTCTCCGGGGGAACTGGGGGGACGTCCCGGACGTCCGCCCAGGAGCGATCCGCGGCGGCTTCTTCGAACTCCGGCCGCGAGGAGAGCGGCCCCGCCCTAGCAGAGCCCAAGGAGCTGCCCGGTGCTTGACTGGTTGTACGAGATCGTCGCTCAGCTCATCGTGTGGATCCACACGGGCCTGAGCACCGTCGTCCCCAAGGACAGTGGATGGGCCTGGGGCGGCTCGATCATCCTGCTTACCGTCCTGCTGCGCGTGATCCTCGTTCCCCTATTCGTGAAGCAGATCCACGCTTCGCGGAAGATGCAGGAACTGAACCCCAAGGTTCAGGCGCTGCGCAAGAAATACAAGAACGACAAGCAGCGCCTCAACCAGGAGGTCATGAAGCTCTACCAGGAGAACGGCGCCAACCCGCTCTCGGGCTGCCTCCCCCTCCTGGTGCAGATGCCGATCTTCATCGGCCTCTTCCAGACGCTGAAGAAGGTCTCGGACGCCAAGCCCGGCGAGAGCGTCTTCGCGATGTCGGCCGACCTGGTGGCGAGCGCCCAGCACGCCAGCATCTTCGGCGCCCACATCCCGGACACCTTCCTCAACGCCTGGGGCTCGGACCCCAAGAGCTGGACCGCCATCATCATCACCGGCATCGCCGTGGTGATCAGCTCCGTCACGACGTTCTTCACCGTCCGGGCCAGCATGAAGCGCCAGCCCGTCACCGACGACGCCAACCCGATGATGCAGGCGCAGAAGATGATGGTCTTCCTCGCGCCGCTGTTCGGCCTCTTCGGGCTCGGGTTCCCGCTCGGTGTCCTCATGTACTGGGTCACGTCCAACAGCTGGACGCTGGCGCAGCAGCACTACATCTACAAGAAGTACCCGCCGCCCAGTAAGGACGGCGAGCCCGCGCCGACCACGACCACCGGCAAGTCGGGCACCGCCAAGTCGGGCGCCAAGTCGGGCACCGCCAAGTCGGGCACGAAGGCCGGCGCCAAGAGCGGCGCGAAGAGCGGTGCGAAGGCCGCCGGCTCGAAGAACGGTCAGCCGTCGTCCGGCATGAAGGCCAAGCTCAGGAAGGAGCCGGAGCCGGAACCCGAGGTGGACGACAAGCCGAAGGTCGTCCGCAACCAGCCGACCCGCAAGTCGCGCAGCAAGCGCAGCGGTACCCAGAAGCGCTAGTTTGATCCCCGAGCACGTGCCGGAGAAGGAGAACCCCGTTGAGCCAGACCGACACCACTGATGAGGTCGACGTCCAGGCGCTCGAGCAGGAAGGCGAGATCGCCGCCGACTACATCGAGGGCCTGCTGGACATCGGTGACTACGACGGCGACATCGACATGGACGTCGAGGGCGAGCGCGCGATGGTCGCCGTCGTCGGCGGTGCCCTGGACGAGCTGGTCGGAAAGCGCGGCGAGGTCCTGGAGGCGCTGCAGGAGCTGACCCGCCTGGCCGTCCACCGGCAGACGGGCAACCGCACCCGGCTCATGCTCGACATCGGCGGCTACCGCGAACGCCGCCGCGCCGAGCTGACCAAGCTCGGCACCGATGTCGCGGACGAGGTCAAGCAGGCGGGCGAGCCGAAGCCGCTCGCCCCGATGACCCCTTTCGAGCGCAAGATCGTCCACGACGCGGTCGCCGCCGCGGGCCTGCGCAGCGAGTCCGAAGGCGAGGAGCCCGACCGCTACGTCGTCGTCTACCCCGCCTGACGACGTCCCGGGCGGCCTGATCGCCGGCAACCACCGCGCTCCAACGCCCACTCGCCCCACCCGGCCGATTCGCCCGCTCGAAGCCTCCCCTTGGCGGACGGCCCGAAGTTCGAGGGCTCACCCACCTGAACGGCCCCGGTGCTCCACCGCACCGGGGCCGTCCGCACATCAACCCCCACCCTCGCGCAAGGCGTGCCGCCACGTTCTTGGCGTCCCTGGTCGGGCCTGGTCGGGCCTGGTCGGCGCGAGGTCCTCGGCCGCCGGGTGTGCACCGCCGCCCAAAGCACACCGGGCGGGACCGGACCGTACGAATCAACGGGTCGTTCGACGCCACCTGCGCCTCTGCGGGACGGGCCGCGCGGTCGAATCGATGATGGACGGACTGTTCTCCTCCGCCGGATCCTGCGCGTGCGCCGGGTCCTGGGAGAACGCCGGGTCCTGGGCGACGTGGCCGCGCGGGGCTCCCTCGTCCGCCGGATGTTCGATCACACGTTCGACTCGTTCCGCTGGGCGGCCGACGGGCGCGGGATCCTCGATGATGTGCTCTTCGCGGACCACCGTGCCCGGCTCGTCGCCGTAGGCGGGGTCCGCACCGACGACGCGGCCGGTTCGGCGGCGCGGCCGCGTGTACTTCACGGTGAAACCCATGCTGATCAGCCCCACCAGGATGAGGATCCAGCCGACCAGGTGAATGTCAATGCCGCTGAGATCGACGCGGAGGGCAAACGCGAGGATCGCGCCCATGGCGATGAATGCGAGACTGACTCCGATTCCCATGTGTCGGGGCTCCCTTCCGGGGGACATCGGGCGACAAAGCGGGCCTCTACCCGACGAGCCCGAGTTATGCGGCGGGTCATGTGGTTCTCGCCATGACGCAAGGGTCGTCCAACCCCCGCGTCCGAACGCTATGCAGGGAAGTTGCACTGGGGCGTTTGCCTCGGTACGAGCCGCGAATATGCGCCGTGCCGGCATGTCGCGCGGCGGCGTTGCACCGGGACGACGTGTTGCGCAGGACCTTTCTCCCAGGTTGGGCTGGCCGGTTGGGTCAGCGTTGTGCGGGGGTGTTGTGCGGGAGCGTCGTGTTGGACGTTGCGCATGCACGGCTTCGTTGGTTTATGTGGAACGATTCGTCTGGTGGGGATTGGACGTGAGGTCGTCTTCGGTGACGCGCTGCCGGTCGCGGAGCGTTACGCGGCTTTTCTTGAGACGGCCGGGGTGGAGCGCGGGCTCATCGGTCCGCGCGAGGTCGATCGGCTCTGGGAACGCCATCTGATCAACTGCGCGGTGGTGTCGGAGGCGATTCCGGCGGACGCGCAGGTGGTGGACGTCGGATCCGGGGCGGGCCTGCCGGGTGTCGTGCTCGCGATCGTCCGGCCCGATCTGCGGATCGTCCTGCTGGAACCGCTGCTGCGACGCACCACGTTCCTGGACGAATGCGTCGAAATGCTCGACCTCGGCAACGTCGAGGTGCGGCGCGGACGGGCCGAGGACATGGTCGGAGAGATCGCGGTGGACGTGGCCACGGCACGCGCCGTCGCACCGCTCAAACGTCTTGTGACGTGGGCGCTTCCGCTGCTGCGCCCCGGCGGCGAACTGCTGGCGCTCAAGGGGGAACGGGCCGCGGCCGAGTTGGACGAGGCGGAGCCCGTCCTGAAGCGGCTCGGGGCGCGGAGCGCGGAACTGCTTCAGGTCGGGCGCGGTATGGTCGATTCTCCGACAACACTCGTCCGCGTGGTCGCAGGCCGGGGCGAGGCCGTCGGGCGACGACAGCGCGCACCCCGGCGTGCTAATGGGTCGAGGAAGAGGTCTTCATGAGCACGGGACCAGGGCTTGGCAGGCCTGACCGCGCCGACGAATCCCCCGACGAACAGCCGTCCGGCCTGGGCGGACCCGGTGTGGACTCCGCTCGGAGCGCGTCCTCCGCCGGGACGCGGGGGGAGGCGGACCCGGGCACCGCGCCAGGGACCGCGCCCTCCGGACACGCAATGTGGGGTACCACGACGTCCGGAACCGCGGAGAACGTCGGCTATGTACCGACGAACGCCGGCGCGCAGCCGCCGGGTCCGCGCAAGGGACCAACTCAGGGGGAGTCAGAACTCGTGCGCGAGGCGCTCAAGGACGCCAAGGTTTCACATGAAACAACGGCCACCGCGATCAAGCCGGTGCCGGGCCGCCGGGGCAAGGAGTGGCCGCGGCCCGACAGATGCCGCATCATCACCATCGCCAACCAGAAGGGCGGCGTGGGCAAGACCACCAGTTCGGTGAACCTTGCGGCGTCCCTCGCCATGCACGGCGCCCAGGTCCTCGTGGTCGACCTCGACCCCCAGGGCAACGCCTCCACCGCCCTCGGCGTCGAGCACCACGCGGAGATCCCCTCGATCTACGACGTGCTGATCGAGGACACGGCGCTCGCCGACATCGTCGTCCCGGCCGCCGAGATCCCCAACCTGTACTGCGCGCCCGCGACGCTCAACCTCGCCGGCGCCGAGATCGAGCTCGTCTCCAAGGTGGCGCGCGAATCGCGGCTGCGGCGGGCGCTGGACGCCTACGACACCGACAAGTACGACTACGTGCTGATCGACTGTCCGCCGTCCCTTGGCCTGCTCACCGTCAACGCCCTCGTCGGCGGGGACGAGCTGCTCATTCCCATCCAATGCGAGTACTACGCGCTGGAGGGCCTCGGGCAGCTGATCAGGACCGTCGACCTCGTCAAGGCGCACCTCAACCAGCAGCTGAAGGTGTCCACGATCCTGCTCACGATGTACGACGCCCGGACACGCCTAGCGGCGCAGGTGGCCGAGGACGTCCGGAACCACTTCGGCGACGTCGTCCTCAACACCGTCATCCCCCGCAGCGTCCGGGTCTCCGAAGCCCCGAGCTACGGGCAGTCCGTCATGACCTACGACCCAGGTTCAAGCGGCGCGCTCGCCTACAGCGAGGCCGCGTCCGAAATGGCCCACGGAGGAGCCGTCCAGTGAGCCAGCAGCGACGCGGCCTCGGCAAGGGACTCGGCGCCCTCATCCCCACCGCCCCGCCTCCGCCGACGCCCGCCGAACCGGGCAGCGCGGGTGAGCCGGGATTCCCAGGCGGGCCCGCGGTGGCTGGGACGTCCGGACCGTCCGGGACGACCGGACCGAACGGCACCGCCTCGCAGGATCCGGCGTTGGAGCCGATCGCGGGCGCGCATTTCGCCGAGCTTCCCGTCCGCTCCATCACCGCCAACCCGCGTCAGCCGCGCGACCACTTCGACGACGAGGCCCTGGAGGAACTCGCCGAGTCGATCCGCATCGTCGGGCTCCTGCAGCCGATCGTGGTGCGCAAGGCCTCGACAGGTGAGCACGACTATGAGCTGATCATGGGCGAGCGCCGGCTGCGGGCGTCCAGGCTGGCCGGGTTGGACGTCATCCCGGCGATCGTCCGCGACACCGGCGACAACGACCTGCTCCGTGACGCCCTCATGGAGAACCTCCACCGCCAGCAGCTCAACCCGCTGGAGGAGGCCGCCGCGTACCAGCAACTGCTGCAGGACTTCGGCGCCACGCACGAGCAACTCGCCGGACGCATCGGACGGTCGCGTCCGCACATCACCAACACGCTCCGTCTGCTGAACCTGCCGCCGGGCGTCCAACGCCGTGTCGCCGCGGGCGTCCTGTCGGCCGGGCACGCGCGCGCCCTCCTTTCGCTCGACAGCATCGAGGCCCAGGAGCACTTGGCCCAGCGAATCGTGCAGGAGGGCCTCTCCGTTCGCGCCCTTGAGGAACTCATCGCGATCCGCGAGGTCGACGAGCCAAAAGCTCCGCGTCAGGGACGCCGCAATAAACCCGTCGCCCCTGGACTCAAGGAACTGGCCGACCGCCTCTCCGACCGCTACGAGACCAAGGTCCGCGTCGACATGGGACGCAACAAGGGCAAGATCGTGGTCGAGTTCGCCACCCTGGAGGACCTGGACCGCATCATCAAATCCATGGCCCCCGATGAGGACAGCGGCCCCGGCGAAGCCTGACACCCTCGCCTCCTCCTGAGCGCCCCGGCAGCCCAAAACGGCTCCCCCGGGGCGCTTCGCTTCCCCGAAGCCAGATGTTTCCCGTGAAACATCCCCCCTCCGACGCCGTTCGGGCGCGCCTGCCATCGAAGCGGCGGCACGCAAATGCGCGCGGCCGGACGCCAAGCGGCTGGCCACCTGTCAGAGCACCCCGAGGATCAGCCAGCTTGTCTAGTCCCGGGCGATGCTTGACGGATGTTCCTGGTTTCATGGGGGCCTTGCGGGGCTCGGCCAACTCGATTGACCGCATCGCCATTTTGCTTCCAAGGGCATCGTGGGGCCGGGACTTCTCCCGATGCCTAGGTCGACCATGGCTGCGGCAGACCGCATCTCCCGGGAACGAGCGCCCGCCGCCGATAAGGTGCCCGTTCTCCCGGCTGACTCGCGCTCATATGTGCCGCCGGAGGTCACCATCTCGGTGCCGGCCGGGCCGGTCACCGGCCGCGGCGACGAAGCCGCGGCCCTGCGCACCCGCCTCGACTCAGACAGAACCCCGCGCCGCCACGCCGTCGAGTGCGGTACCAACCGTCCTACCGCGTCACCGGACGATCGCGATCCCGCTCCGACAGGCTTTGCGTCCGCCATCAAACCGCCGTGGAGATCGCCGTCGTCAACGAATGGCTCCACATCCTTCGGAACCGCCCTAGCCGCAGGGCACCAAGGCCGAGTCGGCCTTATGCCGACCACCGCGCGATGGCTCCCCGGCCGCTCCGCTCAGGCGTCCGGTACCCCGCGTCTGGGGCACCGCGTCTGGGGCACCGCGTCTGGGGCACCGCGTCTGGGGCACCGCGTCTGGGGCACCGCGTTCGGGCGACTTCCCTCGGTGCCGCGTGCGGGTGGTCGTTGCGGTGGGCACGCGCCGTGCGTAGCCATCACGGCCGCTCGTGGTTGGGCCCATGGGTGGTGCGCGATCCGAGCAAGGGACTGTGGGTGGTAGCTCCCCTCCGCTCATCTTGGGTTCGACCGATCCTCATGCGGCTCAACACGCGGCGGTTGGATGGTTGTTGCCGGGGCGCGGGCGCGGCGCCCCACGCCCCACTACCCCATCCTGCCTGGCCGCCTTCACCGAACCGCTCAGCAGGGAGCCCCACCGCCAGCAACGCACACTTCGCCGGAAGCACCTCCGTCGACCACCGTCCCGTTCAGGATCCTGGCAAGGCCCTCCACACCCCCGGCGCGGGCTGATCCACCACAGTGCTTTGCGATATCACCTACCGCCATTACAAACGCCGCACAGCAGTTGCATTGACGCTTGCTTGCGATCTCGCGGACAGTCCCCCTGCTTGTGTGTCTTCGTCGCCCAGAATCGGTTTCGCAGGCAGGGGTTCGTAGATGCCGCCGTGCGCTTGGGAGGGCAGCGGCTGCAGCGGTGTCGGAGAACTGACGCGGGCCTTCGTGCGGCGTCGGCCGCGAGTTCGTGTGAGGGTTTGCTGTGGAGTGCACCTACCTCCGCAGGCATGCCGCTCCAGCGTTCCGGCTGAGCCGCTCGTTGACGACCTCGGACCATTCCTGGCGGCGGATCAACCTCCGGCACGTCCGGCTGCGGCGTCTTCGCTGTGCGCGCGAGGCTGGGCGGACTGCGCTGATGTTTCACGTGAAACTGAGGCGCGCCACTCGGCACCTGGGTGCTGGAGCTCAGCCTCCGCGGCGGCAACGCGTTGGGTGCTTCCGCGAGAAGACTGCGACTTCGATCGCCAGCCCTCCCTCCCCAGTGCCGAGAGGAGTCGTGAGCGGCTGACATGGAGGGACCAGAGGCGCGTGAGGGCGGGCCCGCTTGCCTCTCTGGCCGCACGGGCTTCTCGTGAGCAATGCGCATCGTTGCCTGACGAAGCTGACTCAGCCTCGCTCTCCCCTGCCGTGAACGTTCGCGCGGTTGCGAACGTCAGTCTTCCGTTCCTGACCGGGTCGCAGACCTAAGGTCTGTCGCTCGAACGCCGTTGTGCTCGTCCGACCTAGTTTGGCGGAGTCGGCGGTACGGGAACCGGCGCTACGACCGGCTCCTCGGCCGTCTCGTGTGGTCACCGCTGTCCGCCCGGGGCCGTGCGATGTCGGGGAGGGGGCGTGATGAGTCGTCTGGAGCTCGCGTGTCTTCGCTCGTCTCTTCCTTGCGTTGTGCGTGCTGGGGCCCGCGCGAGTCCTTAGAGCATCGAATTCGCAACGGCAGGGAAAGTTCGTGGAGCGTCGAGCGGTCCGTCCCTGAGCGGTCCGCGGGAGGCGGTCGGCGCGTCGGGTCAACGCGGCTGCGGTGGGGCGCGTCGCGACACAAGGCGGCTGTGATGGACGACGGGGTCGAGTGCCTGCGGCTGGCGCGCCGGGCTCCCGGTGGCGTGGGGGCGGCGGCTGGCAGATCGGCTTGTTGGTGTCCGGTCGCCTGGTGCTTGGTGGCGACGTGTCGCGGTCGCGGGCGTCGCGGATGTCGCGGACGTCTGGAGTTGGAGTTTGTCATTGCGTCGGGTTCGTGGTCGTCCGGGCGCGGAAATGGTCTGCGTTCGCCGGCTATGCGTGCTCTGGAAGCGGCGGTCCTCGCGACATCGCGGTCTGCGACGTGCTGGTGGAAGTCGCGTTCGGAATCGCTGGTCTTGGAGCGGGCAGATGGCTCGGCGGGAGGTGCTCGGCGGCCGGTGTCGTGTGGCTTTCTGGGTGGCCGCCAGGTGCCGGGGACGCGCCGACGACTCCGGACAACGCCGTCGCCCGTGCCTGGCGAGTGCGACATCTGAAGATGCGACGTCCGGACATCTGTGCGCTCGCGAGGCGTTGTTGGGTGTCCGGTGTCGCTCGGACTTCGGGGGTGCTGGGAGGCCGGGCGGCAGGCTGTCCCGGAGGTGTTGGAGGGTGGCGTCAGAGTTGCTGGACGTCCGGGGCTGGTGCCGTTGCTTGATGGTTTGGGGGTGCTGGGGTGGTCTGCGGTTGGTGGCCTGTTGGGGAATGCGTGGCGCGGTGACGCCAGGTGGGTGTTTGGGGGGTGCTGAAGGGGGCTTAGGGGAAGCGGGAGAGGATTAGGTCTCGGCAGACTTCGCCTAGGTCCAGGCCGGCGACGCTGATGGCGCGAGGGAAGAGGCTCGTTTCCGTCATGCCGGGGGCCACGTTGACTTCCAGGAAATGGACCTCGCCGTCGGGGGAGACGATGAGGTCGGTGCGGGAGAGGTCGCGGAGGCCGAGGGCGCGGTGGGCGGTGACGGCGGCGGCGGTGGCGCGGGCGGTGGCGTCCTCGTCGAGGCGGGCCGGGGTGACGAACTCGGTGTCGCCGGCGTCGTAGCGGGCCGTGTAGTCGTAGAGGCCGCCGGGGGCGACGATCTCGACCGCGGGCAGGGCGGTCGGGGCTCCGTCGCGTTCGACGACGCTGACGGAGATCTCGGTGCCGGCGATGTAGCGCTCGACGAGGGCGGCGTCGCCGTAGGCGAAGCAGCCGACCATGGCGGCGGAGAGGTCCGCGGCCTCGTGGACGACGGATGCGCCGAGTGCCGAGCCGCCTCGCGTGGGCTTGACGAACAGCGGGAGGCCGAGGCTGCGGATGATGTGGTCGAGGACGGACGAGGCGCCGAGGTCGTGGAAGACCTCTTTGGGGAGCGCGACGGAGTCCGGTGTGCGGAGGCCCGCGCGGCGGACGACGGACTTGGCGGTCGGCTTGTCCCACGCGACTCGGCAGGCGTCCGGGCGGGCGCCGACGTAGCGGACGTCCAGGAGTTCGAGGACGTCGCGGATCGAGCCGTCCTCACCCGCCGCGCCGTGCAGGACGGGGAACACGGCGTCCGGGGGATCGTCAGACAGGGAGTCCAGGAGTGTCGCGTCCGCGTCGCGGAGTTCGACGGGGATGTCGAGGGCGCGCAGCGCCTCCGTGACGCGCCGGCCGGAGCGAAGCGAGACCTCCCGCTCGTAGGAGAGCCCGCCGGCCAGGACGACGACATGCCCGAGTTCCACTGGTGTGCCCCTCTAGATGGTGCCGTGACGTCGGAACGCACCGGCTCCCCCGATGTGAGCGCCGAGTCGTGCCGTCCAACACGATCATGCCTTCAGTCCTGCGCCGAAGGCCCGGCGACCCCGCCCGAGAGGCCGGTGCGTTTCACGTGAAACATTCAGACGACGTCCGGCCCCGGGGCCTGGACGCCGGTGGAGCCGCCCGCGATCGCACTGCCGAAAGTGTCCCGGAGACGGATCTCCTGTTCCACTACCGCGGCGAGGCGCCGGACGCCCTCGCGGATCCGGTGCGGCTCGGGGAAGCAGTAGGAGAGGCGCATGTGCCGGTGGCCGGTTCCGTCGGCGTAGAAGCCGGTGCCGGGGACGTAGGCGACCCGTTCGGCGATGGCGCGGGGTGCCATGGCCTTGGCGTCGAGGCCCTCGGGGAGGGTGAGCCAGACGAAGAAGCCGCCTGCGGGACGCGTCCACGTGCAGCCGTCCGGCATGAGCTGGTCGAGCGATTCGAGCATCGCGTCGCGGCGCGCCCGGTAGAGCTCGCGGAAGTCCTTGATCTGCTCCTGCCACGGCTGGGTGGCGAGGTACTCGCGGACGGCGAGTTGCGAGAAGTTCGACGGGCACAGGATCGCGGACTCGGCGGCGAGGACGAGCTTGGCCCGCACCGCGTGCGGCGCGAGCACCCAGCCGACACGGAGGCCGGAGGCGATCGTCTTGGAGAACGAGCCGAGGTAGATGACCCGCTGGGCGTCGTCCGCCCGGAGGGCCCGCATGGGCTCGTCCTCGAAGCCGAGGAGACCGTATGGATTGTCCTCGACGACCAGGACGTCGTGCTCGGCGCAGATTTCGAGGATCTCGGCGCGGCGGGCGGTGGTGAGGGTGACGCCCGCGGGGTTCTGGAACGTCGGGACGGTGTAGAGGAATTTGACCCGGCGGTGCTGTGCTCGGAGGTTCGCGAGGGTCTCGCGGAGCGCGGCGGGGATGAGGCCCGCCTCGTCGAGCGGGACGTGGACGACATCGGCCTGGTAGGAGGCGAACGTGCCGAGCGCGCCGACATAGGACGGCGCCTCGGCGAGGACGACGTCGCCCGGGTCCACGAAGATCTTGGTGATGAGGTCGAGCGCCTGCTGGGCGCCGACGGTGACGACGACGTCGTCGGCGGACGCCTGGACGCCCTCCAGCGCCATCACCTCGCAGATGTGCTCACGGAGCTGTTCGTCGCCCTGCGCGGAGCCGTACTGGAGCACCTCGGCGCCCTTGCCCGCGACGAGGTCGCCGACCATCCGGCCCACGGCGTCGAGGGGAAGCGCCGAGACGTACGGCGCGCCGCCCGCGAGCGAGACCACCTCGGGACGGGCGACCATCGCGAACAGAGCCCGGATCTCCGAGGGCACCATGCCGGCGGCACGGGCGGCGTAGCGATCGGTGTAGGCATCCGTACGCGAGTGCTGTTCCACGAGGCACCTCCGAGGTGGACTGGCTAGCCTGCAAAATACGGCATCGGACGAGGACACTTCCGGTGAACCCCAGGCGAGGCGTCCAGGCCGGTCGTTCCCGCTTCGTCCGCGAGGATGCCGCGTCCGGGCGGCGGGTGTTGCGAAGGTGTGCCGAGATGGGTGGCGGCCCCCTGTCCGATACGATGCCCGAGGGTCCCGGAATGTTGCCGGGAACTTCAGCGGAGCGGCGTTCCGTCCCGAGAAGCCGACGGCCCGGCCAGAGGTTTCAGGCTGGCGGGCGAGGATCGCAACAGGGGGTGCCGACCCAGTGTCGCGTCGTCTCGTCAACATCACGCTGGACAATCTGAACGATCTGCCGCACCGCTGCCGCGGGTGCGTGTTCTGGGAGCTGGACCCGGTGAGCCGGGACCGGGCGCTGGAGAGCGGCGACTCGGGCCTGGAGAAGGAGGCCTGGATCTCCTCGACGCTGCTGGAGTGGGGCAGCTGCGGCAAGATCGTGTACGTCGACAACGTCCCCGCGGGCTTCGTGATGTACGCGCCGCCGCTGTACGTGCCGCGCTCGGTGGCGTTCCCGACGAGCCCGGTCAGCGCGGACGCGGTGCTGCTGATGACCGCGCACATCCTGCCGGAGTTCGCGGGCGGCGGGCTCGGCCGGATGCTCGTCCAGGGCGTCGCGAAGGACCTCACCCGCCGCACGGTGAAGGCGATCGAGGCGTTCGGCGACCTGAAGGGCGAGGAGGGCGGGTGCATGGTGCCCGCCGACTACCTGCTGTCGGTCGGGTTCAAGACCGTCCGCCCGCATCACCGGTATCCGCGGCTGCGGCTGGAGTTGAAGTCGGCCCTGTCGTGGCGCGAGGACGTCGAGGTGGCGCTGGAACGACTGCTGGGCTCCATGACCCCGGAGGGGGCGCTACGACCCGTCTGAGGCGTTCTGAGCCGATTCATGCGTGTGGCCCGCACTCCGTCAGGAGCGCGGGCCACACGCTTTTCGCGCTCGCCGCGGGAGACGACGAGGTCCGGAAACGCTGCCGAGCACGATCGGTCGGCGGCGGGACGGGCCGGGGCGATGTGGACGGACGAGGGCGCCGTCAGATGAACTCGGCGAGATCGCGCAGGAGGGCGGCCTTCGGCTTCGCGCCCATGATCTGCTTGACGACCTCACCGCCCTGGTAGACGTTCAGCGTCGGGATCTGCATGACGCCGTACGACTGCGGCACCTTCGGGTTCTCGTCGATGTTGAGCTTGACGATCTCGATCTTGTCGCCGTGCTCCTTGGAGATCTCCTCGAGGATCGGCCCCACCATCCGGCACGGGCCGCACCATTCCGCCCAGAAATCGACGAGCACGGGCTTGTCGTTCTCCAGAACCTCGGATGCGAAGTCGGCGTCGGTCACGGCTTTCATGGTTCTCCTTCTCCTTCTCCTGTCGTGGCGGGCGGTGGACGACCCTCCCGCCCGATGTTGCCGGACGAGCGGGCCCGTCCAGCGAATTCATCGGCCGCCCGGCCTGTCGAGCCGCCGTCCAGCGTCCGGACCCTTCATTTGCGTTCTAGATCGAACCGTTGCGGCCCGGTCCACGCGGGCCTCCGCTCCGGCTCTACTTGCCCGGCTGGCTCGATCGATCGGCCTGGTCCGCTCATCTGGATCGGTCCCGGTTAGGGCGTGTGGTGCATTTATTTGTGGGCTGCGGGCCGGTTCGCCAGCCGTCGTCCATCCGCTTCCCGGCGCTGGTGCGCCGACCGGCCCCGGGTCGATCGGACGCAGCCGTTTCCGGGAGGGTGCTGCTTGCAGTGCTTGCGGGTGGCCGACCGTTGACCTTCGGGCCGCGGCCAGTGCTCAGCCAGGCTTGATCGGGTCCGAGTGAGTCGTACCGCTGGTGTGATCGAGGACGGTTTCGGGTGTGCGGCTCAGGCTTGCGGGACGGTTTCCGCGGCGTCCCGGTCCTGCAGCCAGTGCTCGGCGTCGATGGCGGCCGAGCAGCCGGTGCCGGCGGCGGTGACGGCCTGGCGGTAGATGTGGTCGACCACGTCACCGCAGGCGAACACGCCGGGGACCTTCGTCCTCGTGGTGGGGGCGTCGACGAGCAGGTAGCCGTCGGTGTCGGTCTCCAGCTGTCCGGCGAACAGTTCGCTGCGCGGGTCGTGCCCGATCGCGATGAACAGCCCGGTGACCTCCAGCGAGGACTGCTCGCCGCTCTTGGTGTTGCGGACGGCGACGCCCGTGACCCGGTCGTCGCCGTGGATCGCGGTGACCTCGCTGTCCCACAGGAACTTGATCTTCTCGTTGGCGAACGCCCGATCCTGCATGATCTTGGACGCGCGGAGCTGGTCACGGCGGTGGATCACGGTGACGGAGCGGGCGAACTTGGTCAGGAAGATCGCCTCCTCCATGGCGGTGTCGCCGCCGCCGACGACCGCGATGTCCTGCTCGCGGAAGAAGAAGCCGTCGCAGGTCGCGCACCAGGAGACGCCGCGTCCGGAGAGGCGCTTCTCGTCCGGCAGGCCCAGCTCGCGGTAGCCGGACCCGGTCGCCACGATCACGGTCTTGGCGAGGTAGGTCTCGTCGCCGACCTTGACGATCTTCGGGTCGGCGGTGAGGTCGACCTCGGTGACGTCGTCGGTGATCAGCTCGGCGCCGAAGCGTTCGGCCTGCTTGCGCAGGTTGTCCATCAGGTCGGGGCCCATGACGCCGTCCGGGAACCCGGGGAAGTTCTCCACGTCGGTGGTGTTCATCAGCGCACCGCCGGCCGTCACCGAACCCTCGAACACCAGCGGCTTGAGGTCGCCTCGGGCGGCGTAGATGGCGGCCGTATAGCCCGCGGGGCCCGAGCCGATGATGATGACGTTACGGACGTCGCTCACTGTTTCTGCCTCTCCTCATTGGCCGTCCTGCCGCGCGACCTGGCCTGCCAATCGCGTCAACCGATCCTAGGCCCCGGGGATTCCCGGCACGCCGCAGCCGACCCACCCACCTCGCCGATCGTCCGGCAGCCGTCACCAATACCGCAGGTCGCAGGGGGCTGTGAGGCGCCGAGGGGCCGGGCTTGCGCGGTGCGCTCTGCGGAGGCCGGACGGCTCGGGCCATTGGACGGTCCTCGGTGGTCATAGGGTGAGACGCATGGCGCGTGTTCTCCTTCTTCACTCGATGTACGGGCTGCGGCCCGCGGTTCTGCAGGCGGCGGACAGGCTCCGTTCGGCGGGGCACGAGGTCCACGTCCCGGACCTGTACGACGGGCGGGTCGTCGACGACGCCGAGGCCGGCATCGAGATCAAGGAGGAGATCGGGCGGGACGAGCTGCTGCGGCGCGCGGTGGCAGCGGCCGCTCCGCTCGTGGGCGACGGCGGCGACAGTGGCGATGGCGGTCTCGTCTACGCGGGGTTCTCGCTTGGCGGGTCCCTCGCCCAGAACCTTGCGCTCGCCGACGCGAAGGCGGGCGGGCTGCTGCTGATGCACGGGACGTCCGACATGGCGGACGACGCGTCCACCGAGATCCCGGTGCAGCTCCACGTCGCCGACCCGGACACCTTTGAGCCGTCCGACTGGCAGAACGCCTGGTACCTGCGGATGCGGAAGGCGGGCGCGGACGTGGAGGTCTTCCGGTACCGGGGCGCCGGACACCTGTTCACCGACCCGGACCTGCCCGACTACGACGCCGAGGCCGCCGAACGGGCCTGGACGATCGCCCTCGACTTCCTCGCCACTCTCTGACCGCGGAAGGAACCGCGCGGAAGGAAAGGCCATGGACGGTGGCGGGGTGCCGGTGTCCATGGCCTTTGGGTTTGTGGTCAGGCGTCCTTTATCTTCTTCAGCACGTTCTGGTTCTGGGACGAGCAGTCAGGGCCGACGACCCACACGTTCAGCTTCCCAGGCGTGTCGCCGGCGACGGCGATGACCGTGGCCGGGTTTCCTTCGTACTCCGCCTGGTCGACCAGGACGGGCTTCCGCTCGCCGACGAGGCCGAGGACGCATCCGCGGAGCCGCGTGTCCGGCGCGTCGGCGGCGCTCAGCTTCTGGTTGCCCGCCACGATCTCGCCGACCTGCGCGGCGAGCGTCCCGGAGCGGTAGTCGGTGCCGCTGCGCGCGACCGCGAACGCGGGCGCGGGAGCCGCGTTCGGCGCCAGGCCCTGGCTTTCCTTCTGGTTCCCGGTGACGCCGGAGCGTGCGTTGTCCTGCGGTGGGGCCGATGCCTGGCCGTGATCGCCGCTGGTGTTGTCGAGGGCGACCGTTCCGATCGCCGCTCCGCCGCCGAGCACGACCACTGCCGCGGCGGCGGCCGACAGGATCCGCCAATGCCGCCGTCCGCGCCGCTCCTCCAGGCTCACCACGGCCGCGGTGTTCAGCGACTCCGCTGCGATGGCGGTGTCGATGCGTTCGGCCAGTTCGGCGGGCATGGACGGCGCGGGTGCCTCCGCCAGGAGCCGGGACACGTCCGCAAGGTCGGCGGACAGGTCGCGGCAGTCGGCGCAGGTGTCCAGGTGCGCGCTGACGGAGGCGGCTTCGTCGTCTTCGAGCAGTCCTTCGGCCAGGTCGGCGAGGACGTCGTAGTCAAGGTGTGCGGGGTTCACTTGGGCATGCCACCTCCTTCCACACCTCCGACGTTTTTGCGTTCCCGTCGGTTCCGGTGATGACCGAGAAGGGGAGCGAGCCTGGCGCGTCCCCGCGCGCAGCGGCTCTTGATCGTGCCCGGCGGGACCTCCATGACCTGCGCGGCGTCGTCGACGGAGTAGCCCATCATGTCGACCAGGACGAGGGCGGCGCGCTGCTCGTACGGCAGCTGCTCGAGCGCGGTGCGGACGTCGAGGGACACGCCGTGCGCGTCCGTCGGGTCGGGCATCTTCGGCGCGACGGCGTCGAACGTGGCGTCGTCGCCCATCGGCGTCGCCGGGCGGACGGACTTGCGCCTGACACGGTCCAGGCAGGCGTTCACGACGATCCGGTGCAGCCAGGTGGTGACGGCGGCGTCCCCGCGGAACCGTCCGGCGGCGCGGAAGGCGGAAAGGCAGGCGTCCTGCAGCGCGTCCGCGGCCTCCTCCGGGTCGCCGAGCGTGCGCAGCGCGACGGCCCACATGCGGTCCCGGTGGCGGTGGACGAGTTCGGCGAAGGCGTGCGGGTCCCCCTGGGCATGGCGGGCGAGGAGCTCCTTGTCGGGCACCTCGTCGACGCGACGCATGCTCACCGACGTCATGAGCGACCGCTTTCTCGTTCGGGACGCCCGGGACGTGCCGGGTTTCCGCGACCGGCTGCTGGGGTTGGCACCACAGGTTCCTGGGGGCGAAGGGACATCTGCTTACAGGCACGATACAGACATGCGCCGGTCCACGTCACAGCCCTTGCCGTCGCGCGGAAGGGGCTCAGCCGGCGGCCCCGAAGACGGTGATCTCGCCCAGCTTGCCCTTGTACGACGAGGGAAGCCGCGTGAACCAGACGAGCACGTACTGGCCGGTGGCCTGCGGGTTCGCGACGACGGTCAGCTCGCCGCCGTTGGCGGGCTGCTGGCCGATCTCCGTGAGGGCGGTCGGGGTCTGCGAGTTCCCGACCTTGACCTGCAGCATCCCGCCGGTCTCCGGCGAGTGGACCTTCACGTTGGCGATCTTGACGGGGCGGCCCAGGTCGAGGAGGACGCCGAGGCCCTTGGAGTAGTTGCCGAAGTGGGCGTCGCGGTAGCTCTGTGTCTCCCACTTGCCGCCGGGACTGCCGTCGATGACGGACTGGAGGTTCTTGCCGATCGCGGTGTCGGGGTGGTCGGGGCGCGACTGCTGCGCCTCGGCGATGTTCACCACGTCCAGCTTCACCGTCTGCGGCTTGGCCGACGTGCTCGGCTGGCCGTTGTCGGTGACGCCGTTGCCCTTGGGGTCGTCCTCGCCGCCGGTCAGCGCCCAGACGCCGAGGCCGACGATGACGGTGAGCGCAGCCGCGGCGACGCCGAGGAGAGCGCGGTTGCCGCCCGGACGGCGGGGAGCGCCGTGCGCGCCGTGTCCGCCGTGGCCGTGCGCGGGCGCCGTGCGGGTGGACGTGGACGACGGCGGGTGCGGGGCGTCGTGCCGGTTGCGCACCCGAGGCGGCGGGACGTGCGACGACGCAGGCTGCTCACCTGTGGGTGCATGGTGCGGCTGCGTGGACCCCGGCGTCGACGACCTGGAACGGCGGCGGGGCGTCCCGTGCGGCGTGGGCCGCCCGGAGGGCCGCTGCGCGGGCCGCTGAGCGGGCCGGGACGGTGGCGAAGCGGGCGGCGGCGAAGCGGGCGATGGCGGCTGGGTGTGGCCGAGGCCGGCGAACAGCGGCAGCGGGGTGCGGGGCACGCCGCGCAGCGCCTTGGCCAGGTCGGCGGGGGACGCGAGCGGCTCGGCCCGTCCGATGCCGAGGCAGCGGCACACGATCGCGTCGATCGCGTGCGAGATCCCGGCCTGGACCTGGCGGGGCGCGTACAGGACGGCTTCGCCTTCACCGTCGGCGGTGGGCGCCGCGGGGAGGTCGGATCCGCCGCCGTCGCCGGGCCAGTGCGCGGTGAGCGCCGCGTACAGCATCCGGCCGAGGCCGCGGACGTCCTCGCCCGCGGGGTCGTCGGCGTACCGGTCGGCGAGGACGGCGTCGGTCGCGATGCCGAGGATCTTGACGGTGCCGCCGGTCGTCCAGACGAGGTCGCGGGGGGCGAGGCAGAGGTGCGCCAGCCCGGCGGCGTGCGCGGCGGCGATCGCCTCGGACGCCTCGTACAGCAGCGTCGCGGCGCGTCCGGGTTCGAGCGGCGCCTTGGCGAGCATGCCCTCCAAGGTCTCGCCGACGACCCATTCGCTGACGACGTAGGCGCTCTCGCCGCTGTCGTCGGCGTCGAACACCTGGGTGAGCCGGGGGTCGTTCAGCCGGCTGGCCGCGCGGGCGGACGTGACGACCTCGGCGATCCGGGGGAACTCGGGCTCAAAGGTGCGGACGGCGACCGCCCGCGCGAGGATCTCGTCGATGGCCTTCCAGAGCGACGATCCGCCCGAGTCG
This sequence comes from Actinomadura sp. 1N219, assembly GCF_044326405.1. Lineage (NCBI taxonomy): Bacteria > Bacillati > Actinomycetota > Actinomycetes > Streptosporangiales > Thermomonosporaceae > Actinomadura > Actinomadura sp. 1N219. The sequence goes on along the minus strand of NZ_JBIRAY010000004.1, from coordinate 378,596 downwards.
CTGATGCGCTTTTCGAGCCGGTAGCGACCGGCGAGACGTGTGCCGGGCTCGATGACTGAGGTGCTCACGGCAACGTCCTGGACAGGTGGTCAGATCCCATGTTCGTGGCGTGGCAGCTTACGCCTCCGACCCTCCTCTTTGCGTTCCCCAGGGTGTCGCCCCGCAAGCCGTGGTCCCCCACATGGTAGTGGCTACTCGTTCAAGTGGCCGCCTTATCGCCGCGCGTCCTTTTTACTTTGCCTCTTTACTTTGCCTGGCCTTCCCAGTGGGCGCACGCCCAGTGCGCGCACGGCTGCCCGGGGTCAGCGGCCGGCCGGGGGCGGGGGTCAGCGGCCGGGGAGTTTGCGGGCGAAGGTGGCGATCACCGCCTGGACCTCGTCCACCCGCATCAGCTTGGCGAAGACGAGGTACAGCAGGCCGCCGCCGGCAGAGCCGACCGCCAGGGTGACCAGCGCTGGGATGAGCGTGCTGGTGTCGCCGACCGCGTCCGCGACGGTGTGCGTGGCGTAGGCGAACCCGACCAGCGGCCAGATCGCGACGAGCAGCTTCAGGTGCCCGCCGACGATGCGCCGGCCGTCGATGCCGCCGAGCTTGCGGCGCAGCACCAGCCAGCAGGTGAGCGCGCCGACCGTGTTGGTGACCGCGAAGCCGCCCGCGATGCCGACCACGATCCACTTGACGCCGAGGACGTTGTAGGCGGTGAACGCCATGATGATGTTGGACGTGACGGAAACCACGCCGACCAGCGCGGGCGTCCGGGTGTCGCCGTGGGCGTAGAAGACCCGCAGCATCAGCTGGTACGTGGAGAACGGCACGAGCGCGATCGCGAACATCTGCATGACGCGCGCGATGACCAGGGCGTCCTCGGACGAGGTGTTCCCGTGCGCGAACAGCACCGTGGTGATCTCCGGGCCGAGCACCAGCATCAGCGCCGCCGCCGGCATGATGATCACCGAGGAGAGGCGGAGCCCGCTGGAGAACGCGGCGCGCACGTCGGCGGTCTTGCCCTCGGCCGCGAACCGGCTCATCCGCGGCAGCAGCGCGGTGATCACCGAGACGCCGACGATGGCGTAGGGCAGCTGGAAGAGCTGGTAGGCGTTGAAGTACGGCGTGTAGCCGTAGCCTTCGCCGAGCCCCTCGTCGACGGCGAGGTTCCCGGCCCGGTTCGCGAGCGCGGTGACGACGGCGAACCCGGCCTGGGTCGCGAGGACGTAGACGAGCGTCCAGCCGGCCATCCGCCCGACCTCGCCGAGCTCGCCGCGCTGGAAGTCGAGGCGGGGCCGCCACCGGAACCCGACCCGGCGCAGCGACGGCCACAGCGCCACGGTCTGCAGGACGATCCCGCCCGTGGTCCCGATGGACAGCAGCAGCATCTGCCCGTCGGTGATGTTGGACGGATCGACCCGTCCCGTCGTGACCGCCAGGAACGCGCCGCCGACCGCGATCACGACGAGGTTGTTCAGCACCGGCGCCCACATCGGCGCGCCGAAGCTGCCGCGCGTGTTGAGGATCGCCCCGGCGAACGCGCCGACGCCGTAGAAGAAGATCTGCGGCAGGAAGAACTGCGCGAACAGGATGGCGACCTTCCGCTGGTCGCCGGTGTAGCTGCCCGCGAGGACGTCGATGAACAGCGGCGCGCACAGGACCGACACGACGGTGAGCACGCCGAGGCCGATCACCGCGAGGGTGAACACGCGCTGCTCGTACCGTTCGCCGTAGGCGCGGTCGCGTTCCTTGGCGCGCACCAGCAGCGGGACGACGACGCTGGTCAGGATGCCGCCGAGCAGCAGGTCGTAGATCTGGTTGGGGATGGTGTTGGCGGTGTTGTAGCCGTTGGCGAGCAGCCCGGTGCCGAGCGCGGCGACGATGACCGCGGTGCGCAGGAAGCCGGTGATGCGGGACGCGAGCGTCCCCACCGCCATGATCGCGCCGGAGCGCAGGATGCCGCCGGAGCCGCCTCTCCCGCCGCCGTCTGGGGGATCGGCGGACGGGGCTGTGTCCACTACCGTTTCGGCGCCGCCCGCGCCCAGGCGGCCGCCGGGGACGGGGATGTCAATCGCCGTCTCGGCTGCGAGGTTCCCAGCGACTGGCGGCATGTTTCCCGCCGCCGCCCCCGCCACCGGGGGGCGTGCCGTCGGTGGCCTGTTCGGATGTCCCGCCGGGTTCCGCTGGGGCTGAGGACTCTGCGGCCCCCGTCCCGGTCCCGGTCCCGGATGGCTCTGGGGCGGTGGGTTCTGGGGCGGTGTGTTCTGCGGGGGCGGGCCCTGACCCTGGGGGTAGCCCCTGCCCTGAGGGTAGCCCTGTGACGGGTAGTGGCCCGGTGCCTGTTGCTGGGGAGTGCCAGGGGTCGGATAGCCCTGACCCTGGGGGTTGCCCTGCGCCGGGTAGCCCGGTGCTTGCGGAGTGCCCTGGCCCTGTGGGTGGTTCTGCGTCGGGTAGCCCGGGCTCTGCGAACCCGGGCTCTGCGAACCCCGGGAACTCGGAGGCGGGACGTGCGGACCCGGGGCCGGGGCCGGGGGCTGCGAATTCGGACGCGGGTCCTGAGAATCCGGAGCCGGGCCCTGGGAACCCGGGGCCGGCGTACCCGTTCCCTTGTTCCGCCGTCCCCGCCGATCCCGTCTCGGTCGACCCGTCACCGCCTGCCTCCGCTTTCCGGCGGCGCCTTGCTCTGATGGCCCGCACTCCGACGCCCACGAAGAGTACGGCAAGTCCGCCGCCGGTGATGAGCAGGGCGAGTCGCCCATACCCGGTGGTTCGGACGGTGATGGTCTCGCCGTCCCCGAACGTCCGGCCGCCCGACTCCGGGATCATCAGCTCCAGGCGCACATGGAAGTTGCCGTTCCCGGCCGCCTTCGCCGGGATCCACCGCTGGGCCCGTTCCCCGGGCCGGAGGTTGATCACCGCCTCGTCGGGGTCGAGCGCCCCGAGCCGCAGCTTGGCGCGGCTCTCCGACGTCGGGACCGCGACGAGGCGGACCCGGACGGCCTGGTTCTTCAGCGTGTTCTCGACGAGCACCGGCAGCTTGCCCGAGCTGCCGCCCATCAGCACCCGTTTGTTCTTGGTGGTGACGATGCGGACGCTGTCCATGTCGTCGTCGAGCTCTCTCGCCAGCTCCCTCCGGGCCGCCTTGGCGCGGCCGGGCATCGTCCGCCATGCGACCGACTGCAGCCGCAGGAGGGCGCGCTCGTAGGAGATCTTGATGTCCCCCGTCATGATCGCCCGGAACTGCGCCGCCTCCTGGGCGATCTCGCGCGTTTGCGTGAGGTGCGCATCGCTGAGCTCGAACGCCTCGTAGTCGTCGTTGTAGCCGTTGAAGACCCTGCCCTGCGGCTCCGCGGACTCGATCTTGCTCAGCGGCATCTCCCGCAGCCAGGGCGCGTCCTTGGTGTAGGTCAGCAGCTTCTCGGCAAAGCCCGGCGCCGGATTCCACTGCCGGTCGGGCGCGACGACGACGCTGCGCCGCAGGTTCGGCGTCTCCGCCGCGATCATCGCGGTCTCGGCGAGGAACCGCTGCTCGGCCAGCGCGGCCCCGGCCGCGGTCGCCGTCCCCTTGCTGACGATCTGGTTGAGCTTGTCGTCGTAGAGGACGGCCGTCCGCTTGCCCTCGTTCGTCTGGAGTGTCGTGGTGGCGTTCGGCGGTGTCCCCGGCGGCGGGTTCTGGAACTGCGAGCTGCTCATCAGGAACGTCCCGCCGTCCTTCAGCGAGTGCTGGGCGAGCTGCGCGAGGGTGCCGGGGCCCGCGACGCCGTAGGGCGGCCAGGCGACCTGCGCGTCCGCCGGACGTCCGAGGACCTTCGGCACGACGCCGGTGTTCCGCTCGTCGAGCGCGGCGCCGATGTCGCGCGTCGTCTTGTGCCGGACGAGCGCGACGACGTCCGGGTCGCCGTACGGGACGGTGAAGTAGGGGTCGCCCTTCGCGGCGTTCTTCAGCGCCGCCGTCCAGGACGCCGCGACCGTGCTCTTCTCCTTCTCGGCCGCCTTCCCGCCGAACGACCGCACGGTGTACTCGCCGGACGCCATCTGCTGGACGTCGTCCAGCAGCGCCGGATCGATCGCCCAGGTGATCGGCGTCGTGCCGGCCGCGGCCGCGTTGACGAGCTTGCCGAGCCGTCCGTCGCGCGACATCTCCTTGGTGAGCTGGTCGTCGAAGAACGTCCGGTCGTTGGTGCGGTGCATCCGGTCGATCAGCGGCCAGACCCAGCTGATCGCCACCGGCTGGAACTGCCGGTCCTTCGGCATGAACGTCAGGAAGGTCGTCAGCCCGCCGACCACCTGCTGCGCGGAGTTCAGCACCTCGACGCCCACCGGGTAGACGCCGGGCGTGGCCCCGGGGGCGCGTAGCTGCAGCGCCTTGGTGGTGGTCTTGAACGTCCAGGACTGGGTCTTGCCGGGCTGGACGATGCCCGTGAGCGGCAGCTGCTGTGGGGCGACGGCGGGCAGCAGATTCGGCTGGCCGGACGAGAACTGGTCGAGCTGGCTGCGGCTGGTGACGGGCTGCGCGCTGTACCGCAGCCGCATGGTGAGCCCGGTGAGCTGGTCGTCGGTGCGGTTCTTGGCGAGGCCCGAGATCTCGATCTTCGAGTTCTCCCGGACGGGCTTCGGGTCGATCTTGGTGAGGGCGATCCCCACCGGGGCCTTCTGCTGCGCCAGCGCCGCGGTCTCAGGGGCCCGCTGCGCCTGCGCCGAGGCCGAAAACGCCAGGGCGGCGGGCGCCGCCATCGCGATGCAGGGCAGCAGGGCGGCCAGCGCGACCGCGCGCTTGACCGTTCTCACGCCGGGTCCGACCCGGAGCCGCCCGGAACCGCGCCGTCGTCCACGGATCCGGCCGCCTGGGGACGGCGGGCGTCGTTTTCCCGCACCACGGCCCCGATGGTAGTCCGCGACGCGGGCCCATCAGACCGTCCCGTCCACCTGTGGCGTGTATTCGGCCACATGCCCGCGATCGCCATGTCACCAGTGCCCCCAAAACCCCCACAGACCGCAGACGCCCCGCCCGATGCCGCCCTGCGGGGCGGTCAGGCGACGGGATGGCGGGGTCGCGGGCGGTGCGGGTGGTCAGGCGACGGGGTGGCGGGGGTCTCGGGCGGTGCGGGTGGTCAGGCGAGGGGGTGGTCAGGCGAGGGGGTGGCGGGGGTCTCGGCGGCGCGGAGGTCAGGCGACGGGGTGGCGGGGGTCTCGGGCGGTGCGGGACGGGGACGGGGAGAGGTCGGCCGGTTTCGCCTGGCAGAGGGCGTACAGGGTGCGGCCCCGGATGCCGAGCGCCGTCGACGCCTCGCCGGTCGCCGTGTAGACGACGTCGTCGGCGGGGAGTCCGCGCACGACGCGCTGATCGATGAGGAGCGGCATGTCGTCCGGCAGGAGGAGCGGGCAGACGAGGCCCGCCGCGTACTCGGTGACGGCGTTGACGACGTCCGCGTGGGCTGGCCGGACGGTCTCCGCGCCGACCGTGCGCCGGACGGCGTCCAGCGGCGGCCGCTCGCCCGCGGGCACGATCGCCCCGGCCAGGAACGGGCGCCTCGGACGGCGGCCGTCGCAGGAGTAGACGCATGTCACCAGGCAGCGGTCCGCGGGCAGCCCGAGCGCCTTGGGGAGCTCGTCGGCGTGGGCCAGCGCGACGGGCAGCCGCACGATCTCGTGCACGGCCTCCCATCCGAGCAGCGCGCGGTGGATGGTGAGAGCGTCCTTCATGATCGGCTCCATCCCGCGGGGTTCTCTCCCCGCTCACCCCCGGAACTGGTTTCCCTGTCTCCCCGTGCTGTGCACGCTGCGGGGCATCTCCACATACCCGAGACGGCCGGATCAACCCTGCGCGCGCATCGCGCAAACCCTCCCGATGCGCCGCTGCCGCACCTGCGGCGGACCGGGGCCCTTGGGGATCCCGCTACCGTTGTCGTGCGGGAGGCTCACCGGCGATCGCGCTGGCGTCATCGGGGTGCCCAGAACGTAACTCGGGGATCGCCGCATGTGAAGGGTCTCGTCCTGCTTCGGCCCCGCAAGGACTCCGTGCCGGCTCCCGTTGATCGCCAGAAAGTCCTTTGTCAGCCCGTCTATCAAGGAAATACGCTCGATGGTCGTGCCCAACCAGAACGTGACCTCCGAGGCCTCGCGGCGCACCGCGATCGCCGAGCTGCTGCGCCGGATCGCGCCCGCCGCCGACGACCTCGGCGCCCTGTTCGCGGCGGCCGGTCACGAGCTGGCGCTGGTCGGCGGCCCCGTCCGGGACGCGCTGCTGCGCCGTCCGACCAAGGACCTCGACCTCACCACCGACGCGCCGCCCGAGCGCACCCTGGAGATCATCCGCGGCTGGGCGGACGCGCACTGGACGATCGGCATCGAGTTCGGCACGGTCGGGCTCCGCAAGGACGGCGTCGAGCTGGAGATCACGACGTACCGCAGCGAGTCCTACGACCCGAAGTCGCGCAAGCCCGACGTGTCGTACGGGACGTCCCTCGTCGAGGACCTGCGCCGCCGCGACTTCGCCGTCAACGCGATGGCGGCGCGGCTGCCCGGGCACGAGTTCGTCGACCCGTTCGGCGGCCTCGTCGACCTCCAGCGCAAGGTCCTCCGCACCCCAGGCCGCCCCGAGGACTCCTTCAGCGACGACCCGCTCCGCATGATGCGCGCCGCCCGGTTCGCCTCGCAGCTCGGCTTCACCGTCGCGCCGGACGTCGTCGCGGCGATGAGGGACATGTCGTCCCGCATCGAGATCGTCTCCGCCGAGCGCGTCCGGGACGAGCTGTCCAAGCTGATCTGCGGCCGGTACCCGCGGCAGGGCCTGGCGCTGCTCGTCGACACGGGCCTCGCCGACCAGGTGCTGCCCGAGCTGCCCAAACTGCGGCTGGAGATCGACGAGCACCACCGGCACAAGGACGTCTACGAACACTCGCTGATCGTCCTGGAGCAGGCCATCGCCCAGGAGCAGGAAGGGCCCGACCTCGTCCTGCGCCTCGCCGCCCTCCTGCACGACATCGGCAAGCCCCGCACCCGCCGGTTCGAGCCGGGCGGACGGGTGTCGTTCCACCACCACGAGGTCGTCGGCGCGAAGATGACCCGCAAGCGCCTGACCGCCCTGCGCTACTCGAAGGACGTCATCACGGACGTTTCCCGGCTGGTCGAGTTGCACTTGCGGTTCCACGGCTACGGCACCGGCGAGTGGACCGACTCGGCCGTCCGCCGCTACGTCCGCGACGCCGGACCGCTGCTCAGCCGCCTGCACAAGCTGACCCGCGCCGACTGCACGACCCGCAACAAGCGCAAGGCCGACCGGCTCCGCCGCACCTACGACGACCTCGAACTGCGGATCGAGCGCCTGGCGCAAGAGGAAGAGCTGGCCGCGATCCGCCCCGAGCTGGACGGAAACGAGATCCAGGACATCCTCGGCATCACCCCGGGCCCGCTCGTCGGCAAGGCCTACCGCTTCCTCCTCGACGTCCGCCTCGACCGCGGCATGATCGGCAAGGAAGCCGCCGCCGCAGCACTCCGCCACTGGGCCACCACCGAAGGCATCGTCCTCCCCACCCCACCCGAACAGCCGGACCCCAACCAGCCCGAGAACGCCACATCCCAAGCCACCCCTCCCGAGGCAACACCCCCAAAGCCCAACCCGTCCAAGGACCCGACCACCGAGCCCGCACCGCCTGACAACGGAACCTCACCGCCCGACCAGCCTGAGAATGACGCGTCCGAGGGTGGAGCGTCGGTGGGCGGGTCGTCTGAGGGGTCGGCGGCTGAGGGGCGGGCGTCGCGAGGCGCGTCGCCTGGGGGTGCGTCGGCTGGGGGTGCGCCGTCCGAGGGTGGGGCGTCCGGGGGTGCGCCGTCCGGGGGTGCGCCGTCCGAGGGTGGGGCGTCCGAGGGTGGGGCCGGCGGGGGGCGGGGGTAATGGTCTCGTTGCAGCTTGGGCGGATGAGTCCGCAGGCGGCCGAGCGGATGCTGGAGTTCGATCGGGAGCACATCTGGCATCCGTATTCGCCGATGCCCGCGTCCGCGCCCGTGCAGCCGGTGGTGTCGGCGGACGGTGTGCGGCTGACGCTCGCGGACGGCACCGAGCTGATCGACGGGATGTCGTCGTGGTGGGCGGCCGTGCACGGCTACAACCACCCGAAGCTGAACGCGGCCGTGACCGGGCAGCTCGGCAAGATGGCGCACGTGATGTTCGGCGGGCTCACCCATCCGCCGGCCGTGCGGCTCGCGGAACGGCTCGTCGAGATCACGCCGGCGCCGCTGACGAAGGTGTTCTTCGCCGATTCCGGGTCCGTCGCGGTCGAGGTCGCGATCAAGATGGCGTTGCAGTACTGGCGATCGCAGGGACGCCCCGAGCGGCGCCGGCTGCTGACCGTACGCGGTGGATATCACGGCGACACGTTCGGCGACATGGCCGTCTGCGACCCCGTCAACGGCATGCACCACCTGTTCAGCGACGTCCTCGCCCGGCACGTGTTCGCGCCGCCGCCACCGCTCGGGTACTCCGCCGAACCCGACGCCGAATACCTGGCCGAGCTGTCGCGGCTCGCAGCCGAGCATGCGGACGAGCTCGCCGGGATCATCGTCGAGCCCATCGTGCAGGGTGCGGGCGGCATGCGGTTCTACGCGCCCGAGTACCTGAGCGCGCTGCGGGACATCGCCGACGAGCACGGGCTCCTGCTCGTCCTGGACGAGATCGCCACCGGGTTCGGCCGGACGGGTGAGCTGTGGGGCTGTGACCACGCCGAGGTCGTCCCGGACATCATGTGCCTCGGCAAGGCCCTCACCGGCGGCTACATGACCATGGCCGCCACCCTCTGCACCGACCGTGTCGCGCACGGGATCACGTCCGGGGAAGCGGGCGTGCTCATGCACGGGCCGACGTACATGGCCAACCCGCTGGCCGCCGCGGTCGCGTCCGCGTCCATCGACCTGCTGCTGTCGCGCGGCTGGCAGGACGAGGTCGACGCCATCGAGGCGATCCTGACGAGCGAACTGCGCGCCGCCGCCGATCTCAAGGGCGTGGCGGACGTCCGCGTCCTCGGCGCGATCGGGGTGGTGGAGGCGCGCGAGCCGGTGGACGTCCCGTCCGTCCAGGAGATCGCCATGGCGCACGGCGTCTGGCTCCGCCCGTTCGGCAAGCTGATCTACACGATGCCGCCGTACATCTGCACGGACGATGAGGTCCACCACATCGCCGACGCCCTCAACGCCATCGCCGAGTCCCTTTAGGCGGACCGAGTCACCCCGGGCCCTCAGACCCCCGGGCCCCGGCACCCCTCGGCTCCGTCTTTGGCGTGGCCGCGACCCTGCTGCCCGCCCTGCTCAGCCGCGACCCTGCTGCCCTGCTCAGCCTCGGCCTTGCTGCGCTGCTCAGTCGGGGCTTCGCTGCGCTGCTCAGCTGGGGCTTCGCTGCGCTTCTCAGCCGCGGCCTTGCTGCCTTGCTCAGCCGGGGCTTCGCTGCGCTGCTCAGCCGGGGCCTTGCCGTCATGCTCAACCGCGGACTTGGCCCTGCCCGAGGGCGGGGCCCTGGCTCAGTCGGCGGGCCCTGGCCGGGCAGCGGCTTCATGGTGTCAATGTCGTAACGCTGCGTCATGAGTTGACCACATCATGTGCCTACGACAAAACGCGCCGGGGGTGTTAGCGGAGGGCGTGAGTGGCGGGGCGGTGGCGGGTTGCGGCTGTTCGGTAGGCGACCGCGCCTGCGGCGTAGGCGGTGATGACGGCCAAGAGGGTGAGGCCGGCGCGTCCGTCTGAGGGGAGCCAGGTCGCGGCCGCCGCTGCCGCTGCGGCGAACATGGCGTTGAAGAGCATGTCGTAGACGGCGAACACCCGTCCGCGATAGGCGTCCTCGATCGTCTCCTGGAGGGTCGTGTCGACGCAGAGCTTGACGCCTTGCGACACGACGCCCAGGACGAACGCGCCCGCTGCCCAGGGACGCTCGGCGAACGGCATTCCGAAGGCGAGCAGACCCACGGCCGCGGCGCCGAGCAGCCATGCGATCCACGCCTGCTTGCTGATCCGGCGCACCACCGCCGGAGTGATCAGGGCGGCCGTGAAGTAGCCGGCGCCGGAGACCCCGAGCATGATCGCGAAGGTTTGCAGGCCGGTGTCGGGGTCGTCCGCGAAATGGTTCCGGCACAGCAGCAGCGTCATGATCAGGACGACGCCGTACAGGAACCGGTGGAAGGAGATCGCGCCGAGCGCCAGCGCCGCCTGCGGCCGGCGCGCGATGTGCCGCGCCCCGTCCACGAGGCCGTCGATCACGGTGCCGAGCGCGTCGCGGATCCGCGGCGAGTCTGACCGGGGGGTGCCGGGCAGGGCGTCCTTGGATGGATGCGGCCCGAGCAGCCTCTTCGGCAGCAACGTTGCGATCAGTCCCGCGGCGAGGAACAGCCCGGCGGCCGAGCCGAGGATCAGCGCCGTCCCGTGGTTTCCGGCGCCGAAGACGCGCCGGAGGAGGTAGCCGACGCCGCCGCCGATGAACGCGATGACCGTCCCGGACGTGACCGAGAACGCGTTCGCCGTCACCAGATGGTCGCGCCGCACCACGTGGGGAAGCGCCGCCGACAGCGCCGCGAGGAAGAACCGGTTCACGCCGAGGACGGCGAGCACCCCGATGAAGAAGGCCGGGCCGTCCTGTCCGGCCGCCACCATGAGCGCGACGGCCAGGACCAGCACGGCACGCAGGATCGGCGTCCACACCAGGATCTGCCGCCGCTGCCACCGGTCGATGAACACTCCGGCGAACGGCCCGAGCGCCGAATACGGCAGCAGCGTCACCGCGAACGCCGCCGCAGCTTTGGCCGCGGTCGTCTGCCGCTCGGGCGAGAAGAACACGTACCCCGCGAGAGCTACCTGGAAGACGCCGTCGGTCATCTGCGAGGCGATCCGCGTCCCGTAAAGCCGCCGGAAATCGCGTCCGCGCAGAATCTCCGGCAGTTCGGCAGCCCTCACCAGATCAATGTACTCACCATCACCACTGCGGAACGCACCGCGTTGAGCGACGACAGCAACCACCACCGCAACCACGCAACGACCTCAACGCCTGCGATCGCGTCCGAAGGCAGGTTCGAGCTTGCGAGAACCTGATCGCGCAGCGAGCCGCCAGGCGAGTCGAAGCGATGCCAGCGATCGCGCGCGTTTCTCGACGATGGAGGCCCGCCAGGGCCGAAGGAGGAGAGAAAGGCAATTAACGCAGCCAAAGGCGGGTGTAGTCGTAGCCGGCGGTGGTGGGGAGGAAGCGGGGGCCGTGGACGCGGGCGGAGCGGAAGATCGTCTGGGCGCGGTTGAGCAAAGGGACGATCGCGGCGTCCGCCATGATCTGCTGGTCGGCCCGCTGCCAGGACTGGGCGGCTCGGGCCGGGTCGGGGGCGGTGAGGGCCGCGTCGATTAGGGCGTTGACCTGCGGATTTTCGTAGCCGCCGTAGTTGGTGGAGTTCTGCCCGTAGGCGCGTCCGTCGAACAGCGGCTGGATGATCGAGCGGCCGTTGTTGCCGTACCAGTCGGGCGTCCAGCCGGGGGCGGCGATGTCCCATTCGCCGGCGGCGGCCTTGGCGGGGGTGGCGATCGTGGCGGCGTAGAAGGAGCCGCCGGAGTCGGCGGTGAGCTGGGTCTTCACCCCGCAGGCGTCGAGGTTCTCGGCGATGGACTGGGCGATCAGCTTGTGGACGCTGTTGGTGCGGTACGGGAATTTCAGCGTGAGGGCGGAGTGGCCCGTCCGGGCGAGGAGTGTGCGGCATTTGGCCGGGTCGCCGGAATCGTTCGGGGTGGCGTAGTGGTCGGCGGGCGCGTACCCGGCGTTGCCCGGCGGGATCACCGTGTGCAGGGCCTTCGCCACCGCCGGGCCGCCGACGATCTTGATGAGCGCGCTGCGGTCGACGGCGTACTCCAGCGCCTGCCTGACCTCCCGCTTGCCGAGCGCGCCGCCGTTGCCGGGGCTTCGGGTGTTGAACACCAGGTAGGGGCTGTTGCTCGGCGTCTCCATGATCGCGAAGCGGGGGTCGTCGCGGAGCCGCGGGATCGCTGAGGTCGGGACGGGCTGATCCCATGCGAGGTCGGCGACGCCCTGCTCGATCTGCTGCTGGACGGAGTCCGGCGAGTCCTGCCCGAGCGTGATCCGGATCTTCTCCACGTGCCGTCCGCGGAGCGGGTCACTGCCAGGCCGCCACGCGGGGTTGTGGGTGAGCAGATAGGACATGCCCGGCTTGTACTCGGTGATCTGGTACGGGCCGTCCGAGATGGTGTGCTGCCGGAATTCCGGTCCGTCCGGGATGTAGCGGTCGTACTCCTGCGGCGCGGCGGCGGTGGACGGCAGCGCGAGCAGGTGGAGGAAGTCGCTGGCGGGCCGCTCTAACCTGAACACGAGCGTCTCGTCGTCTTTCGCGCTGACCCCGTCGAACCCGTGGTCGCGCTGGTAGGCGGCGATCGCCCCGGCGTCACGCGCGTTGACGGCGCCGAAGCCGCGGCAGAACTCGTCCATGCCCTTGAGCGTGGACGTGAAGTAGCCCTTGCCGCCGGACGGCGACGCCGGGTTGCACAGCCGTTCAAAGCCCCGGACGAAGTCGTGCGCCGTCACCGGCCGGGGCGGCTTCGTGTTCCACCAGACGTCCTTGCGCAGCCGCACGGTATAGGTGCGGCGGTCCTTGCTGATGTCGCCGTTCTCGCGTGTCGGGATGCGCGCGGCCACGTCGGGGTGCACGGGGATCGTCTCCTGGAAGGTGTTGGACGCCCGCGTCCCGAACAGCGTCCGCGCGAACGTCCGGACGAGCCCGTAGGCGCCCACGCTCGCGACGGACGCGGGGTCGAGGTGCTCGACGTCGGACGAGCCGACGATCCGCAGCGTGCCGCCGTCGCGGGGCCGCCCCTCCGCGGACGCGTCGTCACCTCCTCCGGCGCACCCGGTCAGTCCGATCACGAGCACCGTCAGCCCCGCCGCCACCTTGTTCATCTCGCGTGCCATCGCGTTCTCACCTCAAGACTCGGAACTTGGCGCGCAGTAACCGACGGTGTCACAGTAGGGCCAGAGGGTGACAAAGGACCGGTACATCACCGTTTTCTCTAGAGATCTCCAAAGAAGTAAGGACGCCCTGACAGTGGATGTCCACTGCCAGGGCGTCCTTTGGGAACGTGCGGTGACCGCTAGCGGTCGACCTCGCCGCGGATGAACTTCTCGACGGCGAGGTGCGCCTGGTCGTCGTTGTACTGCTCGGGCGGCGACTTCATGAAGTAGGAGGACGCCGACAGGATCGGCCCGCCGATGCCCCGGTCCTTGGCGATCTTCGCGGCGCGCACCGCGTCGATGATCACGCCGGCGGAGTTCGGGGAGTCCCAGACCTCCAGCTTGTACTCCAGGTTGAGGGGCGTGTCGCCGAACGAGCGGCCCTCGAGCCGGACGTAGGCCCACTTGCGGTCGTCCAGCCACGGCACGTGGTCGGACGGGCCGATGTGCACGTCCGCCTTCGCCATCTCGTGCGGGATCTGCGACGTCACCGACTGCGTCTTGGAGATCTTCTTCGACTGGAGGCGCTTGCGCTCCAGCATGTTCATGAAGTCCATGTTGCCGCCGAAGTTGAGCTGGTAGGTGCGCAGCAGCTCGACGCCGCGGTCCTCGAACAGCCGGGCCATCACGCGGTGCGTGATGGTCGCGCCGACCTGCGACTTGATGTCGTCGCCGACGATCGGGACGCCCGCGTCCGTGAACTTCTGGGCCCACTCGGGGTCGCTGGCGATGAACACCGGCAGCGCGTTCACGAAACCGACCTTGGCGTCGATCGCGCACTGGGCGTAGAAGCGGTCGGCGTCCTCGGAGCCCACCGGCAGGTACGACACCAGGACGTCGACCTTGGCGTCCTTCAGCGCCTGGACGACGTCGACCGGCTCGGCGTCCGACTCGTCGACCATGTTCAGGTAGTACTCGCCGAGGCCGTCGAAGGTGTGGCCGCGCTGGACGGTCACGCCGGTCGGCGGGACGTCGGCGAACTTGATCGTGTTGTTCTCGCTGGCGTGGATGGCCTCGGACAGGTCCATCCCGACCTTCTTCGCGTCCACGTCGAACGCCGCGACGAACTCGACGTCGCCCACGTGGTACTCGCCGAACTGGACGTGCATCAGGCCGGGAACTCGCGTCTCCGGGGCCGCGTCCTTGTAGAACTCGACCCCCTGGACGAGCGAAGAGGCGCAGTTGCCCACACCCACGATGGCTACGCGCACCGAACCCATCCGGTTGCTCCTTCTCTTTTGCGGAACATGTGGTGTTTCTTCACCCGACCCCGGGGTCTTCAGGCCGCTTCTCTCAGCGGCCCTCGTCCCGAGGCATGTCCTGTCTGGTTTCTGAAGATCTGTTATCTGAAGATCTGGCTTGCTGTTCCTGCTCGGCCCGCTCGCGTCCGATCAGCTCGTTGAGCCACCTGACCTCGCGTTCGACGGACTCCAGCCCGTGGTTCTGCAGTTCCAGGGTGTAGGAGTCGACCCGTTCGCGGGTCCGCGCCAGGGCGGCGCGGACGCTCTCCAGTCGTTCCTCCAGCCGGCTGCGCCTGCCTTCGAGGATCCGGAGCCGGACGTCGGCGCGGGTGTGCGAGAAGAAGGCGAAGTGCACGCCGAACCCCTCGTCCTCCCACGACGCCGGACCGGCCTCGGTCAGGAGCTGCTGGAGGCGCTCCTTGCCGTCCGCGGTGAGCTTGTAGACGATCTTCGACCGGCGGCTCTGCAGCGCCAGCGGCGTGTTCGGCTCCTCCGGCCGGTCCTCGATGATCAGCCCGTTCGCGAGCAGCTGCTTGAGGCACGGGTAGAGGGACCCGTACGAGAAGGCGCGGAACATGCCCAGCAGGGTGTTGAGCCGCTTGCGCAGCTCGTACCCGTGCATCGGGGACTCGTGCAGCAGTCCGAGCACGGCGAGCTCCAGCACGCCCGCGCCCTTCCTGGCCGCCATCGTCCCACCTCCGCAGAGCCGGATGTCTCGACCCGATGTATCGAGTGAATGTATCGGCTCGATACATCGCCAAGATACGTAGTGCGGCCCGTCCTGGCAAGTGGGGATCCGCCGGGACGCCGCGCGGGGACGTGCCGAGCCCGTCCGCGGCCGCCCCGTTGGACCACAAAAACGGAGAATTCAGGGTGTATGTGGTGGAAGTGTGTCAAAGTTGCGCGTGGAACCACCTGGCGACGGCGTACGTGCTCGGCCGCGGGGAGCAGAGCCCCGGGCGGCAGACGAACAAGGAGGATCCACCCGCCACCGCGTCTGGTCGGGGCGTTGACCAGCCAGGACATACCTTCGCCCTGCACTTGCTCCCCCCGCTCACCAGCCCGCACAGTACGCTTCGGACGGCGCACAGCCGCTCTAAGCCGTGGGTGACCCCGGCCCCTCGGCAACTAACCGTTGTCCCCTGTTGATGAGGTCGCGTGAGTAATCCAAGCCAGCCCCGACCGGAACCCGGGTCGCAGAGGCCGGGCGGGCAGCAGAACCCCCGTCCCGGCGATTCCGGCGACCCCGGGCAGCCGGGCGTCCACCGCGAGTCCACCGCGCCAGGCGCGGCAGAGACACCGGCTGGACCGCAGGACCACGCCCCGAGCTTCATGGGCGGCCCCTCCGCCCCGGGCCCGTCCGTCCCCGGACCCTCCGTCCCGTCCGAGTCCGGGACGCCGCCCGGCCACGGCATGCCCAGCGAGCCAGGCGCCCTCAGCGGAAACGCCGCCTCCGCCGGCCCGAGCGTGCCATCGGAGCCGAGCACTCCTGGCAGCTCCCCGTTGACCGACCCGGCTTTCCCCGGCTTGCCACCGTCCGCCGGTTCTGGAATGCCAGGCGGGACGAGCGGAGGCGCTGCCCCGACGGGATCGAATCCGTCGAGTGATTTCGGCTTGCCGAGCGAGTCCGGCTTCCCCGGCTTGAGCCCGTCCGCCGGGTCCGGAACCCCAGGCGGGACGAGTGGAAGCGGTGCGTCGGGCGGTTCCGGCGCGCCTGGTTTCCCTGGCTTGGAATCGTCCGCCGGACCTGGGACGCCGGGATTCCCGGGTGGCGGCGCTGGGTCCTCGGCCGGGTCGAGCTCGTCCGGCGACTTCGGTTTGCCGGGCGACGCGGGTTTCCCCGGCTTGGGGCCGTCCCAGGATTTTGGAATGTCAGGCGGGACGAGCGGAGGCGCTGGGTCGGCGGGATCGAGCCCGTCTGGTGACTTCGGTTCTCCGAGCGAGGCCGGTTCTCCCGGGTCGGGTGGTGTACCTGGCGGCGGGCTGGGCGGCTCATGGACGGGCGGAGCCCCGAGCGGATCCGGCAACCCGAGCAACCCGAGCGGCCCTAATGGCCCGGGTGGGGCTACTGCGCCTGAAGGGTTGGGCGGATTTGGTGACGCGGGTACGCGAGGCGGCCCCGGTGGGTCCGGGTGGTCGAGTGGCCCTGGCAGCGCGGGTGGTCAACGGCCCTTGAGCGGGCCGGAGGTGCCTGGCGGCCGGGCGGCAAGCCCGGGGACTCCGGGTGGAAGTGGTGCGGCCGGAGGGCCGAACGTGCCTGGTGGCATGGGGGCGTCCGGTGGTGCTGGTGGGCCGGGTGCGCCGATGAGGTCGCCTATGGGTGATGCCATGTCCGGCGGGCGCGGCCCGGGTGGGCCTGGTCCGGGGCGGCCTGGAGTGAGTGGGCCCGGTTCGGGGCGGCCTGGGGTGAGTGGGCCTGGTGGGCCGAATGTGCCTGGTGGGCCTCGGACGCCTAACGCGTCCGGTATGGGAGGGGCTCCTCGGCCGGGTGCGGGGAGGCATGCGGCCGGTGCGGCCGGTGGTCCGGGGATGGCCGGTGCCGGGGCCGGGATGGCCGGGTTCGGGACGACCGGGAACGGCGTCCGGGAGAAGCTCGGCGAGCTCGGGAAGCTCGGTCAGGACCTCGGGTCGAAGGTCGCCGGGAAGTTCCGCGGCGGCGGCACGCGTGCGTCGCATCGAGCGGGCGGCCCCGTAGGACCGGGCGGGCCCGGACGGCCCGGCGGTCCGGGCGGCCCTGGCGGGCCGGGGGGACCGGGAGGGCCCGGCGGACCTGGGCCCAACAAGACGAGCTTTATCGATCACCTGCGGTCCCGGGGCGAGGGGTGGCGCAAGTACATCCCGTCCTGGAAGGTCGTGGCGGGTGTCTGCGGGCTCGGGTTCGCCGGGTTCATCACGCTGATCTGGGTCGCGTACGCGAACACGCCGACGCCCGCGGAGCCCACGGTGGCGGGCGTCGAGGACCAGGCGTCGATCTTCTACTACACCGACGGCAGCGAGATCGGACGGATCGGCAAGAAGCGGCAGAGCGTCGAGCTGAACAAGGTGCCGCCGATCGTCCAGGACGCGGTGCTCGCGGCGGAGAACCGCAGCTTCCGCACCGACCCCGGGTTCTCGGTCAAGGGCACGACGCGGGCGGTGTGGAAGAACCTGACCGGCGGGTCGGGCGGCGGCTCCACGATCACGCAGCAGCTGGCGAAGAACTACTACTCCGACCCGAACAACCGGACGATGAACCGGAAGTTCAAGGAGCTGTTCATCTCGCTGAAGCTGGAGGACAAGCACACCAAGGACGAGATCCTCAAGCTGTACCTGAACACCATCTACATGGGCCGCGACACGTACGGCATCCAGGCGGCGTCCCGCGAGTACTTCGGGACGGACGTGTGGAAGCTCAAGCCCGACCAGGCGGCGTTCCTCGGCGGCATCATCCAGAACCCGAACCGGGACCCGGGCCAGGAGGGCAACCGGGCGTGGGTGACCGCGCGGTACCAGTACACGCTCGACGGCCTGGTCAAGATGGGCAAGCTCGGCCAGGGCGACGCCGACAAGTTCAAGCAGCGCCTGCCCAGGATCAAAGAGGCGGGCACGGGCAACCAGCTGTACGGCGGCCAGCGCGGCTACATGCTGATGCGCGCGAAGGAGGAGCTGAGCCGGCTCAAGATCGACGACAAGGAGCTGACGACCAAGGGCCTGCGCGTCTACACGACGTTCGACCGCAAGCGGATGGAGATGGCCAAGCGGGCGGCGGAGCGGACCGTCCCGCAGGTGAACCCGAAGAAGCTGGCGAAGAAGAAGATCCGCGTCGGGCTGGTGTCGGTGAACACCGCGAACGGCGAGGTCGTCGCGTTCTACGGCGGGCCCGACTACCTGGACCAGGCGTTCAACAACGTGTGGCAGGGCAGGGCGCAGGCGGGGTCGGCGATGAAGCCGTACGTGCTGGCGACGGCGCTGAAGCAGAACTACAGCCTGAAGAGCATGGTGGAGGGCCGGTCGAGGATCCCGCTCGACGGTGAGGGCAACGTCGTCTCGCGGAGCGATCCCAACGCCGTGATGGTCCCGAACTCCCACCGGGTGCCTCCGGCGGTCAACCTCATCACCGCGACGGAGGAATCGGTGAACACCGCGTTCCTCCAGCTGATGGGCAAGGTCGGCATCGAAGAGGTGATGGAGACGGAGACGGACGCCGGGATCGCGTCCGATCTGCTCAAGCCGCACAAGTGCTGCCTGAACCTGGCGCTGGGCGTCAACGACATCCGTCCGATCGAGCAGGCGGCCGGGTACGCGGTGTTCGCCAACGGCGGCGTGTACCACCAGCCGCACGTGATCCGCCAGGTCAGGCAGTCCGACAACAAGACGGTGCGGCTCAGGCCGAAGTACGAGAAGCGCCGCGTCTTCACCCCGAAGGTCGCGGCGGACGCCACGTACGCGATGCAGCAGGTCATCCAGGGCGGCACGGCGACGGCGGCGCGGCTGCCCGACGGACGCCAGGCCGCCGGCAAGACCGGCACGACCGACCGGAACGTGTCGTCGTGGTTCATCGGATACGTGCCGCAGGTGTCCACGGCGGTGACGCTCTACAACGACTCGGTGGGGCCGAACGGGAAGAAGAAGTCGGTGATCCTGCCGGGGATCGGCGAGGTGGAGGGCGGCACGATCCCCGCCCGCATCTGGCGGTCCTACATGTCGGACGCGCTGCGCGGCGTGGAGGCCAGGCAGTTCCCGCCGCCGGCGTGGGGCGGGATCGTCCAGAGGTGGGCGAAGCCGCCGGAGAAGAAGGACGACAGGCCGCCGTGGTGCGACAGCCCGATCGGCGAGTACGACCCGCGCTGCAAGGGCGACGGCGGCGGTGGCGGCGGTGGCGGCGGAGGCAACAAGCCGCCGTGCCAGTCGCCGTTCCCCGACCCCAACTGCAACCCGAACAAGCCGCCGAGCTACCCGGCGCCGCAGTGGTGGTGCAACACGCACCCGGGCCACCCCGCGTGCCGGATCCGGGGCGGTGGCCTCAACGAGCCCAGTACGGCGGGCCTCGCGCCGCTGTACCCAGTGTCGAGGCCGCCGGAATGAACCGGTGGGCCGTCCCGTCCGAACCGTCCCATGGAGGCGGTGGTGTGACATGAAGCATGTTCCCGAGTCGCCGCACGCCAGGGGGCGTGACGGAGTGCGTCCGGAGCTCCGGGGGGAGGCGAGGCTCGACGCCTCGGCCCCCGCGCCTCCGGGGGCGCAGTACTCTCTGACGACGCACAGCCGTACCCCAGTTGATGAGGTCGCGTGAGTAACCGAAGCCCATACGGACCGGAATTCGGAGATGGCCCCGACCGGAGGGCGACCCCCCGCTCCGGCGGCTCGGGCCCGCCCGCCGGTGCGCCGCGCGGCGGATCGTCCGGCGCCTCCGGCCGGGCCCCGCGCCCCGGCGGCAGGTCGGGCGGACGGAGCGGCGGGCCGGCGCGGATCGGAGGCGGCGGCGGACGGCGCCGCGGCACGCCTTCATCGATGCGTTCGGGTCCGGGCGGCCGGCCGGGCGGTCCCGGACGGGCCGGTGCCGCGGGCGGCGCGGCAGGCCCCGGCGCCCCAGGCGGCCCCGGCGGTCCAGGCGGCCCCGGCGGTCCAGGCGGTCCTGGCGGCCCAGGCGGACGCGGGCCCGGCGGAGGCGGAGGCGGCGGCTTCGGTCGGCGCGGCGGCTCCGGGGGCGACGGAGACGAGAGCTTCTGGGGCGGCAGCGGCGGCTCAGGCGGCAGGCGCGGCGACGGCCTGCGCGACGGTCTCGCCTTCTGGAACCGCCGCGGCAAGGGGCCGAACGGCGACGACCCGGAGAAGACCGGCTGGCGGCGGTACGTCCCGTCCTGGAAGGTCATCGTCGCGGTCGTCAGCGTGCTGATCCTCGGCATGGCCACGCTCGTCGTCGTCGCGTACGCCAACACCCCCATCCCGACCGAGAAGCAGCAGGCCGCGCTCCGCCAGGAGTCGCTGATCACGTTCTCGGACGGGGCGCCGCTCGCCCGGATCGGCACCCACCGCGAGGACATCCCGCTCGACAAGGTCCCGAAGCACGTCCAGAACGCGATCCTCGCCGCGGAGGACCGCAACTTCTGGCACGAGCCGGGCATCTCCCCGACCGGCATCGCGGGCGCGATGTACCGGGCCGTCGCCGGCGGCGAGGTCGCCGGCGCCTCGACGATCACGCAGCAGATGGCGCGGAACTACTACGCGGGCCTCAGCCAGGACAGGACGGTCAGCCGCAAGCTCAAGGAGATCCTCATCTCGATCCGTCTCGGCAAGGAGATGGACAAGAAGACGATCCTCCAGCTGTACCTCAACACGGTCGCGTTCGGACGCAGGTCGTACGGCATCCAGGCGGCGTCCCGCGCCTACTTCCACAAGCCCGTCACCGAGATCAACGAGTCCGAGTCGGCGATGCTCGCCGCGCTGATCCAGCGTCCGGGGTACTTCGCGACCTTCGGCCCGGCGTCCAACCCGGCCAAGCAGGCGCTGATCGACCGCTGGAACTACGTCCTCGACGGGATGGTCGAGCAGGGCTGGCTCGACCAGACCAAGCGCGCGTCGGCGAAATTCCCGCAGACCCAGGAGAACTGGAGCGACGTCCCGGACGACGAGAACACCGGCTACCTCCAGGACCGCGTCCTGGCCGAGCTGAAGACGCTCGGCATCGACGAGCAGATGCTGGAGACCGGCGGCCTCCGGATCAAGACGACGTTCAACCGGGGGATGCAGGACTACACCAACAAGGTCGTCAAGCAGATCAGGAAGGAGAACGGGCTCGGCAGCGACATCCAGTTCGGGCTCGCCGCCGTCGACCCGAAGACGGGCGGGGTGGTGGCCGCCTACGGCGGTCCGGACTACCGCAAGCAGCAGTTCGACAACTCCTTCCAGGGCAACGTCCAGCCGGGGTCGTCGTTCAAGCCGATCGTGCTGGCCACCGCGCTCGACCAGGGCATCAGCCTGCAGACGACGATGGACGGCAGCTACAAGCGGACCATCAACGGCGCGACGTTCACCAACGACGCCAGGTCGGAGAACGGCGTCTACAACCTCAAGCAGATGACGGCGATGTCGATCAACACGGCGTACGTCGAGCTGGGGCAGAAGGTGCAGCTGTCCAACGTCATCGAGATGGCCAAGAAGATGGGCATCCCGAAGAACACCAAGAACCTCAACCCGACGTACACCTCGCTGCCGCTGGGCGTCATCGACACGACCCCGGTCACGATGGCGTCGGTGTACTCGACGTTCGCCGCCGGGGGCAAGCACCGGCCCGCGCACGTCATCTCCGAGATCGCCACCAACACGGGCCACCCGGTCACGAACAAGCACGGCGACGTCCTGGAGAAGCTGCCGTGGCAGAAGCCCGAGACGGTGTTCTCCGACGGGGTCGCGGCCGACGCGACCTCGGCGATGCAGGCGGTCGTCTCGTCCGGTACCGGTAGGCGCGCGAGCCTCGGCGCCCGTCCGGTGGCGGGCAAGACCGGTACGACGGACGAGAACAAGTCCGCCTGGTTCGTCGGCTACACGCCGCAGCTCGTGACGTCGGCGGCGATGTGGCGGTCGGACAAGAACGGGAACCGCAAGTCGCTGGTCGGCGTCGGCAACTACAGCCAGGTCTACGGTGGTACGGTTCCGGCCGACCTGTTCAAGCGCTTCATGACGAAGGCGCTGGACGGCAAGGAGATCGCGCAGTTCCCGCCGCCCGTCAACGGCGGCGAGCTCGCCCCGTGGGCGAAGCCGAAGCCGGCCCCGACGACGACGGCGCCGTCCCCGACGGAGCGGCCGACCTGCCAGCCGGGGCAGCCGCTGCCGAACTGCCAGTCGCCGTCCCCGGGCCCGTCGTTCCCGACGGACCCGCCCACGGGAGGGGGGCAGCCCTGCAACGAGTACGGCCTGCCGCTCGGCTGCAACCCGAACCTCCCGCCCGAAGGGGACAAGACGTGGTGGTGCGAGAAGCCCGAGAACAGGAACCATCCCGCCTGCAGGCGGGAAGAACCGAGTGACCCGAATCCGCCTAATTAGCGATTAGCGATTAGCGCGGCCGGGCGTTGGCCCCCGGCACTTGGAACGGAACGGAACGGAGCGGAGCGGAACGGCTCGGAGCCCGCAACGGGGTCCGGGCCGTTCCGCGTTCCCTGTGCGGTCGCGGCGCGCGGGCGGCTGCGATGACCAATAGTCTTGCTGTCCATGGCGTCGTCTTCTGAAAGGCTCGGGATGCCCGCCGCCGGAACCGACAACGACGAGGCGGACGGCCCCGGCGGCCCCTCTGGCCCTTCCGGCTCTTCGGCCCCTGGTCGGCTGGCGCGGCTCGCCCCCGTCCTGACGGGTCTCACGGCCTTCGTGTGCATGCTGGGCTGGCTGCAGAAGCGGCCGTGCGCGTCGGCGAACTTCGACTTCATCAAGACGACGACGAACGCCTGCTACACCGACATCTACCCGCTCTACTACGTGCGCGGGCTGAACGACGGCAAGCTCCCGTACTTCGACTCGTTCACCGGCTCTGACATCCACTACGTCGAGTACCCGGTGCTGAGCGGCGGCTTCATGCAGCTGGCCGCGTGGCTGGTGAAGCCGTTCGGCCTGGGCGAGCGCGGAATGGCCTTCTACAACGTCACCGTGCTGCTCCTCGCCGCCCTGGCGGTGGTCGCCGTCCTCGCCACTGCGTACGCGGCCGGACGGCGCTCCCTGCGGACGGGCCTGATGGTGGCGCTGTCCCCGGCCCTGCTGCTCACCGCCTACATCAACTGGGACCTGCTCGCGGTGGCACTGTCCGCGCTGGCCGTCGCCGCGTGGTCGGCGCGGCGCCCGGCGCTCGCGGGGACGATGCTCGGCCTCGCGATCGCGGCGAAGTTCTACCCGCTGCTCCTCCTCGGCCCGCTGGTCCTGCTGTGCGTGCGCGCCGGGCAATGGCGCGCCCTCGGACGGATGCTCGCCGGGACGGCCGGCGCATGGCTGCTGGTCAACCTGCCCGTGATGCTCTTCGCATGGGACGGCTGGAAGGAGTTCTACACCTTCAGCCAGGAACGCGGCGTCGACTGGGGCTCCATCTTCTTCTACCTCCAGGACCACGGGCTGGAGAAGTCCACGTCCGACACCGGCACCCTCAACCTCCTCGGCACCGGGACGTTCCTCGTCCTCGCCGCCTGCATCGCGGTCCTCGCGTTCACGGCGCCGCGCCGCCCGCGCCTGCCGCAGCTGATGTTCCTCGTGCTGGTCGCGTTCATGCTGCCGAACAAGGTCTGGTCGCCGCAGTACGTCCTGTGGCTGCTGCCGCTCGCGGTGCTGGCGCGTCCGAAGGTCCCCGCGTTCGTGGTCTGGCAGGCGGGCGAGATCGCCTACTTCTTCGGCATCTGGTGGTTCCTGCTGTCGGTGTCCGCGCAGACGCCGGGCGCGGACCTCTCGGACACCGTGTCGGCGGTGCTCAGCCTCGACGCCCCGGCGGGCGGCATCAGCGAGGACGTCTACCACCTGGCACTGCTCGCGCGCTTCGTGACCGTCCTTGCCTTGGCGGCCCTGGTGGTGTTGGACGTGCTGCGCCCGTCCGGCGACCTGGTGCGCACGGACGACGCAGACGACCCGGCAGGCGGCGTCCTGGACGGCGCCCCCGACGTGATCTCGTTGGGACGCTGGCGCGGCACCCACCACGCCAGCGTCCCGATCCCGACGCCCTAACGCCGCCCGCCCAGGCCGCGCGCGCCGCCTTCGCTGTCAGCGCTGTCCGCACCGCTGGCGCGGAGTGCCTCGATGAACCACTCGAAACACGGTGTCATCGTCGGCTGGACGGGCCAGCCGTTGATGACGGCGAGCAATTGCCAGTACCGCTCCGCCCTGCGGTCAGTGCCGATCTCCATGCGTTCCAGCAGGTCGCGCCTGAACGCGGCGTCGTCGGTGGCGTCGGACGCGGCCGCGTAGGCCCCCGCCAGGTCGTCCGCGACGGGACGGGCCGCGTCCGAATCGGGTGCGACGCCGTCCGCGATGGCCTGTTCGATCTTCTCCCGCGTCAGCTCGGCGAGACGCACCGGATCGTCCGGGTAGGAGCCCCGCGAGATGTCGGCCGCCTGGGCCTCGGCCATCCGGCGAATGGCCGCGCGGAAACCGGGGTCGCCCACCAGCTCGGCGAGTTCCACCCACGCGTCCACCTGGTCGGGTTCGGGGTCGTCGGGCAGTTCCGGCAGCGCGGACCGCATCTTCGCCGCGAAGCCGGGGTCGAGGTCGAGCCCGGCGAACGACTCGTCGATGAAGTCGGTGATGATCCGCCGCCGTTCCTCGTCGGACAGCCGGGCGAGCTTGTGCATGAGTTCTATCTCCTCTGGATCGGATCCGCGTTTCGCGACCGCCCGCAGCACGGCCCGGCGCAGGCGCAGCGTCCTGATCTGCACGTCCAGCGCCTCCGCGTGCGCCGCCGCGACCTCCCCGACGCCGATCTCGCGGTCCAGCACCCGCCGGACCGTGCCGAGGTCGACGCCGAGGTCGCGCAGCGTCCGCACCAGGTCGATGCGCGCGACGGCCGCCACGTCGTACAGCCGGTAGCCGGCCGCGGTACGGCCGGACGGCGGCACCACGCCCTCGTCGGAGTAGAACCGGATCGTCCGCACCGGAAGGCCGGTGCGGCGCGCCAGTTCCCCGATCGTGTAGAGGGTGTCGCCGTCCATGCCGTCCACCATGAGGGCTCCAGTGACTAGAGACTCAACCCGCCATCATCATGAATCGTCGGGAGTCGAGAGGAGTGCTCGGGTGACCAGGAACGTCGTCCTGCCGGACGGGTGGGAGCCGAAGGTGCGCGCGGCCGTCGCCGATGTCAGGCCCGACCTCGCGCGCCGCCCGCTGCGGCCGCTCGGCGCCGGGTTCGAGAGCGTGGCGCTGCTGCTTGAGGCCGATCCGCATTCGTACGTGCTGCGCTTCCCGCGCGGCGAGGACGGCGCGGAGGGCATCGCCTGCGAGGCCAGGCTGCTGCCCGAACTCGCCGGGCTGCTCGACGTCCCCGTCCCCCGGTTCGCCTTCACCGCCCCGAACCCGCTCGGACCAGGGGAGTTCTGCTGTTATCCGGTGGTGCCCGGGGAGTCGCTGTCCGAGGAGGAGTGGCATGCCCGCGGGCTGCTGGACGAGCCGGAGCCCGTCCGCCAGATCGCGGGCCTGATCGAGGCGATCCATTCGTTTCCCGTGAAACGTGCGCGCGAACTCGGCGTCCCCGAGGCGGATCCGCGCGCGGAGTTCACCGCGGACCTGCGCCTCGTCCGCGCCGAGGTCGTCCCGCTGCTGCCGCCCGACCAGGCGCGGCTCCTGCTCGACGCCTACGAGCACTACCTCGCCGACGACGGGAACTTCGACGGCCCTCCCACGCTGATCCACGCCGACATCAGCCTGGACCACCTGCTGATCACCGGAACGCGCGTCACCGGGCTGATCGACTTCGGCGACGCGCGGATCGGCGACCCCGACTACGACCTGTGCTTCCTGTGGCCCGAGACGAATCGTGCGTTCGTCCAGCGGCTTCAGGCGGAGCGGGGCCGGCCGTTCGACGCGCGCCTGGAGGGCAAGCTGCGCTTCTGGGAACTGGCCGACCCGGCCACCGACGTGCTCCACGGCATCGAGCACGACCTACCGGACGTCCGCGACGAGGGCCTCACCCTGCTGAGCACCCTCCTCACCCCCGCCCACCGCTAACCCGCGCAGGATCGTACGGTGCTGGACGTTCTCGCTCCGCCCCCGCGTTCCTGCCGCTCCGATTCAGGCGCTCCGATTCAGGCGCTGCGGGGTTCAGGCGCTGCGGGTTCTGCGGGGACTGCGGGGACTGCGGGTTCAGGGACTGCGGGTTCAGGGACTGCGGGTTCAGGCGCTGTGGGCAGGGTCGGCGATCGTGGGTTCGGTGCCTTCGCGGCGGGCGCGGCGGACGTCCTGGACGAACTCGCGGGAGAACATCGCGGAGAGCGTGGCGACGCCGCCCCTGTGGACGCGGATCTCGCCATGCCGGATCTCGCCGGTGAGCCGGATCCGGCGGCCTTCGCCGTTCTCGCCCGTCCAGTCCTTGACGCGGCCGCGGCCGGGGTAGCGCAGGTCCCAGTGGTCGATCCGGGCGTCCTGCGGGACGAGCAGCTTGACCATCGCGTGGTCGAGGTCGACCTCGACGTCGATGTCGCCGTCCGGGATCTGCGGGGAGCGCAGGTCGAGGACGACCATGCCGCGGCGGGCGCGCACCTCGAAGCGGCGATCGGCCGTCCAGTGGCCGAGCTTCTTGACGTTCCGGTAGTGGGCCTGGACGCGGGTCACGGCGTCGGCGGCAGTGGTCGTGGGCGTGGCGTTCATCTCTGTGTTCCTTCCGGAATCGGGCAACTGCCTCGCTGAGAGAGTGGCTCGTTCGGTGAGTCTCTCGATATAAGAGAGAATAGTGCATGAGCGAAGACTGTCAAGCCCGGGTTGGTGGCTGACTCGATCGACGCAGGTCAGCGCGTCGGTGAACGTCCGGCTGCGAACGTTGTGCGACGATCTCGGACGCACGTGGCCCCCGAGCGCCGGGACAGCGTGGCCGGAATCTGCCCATATTGGGGGATTCCGTGGGCGTTGCCCGGGGATGATCGCGGTCGGCGGGGTGGGCCGCCGCCGCCCCGGGCCCCGCGCACGCAGGGCGCAGGAACTGCCGGGAGATGACGTGGACGCGAACCAAGCACTGGACGTGCTGCTCGCGGGACGGCTGAAGCCGGGCGTCTACCAGTGGCGGACGCCCCCGGTGCCGGCCGCGATCGGCGACACGAGCTGGATCGAGCGCGCCGAGGAGGCCGGCCGGCGCGGATTCCACCTCGACGGCCGCCGCGCCCGCGACAGCGCCTCGTTCCTGCGGCTGTGCGCCGACGTCTTCGAACTGCCCGAAGGACCGGCCGCCGACTGGGACGCGCTCGGCGACTCCCTGGCCGACCTTTCGTGGACCCCCGCTAAGAACGGCTACGTGGTGCTGTACGAGTCATGGGCCGAACTGGCCGACACCGACCAGCAGGCGTTTCGCGCCGTCCTGGACATGTTCGCCGGCGTGGTGAAGGCGTGGCAGGACACCCCCACCCCCATGACCGTGCTGATGTCGAGCGTGGGCGTGGAAGTGGCAGGCGTCCCCCGCCTCGCCTGACCGGTCGTCCCCGTCCGACCTGGAAAGACGCTTGGTTCAGCTTGAAAAGCGCCCATCCGGCCTGGCAAGACCCCCGTCTGGTCTGGCTTGACCCCCGTCTGGTCTGGTTTCTTGACGCCCGTCTGGTCTGGCTTGACGCGCGTCTCGCCTGGACGGGCGTCAGTAGGTGGACGTTCCGCTGGTCCCCACGATCGCCGCCCACAAGCCGATGTAGAAGATCCAGAAGATGATCCAGCCGACCGTGACGATGTAGCCGAGGATGAGCCCGGCGACGGCCATCCCGTGGCCGCCCTCGCCCGTCCGCTTGATCTGGCCCTGCGCGACATGGCCGAAGATGATCGCGAGAATCGACGTCAGGCCGCACGCGAGGAAGCCGATGAGCCCGCAGACCATCGACGCGGTCGCCATCCCGTTGGTGGGAGGAGCGACCGGCACGTGCGACCCGCCGTAGTAGTGGTGCTGGACGGACGGGGGCTGCGCGGGCTGGGAGTAGTGCTGGGCGTACGGGTCGTGAGTGCCGTAGCCGTACGGGTCGTAAGGGGGCTGTGACATGTGGTTCCCGATCGGTTCGCGCGCCCGCCGCCGGTAGGTTCGCGCGTGCGCTGTGGGCTGGGTTCCGAATTATGCCAGTGTGATGTGACCTTCGGACTTTGTCGTGATGCTGGTCCTCCGCGGTTTTAGATGCCGATCCCGGCCATCGGGTTCCCCCCGTCCAGCCACGACCTCTGCCTCTCCTCACGCCGACTTCAGCGCCGTAGCCGCGTCGCCGCCGCGGCCGTCTCGTCGCCTCAGCCCGCCCCGCCGCCTCGCCCTCAGAGCTTCGAGCGCAGCCACGAGATGTCGTCGGCCTGGCCTTCCGCGGGCGTCTCCACCACGACCGGGGCGCCTGCGCCCCTGACCACGGCCAGGATCAGTTCCGTGTCGATGGTGCCGTTGCCCAGATTGGCGTGGCGGTCGGCGCCCGACCCGAACGTGTCGCGGCTGTCGTTGCAGTGCACCAGATCGATGCGGCCGGTTATGGCCTTGATCCGGTCGACGGCGTCCACGAGTTCCTCCCCCGCCGCATGCGCGTGGCAGGTGTCGAGGCAGAAACCGAGCTTCGACTCGAGCCCCGGAACCCCGGACAGCACCTCCCACAGCCTGGAGATCCGGTCGAACTTGCGCGCCATCGCGTTCCCGCCGCCCGCGGTGTTCTCGATGTAGACCGGGATCGGGCACTCGACCCTCTCGAACACCTTCCGCCAGTTCTCGAAACCCAGCTCGGGATCGTCGTCGCTCAGCACATGCCCGCCGTGCACGATCAGCGCCTTCGCGCCGATCGCCGCCGCCGCCTCCAGCTGCTGCGTGAGGTTCTTGCGGCTCGGGATGCGGATCCGGTTGTTGGACGTCGCGACATTGATCGTGTACGGGGCGTGCACGTAGACGTCCACCCCGGAACCCGCCAACGCCTCCACGCCCTCCGGCAGGACGGGCTTCTTCCATCCCTGCGGATCACCCAGGAAGAACTGGACGACGTCCGCGCCGATCGCGCGGGCGTTGTCGAGCGGGTTGGTCTGGTCGACATGGGCTCCGATGCGCATGACCCGAGCCTAGCCCCGCCCTACGACACCCCGCGGAACGTCCTCAAGACGTGCCCGACGCAACGCGTGCGCCCAACGCGATCCGATGCGGGCGGGCAGGCGGGCGAGGCGTCAGTCGATCAGATCGAGAAGCCGCCGTTGCTCAGGGCGAAGGCGGTGCCCATGAACGAGGCCACCATGCCGATGACGTTCAGCCATCGTTCGTTCGTCGTCGCGGAGATCATCTGGGAGTACAGCGCGAGCGGCAGGCCGATCACCCCGGCGACGGCCCCGGGGAAGTGGGTCGCCGGGATCCAGCCGAGGACGAGGGCGGCGAGACCGATCGTGACGGCGGCGACGGCGAGAACGTCCTGGAACCGGTGCGGCTCGGTCCGCGCGCCGGCGGTCTGCCGCTTCGCGCCTGCTGCCTCCTGTGGCATCGGGATCCTCCTCCAGGTCAGGTCTCCCGCGACGGGGGCACATGGTGCGCGCGGGACCGGACGGACCACGCCCATAGGAGTTCCCGGCGAGGCCGGAGATCAACCGGCGGAGGCGGGCGGAAAATGTCGGCGGGAGGGGGTACGGTCGAACATGGATTCGAAAACGTCGGCTCGGTTCGGCCCCCGAGGGGAAGCGGGGGAGAGCAGGAGGTGCACCATCGTGACGAAAGCGGAGTTGGGGCTCATCGGTGACGCGGAGCTCGTGGAGGAGTTGTCCGTGCTGACCACCCAGGCCGCCCGCATGCGCGCCCGGATGGCCGACATCATGGCGGAGCTGGAACGCCGCCGCTGCGCCAAGACCGTCCAACCAAGAGCGAGACGCTGAGACACCCACCACCACCAGGACCGGCCGCAGCCCCGGGCACGGCAGGCACGCAGCCCGGACAAGGGCGGGCGCGTAGGCCGGGCAGGCAGGCCGGGCAGGCAGGCCGGGCAGGCAGGCCGGGCAGGCAGGCCGGGCAGGCAGGCCGGGCAGGCAGGCCGGGCAGGCAGGCCGGGCAGGCAGGCCGGGCAGGCAGGCCGGGCGCGGGCGCCGGGTGCGGGGGCCGGGTGTGGGCGCTCTCGCGTCCTGGCATGCGGTGCGGGGTGGTGATTTTCGCGTTCGCGGGAGGTGAATCCCTTCGCTGTGCTGGCGTTCTACTTCGGGAAGCGGCTCGTACGCTGCCGACTGTTGGTAGCCTGTATCGGTCTCGCGGCGGGCGCGCCCGGCGATCCGGGTTCCGGCGCCGCCGCGGGAGACGCAACAGCCCTCCTGTCACGGAGAGACCGTGACCGCACCAGTCCAGAGGAGGTAGGGACACAGCATGCGTCGTTACGAACTCATGGCCATCCTCGACCCCGCCGTCGACGAGCGCACCGCGAACACCGCCCTCGACCCGTTCCTGAAGGTCGTCAAGGACGGCGGCGGCAGCGTGGAGAAGGTCGACGTCTGGGGCCGCAGGCGCCTGGCGTACGAGATCCAGAAGAAGTCCGAAGGCATCTACGCGGTGGTCGACCTCTCGGCCGAGCCTGCCACGGTCAAGGAGCTCGACCGGCAGCTCAACCTGAGCGAGTCGATCCTCCGCACGAAGGTCATCCGCCCCGAGGTCCACTGAGCCAGGCGCCCCGCGTCAGGCCCAAGGCCCTCACAGCAGCCGGAGCGAGCCCCATGGCAGGCGACACCGTAATCACGATCGTCGGGAACCTCGTCGAGGACCCGAATCTGCGTTTCACCCCCAGCGGCCAGGCGGTCGCGTCCTTCCGCATCGCCTCGACCCCGCGGTTCTTCGACCGCCAGGCGGGCGACTGGAAGGACGGTGAGGCGCTCTTCCTGACCTGCAACGTCTGGCGGCAGGCCGCCGAGAACGTGGCCGAGACCCTGCAGCGCGGCATGCGGGTGATCGTGCAAGGTCGCCTCAAGCAGCGGTCGTACGAGACCCGCGAAGGTGAGAAGCGCACCGTCTTCGAGGTCGAGGTCGACGAGGTCGGCCCGTCGTTGCGCAACGCCACCGCCAAGGTCAACAAGACCCAGCGGCAGGGCGGCGGGTTCGGTGGCGGCGGTGGCGGCGGCCAAGGCGGCGGTGGCGGTGGCGGCTTCGGTGGCGGCGGCCAGCAAGGCGGTGGCAGCGGCTTCGGAGGCGGCCAGCAGCAGGGCGGGGGCGGAGCCCCGGCCGACGACCCCTGGGCCACCAGCGGTGGTGGCGGCGGTGGCGGTGGCGGCGGGTACTCCGACGACCCGCCCTTCTAGCCGCTGGAGCCGTCCCGCCGAGCACTTCGGCCGACTGCCCGCTTCGTGCATGGCCGACCGCCTGCTTCGGGCGTGTATTACCAGCAAGATCAAATGACAACGTCCATTCCCGCGTGAGCGGGGCTCTCCCAAAGGAGCACCACGATGGCGAAGCCACCTCCCCGCAAGCCGAAGAAGAAGGTTTGCGTTTTCTGCCAGGAGAAGATCTCCTACGTCGACTACAAGGACACCGGGCTGCTGCGGAAGTTCATCTCCGACCGCGGCAAGATCCGCGCCCGGCGGGTGACCGGCAACTGCACTCAGCACCAGCGGGACGTCGCCACGGCGATCAAGAACGCCCGCGAGATGGCGCTGCTGCCGTACACCAGCACCGCGCGCTGAGGCAGGGGGAAAGACGATGAAGCTCATCCTGACCCAGCAGGTCTCCGGGCTCGGCGAGCCCGGTGACGTCATCGAGGTCCGCGACGGCTACGGCCGCAACTACCTCGTCCCCCGCGGGTTCGCGATCAGGTGGACCCGGGGCGCCGAGAAGGAGATCGACTCGATCAAGAAGGCGCGTTCGGCCCGCGAGATCGCGACCGTCGAGCACGCCAAGGAGGTCGCCGGCCGGCTCCAGGCGCTGCGGGTGACGCTGCGCACCCGCACCGGGAGCGGCGGCCGCCTGTTCGGCGCCGTGACGGCCGCCGACATCGCCGACGCGGTCCGCGCCGCCGACGGGCCCGACCTGGACCGCCGCCGCATCGAGATCGGGAACCCGATCAAGACGGTCGGCACCCACCGGGTCAGCGTCCGCCTGCACAGCGACGTCAACGCCACGATCGACGTCAACGTCGTCGAGGCCTGACGCACGTCAGCCGAACGGCCCCCGCGTCCATCCGGGCGCGGGGGCCGTCGTGCTTTTTCCGCGTTTCATGTGAAACGTCCGCGAACCGCCCTGGGCTTGTTCTATCCGCAACGTCCAACTACGTTCCGTAAGGAGAGTATCGCGGAATGTAAGGGGGACGGTGTGAACGCGTATTCGGAGGAGGACGCGGACGCCCGGGAACGCGACCGTTCGCCGGTGACGCGACGCTCGCTCATCGGCGGCGTCGTGGGGGCCGGGCTGCTGGAGATGCTGTCGGTGGCTTCTCCCGTCCAGAATGAGGCCATGGCTGCCGATCTTTCACCCGGACCGGCTGGGGCCGCCGGGCATACCGGGCTGGGACGCGCAGGGCCGGGTGAACGTCCGGGAACAGGCGAAACAGTCCTCTTCACGGCGGACGCCCCGCGCGTCTACACCCGCGCCCAGTGGAACGCTCGGGCGCCGCGCCGTCCCGCCAAGGTGGTCGGACGCCGTCCCGACCACATCATCGTGCACCACACCGCCACCGCGAACTCCAAGAACGGTTCGCGCGCCCATGCCTTCGCGCTGTCCCGGCTCATCCAGGACATCCACATGGACAGGAACCGCTGGGACGACGCCGGCCAGCAGCTCACCATCAGCCGCGGCGGCTTCGTGATGGAGGGCCGGAACAGAAGCCTCAAGACCATCCGGGACGGCGACCTCGCCATCGGCGCGCAGGTCCTGCATCACAACGAGCACACGATCGGGATCGAGAACGAGGGCACGTACATGACGAAGGCGGTCCCGCGCCGCCTGTGGGGTTCGCTGGTGGAGGTGTGCGTCTGGCTCTGCCGGGCGTACGACTTGGAACCTTCCAAGGCCATCGTCGGGCACCGCGACTACAACAAGACCGCCTGCCCCGGCGACGTCCTCTATGCCCGCCTGCCCGCCCTTCGCCGTGCTGTGGCGAAGCGGCTCGACGGGTCGTCATCGTCCGACAACGCCACCGGAGACGACGGGATCCTGCCCGCCCTCCCGCCCTTGGACGACCTGACCTGACCCCGCCCACCCGACCTGGCCCGCCCACCTGACCAGACTCCGCCTACCTGACCTGACCCCGCCCACCTGGTGTGACGTCAGGTTTCGGGGGTGGTGTAGCGCGTGCGGCGGCGGGCGATCTCCGGGTCGATGCCCTCGACGAGCGACCAGATGCCCGCGACCCTCTCCACCAGGGTCTCGGGAGGCAATCCGGCCAGGCCCTCCGCCGCCAGGTCGTCGATCGCCTGCGTCAGACGGGCCATCCGCTCGCCGTGCGTGGAACACATGTTCGAATAGTAGCGAGTGTGATGGCCGGTGCGGGTGCGGTTCGAGGAATTCGTCGCCCGGCGCTGGTGCGTCCCCGGAGCCGGGGGCCTGCGCGTTGCCGTCAGCGGACGGCGCCGGTGACCATCCAGCGGTCGCCGCGGGCGCGCAGCCCCAGGGTGAGCAGCCGGGTCAGCATCCACAGGCCTATCGCCGCCCAGAGTCCGGTCAGTCCCGCGTCCGTCCGGTAGAGGACGATCGCGGCCGGCAGGAAGACGACCGTCGCGATGAGGGTCGTCACCGCCAGGTAGGCGCCGTCGCCCGCGCCGATCAGGATGCCGTCCAGGACGAACACCACGCCCGCGACCGGCTGCAGCAGGGCCACGACAAGCAGCGAGGCGAGCAGCAGATCGCGGACGCCGTCGTCCGACGTGAACAGGCCCGGCAGCCACGGCCGGACGGCGAGGATCAACAGCCCGAAGGCCACCCCGCAGACGACGCCCCACCACACCATCCGCCGCGTGACGGCCCGCGTCCCCGCGAGGTCGGACGCGCCGAGGTAGCGCCCGGTGATCGCCTGCCCGGCGATCGCGATGGCGTCGAGCGCGAACACCAGCAGCGTCCACACCTGGAATCCGACCTGGTAGGCGGCGATCTCCTCGTCGCCCATCCGCGCCGCGATCGACGTCCCGACGATCAGGACGATGCGCAGCGCCGCCGTCCGGACGAGGAGGCCGAAGCCCGCCGTCGCGGACGTCCTCAACCCGACCATGTCCGGACGAACCGGAGCCCCATGCCGGCGAGCCGCACGCAGCACGACGGCGACGTACACGGCCGCGCTGGCCGTCTGGGCGACCACGGTGCCCCACGCCGAGCCCGCGATCCCCCACTCCAGGACGAGCACGAACAGCACGTTGAGCAGCAGGTTCAGCGAGAACCCGCCGATCGACACGACGAGGGGCGTCCGGGTGTCCTGCAGACCGCGCAGCACGCCCGTCCCGGCCAGGACGATCAGCATCCCCGGGATCCCGAAGAGGCTGACCCGCAGGTAGGTCTCGGCATAGGGGGCGACATCGGCGGACGCTCCGAACGCGTCCACCACCGCTGGGACCAGCGGCAGGCCGATCACGATCAGCGCCACGCCGATGGCGAGCGCGAGCCACATCCCGTCGATGCCCTGCCGGACGGCCGCGCGTATGTCCCCGGCGCCGACCTGCCGTGCCACCCCTGCCGTCGTCCCGTAGGCGAGGAAGACGCACAGGTAGACGAGCGTGCTCAGGGCCTGACCGGCGACTCCGAGCCCGCCCAGCGGCGCGGTGCCGAGTCGCCCGACGATCGCCGAGTCCGACAGCAGGAAGAGGGGTTCGGCGACGAGCGCGCCGAAGGCCGGCACGGCGAGGCGCAGGATCTCGCGGTCGTGCGCGGACGCGAGCCGCCGGGGAGTGGACACCGCGTCGAGGCTACCAGCCTGTAACTCACATAAGAACTTCACACCTTACATAGCGAACTTTCTTTCCCGCACACCCGGTGGACGACGTTTCCGCACTTCAAAGGGCTGTCGTGGCCGTCGTCCACGGCGAATCCACAAAGTTGTCCACAGGTCGTGCACAACGGAACCGGCGTGTCTGCACAGGCGGTCCACAGGCTCGTCCACAGGACGCTTTGCTCCCGGCCGCGTGGCCTCGGGAGAATGTCAGACGCTTCAGGTAGACGTGAGATGAACGGTCGGCGATGGGCGGACGGGGCCGCCGGCGACCGAGATGAAGGGGGTGCGACGGTGAGCGTGGCCGAGATCGGACCGTCCGAACCCGAGTTCGAACGCACCCCACCGCACGACATCTCCGCCGAGCAGGGCGTCCTCGGCGGGATGCTGCTCTCCCAGGACGCCATCGCCGAGGTCATCGAGCTCCTGCGCACGCCCGACTTCTACCGTCCCGCGCACCAGATCGTCTACGACACCATCCTCAACCTGTACGGCCGCGGCGACCCCGCCGACGCCGTCACCGTCGCCGGCGAGCTCACCAAGAACGGCGAGATCGGACGCATCGGCGGCGCGCCTTACATCCACACCCTGATCTCCCTCGTGCCCACGGCGGCCAACGCCGGGTACTACGCCAAGATCGTCCATGAGCGGGCGATCCTGCGGCGGCTGGTCGAGACCGGCACCCGCATCGTCCAGATGGGCTACGCCGCAGACGGCGCCGACGCCGACGAGGTCCTCGACCGCGCCCAGGCCGAGGTCTTCGCCATCGCCGAGAAGCGCGCCGGCGAAGACTACGTCGCCCTCAGCGAGATCATGCCCGGCGCCCTGGACGAGATCGAGGCGATCGGCAGCCGCGGCGGCCAGATGGTCGGCTGCCCCACCGGCTTCGCCGACCTCGACGCCCTCACCAACGGCCTCCACCCCGGCCAAATGATCGTGGTCGCCGCAAGACCTGCCATGGGGAAGGCGACTAGTCTCGATACGCCCCTTCCTACCCCATTTGGGTGGACCACCATGGGAGAGGTGTCCGTCGGCGACTACTTGATCGGAGCCGATGGCAAACCGACACGTGTCGTCGCCGCGACCGAGGTCATGCACGGCCGTCCCTGCTACGAGATCGAGTTCTCGGACGGCGAGGTCATCGTCGCCGACGCCCAGCACCAGTGGCGCACCAGTGCTTCGCCCGGCTCTGACTCGCGTCCCCTTCATTGGAGCGTGAATCGGACGCTGAACTGGTCTCACCGATCCGGCGTCCAGATCGCACCGGGCGTCGTGACGGTCGGGGACGGGCTCTCCCTCGTGGATGAGGCTCGCCGGTGCGGGGCGATGTCGACAGTGCTGACCAGGTTCCGTGAAACCCTGCGGCCGGCCACTCAGGAGCAGGACGGTGATGCCGACGCCCTTCCTGACCACCGGCGTCCCGAGCACCAGGCGCTTCAGGCGCTTCAGACGCACAGGGCGCCCGGAGCTCCTCGTGTGTTCGCGCAGGGATGCGGTGTCCTCACAGGCGAGCGGGGCGGAGCCGGTGAGCACGGGCAGCTAGGGCGTAAGAACGAGGTGCGGCGCTCGTCCTGGAAAAAGGCGACGACATATCGGCCGCGGATCAGGACGACCGAGGAGATCTTCGCGACGCTGCGGCGCGGCGCGGCCGGACGGACGAACCACACGGTCGAGGTGGCGGCTCCGTTCCAGCTTCCCGTGGCCGTGCTCCCCGTCGAGCCGTATGTCCTAGGTGCCTGGCTGGGCCGCGGAGACAAGGACCGTGCCCAGCTCACCCGTGTCGAGGATGAGGTCGTCGCCGAGATCGAAGCAGCGGGCCAGCACGTCTCCTGCGAAGTGTCGCCGGGGCGGTATGAGCTTCCCGGACTGCTCGACCAGCTCGTCCGGCTCGGCTTGGTGCACGACAAGCACATCCCGAGCGTCTATCTGAGGGCCTCCGAAGGGCAGCGGCGGGCGTTGCTGGCGGGGATGCTCGATACCGACGGGCGCATCTCGAAGACCGGGCGGGTTCAGCTCGCCTTCACGGGCAGACGCCTGGCAGAAGACGCCCGCGAGCTGATTCTCAGCCTCGGCCATCGAGCGACGATGACGCCGAAGCAGGTTGAGAAAGATTCAGCAGAGGCCTCCGTCCGCTACTGGATCGAGTTCACGCCTGCGGAGACGGTGTTCCGGTTGCCGCGTAAGGCGGCGCGGCAGCGTGCGGTCGTCGACCCGAAGGCGCGGGTGCGGTACATCGTGGACGTCCGGCCGGTGGAGAGCGTGCCGGTGCGGTGCGTCCAGGTCGACAATGCCGACCACATGTACCTGGCCGGACGGTCCTGCATCCCGACCCACAATTCCACGCTGGCGCTCGACTTCGCGCGGGCGGCGTCGATCAAGCACGGGCTGACGTCGGCGTTCTTCAGCCTGGAGATGGGGCGGAACGAGATCACGATGCGGCTGCTGTCCGCGGAGGCGCGGGTGGCGCTGCACGCGATGCGGTCCGGCACGATGCAGGACGAGGACTGGACGCGCCTCGCACGGCGGATGAGCGAGGTCGCCGAGGCCCCGCTGTTCATCGACGATTCGCCGAACATGTCGATGATGGAGATCCGCGCCAAATGCCGCCGGCTCAAGCAGCAGCATGATCTGCGCCTGGTGATCGTGGACTATCTGCAGCTGATGACGTCGGGGAAGCGCGTCGAGAGCCGCCAGGTCGAGGTGTCGGAGTTCTCCCGTTCGCTGAAGCTGCTGGCCAAGGAGCTGGGCGTCCCGGTCATCGCGTTGTCGCAGCTCAACCGAGGTCCCGAGCAGCGAACGGACAAGAAGCCGATGGTGTCCGACCTGCGCGAATCGGGATCGATCGAACAGGATGCGGACATGGTGATCCTGCTGCATCGGGAGGACGCCTACGAGAAGGAGTCGCCGCGGGCAGGAGAGGCAGACCTGATCGTGGCCAAGCACCGCAACGGCCCCACCGCCACCGTCACCGTCGCCTTCCAGGGGCACTACAGCCGTTTCGTGGACATGGCGCAGTAAGCCGACGATCAGCGTTGCTTGGCGTAGAGGTGGAGGGTGAGCGGGGCGGACACCGCGGTGATGGCGGCGGTCGCGATGAGCGTCCAGGCGAGTGATCCGCCGGCGCCGCCGGTGGCGTTCATCAGGTCCCTGGCCGTGGTCGCGACGTGGCTGAGCGGGTTGACGTCCACGAAGGCCTGGAGCCAGCCGGGCATGGTTTCGGGTTCGACGAAGATGTTGCTGGCGAACGAGAGCGGCATGAGCACGACGTTGGCG
Source organism: Actinomadura sp. 1N219 (assembly GCF_044326405.1). NCBI lineage: Bacteria > Bacillati > Actinomycetota > Actinomycetes > Streptosporangiales > Thermomonosporaceae > Actinomadura > Actinomadura sp. 1N219. The sequence continues at coordinate 340,614 of NZ_JBIRAY010000004.1, read as the reverse complement.
ATGCTGATGACGACGGCCGGGTCGCGCACGAGCAGCGCCACCGCGGCCCACAGCAGTGAGAGGGAGAGCCCGAAGGCGACGATCAGTGCCACCGCGGCGAGCACGCCCGGCGCGCCGCCGTCCGGCCGATAGCCCATGATCAGTCCGAGGACCACGACGATGGCGGACGCGAACAGGTAGCGGGCGGCGTCGCTGAGCAGGCCGCCGAGCACGAAGGCGCCGCGCCAGACGGACAGGGAGCCGAAGCGCTCGAAGGCCCCGGTCGTGACGTCCTGGGCGAGGCGGGCGCCGCCGTACATGGTGACGATGGCGATGCTCATGCTCAGCGTGCCCGGCAGGAGGACTTCGAGGTAGGCGCCGGGCGAGCCGCTGACCGCGCCGCCGAAGAGGTACGTGAACAGCACGGTGAACAGGATCGGGATGGCCACCGAGTCCACGAGTTGCTTGGGGTCGTGCTTGATCTTGAGCAGGGCGCGCCGACCGAAGGTCGCGGAGGCGGTGAGCGCCCCGGCGCGGCGGCGCGGCCGGGGCGCAGCGAGCAGGATGTCGATCTGGTGGGTCTCCGCCCCGAAGGCGCGCGAGACGACGGCCGGGCTGCTCATGCTTTCCTGTTCCCTTCGTTCTCGGTGGTGGCGGGGTCACCCTCACGGCCGGACGTGCGGCTGTGGGCGGAGCCGTCCGTATGGCCGGTCGTGTGGCCAGGGTCGGCGTTGTCCGTGTGGCCGGTGGTGTGGCCGCGGGTGGAGTCGTTCGTGTGGGCGGTCGTGTGGCCGGGGGTGGGTTTCGTCGTGTGGGGGTCGGGGTGGTCGGTGGCGGGGGCGGTTTTGTGGGCGGTTAGGGCTAGGAAGGCTTCGTCCAGGCTGGGGTGGCCGAGGGTGACTTCGGTGACCGCCACCTGGGCGTCGGCTAGGCGGGTCATGGCGTGGCCGATCCGGCGGGCCACGTCCGTTGGGTCGGTGGGGGCGGTGAGTGGGACGGAGAGGGCGAGTGGGTCTGCGGCTAGACGGACCGTCCCGTCCAGGGTGTCGGCCAGGACCTGCCGTGCTCGCGGACGTGCCGCGCCGTCGAGGAGCCGGACGTGCAACGTGCCCGAGCCGACCCGGGATTTGAGCTGGGCGCTGGTGCCTTCGGCCACGACCCGGCCGCGGTCGATGACCGCGATCCGCTCGGCGAGCTGGTCGGCCTCGTCTAGGTACTGGGTGGTGAGCAGGACGGTGGTGCCCGCTGCGGCGATCCGGCGGACGAGCTCCCACACCCGGCCGCGGCCGCGCGGGTCGAGTCCGGTGGTGGGCTCGTCGAGGAACAGCAGGTCGGGGGTCACGATCAGGCTGGCCGCGATGTCGAGCCGGCGGCGCATCCCGCCCGAGTACACGCCGACCGGGCGGGCGGCCGCGTCGGTGAGGTCGAACGCGGTGAGCAGGTCGTCGGCTCGTCGCCGGACGGCGGCGCGGGACAGGCCGTGCAGGCGCCCGAGGACGGACAGGTTCTCGTATCCGGTGAGGTCCTCGTCCAGGGCGGCGAACTGGCCGGTCACCGCGACCCTGGCCCGGATCGCGTCCCGTCCGCCGATCACGTCGTGGCCGAGGACGCGGGCGGTGCCGCGGTCGGGCCGGGTCAAGGTGGCCAGGGCGCGGACGGCGGTGGTCTTCCCTGCTCCATTAGGGCCGAGGAGCCCGAACACCTGACCGCGCTGGACCGTGAGGTCGAGTCCGTCCAGCGCCCGGTTTCCGCCGTAGGCCTTGACCAGGCCGCGCGCCTCGATCGCCGGGCCGTCCCCCTCCAAGCTGTTCTTTGACATGCTGTAAGAGTTAGCTATCTCTTACGGCTTGTCAAGGTTGCGTCCGGGCGGATATCTTCGTCGGGATGGGTGACACGCTCGGCGCGGCCGCCAAGACGACTCGCTCCCGGCGGTCCGACGCCCGGCGCAGCATCGACGCCATCCTCAACGCGGCGCGCATCGTGCTCGGCGAGCGGCTCGACGCGAGCATGGAGGAGATCGCGACCGGGGCCGGCGTCACCCGCCAGACCGTCTACGCGCACTTCCCCTCGCGCGACGCCCTCATCGCCGCGCTCATCGAGGTCGCGGCCGCCGAATACCTCGCCCTGCTCGACGACGCCGGACTCGACACCGCCCCGCCCGCCGACGCGCTGGCCCGGTTCCTCGACGCCGGCTGGCGGTTCATCGGCCGCTATCCCCTCATCCTCAACCCCACCCTGACCGGGATCCCGCGGCCCAAGACCAACGACCCCCACGACGTCGTCCCGCCGCGGCTCGAACGGCTCATCCGCCGAGGCCAGGGCGCGGGCGACTTCGATCGGTCGCCTCCCGCCGCCTGGCTCGCCGCCGCCGTGATCGGCCTCCAGCACGCCGCCGCGGCAGAAATCGCCGACGGACGCCTCACCGCGGACGAGGCTGCGGCTTTGTGCCTGGAGAGCACTCTGCGCCTCTGCGGCAGCGGCAGCGGCGGTAGCGGTAGCGGGGCGGCGGGCGCGGGCGGTCGGTGACGGCCGCCAGGGCCGGGCAGCCTAGGTTTACGCTGCTGGTATGTCGGTCAGAACGCGCCGAGCCAGGGTCGAGGACGTCCATGAGCTGGCCCTGGGGATGCCTCATGTCACGGTCGAGCACGGGAAGGGCGGGAATCCCGTCTACCAGGTCGGCGGCAAGTCGTTCGTGTTCTTCCGCACTCCCCGTCCGGACGCGGTCGATCCGGAAACCGGCGAGCGCTACCCGGACGTGATCGTGTTCTGGGTGCCGTCCGAGTCCGACAAGCTCGCGCTGGTGCAGGACGAGGCGTCGCCGTTCTTCACGACACCGCACTTCAACGGCCACCGGTCGGTGCTGCTGCGGGCGAGCCGGATCGGTGAGCTCACGCTGCGGGAGCTGACGGAGATCGTCCAGGACGCCTGGCTGTCCCAAGCGTCGCGCAGGCGAGGGACGGCCTGGCTCGACGCCCACCCGTCCCCAGCCGAATAGACACGAACGCGCGTGTCATGCCGGGTCGGTCTGGGCGCCCGGCGACGCGCCCTCAACTGGCGCGTTCGGTGGCTCGACGTGCTGCTGTCCGTCAGTTTTGGTGATGGGCGTGAACGCGGTCAGGTTCTGTCCGCATTGGTTCGTAGGTTTTGGGGACCAGTACGAACTACAGGGGGCATTGATGACGATCGTCGTTACCACTCCGACCGGGCATGTCGGGTCCCGCGTGGTCCGGTTGCTGCTGCAGGCCGGCGTCCGGCCGCGGGTGCTGGTCCGCGACCCGGCGCGGCTGGACGCGGCCACCCGCGAGCGCGTCGACGTCAGGCGCGGCGACCTGACCGACGCCGCGTTCGTCCGCGAGGCGACGTCGGGCGCGCGGACGGTCTTCTGGGTCGATCCGACACCGCACTCGTCCGAGGACCCGATCGAGACGTCCGACCGGACGGCGGATCCGCTGATCGAGGCGGCCCAGGCCGGGGACGTCGCACGCGTCGTCCTGCTGAGCAGCGTCGGCGCCGAGAAGCGCCACGGAGCCGGACACATCGACGGGCTGGCCCGGATCGAGGAGCGGCTCGACGCCACCGCCGCCGACACGCTCCACCTGCGCTGCGGCTACTTCTTCACCAACCTGCTCATGGACGTGGACGGCCTCGCCGGCGGCGTCCTGACCACGCCGTTCCGCTCCGACGTGCCCATGGCGTGGGTCGACCCCCGCGACATCGGGGACGTCGTCGCCGCGCGGCTGCTCAACGACGACTGGAAGGGCCACGAGGTGCAGGCCGTCCACGGGCCGGAGGACCTCACCTTCCAGCAGGTCGCGGCCATTCTCACCGAAGTGCTCGGACGGACGGTCCAGCTCGTGGTCGTCGGCGAGGACGACGTCCGGGGCGCGCTGCGCTCCGCCGGGCTGAGCCCGAGCGCCGTGGAGGGCATCGTCGGCATGTCCGCCGGGATGCGCGACCTCGTCCCCGAGCAGCCGCGCGACCTGGTGACCACGACTCCCACCCCGCTCGCGGCCTGGGCCTACGCCCACCTGCGTCCGGCACTCAGCAGAGCCGGCGGGTGAAGCGGCCGCCCGCCGGAATCAAGAAAGTGACCAACAGGATCTGGTGAGTGGTGAGTCTGTCAGGCGAGGCCAGAAGCTGATGGAGATCCCCGTCCGGCCCGAGGGGACGACGCCCGCCAACACCAACCGCCTCGGGCTCTGATTGGACTTACACCCACCCCGGTTGTGGTGTTTGGCCCACTGCCTGCCGCCGTGCCCGCTCTTAGGTTGACGTTCATCCAGACTGAGGAGCGCGCATGGCGGAGAAGAGCAGAAGGAATGTGTTGCGGGGCGGCCTGGCGGTGACGGCGGCGGGCCTTGCCGTCCCGATCACCGGAGCGAGCCCGGCCGAGGCGACTCCGGGCGGGGCGACTCCGGGCGGGGCGGGCCTGCCGCCGGGTGTCTGGCCGCCGCCTCCCGGCCCCGCCAAGGTCGGACGGGACGACCCGCGCTACGCGTCCCTCGCCTACCGCGGCTACAACCGGCGGTTCGTCGGGAAGCCGGAGCACGTGTGGGTCGCAGGCACGACAGAGCATGTCGTCCGCGCCGTGCAGGACGCGGTCGACACAGGCAGGAGGGTCACGGTCCGCAGCGGCGGCCACGGTTTCGAGGATTTCGTCGGCGATCCCTCCGTGCAGGTCGTCATCGACACCAGCGCCATGACCGCCGTCTACTACGACCCTCGCCGCCGCGCTTTCGCCGTCGAAGCCGGGTCTTCGCTAGGGGAGGCGTACCGCAGGCTGTATCTGGGGTGGGGCGTGACCGTCCCGGCGGGTTGGTGCCCCACTGTGGGTGCAGGCGGGCACGTTCTGGGCGGCGGTTTCGGGCCGCTGTCGCGGATGATGGGCCTGGCCGTCGACCACCTCTACGCGGTCGAAGTGGTCGTGGTGGACGGCCGCGGCCGGGCGCGCAGCGTCATCGCCACCAGGGAGCGGACGGACCCGAACCGCGACCTGTGGTGGGCGCACACCGGCGGCGGAGGCGGCTTCGGCATCGTCACCCGCTACTGGTTCCGGACACCGGGCGCGCGCGGCGACGATCCGTCCCGACTCCTGCCCGCGCCGCCGCCGTCCGTGCTGAGCTTCACGATCACGTGGGACTGGCGGGACTTCACCCAGGACGCGTTCGCGCGGCTCGTCCGCAACCACGGCAGGTGGGTGGAGCGCAACAGCTCTCCCGGTTCCGCGGCGACGAAGCTGTACAGCGAGATCCAGCTCAATCGGCGTCCGATCGGGCAGCTCGGCATGATCGGACAGGTGGCGGCCGCGTCCGGCGCCGCCGAGCGGCTGCTGGACGAGCACCTCGCCGCGATCAACGAGGGCGTGCCGGCGACCCCGTCCCGCCAGGTGAGGACCCAGCCGTGGCTGGCCGCCGCGCTGGCGGGCTCGCCCGGCGATCCCGGCCCCGTGTACCGGCTGAAGGTGAAGTCGGGATATCTGCGCCGCCGCCTGACCGACAGGCAAATCGACGTCCTGCATCATCATCTGACCAGGCCGGACTACGACCATCCCGGCGGCAGCCTGAGCCTTTACACCTTCGGCGGCCAGGTCAACACGGTCGCCGCGGACGCGACGGCCGCGCCCCACCGCGACACGATCATGAAGCTGTTCTTCGCCAACGGCTGGGAGGACCCGAAGGACGACGCCAAACACATCGCCTGGCTGCGGGAGCTTTACCGCGACCTTTTCGCCGACACCGGCGGCGTCCCCGCGCCCGGTGACGGCGCGTTCATCAATTACCCGGACAACGACCTCGCCGACCCGTCCTGGAACCGCGGTGCGCCCTGGCACACCCTGTATTTCCGGGACAACTATCCGCGGCTTCAGCGGATCAAGGCGAAGTACGATCCGCGAAACGTCTTCCACCACGCCCTCTCGGTGCGCGCCGAAGACTGAGCGTTCAGGCGACCTTCGTGTAGATGATGTCGAAGTCGTGTTCCCAGGTCTCGTTGTCGAGCGACTTCTCCCAGGCGGCCTGGATGGTGCGACCGTCGTCGCTGAGCGTCCCGGAGAACCGCTGGTCGAAGCTCGGCGCGTCCCGCCACATCTTCCACAGGCCGTTGTCGAACGTCATCTGGTAGACGCGCGACACCCCACGCGAGTCGTAGTAGAGGACCGTGTAGACATCGGACGAGTCGTCCCGGCTGACGAGCTGCGTGGCAGTCGGGAAGGGTGGCGGCGATTCCGAGTGAATGCGCAGGAAGGCCCCGTCCTCAAGCCATTCGCACGTGACCGCCGCCTCCGCCTCCTCGAAGGTCGGAATACGAATCGTCCATTCTCCGAGCAGCGGCTTCAGCGGCTCCAGCGCCGGATTCGGCGGCAACGTTGTCATGGCATGCCCTCCACTTCCCGTCGCCGAGTCACGGCCCGGCCCGACTGGGCCTCCTACGCTACCGGTCGTCTACCGGTCGTCTACCGGTTCAAAGTGGGAGATAGGGGTGCGGGCCGTGGCCTGCCCGTTGCGCACCGGCCGGGAGTTCGCCATTTCATGATCAGTTCTCCGGCGGCCTGTCATAGCGTGGGCGGTATCGAATGGTTCGCAGCGAGATGCGGAGGGTGGCGGATGATCAACCCGGGGCTGGTGCTGGCGGGACGGTACCGGCTGGTCCAGCCGCTGGGCGCGGGTGGCTTCGGAGAGGTCTGGCGGGGCCTGGACGAGCGCCTGGAGCGCGAGGTGGCGGTGAAGGTCCTGCTCGGCGCCGGCGAGGAGGACGGGCAGGCCGCCCGGCTCTTCGAGCGCGAGGCCAAGGTCGGCGCGAAGCTGACGCATCCGGGGATCACCGTGGTGCACGACGTCGGGGTCGACTCTTCATGCCGGTTCGTGGTGATGGAACTGCTCACCGGCCGCAACCTGGCTGCCGAACTGGAGGCGGCTCCCCAGGGGCTGGGGGTCGCCGAGGTCGCGGAGTGGGGGGCCCAAGTGGCGGACGCGCTGGCGGCGGCGCACGGCGCCGGGGTCGTGCACCGCGACATCAAGCCGGCCAACCTCATGCTGCTGGACAGCCGGCGCGTCAAGGTCTGTGACTTCGGGATCGCCCGAGCCGCCGCGGCTACGGCCAGCGTGACCGCTCAGGGGTTCGCCTCCCTGGCCTACGCGGCCCCCGAGCAGCTCTCGAACGAGACCGTGGACGGACGCGCGGACCTGTATTCGCTGGGCTGCACCCTGTACCACCTGTTGACCGGGAGCCCGCCGTTCACCGGAGACACCCACGCCGCGATTCTGGCCGGGCACCTGTCGAGGTCGCCCGCCCCGCCGAGCCTGCTGCGCGCCGAGATCCCCTCCGCGTTGGACGACGTCGTCGTGGAATTGCTGGCCAAAAGTCCCGCCCAGCGCCCGGACGACGCGTCCGCGCTCGCCGACCGGCTGCGCACCGCCTCACTCGGGCAGGGGCCGTCCACTGCGCGGACGCGGCGGCTGGTGACGGAGGACGTGCCATATTCGCAGGCCGCGGAGCCTGTCTATATCGGCCCTATGAGCTGGAGCGCCACAGCGTCGATCTTTCGTGGGCGTGATTATGAGGTTTTCACTGTTGAGTTCCCGTCTGGGGGGTCCATCGATGATGGAGACGTCTGGGGAAACAGGACCTACACCGACGATTCCTCCATCGGGCTGGCCGCCGTCCATGCCGGGATCATCACCGTTCAACATGGAGGCTCCGTCACCTTCGAAATCCGTCCTGGTGAAGGGGCCTATGGCTCGGCGATAAGCAACGGCATCGAGTCCTCCTCCTGGGGAGACTGGCACGGCAGCTTCGTATTTCCCGAGAACCAAGTAAGCGGGGGTGCGGGTCCGCAGGTGGAGGGCCCGGTCTACGTCGGCCCTATGAGCTGGAGCGCCACAGCGTCGGCCTTTCGTGGGCGTGATTATGAGGTCTTCACTGTCGAGTTCCCGTCTGGGGGGACCATCGATGATGGAGATGTCTGGGGGAACAAGACCTACACCGACGATTCCTCGATCGGCCTGGCCGCCGTCCATGCCGGAATCATCACCCTTCAAGGCGGAGGTCTCGTCACGTTTGAAATCCGTCCCGGAAAAAGGTTCTACGGCTCGGCGAAACGCAGCGGGATCGAGTCAAGCCGCTGGGGACGCTGGCATGGCAGCTTCGTGTTCCACTGACGACCCGGCCGACCCTCGTTGCCTCAGACGCTGGGCCGTCCGCCTGCTGGAGGAGAGCGGGTGACGCGGTCCGGGACCGGTCTCGGAGGGTATGCGGAAGGGTGGCCCGTATGGTTCTGAGAAGGTTCCGCCGCGGGCTGCGGAGTGCGGGCCGCGATGACGCGAGTAAGGGCGGGGTTTCACGCGAAGCGCAGGTGTACATCAACCTGTCCGACGAGGGGCGCACGCACAAATGCTCGCCCGAGTTCGTCAACGATCTGTGCGACAGGATCATGCCTCCCGCGGTGGAGGAGCTGAACCGCCGTCTCGGTCAGGGGTGGGCGCGTGAGATCGAACCCTGGCTCGTTCTCGAAGGCCCGGCCCTCACCTTCAAAATCCTGCTCGTGAAGCTGGACGGGTTGGAGCTGATCGATATGTCCACGCTCGTGAACGAGGTGTTCAACGAGTATTGGGAAAGGGAGATCGACCGCATTCCTCCCGAGTAGCCGGTCGGGTGCGGCGTCAGCGGGCGGGGCGTTCGTAGAGGAGTTCGCGGCCGTCCTCGTCGTCCCATTGCTCGCCGACCTCGGTGAAGCCGTGGCCCGCGATCGTGGCGAGAGACGCGGCGTTGCCAGGGCTGATCGACGCGCGGACCGTCGTGACGGACGGTTCGGACGCGGCGCGGTCGAGCAGGGCGGCGAGCATCGCTTTCGCGTAGCCGCGGCGGCGGTGGGCGGGGTCGACGGAGTAGGCGATCTCGACCGTCCCGCTGGCGTCGGGCGCGCCGTGAAAGCCCGCGTGGCCGACGACGATTCCTTCTGGTTCCGCGACGACGGCGCGGACTATCCAGCGCGCGTGTTCCGGTTCGCGGGCGAGCTGGCCGAGCCGGAATCGCCAGAGGAATTTCGCCTCTTCGGTGACGAAGTATTCGGTGAGTGGGATTCCGGCGGCGGCGCTCGCGGTCGATGTGTCGTCGTCGAGCAGCGCTTTCATCGCTGATCGGGGCAGCTCGACGAAGCGGATGGCAGGTGGCATGGGCGGCTCCTCGGGTCGGAGCCGCCCAGTTTATGTCGGGCTTTCCGACGGTGAGAAACGCATTTAGCGGCGGCGGATCTTCGCGTAGTGGTCGACCAGGCGGCTGCTGGACGGCCCGCAGCCGATCATGTTGCTTGCGCTTGTGAGCGCAGGCGGGCTGCGTGGTAGGTCTGGTTGTCCAGCGCGCGTTGCAGGAACGTCTCGATGACCTCTAGTTCGGCGATGGTGAAGCGGCGCAGCTCGGCCAGGGCATCGGTCACTATTGGTCCCCAGATCTCCTGGCTGAGCAGGTCGGCCTGGTCGGTCAGGTGGACCAGGACGCGGCGCCGGTCCGCCTCATCGCGGACTCGCCGGGCCAGGCCCGCCCGCTCCAAGCGGTCGATGGCGGTGGTGGCCGCGCCTCCGGTCAGTCCGGCGGCGGCGGCCAGTTCGCTCGCGGTGAGCGGGCCGCGCGCGGTGAGCCGGCTCAGACATCGCAGGTCGGTGCGGTTGACGCCCAGGCGCCGGGCCGCCAGCTCATCGATCAGGTCGGTGGCGTCCTGCAGCTCCTGAACGGCCCTGGCGATGGCGCCCGCTCTCAGTTCCTTTGACAATCTAATCCTTAGAAAGTTAAATCAATCGGGTTGTCGAAGTCTAACCCCGAGGGAGGCGGTCGTGCCAGAACACCGGTTGCACCTGCGCCAGGCGATGGCGAGCGATGTTCCCGCTCTGCTGTCGCTGATGGACTCCGTCCTGAAGTGGCTGGTGGCCCAGGGGCGACCCGAGCAGTGGGGGACGGTGCCGTTCTCGCAGCAAGCGGCCTTCCCGGAGCGGGTCGCCGACTGGACGTCTCAAGGCGTCATCACCATCGCGGAGCGGGGCGGTGCTTGTGTCGGGCTTCTGGCTGCTGCGCCCGTCGTCCCGCCGCGCATTCCCGATGGCGTGGTGCCTGAAGGGTCGATGTTTATCCACAGTGTGATGACCGACCGTGGGCCTGGCGGGCGCGGTGTAGGTTCGGCTCTGCTGGCCCACGCCGAGCACCTTGCGAAAGCGCAGGGCGCGCCCGCTCTGGCCCTGGATCACTGGGCGGGCAGCCCTGAACTCGGACGCATCTACGACGAACACGGCTACGTCCGGGTCGCCGAATACACCGATGGGCAAGGTGAGAGCGCCGTCCGCAACCTTGTGCGGGTTCAGCGTCTCAAGGGGAGGTGAGTTCTTCGGAGAGGGCGCGGAGGCGGGCGCGGGCTTCGGGGTCGTATGCCTGGGCGTCGGCTCGGGCTTCCTGGAGGCCGTCGAAGAAGCGTCCTGTGACGTCGTCCAAGGCGGGGTCGGTGACGAGACGGTGCGTCGCGCGCATTCCTTCTTCTAGCGTGCTGATCGGTGATGAGACCATCTTCGTCGGCATGTAGGTGGCCGGGTGGAGGGCGTTCGCGGTGACGCCCGTCCCGGCCAATTCGGCGGCCAGGTCGATGGTGAACAGGATTTGCGCGAGCTTGCTCTGGCAGTAGGCCCGCGTCCCGCTGTATCCACGGGTGATCATGACGTCGTCGAAGTCGATGGCGCGCTGGCCGAGGCTGCTCACGTTGACGATCCGCGCCGGCGCCGACGAGATGAAGGTGGGAAGGAGGAGCCGGGTGAGCAGGTAGCCGGACAGGTAGTTCACCTGGAATGTCAGCTCGTGCCCGTCGGCGCTTTCGCGGCGCGGGCCGTCGTTGCCGATTCCGGCGTTGTTGACCAGCACGTCCAGGCGGGGATGGTCGGCGCGGACGGCCGCGGCCAGCGCGCGGGTCTCGGCCAGGGACGACAGGTCGGCGCGGTACCAGGACGCGCGGCCGCCGAGCTCCTGCAGGGTCGCCTTGCCGCGCTGGTCGTCCCGTCCGTGGACGAGGACCGTCGCGCCTTCGGCGGCGAGTTCGGCGGCCAGCGCGCGGCCCAGTCCATCCGTCGCGCCGGTGATGAGGATGGTCTGCTGATCGATGGAACGCATTACTCCATGGTCCGCTATGGCCGGTCGAGGAAGTCCCTTATGAGCTTCGTGAATTCGTCGGGCCGTTCCATCATCGCCACGTGGCCGGTGTCGAGCTCGGTGTACTCGGCGCCCGGGATGGTGCGGACGAATTCGCGGTGGTTCTCGACGGGGACGGTCTGGTCACGGGTGCAGCCGATGACGAGCGTGGGGGCCTCGATGCGCGGGAGCAGGTCGCGGACGTCCAGCCGCTGGACGAGGTCGAGCTGGCGTAGCCGCGCGTCGGTGGGCTGCATGAAGCCGCGCATCTGCTCGGCGCCATCGTGGCCGATCGCGTTGAGGAACTGGGGGCTGCAGGCGGTCAGCGTGCCGAGGCGTCCGAACGCGTCGGGGTCGGAGGAGAGGCCCAGCCAGGTGGTCATCAGCTGCCGGACGTACTCGTCGCCCGCGTGGTTCAGCCCGGCGACGGGGATCAGCCGGCGGACGAGGTCCGGACGCAGCGCGGCGGCAGCGGCGGCCGTGGGCGCGCCGAGCGAGAAGCCGACGACGTCGGCGGGCCCGGCCCCGGCGTCCTCGATCACGGCGTTGACCTGGGTTGCGAGGGCCTCGATGGTCAGCGGGGAGCCGTCGTCCTCGGCGGGGTCGGAGCCGGCGAGGTCGGGCAGGATCACGGTGTGGTCGGCGGAGAGGGCGCCGGACCAGCCGTCCCACATGGCCGACCCGGGGCCCACGCCGTGGACCAGGACGACGGCGGGCCCGGAGCCCTCCGTGCGGTAGGCGATGCGGGCGTTTCCAACGGTGAGTTTCGTCATGCGTTCAACGCTGCCCGCCCCGGGCGGCGATGAGGAGCGGACCGCTTTGGCTAGGACAAGCGATCCCAGGCTGCGCTCCCGGCGATCACGGATCATGGACGGTATGGGCATGGACCACGGTTTGGGCACGAACCGACGCGAACTCGCCGATTTCCTCCGCCGTTCCCGGGAGCGGCTGCGCCCGCAGGAGGTCGGCCTCGCGGCCGGGCCTAGGCGCCGGACGCCGGGGCTGCGCCGCGAGGAGGTGTCGCAGCTCGCGGGTATGTCCGCCGACTACTACATGCGGCTTGAGCAGGCGCGGAGCCCGCAGCCGTCGGCGCAGATGCTCGGCGCGCTGGCACGTGCGCTGCGGCTGACGGAGGACGAACGCGACCATTTGTACGTCCTGGCTGGGCATCGTCCGCCTGCGGGGCCGTTCGCGGGCGAGCACGTCCGGCCGGGGCTGTTGTATCTGCTCGATCGGCTGCATGAGACGCCTGCGCAGATCGTTGGGGACCTTGGGGACGTCCTGGCGCAGAACGTCCTAGCCGAATCGCTATTCGGTTGTGTGTGCACGGTGGAGCCGGGTGACCGGAACATGGTGTGGCGGTGGTTCACCGATCCGTTCGTCCGAGAGGCGTACCCGCCGGACGAGCACGACCACTACAGCCGCCTGCACGTCGCCGATCTGCGTGCCAGCGTGGCGCGGCGCGGCAACGACGCTGTTGCGTCCGGGCTTGTTCGGCGCCTACACGACGCTAGCGACGAGTTCGCTGAGCTTTGGAAGCGGCATGAGGTGGCTGTGCGCCGCACCAGCCGCATGAGGGTCCTGCATCCGGAGGTCGGGGCGATCGAGTTCGACGCGGAGACGCTGCTCACCCCGGCCGAAGATCAGCGGGTGGTCGTCTTCACGCCGCCGCCCGGAAGCCCCACCATCGAGGCCCTCGAACTCTTGCAGGTCATAGGGCCCGAGACCGCCCACCGCAGCCACGTCTGACTCGGGCTCAGCGGGCTCAGCGCGCTCAGTGGGCTCAGCGGGCCGGCCTCAAGCGCCAGAGGGTCGTCGTCTCGGCGGCGCGGGCGGCGTGGAGAGGGTCGTCGGGGTCGGCAGCGCGCGGGTGCGTCGGCTTGGTGTCGCGCCGTCCGGCGACCTCTAGGCCAGACGACTCGATCAGCTTGAGCAGGTCGTCGCGGGTGCGGAGCCCTAGGAGTTCGGCAAGGTCGGAGAGGATCAGCCAACCCTCGCCGTCCGGTTCAAGATGTTCGGTGAGGCCGTTGAGGAAACCGTGAAGCATCCGGCCGCCAGGGTCGTAGACGGCGTGTTCGAGGGGTGAGCTGGGTTTCGCCGGTAGCCAGGGCGGGTTGCAGACGATGAGCCCGGCGCGTCCTTCTGGAAACAGGTCGGCCTGGACGACTTCGACCTGTTTCGCCACATCCAAGCGGGTGAGGTTCTCCTGGGCGCAGGCAAGCGCGCGCGGGTCGTGGTCCGTGGCGACGACTCGTCCCATACCGCGACGGGCTAGAACGGCCGCCAGGACGCCTGTGCCCGTCCCGATGTCGAACGCCTTGGTCGTCGGTGGGAGTGGTGCTTCGGCTACCAGATCTACGTACTCTCCTCTGACTGGCGAGAACACTCCGTAGTGCGGATGTATCCGATCGTTGCCCAACGCGGGAATGGGTACGCCCTTCTCACGCCATTCATGGGCGCCGATCAGTCCGAGCAGTTCGCGCAAGGACGTCACGTAGGGCCGGTCGTCCGGCCCGTACACCTGCGTACACGCGTCCTGGACGTCGGGTGCGCGGCGTAGCGGAATCACGTGTCCTGGGTCGAACGGGATGAGCAGCATGGCGAGCGTCCGCGCGCGCTGGGCGCGTGCCTGGCGGTAGAGGTGGAACGCCTGTACCTGGGACGGTTCCTCCTTGCGTTTGCGTCGCCGCGCCATCGTCGGAGGACGGTCGATACGGCGCGCCATCGCGTTGAGTAGCTGCCGCGCGTTCTGGAAGTCGCCGCGCCACAGCAGCGCGGTGCCTTCGCAGGCCAGCCGGTAGGCGTCGTCCGCCCGGGTCTCGTCGTCGGCGATCGTCACGCGCCGGGGCGGCGGGGCGCCGCTCTCCGACCGCCAGCGGACGCGCTGGTCCCGGCCGTCCTCCCGCCAGGAGATCTCGTCCACGAACTCACGGTATCGCTGCGGAGGCTATGAGGTCGGCGCTGGAGAGGTGGGCGGACTGGGCGGACGCCTCCGCGAGCCTCCGCAGCGCCTTCTCCGAGGCCGAGCCCGGTTCGGCCGCGTACAGCATGAGGCGGCTGAGGTCGGGGTTGCCGGGCAGGTGCAGCGTCTCGAATGGCAGGACGAGCCGTCCGACCTGCGGATGGTCGATGCGGGCCTCGCCGTGCGTCAGGTCCGTCACGTGGTGCGCCTCCCACAGGGACGCGAACTCGGGGCTCCGGTCGCGGAGGGTGTCGATGAGGGCGCGCAGGCGCGGATCGTTCGGGTCCTGGCCGGAACGGAACCGCAGGTAGGCGACGTTGCGGCGGGCGACGTCCGGCCAGTTGTCGCCCAGCCGCGCCTTGTAGTCGTCGTTCAGGTGGATCTGGTGCGACCAGGTTCGTTCTTCTGGCGGGACGGCGGCGAGGTCGACGAACACGGCGGCGGTCAGCCGGTTCCACGCGACCACGTTCGTGTAGTGGCCCACGATGTACGCGGGCGCGTGGGTGATCGAGTCGAGCAGGTGCTGGAGCGGGGCGCGCAGGCGGGGCGGGCCCTGGACGGGCGTCCGGCGGGGCGGGTGCGCGAGGCGGTGCAGGTGCGCGTGCTCGTCGCCGTCCAGGCGCAGCGCCCGCGCGATCGCGTCCAGGACCTCGGCGGACACGCCGTCCGCCGTGCCCTGTTCGAGCCGGATGTAGTAGGCGACGCTGACGCCCGCGAGCTGCGCCAGCTCCTCCCGCCGCAGGCCGGGCACGCGCCGCCGCGTCCCGTACGACGGGACGCCCGCGTCCTCGGGCCGCAGCCGCGCCCGCCGCGACTTGAGGAACTCGCCCAGCTCAGGATTCCGCGCCATGCCGCCGAGGCTACGCGCCGTGGCACCGAGGTCATCCACAGGGCCGCCGAGGTCATCCACGGGGCGGTCGAGGTTACCCGCGGGCCGCCGAGGTCATTCGCAACGCCACCGAGGTCATCCGCCGGGCTTGACGTTGATGTCGCCGTTGTCGGTGGTCAGGTCGAGGCGGTGCGGGGCGGACGCGTCGTTGGCGATCCCGATCGTCGGGTCGCCGTTGTCGGTGCGCGCGGACACGCGGTAGCGGCCCGCCGGGACGGTCACGGTCACGCCGCCGTTGGACGTCACCGCGCGGATGTTCTGCGGTTTCGCCGGAGTAAGGACGATCTTCCCGTTGTCGGTTCGGACGTCGACGCCGTCGCCCTTGAGCCCGCGTCCTTCGATCTTTCCGTTGTCGGTCTTCGCCTTGACGGACCCGGCGACGTCGTCCAGGTGGATGGAGCCCGAATCGGTCGACACGTTCACCGCGCCTACCCTGGACAGTTTGATCGAGCCGTTGTCCGTGGCGCCGTCCACGGGAAGGCCCGCTGGAACGTCGATCGTGTAGCGGACCGAGCAGTTGTTGCCGCAGCCGCGAAGCTTCAAAACACCGTTCTCGACGCGATGCGTCTGGCCGGTCGGCTTGTCGCCGCGATACTCGACCGTCCGGCGCAGGGACGCCTTGGACGCACCGCCACGCAACGTCACGCTGCCCGAATCAATGTTGTCGAGGTGCACCGCCTTGATTTCGCCGTCGAGCGTGGCGTTGTCATCGAAAGTCGAAGCGAAAGCCATGCCGCACGCGCCAAGAGTGGTCGCGCCGACCGCGGCTAGGACGAGAACTGAAAACTGGCGACGCACGGATTCCTCCTGTTGACCCTAGGCCCTAGGCCTGAATGCTGTTGAGCCTAGAAAGGCGAGGGTCGAACAGCCTTCACGCCAGGGAACGAGGTTCGTCCTGGCTCCCAGGTGCCGGTGCACGCCGCCGGTGGTCTCCTAGCCTGCTACTGCCGGTAGTACTAAAGAGCGGTGGCTGGGTGGCCGTGCCCAGCGCGGCGATCGTCTGTGGCATGACAGCACTGACCACCACCGCCGTATCCGCCCCCTCTGGACGGATGTCTTCGCGGCACAAGCTGGTACTGACCCTTCTGCTCGGCGCGCAGTTCATGCTCGCCATCGATTTCTCCATCCTGAACGTGGCGCTGCCCGTCGTCGGCCGGGGCCTGGGCTTCGGCCTGGACGAGTTGCAGTGGATCGCGACCGCTTTCGCTCTTCCGGCCGCCGGTTTCACGCTTCTGTTCGGTCGCGTAGCCGATTTGTTCGGACGGCGCCGGATGCTGCTCGCAGGCATGGCTCTCTTGGCCGGAGGGTCCTTGGTCGGCGGGTTCGCTACGTCACCGGCGATGCTGCTGACCGGACGGGTTCTCCAGGGGCTCGCCACTGCGATCGCCACACCGGCGGCCCTGTCGCTGCTCACCACGTCCTTCCCGGAAGGCCCGCTGCGGACGCGGGCGCTCGGACTCAGCGGCGCGCTGATGTCCGCCGGTTTCACCGTGGGCGCGATCCTCGGCGGCGTGCTCACGGACGTCCTGAGCTGGCGCTGGGCCTTCCTGATCAACGTGCCGGTCGCGGCGGTGATCCTCGCCGTGATCCCGGCCGTGGTCGCCGAGAGCCGCTCGCAGGACAGGGCGAAGCTGGACGTTCCCGGCGCGGTGACCGTGACCGGCGGCCTCCTCGCCCTCGTGTACGGGATCACGACCGCCGCCGAACACGGCTGGGGGTCGGCGCCGGCGCTCGGCACGCTGGCCGCGGCCGCCGTCCTGCTCATCGCGTTCGTGCTGGTAGAGCGGCGTTCACCGGCTCCGCTCGCACCGCTCGGTGTCCTGACGCGCCGGACCGTCACCTGGGGCAACGTGGGCGGCTTCGTGGCGTTCGCAACGGAAACGTCCCTGGTGTTCCTGATGACGCTCTACCTGCAGAAAGTCCTGGGCTTCTCGCCGCTGGCCACCGGGCTCGCGCTCGGCGTCCTCGGCGCCGGGACGTTCGCCGGAGGCGTCGCCGCGCCCCGGATCATGGCACGGCTAGGCGGCCGCACGACCCTCGTCTCCGGGCTCGTCCTCCAGGCGGCGGCGACCGCGGCGCTGCTCGGACTTGGCGAGTCGCGCGACGGGCTTGCGCTGCTCCTCGTCGCGACCGCCGTCGGGGGATTCGGGAACCTTGTCGCGATCGTCGCGTTCATGGGGACGGCGACGTCCGGGCTGCCGGACGGCGAGCAGGGCCTCGCGACCGGCCTCGCCACGATGACGCAGCAGGTCGCCATCACGCTCGGGATACCCGTGATGAGCGCCGTGGCCACGGCGAACGCGTCCGTCCTCGGCGGCGTCCACGTCGCGACGGCCGCGAACGTCGTGATCGTCCTCGCCGGGGCGGCCCTCGTCCGGACGTTCCTCCGCGCCCCGCGCTCTGAAAGGGTTTGATCATGGATCTGAAGCTCGGCGGCAAGGTCGTCATCGTCACCGGCGCGTCCGCCGGGATCGGCGCGGCGACCGCGGAACTCCTCGCGGACGAGGGCGCGCACGTCGTCGGCGTCGCCCGCAGGCCGTTGGACGGGGGCGTCGCCGCCGACCTGACCGACCCCGCCGCCGCCCAGCGCGTCGTGGACGCCGCGCTGGAGCGGCACGGGCGGCTGGACGGCCTGGTCAACAACGCCGGAGCCCTCGAATCCCGGATCGGCTTCCTCGACGTGACCGACGCCCAATGGCATGCCACGTTCGAGCTGAACTTCCACGCGGCCGTCCGGATGGCGCGGGCCGCGCTGCCCGCGCTGATCGACCAGGGCGCCGGGAGCATGGTGCACGTGTCCAGCGAGGCCGGACGGTTCCCCGACACGCCACTGGTCGACTATGCGGCGTCCAAGACGGCGTTGCTGTCGGTGTCTAAGACGCTGGCGGGGGAGTTCGGACGCTGCGGCATCCGCTCCAACATCGTCACACCCGGCCCTACGCGAACCCGGCTGTGGGACGAGCCCGGTGGGTTCTCCGACCAGCTCGCCGCCCAATTCGGACTTCCGGTGGAGGAGGCCATAGAACGGTTCGTCCGTGAGGAGCGACGCCTCCCTGTCGGACGGCTCGGCACACCACAGGACGTAGCGCGGGTCATCGTTTACCTGCTGTCCCCATTGGCCGCACAGGTCACCGGCGCCGAATGGACAGTGGACGGCGGCGCACTCCGCCAAATCTGAAACCGTCCTAAGAGGGAATCTTGTCGAGGAACCCATGAACGCGGTCGAAGCGGCCGTCGTCGGCGAAGACCGCCACATCGAACCCGACGACGACCGCCTCACTGCCTTCGGGGCCCAGCTCCCAGGTGAAACGGGCCACGTTGTGGTGCGCGTCCGCGACGCCTGCCGGGCGGAACACCATGCCGGGGAACTGCTGGCGCGCCGCGCCGATGTAGGCGTCGATCGCGTCCCGTCCCTCGGCGACGCCGAGCGGATCGACGTAGACGGGGCTGTCCGTCCACAGTTCGTCGATCGCCGCGCGGCGCGCGGCCGGGTCGGCCTCGTTCCAGACCGCGAGGTAGTCCGCGATCCGCTGCTGAACGTCGGTCATTTCATGACTCCCATCTGATCGGCCGGGTTCGTCCCGGCGACGCCCACTACGCTGCCAAGCCGGAGGCCGCAGATCGATTACCTGGGACGTCATGCCAGCCGGGCGCCGACCAGACGTTGATGTCGGATTCTCGCTAGTGGAACGGGCTGACCATCGGTGATGCTTGGGGCATGCACGAGGACGCGGAGAGATGCCTGCGAGCAGTCAAGGCGAAGGACGCCCGCTTCGACGGATGGTTCTTCATCGCGGTCGTCACCACCGGGATCTACTGCCGCCCGAGCTGCCCGGTCGTGGCGCCCAAACCCGAGAACATGCGCTTCTACCCGAGCGCGGCAGCCGCGCAGCAGGCGGGATTCCGGGCCTGCAAGCGCTGCCGCCCCGACACCTCCCCCGGCTCGCCGGAATGGAACCACCGCGCGGACGCCGTCGCCCGCGCGATGCGGCTCGTCGCCGATGGCGTGGTCGACCGTGAAGGCGTTCCAGGGCTCGCACGGCGACTCGGCTACAGCACGCGCCAAATCGAGCGCCAACTCAACGCCGAACTAGGTGCCGGCCCACTCGCCCTAGCACGGGCCCAGCGTGCCCAGACGGCAAGGCTCCTCATCGAAACGACAACCCTGCCGATGGGTGATGTCGCGTTCGCGGCGGGGTTCGCCAGTATCCGGGCCTTCAACGACACCGTCCGCGAAGTGTTCGCCCTAACACCGACTGAGCTGCGCGACCGTGTCGCCAAGGGACACCCGCCCGCCGGTTCGGGCGCGCTGACGCTGCGGCTGCCGTTCCGGGCGCCGCTCTGCCCGGACAACCTCTTCGGCCACCTCGCCGCCACTGCCGTCCCCGGCGTCGAGGAATGGCGGGACGGCGCGTACCGCCGCGCCATGCGCCTGCCCCACGGGCACGGCATCGCCACCCTGCGGCCCCAGCCGGACCACATCGCCTGCACGCTCACCCTCAGCGACCTGCGCGACCTCACCATCGCGATCAGCCGCTGCCGCTGGATGCTCGACCTCGACGCCGACCCCGTCGCCGTGGACGACCTGCTCCGCACCGACCCCGTCCTCGCACCGCTCGTCGACAAGGCCCCTGGACGGCGCGTCCCGCGAACCGTGGACGCCCCAGAGTTCGCCGTGCGCGCCGTCCTGGGACAGCAGGTCTCGACGGCTGCGGCCCGAACCCATGCAGGACGGCTCGTCACCGCCTACGGCGATCCCATAGACGACCCAGGCGGCGGACTGACCCACCTCTTCCCGACCCCGTCCGCGTTGGCAGAACTCGATCCGGAAGACCTCGCGTTCCCGAAAACGCGCCGCACCACCCTCATAACCCTTGTCGACGCACTCGCGAGCGGTGAAATCGACCTCGGTGTAGGGAGCGACTGGGTTGAGGCCCGCGCGCGCTTGTCCGTCCTTCCCGGGTTCGGTCCGTGGACGATCGAGTCGATCGCGATGCGCGCCCTAGGAGACCCGGACGCGTTCATCCCCAGCGACCTGGGAATCCGCGCCGCCGCCAAGACACTCGACCTGCCCACGACACCTGCGGCCCTTACGCGACGTGCCGCCCAGTGGCGTCCCTGGCGCGCTTACGCCGTCCAATACCTGTGGGCCACAGGCGACCACGCCATCAACCTGCTTCCTGCATCCTGACCCTAGGAAGGAACCCATATGGAACCGACGCACGTCATCCTGGACAGTCCCGTAGGTCCATTGACGTTGGTGGCCCTGGACGGTGGTCTGTCCGGCCTGTACATGGATTTGCAGCGGCATCGTCCATCTGAGGAGACGTTCGGCGCGCTAGGCGACCCGGACACCGAACCCTTCGCGACCGTCGCCGAACAGCTCTCCGCCTACTTCGCCGGTGACCTGACTGACTTCGACCTGCCGCTCAACCTCCAGGGCACCGAATTCCAGAAGCGCGTATGGACGGCGCTCCAGGAGATCCCCTACGGCGAGACCACCACCTATGGGCAACTCGCCGTCGAGCTCGGCAAACCGTCCGCGTCCCGTGCCGTCGGCCTCGCCAACGGACGCAACCCGGTCAGCGTCATCGTCCCCTGCCACCGCGTCGTCGGCTCCAACGGCGACCTCACCGGTTACGGCGGCGGCCTCGAACGCAAGCGCTACCTCCTCGACTTCGAGCGCAAATCCAAGATCACCGAGGACGCCCTTTTCTGAACTGTCAGTGGCCGGGGATACCGTGCGTGACACGGCCGGACACCCGGCCGGACCAGCCGTCGCGGAAAGGCAGACGAAGGTGGAGTTCCGAGTCGACCGGCAGACACTCGCCGACGCCGTGGCCTGGGCGGCGCGGACCCTGCCGGCCCGCCCCGCGCTCCCCGTCCTCGCGGGCATGCTCATCGAGGTCACCGAGGAGGGCGAACTCAGCCTTGCCGGGTTCGACTACGAGGTGTCCGCCCGCGCCAGGGAGGACGCCGACGTCGCGGAACCGGGCCGCGTCCTCGTCCCGGGGCGGCTCCTGGCCGACATCGTCCGCAACCTGCCCCCGCACCCCGTGGAGATCCTCACGAAGGGCTCGGAGGTCGTCGTGCGCTGCGGCCCCGCCGAGTTCGGCCTGCTCACGCTGCCCGTCGAGGACTACCCCACCCTCCCCGAGCCGCCCGCCCGCGCCGGAACCATCCCCGGCGACCTGTTCGCGACCGCCGTCGCCCAGGTCACCCCGGCCGCCGGACGCGACGACACGCTCCCGATGCTCACCGGCGTCCGGATCGACATCGAGGGCGACACGATGTGGCTCGCCTGCACCGACCGCTACCGCATCGCCGCCCGCGAGCTGACCTGGTCACCCGCCGACCCCGGCTTCACCGCGGGCGTCGTCGTCCCCGCCCGCACCCTCGCCGACACGGCCAAGTCCATCAAGCGCGGCGCGGACGTCGCCCTCGACCTGGGCGGCGTCGCCGACACCCTCATCGGCGTGTCCGGCGGCGGCCGCAGCATGACCAGCCGCCTCCTGGACGACCAGTACATCAACTACAGGTCCCGGCTCACCGGCACGTGGTCGTCCGTCGCCGAGATCCCCGTCGCGCCGTTCGTCGAGACCATCAAGCGCGCCGCCCTCGTCACCGAACGCGGCACACCCGTCCGGCTGGCGTTCACCGCCGACGAGGTCTGCGTCCGCGCCGCCACCGGCGACTCCGCCCGCGCCAACGAGAGCCTCGAGATCCGACTCACCGGCGACGACCTCGACATCGCCTTCGCCCCCCAGTACCTCCTGGACGGCCTCGCCGGAATCGACACCGAATACGCCCGCCTCGAATGCGCCGGCCCCACCAAGGCCGCCCTCCTCACCGCCATCCCCGACAAGAAGGAGGACTCGTCCAACGAAAAGACCGATGACGCCTCGGAGACCGACACCGGCTACCGCTACCTAGCCATGCCCGTCCGCCTAACATCCTGACCCCGAACCCCCGGTCCTCGCCACCGACGCCAGGCCACCGGCACGAGCCAGGCCTTGATCACCAGGCCGTGATCCCCTAGCCGTGATCATCGACGTCGGCCACTAGCGCCGACCAGCGCCCTGATCACCCACCCCGGTCACCGGCCCGGGCCACAGGTCCTGGCCAGGCCCCCGGATCACCGGCCCGTCCTCGCCCTCGATCGCCCGCCCTCGATCGCCCGCCCTCGATCACCGGCCCGTCTCCGCCTCGATCACCGGCCCTCGATCACCGGCCCTCGATCACCGGCCCTCGATCACCGGCCCTGGGGATTGGCCCTGAGCACCGGCCTGTCCCCGGCCCTGGGGATTGACCCGGGCATCGACGCTGGCCTGGGCCCTTGGCCTGGCGGGTCAGAGGTCGAGGACGGCCAGAATGAAGCGGAGCTCGGCGTCGCCGGCGTTGCCGTACGAATGGGGGCGGTCGCCGACGAACACCGCGGCCGTCCCTTCCTCCACGAGATCTGTCCGGCCGTCCACGCCGAGCGTCAGCGTTCCCTGATCCACGAACACGATCTCCTTGGTGCCCGGCACATGCGGGTCGCTCTCGCGCGTCTCCCCGGGCTGCAGCTCCCAGCGCCACAGTTCCAGCGAGGGCCGGGGGTCGCTGCCGGCGAGCAGCGTTCCCGTCCCGCCGTGCTCGCCCTGCCACAGCACCACATGCCGTTCCGGCCGGAACAGCCGTACCGGCGGCTCCTCCTCGACCTGCACCAGCCGCGTCAACGGGACGCCGAGCGCATCGGAGATGCGGATCAGCGTGCCGAGATTCGGGTTCCCGCGCCCCTGCTCCAGCCCGACCAGCACGCCCTTGCTCACCCCGGCGCGTCCGGCCAGCTCGTCCAGGCTCCAGCCGTGCCCGGCCCGCAGCGCCCGCACGGTCCGCGCCACGGCCTCCCCGATGGCCTCCTGCTCGCTCACTCGTCCTCCAGCCGCCGAACCCGTCACGCAACGATCCCACCGCCGCCGATGACCGGGGACGCGGAAGACCGGCGGGCGCCTCACCGTTGAAGACCGGGTGGAGCGTGCGGTCGGTATGATGGTATCCCTGTATCAATATAATGACCGCGAGAGGGGGCCTGGAATGCTGGATCGGGTTGTCGTGGACGAGGCCGTACGGGAGCTGCGTCCCGACTTCGCCGTGCTCGTCCTGACCGCCGAGGGCCTGGCGAACGGGCCGAGCGACCACATGTCGGAAGGCTGGCTGGCCGAAGCGGCGGAGAAGGCCGACCCCGCCGACCCGCACGTGGAGGCCTGGCGCGAGGCGTACCGGGCGTTCGGCGCCAAGCCCAAGCGGACCCGGCCTTCGGTGGACGCGCTGATCCGGCGGGCTGGCACGCTCCCGTCCATCAACAAGGTCGTGGACGCCTACAACGCGGTGAGCGTCGAGTACGCGCTGCCCATCGGCGGCGAGGACTTCGACGCCTACCAGGGCGCGGCGCGTCTCGTGCGGGCCACCGGCGACGAGCCGTTCGACGTGATCGCGGACGGCGAACCGGCCGTCGAGCACCCGGACCCGGGCGAGGTCGTCTGGCGGGACGACACGGGCGTGACCTGCCGCCGCTGGAACTGGCGGCAGTGCGTACGGACGCGACTGACCGAGACCACGAAGAACGGGTTCTTCCTGCTCGAACGCCTTGAGCCGTACCCGATCGAAAGGCTGGAAGAGGCGGGCGACCGACTCGCCGACCGCCTCCGCGCGATCTCACCGGACGTCCGGGTGGCGAGCAGGCTGATCGGCGGACGGTGATGGTCACCGTCCTCGCGCTGGGCGCTGCCCTCGCGTACGGCGTCGCCGACTTCCTCGGCGGCGCGGTCGCGCGGAAGTCGACCGCGTTGCGGGCGCTGACCTGGTGCGTTCCGGTCGGCCTGCTGGTCGTCCTGGTATCCGCGCTGCTGAGCGGCGGAGATGCCGCGCCCGGGCCGATGGCGTTGGGGTTCCTGGGCGGTCTCAGCGGCGGCGCGGGACTGATCACCTTCTACCGGGCTCTCGCGCGCGGGCCGATGAGCGTGGTCGCCCCGGTATCCGCACTGGCCGCCGCGATCCTGCCGGTCGGCGTGGGCGTCCTGCAGGGCGAGCGGCTGGACGCGTCCGTCATCGCGGGCGTGCTCCTGTGCCTCATCGCGATCGGCCTCGTCAGCATGGAGCCCGGCCCCACCCCAGCCACAGGCCCAGACACACCGCCCGGCGCAGGCGCGGCGTCCGGAGCGGACGCACCGTCCGGCGCGAACGCACCGCCCAGCGCGGACGCACCGCCCGGCACGAACGCAACGCCCCGCGCGGGCGTGGCGCTCGGCGCGAACGCACCGCTCGCTGCCGACGTGCCGCCCGGCGCGGACGCGCTGCCCGGTGCCGACGTGGCGCCCGGGGCGGGTGACGTGGTGCCCAGTGCGGGCGTGGCGGCTGTTGGTTCTCAGCCGAGCGCGGATGTGGCGGTCGGCGCGGAGTCGGGCGCGGGTGTGGCGGTCGGCGCAGGGTCGGGCGCGGGCGTGCTGCTCGGCGCGGACGGGTGGCGGCGGCTCCTGGACTCGGGTCCGCTGATGGCCGGGCTGTCCGGCGCCTGCTTCGGGATCTTCTTCGTCCTGCTGAAGGCCGCCGGGGACGGCACCGGCCTGTGGCCGATCGTCGGCGCACGCGTCGGCACCCTCACCGTTGTCGTCGTCGCGCTGCTGGTCGTGGCCGTCCGCGGCAGCGGCCTCGGCCCGAGAGTGTCCGGACGGACGCTGATCGGCCTCGCACTCTTGTCCGGCACCCTCGACGCAGGCGCGAACGCGCTCTACTTCCTCGCCGCCCACAAGGGGATGCTCAGCCTCGCCGCCGTCCTGACGTCCCTCTATCCGGCGATCACCGTACTGCTGGCCCGGATCGCCTACAGCGAGCGGCTCCGGGTCGTCCAGCGCGTCGGCATGGCCGTCGCCGTGGCGGGCGTCGCCCTCGTCACGGTCGGCTGACGTCCGCCCCCAGATGAATGAGAAAGCCGCCTACCCAAGCCCGGGTCGGCGGCTTTACTGGAGAGCGGTGGTGGTGGGATTCGAACCCACGGAAGGTTGCCCTTCACACGCTTTCGAGGCGTGCGCCCTCGTCCACTAGGCGACACCACCGCGGGAGAGCCTACCCGACTCTGCGGTGGGCGAAGAACTCGGTGAGCAGCGCGCCGCACTCGTCCGCCAGGACCTCCGCGACCACCTCCGGACGGTGGTTGAGACGGCGGTCGCGGACCACGTCCCACAGCGATCCGACCGCGCCAGCCTTCGGGTCGACGGCCCCGTACACGACCCGGTCCAGCCGTGCCAGGACGGACGCCCCGGCGCACATCGTGCACGGCTCCAGCGTCACGACCAGCGTGCACCCGGACAGCCGCCACCCCCCGAGCGACGCGGCCGCGGCCCGCATCGCGATGATCTCCGCGTGCCCGGTCGGGTCGGCGCTGCGTTCGCGGTCGTTGTGACCCGTCCCGATGACCTGGCCGGACGCGTCCAGGACGACGGCCCCGACCGGGATCTCCCCGTCCTCGAACGCCACCCGCGCCTCCTGCAACGCCAGCCGCATCGCCGACACGAACCCAGCCGCGACATCGACGGCATGGCCCCGGGCCGCGCCCGCGGCAGGCTCACGCGCGCCCGCCGCGTCGGAGCCAGCCCCCGAGACGGCAGCCGGATCGGATTCCGGGACGGCAGCGGGGTCGGATTCCTCCGGGACGTCGGCGGGATCGGGATCCGGGACGGCGGCGGAGTCAGCCCCTGGAACGGCGGCGGGGTCGGGTTCGGGGACGGCGGCGGAGCCAGCTCCAGGGACGGCAGCCGGATCGGGCTCCGGGATGGCAGGAGGGTCGGGTTCCGGGACGGCAGTCGGATCGGGTTCCGGGATGGCGGCGGGGTCTGGCTCTGAGACGGTGGCCGGGTCGGGCTCTGGGACGGTGGTGGGGTCGGGGTCCGGGACGGGGGCTGCAGCGGGCTTGACGCCCGGGGCGGGCGGACGGGGCGCGGCGTTGGGGTCAGTCACGGAGGCGGTCGAACTCTTCGCCGAAACCGGCCTGCTCGGCGACCGTGAGCAGTGCGTCGCCGGGCAGGGCGCTCTCGCCGAGGTCGCTGAGCTGCTTGGCGTCGAGCCCCAGGTCTTCGAGGAGGGCGGGGTCGCCGGCGGGGTCGCCGTCCGGGACCTCGCCGACGAGCTGCTGGAACAGCGAGCCGAGTCCGTCCTCGCGGACGGTGGACACGTAGGTGCGCGGCTCGCCCTCGCCCTCGCCGTCCAGCCGGACGACCGCGAACCAGTCGTCGTCCTGCTCGATCAGCAGGACGACGGGATCGCCATAGGACTCGACGGCCGCTTCCCGCATCAGGTCGGCGACGTCGTCGACGTGCTCGGCCTCGGCGATCAGGGCCTCCGCGCCGACCCAGCCCTCCGGGGTCAGCGCGAACACGGCGGCGAAATAGGACACGTTCTCATTGTGACCCACGGGGTTGCCCCGATCACACCCCTCACCTCAGCGGATCACCCGCTTCACCGCAGATGAGTCCGCCGCGTCTGGACGCCAGCGGACGCCAGCGTCGTTCCGGCGGGAGCCCGCGCGTCCGAGAACACCGATTGTGGAGGGCGGTGGAAGGGGGGTCAGGCGATGGCGTCCATGGCCCGCTCGAAGGCCAGGGCGAAGCCGATGCGGCCGGCGATGCTGAGCAGCATCTCGTCCGGGTAGAGCTCCAGGTCGCCGGAGATGGCGCCGAGCTCCATCTCGTCCAGCCCGAGATCGGCGAAGATCGACATGTCGCCGACGGGGAGGACCTGGTCGAGCTCCTCGTCCTCGGGGATCGGGATGTCCAGGTAGTCGAGGACCTGGCCGGCGAGGGGCCAGTCGACGGACGCGGTGACGTCCGACAGGAACACCATGACGTCGTCGCCGAGCAGGCGGATCGCGACGAAGAAGTCGTCGCCGACCGACACCAGCCCGACCGTGCCGCCGAGGCTCGGCTGCTGGCGAAGGGCATGGATGAGCCCCGCGAGGTCCTCGGTCAACGCCACCGGGAGGATCTCGGCCTCCCAGCCCTCGTCTTCCCGATACACCACGACGGCGAAGTCCGTCGCGTCCACATCCGTCATTTCCACCCCACCGGCGCGTCTCCTGCCAGGGCATGGTCGCAGATGCGACGCGCGCTCGTGCGCCCGACCGCCAAACTGGCGCCGCACCCGCGCGTGAGACCCGGAGTCAGCGCCGCCCGCGTAACCGGTGCCCGGCCGCACGAATCTACCGCCTCGACGTCCTTGTCGATCAGCGTCAGTTGATCCGGAAGGTGCGGCGGCGCAGC
Source organism: Actinomadura sp. 1N219 (assembly GCF_044326405.1). Lineage (NCBI taxonomy): Bacteria > Bacillati > Actinomycetota > Actinomycetes > Streptosporangiales > Thermomonosporaceae > Actinomadura > Actinomadura sp. 1N219. The sequence continues at coordinate 313,334 of NZ_JBIRAY010000004.1, read as the reverse complement.
GCCGCGTGGATCCGCGCGCGGCGGGACCGGTGCGGCGTCACCCGGCGCCGCAGCTCGCGGGCCTCGGCCAGTTCCCGCAGGAAGATCGCCCGGCGGCGCAGATGCTCGCGCACCTCCTCGGGGGAGATGTCGCCCTGGGGACCAGGCCGCGGCTGGACGTCCTGCTCCCCTGTGACATCGGTCACCGAACCCGGGGATTCGGACTCGCCGGACCCCGCGGCGGCGGGGACGGGAGCGTTGGCGGGAGCCCGGCCGGCGACGGGGTCACCGAGGTCGCCGGGAGCGGAAGATCCGGGAGCGGAGGATTCGGCGGCCGCCGCACCGGCCCGGGGCGTCGCCGCCCTGTGCTCCGGAGGCGGAATCGCGGCTTCGGGAGGAGACGCCGCGACCTCCGGCGGCGACATGGAGGCGTCGGGTCGGGGTGCCGAGGCGTCCGGCTGGGGTGCCGCTGCCTCTGGCGGGGGCGTCGCGACCTCGGAGGAAGGCGCCGCCGGCGCCGGTGGATCGGCCGCGGACTCGCGCGCCCGCGCCGGCCCTCCGGGCCGCTGATCGCTTTCGCTGTTCATAACGCCATACTGCCCAGCTCAACGGCGTCTATCCAGTTTCGGCGGCCTCCGGCGGATCGGCCGAGGTGGACTACGGTGAGCGCATGCAGACCCTCGCCGTCGATCATCCGCTCGTCGCGCACAAGCTCACCACGCTGCGGGACGTCCGCACCGATTCCCCCACATTCCGCCGCCTGGCCGACGAACTGGTCACCCTGCTGGCCTACGAGGCGACCCGCGACATGCGGGTCACGGCGGCGACCGTCCAGACCCCGCTCGTCCCGGCCGAGGGCGTCCAGCTGGCGAGCCCGAAGCCGCTCGTCGTGCCGATCCTGCGCGCCGGACTCGGGATGCTGGACGGCATGACCCGCCTGCTGCCCACCGCCGAGGTCGGCTTCCTCGGGATGATCCGCGACGAGGGCACCCTGCAGGCCCAGACGTACGCGACGCGGCTCCCGGACGACCTGTCCGGCCGGCAGTGCTACGTCCTCGACCCGATGCTCGCGACCGGCGGGACGCTCGCCGCCGCCATCCGGCTGCTGTTCGACCGGGGCGCCGACGACGTCACCGCGATCTGCCTGCTCGCCGCTCCCGAGGGTCTGAAGTACCTGGAACAGGCGTTCGCCGACCTCTCGGCGCCCATCCGGGTGGTGACGGCCGCGATCGACTCCCACCTCAACGAGCAGGGCTTCATCATGCCCGGCCTCGGCGACGCCGGAGACCGCCTCTACGGCGTCGTCTGAGCCCCCCGTCCACAACGCCTCCGGGCCCCCGACCACCCTGTCCCGAGCGCCCGATCCCCCTGTCCCGAACGCTTGATCATGCTGTTCCCAACGGTCGATCACGACGCCTCCGAGCGGCCGGTCGCGACGTCTCCCAGCGGTCGATCAAGACGTCTCCCAGCGGCCGGTCACGGCGTCTCCGAGCGGGCGGTCGCGACGTCGTTGAGCGGTCGGTCATGGTGCGCTTGAGCGGGTGATTACGGCGTCCGGGAGCTTGATCACGATCCGGACGCGGTGGTGACCTGCGATGTTCGTTCCCGGCGGCAGAGGGTACGACAGCGCTACGGAACGCCATGTGCGTTCCCCTCCGCCGTCCCGGCACAGGGGGACCGTTACGGACCGGGCGGTGCGAGCGAGCTCGAGGACACGTGATGGCTCACCAGGGGGACGGCGATCTGCCGCGCTACACAGCGATCGAAGAGCGGCTCGTCGAGGAGTTCGAAGGGGTCCACGGCGCCGACACGGTGGACCGGTGCGTTTCCGCCGCACGACACGGTGCCGAGGAGGTCACGGGGTCGGCGCCGGCCGATCTCGTCGAACGGATCGCGCGCAGGCACCTGGAGGTGCTCGCCACCGTCGCGGCCGAGAAGCGCCGCAGGACGCGCCGTTCGTCACTCGACAACGCGCCATAGCGCCTGCTTTGCCGGTGGTACCGGCTGTGCGAGACTGAACCGGGGTCTGTGGGTCGATGCTCCGGGAGGTGCCCGTGCCCGCTAAGAAGTACATGACGTGGGTCGCCGTGGCCTTCGTGGCGTTCTACGTGATCAACCAGCCGGACGGCGCGGCCCAGTCGGTGGAGAACGCGGCGAACGGCCTCGCCTCCGCCGCAGGCTCCCTCGCCACCTTCGTCAACGCGCTCGCCTGAGAGGCCGCCGCCATGAGGCTCGTCACCCCCGGCGACTCCGCGCCCGCCTCGGTGAACAAGTACCTGCTCCCGCACGAGAACCAGGTGATCACGGTGCGGCGGCACCCGGCCGTGCTGATGGTCCCGGTCGCGCTCGTCCTCGGCGGCCTGATCATCGCGGGCGTGCTGAGCAACACCGTCACCGCCGCCATCACGTGGGTGTGGTGGGGCTGGCTGATCCTGCTGGCCTGGTTCGTCTGGCGTGTCGCGGAATGGTCCGTCGACTACTTCGTGATCACCAACCAGCGGATGCTGCTGACCACGGGCCTGATCACCCGCAAGGTCGCGATGATGCCGCTGGCCAAGGTCACCGACATGAGCTTCAAGCGGACGATCGCGGGCCGGATGCTCGGCTACGGGGAGTTCATCCTGGAGTCCGCCGGTCAGGACCAGGCACTCACCAACGTGGACTACCTGCCCTACCCCGAGCAGCTCTACCTCGAAGTCTGCGAAATGATCTTCCCGAACAAGAACCCGGAGCCGGAGACCGCGCTCCCCCCGCCCCCGCCTCCGCGCAGGCCCCGGGAGCCCGTCGAGCCGGACGACGTCCCCACCGCATCGGGCCCGGACGAGTAGACACAGCCCCGGCGTGCCCCATCCCCATCCCCGTCCCCAGACCACGACCCACCCCCACCACCCCGCGCCGGCCCTCCCGCGCGGCTTCGCGTCTGCCAGCCTGTGCGGGCCCGCGCCCGCGTCCGCGTCTGCGTCTGTGTTCTTGGGAGTAGCCGGCGGACGCGGTTGGCTGGACAATATCGGCGGTTTTGGCGATCTTTTCTGGATGGTCGGATACCGTCCGAGGGTGACGGGCGCGGCCGTCGCCGGGGCATGCACCGGCGGGAACCGGCGCGCCAGGGCGCCGCGGCAGCGTGCGCATGGGGGCCCGGCGGGCCCGACCAGGGGGTCTCTTCTCTTGTCGCTTCGTTACTCTCGATGTGCGATAACCCGCAATGTGCAATCATGTCGGCACCCCAGCCGCCTGTTTACTTCCGCTAAGTGAGTCCACATGCCGGGTCCAGGCAACGTCGGCGAACGTGTCCGCAACCTGCGGCTGACCAGACGCTTGTCGCAGGCACAGCTCGCCGGTCACGACCTTTCCGACAGCTACATCTCATTGATCGAATCGGGCAAGCGCACTCCGACGCCGACCGTCCTGCGCATGCTGGCCGAGCGTCTCGGCTGCACGCCCGAATACCTCGCCGAGGGCGTCGAGCCTGAGCAGCGCGCCCACCTCGAGGTACGGGAGCGCCACGCCCACCTGGCGCTGCTGCGCGGCGACCCCGTCACCGCCGAGGCGGGCTTCGACGAGGTGATCGCCCGCAGCGACGACCCAGACCTCACGTCCCGCGCCCGCTGGGGCCGCGCCCGCGCCCTGGAGGAGCTGGGCCGCGTCGACGACGCGATCGCCCTCTTCGAGGAGCTGCGCGAACAGGCCGAGCGTGACCCGGGACGCGCGAGCTGGCTGCCGCCCGTCATCGCGCTGGCGCGCTGCTACCACGCCGTCGGCGACCTGGGCCAGGCCATCGCGCTCGGCGAGCGGGCCGTCGAACGGCTGAACCAGCTCGGGCTCGGCGTCGGCGAAGAGTACACAGAGGTCGGACGCATTCTGCTGCTCGCCTATGTGGATCGCTCCGATCCCGCGCGCGCGCATGAGCTCGGACGGCGGCTGCTCAAGAGCGGCGCGGACGAGCCGGCGAGCGTCCACTACCAGCGAGCCAGCATGCGTGCACTGGAAGAAGGGACGATCGGCGACTCGCTGTACTTCGCCGACCAGGCCCTGGCCGCACGCGGCGACACCGGCCCGACGCAGTCTCGCGCACGTCTTTCCCTTGCGGCGGCCAAGGCGCTGCTCAGGGGGGTTACGCCGTTCTCGGCGGTTGCACAGCCCGATGCTGTGCCCGCTGGGGAGTACGGGTTTGAACGTCCGCGTCCCGAAGGCTCCCCAGAGGCCGCCCAGGAGGCGCTGCAGCTCTTGCAGGGGACGGCCGGTCTCAATGGTGAAGAGTCCACTGAGAGCACCATCGCCAAAGCGCGCGCGCTCGTACTGGTCGGCGACCTGGACGACGCCATCGCCACCCTGGAACAGTTCCTCGACACAGGGTTGGCTTTGTCCGCTCCAGAGCACTCCCATGCCGTGACTCCGCAGCCTGGCACCGACCTGGCGGCACGGACGCAGAAGACCGTCCTCGCGCGGCTCGTCCTAGCTCGTGCACGTGTCGCGCAGGGAGACCCGACGGCCGCCCAGGTTGTACTGCGCGCGGCGTCCGAACAGCTGGCGACGCTGCCTGCGGGACGTCCGGCCGCCCATCTGTTCCGCGAACTGGGCGAACTGTACGAACTCGTCCAGGACGCCGAGCGCGCCGCGATCGCCTACCGCCAGGCGCTGGAAGCCGCCGGATTGTCCGCGTCCCCGTCAACGTCCACTGCCAAGGCCCGCGTCTGACCACACTGGCGTCCGCGCTCCGGCGGGGCGCCCAACGCTCTACCCACGGTCGTCCCTGATCCAGGACGGCTTCCACGCATGCCCGCGCCCCAACGAGCCGTCCCCGCGGTGACCGCCCCCAGACGGACGACGCGCACACCAGGCGTCGTCCCGAGCCGATATGCCCGATGCGTCGACGTGACTACGCTGCGGACCCGCACTTCGTTCCAGGGACGCCTCCTCCCCGCAGCCGTCGCCTGAGTCGCATGGGTCGGCAGTCAGAGGGATGCCCTCCGCCTGGGGCGGAATAAATCCAGGGTGCTGGGTGTCCTATCATCGAAACATAGGATGACTGGATTACCGGAGGTAGGGGTGACTTTGCGGACGGCGCGGCGGTCGTCGCTGGTCGATCAGGTGATCGACCAGCTCAGGGACGAGATCGCTGGCGGCGGGTGGCCGGTCGGCGCGAAGATTCCGCCGGAGCCGGTGCTGTCCGAGACCCTCGGGGTGGGGCGCAACACCGTCCGCGAAGCCGTGCGTGCGCTAACTCATGCGGGGCTCCTGGAGAGCCGTCAGGGGGACGGGACGTACGTGCGGGCCACGAGCGAGCTGTCCGGCGCCGTCCGGCGGCGGTTGGAGACGGCGGAGCTCGTCGAGATCCTTGAAGTGAGGCGCGGACTGGAAGTCGAGGCGGCCCGCCTCGCCGCCGCGCGCCGCACCGAGGCCGACGTCGCCGCCATCGCGGTCGCTCTCGCGCGCCGGGACGCGGCATGGGCGGCGGGCGATCACTCCACGTTCGTCGAGGCGGACCTCACATTCCACACCGCCGTCGTCGAGGCCACCCACAACCGGGTGCTGACGGACCTGTACCGCGACTTCAGTGCCGCGCTCAGGGCCAGCATCGGCGCGGCGGGCACCCTCCTCGAACACGAGGACGTCCCGCACGGGCCCATCGCCGCCGCGATCGAGGCCTGCGACGCGGAGGCGGCAACGCGGGCAACGCACGCATGCCTGGACCAGATCCTCGCCTCGACCGGCCGTCCCGAACCCGCCAGAGAGCCCCATCCGTAGCCGCCCCCGCAGCAAGTCCCCAGGCCACAGCGGAGCCGACGCCTCCGCAGTCGCCCACACGGCGCCGTCCGAGCCCAGGCGAATAGCGGGGCACCGGTCCTGCAGTCGGCAAGCCGCCCAGCGGACCCGGACTGACCGGACTGACCGGACTGACCCGCACGGACTGGACGCCAGACGGGGCCGCCCAGACCGGACGCCAGACGGGCTGCGGAGGCGGGCCGCCCGGGCGGGCCGCATGAGCGAAAACTGACCGGCCGACCAATCGATCGATCCGAGGGTCGGCGCCGGTGCGAAGCGAAACCGTACGTATCCGGTAGATCGCGCGCCCTTGTGGACGCGCGTGCCTACCGGCGCATGACGAAGGACGAGATGAGAACCCACCTGCCCCGCGCCACGGCCGTCTGGTCGCTCATCGGCCTGGTGCTGCTGACGATCAACCTGCGCGCCGCCATCACCGGCATCACGCCGGTGCTCGGCGATCTGCGCGACGTGTTCGGCCTGTCCGGCGCCGAGGTCGGTGTCCTGACCACGCTTCCGGTGCTCTGCCTGGGCGTCTTCGCCTCCGTCGCCCCGGCGGTCGCGCGGCGGCTCGGCGCCGAGGTCGCCATCGCCGGGTCCCTTGTCATGATCACGCTGGGGATTCTGCTGCGCGTGGTCGAGTCGCCGGTCTCGCTGTTCGTTGGAACGATCCTGGCAGGTGCGGGGATCGCGACGGGCAACGTCCTGATGCCGGCCGTCATCAAGCGCGCGTTCCCGGCCCGCGTCGGTTCGCTCACCGGCCTGGCGATGATGCTCATGGCGGCCAGTGGGGCCGTCGCCGCCGGACTCGCGGTGCCGCTGGACGAGGCCGGAGGCTGGCGGGTCGCCCTCGCAGTCTGGGCCGTCCCGTCCGTGATCGCGCTGCTCGTGTGGGGACCGCTCGCCATCCGAGGCCGCCGCACCACGGTGCCCCCGAACACTCCGGCCTCGACCCCGGCCACGGCTTCGGCGGACGGCGGTTCGCTGCTGCGCTCCCCGATCGCCTGGTACGTCGCGGTCTTCATGGGCCTGGCGTCGCTGATGTTCTACGTCCTGATGTCGTGGCTGCCGGAGATCATGCGGGACGCCGGGTACGCGCCCGCGGCCGCCGGGATGATGGTGTCCGCCATGATGATCGCCGGTATCCCGCTGGGCTTCCTCGTCCCCGTGTTCGCCGCCCGCCTGCGCGATCAGCGTCCGCTCGTCGCCGCCGTCGCGATCACCATGGTCACGGGCCTCGGCGGCCTGATGCTGGCCCCGTCCGCCGGGTGGATCTGGGTGCTGGTGCTCGGCCTCGGCACGGGCAGCGCGTTCCCCCTCGCCTACACGCTCCTCAACCTGCGCGCGGCGAGCCCCTCGATCGCCGCGGGCCTGTCCGGGATGGCGCAGACCGGCGGATACCTCCTCGCCGGGTTCGGGCCGCTCGCGGTCGGCGTCCTGCACGACGCGACGGGCGGCTGGAACGTCCCCCTCGCCCTGCTGCTCGCCCTGGTCGTTCCCGAGGTGCTGTTCGGACTGCTGGCCGCACGCCCGGGGTTCGTCCGCCCGGCGGCCCGGACACGGAGCGCCGCGACACGTTCGGCCCGCCCGGAGGTCGGCACGCGCGAGCCGGCCAGGGCCCGCTGATCAGCTCAGGTCGACGGCGTCCAGATCCAGGACGCGGGCGTGCAGGACGAGCCGCTGATGCAGTGCCGCCCGCAGCGCGCGGTGCAGGCCGTCCTCCAGGTAGAGCTCGCCGTGCCATTGGACGACGTGCGGAAACAGGTCTCCGTAGAACGTGGAGTCCTTCGAGAGGAGCGACTGCAGGTCCATCTCGCGCTTCGTGCTCACCAGCTGATCGAGGCGGACTTGGCGAGGCGGGATCTTGGCCCAGTCCCGGGACGAGAACCCGTGCTCCGGATAGGGCCGTCCATCGCCCACCGCCTTGAAGATCACCCTCCGAGTCTACGGCGTCCCCATGACCCGGAGAAGGCGACTCAACAACATGAGTCACTCCACTTACCGCCGCTGGTAAACGGTTACCTCGCAGTTCAACGCCTTCGTGGGAAACTACCGTCCACCGGACATCTCGTTTACCAACACCCCACCCGCCACCCCACTGACCAAGACCGGCCGCCTCCCTGAGCCGACCGATCACCACCCAACGCAACCCCTCTCACAACAACCAAACGCCCGACCACCCACCAAGCACACGCGCCCACTCCAACGACGCAGGACGCTACGCGCACGCGACACCACCCGCCCACCTACCGCTCGGGACGCGGTTTCGGTTCGGGGGGAGGGCTGGGCGTGAGACGAGAGAAGGCCGGTACCCGCTGTGGGTACCGGCCTTGAGGTGGCGGAGGATGCGAGATTCGAACTCGCGAGCGCTTGCACGCAACACGCTTTCCAAGCGTGCGCCCTAGGCCACTAGGCGAATCCTCCGCGGGAAAGCCTACCGGGTCTCGGGCAGTGACCTGACATCAATTACTGCCGAGACCGGGATCGGGCCGAAGACGTGCGGGAAGAGGTCGTCGCCGACCTGCTCGTAGCGGACGGGGGCGTCCAGACGCGACATGTCGATGACCAGGAGCACTAGGGCTGACCTGGGGACGGCGGCATAGAAGCGGTCGAGGACGCCCTCCAGTTGGGGCATGTCGGACGAGCAGTGGATGAAGCCCTCCTCGTCGAGGGTTCTGCCTAGCGTCGACATGCTGTACGACACTCCCGTGTCGCGGGCGGCCTCCCAGTGGGCCCGTTCGGCTATGTGCAAGAGCGTGTCGTGTGTCGGGGCGGGCATGCGGCGCAGACTACGCGGGAAGCGTGGCAATCCTGTGCGTGGGATGCCATAGACTGAGGCAGACCCCTCGCACGGCGTCACCCTGTGAACCTCCCCAGGGCCGGAAGGCAGCAAGGATAAGCAGGCTCTGGCGGGTGTGCGGGGGGTCCCTTGGTTTGACGGCGACACTGCACTTCCGACGCTCTGCTTCTCGAGGGAGGGCGGACCCCCGATGAGTCTGGCTCTGTACCGCAAGTACCGGCCAGCGACGTTCGCCGAGCTGAAAGGGCAGGAACACGTCGCCGAGCCGCTGCAGCAGGCGCTGCGCAACGGCCGGATCAACCACGCGTACCTGTTCAGCGGCCCGCGCGGCTGCGGCAAGACGTCCAGTGCCCGGATCCTCGCCCGTTCGCTGAACTGCGAACAGGGGCCGACGCCCGATCCGTGCGGCGAGTGCGATTCCTGCGTGGCGCTCGGGCCCGCCGGGACGGGCCACATCGATGTGATCGAGATCGACGCCGCGTCCCACGGTGGTGTCGACGATGCTCGCGACCTGCGGGAACGGGCGTTCTTCGCGCCGGTTTCGGCGCGCTTCAAGGTGTACATCATCGACGAGGCGCACATGGTCACGCGAGAGGGCTTCAACGCGCTGCTGAAGCTCGTCGAGGAGCCCCCGCCGCACCTGAAGTTCGTGTTCGCGACCACCGAGCCGGAGAAGGTCATCGGGACGATCCGGTCCCGGACGCACCACTACCCGTTCCGGCTGATCCCGCCGGGCGTCCTGCAGGAACTCGTCGAGGAGATTCTGCAGGCGGAGAACGTCCCGTACGAGTCGTCGGCGCTGCCGCTGGCCGTCCGGGCGGGCGCCGGCTCGGCCCGCGACACCCTCTCGATCCTCGACCAGCTCCTCGCCGGGTCGGACGAGAAGGGCATCACCTACACCGGGGCCGTCACGCTGCTCGGATACACCGACTCGGCGCTCCTGGACGAGGTCATCGGCGCTTTCGCGGCCCGCGACGGCGCCGCCGTCTTCGCCGCGATCGACCGGGTGATCGAGAGCGGCCAGGATCCGCGCCGCTTCACCGCCGACCTGCTGGAACGCTTCCGCGACCTGGTCATCCTGTCGAACGTCCCGGAGGCGGGCGGTTCGGGGCTGCTGAACGTCCCGCCGGACGAGCTGGAGGACATGCGGCGCCAGGCGTCCTCCCTCGGACCGGGGGAGCTGACCCGCGCCGCCGACCTCCTGCACACCGGACTGACCGAGATGCGCGGCGCCACGTCTCCGCGGCTGCTGCTGGAACTGATCTGCGCTCGCATCCTCCTTCCCGCCGCCTACGAGGACGAGGCGTCGATGTTCGCCCGCCTCGACCGTCTGGAACGTCAGGCCGCCCAGGGCGGATTCGCGGGCGGCCAGGGGGGCGGTGCCATGCCGCAGGCGATCATGTCCGCCCCCACGCCCCCGCCGCGGGAAACCCCCGCCCAGAGTGGCCCGGACGTTCCCGAGACGCGCGGAGAGCAGCCCCCGCCCTCCCAGGGGGGCGACCCCACTTCTAGTGTCAACCCCCGGCCCACCACAGCACCCTCCGAACAGAACTCTGTGGATAACCGCCGCCCCGCGCCCCGCGGCGGGCCTTCCGACAGCACACCGGCCGGTCCCGCTGAGAGCTCGCCAGTCGGCCCTGCGGCTCACCCCACCGCTCCCGCGGCCCCGCCCAGTGGTCCCGTCGGCGGCGCGTCCGGCGAGCGATCCGCGGCTTCGTCTCCTGGCCCCGCCCGAGGCGCGTCGGGCGGGCAGGCTGCGGGTTCGGGCGGGGGGGTGGACTTCTCGTCCGTTCAGCGGCTCTGGCCGGACATCGTCGAGGCGGTCAAGCAGAAGAGCCGCGCGACCTGGATGGTCATCATGGCCGGGGTGCAGCCGGTTTCGCTCGACGGACGGATCCTCACCCTGGGGTTCGACGCGGAGGGACGCCGCCTCGGTTTCGTCAACGGCGGCCGTGACACCGTCCTTCGCGAGGTCCTCAAGGAGCGGATGGGCGTCGACTGGCGGATCGAGACCGTCGTCGGCGGAGCACCGGCAGGGTCTCCGCCCGGTCGATCAGGCCCTAACGGCGGGTTCGGTGCCGCGGCCACACCGAACCCGGCACCTCAGCCGCGGCCGCCCGTCCAGCCGTCCGCCCAGCAGTCGGCTCCGAGGGCCGACCAGGCGGCTCAGGAACCGCCGCCCCCGCCGCCGGACGAGCCTCCGCCGCCGCCCGAACCGCCTCCGATGGACGAGAGCGACGAGGTCGACCCGGAAGGCGACGCGGACGCCGAAGGCGCCGAGGCCGAGATGAACGGGATAGCACTCCTCCAGCGCGAACTCGGCGGCCAGATCATCCGAGAGAACGACAACTCGTAACCGTCCAGTCCAGGCGCTCCATGCGCAGGCTCCGGACGGTGAATGAGGTGTTCGACGGGAGTCCTGCCCACTGGGCCGCCGCGAAGACCTGCTCACGTTGATCCAGCGCCTCGGCGGTCAGGCGTAGCACGGTCACATGCGGGATCCATCCGGCGATCTCCAGCGGATGCATCTGGGCGTCCGCGTGCCGGGCGATCGCGTCGACGAGGGTGCGGTGCAGCCGCGTCCAGCCGGGTGACTCAACCGGCCGTTGGCGGGGATTGGGGGGAGTCGGCACACCGGTGGGCGCTCTTACCGCATCCTGGTGCGAACCCGTAGTCTCGGGGGACGGACGTCCGGTGGCTGGCGGAGCGCCAGGAGATGGTCCTCACTAGGGCCCGAAGAGGGAGGTGCACCGTGGAACCCGGTGGTTTGAACATGCAGGAACTGCTCCAGCAGGCGCAGGCCATGCAGGAGCAGCTCTTCAGTGCGCAGCGCGAGCTCGCGGAGGCCGAGGTGACGGGGACCGCCGGGGGCGGGCTCGTCAGCGCGACGGTCAACGGGCAGGGCGAGATCACGGGGCTGACGATCGACCCGAAGGCCGTCGACGTCGACGATCCGGCCGACACGGCGGAGACCATCGCCGACCTGGTCCTGGCCGCGATCCGCGATGCCGGACGCGAGGTGCAGGAGTTGCAGCAGGAGAAGATGGGACCGCTCGCCCAAGGGCTGGGCGGCGGGGGCGGCATCCCCGGCCTCGGCGGCGGAGCCGGCGGTGGCGGATTGCCCGGCGGATTTCCCGGGCTCGGCGGCGGCCCCGGCGGTGGTTCGGGGGGACCTGGCGGCGCCTGATCAGGGCGGCGGTATCGGACGACATAGGACGTAGCAGAAAGGAGGGGTCCGTTGTACGAGGGGGTGGTTCAGAACCTCATCGACGAGCTGGGCAGGCTGCCCGGCGTCGGCCCCAAGAGCGCGCAGCGGATCGCCTTCCACCTTCTCGCCGCCGACCCCGCCGACGTGGAACGCCTCGGCAAGGCGCTCAAGGAGGTCAAGGACAAGGTCCGCTTCTGCAAGACGTGTGGGAACGTCGCGGAAGAAGAGGAATGCCGGATCTGCCGGGACGTGCGCCGCGACCCGCACGTGATCTGCGTCGTGGAGGAGTCCAAGGACGTCGTCGCGATCGAGAAGACCCGCGAGTTCCGGGGGCGCTACCACGTCCTCGGCGGCGCGATCAGCCCGATCGAGGGCGTCGGACCGGACGATTTGCGCATCCGTGAGCTGATGCAGCGCCTCGCGGACGGGTCGGTGACCGAGCTGATCCTCGCCACCGACCCCAACCTGGAGGGCGAGGCGACGGCGACGTACCTCGCCCGGCTCGTCAAGTCCATGGGCCTCACCGTCACCCGTCTGGCCAGCGGCCTGCCGGTGGGTGGCGACCTCGAATACGCCGACGAGGTCACCCTTGGCCGCGCATTCGAAGGACGGAGGCTGCTCGATGTCTGACACCAACAGCCCGCAGGACTGGAACGCCCTAGCCGAACGTGTGGCGTGCCACGTCGACAACTATCTGAACGGACTGGAGGCCGTCGCGCGCGGCGACGGCGGCGTCCATACCGTCCCGCTGCTCCTTCTCGAGGTGTCACAGGTCATCCTGGCGGGCGCGCAGCTCGGCGCCAGCGCCGACGTGATCCTCCCGGACAACTGGGAGCCCGAGGTCGGCGACGACCCCGACCTCGACGCCGTCCGGCAGGGGCTGTCGGAGCGCCTGTCCGTCATGGACGAGTACGTCGAGGTGTTCGACCCGTACAAGGACACCGAGCCCACGTCCTACCGCCTGTCGGACGACCTGGTCGACGTCGCCAGCGACCTCGTCCACGGGCTGCGTCACTACAACCAGGACCGTCCGCTGGAAGCCCTCTGGTGGTGGCAGTACTCCTACTTCAACCACTGGGGCAACCACGCCGGCGCGGCCCTGCGCGCCCTCCACGCCTTCGTCGCGAACGCCCGTCTGGACGTCGCTCCCGAAGTCGCCACGGTGCCCCTGGCCCCTTAGCGGGCCCCGCAGGTCGTCCCTGCGAAGCGGTGAGCGCACGTTCTGCGGTGTGTGGTGGATGGGACGTCTCCGCGTGTGGTGATCATCGGGGCGGTCCGAATGCGGTCAGGGTGTGGCTTTGATGATCAGTACTTGGAACGTTGGTCGCAGGCCCCTGCTCACGGGGGCGGGGCGTCCGGTGCGGCGCGCTACCGGCTTGGGGGTCTGCGGATGCGGCGACGGCTGGGGCTGGTCGCGCTGGGGCTGGTGGGCTGCCTCGCGGTGAGCGGGTGCGCGGGCGGCGAGGAGCCGTCCATCCTCGGGCAGGAGACGCTGGTGGCGGGCGTCCGGCCGGATCTCCCGGGGATCGGGTTCAAGCTGCCGGACGGACGGTTCGAGGGCCTGGACGTCGACGTGTCGCGGTACCTGGCCGAGAAAATGGGGAAGAAGGTCCGGTTCGCTCCGGCGCTGGCGGCTGATCGGGAGCAACTGCTGCGGGACGGGAAGGTCGACATGGTGCTGACCTTCTGGCTCGAACCGGAATGGAAGCAGCGGCTCGGTTTCGCGGGCCCGTATCTGCTGTCGTACCAGGACATCCTCGTCCGCGACGCCGAGCGCAAGGTGCGCGGCGTGCGGGACCTCAAGGGACGCAAGATCTGCGCCGTCACGGGATCGGGCGCCGCGGAGGCGGTGACCCGGGAGCGGCAGGTGGCGGCGGTGCCGGTGGCGGCGAGGTCCTACGACGACTGCCTGACGATGCTCGGCGACGGCCGGATCGACGCGATCACGACGAACGACACGATCCTGGCGGGGCTGAAGACGCGGCGGGGCGACGCGTTCCGGCTGCTGAACGCCAGGTTCGGGGAGCGGCGGACGGGCATCGCGATCCGGAAGGGCGACCCCGACGGCTGCGAGGCCCTCAACCGGGCCATCACCCAGATGTACCAGGACGGGACGATGGCGGCCCTCATGGCCAAATGGTTCGGCACGTCCGGGCTGGACCTCTCGGACGTCGAGGTCCCGCAGTTCGAGGGCTGCCTGTGACGTGTGCCGCCGGGGTTGGGGCGCGCGTGCTCGGGCATGATTCGTCCGGTTGAAGGAGGGGGTGGCCGGCTGTGGAGCAAGGGCGGGGTTCGTGGCCTCAGTTGCGAGTTGACGACTGGCGCGAGACGCGTGACACGTTGCACATGTGGACGCAGATCGTCGGGAAGGTCCGGCTCGTCAATTCGCCGCTGGTGAATCACTGGTGGCAGGTGACGCTGTACGTCAGCCCGCGCGGCCTCACCACGTCCGCGATCCCGTACCAGGGCGGGGCGTTCGACATCGAGTTCGACTTCGTCGAGCATCGGCTGCAGGTGCGCGCCAGCGACGGGGGCACGGGCGGGTTCGCGCTGGAGCCCATGCCGGTCGCGGAGTTCTACGACCGGACGATGCGCGCCCTCGCCCAGCTAGGGATCGAGACCGCCATTCAGGGTCGTCCCAACGAGGTCGACCCGTCGATCCCGTTCGCGGAGGACGACCGGCACGCCTCCTACGACGCCGCAGCGGCGCACCTGTTCTGGCGCCAACTGCTGCAGGCGGCGCGAGTGATGGGCGAGTTCCGGTCCCGTTTTGCAGGAAAGGTCAGTCCCGTGCATTTCTTCTGGGGCGCGATGGACCTCGCCTGCACGCGGTTCTCCGGACGGGACGCGCCCCGGCACCCGGGCGGCGCCCCCAACTGCGGTGACTGGGTCATGGAAGAGGGCTACTCCCAGGAGCTGAGCAGCTGCGGTTTCTGGCCGGGCGGCGGTGACGAGGGTGCTTTCTACGCCTACGCCTACCCCGAGCCGGACGGGTTCGCCGACCGTCCGGTGGGGCCGTCCGGCGCGTTCTACAGCCGGGAGAACGGCCAGTTCCTGCTGCCGTACGAGGAGGTGCGCACCGCCCCCAGCCCCGACGAGGCGTTGCTCGAATTCCTGCAAGGCACCTATGAGGCGGCGGCCGACCTCGGCGGCTGGGACAGGCCCGCCCTGGAAGCGGACCCGGCCAGGTGGGCCCACAAGTCGAACCGGAACGAACGACAGGCGTCCGCGACCTGACCGACGCCGAAGTGTCAGTACCGTGAGCCGGTGCCGGTGCCGGTGGTGCTCCCGACTCCTGAGCCGGTTCCCCTGCGGGGGGCGGTGGTCGGCGGAGGGTTCTCGCCCGGGGTTCCGCCGCTCGTCGTGGTGTTGCCCGGTGCGGCGCCGCCCTCGGTGGGCGTGTTGCCGTTGTCGACGCCGGGCCCGCGCGGAGGCTCCGGGGTGTGCCTCGGCGGACGGGGCTTGGGTTCCTTGGTCTTCTTCTGCTGTCCCGGTGCGCCCGACTTGCCGTGCTGCTTCGACTTGCCGTGCGGCGACCCCGTGGACGGCGGCGCCGGCGACGAGGACCTGGTGGCCGGGTTCTCGTCGCCATTCGTGTCCTTGCCCTCCCGGTGCGACGGGCTGGGCGACGACGGCGCCGGGTCGCGGCCCGGCAGCTGCCCGGTGATCGTGGCGTAGGCGGCCCCTCCGGTCAGGATGAGCGCGCCGCCCGCGACGGCCAGGGCTTTGATCGTCAGAAAGCGGCGCAGGGCGGCCGTCCTGGACCGGGGCTCGGGACGCGGCGCGGCCCTGAAGGCGGCGACGGCGGCGTCCTCGCCCGCGAGTTCCTCCGGACGGCCCGGCGCTGCGGCCGCGGCGAGGAGGGCGTGCAGGCGGGCATGGTCGTACGCGCCGTCGAGGAGGCGCTCGGCGGCCCGCCTGTCGAGGTTTCCGGGCTGGTGATGGTCGCTCATGTCACCCCTTCAGCGCCGGTACCACCGCTTTTGTCACTCTGGGCGAAGGGACGGGTGCCGGACGCCGCGTCCTCGGTGTCCGGATCGGCGGGTGGCGCCGCGTCCGGGTCGGTCGGTGGCGCCGTGTCCGGATCGGCGGGTGACGCGGTGTCCGGATCGGCGGGCGCCAGCCGCTCGGCGAGGCGCCGCAGGCCGCGGTAGGCCGCCGTCCGGACGGCGCCGGGCCGCTTGCCGAGGACCTTTCCGGCGGATTTCGCGTCCAGGCCGACGACGACGCGGAGCATGACCGCCTCGGCCTGGTCGCGGGGGAGTTCGGAGATCAGCCGCAGGGCGTCCTGCGTGGCGATGCCGTCGAGGGCGTCGAGTTCGGTGTCGGCCTCGGCGGCCATCGTGACCAGTTCCTCGACGGGGAGGTCGGATCCGGGCCGGCGCGACTTGCGGCGCAGGTGGTCCAGCGCCCGGTGCCGGGTGATCGTCGCGGTCCAGCCGCGGAAGCCGTCGAGGTCGCCGCGGAAGGTGGGCAGGTCCCTGGCGATCTGCAGCCAGGCCTCCGACGTCACGTCCTCGGCGTCCGGGCCGACGAGCGCGCCGGCGAAGCGGATCAGGCGGGGCTGGACGTCGCGGTAGAGCATGCGGAAGGACTCCTCGTCGCCGTCCTGCGCCGCCCGCAGGGCACGGCCGAGATCCTCCTCGTCGGCCCGTTCCACCCACGCCATTGTGCAGGGATTCTGACAGGCGTGTGACATGTACGCGGGTGTTCGGCGCTGAACCAGTGAACGTCCGGGTCGGCACGGCACCCGGGCGTTCGCCACCCCTCACGAAGTGTGACGAAATCTGGACGGAAATGATCCGCGACCCCATATCCGGCAGTGCCCGCCACCGCCGGGACAAGCTGGTCGTCACGGGCATCCCGCCGGTCACCGGGACTGAGCCCGTCACGCAGCCCGCGCCGCTCGCGCAGCCCGCGCCGCTCACGCAGCCCGCGCCGCTCACGGAGATCGAGTCGCTCATGGAGACCGCGCCGCTCACGGAGCCCGACCCCGTCACGGAGACGGCGGCCGCGCCCGTGTTCGTCGACTCGACCGGCGGGCGGGCCCGGCTCGGGCGGCGGCTCGGCCTCGCCGCCGGGGCGGTGCTCATCGTGTTCCTGGGCGCGCTGGGCATCGGCATGGCGACCGGCCCGGACGTGCCGCTGACGCCTTGGAAGGAGCCGTCCGGACGCCCGAGCGTGGAGCTGAGCCGTCCGGCCGTCCCGTCGGAGAAGCCGCGTGACCAGCGCGCCGCAGGTCGGCCCGGTTCGGCCGGAGGGGGCGAGGGCGCGGCTTCCGCGCCGTCCGGGTCCTCCGCCGCGCCGTCGCCGGCCCCGCCCCCCACGTCCACGAGCCGTCCGGGCAAGTCGCAGGCGAGCCCGCCCGCGTGGGGACGCAAGAAGAAGAGCAATTGATCGCGCGGCGCGCCGAGCCCCGGGGGCACTGGGTCCTGCTGGTGCTCGGCGGCCTCGTGCTGACCGTGCTTCTGCTGCTGGACGGGTTCGCCAACGGCGCCGTGGGCGAGGCGCCGCGGGACGAGAGCCCGGACGCCGGGAAGGGGACGGTTCCGGGCGCGGTCGCGTCCGGCGGACCGGTGGTCAACCTCGCGGATGGCGTCCCGCGCGGCCGGCGCATGCCCCTGAAGACGATCGCGCTGACGTTCGACGACGGCCCCGACCCGGTCTGGACGCCCCGCCTGCTGGACGTCCTGCGCCGCCACGGCGCGCACGCCACGTTCTTCACGGTCGGCGCGCGCGTGGCCGAGAATCCGGGGCTGACCCGCCGGATCCTCCGCGAGGGCCACGAGATCGGCTCGCACACGTACTCGCATGTGGACCTCGCGACCGCCCCGGCGTGGCGGGCGGGCCTGGAGCTCGATCTCACGCAGCGGGCGCTGGCGGGGGCGGCGGGCGTGCACACGAGGCTGATGCGGATGCCGTACTCGTCCCGTCCGGACGGCCTGACCGGGCCGGAGTGGCGTGCGGCCGAGCGGGCGGGCGAGGACGGGTACGTCGTCGTCCTGACCGACCGCGACACCGAGGACTGGGCGCGTCCCGGCACCGCGAAGATCGTCCAGGCGGCGCTGGCCGGGGCGGGGCGCGGCGAGGGCGCGGTGGTGATGCTGCACGACTCAGGCGGCGACCGGGCCGACACCGTCGCGGCCGTCGAGCAGATCATCCGGCGGCTCCAGCCGCAGGGGTACCGCTTCACGACGCTCACGGAGGCGCTGGGCATGCCCTCCGCGGTCGTCCGGGTGCCCGCACACGAGAAGGCCGTCGGCTGGACGCTCGTCGCCGCGCAGCGCTCCGCGTCCGCCCTCACCGGGACGATGGGCGTGCTGTTCGCGGTGGCCGGGATCGCGTACGTGCTGCGGCTCGTGATGCTGCTGCTGTTCGCGCACGTCCACATGCGGCGCGTCCGGGGCCTGTCGCGCCGGGGCCGGCATGCCAACCCGGGGACCGCCGCCCCCGGAACCGCCACCCGCGAGACCGCCACCCGCGCGACCGTCCCCGACGGGTTCCAGCCCGACCCGGAAATGTCGGACATGCTGGACAACGAGCTGCCACCCGACCCGTTCCCGCCCGTCTCCGTGATCGTCCCCGCATACAACGAGGAGGCGAACATCGCCTCGACGGTCGCCTCGCTCCTGGACACCGACTACCCGGGCACCGTCGAGGTCATCGTCGTGGACGACGGCTCCACCGACCGCACCGCGCTGATCGTCGAGTCGATCGCACTGCCGACCGTCCACCTGATCCGCAAGCCCAACGGCGGCAAGCCCAGCGCGCTCAACGCGGGCATCGGGGTCGCCCGCGCCGAGATCCTCGTGCTCGTGGACGGCGACACCGTCTTCCAGCGCGACACCGTCCGCCACCTCGTCGCGCCGTTCGCCGACCCCGGGGTCGGGGCGGTCAGCGGCAACACCAAGGTCGCCAACCGCGGCGGCATCCTCGGCCGCTGGCAGCACATCGAGTACGTGATCGGGTTCAACCTCGACCGGCGGATGTTCGACGTCCTGCGGTGCATGCCGACCGTCCCCGGCGCGATCGGGGCGTTCCGCCGGTCGGTGCTGGCGCGGCTGGGCGGCGTCCCGGGCGACACCCTCGCCGAGGACACCGACCTCACCATGGCGATCTGCCGCACCGGCCTGCGCGTCGTCTACGAGGAGAAGGCCCTGGCGTGGACGGAGGCGCCGTCCACGCTGCGGCAGCTGTGGAGGCAGCGCTACCGCTGGTGCTACGGCACGATGCAGGCGATGTGGAAGCACCGCCGCTCCGTCATCGAGAGCGGCGGCTCGGGACGGTTCGGACGCCGCTGCCTCCCCTACCTGACGCTGTTCCAGATCGTGCTGCCGCTGTTCGCGCCCGCCATCGACCTGTTCGCGCTGTTCGGCGTGGTGTTCCTCGACCCGGCCGTGCCGCTCCTCACGTGGCTGGTCTTCGTCACCGCGCAGGCCGCCGCCGGCGCCTACGCACTCTGGCTGGACGGCGAACGGATCCGCCCGCTCTGGACCCTGCCGCTCCAGCAGTTCGTCTACCGGCAGCTGATGTACCTGGTCGTCGTCCAGTCCGTGGCCACCGCGCTGCTGGGGGCCCGGCTGGGCTGGCACACCGTCCGCCGGACGGGCGCGTTCACGGATCTGCGAGGCCGGGAACAATCGCAGGGTCCCGTCGGTTACACATGACAGCCGGTGTGCCTGGTGTCCCCGGGCCTCACCTTTTGCCTTCACGGAATACCGTCCGGCTGGAGCCGTGTTGTGCCTTTCGCCGAGAGGCGACCCCACACACCGGCGCAAGATCAGAGCCCCGCCGGGTCGCACGACTCGGCGGGGTCTGATCATTTCCGGCCCCTGGGGGATGCGAGACTGCGGCCATGAGTCTCGCGGCGCATCTGGAGGAGCTCGGCCGTCCGCTGGTGGACGAGCAGCTCAAGCACCCCACCGTGGAGGGCATCGCCCAAGGAACCCTGGACGAGTCGATATTCCGCTCCTGGCTGGAGCAGGACTACCTCTTCCTCCACGACTACGTCCGCGTGTTCTCCCGCCTCGCCTGGCAGGCCCCCGCCGCCCACCTCGGCGACCTGGTAGACCTCGCCTACGCGACGTTCCACGACGAGCTCGACCTGCACCGATCGCTTTCCGCGAGCTTCGCCGCCGACCTGGACGGCGCGCAGAAGGGCCCGGCCTGCGCCGCCTACACGTCGTTCCTCCTGGACAGCGCCGCCACATACGCCGACGGCCTCGCCGCCCTCTACCCCTGCATGTGGGGATATTCCACACTCGGACGGCGCCTCGCCGAGAACCCGCCGTCCGACCCCCGCTACCGCCGCTGGGTCGACACCTACGCCGACCCCGCCTTCGCCGAACTCACCACCCGCATAGCCCAAATGATCGACGAATCCGCCGCCGACCCCAAAACAGCCGAACGCCTCTTCCTAGAAGGCATGCACCACGAGATCGCCTTCTGGAACATCCCCTGTTCATAGCATTTCTCTCCTCCTTCGGGCCCTGGGGGCCCTCCATCGTCGAGAAACGCGCGCGATCGCTGGCATCGCTCCGTCTCGCCTGGCGCCTCGCTGCGCGATCAGGTTTCTCGCAAGCTCGAAACCTGCCTTCGGACGCGATCGCGACGGTTCAGGCTGTCGCGTGGTTGCGGTGGTGGCTGGGCTGGGTGCGTCCGCCTGATTGTGCTGGGTAGTCGGTGTAGCCCGCGGCGCCGCCGCCGTAGACCAGGTTGGGGATGTGCGGGGTGAGTTGGGCGCCGGTTGCGAAGCGGGTGGGTAGGTCGGGGTTGGAGATGAACAGGCGGCCGAAGGAGAAGATGTCGGCCAGGCCCGCGGCGACGGTTTCCTCGCCGGCCTTCTGTGAGGTTGGGGCGGGGCCGTTGAAGTTGCCGATCAGCGTGCCTGACCAGCGTGGACGAAGGTCGGCCAGGGCCTCGTACGCGCCGCGCTGGATGATGTGCAGGTAAGCGAGGCCGAGCGGGTCGAGGGCGTCCACGAGAGCGCGGTAGGTGCCCTTCGGGTCCTGTTCGGCGATCTCGTTCTCGGGGTTGTCGGGGGAGATCCGCAGGCCGACGCGTCCAGGGCCGATCTCGGCGGCCACGGCGGTCACCACGTCGAGTGCGAAGCGCAGCCGTCCGTCGCGGGAGCCGCCGTAACGGTCGGTGCGCCGGTTGGTGTTCTCGGCGAGGAACTGCTGGATGAGGTAGCCGTTCGCGCCGTGCACCTCTACCCCGTCGAACCCGGCCCGCACGGCGTTCCGGGCTGCAGTGGCGAAGTCCGCGACCGTCGCCTCCACCTCGGCGGTCGTCATCGGGCGCGGCGTCACATGCGGGACGCGGCCCTCGGTCGTGCGGATCTTCGCCGACTCGATCCGGACCGCCGAGGGGGCGACGGGCGTCGCGCCGCCCGGCAGGGTGCGGGGGTGCGTCATGCGGCCGACGTGCCAGAGCTGGGCGAAGATCGTCCCGCCGGCGGCGTGCACGGCCTCGGTCACCGCGCGCCACCCGGCGACCTGCGCGTCCGTCGTGAGGCCGGGGACGCGGGGCTCGCCCTTGCCGAGCACGCCCGGCCAGATCCCCTCGGTGACGATCAGCCCGGCCGTCGCGCGCTGCGCGTAGTACTCGGCGGTGAGGGGGTTCGGGACGCCCGTCGCGTCGTCCGCCCGGTTGCGCGTCATCGGCGCCATCGCGATCCGGTTGCGGAGCGTCAGGTGCGGTCCCTCGTAGGGCAGCAGCAGCGGACTGGTCATCGTCGAGCCCTTTCGTCTGAATAACTTGTATGTACATGCAGATGTTCACATTGCATGTATGCTGGCGTCAAGAGAGAGGGGCGCGAAATGGGCGCTGGCGCGAAGACCACCACCGCGGACGGCCTGCTCTGGGACGGCGTCGTCACCCTGCACGGGCGGGTCGAGCATCAGCTGTCCAAGGCGCTCCAGCGCCGCCACGGGCTCGGGCTGTCGGAGTACCGGGCGCTGTGCCGCCTGTCCCGCGCCGAGGACGGCGAGCTGCGCATGCAGGAGCTCGCCGACCTCATCGGCCTCAACCAGAGCTCCGTCAGCCGCCTCGTCGCGCGGCTGGAGAGCGCCGGTCTCACCCGCCGCGCCATGTGCCCCAAGGACCGCCGCGGCGTCTACACCGTCATCACGGACGAGGGACGGGCCGTCCAGGACAAGGCCGCCCCCACCTACGCCGAAACCCTCACCGAAGCGCTGGACGCGGCCGCCGACGCTCCGTCCCTCGTGCCCGTGCTCAGCGCGCTGCGCCGCATGTCCCCGGACGCGTGACCCCCGGCGGGCGCCGGTGCCCGCTCCGAACCATTCGTCCCGCATCGCCGTCCTAGTCGGCGGAGGGGACGATCACCATGGCCGGATGGCTGGAGAAGGCCGCCAGGGAGTACCGGGGACGCCTGGTCCTGGCGGGCGCCTGCTGGTTCCTCATCGTCGCCCTGTTCAGCGTGATCGGCGGCATGGTCGCCTACACCGCGCTCTGGGGCGAGACCGCGACGGCCCGCGTGGCGAAATGCGACTACGAGACGCAGCAGGAGGGCAGGTCGCCCGACCTGGTGTGCACCGGCACCTGGCTCACCGAGGCCGGGACGTCGAAATCCGGCTTCATCGAGGGAGTCGGTCATGGGGACGTCGGCCGGGAAGTGAAGGTCCGGCTCGGCCCGGGAGGGGACGCCTATGCCGGAAGGCTCACCGACCACCCGATCGGGTTCGCGCCGCTCCTCCTCGTCCTCACGGTCGGCTTCTACGCGTGGGCCTGGCGGCGGGTCCGGCGGGCCGGGCGGATCGAACCGCTCTTCGCCCAGGCGGCGGGCACCGACGCGACGAGCAACGTCCGTGTGATCTCCACCGGAGATCACACGGACGAAGGCCGCTAGCGCTCAGAGCGCCTTGAAGCGGCGCAGCCGGAGGCTGTTGCTGACCACGAAGACCGACGAGAACGCCATCGCGCCGCCCGCGATCATCGGGACCAGCAGCCCGGCCGCCGCCAGCGGCAGCGCCATCACGTTGTAGGCGAACGCCCAGAACAGGTTGCCCTTGATCGTGCCGAGCGTGCGGCGGGACAGCCGGATCGCGTCGGCCGCGGCCCGCAGGTCCCCGCGGACGAGGGTCAGGTCGGACGCCTCGATCGCCACGTCCGTGCCGGTGCCCATCGCGAGGCCCAGGTCGGCCTGCGCGAGCGCGGCGGCGTCGTTGACGCCGTCCCCGACCATCGCGACCGTCCGTCCTTCGGACTGGAGGCGCTTGACGACGTCCACCTTGTCCTGCGGCAGGACTTCGGCGATGACCTCGTCGATCCCGACCGCGTCCGCGACCGTGCGGGCCACCGTCTCGTTGTCGCCCGTCAGCAGGACGGGACGCAGCCCGAGCGCCCGCAGCCGGTCGACCGCCTCCTGCGAGGTCGGCTTGACCTGGTCCGCGACGGTGATGACCGCGCGGGCCCCGCCGTCCCAGCCGACCGCGACGGCCGTGTGGCCGAGTGCTTGCGCGTCCGCCATGGCGCGTTCGAGGTCGGGCGTGAGGTGCTGCGACCATTCGGCGAGGAGCTGCGGACGGCCCGCCAGGACGCCGTGACCGTCCACGACTCCCTGGACGCCCAAGCCCTCGACGTTCGCGAAGTCCTCGACCGTGCCGAGATCCCCGACGCGCTCCACCGCTCCCTTCGCGATCGCCTGGGCGATCGGGTGCTCGGACGCGTTCTCCAGCGCCCCCGCCAGCCGCAGGACGTCGGCCTCGTCCACGCCCTCGGCGGTGACGACGTCGACCAGCGCCATCCGCCCGGTGGTGACGGTGCCCGTCTTGTCCAGGACGATCGTGTCGATCTTCCGGGTGGACTCCAGCACCTCCGGGCCCTTGATCAGGATGCCGAGCTGCGCGCCGCGTCCCGTCCCGACCATGAGGGCGGTCGGGGTGGCGAGGCCGAGCGCGCACGGGCAGGCGATGATCAGCACGGCGACCGCGGCGGTGAAGGCGGCGGCGAGGGGCTCGCCGGTGCCGATCCAGAACCCGAGCGTGCCGAGCGCCAGCGCGATCACGACCGGGACGAACACGCCGGAGATCCGGTCGGCGAGCCGCTGGACCTGCGCCTTCCCCGTCTGCGCGTCCTCCACGAGCCGCGCCATCTGCGCGAGCTGGGTGTCGGAGCCGATGCGCGTCGCGCGGACGAGCAGGTGCCCGCCCGCGTTCACGGTCGCGCCGACGACGGTGTCGCCCGGACCGACCTCCACCGGGACCGACTCGCCGGTCAGCATGGACGCGTCCACCGCGGACGAGCCCTCCTCGACCGTCCCGTCCGTGGCGATCTTCTCGCCGGGGCGGACGACGAACACGTCCCCCACGGTCAGCCGGTCGACCGGCACCCGCTCCTCGCGCCCGTCCCGGACGACCGAGACCTCCTTCGCGCCCAGTTCGAGCAGCGCGCGGAGGGCCGCCCCGGCGCGGCGCTTGGACCGCGTCTCGAAGTAGCGCCCGGCCAGGATGAACATGATCACGCCGGACGCGGCCTCAAGGTAGATGTTCATCGACCCGTCCGACCGGGACATCGAGAACTCGAACCCGTGCTTGACGCCCAGCTCGCCGGCGGTGCCGAAGAACAGCGCCCAGAGCGACCAGCCGAACGCGGCCAGCGTGCCGAGCGAGATCAGCGTGTCCATGGTGGCCGCGCCGTGCCGCAGGTTGGTGTACGCGGCCTTGTGGAACGGCCAGCCCGCGTACACGACGACCGGGGCCGCCAGCGTCAGCGACAGCCACTGCCACGCCTCGAACTGCAGGGCCGGGATCATCGCCATCGCGATCACCGGGATCGACAGGACGATCGCGGTGAGCAGCCGCTGCCGCAGCGCCCGGAGGCCGTCTTCCTGCTCCGGCGCCTCCCCGCCGGCGCCCTGCTCGGGCTTCGGCGGGGCCGGGAGCTCCGCGCTGTAGCCGGCCTTCGCGACCGTGGCGATCAGCTCGTCCGGGGACACCCCCTCGGCGTACTCGACCTTGGCCTTCTCGGTGGCGTAGTTGACCGTCGCGGTCACGCCGTCCAGCTTGTTGAGCTTCCGTTCGATGCGGTTGGCGCACGATGCGCACGTCATCCCGCCGATCGCCAGCTCGATCTGCCCGGACGCGGTGTCCGTGCTCATCGTCGCCCTCCTCTGCGTTCTGCGTCGATCGTTCGGGACGGGTCAGTGGGTGTGGGGCGTGTCATCGTGGCCGCCCCCGTTCTCCTGGGTGGGCACCTGCGCGTTCCCCGCGTGGACGGTGAACTCGGCCGTCCGGACCTTGCCTTCGTGCTTGAAGTCCAGGTAGAGACGGTAGGCGCCGGTGCTGGGCGCCTCGGCGAAGAACGTGATGCCGGGGCCCGGCTTCGTCTCGCCGTCGCCCGGCTCCCCGTCCGGGTGGACGTGCAGGTAGGCGAGGTCGCCCTGGCGCAGCGCGACCAGGTGGCCGTACGCCTCCAGGTACGGCTCCAGGTCCGTGACGGGCTTGCCGTCCTTGCTCACCGAGAGGGTGACTTCGGTGGACTTGCCGGGCGTGAGGCCGCCGGACAGCGTCACCTCGTAGCCGTCCACCTTCGCGACCTGCTCGGGCTTCGGCAGCGGCGCCGTCCGCAGGTCGCCCTGGACGAACACGTCGGTGCCGAGCGTGAGCTGCCGCTTCGCGCCGTCCGGCTGGATGTCGGTGAAGAACCGGTACACGCCGGACTTCGGGATCGTGAGCGAGACCGTCCAGACGCCGCCGCCCGCCTCGGACGGGTGCAGGTGCTGGAAGCCCGACAGGTCGCGGCTCGCCACGATCAGGTGCAGGCGCTTGCCGTGCAGGGGCTTGAACCCGGTGACGGGCTTGCCGTCGGGGCCGTTGATGGTGAACCGGAAGTCGGTCCGCTTGCCGGGGGTCAGCGTCGTCTTGCGCGGGACGAGCGTGTAGCCGTCCTCGGAGACCTGGAGGCCGCCGGGCGGGTTCGACGTCGCCCCACCGCCATCGCCGCCGCTCGCGCCTCCGCCGTGGCCGCCGCCGTGGGACGCGGTCTCGGCCGACGCGCCAATGGGTCCGACGACCTTGCCGACGCCGGCGGCGCCGCCGAAGACGACCGCCAGCCCGGCGGCGTAAGCTCCCAGCTTGATCGCGTTGTTCATTCCGATCACTCCAACCCGGTGCCCGGGGGGCACGGTGTTCAGGGGGCGCACCCCGCCGCTGCGGGGGGCGCGCCGGTCATGGCTTCAGTGCGTAACCGGCCTCTTCGACGGCGTCCTTGACCAGGGCGTCGTCGATCGGCGCGTCGCTCGTCACGGTGACCCGGCCGGTCGGCAGGTCGACCTCGACGCCGGTCACCCCGGTGATCTGCTCGACCTCCTCGGTGACCGAGCTGACGCAGTGGCCGCAGGTCATTCCGGTGACGGTGTAGGTGGTGGTGCTCATCTGGCGACTCCCTCGAATATTTACCCCTAGGGGGTATCTCGCGGCCCTCATGCTGCCATAACGGTTCACCCGTGGCAACCCGTACCCCCTAGGGGTTATTTCGAGATCCCGGTCACATGCCCGCCGAGTCGGGTCTTGGGGCCGCTCGGGGCGGTTACCGGCGGGTTGTTACGCGGAAGTTATCCACACCCTCGGTGACGGGCCGTCCCCGGCCCCGTCCGGTGGTTTGCGGGGATTCATTGAGGTATCGACCCTGTAAACGCCCGGCGCCCCGCCGCGTCCGGAGTTGTGCACAAGCTTTTCCACAGGCTTCCACAGCCCTGTGGACACAGCCATCGCCCCTCTTCGCCGATACTGAGGCCATGCCCGAACTTCCTGAGGTGGAGGCGCTGGCGGGGTTCCTGCGGGAGCGCGTCGTCGGACACGTCATCGCGCGCGTGGACGTTCTCGCCATCTCCGCGCTGAAGACCTACGACCCGCCGATCACCGCGCTCGGCGGGCTCGCCGTCACCGGCGCGGCCAGGCACGGCAAGTTCCTCGACCTCGACGTGGACGGCCTGCACCTGGTGATCCATCTGGCGCGGGCCGGCTGGCTGCGCTGGCGCGACGAGATCCCGGCGAGGCCCGTCCGGCCGGGCGGCAAGAACCCGCTGGCCATGCGCGTCCATCTGGACGACGACTCCGGCTTCGACCTGACGGAGGCCGGGACGAAGAAGGGGCTCGCGGTCTACGTCGTCCGCGACCCCTCGGACGTTCCCGGCGTCGCGTCCCTCGGCCCCGACCCGCTGGACGACGCGTTCACCCCGGCGGCGCTCGGCGCGATCCTCGACGGCAAGCGCACCCAGGTCAAGGGCCTGCTGCGCGACCAGAAGGTGATCGCCGGGATCGGCAACGCCTACTCCGACGAGGTGCTGCACGTCGCGAAGATGTCCCCGTTCAAGATCGCCGCCTCGCTGACCGAGGACGACGTCGCGACCCTGCACGACGCCATCGTCACCACCCTGCGCGACGCGGTGGAACGTTCGCGCGGCCTGGAGGCCCAGGACCTCAAGGGCGAGAAGAAGACCGGCCTGCGCGTCCACGGCAAGACCGGCCAGAAATGCCCCGTCTGCGGCGACACGGTCCGCGAGGTGTCCTTCGCGGACTCGTCCCTCCAGTACTGCCCGACCTGCCAGACGGGCGGCAAGCCCCTCGCCGACCGCCGGATGTCCCGCCTCCTGAAGTGAAACAGGCCCCGCCCGGATGACCGGGCGGAGCCGATGGGTAGTCGTGGTTGTCTGGACGGAGCCGGAACGGGGATGGCTCGTTCAGCGGACCTTCGGCACGGGGCCGAAGAGCGGGCCGACCTGCTCCCAGCGGTGCAGCTGGCAGCCGTCGTCACGCGAGAACTCGGCGTTGATCTCCTTGCCCTGCCAGGTGCCCTTGACCGTGGCGAGCTCCGGCCCGCCGTAGATCATGGTGCACTGCTGTTCCTTGGGGACGGGTTTGAAGGGGTCCTTGGCCTTGGTGAGGGCCGCGCAGGCGTCGGCGACCTTGGGATGGTCGCCGCCCGGCGGTTCGCAGTTCAGGGTCCAGGTCTTGGCGGGGGCCTCCTTGGAGGCCTTGACGTTGATGGTGAGGGTGTCCGCCGGTGTGCCGGAGGGCTGCACGGACGTCGTGCCCGAAGGCTTGTCGGCGGGGGTCCCCTTGGCTTGTTCGTCGCCGCAGGCGGCCAGGGACAGCACCATGGCCAGCCCGGGCGACGCGAAAAGGAGCGTCCGATA
Organism: Actinomadura sp. 1N219; assembly: GCF_044326405.1. Taxonomy (NCBI): domain Bacteria; kingdom Bacillati; phylum Actinomycetota; class Actinomycetes; order Streptosporangiales; family Thermomonosporaceae; genus Actinomadura; species Actinomadura sp. 1N219. The sequence continues at coordinate 285,425 of NZ_JBIRAY010000004.1, read as the reverse complement.
CCGCATGCGTGATTCGACGCAGGGGGGCTTCGCGCGGTTCCATGGGGGTGTGATGAATTTCGGGGACGACGTGCCGGCGGTGGGAGCCGCTGACGTACCGCAGGACGGCTACCTGCTGGACGTCCGGGAACAGGACGAGTGGGACGCGGGCCACGCCCCCGCTGCGGTCCACATCCCCATGGGCCAGCTGGGCGATCGTGCCGGCGAGGTACCCCGCGACCGGGAGGTCTACGTGATCTGCCGGTCCGGGGCGCGGTCCGCGCAGGTGACGGTGGCGCTCAACCAGGCGGGCTGGCTGGCCAGGAACGTCGACGGCGGGATGAAGGGCTGGGTCGAGGCGGGTCGTCCGATGGAGGGCGGCGGCGACGGGGCCCCCTACGTGGCCTGAAGCGGCCCGGCCATATGTGGCCGGGACGGGGCCGCGCATGATCGGTTGACTCCGGGGCGATCCGCGCCCTTTTAGTGATCTGTGTCCTTTTGGGGGAAGTCGGGCGGTTGTACGATCGGGCCCGACCGATGACCGCGGGAGCTCGGGCCGCGCCGGACCGGTACATACCGGACGGGTGCATGCCGGGCTGAGAGGGCGGCCTTAGAGGCGCCGCCGACCGCATGAACCTGTCCGGGTAATGCCGGCGTAGGGAGTGTGTTGTCCCGTGGCGTCCGAGGTTGATGCGCGCGCTGGTGCGGCGCGTGCGAACAGCGAGGCACCGTTCACGCTCGACGAGCCCGCGCCCAGGGTGCTCGGCTTCTGGGACCAGAGCGCCTTCTGGGCGAACCTCGGGGTCAGCCTGCTGGCCTTCTCCGGTGCCTACACCGTCCTGGCGCCGGGAGCCGACGGCCGGCCCACCCTGTCGATCATGGCGGGCATCGTGGCGATGGCCGTCGGAACGGCCCTGGGCGGGCTGATGCTGGGCCTCGCCGCGGTGCCGGGCGCGCGCACCGGCCAGCCCGCGATGGTGCTGCTCCGCGGCCTGTTCGGCGCGCGGCTGTCGTACGCGCCGACCGTGCTGAACGTCGCGCAGCTCATCGGCTGGGGAACGTTCGAGCTGATCGTCATCGCGGACGCGGCGCGCCATCTGTGGGACGGCGTGCCGCGCTGGGGCTACGTGGTCGCCGCCGGGGCCCTCACGACGGTCCTGACCATCTGGCCGCTCGGCTCCGTGCGGATCCTGCGCCGCTACGTCACGGTCGCGGTGGCGATCGCGCTGGTCTACTTCTACGTCCAGCTCCTCCGCGAGCCGCTGCCCGACCTGACGCAGGGGTCGTGGGGCGGCTTCTGGATCGGGGCGGACGCGGCGCTGGCGGTGTCGATCTCCTGGGTCCCGGTGGCCGCCGACTACACCCGGCATTCCCGGACGGAACGGGCCGCGTTCGGCGCCGCCGCCGTCGGCTACTCGGTCACGCAGATCGTCGCGTACGTGCTCGGCCTGCTGGCGCTGGCGCTCGTGGCGGGCGACTCGTCGAAGGTCTTCGACCCGTTCCTCAACGTCACGCTCGGCGTGGTGTTCTTCGCGGTGTTCGTGCTGCGCGAGGCGGACCAGTCGTTCGCCGACACCTACTCCACGGCCGTGTCGATCCAGAACCTCGTCCCGCGCGCCGACCGGCGCGTGCTGAGCGTCGCGCTCGGCGTGATCGTCACGGTGCTCGCGCTGGCGCTGGACATTGGCGACTACGCCGGATTCCTGTCACTGATCGGATCGGTGTTCGTGCCCATGCTCGGCGTCCTGGCCGCTGACTTCTTCCTCGGACGCCGCCGCCGTGGACGCGGCTGGGACGTGTCCCGGACGGCGCCGTCCCGCTGGGGCATGATCGCCGCCTGGGCGGCCGGGTTCGTCGTCTACCAGCTCATCAACCCCGGCACCGTCACCAGATGGGCGGGCTTCTGGCAGGACGTCCAGGACGTGCTGCGCTTCGGCCCGCAGAGCTGGATGAGCGCCTCGCTGCTGTCGTTCCTGGTCGCCGGGGCCGCCGCGCTCCTCATCGGCAGGCTTACTAAAAAGTAAGGTTCCTGTTCGTACGGGGTTTCAGCAGAAAGTTTCGGCGTAAGTTACCCGGCGCGGCGCCGGAGACCGGTGGCACGATGACAGGCGTGCATCACCACGTCCATGACCCGATCGCGCGGGCGGTCATCGAGAGCGCCGCCGACGCGATCGTGGCCGTGGACCAGCGGCACCGGGTCACCGTGTGGAACCCGGCCGCCGAGCGCATGTTCGGCTGGACGGCCGAGGAGATGGCCGGACGGGTGCCGCCGATCGTCCCGCACGAGCTGAAGGCCGAGCACAACGCCGTCCAGGAACGGCTCCTCACCCGCCGCGCCGGTGACGACGCCGCGGAAGGCGACGGGGACGGCGGGCAGATCTCGATCGCGACCCGCCGGTTCCACCGCAACGGCCGCCTCATCGACGTCCGGATCGACACGAGCCTGCTGAAGGACCCGTCCGGCACCCTGCTCGGCTGGGTCGGCGTGTACCACCCGGTCGGCGAGGACGAGATCGTCCAGCACCACATGACGGAGCGGGCCCGGCTCGTCCGCCGGCTGAACGACATCGTCGCCGACCTGAACGCCGAGCTGGACCTCGCCGTCGTCCTCGACCGGATCACCGCCGCGCTGATCGAGCTGACCGGCGCGGACGCGGGCGGGTTCGCGCGGATCGAGGGCGACCGGCTGCGGCTGGTGAACATGTCCGGGCTGCCGGAGCACATGCGCGGCACGTCCGCCGACCTGAAGACGAGCCTGGTCGGGGAGCTGCTGCGGTCGGGCAAGACGGTCAAGCTCGCGACGGGCGAGCAGCGCCTCGGCGACCTGATCTGGTCCGAGCTGTCCGGGCTGCACACGATCGCGCTCGGCCTGTCGTACCTGCAGAACCGCCCGTACGGCGCGCTGTACGCCCTGTTCTCCGGACACAAGGTCGGGCACACCGAGTTGGAGCTGCTGGAACTCCTCGCCGGGCACGCGGGCGTCGCGGTCGGCAACGCCGTCGCGTACGCGGAGGTCGTCCGGCAGCGGGCGCACGAGCGCGCCGTGATCGACTCCAGCGCGGACGGGATCGCCGTGCTCGACCAGGATCTCGTCGTCCGGCAGTGGAACCCCGCCGCGCACGCGCTCACCGGCGTCCCGCCGGAGGACGCGATCGGGCGGCCGCTGCCGTTCGGCATGCCCGCGCTCGGCGAGATGCTGACGTTCCGGCTGGAGTCCGGGACGTGGCTGAACGTGCTCGCCGCCGAGATCGAGGAGACCGGCGAGCTGGTCGTCGACTTCCGCGACGTGTCGGAGGCGAAGGCCCTCGAAGAGGCCAAGGACCTGTTCCTCGCCACCACCAGCCACGAGCTGCGCACCCCGATCACGGTCGTGCAGGGGTTCGCGTCCACGCTGGTCAACCGGTGGGACGAGCTGTCGGACGGCGACCGCCGCGCCGCCGTCGCCACCATCGCCGAACGCGCCCAGTCGCTCGGCCGGCTCGTCGAGCACCTGCTGCTCGGCTCCCGCGCGGGCGCCGACGAGCTGACCGTGACGATCGAGTCGTTCGACCTGACGCGGGTGCTGGAGGGCGTCGTCGCCGGGTTCCGGTCGCTGTCGCCGCTGCACCGGGTCGAGCTGGAGATCGAGCCCGGCCTGCCGTCCTGCCGCGGGGACGCGATGGCGACCGACATCATCCTCGGGCAGCTCCTGGAGAACGCGTTCAAGTACTCCCCGGACGGCGGGACGGTCAGCGTCCGGGCCGTCCGCGAGGGCACCGGCATCGTGGTGACCGTGGAGGACGAGGGCGTCGGCATCCGCGCCGGCGACCACGAGCGGATCTTCGAGCGGTTCGTCCAGGGGGACGCCGGGGACAGGCGGCGGTTCGGCGGCATCGGGCTCGGCCTGTACATCGTCAAACGCCTCACGGAGGAACAGGGCGGAACGATCTCCGCACATCCGGCCCGGCACCGTAAAAGTGAGGGATCTCACACAGGCCCGGCGCGGCGGGACGAGCCCCTCCGATCGGACGGTTCGGTACACCGTCCGAACGTTCTTCTGCACGACACAGAGGGCCACGGACCCGCAGGTGGCGCGCATGCCGGTGACGGAACGTGCATGCGGCTCGTCCTCCGGACCGCGCCCTGACCGCCCGCATCGCCCTGGCGTCAACGTCTCCCGTCAGTGACCGGACGGGCCGTCCTGTGACTACTCAGCGTAACCAAACCCGAACCGTCCCGCCACGATAAGACGGCCGTGACCAGGGCATTCATGTGGTCTCGACGGTCGTCGCGGCCGCTCCCCTGCGGGAAAGTGCGGCGTCCGCCGGGTGTGACGGACGAAACGAGCGCCGGAGGAGTAAATCCGCCGTTGGCTGGATAGATCCTTGGATGGTTGCCGTTCGTGACGGGATACCGATGCGGGGGTGATCACCGTGACCGGATGGCCGGTGACTCGTTGTGCAGGTGGCGAATGAACCGTTCGTGTTTCCGGTCCCGGCCATCAGGGCATTTCGGTCGTACTGGAAGAGCGGTGACGGGACTCATCCGAGCTCACGAAACCACGGGGAGGTGAGGGCGTCGAGCGTCGTACTGCTCCCACACGCACCGTCCAGCGTCGCGGTCGCCCGGAGGCGCCTCAGCTCGGAGCTGGTCGACTCGGGCGTCTACGAGTCCGTCGTGGACGACGCCAGCGTCATCGTCAGCGAGCTGCTCAGCAACGCCCTCCGCCACGCGCGCCCGCTGCCGTCCGGCCAGGTGCGGGTCTGCTGGCTGCGCCGCGGCGACGTCCTCGAACTGGAGGTCAGCGACGGCGGCGCCATGACCGAGCCGCGCCGCGGCCCCGGCACCCTGTCCTCGCTCGGCGGGCGCGGGCTCGGCATCGTCGAGGCCCTCTCCGAGGGCTGGGGCGTCCGCCACGAGGACGGCTCCACCACGGTCTGGGCCGTCCTGCGGGCCCCCAGGTCGCCCAGCGGGAAGAACGGGCAGGCCGCCCCCGCCGGAGCGCACACCGTCGTCCCCGACCTCGCCGACTTCCCCGACCTCACGGACGAACCGGACGATCTGCGTGACGGAACCCGAAACGGGACCGCCGCGAGCAGGGCATACCCGGCTTGACCGGGCCCCACCTAGAGAATCTCCCGCCGACCTTGTAGTGTCCTCCCCAAGCTCGGGCGTTGTCGTGCCCCCGTCGACACCGCCCGAGCTGTATTTTTTTGCCTTTTTCTCCTCCTTCGGGCCTGGCGGCCCTCCATCGTCGAAAAACGCGCGCGATCGCTGCATCGCTTCGTCTCGCCTTGGCGGCTCGCTGCGCGATCAGGTTTCTCGCAGGCTCGAAACCTGCCTTCGGACGCGATCGCAGGCGTTGAGGTTGTCGCGTGGTTGCGGTGGTGGCTGGGGTCAGTGTGTCCGGCCGGTTGCGCTTGGCGCTTATGTGGCTGGGGGGTCTCTGAGGATTGGGCAGGACATGCAGCGGGGGCCGCCTCGGCCTGTGCCCAGTTCGCTGCCGGTGATTCTTATGACCTCTATGCCGGACGCCTCCAGTTGGGCGTTCGTTTCGATGTTGCGTTCGTAGGCGACGCAGAGGCGTGGGGATACGGCGAGGGTGTTGTTGCCGTCGTCCCACTGTTCGCGTTCTGCGGTTACCGGGTCGAGGCCGGTGTCGATCACCTTCAGGCGGTCCAGGCCCATGGCTTCGGCGGCTGCCTCTAGGAAGGGGCGCGGGCCGCTTACGTGGAGGTCGCTGTTGTGGAGGGTGACCGTGTGGGCGGTGAGGGAGTGGGCGACCGGGGGATACATGACGACGGTGTCCACGTCGACCATCGTGCAGACGGTGTCCAGGTGCATGGTGGCGCGTTCCTGCGCAATGGGGACGGCCAGGACGGTGTGCGCCAGTCCTGCGCCGATGACCTGGCGGGCCAGTCGTTCTACGCCTGCGGGGGTTGTTCGTTCGCCGGTTCCTACGGCGATCACTCCTGGGGTCAGTAGGAGGACGTCGCCGCCTTCTAGGTGTTCCAAGGCCGGGGTGTACACGGGCTGGACGTCCGCGAAGCGCGGGTGGTGGGTGTAGACGAGGCCCGTCAGCGCGGACTCGCGGCGGCGGGCCTCCATCGCGAGGCTCGTCACCGCCACGCGGTCGCCGATCCAGGTGCTGTTGTCGCGGGTGAACAGCAGGCCGGGGAGCGGGTCGACGATGAAGTCCAGGCGGTTCATCAGCCGGTAGACGAGGCCGTGGCCCGCCTTCAGCTCCTCGTGCGCCAGGCCCGCGATCAGCGTGTGGGCGAGGTTCTCGGGGTCGAGGTCGCGCAGGTACTCCTCGACGACGCGGCGGAGCTGGTCGCCGAGGCGGAGGTCGACGATGGCGTCCGCGATGGCCTGCTCGCGGGCGGCCTCGTACTCCAGGGCGTCCTGCAGTAGCTCCGTGACGTAGAGGACCTCCACGCCGCGTGAGCGGAGGGCCTCGGCGAACGCGTCGTGTTCTTCTTGGGCCCGGCCGACCCAGGGGATCGCGTCGAACAGCAGCTTGTCGCTGTTGCGGGGGGTGAGCCGCTTCAGTTCCGCGCCGGGACGATGCAGGAGGACGGTCCGCAGCCGTCCGACCTCGCTGGTGACCCGATGCTCGTGCGCCGTCTTCGCTGCCGTCACACTCTGCAGTTTAGGCGGCAGGATCTTCTGTCCCTCCGCTGTGTCACCATGCGGAGGGTGATCGGCAGATCGGCGGCGCTGCCGCTGCACCTCACGTCGGCGACGCTATTGCGGGTGTCGGCCGAGGGGGTCGCGACGGCGCTGGTCCTGACCGTCCAGGCGCGGACGGGGGACGCCGCCAGTGCCGGGTATCTGCAGACGGCGATGACGCTGCCGTACGTGCTGAGCGGGCCGTTGCTCGGGATCGTCGTGGACAGGGTGGCGCGGCCGCGTGGTGTCGCCGTCGCGCTCGCGGCCGGGTATGCCGTCGCTACGGCGCTGCTGCTCGGGATGGCAGGGCGGTCGCCGCTCGTGCTCGCGCTGATCGTTGCGGCGGTGATCGGGTGCACTGAGCCGGTGGTGGTGGCGCTTACCAGTTTGCTGCCGCGGTTCGTGCCGCCGGGGCGGCTTTCGCGGGCTTACGGGCTTGAGGCGTCCAGTTACAACCTGGCGGGCATTGCGGGGCCGGGGCTGGCCGCCGGGCTCGCTGCCTTGGCGGGTGGGCAGTATGCCGGGGTCGCCATTGTTATCGCTGGTGTTCTGGGGTTGCTGACGCTTCCGCTCTTGCCCTTCACCGGGCCGCCTGCTGATGGGAAGGCGGAGGTGGGCGGGTGGTCCTCGATGGTCACCGGCGGGCTGGTGGTGCTGGCCAAGGGGCGGGTGCTGCGGGCGCTGACGGTGGCGACGACGCTCGCGTGGATGGGGTTCGGCGGGGTCGCGGTGACGGCGGTGCTGCTCGCCGAGCACATCGGCGCGGCTCCGAGCGCGGGCGGACGGCTGCTCGTCGCGATGGCGGTCGGCTCGCTGATCGGGTCGCTGGCGTCCAGCCGCTGGCTGACGCCCAGGCACGCGGAGCCGGTCATGCTCGCCGGGCTGGTCGCGTTCGGGGCCTCGCTCGCCGCCCTCGCCGTCGCGCCGTCGCTGGCGTGGGCGACGGCCGCCTTCGTCGCCGCGGGGATCAGCGAGGGGCCGGTGTTCGCGGCGACGCTGATGCTCCGGCAGCGGGAGGCGCCGCCCGGACGGCTCGGCCAGGTCAACACGACGGCGGGCAGCCTCAAGATCGCCGCCTCGGCGGTCGGGGCCGCGCTGACCGCCGCGTCCGCCGACGCGATCGGGCCGATCGGGCTGGTGCTCGCGATCGCCGCGTTCCAGTTCGCCGGGGCCGCCGCGGGGTTGCTTCTGCTGCGTCTTCCCGCAGGTGGAAAACCTGTCGACGTGGCGAAATCCGGCTCGTAGCCTTCGAACCATGTTCCTCGCAGCCGGCACCTCGACGCTCGCGGCCTTCGGCCTGCTGAGCGCGGTGCCGGCTGCCTTCTCGGCAGCCGTCGACGGCCTGCGACGCTGACCCCTCTCCGTCCCACCTTCCGGAGAACCAGCGGAGGGGGGTGGCCCAAGCGGGTTCTCACCGGATCCACCAGTGAGGACAGGACAATGGCCAAGCAGCTTTACGAGCGCGACAAGCCGCACGTGAACATCGGCACGATCGGGCACGTCGACCACGGCAAGACGACGCTGACCGCGGCGATCACGAAGGTGCTCGCCGAGCGCGGGATGGCGTCCGCCGTGCCGTTCGACCGGATCGACCGGGCCCCGGAGGAGCGCGACCGCGGCATCACCATCAACGTCGCGCACGTCCACTACGCCACCGCGACCAGGCACTACGCCCATGTCGACATGCCAGGGCACGCCGACTACGTGAAGAACATGATCACGGGGGCGGCGCAGGTGGACGGGGCCGTGCTCGTCGTGTCCGCGCAGGACGGGGCGATGCCGCAGACGCGGGAGCACATCGTGCTGGCCCGGCAGGTCGGGGTCCGGCACGTGGTCGTCGCGCTCAACAAGGCCGACCTGGTCGAGGACGCCGAGCTGCTCGACCTCGTCGAGCTGGAGGTCAGGGAGCTGCTGTCGGAGTACGGGTTCCCCGGGGACGAGATCCCCGTCGTCCGGGTGTCCGGGCTGCGGGCGCTGGAGGGCGACCCGTACTGGACGGCCCGGATTGTCGACCTCCTCGCCGCGATCGACGCGTACGTGCCGGTGCCGGAGAGGGTGCTCGACAGGCCGTTCCTGCTGCCGGTCGAGAGCGTCCTCACCATCACCGGGCGCGGCACCGTCGTGACCGGCGTGGTCGCGCAGGGGCTCCTGCGCGTCGGCGACGCCGTCGAGGTCGTCGGGCTCGGGGAGTCGTTCCGCACGGTCGCGACCGGGCTGGAGACGTTCGGCCAGTCGATGGACCACGCCGAGGCCGGCGACAACACCGCCATGCTGCTGCGCGGCGTCCGGCGGGACCAGGTCCGGCGCGGCCAGGTCGTCAGCGCGCCGGGCGCGATCCGGCCGCACCTGCGATTCCGGGCGAAGGTCCGGGTCCTGACGGCCGGCGAGGGCGGACGGAGCAGGCCGTTCTTCCACGGCTACCGGCCCCAGTTCCACTTCCGGACGACCGACGTGGTCGGCGGCGTCGACCTCGGCGGCGACGGCCGCATGGCGATGCCCGGCGACTCGGTCGAGATGGCCGTCGAGCTGGGCAGGCCCGTCGCGATGACCGAGGGCCTCGGGTTCGCCATCCGCGAGGGCAACCGGACGGTCGGCGCGGGCACGGTCACCGGATTGCTCGACTAGCGGGCGCCCAGGGGTCCGGCGAAACTTCTCGCCGGGCCCCTTGGGCGGGAATCGCTGGCGCGATGCGATCTTGTTGTGGTGGGATTCCGGAATCGTCCCCGGCTGACCCCCCACCTGGAGAACGTGTGCGATCCCCCCGCGCCCTGATTCCGCTTCTCTCGATCTGCGCCGCCGCCGCGGTCGTCGCCGCCGCCGCGACCGGCGCGAGCATCGAGGGCCTGCAGGGCGACGGCGCTCCCGCGCCCGCCGCCCATGCCGACGGCGCCGCGCCGCGTCCGGAACCCGTCACGATCAACGCGATGACCTGGAACGTCTGCGGGGGCGCTGAGCCGGGCTGCCCGCTCGGCGCCGATCCGGGAGCGCTGTCCAAGCAGGTCACGCAGCGGATGCGGGCCACCGAGGTCGGCGGACGGACGGTCGCGGCGAACGCCGTCCTGCTGCAGGAGGTCTGCGAAGGGCACGTGCGTGCCTTCAAGAAGGCCGCTTCTGGGTGGGGCTGGGCGTTCGCCGCGCCGTCCAAGGGGGCGTCCTGTGCGCAGGGGCAGGGCCGTCTGGGCGTCGCGATCGGGACTGAGGCTCCGCTTGCGGGGATGGAACGTACCGAACTTCCCTCGCCTGCCGGGCGGGCGCCGGTGGCCTTGTGCGGGGAGGTCCCGTCCTGGACGACCCGGGTCTGCGTGACGCAGCTCGACCCGTCCGGGGACGCCGCGTGGCGACGCAAGCAGGCCAGCGCGCTCGCCGCTCTCGCGGGCACGGGGCGCGTGCTCTTCGGCGGCGATCTCGGCGCCGCGCCGGAGAGCCCGGCGTTCGATCCGCTGTATCGGGCGTACGAGGAATGCGACCAGTCCGGGCCGTCCCGCGCGGGCGCAATGACGCGGCAAGACTGGACGGGCGCCGCAGTGGAGAAAGCCGACTACCTCTTCATCACCAGGTCCGCCGCCGTCTCCTGCAGCGTCCCCGCCGAGCGGGCGAAGGCGTCCGACCACCGCCCCATGTCAGCGGTGATCCGCTTCCCCTAGGCCGGTTTCCCGTAGGCCGGTCAGTGGACCTGGCGGTCCTGGCCCTCCCAGTAGGGGGCGCGGAGTTCGCGTTTGAGGATCTTGCCGGTGGGGTTGCGGGGGATGGCGTCGCGGCGTTCGACCGTCGTCGGGCACTTGAAGTGCGCGAGGCGGTCGCGGCAGTGGCCGATGATGTCCTTGTCGGTGACGTCCTCCGAGGTCAGGACGACGATCGCCTTGGGCGTCTCGCCCCACTTGGCGTCCGGGACGCCGATGACCGCGCAGTCGCTGATGTCGGGATGACCCATCAGGACGTTCTCGACCTCCGCGGGGTAGATGTTCTCGCCCCCGGAGATGATCATGTCCTTGACGCGGTCGTGGATGTAGAGGTAGCCGTCCTCGTCGAGGTAGCCGGCGTCGCCCGTCCGGAACCAGTTGTCCCCGGACAGCGCGGCGGCCGTCGCCTCGGGCATGCCCCAGTAGCCCTTCATGTTCTGCGGCGTCCGGCACAGGATCTCGCCGACCTGGCCCGTGGGCAGGTCCTCCTGCGTCGCCGGGTCGACGATCCTGAGGGTGCAGGTGGGGTTGGGCAGGCCCGCGCTGCGCAGCCGGTGCGCGGCCGGGCCGTCCGGGTCGTGGTCCTCGGCGGGGAGCGTCACGATCGCGCCGGTGACCTCCGTCAGCCCGTACACCTGCATGAAGTCGGTGTCCGGCAGCATCCGCATCGCGCCGCGCAGCACGTCCTCGCTGATCGGCGACGCGCCGTACAGCATGAGCCGGAGGCTGGACATGTCGCAGGCGGTGACGTCCGGGATCAGCGGCATGAACTGCAGCAGGACCGGGACGAGGAAGATGTGCGTGACCCGGTTCCGCTCGATGCCCCGCGCGATCAGCGTCGGGTCGGGCTCGCGGGCGATCACGCCGGGCACGCCGTTGTAGATCGCGGAGATGGTGAGCATGTTGCCCGCCACGTGGTACATCGGCATCGCGACCATGAGGACGGACGTGTCGTCGACGTTCCACGTGTCGTTGGTCGCGGTCAGTGCGGCGAAGTAGTTGTCGTGCGTCAGCATCACGCCCTTGGGCAGGCCCGTGGTGCCCGACGAGTACAGCTGGGCGAAAACGTCCTCGGTGTCGGTGACGTATTCCGATTCCGACGGTGGGGTTTCGGGCGCGCCGTCGATCCAGGCCGCGTAGTCGTCGTAGCGGTCGTCTGAGCCGTCGATGACGAACAGGTGGGTCGTGTGCTGGAGTTTTTCGGCGATCGCGTCCAGGACGGGCACGAAGTCCGCTCCGACGATGAAGACCTTCGCCTGCGCGTCGTTGACGATGTAGGCGACCTCGTCCGGCGCCAGCCGGTAGTTCACCGGGACCTGGACGGCGCCGATCCGCGGCGCGCCGAAGAGCTGCTCGGCGTATTCGAGCGAGTTCTTGTCGAGGATCGCGACCCGGTCGCCGGACCCGACGCCGGCGGCGGCGAGCGCGGCCGCGACGCGGTCGGCGCGCCGGTCGAAGTCGCCGTAGGTGATCTCGGTGTCGCCCGCGATGTAGGCGACACGGCCCGGATGCGAGCGTGCCCGCTCGCGCAGCGTCTCCGTCAGACCCGGCACGGTAGGTCCCTTCGCCGATGACCGCCTGGTTGTCCCGGCATCATGCGGTCACCGGCGTGGCCCCGGCAAGGGCCTGCTAACGACTTTTGGACATCTTGGACACGGCGGTGACGGCGAGCACCACCAGGACCGCGACGAAGCCGATGAAGAAGAAGAACTTCAGCATCGACAGGATCGCGCCGATGGCGGTCATCGCGAGCCATATCGCGAGGATGACGCCGATGACGGTCAGGATCGTCTTACCCATGACCCCAACCGTATGCGGTCGTCCCGCGAAGGTCATCACTCTTGGGGACGACCCTGGACCGCCTCAGCCCCCGCCGTACGGCGGAGCACCACCCTGAGACCCGCCCGGGGGCGCACCCTGACCTGGACCAGGACCAGGGCCGAAACCGGGACCGGGTGGAGCCTGGTACGGCGGCGGAGGCTGCATCGGCTGGCCCTGCATCGGCTGCCCGGGGACGCCAGGCTGGCCGAAGTGCTGTCCTGGCGCCTGGCCGAAGTGCTGTCCTGGCGCCTGGCCGAAGGGCTGGCCGGACGGGTGGCGCGGGGCGAGGCTGCTCGCGACCATCAGCACCCGCAGCCCGCCGATCGCCCCGGCCGCCAGCGGCGCCAGCAGGTCCCAGGCGTCGAAGTGCGGCTTCAGCACCTCGATGACGTAGTCGCCGGGGGCCCCTCCGTGGGTGAACGTGTAGAGGAGCAGACCGACCCGGATGCCGACGAAGAGGGCGACGATCGCGGCGATCGCGGCGGCGATCGGCGCGACCGGGCCGCGCGGGCGGGTGAGCATGAGCCCGACCGCCGTGAAGACGCCGACGATCACGCACTGCAGCGCGTAGTAGGCGGTGGAGTGCCGGAGGTGCGCCAGCACGTCCGTCTGGTAGACGGCGGCGAACGTCATGATCGTGCCGACGGCGGTCGCGACCGCGCCGCCGAGGAGGATCAGGGCGATGACCCCGCCGGCGGGGGTGGCGGTGCGGGTGGGAGCGGCCATCGGGCCATTAAAGCGACGATCCCCCCGTGATGCGACGTAGGCGACGCGTGTCGTGATCAGTTCCTTACAGGGTGATGACGTGCGAACCGGAACGGCCGCGGTGGCCGTAGCGTGAGGACGTGAACTCCGTGTCCCATGCCGGCCGCGTCCTGGTGGTCGACGACGACCCGACGGTGGCCGAGGTCGTCGCCCGCTACCTGGCCCGCGACGGGCACGACGTGGTCTGCGTCGCGGACGGCCCGGCGGCGCTGCGCAGGGCCAGGTCCCTGGACGATCCGCCGGACCTCGTCGTCCTCGACCTGATGCTGCCCGGGATGGACGGCCTGGAGGTGTGCCGGCGGCTCCGCGAGACGTCCACGGTCCCGATCGTGATGCTGACCGCGCTCGGCACGGAGACCGACCGGCTCGTCGGCCTGGAGACCGGCGCGGACGACTACGTGACGAAGCCGTTCAGCCCGCGCGAGCTGGCCCTGCGGGTCCGGTCGGTGCTGCGGCGGGCGCGCGGGTCGCTCGTCCCGGCGGGACCGTCCGGGCTGCTCGGGCCGCTGCGTGACGGCGACCTCATCCTGGACGTCAGCGCGCACGAGGCGGGGCTGGGCAGCGAGCACCTGTCGCTCACGTCCCGCGAGTTCGACCTGCTGGCGTTCCTGCTCCGCCATCCCCGGCAGGCGTTCACCCGCGAGCAGCTGCTCGAACAGGTCTGGGACTGGACGTTCGGGGACTCCTCCACCGTCACCGTGCACGTCCGGAGGCTCCGCGAGAAGATCGAGGACGACCCGACCGCGCCCCGCCGCATCGTCACCGTCTGGGGCGTCGGCTACCGCTACGAGCCCGCGGACCGCACCGAGCCCGCGGACGGCACCGAGCCCGCGGACCGCACCGGGGACGCCGGATGATCCCGTTCGAGGATCTCCTCCTGGTGGTCTTCTACGCGGCCCTCGCCGCGCTCGTCGTCGCGGCCGTCGCGCTCGGCGCCCTGTACGCGCTGCGCGGGCGGTCGGTCGCGACGCAACTGCTGGTGGTGGGCGCGGCGACCGTGCTGGCGACCGTCTCCGGCATCCTCGTGATCTCGTTCCTGATGCTGATCAACGACCATGACCGCTCGGTCGTCCTCGCGGTGGTGATGTCCGCCGGGCTGGTCGCGATGGGCGTGTCGGTCCTGCTCGGACGCCGCCTGGTCGCCGCGAACCGGACGCTGGTGGAGGCCGTCCGCGCCGATCGGTTCCGGCCGCCGCCCGCGCGCCTGCCCGCCGAGCTGGCCGAGCTGTCGCGCGAGCTGGAGGCCGCCTACGACCGTCTCGCCGCGTCCCACGAACGGGAGCAGGCCCTGGAGACCAGCCGCCGCGAGCTGGTCGCCTGGGTGAGCCACGACCTGCGCACGCCGCTCGCCGGGCTGCGCGCGATGGCCGAGGCGCTGGAGGACGAGGTCGTCGCCGACCAGGACACCGTCCAGCGGTACCACGGGCGCATCCGCGTCGAGGTGGAGCGGCTCACCGAGATGGTGGACGACCTGTTCGAGCTGTCCCGCATCCACGCCGGGGCGCTGCGCCTGTCCCGGCAGCGCGTCGGCCTCGCGGACCTGGTCGCCGAGGCGGTCGCGGGCGCGGAGGCGCTGGCCAGGGCGAAGGGCGTCCGGCTGCACGGCGACGTCCGGGAGGGCCTGCCCGTCCAGGTGGACGCGGGCGAGCTCGGCCGCGCGCTCCGCAACCTCGTCGTCAACGCGATCAGGCACACGCCGAGCGACGGCGTCGTCGAGGTCATCGGCGAGGTGCACGGCGACGTGGCCCGGGTGACGGTGGCGGACGCCTGCGGCGGCATCCCGGAGGACGACCTGCCGCGCGTGTTCGACGTCGCGTTCCGCGGCGAGGCGGCCCGGACGCCGGGCGGCGGCGCGGGGCTCGGGCTCGCGATCGCGCGCGGCATCGTCGAGGCCCACGCGGGCGAGATCGGCGTCGCCAACGAAGGGCCCGGCTGCCGCTTCGAGGTCCGCCTTCCCCTCACGGTCTGAGGTCGGCACCGGCTGAGTCAGGCGGCCGGGATCGGGATCTCCACCGCGGGCAGCTTCGGGGCGGGCCCGCGCCATTCGCCCGACAGCAGCACGCTGAGCGTGTACACGTGCCAGATCTGCTTCGACCACCGGCGGCCGGTCGTGTCGGCCAGCACGTCCGCCATCGCCTGCCGGTCGACGAGCTCGAACAGGGTCGCGGGGCCGTCCATGATCTGCTCGGTGAAGATCCGGCGGAACGCCTCGTCGCGGGACAGGCGCCAGTTGAAGGACGCCGTCCGGCCGCGCGGGGGGAGGGCCGCGCGCGTCCGCCAGGCGCGGCGGCCCGCGAGCAGGGGCCGCCGCTCCCGGTCGAAGCGCCACCGCCTGCCCTCCGGCGGGATCTGGACGAGCGCCGGCGCCAGCTCCCGCAGCAGTAAGAAGAACGGCTCCTCGCTGCGCCGCCACGACGCCGGCAGGGCCAGCACGTCCCGGATGACCCTGTTGTCGAAGAACGGGTGGTAGTACGGCGAGTTCATCAGCACCGCGCTGTGCGACCCGACGATCCAGCGTCCCGTCCGGTAGAAGAGGTACAGCTTGTCCAGGACGTCGAAGCCGTCCCGTTCCGCCCGGTCGGTCCAGCGGGCGTGCTCGGCGGCGGCGAGCGCGTTCGCCGCCGGCGTCATGATCGGCTCCGCCGCGCGGAAGATCAGCCGGACGCGGGCGAGCAGCCCGTCGTTGCTGATGTCGTCCTGGTCGTACAGGAAGCCGCCGCGGAACGTCTCCCCGCCCGACCCGGACGCCTGCGGGACGAGGCTGTACCGGCGGTACGAGTTCACCTGCTCGTAGGCCGAGTTCATCCCCTCGCACATCCGGACGACGTGATGCGCCCGCCTCAGCGGATGCTGGACGGCCACGGTGTCGCGGCTCGGCTCCGGGACCGTCAGGCTCACGCGGTGCTCGACGCCGAGCGCCGCCGCGACCCGGCCGCCGAGGAGCACGTCCGGCTCGTCCGCGAACCCGTGGGTGGACGCGCTGAACGGCACCCCCGCCGCCGACAGCGCCGCCGCCATCAGCCTGCTGTCCCGCCCGCCCGACAGCGACAGCGACACCGCCTCGCGATGCCGCGCCAGCGGCTCGGCCGCGGCCGCGAGCGACTCCGCGAGCGGCCGGACGGCCCGCGCGCGGCCCGCCGCCTCGCGGGGCGCCGGCTCCGTCCGCGGCGCCGGCAGCCGGCGGATCACGGTCGGCTCGCCCGGCGCGGCCTCGAACACGGTCGCCGCGGGAAGGGCCGTCACGCCGCGGAACGGGGTGTCGTCGTTGGTGAAGAACCCGTGCCGGACGAGCGGGTGCAGCGCCTCCACCGCGAGGTCGACGGACGGGTCGGCCAGCCCCGTCTCCAGCGCCCGCGCCACCAGATGGACGAGCAGCGCGCGGGACCCGGCGATCCGGACGCCCCGCGTCTCGGCGTGGTAGACGGGGCAGACCCGGGCGATCGCGGTCGCCGCGGTGACGCCCTCGTCGCCGGCCCGGAAGGCCGCGAAGACGCCGCCCAGCTCGGCGGTGACGTCCCCGAGGTCGTCCTTGGCGAGCAGGGCGTCCGCGTCGTGTCCGGGGTCGGTGAGGTAGCCGCAGTACCCGAGGACGCGGCCCGGCCTGCCGGTGAGGATGCCGGGCAGCAGCTCGTGCTCGGGCTCGTTGGACCAGCCGAGGAGCGCCGCGCCGCCGCCGGGCGCGGTCCAGGACGCGGACGTCACCACGTCCGCCGGGACGGGGAAGGCCTCGCCCACGGCGCGGTGCGCGGCCTCGAACAGCAGGGGCGCGAGCCGTTCACGGCCTCGGCGGGCGGACAGAGCGAGATAGACGCGCACGAGCACTCCCCACGCGGGCGGGACCCTACGACATCCGGTCCCCTCACCCGGCGGGACGACATCCGCATGACGGCCGCGCGGCCACTCGGTGAACAGATCCTGATTTCTGCTACACGGAGTGACTGTCGTGTTGCGCTACTGGTCGAGCGTCTCCGCCATCGCGCGGAACGTCGGGCAGGGCCACCGCGCCATGCAGGCGCGGCACCGCCGGATCGGGCTGCCGGGATCGCTGGTGATGCCGCCGGCCTCCTGCGGGCGGTGCAGGTCGAGCAGCCGGACGCCGAGGTCGGCGAACGCGATGACCTCCTCGCGGGCGCCGGACAGGAAGGCGATGTCCTCGCGGGACAGCCGCGTCTTGATGGGGACGAAGCCGCCCTTGTTCACCAGCCGGCTCAGATACTGGGTGGACGAACGCCACGAGCTGGATTTCGCCGAACGCGCCCGGATCGTCTCCAGGCGTTCGCGCAGCCGCGTCTCCCTCGGATCCGCCTTCATGTGCGGCGCACCCCCTCACGCATGTGCCCCTGCCGCTGTTGCACTCGTCCAGCCTCCCCTACTCCCGGGCTCCGCGAGACGGGAACCGCCGAGTTCCCCCAGAGCGGGGCTCCGGCCTGGACTGACGGTGAAATCGCAATATCACGGTGCGTAGTTCTCAAAGCGTACGGGACTGCCCGAGCGGCGACACGCCCGCCCCGCAGGGGACTTGGCGAACTGTCTGGTCCGCGGGCCGTTCCCGAGATAGTGTGCCGGACGTGGAGCTAAACGTCTCGACCGCGTCTCAGGAGGGTCACGCCGTCGTCACGGCGACCGGTGAACTCGACCTCTACACCGCGCCCAGGTTGCAGGCGGCCCTCGCGGGCCTCCTGCGCGAACAGGTCGACCGTATCGTGGTCGACCTGAGCGGCGTCGAGTTCTGCGACTCGACCGGCATGAACGTGCTGCTCGCTGCCATGAAACGGCTCAAGGAGCAGGGCGGCTCGCTCGAGCTCGCCGCCCCGCGCCCGGCCGTCCGGCGCATCTTGCAGGTCACCGGGCTCGACACGGTCTTCACCGTGACCGACGCCGCACCCGCCATGGACGCGGGCTGAAACCGTCCCGCATCCGACACCCCGCCTATCCCGCCTATTCACCCCGCCTACCGCTCGTTCGCCCGGCCTTACCCCCCCGCCCAGTCGTCCGGCGAGCGAGCGCCCGACCGCTGATCGTCCCTCCGGTTAACGCCGGGGGGCGTCCGCTGTGCCTGCCGGTAACGGGTTGAACCGTTCCCCGCCGCGACGCCCGCCGCACCGGCAACCCCGACTACGATCGCCGATATGCAGGACCTAGCGGTGATCATCCCGGCCAAGGACGAAGCCGACCGCATCGCGGCCACCGTCAAGGCCGCGCACGAACTCCCCGGCGCGGGCCTCGTCGTCGTGGTCGACGACGGCTCCTCCGACGGGACGGGCCGCGCCGCCCGCGAGGCCGGGGCGCGGGTCGTCCGGCACAGCCGCAACCGCGGCAAGGGCGCCGCGATGGAGAGCGGCGCCGATGCCGCCCGGCTGCTCGACGAGGGCCGCGACCAGCCCCGCCACCTGCTCTTCCTGGACGCCGACCTCGCCGATACCGCCCGCGAGGCCGCGCCCCTCGCCGAACCCGTCCTGGCCGGCGACGCCGACATGACCATCGCCGTGTTCACCACCACGGTGAAGCTCGGCGGGCACGGGTTCGTCGTCCGGCTGTCCCGCGACGGGATCCGCCGCGCCACCGGCTGGGAGGCCACCGCGCCCCTCAACGGGCAGCGCTGCCTGACCCGCGCCGCGTTCGACGCCGCGCTGCCGCTCGCCGCCGGGTTCGGCGTCGAGACCGCGCTCACCATCGACCTGCTCCGCCAGGGCTTCCGCGTCACCGAGGTCGAGGTCCCGCTCGCGCACCGCGCCACCGGCACCGACTGGCGGGCCCAGCTGCACCGCGCCCGGCAGTTCCGGGACGTGGCCAGGGCGCTCGCCGTCCGCGACCCGGCGGCCGCCACGGTGACCCGGCGGGTGACGCGGCGCCTGGACGGCCTGCGCGGCAGCCGCCCGTGACCCGACTCGGAACGGGCGGGCCGGGCCGAATCGGGCTGGGCCGGATCGGGCTCGGCGGCATCGGGCTCGGCGGCATCGGGCTCAGCCTGGCGTGCTTCCTCACGACCGCCCTGCTGGGCCCGTCGGTGTTCCAGCCCGCGCTGGGCGGCCCGCCCGCCGAGCCGCCCTACTCGCTGGACGTCCACCCGTCGCCGTACCTGGTCATCGGCCTCGTCGTCGCGGGCGTCGTCGCGGGCGCGGCCGGGCTCTCCCTGTGCTTCGTCGCCGTCCGGAGGGGCTGGCGGGTCGGGGCGCGGCCGCTGGTGATCGCCGGGCTGCTCGCCGCCGTCGCGTTCATGGCCATGCCGCCGGTCGGGTCCACCGACCACCTCAACTACGCCTCGTACGGGCGGATGGCGGCGACCGGCCACGACCCGTACGCCACCCGCGCCGTCGACCTGCCGAAGGACCCCGTCGCCGGGGCGCCGGAGGAATGGCGCACGACGCCGTCGGTGTACGGGCCGATCGCCACCGGCGAGCAGGCGTTCGCCGCGTGGGTCGGCAGCGGGTCCGTGCGGCTGACCGTGTTCGTCCTGTCGGTCGTGAACACGCTCGCGTTCGCGATCACCGCGCTGATCCTCTACCGGACGTCCAGGACCGAGGAACGGCGGCTCCGGACCGCGCTGCTGTGGACGTGCAACCCGCTGGTCCTGTTCCACCTGGTCTCGGGCGCGCACAACGACGTCCTCGCGATCGCGCCGATGGTCGCCGCGCTCGCCGTCTTCAGCGGGCGGGCGCGTCCCGGCTGGGTGCGGGCGCTCGGGGCGGGCATGCTCGCGGGCGCCGGCGCGGCGATCAAGGTGCCGGCGGCGCTCGTCGGCGCCGGTCCCGCCTGGGCGCTGCTCCGCGAGGCGTGGACGGAACGCCGCTGGCGCTCCATCGGCGGCCTCGCCGCGCTGTTCGGCGGAGCCGGGGCCGTCACCGCGATCTCCTACGCGCTCGCCGGGCCGCACGCCCTCGACCAGGTGCGGGAGGCGAGCGACATGGTCTCGTTCGCCACCCCCTGGCATCTCGTCGACGAGTTCCTCGGCCGCGGCTCGCAGCGCACCATCATCAAGACGGGCGCCCTGCTGGTCGGGCTCGCGCTGTTCGCGATGCTCGTCCGCGTCCTGCCCGCGGACGACACCAAGCTCGGGGAGCCGCTCTCGCGGGACGCCGAGAACCGCCGGGTCGCGGCCGCGTTCGTCCTCGCCTGGCTCCTCGCCGCCCCCTACGCGCTGCCCTGGTACGACGGGTTCGGCTGGGCGGTGCTGGCCCTGCTGCCCTGGACGCGGGTCGACTGGATCCTCCTCGCCCACACCACCGCGCTCAGCCTCGCCTACCTCCCGGCCCGCGCCCCGGCCCGCATCAAGCTCCCGGACGACCTGTCCTGGCTGTTCACCGTCGTTCGGCCGACCGTCGTTCCGTGGACGCTGCTGCTGATCCTGACGGCGCTGGTGGTTCAGAGTCTTCGTTCCACAAGTCGATCTCCAGCGACCGGACGCCCGCGGCGAGCATCAGCGGAGTCGACAGGCTGAACGCCACCGACAGGATCACCACGCCCGAGTCGTTCACCAGCATCCCGATCACGCCGACCGTCAGCGCGCACAGCAGCGCCGGACGCATCGTCACGCTGTGCTCGTACGCGCGCTGCAGCAGCGACACCCGCCACCGCGTCGGCCGCGCAAGGACGAAGAACAGGAACCCGATCGCGGCGGCGAGCGGCAGCGTGAACGGCCAGTACCCGAGGCTGTTCAGCATCGCGTTGAACTTCCGGACGACCACGCCCCACGCGTCGCCGTCCACGAGGTCCTGCCAGAACCGGCCGAGGTGCGTCGGGTTGGCGCTCCTGGAGTTCAGGTACGAGATGAACAGCACCAGCACGGCGCCGGCCAGGCAGAACAGCGCGAGCTTCAGCGGCGAGACGCGCCGTCCCGTCACCATCAGGCCGAGCACCGCGAACGCCGGGACCATCGCCAGCACGCCGCCGAAGTCGCTGCCCCACGCCGGGAGACCGTCCACCGCGACGGCGAACGCGCCGATCGCCGCGACGATCCCGAGCGCGAGCGTCTTGCGGCCCGCGCGCAGCGGGTACTCCGTCAGCCACGCCGCCGTCAGGATCGACGCGACGGCGAACAGCGAGAACGCCTGGTTGCCGAAGCCGTAGAACCGTCCGGCGACCAGCGCCGTGTACCCCATCAGCGTGTTCAGCTGGAGGCCCGACCCGGTCATCACGTCCAGCGCCAGGACGAGCGCCGTCACCAGCGTGATCACCAGTCCGGGCGCGAACGCGGACCGCCGCCACGGACCGGCCAGCGCCACCCCCGTGAGCAGCCCCGCGAAACCGAGGACGGTGCAGATCAGGATGGCCGTCGCGTTCTCGGCCCGCCACCACGGCAGCAGCCCCGCGAGGAACGACGCGCCGGTCGCCGCGCCGCCGAGCAGCGCGATCACGCGGGTGCCGCCGAGGATCCGCGCCCGGGAGCTGCGGTCGCCGCCGAGCCGCCGCAGCGCGAGCGCCGCGATCCCGTACAGGACGAGCTGCGTCGCGAACAGCACCCAGTAGAACGACGTCTGGACGCTGCGGATCGCCTGCGCGGCGACGTCCTCGTCCTCCAGCGCCTCGACCCGCTCCTGGATCGGCGCCGACGACGGCTGCGACCGCCACACCGACCCGACGGCCTCCTTCGGCTGCCGCAGCCCGAGCAGCTTCAACGCCGTCGCGGTCATGTCGGTGAGCGTGACGAGACCGTCCTGCCGGGTGGCGCTGGACGTCATGTACCCGGGCCCGTACTGCCCGCCGGTCCCCTTGGTCTGCGCGATGGCGACGCGGAGGTGCGGTTCGACGCTCACGTCGGACAGACCCGCCAGCAGCACGGTCGTCCCATCCGGGACTCCGGTCATGACCTGCTCGACTCGGCGGTCCGCGGCGGCAGCGGCGTCGGCGCGCTTGCGCTCCGACAGCGGCTCCTGCTCGCCCTCGATGTCGACGCCCGCGTCGATGTAGGCGCGGAACAGGTCGTCGACGTCCACGGCCGCGAGCGGGCAGCGCGCCCAGTCGGCGGCGGTCACGCGGTCGGGCGTCCCGACGTAGCGGTCCACCCGGCCGCCGCCGTCGCCGACCCCGAACACCGCGCCGGGCCCGACCGCCAGCGTGCAGCCGCCCGCCGCCTTGACGGCGTCGCCGAGCAGCCCGATCTGGGCGTGGTAGTTGGTGTCGGCGTTGTCGCTCTTGATCGCCGGCCAGCCGGGCGCGATGGCCCCGCCCACCGGCGGCGGGCCCGTGGGGGAGGGCTGGCCGGGCAGGATCGGCGCGGCAGGGAGCGCGCAGTTCCCGTGCGGCAGCCGGGACCGCTGCCCCGCCGACAGCGTCAGCCAGCCGTCCGTCGGGCACGTGTTGACCCTCGTCGTCCGGACGCTGAGCCCGGCGGCGGACCCCCCGGCGGTCAGCCCCCAGAGCGCGGGCGTCTTCTCCCGGTCGATGTCGCTCCACATCAGCCCCGGAACCCCGACCACCACGACCCGCCCGCCCGCCACCTCGGCACGCGCGGCGGACGGTCCGGAGAGCACGGGCGGCGCGAGGCTGATCGCGGTGAACGCCGTGACGAGGGTGGCGAGGAACATAGCGATCTTGGCTCCCCGCGAAGTCATGGCGCTCAGGCTACAAGAGCCCGATGACGGCCGGAGTGGCCATATCCTGCGGGCTGTGGACGGTCCCAAGGCGCAGATGGTCGGCGAAGCGGATGCCGAGGGCGGCCGCGCCCAGGAACCATCCGGCGACCGGACGGCCGAGCCCGCCCGCCCCGCCGGCGCCGCCGGGCGGCGCAGGACGGCGGGGGATCTGCTGATCGTCCTGGCGGGCGTGGTCGTCGCGGCCGTCGCGATGGCGCCGATCCTCACCCGCTGGCTCGGCAACGAGCCCGACCAGCGGCTCGTCGACCTGGAGGTCTACCGGGACGGCGGACGGGCCATCCTGCGCGGCGCCCCGCTGTACGACGTCCTCACGCAGCCGCCGCAGCTCCTGCCGTTCACGTATCCGCCGTTCTCGGCCGTCCTCGCCGTCCCGTTCACGGTCATGTCCTGGCGGGCCGCGCAGCTGGTGTGGACGGCCCTGATCTGCCTCGCGCTGGTGATCTGCGTCTGCTACGCGTTCCGCGACCTCCTCCGCCGCGCCGGACGCTGGGCGCCGCTCGCCGCAGGCGTCCTGGTCGGGGCGATGGCGTGGCTCGACCCCGTCCGGGACCAGTTCCGGTTCGGGCAGGTCGGGCTGTTCCTCCTCGCGATGTGCCTGGCCGACTGCTGCGCCCGCACGCCCCGCTGGCCGCGCGGGATGCTCGTCGGCCTCGCGCTGGCGATCAAGCTGGTGCCGGGCGTCTTCCTGATCTACTTCCTGATCACCGGACGGCGGGACGCCTTCGGGAACGCGCTGCTCACGGCCGCCGCCGCGACGCTCGGGGCGTTCGCGCTGCTGCCGTCCGACTCGTCCGACTACTGGTTCGGGGCGCTGCTGCAGGGCGGCGACCGGACGGGCGCGGTCGACGGCACGACCAACCAGGCCGTCCACGGGATCGTCGCGCGGATCCTGGACGAGGGGCCCGCCCGCACGCTCGTGTGGCTCCTCCTCGCGCTGATCGTGGCGTGGTACGGCTTCGCGTGGGCCCGCCGCGCGTCCGAGGCCGCCGATCTCCACTCCGGACCGGAGTCCTACAGCCTGGTGCTCGCGGCGGTCGCGATCGTGGGGCTGCTGTCGGTCGTCCTGTCCCCGGTGGGCTGGATCCACCATCTTGTGTGGATGATCGCGGTGTTCGGTGCTTTGGCCGGTGATGCCCGGGACACGCGAAGATGTCTTTTCGCGCTGGGTCTCTGGCTGCTGTTCCTGTTCCCGATCCCCTGGTGGGGACGGTCGCTGATCGGCCCGGAGCACTCCGCCGTCTCGGTTTTCGCGGGCCAGGTCGTGCGTGACGTGTTCGGCGTCGCGGCCCTCGCGTCGATCGTCGTCCTCGGAACCTGGCTGGTCGAACGGATCGAACCGCGGCTCCGGCGCGAAGATCCTTCGCAACCCGAGGCCGGGGTGGGTACGCTCAGCCCGTGATGCTTGTCGCGGTGGCCGTCGCGGGCCTGGTCGCCGGGGTTGCGGGGCTGTCCATCGCCGTGGTCGCCCACAACCGGGTGAACCAGGTCGTCGACGAGTGCGGGGAAATGCTCAGGCGCCAGCTCCAGGTCGCCAGTGGCTCGGCGGACGAGCGCGCGCTGCGCGACCTCGCCATCGTCCACTACGACGCCCTCAAGGAGATGTCCGGGCACCGGTCCTTCTCGCTCGCAGTGATCAACGCGGTCGGGGACGGGATCGTCATCAGCTCGATCAACGGGCGAACCGAGACGCGGACCTACGCCAAGGCCGTCCAGGGCGGGCACCCGGTCGAGATGCTCTCGCCCGAGGAGAACCAGGCCCTGCGCGCCGCCCGCCTGGGCAAGGGCCCCATCGTGTCGATGGACGACCCCCTGCCCGACTTCGGCAGCGGCAACGGCGACCGCAGCGCCCCCACCGCCCGCGCCTGACCGCGTGATCCGTGCCTGACAGCGCCGCCCGCTTCTGACAGCGGCTGACGGACGGCCTTGACCGGCCGCGCAGTAGACTCGGCATCCTCACCTCGCATACCGGCGAGGCGCAGCCCGCCCACCAGGAACGCACGCATCGGGAGTACCCGTGACCGCAGACGACAGGCCAGCGCGCTACGCCTACCTGGGTCCGCAGGGCACGTTCACCGAGGCCGCGCTCCTGACCATCCCGGGCGCGGCCGAAGCGGAGCACCTCCCGCTCGCGACCGTCCCGGCCGTGCTGGACGCCCTCCGCCGCGGCGACGCCGACACCGCCGTCGTCGCGCTGGAGAACTCCGTCGAGGGCTCCGTCCCGACCACGCTGGACGAGCTGGCCACCGGCGAGCCGCTCCAGATCGTCGGCGAGATCCATCTGCCGGTGTCGTTCGCGCTGCTCGTCCGGCCCGGCACGGAACTGGGCGACATCAAGACCGTCGCGTCCCACCCGATCGCGCAGCCGCAGTGCCGCCGCTGGCTGCTGGGCAACGTCCCGGACGCCGAATGGCGCGCAGCGACATCCAACGCCGAGGCCGCCCAGCACGTCGCCGACGGCCACTACGACGCCGCCCTCGCCGGCTCGTTCGCGGCGTCCCGCTACGGCCTGTCCATCCTCGCCGAAGACATCCACGACGTCGCCGACGCCGTGACCCGCTTCGTCGTCCTGCACCGTCCCTGCACGCCGCCCGTGCCCACCGGCACGGACAAGACGACCGTCGTCGCGTTCATCGGCGAGGACCACCCGGGCGCCCTGCTGGAGATCCTCACCGAGTTCTCCGTCCGCGGCATCAACCTGACCCTGATCCAGTCGCGCCCCACCGGCGCCGGCCTCGGCTCCTACCTGTTCTGGATGGACTTCGAGGGCCACGTCGCCGACGCCCGCGTCGGCGAGGCCCTGATGGGCCTGCGCCGCGTCTGCTCCGACGTCCGCTTCGTCGGCTCCTACGCCCGCGCCGACCAGATCCGCCCCGAGATCCGCCGCGGCACCCACGACGACGACTTCACCGAAGCCGCCGCCTGGGTCGAGTCGATCCGCACCGGCTGACCCCGACCGGCGCCGCGGCCCCGACCGCGACCGAACCGTGATCACTCCAGGCCAACCGCCTGTGGATCTTGGACGTCTCCATTGCACAGTTTCAGTGGAGAGGTCACCTGCCGTGCGTCGATATTCGGCTCTGCTCGCGACGGCTGCGCTCGCAGCTTCGGTTCTGCTCGTCCCGAACGCCGCTCACGCGGACGTGAAGGACGCCTTCCTGACGGTCGACTTCGACCAGTTGGCCAGGGACCGGGTGGCCAAGCTCAGCTTGAGGGCCAAGTCGGTCAGTGGGGTCACGAGCGTCCGGGGGTTCATGCGCTATCAGGAACTCACCGCTGAGCCCTACGCCTCCTTCGACCTCACGCGGACGGAGGGGACGGACAACGACGGCGTCTGGCAGGCCGAGTACCGTCCCGACATCAAGATCCGGCCCGGCTACACCTACGTCGACGTGGTGGTCACCACAGCGGATGGCCTGACGCGGACGCTGCGGCGCCTGATGGACGACTGCTACACGACCACGATCAGCGGTTTCACCAGCGCGCCGAGCGTCATCGACGCCGATCACCCGGACGTGACCATGAGCGGCCGGGTCCTCGTCCAGAAGGTTCGTGAGGACGCTCCCGAACCTCTGGCGGGCGGGACGGTCAGGACCGTGACGGACGTCGAGACGACGACGGGCGGCGACGGCTCGTTCACGGTGAAATCCAGCGGTGTGCCGTACGCGAGCATCACCGTTCCCCGGCAGGGGCAGCTCTGCCCGGCCTACCAGAGCGCCTCCCTCATCGTGAACAAGCAGGCCACGGAGATCACCGCGCAGATAAAGCCGGCGTCGACGGTGGCGCCGTACACGCGGATGGCCGTCGACGGCAAGGTCCTCCGGTACGGGGCCGCCGGGCTCGTACCCGCGGCCAACGCACAGGTCCAGGTCGAGGTGCCCAGCGCGTTGATGGACCTTGGAGGCGGCATCGGCACCTCGGTGCGGACCGCCGCGGACGGAACCTTCCACACCTACTTCACGGCAGCGCGGGAGGCGGGGAAGTCCGGCACGGTGACCGCACGGGTTCTGGACGAGGGATTCTACGTCGGCAGCCAGACCAGCCTCGGGTCGCTGAACATCCGGAACATCTCCGAGATCACCGGCTTCGACGCCTTCCCCGAACCCCACGCCTACGGCGACTCCCTCAGCGTGCACGGGACGCTTCTCGTCAAGCCGGACTTCACCAACGTCAGCGACTTGCCGGTGGTCCTCGAGTACTCGCCGGACGGCAAGACGTGGACGACCGTCCAGAGCCAGACGATGTCCCGTCCGGGGAACTTCTACTTCAACACCCCCACACCCGTGAACAAGGACGGGTACTGGCGCGCCCGGTACGCGGGCAGCGAGCTCAACACGCCGGCCGTCGCCCCGGCCGACTACATCGACGTGAAGTACCGGACGCAGTGGTACGACTTCAACGCCTCGCCCGAGCCGGTGCAGAAGGGCGGGACGATCACGGTCAAGGGGCTGCTCTACCGGTTCCGTGACGTGGCGGGACCGGGCCCGAACGCGCCGGTGTACGTCTACTTCAAGCGCGCGGGCTCGACGACGTGGACGCAGATGGCCGCGACGACGACCGACAGCAGCGGGTGGTTCCGCAAGACGTTCAAGGCGTCCGCGGACGGCTACTGGATGGCGTCCTACAAGGGCAGCAGCAGCTACTACCCGTCGGACACGCCGGCGGACTACGTCGACGTGCGCTGACGTACTCTGCGTAGGTGACCAAGGATTTCGATCTTTACGAGCGGGAACTGTGGGCCGGGCGCGCCACCGCGTACGAGCGGGGGTTCGCACGGCTCACCCGTTACATGGTCGGTCCGCTGCTGGACGCCGCGGGTGTCGCGGACGGGACGCGGTTCCTCGACGTCGGCACCGGGCCGGGGTTCGTGTCGCAGGGGGCGGCGGAGCGCGGGGCGGCGGTGTCGGCGATGGACGCCGACCCCGGCATGGCGGACACGGCACGCCGGAACGTTCCCGGGCTGGACGTGCACGTCGCCGCGCTGCCCGACGTGCCGTTCCCGGACGGGACGTTCGACGCCGTCGCCGGGAACTTCGTCATCAACCACGTCGGCTCGCCCGGCGTGGCGATCGGAGAGCTGCGGCGCGTTCTGCGGCCGGGCGGGCGGCTGGCGCTGACCTGCTGGCTGATGCCGGGCAGCGGGGCCCTCGGGGTCGTCCGGGAGGCGATCGAGGAGGCGGGCGTGCCGTGGCCGGAGGACGTCCCTGAGCCGCCGTTCATGCGGTACGGCGAGCCGGTCGCGTTCCAGCGGCTGGTGGCGGAGGCCGGGGTCGGCGAGGTCGCCGTCGAAGAGGTGACGTGGGAGCACGTCGTCGACCCCGAGGACTGGTGGGAGACGGGCGCGCTGTCCAAGGTCGGCAGCAACGGCTACATCGTCGGGCGGCAGGACGCCAAGACCGTCGCGCGGATCAAGGAGGCCTACGACGGGATCGTCCGGGCCTACGCGGTCGCGGACGGCCAGGTCGCGCTGCCCGCGCACGCGCTGCTGGCCAGCGGCGTCCGCTGACGCCCTCGCCGGGCGGGCGAGGTTTTCCACAACCGGCGATACTCGTGCGCGGCGGAGGGGTTCGGCCGGTAGCCTCGGGTCTGTGATCGACCTGCGAGCTCTTCGAGAGGATCCCGAGCGGCTGCGCGCCTCGCAGCGCGCCCGCGGTGAGGATGACGGCGTCGTCGACCTGCTGCTCGACCTGGACGGGAGGCGCCGGACGGCGCTGACGTCGTTCGAGCGGCTGCGGGCGGAGCAGAAGAGTTTCGGCAAGTCGGTGTCCAAGGCGCAGGGCGACGAGCGGCAGCAGCTGCTGACCCGCGCGAAGGAGCTGGCGCAGCAGGTCAAGGAGGCCGAGGCGGAGGCCGACCGGCTCGGCGAGGAGCTCGACGCGCTGCTGAAGGGCGTGCCGAACCTCATCGAGGACGGCGCCCCGCCCGGCGGCGAGCAGGACTTCGTCGTCCTGGAGCACGTCGGCGAGCCGGCGACGTTCGACTTCGAGCCGAAGGACCATCTGGAGCTGGGCGAGAGCCTCGGCGCCATCGACATGGAGCGCGGCGCGAAGGTGTCCGGCGCGCGGTTCTACTACCTGACGGGCGTCGGCGCGCGGCTGCAGTACGCGCTGCTGAACCTCGCCATGGAGCAGGCGGTCGCGTCCGGGTTCGTCCCGATGTACCCGCCGGTGCTGGTGAAGCCGGAGGCGATGGAGGGCACCGGGTTCCTCGGCGCGCACGCCGCCGAGGTGTACCAGCTTCCGCAGGACGAGCTGTACCTGGTCGGGACGTCCGAGGTGCCGCTCGCCGCGTACCACATGAACGAGATCATCGACGCGCTGCCGCGGCGGTACGCGGCGTGGTCGTCGTGCTTCCGTCGCGAGGCCGGCTCCTACGGGAAGGACACGCGCGGCATCATCCGCGTCCACCAGTTCGACAAGGTGGAGATGTTCTCCTACTGCGACCCCGCCGACGCGCACGCCGAGCACCTGCGGCTGCTGGAGTGGGAGAAGGAGATGCTCGCCAAGGTCGAGATCCCGTACCGGGTGATCGACGTGGCGGCGGGCGACCTCGGGTCCAGCGCGGCGCGCAAGTACGACTGCGAGGCGTGGGTGCCGTCGCAGGGCACGTACCGGGAGGTCACGTCCACGTCCAACTGCACCGAGTTCCAGGCCCGGCGCCTGTCGGTCCGGTTCAAGGACGACGGCGGCAAGAGCCGCCCGGTCGCGACGCTGAACGGGACGCTCGCGACGACCCGCTGGATGGTCGCGATCCTGGAGAACCACCAGCAGGCGGACGGCACGGTCCGCGTGCCGGAGGCGCTCCAGAAGTTCATCGGGCTGGACGTCCTGGAGCCCGTCAAACGGTAAGCCGCCGGGAATCCCGTCGGATATGTCGCCTAGGGTGGGTCTGACCTGCCCTGGAAGGTGCCATGACCCAAGCCTCGCCACGCATGATCGCCACCGATCTGGACGGGACGATCGTGCGCTCCGACGGGACGCTCTCCGACCGGACCATCGCCGCCCTGGCCCGCGTCGAACGGGCCGGGGCGGTGCTCGTGATGGTGACCGGCCGGCCGCCGCGCTGGATGACGGAGGTCGCCGCCGCCGTCCGCCACCACGGCGTCGCGATCTGCGCCAACGGCGCCGTCGTGTACGACCTGCACACCGACACCGTCCTGCGCACCTCGGAGATCGCCCCCGACGTGATCGCCGAGACGGTCGGACGGCTCCGCGCGCTCGTCCCCGAACTGCGGTTCGCCGTCGAGCACCCGACCGGGTTCGTCTTCGAGACCACCTACAACCTGGGCCGCTGGGACGCCGAGGCCCTCGGCGGACGCCCCGTCGACGCGGCCCGGCTCGCCGACCGCAGCGGCACCAAGCTGCTCGCGTACCACGCCGAGGCCGACGCCGACGAGCTCACCGAGAAGGCCGTGGCGGCCGTCGGCGACCTCGTGACCGTGACGAACTCGTCCGGGCGAGGGCTGCTGGAGATGAGCGCGCACGGCGTCACCAAGGCCAGCGCGCTGGCCGCGCTGTGCGCCGAGCACGAGATCGCGTCCGACGACGTCGTCGCCTTCGGCGACCAGCTGAACGACCTGCCGATGCTCACCTGGGCGGGCACCTCCTACGCGGTCGCGAACGCGCACCCACTGGTACTGGCCGCCGTCACGCACAAGACGTCCACCAACGACGAAGACGGCGTCGCAGAAGTCCTCGAACGCCTCTACCCCACTGACCCCGCCGACCCCGCCTAGGCGTGAGACGTCCCGGCGACGTCATGACATGAGAAACGGCCGCCGCCCCTAGGGCCCGCAAGTCAACTTGCGGGCCTGGCCTGGAGTCGGCCGATGTTCACCTGGGCGAGTGCTTCGTCCGCGGTCGCGAGGGCTCATCCGCTTGTGGCGGCGGCGGTCACGCACGAGACGTCCAGCGACGACGATGGCGGCGTCGCGGAGCCCGGCGCGGAGGCCCGGCGTGGGGGGCCGGCGCGGAGGCCCGGCGTGGGGGTTGCGGTGGGGTTGTGACATGGGGACGGCCGCCTCCGCGTGAGTTCGCAAGGCAGGCAGGCAGGCTTGCGAAGCGTGTCGTGGGAGGCGGCCGTTGTCGTTCGCGTTGCTACAGGTAGGGGCCGGAGGAGTGGGAGCCGGGCTGGTCGTCTTCGGCGCCGGGGGGCATCATTCCGGCGGGGAGGGCGCGGCGCATCTGCTCGAGCTGGGCGCGGGCCGCCATCTGCTGGGCGAACAGCGTCGTCTGGATGCCGTGGAACAGGCCCTCCAGCCAGCCGACGAGCTGCGCCTGCGCGATCCGCAGCTCCGACTCGCTCGGGACCGTGCCCTCCGTGAACGGCAGCGACAGCCGCTCCAGCTCCTCGACCAGCTCCGGCGCGAGACCGTCCTCCAGCTCCTTGATGGACGACTTGTGGATCTCCCGCAGCCGGGCCCGGCTCGCCTCGTCCAGCGGGGCGGCCTTGACCTCGTCCAGCAGCTGCCGGATCATCCCGCCGATCCGCATCACCTTCGCGGGCTGCTCGACCATGTCGGTGATCGACTTGCCCTCGGGCTCGCCCTCGCCGCCGCCCTCGACGGCGATGCCGTTCGGGCCGAGCACGAGCACCTGCGGTTCCTGTTCAGACTGCTTCTTGGAAGGCTCGCTCATAATCCCTTCATCCTCACACGGTCAGCAGGATCTTGCCGATATGACCGCTCTCTTCGAGCAGCCGGTGCGCGCTCGCCGCGTCCGCCATCGGGATCCGCCGGTCGACGACCGTCCGGACGGCGCCCGACTCCAGCAGCGGCCACACATGCTCCCGGACCCCGGCCACGATCTCCGCCTTCTCCTCCAGCGGACGGGACCGCAGCGTCGTCGCGTGCACCAGGGCGCGTTTGCGGAGCAGCTTGCCGATGTCCAGCTCAGCCTTCGCGCCGCCCTGGAGCCCGATGACCATGAGACGGCCGCCGGTGGCGAGCGCGTCCACGTTCCTGGCGAGGTACTTGGCGCCGATCAGGTCGAGGATCACGTCGTAGGGGCTGCTGTCGACGAAGTCGTCCTCGCGGTAGTTCACGGTCACGTCCGCGCCGAGCTCCCGGCAACGGGCGGCCTTCTCCGCGCTGCCGACCGTCGTCACCACCCGCGCGCCGCGCGCCTTGGCGAGCTGGATCGCGAGGGTCCCGATGCCGCTGCCGCCGCCGTGGACGAGGAGGGTCTCCCCGGCGCGCAGCCCGCCGAGCATGAAGACGTTCGACCACACCGTGCACGAGACTTCGGGGAGCCCGGCCGCGTCCACCAGGTCCACGCCGCGCGGCACGGGCAGGACCTGCGCCGCCGGAACCGCGACGCGTTCTGCGTACCCGCCGCCGGTGAGCAGCGCGCACACCTCGTCGCCGGGGGCCGGGCCGGTCACGTCCGCGCCGAGTTCGGCCACCGTTCCCGACACTTCCAGGCCCGGATACGGCGGGGCGCCCTCCGGCGGCGGGTAGAACCCCATACGCTGCATGACGTCGGCGCGGTTGACCGCGCTCGCCGCCACGTCGATCAGCACCTCGCCGGGCTTCGGCGCCGGATCCGGAACCCGCGTCCACTCCAGGACGCCGGGGTCGCCCGGCTCGCGGATGACGATCGCATGCATACCGGCAACGCTACCGGGGGTCGGCCGCGGAACGGTCCGTCACGGACGCCGCCGGACGCCGCCGGGTGGGCTGCCGCGGCCTCGCCCGCGACGCCGCAAACGTCGATCTCCACTGTGGATGCGTGCTATTGGCGCACGGGTATCCTGCGTGGGGGCCATTTTGCCCACCCGCACCGTGTTGATCATAAGAGGCGTGCCCGAGGGGGAAGAACGGTGGCAAGGAACGAGCACGACGGGCGTTCCCTTGAGGAGCGGCTGGCCTCTCTGGACGCGATGAGCGGGGATCAGACCGGGCAGGTACCCGTCCCACCGCCTCCCGGCGCCGAAGGCCCCGAAAGCGGCGGACAGGCCCCGCAGCAGGCCCCGCAGACTCCGCCGCAGGCGCCCGCCGAGCAGGAGAACGCGCCGCCGGACGAAGCCGCCCAGCCCCACCCCCTGCCGCAGCCTCCGACCGAGCAGAACGACCCCAACGCCAACCCCTGGCTCGCAGCGCCGCCGCCCATGTTCCAGCAGCCCCCCGAGAACTTCCCGTCCGAGAACTTCGGCCCGCCGCAGCCCCCGCCGTACGAAGGCGGGTCCGCGCCGCAGCCGTTCGACGGGGGGATGCTGCCGCCTCCGCCGTACTCCGCTCCGGGCGGCTACCAGGGTTACGACCAGCCCCAGCCCCCGCAGGGCGCCCCGCAGCCCCCGCAGGGCGCCCCGCAACCGCCGCAGGGCGCTCCGCAACCGCAGGCGCCGTACCCGCCGCCGCAGCAGCCGCAGCAGCCGCAGTACGACGCCAACGGCAACACCGCGCCTCCCCTCGAACAGTTGCCGCCCTACCCGTCCGACCAGTTCCCCCAGCAGCAGGACGCCGAGGCGACCGTCCAGCCGTACCAGCCGATCGATCCCGCGACCGGCCAGCCCTACCCGCAGGACACCGACGCCGCCGGCAGGCCGTACGTCCCGTTCGACCTCCAGACCGGCCAGCCCCTGTCCCCCGAAACCGGCCGGCCGTACCAGCAGGCCGACCCGAACACCGGCCAGCCGTACGCCCAGTACGACCCCAACACCGGGCAGCCCTACCAGCAGTTCGATCCGAACACTGGTCAGCCCTACCAGCAGTTTGACCCGGCTACGGGACAGCCGTACGCGCAGGATCCAAACGCGGGCGGACAGCAGTACGCACCGGTGGATCCCAACCAGGGCCAGACCTACCAGCAGGTCGACCCGAACACCGGTCAGCCGTATCAGCAGTTCGATCCGAACACCGGGCAGCCCTACCAGCAGTTTGACCCGGCTACAGGACAGCCGTACGCGCAGGACCCGAATGCTGGCGGACAGCAGTACCCGGCGGTCGACCCCAACACCGGGCAGCCTCTGCAGGGGTACGGCTATCCCGCGCAGCAGCAGGCGCCCCAGCAGATGCCGCAGCAGCAAATGCCGCAGCAGCCGCAGAACGCCGACAGCCTCAGTTCTGAGAACCTGCTCGGCGAGCGCCGCATCGCGCCTTCGTCCGGTTGGCGGCGTGCCGTTTACAAGGCGACCGCGGGCAACATCCATCCGGGGGAGTCGCAGGGCGACGTCCGCCGCAAGGACCTCATCGCCCGGGCGCGCACCATGGTGGCGGGCGGGCATCACCGGGTCGCCGTCATGTCGCTGAAGGGCGGCGTCGGCAAGACGACCACCACGACCGGGCTCGGCTCCATGCTGGGGTCGCTGCGCGGCGACACCGTGATCGCGGTGGACGCCAACCCGGACCGCGGGACGCTGTCGGACAAGGTCCGGCTGGAGACGGCCGCGACCGTCCGCGACCTGCTCAACAACCGGGACCGGATCCAGCGGTACGCCGACGTCCGGGCGTTCACCTCGCAGAACAACGCCCGGCTCGAAGTGCTGGCGTCCGACCGCGACCCGGCGGTCAGCGAGGCGTTCAGCGCGGACGACTACGCCGCCGTGGCCGTCGTCCTGGAGCAGTACTACTCGATCTGCATCACCGACTGCGGGACGGGGCTGCTGCACTCCGCGATGGCGGGCGTGCTCAGCCTCGCGGACCAGCTCGTCCTCGTCAGCTCCCCGTCGGTGGACGGCGCCCGTTCCGCGAGCGCAACGCTGGACTGGCTGGAGGCGCACGACCACGGCCATCTCGTCCGCAACGGCGTGGTCGTGCTGTCGATGGTCCGCAACCGGACCCGCAGCCAGGTCGACCTGGACAAGCTCCAGGCGCATTTCGAGAGCCGCTGCCGCGCCGTCGTCCGCATCCCGTACGACGACCACCTGGAGGAGGGGGCCGAGGTGGAACTGGAGCAGCTCGCCCCCGCGACACGCGAGGCGTACCTGACGCTTGCCGCAGTGGTCGGTGACGGGTTCGCGTACCAGCGTCCCGTCCAGCCCTGACGCGGCGGTCGGCGGCGGTGCTGGTGTGCGAGGTCTGCGGGACGCCTCTGAACGACCGGCGTGACGTGTCTTCTGACGAGGTCTGGAACTGCGTGGAATGCGACGCCGTGTACGACGACGTCCGGCGGATGGACGGTGTGCTGCTGCGCCGCCGCCCTTTCCCGCCCGCCGATCAGCGGTGGGCGGGCGCGTCCGGCGAGGCGGGCGTGGAGCACGCCGTGACGTACGAGGCCACGCTCTGCGGGATCGACCGCGACGCCGTCATCGTCATGCGCCACTTCTGGTCGGCCGCCAAGCCCGGCGCGTGCGCGGAATGCCGGACGGTGGCGGACGGGCGCGTCGCCCGCTGGCCCGCCGAGACCGGACGCTAGGGTCCCGACCTGTGGACGGCGTGTACGTGGGAAAGGCGGGCCCGGACGCCGCCGCCGACAGCGGCTGGCTGCTCGGCCATTTCAAGCCGCCGGGCGACCTGCGCCACAGCGCCGAGGTCGAGATCAAATGGGGCGTCCACCCGAAGGGCGAGCGGCGCGCCCGGTGGACGAACGGCGAGAAGCGCACCGCCCTTCTGGTGCTGGTCAGCGGCCGGTTCCGGCTGGAGTTCCCCGAGGGGGACGTGGTCCTGGCCGAGCGGGGCGACTACGTGGTGTGGGGACGCGGCGTTGACCATTCGTGGTGCGCGGAGGAGGAGTCGGTCGTCATGACCATCCGCTGGCCGTCGATCCCCGGCTACGCCGTCCGCCCCGCAGACGTCCGCCCCGCAGACGTCCGCCCCGCAGACGTCCGCCCCGCAGACGACCGCGCCGCGGACAACGGCGTTGCGGACGACGGCGGCGCGGAACCGTGAGTGGGCGGGACGCGTCCCAGCGACCATGTTCGGTGGAAGGCGGCCTGCGGTCGCCGCCGCGGTGATGGCGTTGTGCGCCGGCTGCTCGTCGTCCGGCGGTGAGGTGATCTGCGGGCCATGCCGTCCGCCCGTGATGGTCACCGTCACGGGCGTGGACCGGGTGACCGTCGAGGGGGTGCGCATGCGCATCTGCGTCGGTGCGCAACCTTGCACTGACTTCCGCGTGACGCGCCTTCCGGAATCGGAGTCCCTGTCGTGCGGATCGGTGGCGTGTTCGCTCGCCGAGCCCGGCAGGTTGCAGGTCACGCTCCCGCAGAAGCCCGCGCGGACGGTCGCGGACCTGCCCGTGCGGGTCACGGCGTCGTCCAGGCAGGGGCAGCGGGAGGGCGCGGCGACCATGCGGTTCGTCGCCGGGAAGGGGCCCTGCGGGTGCGACTACTCGTACGCCGACGTCGCGCTGGGGTGAACCCGCTTTATGCGGTCGAGGTCAGTGTCCGGCGCCCGCTATCGTGGGCGTTGGTCATCTGGAGAGTTCGCATAGTGGACTAGTGCAGGCGCCTTGAAAGCGCCCAGGGCTGGGGACAGTCCTCGTGGGTTCGAATCCCACACTCTCCGCTCTTGGAAGCCCGGAATGGTGATGGACGCCCGAAAGCGTCCGGCTCGGGCGTATATGATCCGTTACCCTCGTCGGCATGTCAGAGACTCCCCAAGACCCGGCAGGAACCACCCACCAGTTTCAGAGCTTCGCCAACCAGGCGCCGCCGCAGAAGTCCGGCCCGAACGTCGGGCTCATCGTCGGCATCGCCGCCGTCGTGGCGGTCGTCGCGATCATCGCGGTCGTGCTCCTGATGATGGCCTGACACCCGCCCCAGCAACCCGCCCCAGCAACCCGTGTCCGCCACGCGGGCCCGGGCTCAGCGGCCTGACTTCGAGAAGTGCTGGTAGTCCTTGGCGCCGCTCCATTCGCCGCCCCAGCCCCAGCCGATCGAGTCGAACGCCTTGACGACCTTGTCCCCGGCGTGGATGACGCCGGGGTCGTCGTTCCGGCGGTTCTTGTACTTCTCGCAGTCGGGGTGGGCGATGTGCCCGTCCGCGTAGACGTACGGGTTCTCGCACGGGTTGATGTCGATCGCGAGGCCGTACGCGTGCTGGGAGAACGAACTCGACCCGGTCGCCGGACGGCAGTTGAACGCCGAGGTGTTGTTGGCCTCGATCGACTGGAAGTCGCTGCCCTTGAACTTGTCGACCGGCTCCATGCGCTCGATCGGGTAGCGCATGTCGTACAGCTTCTCGAACACCGTGACCAGGTCCTTGGCCTCCCCGGCGTTGACGACGAGCCGTCCGCCCGCGTGCGGTTTGTCGTCCATGCCCCAGTAGGTCATCTCGATCATCCGCAGGCCGGACGGCGCCACGGGGCAGCCCTTCCGCCACGAGTGCTTCAGGTCCCCGGCGGTGACCTTCCCGATCTTCGCCTGGAATCCGGCGGGCGACGCGGGCGCGGATGGTGCCGAGCCGGTCGCGGTGGGCCGCGTCGTCGGCGGGGACGTCTCGTCCGAGTCGTCGGAGCCGCGGCCACAACCGGCCGCGGCGGACGCCGCCGTGAACAGCGCGGCGAGCGAAGCCGCGGCGCGAAGGGGCCCTCTACCTGGCATCTTTCCAGCATGGCACGTTCGGGTCGCCTGCGCGTGCCACCCGGATTCGCTACGGTGCGTTTGACGGCGCGCCCGCCGGAAAGGGGCCGGGACGGACGGGCCGTGAACCTCATCCGTCCGCCGGGCATGTCGCCCGGCGGTGTCCGGCCCCAGGGGAGCCGGGATGGCGGAACCTCAGGAGAGGGACCTCCCAAGCCTCGAAGACGAGATCTTCGGCGTGGCGCACGACGTGGAGGTCGACAAGGCGGCGGGCGCGAAGCTGCGTCCGGACAGGGCCCAGCTCTTCGCGGAGCGCGCCCGCGCCTTCCTCGGCCGCGACGTCAAGGCGCTGGCGGCGGGGTTCGGCATGTTCCTGCTGATCGACGCCGTGATGATGTACGCGCCGCTGATGACGAGCCGCAGGCCGAGCCTGCTGCCGCAGTTCATCACGCTGCTGGTGCTCGCGTTCGGGCTCGGCGGCCTGCTGGTGTGGAAGGTCGGCGGACGGTGGCGGATGTTCGGCCACGGCATGATGCTCGCCTGGGTGTTCCTGACCTTGGTCTCGGTCGGCTTTCTCACCGGCGTCACCGTCCCGCTGTAGGCGCGCCGCAGCGGTCAAGGGCGCGCCGCAGCGGTCAAGGGCGCGCCGCGGGGGTCCTTCAGGCGTGCCGCGGGGGTCAGGTGGTGGGGCCGAGGCGCTTGAGGACCAGGGCGAAGGCGCGTCCGACGGCCTCGAGGTCCTGGGGCTCGACAACGTCGATGAAGTACGTCCGGACGGTCTCGACGTGGTCGCGGGCGGCGCGCTCCAGTGCGGCGAAGCCCTCCTCGGTCAGCTGTGCGTAGACGCCGCGTTTGTCGTTGGGGCAGCTGTCCCGCTTGACCAGGCCCTTCGACTCCAGGCGGGAACAGGTGTGCGACAGCCTGCTGCGGGACTGGCTGGCGTTCTCGGCCAGCTCCGCCATGCGCAGTTGCCGCTCCGGCGCCTCGGACAGCCGGACGAGGATCTCGTACTCCGACACCGACAGCCCGTGCCGCGACTTCAGATCGCGATCCATGATCTCGGTGAGCCGGACGCTGCCGTCCACGTATGCCCGCCAATCGCGCTGCTGGGCGGCGTCGAGCCAGCGAGGTTCGGTCATACCCGCAAGTATAGAACACAGGTTGAAGGTTCAACTAATGTGCACTATCTTCACGTTAGCAGGAGGCCTCCGGCGTCCGCCGGGGGAATAGTTGAAGCATCAACTAGGTTGCAGCGGGTGTGCGCCGCCCGACCGCGGACGGGCACCCCAACGATCGGAGGACCCCATGCCCGCCGTGATGGCCGACCCGCTGACCCTGCCCCGCCTGCCGGTCCTGCCGGAGGCCGAGACCGGCTGGCGCCGCGTCGCGAAGACCGTGACCGCGGCGCGCCATCTGGAGGGCGAGGGCTTCCAGGTCAGGCGCCCGTTCCCGGGCATCGACCTGTCCCTGGCCGACCCGTTCCTGCTCCTCGACCACATGGGCGCCGTCGAGTACGCGCCAGGCGAGGCGAAGGGCACGCCGTGGCATCCGCATCGCGGATTCGAGACCGTCACCTACATCATCGACGGCGCGTTCCAGCACCAGGACACCACCGGCGGCGGTGGCCTCATCGCGGACGGCGCCACCCAGTGGATGACGGCCGCGTCCGGGATCCAGCACATCGAGCAGCCGCCGCCGGAGCTTGTCGCCAAGGGCGGGCTCTTCCACGGCATCCAGCTCTGGGTCAACCTGCCGCGCGCCCAGAAGTGGGTCCCGCCGCGCTACCAGGACATCGAGGCGCGGGACGTCAAGCTGCTGGCCGCCGATGACGGCTCGTCCCTCGTCCGCGTCATCGCCGGGTCGGTCGCCGGATACGACGGCCCCGGCGTCACCTACACGCCGATCAACTACCTGCACGCGACCGTCGCGCCGGGCGCGCGGCTGGCGCTTCCCTGGCCCCGCGAGTTCAACGCGCTGGCGTACGTCCTGTCCGGGCGCGGGACGGCCGGAGTCGAGGAGGCTCCGCTGGACGAGGGGCAGCTCGCGGTCTTCGCGGGCTCGCACAACCAGGGCACGGGGGACGGGCTCGTCGTCCGCGCCGCCGACGTCCAGCCCGCGGGCAGCGCGAACGGGTGGGAGATCCTCATCCTCGGCGGCCTGCCGATCCGGGAGCCGATCGCGCGGTACGGGCCGTTCGTGATGAACACCCGCGAGGAGATCGTCCAGGCGTTCGACGACTTCCAGGCCGGACGGATGGGCACCATCCCGGCCGAGAAGGTCCCGCACCAGTCGTCCGCCGACGAACCGCTGGCCTGACCTGCGGCGACGTGGGCCGGGGCGCGGCCGCTGCGAATCCGTCGCGGGAGTTCCCGGGGTTCGGGTGACGGGGGAGGACGCATGCGCTAGTGTGTTCGAATAGTCGAACAGAGGTTCGACGTTTTGTTCGTACACGCTCGCCGGGGAGGCGTCATGGCGGCGACTGTTGCCACCAGGCAGGACGTCCAGGCGCACTGCGGACGGCGGCGGGAGCGCGCGACACGCCGTAGCGGTTTCTACGCAAATCTACGGCCGCAGCTATATCGCCTCATAGAGTCCGAGAGCGTGGACCCCGTGCGCAATCCCTACGCCCCCGGTGCCGGTCAGCGTCCCCCGGAGCTGGCCGGCCGCGACCGTGAGCTGAAGCAGTTCGAGGTGGTGCTCGAACGGGTCGCCCGCGGCCGGCCCGAACGCAGCATGATCGTCACCGGGCTGCGCGGGGTCGGCAAGACCGTGCTGCTCAACGCGTTCCGGTCGATGGCGATCCAGCGGCTGTGGGGGACGGGGAAGATCGAGGCCCGGCCCGACCAGTCGATCCGGCGGCCGGTCGCGTCCGCGCTGCACCGGGCCGTCCGGGAACTGGCGCCCCGGCACCGCGCCCCCGACCGCATCGAGGACTTCCTCGGCGTGCTCAAGGCGTTCGCGCAGTCGGAGCCCGAGCCGTCGGGCAAGAGCAAGGCGCGGGCGCACCGCTGGCAGCCCGGCATCGACGTGCCCGCCACGCGCGGACGCGCCGACTCCGGCGACCTGGAGATCGACCTCACCGAGCTGTTCGTGGACGCCGCGTCCGTCGCGACCGACGTCGGCGCCGGGATCGCGCTGTTCGTGGACGAGATGCAGGACATCCCCGCCGACGACGTGTCCGCCCTGTGCGCCGCGTGCCACGAGTTGTCGCAGGTCGGCGGCCCGCTGATCGTGGTCGGCGCCGGTCTGCCGCATCTGCCGGCCGTGCTGTCCGCCAGCAAGTCCTACTCCGAGCGGCTGTTCCGCTACGCCCGCATCGACCGGCTCGACCGCGAGTCCGCCGACTACGCCCTGCTGGCCCCCGCCGAGCGGGAGGCGGTCACGTTCACCGAGGACGCGCTCGACGCGCTGTACGGCGCGGCCGACGGCTACCCCTACTTCGTCCAGGCGTACGCCAAGGTCGTCTGGGACGTCGCGCCCGACACCCCGATCACCGCCGACGACATCAAGGTCGCCGCGCCGGAGGCGGAGAGCGAGCTCGCGGTCGGCTTCTTCGGCAGCCGCTACGAGCGCGCCACCCCGGCCGAACGCGACTACATGCGCGCCATGGCCATGCTCGGCGACGACCCGGTGCCCACGGCCTCGGTCGCGGACGAGCTCGGCCGCAAGCCGTCCAGCCTGTCGCCCGCCCGCGACGGCCTCATCAAGAAGGGCCTCATCTACAGCGCCGAACGCGGCATGATCGCGTTCACCGTGCCGCACTTCGGCCAGTTCATCCGTTCCCAACCAGCCTGACCCGACCGGACGCTTCGTCTCCATATCCTTCTCTAGCCTTTTCGCTAGAGAAGGATAGAAAGACGCATGGAGTCGTGTCGTCCGGTGAATATTCAGCTTTCTAGCGGCGGCCGTATAAAGCCGTAGATTCTGCTCGCATGCCCTCTCGCTCTTTCTATGAATGTCTAAGGTTTTTCGTAGAAAGCTCTAGAGGAGCGAAGAGCGGGCGCGCCGGCGCATGCGCGGGGCCGGCTGGGTAAGACCGTGCGTGCCACGTGTCCGAACAAGACGGATATTGGGGGAACCATGGGACACGACGACCGGTTCCGCGGCCAGGACCCGGACAACGAGTTCGCCCGCGACGACGAGTCGTCGTCCATGCAGCAGGACCAGGGCGGACGGCCACCCGTCCAGGACGACGGATACCTCTACGGCCAGGACGAGTCCCCGACCCACATGGGCGGCGCCATGCGCTTCCGCCTCCCCGACGAGGACGGCGTCGCCCGTCAAGAAGACGAGTTCGGAACCTACGAGGACGCGCCCCCCGACGACGAAACCGAAGGCAGCTGGTGACCCCGCGACCCCCCGGCCACGCCCGCATCCGACACCAAGCCCGCATCTGACACCAAGCCCGCATCTGACACCAGGCCCGCATCCAAGGCCGAGCCCGTGTCCGGGTCCAGGGCAGCGTCCGGAGCCGGGCCCGCGTCCGAGGCTGCGGCCGGGGGCGGGGCTGGGGCGGGGGTTGGTGTGACCAGGGCCGAGCGGACGGTTCTGTCGCGGTCGGCGGTCGATACGGCGAACACGATCTCGACGTCCTGGTCGTCCACCCGGGCCGGGAAGACCACGAACCGCCAGCAGCCCTCGCGCCACACGTCCAGCGGCACGGCGCTCGCGACGACGTTCTCGTGCTCGATCCACGCGGGGCTGTCGTAGAGCGTCGCGTAGGTCTCCTCGATCGGGCTGCGCCGCCGCTCGCACGGCATCGCCGGACGCGCCGTGCAGTGCGGCAGCCCGCGCCGCTCCACCAGCGCCGACAGTTCCGGGGACAGCGCGGCGAACAGTGCCAGTTCCACCGCGAGCACGAGCCCGACCTGCGCCTGGACGTCCAGCAGCACGTCCAGTCCGGCGAGCGGGGCGCCGAGCGACGCGACCGCGGCCCCGGTGAACAGCACCGCCCGCAGCACGCTCCGCCGCTCCACCTTCCGGGCGCTCAGCCCGCCGAAGCAGCCGCAACCGGCGTCCGGGCGGCGGACCCGCAGCTCGCCGACCACCCAGGTCGCCGCGGCGAACGCCACCGTCGTCGCCAGCCGCACCCCCAGATGCGACGTCACCAGCAGCGCCAGCCCGAGGACGCCCTCGCCGAGCCCGAGCCCGACCGCCATCCCCCGGTTGCCGCGCAGCGCCGTCAGCCGCGCGAGCCCCGCCGGAACCGGCACGCCGTGCACATGGTGGGACGCGTCCGCCGCCGTCTCCCGGACCGTCAGCTTCGCCAGGCACGCCGCCAGCAGCACGGCCGCCAGCAGCAGGACCTGCGAGTTCTGGAACGCGGTCACCATGACGCCGTCCTCTCCGCCGTCGTGGACGGCGCGCCCGGGCGGACGGCCGCGTTGAAGCAGCCCGTCTCCAGGTCGCCGCCGAGCCCCGCGAACGCGGCGGGCGTCAGCTCCACGATCCGCCCGCGCGGCGACGCGCCGCAGTCCACGCAGCGGTCGCAGAAGCGGGCCGCCATGCAGCCGCACTCGACGACCGGCACCGGCGCGGCCCGCCCGCCGCACTCGTTGTGGACGACGACGTCGCTGCCGAGCGACAGGTACGGGAAGGCGACGCAGCCGGACGGGGCGGCCGCGCATCCCCCGGCGTCCCCCTCGGAATCGACCGCCGGGTAGGCCGCCCCGTCCGCCGCGCCCGCCCCGTCCATCGGCGGGTCGTCCAGGCCCCCGAACCACGTCGCCGTGCCGCGTAGCACGTCGGGCACCGGCGCGGCGACCTCCGGCGCGGCGAGGTCGTCCGCCCGGTAACCCGGCTGCGACGTGCCAGGACGCACCGCCCGCGGCCCGTCCGGGGACCGCACGCAGATCACGTCGATCAGGTATCCGGGCTCAAGCCGCGGATGCCGCACCAGGACCCGTTCGAGGGCGCGCGGCGGGATCACCACGCGGGTGCGTCCGCGATGCGGGCCCATGTCCACGTCCACGGCGTCGCGCCCGCACGCGAGGATCGTGCCGGCGACCCGGCCGATGTCGACCCAGATCCGGTCGGCGATGGAGGCGCCCCGGGACGTCCCGTCCCGGCCGGTCCCGTCGGCGACGAGCCCGGCGTCCTTCGGCCGGACGACCACGCTGCGGCCCGGACGGAGCGCGGCGAGGCCCCCGCGCCCGCCGTGCCAGACCGGCGTGGCCTCGCTCATCGCGAACCGCATCTCCGTGCCCCGGGCTTCGCCCCCGTCCGTGCCCAGCACCAGCAGGTGCGGGCTGGCGTCGAGGACGATGCCGGACGCCGCGTCCAGCGGACGCTCAGCGCGTTCTGGCAGACCGGCGTCCGCGGGCGTTCCGAGGACGGAGGCGCGCAGCCGGCGGCGGCTCGCTCCACGGCGTTGGGCTGGCGGCATCGCGGCGCTCCGGCATCGAATCATCACACTGGGCCACTGGTGTTAGGACAGTGAGTCAAGGGTCACGCGCGGTGACTCGCGCTGTCGACGGATTTGTCGCGATAAGTCAGCCGGTGGAGGACGTTTGATCTACCTGGGATAAAGATTATCCACTGGTTGACCCGGATAAGTAATTTGTGTAGGCCCGAAATTACGATCGGCGTGCGATCGTCGACCGTACCGAGAGTTCGCCGTGGCGGCGGCTCCGCAACCCCTGGTCCGGTGGTGACGTGAACGGGACGCGGCACGAGGAGTTCCGCGAGTACGTGGCGGAACGCGGGAACGTGCTGCTCCGCGCCGCCACCCAGCTGACCAGCGACCGCGCCGAGGCCGAGGACCTCCTCCAGGCCGCGCTCGCCAAGACCTACCTCGCCTGGGACCGCATCGAGGACCCCGCCGCCGTCGACGGCTACGTCCGCCGCGCCATGGTCAACACGCAGATCTCCTGGTGGCGGCGCCGGAAACTGGACGTGTACCCGACCGACCAGATCCCCGACCGCCCCGTCGACGACCACACCGACCGCAGCGAGATGCGCGACGTGCTCGGCCGCGCCCTCCGCCGCCTCCCCGAACGGCAGCGCCTCGCCGTCATGCTCCGCTACTACGAGGACATGTCCGAACGCGAGATCGCCGCAGCCCTCGGCATCAGCGTCGGCACGGTCAAGTCCACCGTCTCCCGCGCCATGGCCAAACTCCGCGACGACGACGCCCTCGACGACCAGCGCTAGCCCCGAGCGAGACGTCCGGCGCGGTCTGCTGACTCGATTCTGACGGCGAGTCATTGGTAGCGTGATCACGGAGAGAAGCGGCATCTCACCCCGCGGTCACCTTAATGGTGATTTCGGTACATCATGTGGTGCGGATGGGGTTCGCGGGTGTATGCAAGGTGGGCTGAATGTCCGGACGATCCCGATGGGTACGGACGCCTCATGCCGGTTCCGGGAGCGTGAATGCCCAGGTTGTCCCCCTCCGTGCACACGGCTGACCGAACACTGGTGAAGGGACTGAACGACGGCGACGAGGCCGCGCTCGCCGCGCTCTACGACGAATACGGTGAGCGCGTTTATGACTACGCGCTGTCAATGTCCGGTGATGAGAAAGTCGCGGCGGACATCGTCCACGACACGTTCATCGACGCCGGGCGCCGCGCGCCGCGGATGCGCGACCACCTGCAGCTGAGCTCCTGGCTGTACGGGGCGGCCCGGCGCCGCTGCATCCGGCGCGGCCGGGCCAAGAACCTCTACTGGGACCGGGACGCCGACTTCTCCGATATCCCGTTCCTCGACCGCGCCGAGCCGGACGACCCCGTCCCCGACTGGCCGCCGCTGGACGAGCTGCACG
Source organism: Actinomadura sp. 1N219 (assembly GCF_044326405.1). Lineage (NCBI taxonomy): Bacteria > Bacillati > Actinomycetota > Actinomycetes > Streptosporangiales > Thermomonosporaceae > Actinomadura > Actinomadura sp. 1N219. The sequence goes on along the minus strand of NZ_JBIRAY010000004.1, from coordinate 240,717 downwards.
GGCTCCTGCGCTCCTGCCTCGCCCGGCTGGCGCCCGTCGAGCAGGAGGTCATGCTGCTGGCGTTCCGGCACGGGCTGCGTCCCACCCGGCTGGGCGCGACGCTCGGCATGTCGCCGCGCCGCGCCGCGCTGCGGGTGCGCAGGTCGCGGACGGACCTCGAGGCCGCGCTGCAGAAGGAGATCCACCGCGCCAACCGCGCCTGCGCCGCCGCCGCTTCCGCCGCCTCCGACGGCGCGACGTCCGGCGACGCTGCGGCTGACGCTCCGGAGGAGGCGCGTCCCACGGCGGTCGCCGTTCTCGCGGCCCGTCCCCCGGCCGGCAAGGACGAGCCGTCCGACCCGCCGGAGCCTGCGGAGCGGGAGCCGGAGTCGCCCAGCCTGCAGTCGCGCGCGAAGGCTCTTTGGCAGTTGCTTCATGGGAGCGCCGAAGCCGCCCCCGTCGACCCGGCCACGGAACGGCACGCCGCGGACTGCCCCGCCTGCCGCCGCCGCGGCCGGGTGGCCGCGACCGCGCTGCTCAAGCGGGCGCCCGCCCCCGTGCTGCCCGCGGCGCTCCGCCACCGCGTCATGCACACCGCGACCGACCCGGAGCTCGCCGGCTACCGGGCCGACATCGCCGCGCGGGGCGGCGCGCTCACGCCGTCCGGCCTGCCGAGCCAGCCGGACGTGCCCTCGCCGTTCACGCGCCGGTGGCTGTACACCGGCGGCGGAATGGTGAGCGCGCTGGCCGCCGCGTTCGCCGCCATGTTCGTGATGGGCCCCGGGATCAGCGGCGACACGCTCAGCTGGCCGCCGTTCGACACGCATCCGCAGCCGTCGATCACGCATGAGTCGCCGACAGACTCGCGCCACGGCAGGCCGCCGGCCGAGGGTCCGGGCGGCGGTCCGGGCGGTCCCGGCAACATGCCCGTCGGCCCGCAGACGGAGGAGCAGGCCCCGGAGGGCCCGGCGAGCCCGTCGCCGCCTTCGTCCGACGCGCCCGACCAGCACGGCGTCCTCGTCGTCGCCCCGGCGAAGGTCGAGCTCTACGGCACGAAGACCGCGCAGGTCAGCCTCGCGGCCAAGAGCGGGCCCGTGTCGTGGACGGCGGTGACGTCGTCCAGCCAGCTCGTCCTGTCCGAGACGCGGGGCGGCATGCCCGAGGACGGCACCGCCCGCCTGACGCTGACGCTGCGCACGGCGATCATCGGGCTGCCCGGCAAGGGCACGCTCACCTTCACCGACGCCAACGGCGTGCCGCACACGGTCACGGTCGTCTGGGGCGCCACGCTCCTCTGACGGCTAGCCGGCCCCCCGGTCGGGCGCCGGGCCGAGCTGGTCCCGGACCGATTCGAGGTGCTCGCCGAGCGCCGCCTGGACGCGGGCCTCCATCGCCCGCGCGATGAACGGGTCGACGACCATCTTCACCAGCGGCCGCATCCGGCGCACCACGGCGGCGACCTCGGTGACCTGCTCGCCGTCCGGGACGGGACGCTCCTCCAGCCGGTCGAACACGTGCTCCCGGACGAGCCCGACGAACCGGTCCGCGATCACGTCGCAGTCGTCGCGGATCTGCGCGGCGATGTCGAGCACCGCGTCGAGCGGGACGCCCGCCGCGACCAGCTCGGCGCCGACGTGCAGCAGCCGCGGGCTCGGCACCCGGTACTTGGCGCCGTCCGGCTCGATCAGCCCGATCTCGATCGTCCGGTCGCGCAGGCGGGCGGCCTCGTCCTCGTCCAGGCCGGCGCCAAAGATCTCGACGAGCTCGTCGTAGCCGACCGTGCCGGGGATCTCGTCCGACCACGGGTCGGTGAGCACCTTCTCCAGCCCGAGGACCTCGCCGACGTCCTTGCCGGTCTCCCACGCCGTCAACAGGTCCTTGATGACGGCGAAGGTGTAGCCGCGGCCGAGGAGCTGGCCGATCAGGCGGAGCCGCGCGAGGTGCGCGTCGTCGTACAGACCGACCCGGCCTTCGAGGCGGGGCGGCGGCAGCAGCCCCCGGTCCTGGTAGGCGCGGATGTTGCGCACGGTGCTCCCGGCCAGCCGCGCCAGGTCGTCGATTCGGTACTCGGCCATGTCCCGTCCGCCGGATTCATCCATCTTGACCGCCGTGATCCTACTCCGGCACCATTGTTACATTGATCGATGGCACATAGGGGCGGGTCACATGGCGGACGACATCGAGGAGACGCTCCTCGGCGGCCCCCTGCGCTACACGCGCAAAGAGGTCGAGGCGCTCGCGGGCGTCTCCGACGACTACGCGCGCCGCATCTGGCAGGCGCTCGGCTTCCCGACCCCGCCCGACGACGAGGTCGCTTTCACCGACGGCGACGTCGCCGCGCTCCGCGAGATCAAGGACCTGCTCGGCAGCGACCTGGTGGACGAGGACATGGTCCTCCAGCTCGCCCGCGCCGTCGGCCAGACGATGGGACGACTCGCCAGCTGGCTCGGCGACGTCTGGTTGCAGCGCCTCGGCGAGCTCCCGTCCGACGAGCCGATGACGCCCGACCTCGTCGCCGCCGCCCTCGCCGCCACCGAGGAACTCCGCCCGGCGTTCGAGCGCCTCCTGCTGCACGGCTGGCGCCGCCAGCTCACCGCCGCCGGGATGCGCGCCGCCGCGACGACGGCCAGCGCCCAGTCCGACCCCGCCGCCGGCCTCGCGCACCTCGCGGCCGGTTTCGCCGACGTCGTCTCCTTCACCCGCCTGAGCCGCCGCCTGGACGGCGACGCCCTGGCCGCCTTCATCGAGCACTTCGAGTCCACGACCGCCGAGATCATCGCCGAGCATGGCGGCCGCGTCGTCAAGACCCTCGGGGACGAGGTGCTGTTCGTCGCGTCCGACCCCCGCTCCGCCGCCGAGATCGGCCTGCGCATCGCGGACCGCTTCAACGAAGACCCAGACTTCCCAAAGGTCCGCGTGGGCCTCGCCTACGGCGAAGTCATCCAGCGCCTAGGCGACGTCTTCGGCACCCCGGTAAACCTGGCCGCCCGCCTGACGTCCACCGCTTACCCCGGCACCGTCCTCATAGACACAGCCCTGGTCTCCGCACTGCCGTCCGGCGCTTACGACACCACACCCCTCCGCCCCCGCCCCCTCCAGGGCCTGGGCCGCGTCCGCCCAACCGTCCTGCGCCGGGCTTGACCCGGCTACTGCGGAGTGAATTCCGCGATGGCGCGTCCGCCGTTCCATAGTTCGGTGACGTGGTAGGCGAAACGGTCGTAGAGCCCGTCGTCCTGCTGGCGCTGTATGTGGAGCATCGGGGAGTCGTGCCCCACCAGGTGCGCGAGGTGCGGAGTCACGAGCATCTCGTCATCGAAGACGAAGACGCTCATGGCGATGTGGTCGTCGCCGTAGCGGGCCTCGATGCCCGGCACGTCCGCGACCTTGGAAAGCTCGTCGAGGGTGATCTTGATCCGCGTGCTCACGGTGAGCGGCACTGATTCGAGTTGCTCGCGGTGCCGCGTGACGTCGCTTTCCGGGTCTCCGACCAGGAACCTCACGCGGCAGCCGCCTTCGGCCTTACGGCGGAGGACGGTCCGGAGGTTGGGGATCTCCAGCCACAGGAAGTAGTTCGTGTAGCCGGCGAAGGTCAGTTCCTTGCTCGCCTCGCCGATGAGGCGACGCCAGACGGACTTGGGGCAGGCCGAGCGGTAGGGATATACCGCCGCGATCTCGCGGTCCGGTCCGGTTTTCACGTTCTTGCGGATGGCGTCAGGCCACAACATGCCCTCATCAACTCCCAAGGCGTCCGAAGCTGCCCAGCGGTGACGCGGGTGCGGTGTGCGATCTTCTTCGGCTACCCACCGGGCCACGGTCTTCACGTCCACTTGACAAGCTTCGGCGAGTTCCTGCTCTGTCAGTCTCGCACTGGTCATGGCCTGTCGTAGCGCATCGTTCGGCACACCTGCACCCCCTCGCGGGACGGATAGGACGTTCTCAACGCTAACTCGGAAACGTCCTAGACGTCCTGGGAACGGTGTTCAAGCGTCCGGCAGTTCGGACGCATCCTCGATGCCTCACGACAAGACGGGCCCGGACGCAGCGATTGCCCCGCTGGCCGAGCCCTTGACCGGAAGGTGGTTCCGGCCCATGGCACATCGTAGGGGCGAGCCGTTGGACGAACCGGCGGCGGAGTGGGCCGTGCTGATGCTGCGGCAGTTGGCGCGGTGGTCGTGATGGGTTGCGGACCGGTAGGCACGGACGTGGTGCCCGATGCCGGGCTGGACCTGACGTGCCTGGCGGCGCGGACAGTGCCGGGACAGGTTCGGACGCTGGTGGAGTTGCGCCTGGCTTCGTGGGGGCTGGACGCACTGCGCGACGACGTGACGCTGATCGCCAGCGAGCTGGCGACGAACGCGGTGCGGCACACGCTTGAGCAGGAGATGCGGGTGCGGCTCACGCGCGAGGCGGGCGGGGTGCTGCTGGCCGTCTGGGACTCCTCGGACGTCCTGCCGGTGCGCAAACGGACACTGGAGACGATCGCCGGAGATGTGTCCCCGGACGCTTCGGCGTTGGAGATGGGACGCGACGACGGAACGGGCGGTCGAGGGCTTCCCGTCGTGGAGCTGTTGTCGTCCGAGTGCGGGGTGACCCCGACCGACCCGGCTGGGAAGTGGGTCTGGTCGCGCGTGACCGCATGACGTGTGCGTGTGAGCCGAGCAGCGAGCACGGAAAGGTGCCGGAATGGGTGTGCGTCAGGCGGTCGGGCGGTGGCAGGCCGTCCTGCGGTGGCGGACGCTCCTCGGGGACGAGGCGGCGGTGCGGAACCTGGAGCTCCTTGTCGTCGCGCTCAAGCCGAAAGGCTGGCGGTGCGTGGAGCTGTACGAGAAAGAAGAGAACGGATTTCCGGTGCCGCTGCTGTGGGTCTACGCGAGCGGGTCGGCAGAGGACGTCGGGGCCGTGGTGACCGTCCGGGCGACGCCGGGCGGCACTTGGGCCTACTTCGAGGCGGGGAAAGGACGCGGCGGATTCCTGTCCCCATGCGGCGACGCAAAGCAGGCGGCCGAGCGGGTCGACCGGCTGTTGAAGTACCGCATGTTCCCCAACGCCGAGTGGACCTGGCCTCGGTGAGCTCTCCGTAAGAAGAAAGAAGGTGGTCTATCGACCCTAGGTAGGTCGTGACGTGTAGTGGGCCCCGGCGCGGGTGGACGACCTTTGTCCGGGCCCTCCCCCTCAGCAACGGGAGGATGAAAATGGGACAGCACGGTGGCAAGGGAAACAGCGACGGCAAGGGGAGCGACGGCAACAGCCCCCAGGGCGGCGGTCACGGCGGCAAGGGTGACGGCACCAAGGGCAACTCCGGCGACGGCAAGCGGTAGGAGCGAGTGACGTGAATGAGGGCCCTGGCCTGGTCAAGGGTGAGGACGCGCACGGCCTGAACCGCATCCTGGCGCGCCAGGGCGACCTCACTCAAACCGAGTGGGCGCAGGCGTTCATCGCAGTACCACGTGAGCGGTTCGTCCCTGAACGCGCATGGGTCAACCCCGACTACGACGCCCCGCCTTACCCCATCGACAAGAAGGCTCGTCTCGACGAGTGGAAAATGGCCGTCTACTCCGACGCCTCAATCATCACCCAATGCGATGACGGCAAGGGCGACCCCGCCAGCGGGAAGGGCTGGTTCACCTCGTCTGTATCGGCTCCCGGCGTAGTCGCACAGTTCGGGGAACTCCTGGCTCCCAGTCCCGGTGACCGCGTCCTGGAAGTCGGGACCGGGTCGGGCTGGACGGCATGTCTGCTGTCACACATCGTCGGCGAACACGGGCGGGTCGTGTCCATCGAGGTGGACCCCGACCTCGCCCAGTCCGCTGAAGAGAGAATCAACCGGCTCGGCTTCACCGGCGTCCGGGTGCTCAACCTGGACGCCCTCGACTTCAACTCCCCCGACCTGTTCGACAGGCTTCACGTGACGGCAGGGGTCGCACAGATCCCGTGGTCCTGGCTGGCCGCGCTACGCCCCGGCGGACTTGCCGTCATGCCGTGGTGCCCTCCGTGGGGGCACGGGCACAAGCTCTCCCTCGTCCAGACCGGAGACGAGGCCGTTGGCCGGATCAGCTCATCGGCCGGCTACATGATGCTCAGGTCCCAAAGACCTGAGTCGGGGACCCTGGCCTCGTTCGTCCACCACGAGAACGAGGCAAAGCAGTACGCCACTCGAATCAACCCGAGGGCCATCGGCAGGTCCGAGGACGCTCCAGGTTGGGAGACCTACGGGGGCGGAGTCGTCATCACCGCCTTGGCACCGGCCGTCCGCTACGACCTGTGCGAGGCCGAGGACAACAGTGGCGAAGCCACTCTGTGGCTCCGGGAGACCTACCCCGGTTCCCGCGAATACGGTTCGTGGGCAACCGTCGAGTACGTTCCCGACGCCAACGAGTACGAGGTCACGACCTACGGCGACCGAGATCTATGGGACGAAGTCTCCAGTGCCTGGTTGCTGTGGAACCACCTTGGCCGGCCAGACCGCAACCGCTTCGGTGTGACGGTTTCGCAGGGGGGCCAGGACGTCTGGCTCGACAAGCCGTCGCACATCATCGCTTGAGTCCCTCCTAGACCCTCCGGCCCTGGTTTCAACCCCCGAGGAGGCCAGGGCCGGGGGCTTCATGTGCCCCAGCTCCGAGCGGACCTGGCCTCGACGACGTCGCTCTGACAGGTCCGCCTCAGCCGATCGGCTGCTGGTTGCGCATACGAGTGAGTCGTAGGTCTTGGTCCAGACACGGCGCCATGTTCCCGACCCAGGCCCCTCCGGCGTGCCTTGACGAATGGTCCTGATGGCGGGCGGGGCGAGGACCGGCAGATCGCCCCGCTGGTCGTCGGTTTCGTCGAAGCATCTGGACCGGGGGGCTGGCGAGTGATCTTGACCGGCTTGTGTTGGCCTGGTGTCTCCTGACCGTGGGGCGGGGGCGGGGTTGGTGGGTTTCGGACGGGTGGGGTGGGGTGATCTTTTGGCGGGATTCGCTAACGTTGCAGGTCAGAGGGTAGTTTTGCAGTGCAAAATCATATGTTGCAAAACTGGCGCGCGGCTTGACTGAGCCCATAACCTCCGGGCTACCGGCACGGAAATCCGGTTACTGGCTCTCTGGGCTTGGTGAGGTCCGAATGCACGATCTGCTGGCCGCCTCACTCCCGCGAGTGGCCCTGGGGCGCCGCCGTCCACCACCCTCCGGGACGGGCGCCGCGCACAGCGTGAACGTCCCCCTTCCGACGCCGCGCCCAGACCGCCGGAGCCGCCCGGTTCCGGAATCGTCACGAGGAGTACCCCCATGATCGGTAGATTCACGCGCGCCGCCGTGACCGTCACGGCGCTCGGCGCGCTGGCCGCGACCGCCGCGTGCGGCGTCGACTCCGGCGACTCGTCCGGCGACGGCGACGGCACGTCCGGCGGCAAGGCCAAGGCGCTGAAGGTCGGCTGGTCGACCATCTACCTGACGCCGTCGTGGATGCAGCAGACCGACAAGATGATCAAGGACGACGTCGCGAAGCTGAAGGGCGAGGGCAAGGTCGCCGACTACAAGGTGTTCAACGCCAACGGCGACACCTCGCAGCAGATCGCCCAGATCCGCGCGATGATCCAGCAGAAGTACGACGTGATCCTGGTGGACGCCGGGTCGTCCACGGCGCTGAACCCGGTGGTGGAGCAGGCCGCAGGCGCCGGGATCACGGTCGTCAACTTCGACAGCCTGGTCACCTCCCAGAAGGTCGTGCGCGTCGGCACCGACCAGAAGGAGTGGGGCCGGATGATGGGCCAGTGGCTCGGCGACAAGCTGGGCGGCAAGGGCAAGATCATCGCGTTCAACGGGCCGGCGGGCGTCGCGGTCAGCGAGGAGCGGTGGCAGGGCGCCGAGGAGGCGCTGAAGAAGTACCCGGGGATCAAGGTCGCCGCGAACGTCCACAGCGAGTACAACCTGGCGCCGGCGGCGCAGGCGTTCGCGTCGGCGTACTCGGCGAACCCGGATATCGATGGTGTGTTCTCGCAGGGTGGGGCGCTTTCGGCTGCGGCGTTGCAGACGCTGGTGAAGCAGAAGAAGAAGCTCGTCCCGATCACCGGTGAGAACTACAACGGGTTCCTGAAGCTGTGGCAGCAGCACACGAAGGACGGGTTCTCGTCGTTGTCGACGGCGCAGCCCAACTACCTGGGTGTGATCGCGCTGCGGGCGGCGGTGGCCAAGGCGGGCGGCGCGACGGTGCCGAACCAGATCATGGTGCCGCTGCCCAAGATCACCGATGAGAACCTGGCGCAGTACGTCAAGGCGGACCAGCCGGACGACTCCTACCCGATCCAGGAGCTGCCGCAGCCCGAGATCGACAAGCTGATCGGGAAGTGACGATGGCGCTTCTGGCCGTCGAGCAGGTCTCGAAGTCGTTCGCGGGCAACCGGGTCCTCGATCGGGTGAGCTTCGACGTCCGGCCGGGCGAGGTGCTCGCGCTGGTGGGCGAGAACGGTGCGGGGAAGAGCACGGTCCTGTCGCTGGTCACCGGGCTGCTGGCACCCGACTCGGGGCGGATCGCGTACGACGGTGAGCCGCTGCGTTCCTGGTCGCCGCACCGGGCCCGCGAGGTCGGGATCGGCTCGGTGCACCAGGAGCTCAGCCTCAACCCGCATCAGACCGTCGCGGAGAACGTGTTCCTCGGGCAGTGGCCGTCGCGGCGCGGGTTGATCCTGCGCCGCGACCTCGCCCGCCGGGCGCGGCCGCTGCTGGACCGGGTCGGGCTGGACGTCGACCCGCTCACCCGGGCCGGGCGGCTGCCGCTCGGGCAGCAGCAGCTCGTCGAGCTGGCCAAGGCGCTCGCCTCGGGGCCGCGGCTGCTGATCCTGGACGAGGCCACCTCCGCGCTGGACGACGACCAGGTCAGCAGCGTCTTCGCGGTCGTGGACGAGCTGCGCGCGGCCGGCTCGTCCGTGATCATCGTCAGCCATCGGATGGGCGAGTTGTTCGCCGTCGCCGACCGGCTGACCGTGCTGAAGGACGGCGAGGTGATGGCGACCCGCGAGCGCGCGGAGACCGACCATGACGACATCGTCCGGCTGATGATCGGGCGGGAGCTGTCCGACCTGTTCCCGCCGAAGGCCGGGTTGAGCGGCGCGGACGAGGTTCCCGAGGGGGACGAGATCGCGGCCATACCGTCCGAGAAGGAGATCGCCTCCGAGAAGGAGGTCGCCGCGGACAAGGAGGTCGCCTCCGAGAAGGACGAGGCTTCCGTTGTCGGCGGGGAGACGGTGTTGCGGGTGCGCGGGCTTACCGTCCCGGACGCCTGCGAAGGCGTCGACCTCGATCTGGAGCCCGGACGGATCATCGGCCTCGGCGGGCTGCAAGGGCAGGGGCAGCGGGCCGTGCTGCGGGCGCTGTTCGGGCTCGTCCGGCACACCGGCCGGATCGAGCTGGACGGACGTCCCGCCCGCCTCGCCTCCCCGCGCGAGGCCATCCGGCACCGGATCGCGTACGTCCCGGAAGACCGCAAGGTCGAGGGGCTGCACGTGGCGCAGACCGTCCGCGCCAACCTGGCCCTCACCAACCTCGACGTGGTGACGCCCGGCAGGCGGCTGCTGACCGTCGACCGGGGCGCGGAGGCGCGGCTCGTCGAGGACCTCGTCGAGCGGATGCGGATCAGGGTGACGGGCCCGGAGCAGGAGGCCCGCAGGCTGTCGGGCGGCAACCAGCAGAAGGTCGCGCTGGCCCGCTGGCTGCCGACCCGGCCGCGGATCCTGCTGCTGGCGGAACCGACCCGCGGCATCGACGTCGGCACCAAACGCGAGATCTACCATCTGCTCCGCCGGCTCGCCGACAGCGGCGTGGCGGTGCTGATCACTTCTGGGGACACGATGGAACTGGTCGGCCTGTGCGACGAGGTCGCCGTGATGTACGAGGGCGCCGTCGTCGAGCGGCTGGCGGGGGACGACCTCACCGAAGAGCGACTGGTCCGCGCCTCCGTCACCGGGACGGTGGCGAATGACTGAGCAGTCCGTGGCCACACGGCGTGCGGCGCCTGGACGCGGCGCCGGGAACGGGCGGTTCGGCGGGTTCCTGCGCCGCAACCTCGACGTCACCGGCCTGTGCGCGCTGCTGGTCATCCTGCTGGCCGTGTACAGCCAGTACGACTCCGAGCTGTTCACCCCGTCCTCGATCACGATCCTGTCGGCGCAGTTCTTGCCGCTGATCCTGGCGGCGATGGGGCAGAGCACGGTGATGCTGGCGGGCGGGATCGACCTGTCGCTGGGTGCCGTGCTGGCGCTCGCGATGGCGGTGTTCGCCGTCCGGGCGGAGGACGGCGTCGTGGTCGCCGCCGTCCTGGCACTGGCGGCGGCGGTGGCGACGGGCGCGGCGAACGGAGTGCTCGTCGCGTACGCGGGGCTGCCGCCGATCATCGTGACGCTGGCGGCGTCGTTCCTGTGGGGCGGCGTCACGCTGGTGGTGCTGCCGCAGCCGGGTGGGAGCGTTCCGGCCGGGCTGGTCGAGGCGTACAACAACGGCTGGAACGGGATCGCACTGCCGTTCGTGGTGGTCGGGGTCGTCCTGCTGCTGTGGAAAACGGTGCGGACGACGCGGTTCGGCCTGTCGCTGTACGCCGTGGGCGGCAACGAGCACGGCGCGTACGCCAGCGGAATCGGCACCCGGACGGTGAAGATCGGCGCCTATGCGCTGGCGGGGGTGTTCGTCGGGCTCGCCGGAATCGGCCTCGCGATCCAGACGGGGTCCGGCGATGCGACGATCGGGACGCCTTACACGTTGAACTCCATAGCCGCCTCGGTGCTCGCCGGGGTCAGCTTCTTCGGCGGCGTGGGGCAGATGCGCGCCACCGTGCTGGCCGCGCTGCTCATCGGGCTGCTGACGAACCTGCTGCTGTTCACCGGACTGTCGCCGTTCTACCAACTGATCATGCAGGGGGCGGTGCTCATCGTGGCGATCGCCGTGAAGACGTTCGCGACCCGCGAGAGGACGGAATGATGACCGCGCTACCGCGCACCGCCGCCTCGTTGCCGAAGACACTGCGGGAGAACCGTGCCGCGTGGGCGTTCGGGGTGCTGGTCGTGACGTGGCTGGCCGCGATCCTGTTCGCGAAGGGCTTCGACAGCGTCGCCAGCTTCCGGTACCTGGTGCAGACGGCCGCGTTCCTCGGCATCGTCGGCGTCGGCCAGACCCTCGTGGTCATGATGAGCGGCATCGACCTGTCGGTGTCGGGAGTCGTCGCGCTGTCGGCGGTGGTGTGCGCGCAGGTCGCGTCCGGGTCGGGCGGGACGGCGGGCATCGCCGTGGCGCTCGTCGCGAGCATCCTGGTCGGGCTCGCCAACGCGGCCGGGGTGACCTGGCTGCGGGTGCCGCCGATGGTGATGACGCTGGCCACCGGCACGATCGTCGCCGGGGCGCTGCTCGTCTACACCGACGGGTCGCCGAAGTCGGCGAAGGTGGCGCTGCTGGGGTCGCTCGCCAACGACCGCGTTCTCGGGGTGCCGCTCGCGTTCGTCCTGTGGATCGGGATCACCGCGGTCGCCGCCTGGCTGCTGCACGCCTCCCGGGTCGGACGGTACGTGTTCGCGCTCGGGAACGGGGAGCGGGCCTCGCGGGCGTCCGGAGTGCCGCTCGCGCGGACCGCGTTCATCGCCTACGGGACGTGCTCGCTGCTCGCCGGGGTGGCCGGGCTGGTGCTGCTCGGGTTCACCTCCACCAGCTCGCTGACCATGGGCAACCCGTACCAGCTGCTGTCGATCGCGTCGGTCGTGCTCGGCGGGACGTCCATCCTGGGCGGACGCGGGCACGTGCTCGGCACGGTCGCCGGGGCGCTGCTGCTGACGCTGCTCACCGCGCTGCTGGCGTCGTGGAACATGTCGGAAGGCGTGCGGCAGATCGTCCTGGGCCTGCTCATCATCGGGCTGCTGCTCGCCTACGCGAGGGAACGGCGGTCGTAATGACGGCATCGGGGGAGCTGCTCAAGGATCTGGTCGGCATCGCCAGCGTCAACCCGCGCGGCGGGCCCGTCGGGCCCGGGCTGGGGGAGGCGGCGGTCGCCGGGTACGTCCGCAACTGGCTGGCGGCGCGGGGCGTGCGGGCCGAGCTGCGGGAGGTCCTGCCGGGACGTCCCAACGTCGTCGCGACCGTGCCCGGACGCGACCCGCGCTTCGTCCTGCTGGAGTCGCATCTCGACACGGTGGAGACCGGCGGGATGTCCGTCGACCCGTTCGCCGGGACGATCCGGGACGGCCGCCTGTACGGGCGCGGCGCGTGCGACGCGAAGGGACCGCTGGCCGCGTTCATGCTGGCCACGGCCGAACTCGCCGCCGCGTCGGCGGCCGGGGACCCGCCGCCGTTCGGGGTGGTCCTCGCCGGGGTGATGGACGAGGAGCACGCCTACCAGGGCGTCCTCGGCCTGATCTCCGACCTGGACGGCCCCGGCGGCGAGCAGGTGGCGGGCGCGGTCGTGGGGGAGCCGACCGGCCTGGCCGCCGCCGTCGCGCACAAGGGCTGCGTGCGCTACACCGTCCGGACGCTGGGGACGGCCGGGCACAGCTCGCGTCCGGACGAGGCCGTCAACGCGGTCACCCTCATGTCCCGCGTCATCGACCACCTCGATCGCGCCTCGCCGGGCGTCCCGCCGCACGCTCTCCTTGGGGCGGCCACCCGAACCGTCACGCGCGTGCGCGGCGGCCTGGGGCCGAACACCGTCCCGGGCCGCTGCGAGATCGACGTCGACCGCCGCACCCTCCCCGGCGAGGACCCCATCGACGTGTGGCGCAAGGACAGGGAGGAACTGACCGCCCTCATCCCCGGCCGCATCGAGGTGGACGAGCCGTTCACCCTCGACTACGCGCTCGACACCCCAGCCGCCAGCCCGGTTCCGGCCGCGCTGTGCGGGGCGCTCGCGGCGGCGGGACTGGACGCGTCCGTCCACGGGATGCCGTTCGGCACCGACGCCAGCAAGCTGGCACGTGCCGGGATCCCGTCGGTCGTGTTCGGCCCCGGCTCGGTGACGGACGCGCACTCGGCCGACGAGTCGGTGGCCCTCGCCGACGTCGACCTGGCCGCCCGCCTCATCGTTCAGACCGTCCGCTCGATCAGCAGCGACGGCTCGGTGAGCAGCGACGGGGGGCCCGGGTGAGGCTGACGCAGCACATCGACCTGGTCGGCAGCGGCGCGGCCGGGTTCGACCTCACCGGTCCGCTGGACTGCCACGTCTACCTGGTGCGGGGGTCCCTCGGCGCGGCGCTGATCGACGCGGGCGCCGGGCCGTCCGCCGGGCTGCTCGCGCGGCGGATGACGACGGCGGCCGGGCCGGAAGGCGAGCGGCACCTGCTGCTGACGCACGGGCACGCCGACCACGCGGGCGGCGCCGCGGAACTGGCCGAGCGGGTGCCGGAACTCGCCGTCCGGGCCGGGTCCCCGGCGGACGAGTGGATCGCGTCCGGCGCGGAGGATCTGCTCAGCGTCGATCGCGGGAAGGCGTCCGGCGTGTATCCGGCGGACTACGCCTTCGCGGCATGCCGGGCGGTGCGCCCCATCGCGGACGGGGAACGGATCGACCTCGGCGGCGGGGTCGTCCTCACGGCCCTCGCCACGCCAGGCCATGCCGACGGCCACACCTGCTACCTCCTGGACGCGCCAGAAGGGCGGGCGCTGTTCTCCGGCGACTGCGTGTTCACCGGCGGACGCATCTCCCTGCAGAACCTGCACGACACGCGGGTCCCCGAGTACGCCGCCAGCTTGGAACGCCTCGCCGCGCTGGAGATCGACATGCTGCTCCCCGGCCACCACGAGATCTCGCTGGCCCGCGGCGGACGGCACCTCGCGTCCGCCCGCGACGCCCTCACCCGCGGACTGCTTCCGGAGAGCACGACATGAGCCACGACATGGGCATCGAAGGCCCGCGGGCCGCTTCCCCGCAGGCGCAGACGCCCGCGCAGCCGCCCGCGCAGCCGACCGCGCAGCCGACCGCGCAGCCGACCGCGCGGAACCAGTCGTCGTCGCTGCGGCGCGCGCTCGCCGTGCTCGACCACGTCCGCGACCACGCCGACGCCCGCGGCGTGTCCCTCACCCGGATCGCCGAGGACCTCGGCATCAGCAAGAGCACCGTGCTGCGGCTCGCCGCGCCGCTCATCGACGGCGACCTGCTCACCCGCGACCGCGAGACGGGCTGGTTCCGGCTCGGGCACGGCGCGCTGCGGCTCGGCCAGGCGTACCTGTCGTCGCTGGACATGCGCTCCGTCGCCGCCGACCCGCTGCGCCGGCTGCAGCACGTCGTCGGCGAGACCTGCCACCTCGTCGTGTACGACGCGCCGGACGTCGTCTACATCGACAAGGTGGAGAACGAGCACAACGTCCGGATGGCGTCCAGGGTCGGGATGCGGATGCCCGCCTACCGCACCGCCGTCGGGAAGGCCATCCTCGCCTGGCTCGGGGAGGACGACGTCCAGGACGTCGTCGACGCGGGCCTCACGCCGCGCACCGAGCGGACGATCACCGACCCGGCCCGGCTGGCCGCCGAGCTGGAACGGGTCCGGCTGTCCGGGTACGCCGTGGACGACCGGGAGAACGAGCCCGAGGTCCGCTGCGTCGCCGCGCCGATCTTCGACCACACCGACCGGGCGGTGGGGGCGCTGAGCGTGTCCGGGCTGACGTCCCGGATGACGCCAGCGCGGGTCAGGGAGGTGGGCCCGATGGTGGAGCGGACGGGCCTGGACATCTCCCGCGTGCTCGGCTCGTCCCGCCCCCGCCCCCGCCGCCGCGCGAGCCGCCTGGAGATCCGCTCCGAACTTCGCTCCGAGAGCCGGTCGGAGAGTCGTTCCGAGAGTCGTTTGGAGAGCCGTTCCGACAGCAGAGCTGAAAGCCGAGCCGATCGCGGTACCGAGAACCATGGAGGAGGGAATCTGCCGTGACCAGCCTGACCATCCCCGCCGAGTACGTCGACTGGCGGACCAAGGGTTTCTTGCAGCCGGGCGCGCCCGTCGCGTTCGAGGAGTTCGCCGCCGCCCGCCACCAGCTGTTCGGCGGCCCCTTCACCTGGCCGGTGATGGTCGCGCGGGAGTCGGCGCTGAAGCACAACATCGCCGCGCTGGCGTCGTTCTGCGCCGCGCACGACCTCGCGTTCGCGCCGCACGGCAAGACGTCGATGGCCCCGACGCTGTTCCAGGCGCAGCTCGACGCGGGCGCCTGGGGCATCACGGCCGCGACCGCGAACCAGGTCCTCGCCTACCGGACGTTCGGCGTCCCCCGGATCCTGCTGGCCAACGAGCTGCTCGACCCGACCGCGCTGCGCTGGCTCGGCGGCGAGATCGGCCGCGGCCTGGAGTTCCTGCTGTACGCCGACTCCGTCGAGGGCGTCGCCGCGATCTCCGCGGCGGCCGGGGACCGTCCGTTCCAGGTGCTCGTCGAGCTCGGCCACCGGGGCGGGCGGACGGGCTGCCGCACCGTCG
The DNA here is from genome assembly GCF_044326405.1 of Actinomadura sp. 1N219. NCBI lineage: Bacteria > Bacillati > Actinomycetota > Actinomycetes > Streptosporangiales > Thermomonosporaceae > Actinomadura > Actinomadura sp. 1N219. Next base: position 225,338 of record NZ_JBIRAY010000004.1, on the reverse strand, counting down.
AGGAGCTGACCTCGGTCGCCCGCGCCGTGACCGCCGCGCCCGGCACCGAGCTCGCCGGGGTCGCCGGATACGAGGGCGGGCTGCCGGACGTCCCCGCCGCCGGCGCCTACCTCGGCCTGCTCCGCGACGCCACCGCCGAGCTGTCCAAGGCCGGGCTGCTCCCCCGCGACGTCATCGTCACCGCGGGCGGCAGCGCCTACTTCGACCAGGTCGCCGAGCAGCTGTCCGGGGCGTGGCTGCCGGGGCACGAGCTGACCGTCATCCTGCGCAGCGGCGCCTACGTGTCCCACGACGACGGCATCTACACGCAGCGGACGCCGTTCACCCGCATCCCGGGCTCGCTGGACGCCGCGCTGGAGATCTGGGCGCAGGTCACGTCCGTCCCGGAGCCCGGCCTCGCGATCGTCGGGATGGGCAAGCGGGAGGCGCCGTACGACGCCGGGCTGCCCGTCCCGCTGCGGCTCCGGCGGCGGGACGGGACCGTCCACCCGGCGGGCGGGCTGCGCGTCACCGACACCAACGACCACCACGCCTACGTGACGGTCGACGGCCCCCCGCCGCGCCCGGGGGACCTGCTGTGCTTCGGCATCTCCCACCCCTGCACGGCCTTCGACAAATGGCAGGTCATCCCCGTCGTCGACGACGACGAGACGGTGACCGACCTGATCCGCACCTATTTCTGAAACGGCCCTTCCGACACGTCCCACCCGACACGGACTTGAGAGGACCATCATGATCCCCCGCTTGGCGCCGGGCTGCGCGCTGACGTCGACCGGAGTCGTCGCGGTCGTGCGCGGCGCCCGCGCCGGCCGCGTCGCCGACGTCCTGGACACCCTCGCCGACGCCGGCGTCCGCTGCCTGGAGATCACCCTGAACACGCCGGGCGCGCTCGCCGAGCTGCGCGCGGCGCGGGACCGGCTGCCCGGGGACGTCGAGCTCGGCGCCGGGACGGTGCGCACCGCCGCGGACGCGTCCGCGGCGGCCGACGCCGGGGCGTCCTTCCTCGTCGCGCCCGACACCAGCGCGGAGGTCGCCGAGACCGCGGGCGATCGCGGCGTCGCCTACTTTCCCGGCGCGCTGACCCCCGGCGAGGTCGCCCGCGCCTGGGAGCTCGGCGCCACCGCCGTCAAGGTGTTCCCGGCGAACGCGCTCGGCCCGCGCTACCTGCGCGACCTCGCCGAGCCGTTCCGCGACATCCCGCTGCTGCCGACGGGCGGGATCGGCCCCGACACGGCCGCCGGCTACATCGCGGCGGGCGCGGTCGCGGTCGGCGCGGGCGGCTCCCTCGTCGGCGACGCCCTCGACGGCGGCTCCCTGACGGAGCTGGCGGACCGGGCCGGACGGCTCCTCGCCGCCGTGGAGGCCGCCCGATGACCGCGGCGGAACGCCGGTCGGCGGGGGACGGGTCGCGGGGATCGTCGGACGGCTCGTCGTCGGAAGATTCGGGGGCGTCCTCCCGAGGGCGCCGCCCGGAGCCTGAGCCGGGCCTCGACCTCGTCACCTTCGGGGAGACGATGGCGCGGCTGGAGAACCCCGTCGTCGGGCCGATGCGGCATGCCCGCACCCTCGACCTCGGCGTCGGCGGCGCCGAGTCGAACACGGCGATCGGGCTGCGCCGCCTCGGCGGGACGGCCGCCTGGTTCGGCCGCGTCGGCGACGACGAGTTCGGCCGCCTGATCACGACCGTCCTGGCGGGCGAGGGCGTCCAGCTGGGGCATACCGTTGTGGACCGGTCCGCGCCGACCGCGCTGCTGTTCAAGGAGCGCCGGTCGGGGACGCTCACCCGCGTCCAGTACTACCGGACGGGCAGCGCCGGCTCGCGGCTGCGCCCGTCCGACGTCCCCCACGATCTGATCCGCTCGGCGCGCGTGCTGCACGTCACCGGGATCACCGCGGCGATCAGCGGCACCGCCCGGCAGGCCCTCGACGACGCCGTCGAGACCGCGCGGGACGCGGGCGTCCCCGTCTCGCTCGACCTCAACTACCGGCAGGCCCTGTGGACGCCCGCCGAGGCGGGCGAGTGCCTGCGGAACCTCGCCAAACGCGCCGACCTCGTCTTCGCGACGGAGGAGGAGGCCCGGCTGGTCGTGCCCGCCGACGGGGCCCGTCCGGCGTCCTCCCCCGACGACCTGGCCGGGCTCGCCGCGTCCCTGGCCGCCCTCGGCCCCCGGGACGTCCTGATCAAGCGGGGCGCGGCGGGCGCCGTCGCGCTGTGCGAGGGCCGCCTGCACGTCCAGCCCGCGCACAGCGTCCCGGTCATCGACCCGGTCGGCGCGGGCGACGCGTTCGCCGCCGGATACCTCGCCGAGTTCGTCCGGGGACGCCCGGTCGCCGAGCGCCTCGACACGGCCACGGCCGCCGGCGCGTACGCCGTGACCGTCCGCGGCGACTGGGAGGGCCTCCCCAGCCGCGCGGACCTTGATCTGCTGAAATCTGCCGAAGACACCGTCACCCGTTAAGGAGACAGATATGAGCAAGCGTGAACTCCGGAGCTCGGCCGCGCCCGCGCCGCTCGGGACGTATTCGCAAGGCCTGGTGGCCGGCGACTTCGTCTACACGTCCGGCATGGGCCCGATCGACCCGAAGACGGGCGAGGTCGTGGGCGCGGACGTCGCCGAGCAGACCCGGCAGGTGCTGACCAACCTGTCCGCGATCCTCGCCGAGCACGGCCTGGGCCTGGACGACGTCGTGAAGTCGACCGTCCACCTCCAGGATCTGCACCGCGACTTCCCCGCCTATGACGAGGTGTACCGGGCGCATTTCAACGAGCCGTACCCGGTGCGGACCACGGTCGGCTCCGACCTGATGAACATCCTCGTTGAAATCGATTTCGTGGCTTACAAGAGGAGCTGATGGACTCGTCGCTCTACGTCCTGGTGGAGGATCTGCACGGCGGCGTGGACGCCGCGCAGATCCTCTCCCACGGCGTCTCGTCCATTACCGTCGGCGCCGCCTACCACCGCGCGCGCGACGTGACTCCCCACGGACGCACCCGCGTGACTCTGCGCCACGACGGAATCCATTTCCCTCCCGGCGACCTGTTCGACGGGCTCCGCCTCGTCCCGCCCGTCCAGCGGAACGCCGAAAGGGAACCTCTGCGCGCCCTCCGCGAACAGACCCGTGAGCTGGACGTTCCGCTGCACGGCTGGGGCGTGTTCCTCCACAACACCACCCTCGGCCTAGCCTTTCCGGACGTCACCCAGGAGAACTGCTTCGGCGACCGTGCCGCGCCCGCCGACCTGTGCCCGTCCAACCCGGACGTCCGCGCCTATGCCGTCGCGCTCGGCCGCGCCATCGCCCGCCAGGGAATGGACTCGGTCGTCACCGAGTCGCTCCATTTCGGGACGTTCGGGCACGGCTACCACCACGAACGCTCATTCGTCGATCTCGGCCCGGCCGCCGAATTCGCGTTGGGCCTGTGCTTCTGCCCGCACTGCCAGGCCCGCATTCCCTCTGCCGAAAAGGCGAGGGATGCCGCGTCCCGCCTGGCGGCCTCCGTTCTCGACGGCGGGCCGCCCACCGAAACGCTTCCCGCCGTCCTTGAGGACTACGCCCGAGCCCGCACCCCGATCGTCACGTCGCTGGCCGCCGAGGCCGCCGAAGCCGTGGCGGACGAAGGCTCCCGCCTGACGTTCCTCGACCTGACCGGCGCCGTGAAGGGCTACGCCGACGGACGTCCCACCGGCGCCCCGGCCGCCGATTCCGCCTGGCAGATCGGTGTGGATCCACAGGCCGTGAGCGAGGTCGTCCCGTCCTACGCCATTCTTTGCTACGCGCACGACGAGGCCCGCATAGCCGAGGACGTCGCCGCCTACCGAACCGCGCTGGGCGCACAGACGACGCTCCGAGCCGTCCTGCGTCCCGGCCTCCCGGACACGGAGTCGGCCGAGCATCTGGCGGCCAAGGTCAAGATGGCCCGCACGTCCGGCGCGGACACGGTGGACTACTACCAGTACGGCCTCGTCCCGTTGCCGACCCTCGCCCGCATCCCGCACTGACCGTTCGGACACCCGCACCGGCTCGACCCGGCGGCCGATCTTGGACACAGCGCCCCCGCCCGCCGGACGCGCGGTTACGGTGGCCCCCGACAAGAGGACTTCTCCGTACGGGAGCGCAGCGTGACGACCTACGACGAAATCCCGGACGACATCCCGACCTCCGCCCGCGTCTACGGCTGGTATCTCGGCGGCAAGGACAACTACGAGATCGACCGGCAGTTCGCCCTGGCCCACCTGCCCGACTTCCCCGAGGGCCTGGACATCACCAGGGCGAACCGCCTGTTCCTCTACCGCGCCGTCCGCCATCTCGTCCGGGACGCGGGAATCCGGCAGTTCATCGACATGGGCTGCGGCCTGCCGACGGACGACAACGTCCACCAGGTCGCGCAGCAGTTCGCCCCGGACGCCCGCGTCGTCTACGTCGACATCGATCCCATCGTCCTGATCCACGCCCGCGCCCTGCTGGCCGGAGACGGCTCCACGACCGTCATCACCGCCGACATGCGCGACCAGGACACGATCCTGAACCACGACGACACGCGCCGCCTCATCGACTTCAGCGAGCCGGTGGCGGTCCTGTTCCTCTCCGTCGGCCACCACCTGCCCGACGCCGACGATCCCCGCCGCGTCCTGCGCACCATCCTCGACCGCGCCGCCCCCGGCAGCCACCTGGCGTTCTCCCAGGCCGTCACCGAGAACACCGCCCGCGGCGCCGACCTGCAAGCCCGCATGACCGGCGCCGGAATCCCCTGGCAGACCCGCTCCCGCGCCGAGGTCGACGCCCTCTTGGACGGCCTCGTCCCCGTCGCCCCCGGCCTGGTCGACGTCAGCGACTGGCGCCCCGACCCCGACCAGCCGCCGCTGGCCCCCGCCCCCGTCGAGGTCGAGCACTTCCTGGGCGCGTCCAAACTCAACCGGGACTTCCGCGAGTACGGCGGCATCGTCCGCAAGCCATAGACGCCTTCAGCAACCCGCGCATCAAGGGCACGGGTTCGCGGGCGGAAGGCCGAACCTGCCGACCAGGTCCGGACCGCCGCCGAACACGACGATGCGCGCGATGCCCTCGTCCGTCACGTCGAGGACGCCGAGCCCGAACGCGCGGTACACGCCGTCGTCGTCGCGCCGGTAGGCGGCCGCGGCGGGCTGCCCGTTGGCGACGGTCGGGATCATCCGCCAGTCCCCCGGCGAACCGATCACCCGGGCGAGGAAGCGCAGGCAGGTCGCGCGTCCCGAGAACCAGGTGCGGGTGCCGACCAGCTCGATCGCCGCGTCCGTGCGCAGCGCTCGCTCCAGCGCCGCCGTGTCGGCGTTCTCGAAACCGGCGATGTACTGGCCGAGCAACTCCCGCGTGCGCGGCTCGGTGGGTTCGCTGATCCGCCCCCGTTCCGGGTCCACCTCGTCGAGGCGGGCACGGGCCCGCTGCAACGTGCTCTTGACCGCCGCGACGGTGGTGCCGAGCATGTCCGCGACCTCGGCGGCCGGGAACGCGAGGACCTCGCGCAGGATGAACACCGCCCGCTGCCGCGCGGGCAGATACTGCAGGCTGGCGATCAGCGCCAGCCGCAGCCCCTCACGAGAGGCGACGATGGCCGCCGGGTCCTGCGACTCCGGGGCGTCCGCGATCGGCTGCAGCCACGCCACATCGGCCTCCTCGGCTCCGACTGGGACATCCAGGTCGTCGGCGGGACCGCCCAGACCGGACGGCAACGCCCGCCGACCGCGGTTCTTCAACGCGGTCAGGCAGGCGTTGGTGGCGATCCGGTACAGCCAGACCCGCAGCGACGACCGTCCCTCGAACGTGCCGTAGGAGCGCCACGCCCGCAGATAGGTCTCCTGGACGACGTCCTCGGCCTCGTCCGCCGACCCGAGCAGCCGATAGCAGTGCGCCAGCAGCTCGCGCCTGAACGGCTCGGCGCGCTGGGCGAACTCTCCGGCCTCGGGCACCGCGCCCTCCTCGTCGATCACAGGTCAAGCCTTGGACGTACCCAGTCGGCCATGCGGCGGATCGCGTCGTCCGCCTCCGGCGCTCGTCCGGCCGCCATCTGGAAGGTGTGCTGCATGCCGGGGAAGACGTCGAGCCGGACGTCGACTCCGGCCTTGCGGGCGTGCTCGTCCAGGCTCCGGGCGTCGTCCAGCAGCACCTCGTCCCCGGCGGCCTGGATGTAGATCGGTCCCAGCCCGGTCAGATCGGCGTACAGCGGGTTCGCCATCGGATCACGAGGATCGCCGCCCTCCCCCAGAAACGCGCTCGCCAGCCCGCGCACGACGTCCGCGGTGAAGAAGGCGTCCTTCTGCCGGTTGGTCTCGTACGACTCGCCGACGGCCTCCATGTCCACCCAGGGCGAGAACGGCAGCGCGGCGGCAGGCAGCGGCAGCCCCTGCTCCCTGGCCCGCAACTGCGTGGTGATCGACAGCCCGCCGCCGCTGGAGTCACCGGCGAACGCGACCTGCCCGGCGCCGATCCCCTGGTCGAGGAGCCACCGGTAGACGGCGGTGGCGTCATCGACCTGCGCCGGATGGACGTGCCCCGGCACGAGCCGGTAATCGAAGATCAACGCCCGCGCCCCGGTCGCCTTGGCGAGATGGCCGAACAGTTTGCGATGCGAGTACATCGAGCCGCCCACGAACCCGCCGCCATGCATGCACAGCAGCACGTGCCGCTCGCTGCTCCCCTTCGGCACCGCCCACATCGCGGGCCGGCCGCCCGCGTCGGTCTCGATGTAGTCGACCTGGCGCGGTTCGGCCGTCAGACCGCCCCACGCGTCGTCGGCGACCTCGGCGTCCTGCCAGTCGCCCCGGCGCGCCGCCGCCCAATGCCTCTTGACCGCTTCGGACTGCTCACTCGGCATGACCACGTCCTCCTTCCCCTCCGACAATGCAGACCACCGACGCCCAGAAAAGGAATCGCCGCCGCTCAGACACCAGGGAACGAGCGAAAAGATGCCGCCAGGGGGCGCTGCGGCACAAACCTTTCGACCACGGGCACGAAATCGGTTTGAATGCTCGGCATGCAGATGATCGAAAAGCCGTGGGGCGTGGCCGCCTATGGCGCGTCAAGCGTGAAGGCGATGCCCGACCTGGTGCGGGCCAGGTTCAAGGTGATCCGGGTCGAGCAGACGCCCTCGCAGGCGTTCGCCGCGGCCAGCGACGCCGTCCAGGCGGTGCGGCAGACGCTTCGGCAGCACGGGATATCGGACGCGGCCGTCCAGCGTTCACGGCTCGGCCTGAAAAGTTCGTGGAGCTTCGGCGGATCGAAGCGCAAGTTCCTCGGGTACGAGTGCCAGGCCTCATTCGCCGTCGAGTCTGGGAATCTGGACGACGTCCAATCCCTGCTCGTCGATTTGGTCGCCGCAGGCGCCAACGAGATCGAGGGGGTCGACTTCGACGTCACCGGCAAGGGCGACCTGCGAGCCGAGGCTCGCCAGAAGGCAGTCGGCGCCGCCCGTCGCAAAGCCGAGCTGTACGCCGAGGCCGCGGGCGTCCGGCTGGGAGCCGTCGTCCACATCGACGACGTCGACCCCGAACAGGCCGGATTCGAGCGGTATCGCAGCCACAGCTCAGGCGGCGCCGCCTCAGACCAGGATCTGGCCCCCGGCCACGTCGTGGTATCCGCCGCAGTAATCCTGGGCTTCTCCCTAACCCACGACTGACAGGTGCCTCAGCGGGCGGCCAGAAGTTTCTCCATGCCGAGAAGACCGGCCTCCAATGCCCTGAGATCGGGCACGCTCATCCGCCACTCGACGGCCGGCTCACCGCCCGGCGGCGGCAGCCTCGGGCCAGTTTGGTGGGCCAATGGCGAGAGGGGGCTTGCACTTGCCTTCACGCGCAGAGCCTGCCCATAGCCGCCGGCCCTTTCGCCGAGAGCAATGCCTAGACCGGGGCCCGATCGTAAGGCGTCCAACCCTGCCGGAGCGCCTGCCACAACAGCGTAATGACGCGTAACCCATTCAAACCCCGCTGATGAAACGGCCGGGCAGCGAGGCCTTCGTCAGGCAGAGTCAAGCCGGTGAGCGCCTCGACAAGCGGGGACTGATTGAGTGCGTTGGCGAGTTCGGCGACGTGCTGTTCTCGCAACGGACGCCAAGCGGCCCGGCGATCAATGTCGATATTGAGGCCGGAGCGGACGATCAAGTCCACGCGATCGCTGCTGTTCGGTTGTTTCGGAGCTTGGATGACCTACGGGTCGGCCTGTGCGAGCGTGTCCTGTTCAGCGAACAGGGCGGCGAGGTGCTGCCGGGTGGCCGGAGCCGTCGTCCATCGGGACCGGGAGCACCTCGGGCACCCATGGAGGCTCGAGAACGTGGTGGCAGTGCTGGGAGACCGCCTCGATCGTCTTCTCCCTGACCCCGGTGATCTTGCGGTCATCGGTGACACCGACCGAATTTTGTTGACGTCCTTCGCCGGCACGCCGCGGGTGAAGATCGACTCATGTCGCGAAGGTGTAGCTTGACGGATTTATGTGCGTTGTTCTCGCCAATAGTCAGGGCACGGACGCGGGCCGAGGCGTTACATTCGCGGAGTGGGACCGGCGGGACGAATTACGCGATCTACTCGGCTTTGTCTCATCGCCGTCTGCTGTGTAGGCGTCGGGCTTCTAGTGCCGATGCTGTTTCTCACCGCGCGCGGTCATTTCACGGTCGGCGAATTGATCAAAGCTGCTGGGCTGGTCGTGGCGGTGGCCTCGTTCGTGGTGTCGGCGATCGCGTTGTTGCTGCAGCGCTATACCGCGGGAGGCGGAGACGATGCCGCGGTTCTCGACAGGGCCGCCGAACGGCTGGCCAGGCTGGTGCGGCAGCAGTGGGTCGACGAGGTGGCGACGCGTCGCCTGTATCCCGCTCCGATCCGGGTGCGGTGGTCGAGCACGGGACGTCCGGTGGCCGCTTCGGCGAGCGTGGTGATGGGCGAGGAGTCGTCGGACGACCGGTCGCGGCGGTTGGCCTTTCAGGGGGACGTCTCCCAGATCGTCGAACTGATGGACCGGCTGCCGGCGCACCAGCTAGTGATCATTGGGAGTCCGGGGTCGGGTAAGACGGTGCTCGCGGTTCTTTACACCCTTGCGAGGCTTGAGCGGCTGGGACCAGGCGACCCTGTACCGGTGGTGCTCGCGATGTCCAGTTGGAACCCTTCGCGGGAGCATCTCCATACATGGCTGAGCCGGCGCATTGCCGAGGATTATCCGATGCTGATGGACGAGTTTGCCTATGGTCGAGATGCAGCGATTGAGCTGGTCAGGTCTGGAAGGGTCCTACCTGTCCTGGACGGCCTGGACGAAATGTCGGCAGGACTGGTGCCGACCGCGCTCGACGCCCTCAACAACGCGCTCACGGACGGTCATGGCATCGTCTTGACCTGCCGTAGTGGGGAGTACGAGGACGCCGTGACCGCCACGGCGACCCCACTCGCTCGCGCCGCCGTCATTGAGACCGAACCAGTCCCCGCACAGAATGCGATCGCTTTTCTCACCGCGATGAGCATCGACGGCGGAGCGCGATGGGGACGCTTGGTCGACCGGTTGCGCACCAGTCCACTGGATCCGGTGTCCAAGGCGATGTCCACGCCATTGGCGATCAGCCTTGCGCGCTCCGTCTACGCTTCTCCTGAAAGGGACCCGGCGGAACTCTGTGACGCGCATCGGTTCCCGGACGCGGAGACAATCGAGCGCTATCTGCTCGCGCAATATGTCGCGGCCGTCTACGTGCCTCGTCCGCCTCCGCCAGGATGTTACCGGCGAACGTCCCGCTACCGGCTCAAGGCGGTGGAAACGTGGCTGGGTACGCTCACGCATCTCCTCGAGCACCGGCTGACCTGCACCAGCTTCGCCTGGTGGCATCTTGGACGGACCATTCCAATAACCGTCCTGGGGCTTATCAGCGGGGTCCTTGGGCTGCTGAGTTGGCTCGTCTTGGCGGGGCCCCTGGGACTCTTGATCGAACTGTCGCCGGGCATTGTCGTGGTCGTCGGGCTCAGTGCTGTGCGCGCCGCATACGCACAGCCCGATGTGGTGGACGCCCGACGTATCGGAGGCCTGCCGCTTCAGGCCGTCCGCGATGCATTCGGCACCCTTATCGCCACTGCTCCTTTCGCTGCCGCGACCGTGCCGTCACCTATCGACCTATGGAGCGTGGAAGAGTTTCTTCATTCTCTGCTCATATCCGCGGCGTTCGCCGGTGTGCTCAGCCTCACTGTAGGTGCCATGACGTTGGGACAGGACGGCGGGCCGCGCCAGTTCTCCGTCCGTCTGAACAGGCTCGGCAAGCCCCTTGCTGAGGGCCTCTTCTTCGGGCTGCTCGCCGGCCTGGCAGTCGGCATGGTCGTACGGTTGTTCTACGGAAGCGAGCCCGGTGCCGAGAACCTCGCAATGATAAGTTTCATTTCCATCACCCTTGGAATGGCGATACCGGTAACGCTCAGCCGGTGGCTGCGGACTCCGGTGGACCGGGATCAGCCGCTGCACCCACGGTCCGTGCTTTGTGCGGATCGCCGTATCACCCTGGCCGTAGGCGCTGCGGTAGGTACGTCGGCGGCACTGTGCATGGCATTTGTTTTTGTGGCGCTTCACGTGGTTGATCAGGGAAACCCGTTCGATCTCTCCGACGCTCTTTCTGGTACCTACATATTTCTCGTCTTGTTTGCCGTCGCGGTTGCGGCCATCGCTGTTGTCACGTCCGGCTCGGCTTGGGTCTCCTACTCAATTGCTCGATGCTGGCTCGCGTTGTGGAGAAGGCTACCCTGGCGGGTGATGTATTTCCTGGAGGATGCCCACGCCCGCGGCGTGCTACGCAGAGACGGCACCCATTATCAGCTACGTCACGTCCGCCTTCAGGAATCACTTGCTGAGCAGCATTCCGAGAACCTGAACTGCTCGCCACTCACCGGGTTGTTGGTCAACTCTTCAGGATCCTGGCCTCCTTCATGGTACGGCGGCCGACTCGGTACGACGGCTATGACAGTAATTTCCTGCCTTGGCCTTCTGGCCATCACGCTCACGCTTCTCGCGCTGCGGGATATGCAATGACGCCCAGTGCAATATGCCCAGCTGCAGGGAATCGTCGCCCCGGGCGGCTGACCGTCGTAGGGGCCCGGGTTCACTTTGATACCAGCCCAGCTGTGCAGGGCTGCGGTGCCTGAACAGGTCCCTGAATAGACTCAGCGGCGTGCCTTCTGGTGATCTCCCGGCGGCTCCCACGTTCGATGCGGTTACCTCCTGGGCCGGTGCCGGACGAGTGGTGCGTGCCGCCGAATCCGACGTGGCGACCTGGCGGCTTCCCGCACCACAAAAGGCGGCTACCTGCTGGAACAGATCAGGGTTCTCGACCCGCCCGCCTTTGGAGATGGCGACCACCGGACTCACTTCTGGCCCGCGGTGCTGGACCGATGGCTCTTTTGACCAACGGCCTTACCTGAACTCTTCTTAGTCGGTCTCGTTGCGCAGTGCGAGGCCGAGCAGTGCCCAAAGGACGCCCCAGCCGGCGATTGTGAGCACCGGCGGTTCCGGGCTGGTCGCCGCGAAGGGGATCATGAAGCGTAGACGCCGATGCCCAGTGGCACGAGACGGCGCCATCCGGTCCAGTGACCGGAGCGCAGGACGGCGATGCCGACCAGGATCATGCTCACCGCGGTCACCATCGCTGCGGCGGGGCAGGAGCGGTGTGTCGTCGTTGCCCAGGGCCAGGGCGTGGACGTCGACGGCGATGAACACCAGACGTCCGAGTACGGCGCCGCCGATGCCCGCGATCGCCAGCCGTCCGGCGGTACTCGGGGAAGATCGTCTCGGTGGCCATGGCGGCCACCCTTTCTTGGTCGTCGGTCTCGTCCCGCCCCTGCTGCTGGCCGCCGGTCGCCGTCCTCACGCTTCTCCACAAGATCACGAGCGACTGATCTCAAGGTCGCGTCTGGTCTAGCCCGAATAGCGGCAGGCATGGTGTGAGGCCGTCGATGGTGACGGGGACGGTGCGGTGATGTTCCCAGGCGGTACGGGTCAGGAGCAGGCGGTGGTCGATGGTGAGGGCGCCACGGACGACGCGGCGGTCGACGCCGTTGGGCTGGTATCCGAGCTTGCGTGAGACGGCGTGGGAGGCCGGGTTGTCGGCGAACGCGCTGGACACGGCCTCTTGCGCGCCGAGTCCGGCGAAAGCCAGATGCAGCACGGCGGCCCGCATCTCGGTGCCGATCCCTTGGCCCTGGTACCGCCGTCCGAGCCATGACCCGGTGGCTACCTGGCGGGTGATCGCCAGGTCGCGCGCACTGATTTCCTGGACTCCGGCGACCGAGCCGTTGTGAAAGACCGCAAGGTTGAGAGACCAGTCGTGCGGCGCCCAATTCCCCAGTTTCGACCAGTGATATTGGACGACTCCCCGCGCGATCTCGGCGGTCGGCCGGTCAGTCCATGGGACCAGGAACGGCATCGCCTCGGGGGCGTGGATGCCAGCCGCCGCCACTTCGGCCAGGTCGGCGAGCTCTTCGGGCGCTGGCAATCTCAGTTCGAGCCGCGGCGTCCGCAGCCGCAACCCGAGGAGAGGGAAGTGATCGACGAGCATCAGCCCATCCTGCTGACTATCCAGCCGCAGGTCATTCCCTTTTAGCCGCGCCCCCGCCGAGTATCAGCCGCGGTGCTCGGTCAGGCGTGCGTAGAGCGTTGCCAGGCCGGGCGGGGTGTAGGGCGGGGGCGTGGTGTGGCGTTCCCCGTTGGCCGGAGGTGCGAACATTCCCACGGGATAGAAGAAGACCCGGCGTTCGGCGTCGGGCGTGCGCAGGTACACCTCCCAGTAGCGGAGCGATGCGTGCAGGGTGATCTCGGTGACGTCGTCCCAGGCGTAGCGCCAGCGTCGCCATGCGCCGACGATCGTGACGCCCTGGTCGTCGACGATCGCGCGGCCGCGCAGGGCGGCGACGGCCGTCACTAGGGACGCGATGAGGACGGCCAGAAGGATGATCGCGCCGAGCGTCTGCAGGTACGGCAGACCTCGCAGCAGGGCTCGTCCGAGCAGGCCGGTGCTCACGGAAAGGAACGCCACCAGAGCGGTCATGATCAACAGATAGCGGTAGCAGCGCACGGTCCGTTGTTCCATGTGGCAGATGTCTAACAGACCAGGGCCGGTCACAGGAACCCAGGTGGTCAGTTGCCGATCAGCGCCGACAGGGCGGCGTCCGCGATGTCGATCTTCTTGGCGACCTGCCTCGGATGGCCGCCGAACGAGGCCCGCGCCTCCGCCAGGGATTCGACCGCGGCGAGGACCTCCGCGCTCTGCCATCTGTCGTGTGCGTAGGGTTGAGCGAACAGTTTTCCGCACAGACCGGCGATCCTGACATAGGGTCCCAGGGCGGCCGCCACACGTTGTGCCTCGGACACGGGTCAGAATTCATCTGGCAGGGCATCCATGCCCTGGCCGACCGCAGTCTCGGCGATCTCATAGAACATTCCGGGGTCGGATTCCAGAAGATCCTGCAGAGTGAGCACTTCCTCCAGAACCCTCTCCGCGGAGTCGTCTGCTTCTTCGCGCAGCTTCTCGACCGCGGCCCTGACCACTTCGGAGACGTCCAGCCGCAAGACCTTGTCGCTCAGCACACTGACGCTGCGCTCGCCCTCCTTGGCGTGTTCCACGCATGACCTGGCCGTTCGGATGACGTCCCGCGCCAGGCCCCCCGACCAGGCATGACAGAACAGCGCGAATACAGCCGAGAATCTGGTCGCACGTCGCGACAGCAGTTTCTGTGACTCGTCGAAGTTCAGCGGCGAGATCCGGACGATCGTGTCGAAGGACGAGTCGAAGACGTCCCGGACCGGGACTCCGCGAGCGGCGAAGCTGTGGAGGGCATCGGTGGACACCGAGAGCAAGAAGTGCGCGCCGGGGATGTGGAACAGATCCTTGATGCCGTTGATCGCCTCGACGGCCTTGTCGGGGTCGGGCATCTTGTCCAGCTCGTCCACGCAGATGACGACCGACATGCCACTGAGGTGGACGAACTGATCGATGAACTGCCGCAGTGCCTGCACCGACTCGGCATGCGTCACCTCGCGTTCGTTGCGGGTCAGCTTCTCCACGCCCTCGGCACCGGACCGTCCCAGGCGCAGGGCCGCACTGGCGGTCGACTCCACGGTGGTCGACCATTTGAGCAACTCGACCTCCCGCTTGCACAGCCCCGCCAACGTGTTCGGACGGCCAAGCCGGACTCGGCCGACGAACAGCCGCCAGATCGAGCTCAGCCCCCAGCCCGCAACCAGAACCAGGAAAACCAGAGCAAGAAAGCCCAGCCAGCCGAATCCGAACTTGTTCGGGGTGTCAGAGAGGCTTCGGGAATCCCGCTCCCAATACCAGATCAACATCGCGACGATCAGGAGGACGGCGTAGCCGACTCGCCGCCCGATTCGCTCCAGCCTTCCTTGAATCGGTTCGCCGATTCTCAGGCGCCTTGGGTCGCGTGCGGCCGGCTTCAGACCCGAGTGCGCGAGTTCGCTGTGAATGATCCGGGTGAACTCCGCCGGGCTGTAGTAGACCGGAGCGGAGACCCGAACCGTCCGATAGGACTCGTCCCCGATCGGGAGCCCGTGAATACGTGCCCCCAGCTTGTCGTCCGCCATGAGCTGCCACATGAGCGTCGACTTCCCCGAGCCGCGCGGCCCCGCCACCCCGACGGCCGAGGACGCGTGATCGGTTATGAACGAGTAGATGCGCCGGTAGCTGCGCGAGGAGACCGTGTCCAGCCCGTCGAGTTCGACCAGGGCCGGGGCGATGTCCGTCTCCAGCCTGCTGGACCAGCGGCGATCGGATCTCTCCTGCTCATTGATCACTTCCCGGATGACGGATTGGAGCTGTGGAAGGGCGGCCCGCTTCACCCGCTGCCGAGCCACCTTCTGCGCCGCAACGAAGCTGTTCAGGATCTGCGCGCAACAGACAATGGTCGTTGTCGTAGAGAAGAATATGGCCAAGACGCCCCAGGAGCGGATGCTTTTGTAGAAGACGATTGAGGCCACCAAGGCCCCGACCGCCACGGTGGCGGCTGTGAGATACGGTATTACCGGCGTCGCGCGAAGGACCTGGCTCCACCGGAGCTTTTCCAGCTCCGCCGCGACCGGATCCTTTATTTCCCTCTCACGGGCGCGGACGGTGGCAATGATATCGGCTTCGAAATCTCTGCCATATCGCAGTTCGGGATCCGTGCGCAGGAGACGTTCGACCGTCGACTCAAGGAACTCTGGGAAGTTGAACTCAGCCACCCTGCCCCTGCCCCTGGGATGCCGACACTCCGAGTCGGCCCGAATACTCCGAATCGGGAGGGATGATGCTACGTCGCCCGCCTCTCGGAATTCCCTCGGGCCGAATCCGGACTGGGGTCAGGCGGTCTGCAATGTGTGCGGTTCGCGTGTGATGGTGTCGAGGGCGGCCTGCGAGGCGGGGTCGGAGGCCCGGTAGACGACGAGCCGCTGGTGCGGGTCCTGCAACGGGGCGAGCACCTCGAACTCGACGGTGAGCGGTCCCGCCTTCGGGTGCTGCAGGCGCTTGTGCCCCCGCCCGTTCACCCTGACGTCGCGCTGCGCCCACAGCCGGACGAACTCCTCGCTGCCCGAGGTCAGCGCCGCGACCAGGTCGGCGAGCGCGCCGTCATCGGGGTGGGCGGCGCACGAGGCGCGCAGGTCGGCGATGCCCTCGCGGATCACCTGTTCACGGTCGCGGTAGAAATCGCGCATCGCGGGATGGACGATGCACAGCCAAATCGAATTGCGCTGGTCAGCGGGCAGTTCGCCGAAGTCGAGCATCAACGCGGCCATCTCGCGGTTCCAGGCGAGGATGTCGAACCGGTGGTCGAGCAGCATCGCGGGTAGCGGTGACAGATCTTCGACCAGCCGCGCGAGAGAGCTCGCCGCCCGACCGGCGCCGACCGGCCGGGCCGCCGGCCGCTGCCCGGCCAGATCGAACAGGTAGCCGCGCTCGTCATCGCTCAGCCGCAGGACGCGGGCGAGCGCGTCCAGCACGCTCGGGGAAGGGCGCAGCCCCCGGCCCTGCTCCAGGCGGACCACATAGTCGACGCTGACGCCCGCGAGCTCGGCGACCTCCTCACGGCGCAGGCCGGGCGTGCGCCGGGGCCGCTCGGACGCGGGCAGGCCGACATCGGCCGGAGCGAGACGTTCCCGGCGGGCACGTAAGAATGCCGCCATTTCCCGGGTGGTGTCCATCGCCTCGATCCTACGACCGCGGGTGGGAGAGCCGATCCCAGGAAAACCCTTCCCTGGCCGCCGTCACCACCACTGCCGCAGCCTGGACCCGGCACCACGACATGAGGAGAAACCGTGGAACTCGACACCTATCGTCTGCTGGGACGCTCCGGCCTGCGCGTCTCACCGCTGTCGTTGGGCACGATGACGTTCGGGACCGACTGGGGCTGGGGCGCCGACAAGGACGAGGCGCGCCGCATCTTCGACGCCTATGTCGATCGGGGCGGGAACTTCATCGACACCGCCAGCCAGTACACCGGCGGCACCGCCGAGCGCCTGCTCGGCGAATTCGCCCGCGAGAGGCGAGAACGCCTGGTACTGGCCACCAAGTACAGCATGGCCAGGCGTCCGGACGACCCGAACTCGGGCGGCAACCACCGCAAGAGCCTGGTCGCCTCGGTCGAGGAGAGCCTGCGCCGCCTGGACACCGACTACATCGACCTGCTCCACCTGCACGTCTGGGACGGCACGACCCCGGTCGAGGAGGTGCTGCGGGGACTGGACGACCTCGTCCGGGCGGGCAAGGTCCTCTACCTCGGCATCTCCGACACCCCGGCCTGGCAGATCTCCCGCATGCAGACGATCACGGACCTGCGCGGGTGGGCGCCGCTTGTCGCCCTCCAGGTCGAGTACAGCCTCGTCGAGCGGACCACCGAACGCGACCTCATCCCCATGGCACGCGAGCTGGGCCTGGGCGTTGTCCCGTGGTCGCCCCTGGCGAGCGGTGTGCTGACGGGCAAGTACACCCGCGCCGACCTGAATCACGAGGGCGGCACGGACAATCCGGAGGGAACGCGCAGGAACGTCGCGGCCGCCAACGGATCGCTGACCGAGCGCGGCCTGGCCATCGCCGATGTGGTGCGGGACGTCGCCGCTGAGATGGGACGAACCCCCTCACAGGTCGCGCTCGCCTGGACCCTGCTCAACCCGGCGGTCACAGCGCCGATCATCGGTGCCCGCACGCTCGACCAGCTCGACGACAACCTCGGTGCGCTGGACGTCCGCTTCGCCGAAGGCCACCTCGCCGACCTGGACAAGGCCAGCGCGATCGAACTCGGCTTCCCCCACGAATTCCTGGCCCGCCCCATGCCACGCCGCGTCATCTTCGGCGACACCCGCATCGAGAACCACGCATGAGACAGCCCGCCAGGTGGCGACGAGCACCGAGCGCTTACGCCGCTGGTGCGCTAACGACGAAGCGTCAGGGGACGACACGTGGTTCCCCGAGTTCATGCCGTCCAGCGGCGTGCGTAGGACTCCGCCCGAGGACGCCATGACCGCCGATCTGGCCGCCGCGATTCGCAAAGCGGGACTCATCCCGCTCGAAGCCCCGAACCGTTCCGGTTGGCATGGAGTGAATTCCGCCCGGCGGGGCCCATTAGGCTGCAGCCAGGAGACGATCTTGCTCTCGGTCGGACGGATCATGCATGGCAGGGAATTGGATAAGTCGAACGAGGTTCTCGACCGTAACGGGGAAACCGCTTTTCGCTCCCGTAGGCGTCCCCTAGTCCGGGCCAGAGGCTGATGCTGCCAACGGATCACCTGTTCTTCGGGCAAATTGCGTGGATTTGGCTGGCTGTGGAGTACAGGCGATGAAGGGTAGGCCGCATCTGGCCTGAGCGTGGGTCTCGTCGTGTGCGGCGAATCGTGTGAATGTGCTCCTGACTGTGATCCCGCACTCAGGAGTTACCTCATGGTAAAGATCAGGATGATCGTGCACGGCCTGGTGCTTCCGCTGGTGGCCGGATCGACGTTCATGGCCGTGAACGCGGCCGTCGGATCGGCCGCGGCGGCCGAGGATCCCAAGGCGGGCGACGCCTGTACGGCCGCCGATCTGGGGAAAAGACATCCGTTCGTCAAGAGTGCGGTGACCGACCCCACCATCACCCATTTCAAGGGGTTCTACATCACCGACGGCTCGACCGGCACTCAGAGCGTCACGATGAGCACCCAGACCGTGATCGCGGTCGAGGTCGGGAACACGACCCAGATCAGCAGCGGGTTCAGCATCGGGGCCCTGTTCAAGGTCGAGGCGTTCGTCAACCGGACGGTGAGAAAGTCCACCGCCACCACCAACGCCCAGTCCCAGACCATCACCTGGAACTTCCTCAAACCCGGCTACTACGGCCTCTACCAGGGGACGAGCAAGGTCACCGGCGTCTACGGCAGCCTCAACTGCGGCCGGGTCGACCTGGGCGGCGGCCGGTTCGCCACTCGGTGGGTCGAGCGTCCGGGCGGTACGTACACGACCTTCTCCACGATCGAGGAGGGGGCCGTCCGATGTGAGGACAGCGTGCCCGCCGGCAGCATCATGAGCAAAGCCCAGAAGGTTTTGGGCTGCACAGGCGCCCCGGCGAAGGCGCCTCAGCCGTCGTCCGCCCCGGTCGATAAGGCTCCGGGCGACCGCGTTGCGGCGCCCGCGGCGCTGCCGCCGGGTTTCACCTGTTTGGCGGGCTACTACCGGATCGCCACTCCCGATCGTCTGCTGTTCTGGTGGAACGCCGATGGCACCGCCGAGTTCCGGCTGCATGCCTGGGCGAAGTCCACCAGGGCGCAGTGGCAGGTCTGCCAGGGGCCGACCACGGACGGCATGGTCGAGCACGTCTTCCTCACCCGCCAGAGCAAGAAGTGCCTGACCTTGAAGGCCGCGGACGCGCCCGCGGAGAGCGCCCGGTTCGTCGAGGAAGGATGCCGGACCGTCGACGATGGCCAGCGGTTCTACCTCTACCAGGACGTGCCCGGCTCGAACCTCGTCGGCCTGCAGAACAAGATGAGCGGATTCATGATCGGCCAGGAGCGCATCACCGACAACGAGACCATGCGGCAGTACAGCACGGGCAAGGCGGACGGAACGGGAACCTACGTCCTTGAGCCGATCCCGTAGGAGGCCGAAACCCTGCGTCCTTTGTGGAATCTAGTTCCACAAAAGGCGTAGGGTGGGGGCGTGGCTGAGGTGAAGAAGGTCGTGATCGTGGGGGGTGTGGCCGGTGGGATGTCGGCTGCGACCCGGTTGCGCAGGCTTGACGAGAGCGTGGAGATCGTCGTCATCGAGCGGGGCGAGCACGTCTCGTTCGCCAACTGCGGGCTTCCGTACGTGGTGGGCGGGGTCATCCCCGGCCGGGACGACGTGCTGCCGCACACGCCGGAGTCGCTGCGGCGGCGCTTCAACCTCGATGTGCGGACCGGGCAGGAGGCCCTCTCCATCGACCCGGACGGACGCGTCGTGGAGGTCCGCGACCTGCACGGGGGCGGAACCTACCGCGAGCCGTACGACGAACTGGTGCTGAGCACCGGGGCGCGTCCGATCGTCCCGGACGTGCCTGGCATCGAGCGGGCCCACACGCTGCGGGACATCCCCGACATGGACGGCCTGCTCAAAGACCTCGACGCGGGCGCGCACAGCGCCGTGGTCGTCGGCGGCGGGTTCATCGGCCTGGAGACGACGGAGAACCTGGTGCGGCGCGGTCTCGACGTGACCCTGGTCGAGGCGTCCGCGCAGGTCCTCGGGCATCTGGACGTGGAGATGGCGCGGCCGGTCGAGCGCGAGCTGCGGCGCAACGGCGTGCGGCTGATGCTGGAGACCGCGGTGACGGGCGTCGACGGCGCGGGCGTCGCCTTGCCCGATGGGTCCCGTGTCGCGGCGGACGTGGTCGTCCTCGCCATTGGGGTCACGCCGGAGTCGGAGCTCGCGGCGGAGGCCGGCGCGGAACTCGGTGCGCGGCGCGCGATCGTTGTCGACGAGCGGCAGCGCACCAGCCTTCCGCATGTTTTCGCTGTTGGTGACGCGGTCGTGAAGCGGGACCGGCGCGGCGGTGAGCTGCTCGCGCCGCTCGCCAACACCGCGAACCGGCAGGGGCGGCTCGTCGCGGACGTCATCGCGGGACGCGACGCGGGTCTCCGGCCGACGCTCGGCACGGCGGTGCTGCGGGTGTTCGACGTCGTCGTCGCGTCGTCAGGACGGTCGGAGGCGCAGCTTCGCCGGGCCGGGGCGGATCCTCGCGTCGTTCACACGCATCCCGCGAGCCATGCCGGCTACTACCCGGGCGCGCAGCCGATGTCGCTGAAGCTGTGCGTCGACCCGGACGACGACGCGATCCTCGGCGTGCAGGGCATCGGCGGCGAAGGCGTCGACAAGCGCATCGACGTGGTTGCCACGGCCATGTCGGCGGGTGTGACCGCGAGCGGGCTCGCTGACCTGGAGCTGGCGTACGCGCCGCAGTTCGGGTCGGCGAAGGACCCCGTCAACATGCTCGGGTTCATCGCGGAGAACCTCCGCGACGGGGTGGCCGGCACCGTGCAGTGGCACGCGCTGGACGCGGCCGTGGCCGCGGGCGCGCAGCTCGTGGACGTGCGCACCGCGGGCGAGCACGCCGCGAACCGCATTCCGGGCGCCGTCAACATCCCGGTCGACGAGCTGCGCGACCGGATCGGCGAGATCGGACGCGAGGCGATCGTGCACTGCGCGGTCGGGCAGCGCGGGCACACGGCCGCGCGCATCCTCGCCGGTCACGGTGTCCGGGTGCGGAACCTTGACGGAGGTATCCGCACCTGGCTCGCGGTGTTCCCCGAGAAGGACGACTAAGCCTGGGGGCGGGCGGGCTCGGGGGTGCTGGTCGTGACGGTCACTTCCGGCGCTTCGCCGTCGAACCGCTCGACTTGGACGCGGGCTAGCTGGCCGCTGCAGCCCTGCGTCAGGCTCGATGTTCCGGCGTCGATCGTCACCGCGTTCGGGTTGCCGTGCACGCACGTGTTGACGCCGTCGATGGTGATCGGGTCGAACCAGGCGCCTGTGGAGAGTTGGACGACGCCCGGGACGACGTCGTCCGACAGCGCCGCCCCGGCCAGGCAGGCGCCGCGCTCGTTGTGGATCCGGACGACGTCGCCGTCCCGGATGCCGCGGCGGGCGGCGTCGGCCGGGTTCAGCCGCGCGGGCTCGCGGCCGGAGACCTTGCCGTTCTGGCTAGTGGCGCCGACGTCGAGCTGCCCGTGCAGCCGGGTCGCCGGGTTGTTGGCCACGAGCTGGAGGAAGCCCTGTTCGAGCTGCTCGTCGGTGACGCGCTCGGACGGCTCCAGCCAGCGCGGATGGCCGCCGCAGTCGGCGTAGCCGAACGACGCGATCGTGGCCGAATGGATTTCTATGCGGCCGCTCGGCGTCCGCAGGGGGAAGGCGTCCGGGTCGCGGCGGAATGCCTGCATGGGAAGCTCGTCGCGCTGCTGCGGCGGAATCGTCGCGCCGCCCTGCTGCCAGAATTCCTCGTAGGACGGTGCGTCATGGCCCGCCTGGCGCAGCGCGTCGGCGAATTCCCGATAGAGCGTCTCGACCCATTCCGCTGCGGACCTGCCTTCGGTGAAGGCGTCGAGCACTCCTAGCCGTTCGGCCAGGCCGGAGAAGACGGCGTAGTCGTCGCGGGCCTCGCCGTGCGGTTCCAGCACCTGGTGCATCGCCATGAGCCGCCGGTCGTGGCGTCCGGCGCCGATGTCGTGCCGCTCCAGCGACAACGTCGCAGGCAGGACGATGTCCGCGTGCCGGGCCATCGACGTCCAGTACTGCTCGTGCACCACGATCGTGTCCGGACGGCCGAACGCCTCACGCAGCCGGAACAGATCCTGATGGTGATGGAACGGATTCCCGCCCGCCCAGTAGACGAGACGGATGTCGGGGTAGTCGCGCCGCTGGCCGTTGAAGTCGTAGGGCTGACCGGGGTTGAGCAGCATGTCGGCGATGCGCGCTACGGGGATGAATTCGTCGACGGCGTTGTGGCCTTGCGGAACGGCCGGGATCGGCACGGACATCGGCGGACTGCCGTTGTTGCCCATCGAGCCGAGCGAATAGGCGAGGCCCAGACCGGGCCGTCCGATATCGCCGAGTAGGCAGGCCAGGGACAGCGCCGCCCACAATGGCTGCTCGCCGTGCTGGGCGCGTTGAAGGGAATGGGTGACGTTCACCAGGGTCCGGGCGCCCGCGGCGCGGCGGGCGAGCGCGGTGATCTGCTCGGCCGGGACGCCGCACAGCGGACTCGCCCATTCCGGTGACTTCGGCGGCTCGCCGTCCCGCCCGAGCAGGTAGCCGGCGAACTCCTCGAAGCCGACCGTGCAGCGGTCGAGGAACTCCTGGTCGTGCAGGCCCTCCGTCACGAGGACGTGGCACATCGCCAGCATGAGCGGGACGTCCCCGAACGGACGCAGCGGCACCCACGTGGCGGCGAACTCGGGCGGGTAGTCGTCCCGCAGCGGGCTGATGTTGACGACCTGCCCGCCGTTGCGGTGCAGCTCGTCCAGCGCGGACCGGACGCGGTGCTCGGCGATGCCCCCGCTCGCCACGAAGGTGTTCTTCAGGGGCATCCCGCCGAATGCCAGCACCAGTTCGGCGTTTCCGGTGATGGCCTCCCACGTGTGCCACAGGCGGGCGATCTCCTCGGCCGGGGCCACGACGTGCGGGAAGAAGGTCTCCGCCGTCCCGGCGCTGTAGGTCCCGACTGAACGGACGTAGCCGCCGATGCAGTTCAGGAAGCGGTGGACCTGGCTCTGCGCGTGGTGGAAGCGTCCGGCCGACGACCATCCGTACGAGCCGCCGAAGATCGCGTGGTTGCCGTGCTCCGCCGTCACCCGGCGCAGCTCCGCCGAGAGCAGGTCGAACGCATCGTCCCAGCTCACCGGTGTGAATCCGCCGTCGCCGCGACGCGCCGGGCCCGGCCCGTGCTCCAGCCATCCCGTGCGCACCATCGGCCGGGTCACTCGTGTCGAGTGGTGGACGCTGCCCGCGATGTTGCCGAGCAGCGCCGACGGGTCGAGGTCTCCGGGGTCGGGGCGCACTTCCAGGCCGGTGTCCCCGATCCGGGCCTGGTACGGGCCCCAGTGCGAGCTGTGCGAGCGGAACGGCTGGTCGGCGGGCATCTTCTCACTCTCCACTCGGGCGGGCCCGGCCGTCCGGTGGCGGACGGCCGGGCCCTCGGACACCCTGCTCAGGCGACGGCGCGGATCGTCACCTTCATCGGTGCCGCGGAGGCCAGCGTGTGGTAGATCGGGCAGTTCTCCTGGAAGAACGTCACCAGCGTCTCCGCGTCATCCTGCGACGCCCCGCTGATCTCGAAGTCCATGGTGAAGCCGTCATAGACCGGCGGACGCACGTCGGGGTCGCGGCTGGACTCGACGTCGACGGTGACGCCTCGCAGCGTCAGGCCCATTTCGTCCGCCTTCAGCGAGATGACGGCCTGCGCGCAGGTGGCGAGTGCGCCGACGAGCAGTTCCTGCGCGACGAACGCCTCGGCGACGCCCCCGGTCGCGGCGCTGGCGTCGACGACGAGGTGACGGCCCTCTGCGGAAAGGATGAACCGGCCGGGTATTCCGGTCGTGCGGGTTTGTGCGGATGCGGTGGCTGCCATGTGATCCTCCTCGGGGATTCGCGCTTCGGGTCAGGAACGGGTTGCGGCCGCGCCAGCCGCGCCGGCCGCTCCGGCCAGGACGAGCCGGACCCCATGGATCTGGGCCGGGTCGAGCGCCGTGGTGTGGGCGGACGGGGTGGTGGCGTCGAGCGCGCCGACGGCGAGCGTCACCTCGTGGACGACCGGACCGACCGCCGCCAGCCGAGCTGCGGCCTCGGTGCCCTCCCGAGGTTCGAGCAGCGCGATCGAGCGCTCCCCGAACGAGTAGACGGTCGACTGCCCCTCGGGATGCGATTCGCGGCGTGGGGTGTCGCACCCGGTGAGCAGGGCCAGGCCGGACGCGGCGGCGTCCGGGTCGTCGGTGAGGATGGTCACCGCGGCGATGGCCGTGGCGCCGTTGCGGTGCGGGTCGGTGCGCGGCACCCGGATCTCGCGCGGCGTCACGTCCTCCAGGACGAAGGGCAGCTCCGGCCGTCCGGCGCCGATGCCGAGCGCCGACATCCGCAGGGTCCACTCCGGCCCGTCGGCGCGGCGCTTGCCGCCCTCCGCGAACGGGGTGTGCGGAAGACCGCGGTCGCCGGCCTGAGCGAGCAGGCCGCGCAGGTCGGTCGTCGTGACCGAGTAGTCGGCGAGGCCCTCGCCCGCCTCGTCGTACTTGAACCAGCGGTGCTTCGCGGCCTCCGGGTCGTCCCGGTGGAAGGCGTAGAGCTCCAGGTAGGAGCCGTCCGCGAAGCAGACGAGGCGGTGTTCGGCGATGTGCGCGCCCTCGTCGTCGCGGCGGGTCACCTGGAAGCCGGCGTCCTCGAACGAGCGGACCGCGGTCTCGATGTCCCGCACGAGGACGATGACGTGGTCGAACGTGGTGATCATGCAGTCTCCTGGTGGGGGATGGCGGGCATGGCCGCGGGGACTCCGCTGCTCGCGGTGGCGGGGCCGTCGTCGGCCGTGAACTCCAGCAGCCGGGTGTCGGCGCTCGCGATCGCGGTCGTGGCGCCGCCCCACGGCGCGGGCGTGCGGGCGAACGGGCCGGTCGGGGTCGCGAACCGGCCGGGGTCGAAGGGCCGCAGGACCGGCGGCCGCTCCCCCGACTCCAGCCACCCGGCGACGTGCCGTCCGACGGCGGGGGCGAGGGCGAACCCGTGCCCGCTGAAGCCGGTGCAGGTGAAGTAGCCGTCCACGGGTCCCGGGCCGATGATCGGGATCATGTCGGGGGCGAACTCGCGGACGCCCGTCCAGCGGCCCTGGAACGGGGCCGCGGCGAGCGCCGGGGCGAGCTCGGCGAGCTTGGTGCGCGCCTGCCGGGCGGCGACGCCCGCGTGGGCCAGGCTGAAGGTGTACTGGGTCGGGTCGGGACGGGTCGCCGCGCCGAACACCACGGAGCCGTCCGTCCACTGGACGCCGTTGAAGTCCATCGCCGCGCTCGCCACCCAGACGTCCGCGAAGCGGGCCAGCGGCACGGTCCGGAACATGTGCAGGCGGCTGGGCGTGACGGGCAGATAGTCGTCCACCAGCGCGGCGACCGTCGGCGACCACGGGCCGGCTGCGTTGACGGCCAGGTTGGTGGCGACCGTCAGCTCGCCCGCGCGGACGGCCGTCACCTTCCCGGCGGCGACGTCGATTCCGTCGACGGCCGCGCCGCCCACGATCGTGACCCCGGCGCGTTCGGCCGCGCCGATGAGCGCGGACATCGTCAGCTCCGGGACGGCCATCCCGTCCGGGGCGGAGAAGACGCCGCCCGTGTACGTGGGCGCCAGGCCGGGCGCCATTTCGCGGACGGTCGCGGCATCCACCGGTTCCGGGTTCACTCCGTGTGGCCGCTCGCGGGACGCCCGCTCGTGGAGCGATTCGAGCTGGCCGGCGGTGTAGGCGACGGCGAGGTGCCCGCAGCGGCGGAATCCGGTCGGGGCGCCGAGCCGGTCGTCCAGGCCGTCCCACAGGTCGAGCGCCTCGCGCGCCAGCGGGATCTCCAGGATCGCGCGCCCCTGCAGCCGGACGCCGCCGCCGTTGCGCACCGACGCCGCCCGGCCGGGCGTGGACCGATCCAGGACGACGACGCCGAGCCCGCGCCCGGCCAGCTCCAGTGCCACGAAGAGACCGATGATCCCGGCCCCGACCACGACGGCGTCCGCGCCGCGCGGGGCGATCCCGGCGGGCCTGGTCACGCGGCGCCGCCCGGCCGGCGCCGCGCGATCGCCGCGCGCATCCGGTCCAGGATCTCGCCGAGCACCTCCGGCGACGTCGCGAAGTTGAGCCGGACGTGCTCCGCGTACTCGGGCCCGAACTCCTCACCGCCGCTCAGCTGCACCTTCGCCGACTCGCGGAAGAACTTCGCGGGGGTCGTCGTCCCGTCCAGGCCGAGGCCGCTGCAGTCGAGCCAGTACAGGTAGGTCGCCTCTGGCGGGTGCCCGGTGACGGCTGGCGCCAGCTCCTCGACGAACGCGGTGACCGTGTCGCGGTTGGTCTCCAGCTGGCGCAGGACGGCGTCGAACCAGTCGCCGGCCTGCCGCCACGCGGTGATCGTGGCGTCCGCGCCGGCGACGTTGAGGCCGCCGAGCATGCGGGGCGGGAACCGCTTGTGGAAGTCCGCCTGCAGCTTCGCCGAACCGAAGTGGATCACCGCGCAGCGCAGCCCCGCCAGGCTGAACGACTTGCCCGCCGAGTACAGGGTGACGGTGCGCTCGGCGATCTCCGGGCTCAGGCTCGCCATCGGCAGGTGCCGGGCGTCATCGAACAGGAAGTCGGCCCAGATCTCGTCGCTGACCATCACCAGGTCGTGCTCGATCGCGATCTCGGCGACGGCGGTCAGCTCGTCCCGGGAGAAGACCCGTCCGGTCGGGTTGTGCGGGTTGCACAGCATCAGCATGGACGCGTCGCGCGCCTTCTCGCGGAGCCCGTCCAGGTACAGGGCCCAGCCGCCGTCCCGCCTGGTCATGTGGTCGACGACCATCACGCGGCCGGTGTCCTCGATGCCCTCGCGGAACGGGTCGTAGGTCGGGCCCTGCACGATCACGCGGTCGCCGGGACGGCTGAACGCCTGCACCGTGTCGAAGATCGCCTGGACCAGGTCGGTGCAGGCGAGGGCGCGGGCCGGGTCGACGTCCCAGCCGAACCGCGCGCGCATCCGGTCGGCGAAGACCTCGGCGACGGCCGTGCCGAGCGGCTTGCCGTCCCGGTAGGCGTAGCCGAAGTCGGACTCGCGGACGAGCCGGCCGAGCACGTCCGCGACCGGCGGCGCGGCACGGACGTCCATGTCGGCGACCCAGGCGGGCAGCACGTCCTCGCCCACGAGGGCCCATTTGCCGCCGCGGCGGGTCTGCAGCTCGTCCTTGCTCAAGAACAGGTCACTCATCGTGCACCCCTTCCGGTGTCGGGTCGCGCGCCGTCGCGGACGCGCGCGCGGGTGAGGTCCAGCAGGCGGCCGATCCGCTCGGGGGCGGGGACGGCGGCGCCGAAGGTCAAGGTCAGCTCGTCGGCTCCGGCCTGCGCGTATTCGGCGAGGCGGGCTGCGGCGTCGTCCAGCGTCCCGGCGACGCCGAGGGAGGCGAGGAGGTCGGGGGAGAGTTCGGCGCGGATCGCCGCCGCCGTCGCGCCCGCGTCGCGGAGCGCCCGCAGCCGGTCGAGTTCGGCGCCGTGCCCGAGCCGCCGGAGCTGCTGCGGGAAGCCGTGCCCGGACGGCAGCGCCGGGTTCCCCAGCGCGAGCGGAAGCGCCGTGGCGAGCAGGGTGCCTGCGGCCTCGTCCGGATCGTCGGCGATCACGACGGGGAGGGAGAGGACGATGCGGGGGCGTCCGGTCAGCTCCGACTCCCGCCGTCCGGCGTCGAGGATCTCCCGCACCGCGGGCAGGTCGCGCGGACGCAGCAGGCCGCAGATGACGCCGTCGGCCAGCCGTCCCGCCAGCCCCAGCATCCGGACGCCCGCCGCGCCGACGTAGAGCGGCACGGGCGGCGGGGTCGTCTCGATCGACACGTCCTCAAGCCGCAGGTAGTGGCCTTGCAGGGTCGTCGCGCGTCCGGCGAGGAGGGAACGGAGTGCGCGCAGCCACTCCTCGACGGCGGCCAGCGGACGGACGTCGTCCGGCAGCCCACGCGACCGCCGCCACGCCGGGCTCGCGAGCCGTCCGGACCCGATGCCGAGCCGGAACCCGCCGCCCTGCAGAGTGGCCACGGTCGCCGCCGCGGTGGCGGCGGACATGACGTTCCAGTCGCCCACCGGCAGCACGCCGACCCCGGTCTCCACGGTCGCGCCCTGCGCCGCCGCCCGCTGCCAGGCCTGGCCGGAGACCTGGAAGGGGTCGGTGTCGGGGGTGGCGGGGGCCCAGTAACCGTCCACGCCGAGCCCGGCCGTCGCGGTGACCGCGTCCAGCGCCGGGCCGAGGCCGGTACTGCGCGCCCGCAGTCCGAGGGAGAGCCTCACAGCTGCCTCGCGGCCTTGGCGCCCTCGAAGATGGCCTGCTCAAGCTGGCGCGGAGCCCAGCAGTCGCCGACGGCGACGACCGTCCCGACGTGCTCGCGCAGCTCCCGCCACACGCTCCGATCGGCCTCGCCCTTGCTGCACAGCACGACCGCGTCGGCCTCCAGCAGCCGGCGCTCGCGGTCGAGGCGCTCGACCACCGCTCCGGCGTCCTCGACCGCGACGACGCTTTCGAGGGCGTGCATGACGACGCCCTTCTGCAGCAGCCGTTCGTAGAACTTGTGCCAGGTCATGAGGTCGCCGTCCACGCCGGGGAAGGGCGCGGGGGTGACCAGCGTGACGGCGTGCCCGCGGTCGGCGAGGAATTCCGCGACGCTGAGGCCGCCCCAGCGCCCGTCCCAGTCGCCGAGCACGACCCGCTCGCCGAGCACGATCCGTTCGCCGAGCGCAGTGCCCTCGATCGCCTGCCTGCCGGTGAACACGTGCGGCAGGTCCGCGCCGGGCAGGTCGGGCGGGACGTCACTCGAGCCGGTCGCCACGATCACCGCGTCCGGCCGCAGCGCGCGTACGGCGGCCGCGTCCGCCGCCACGCCGAGCCGGACGTCGACGCCGTGCGCGTCCAACCGGCTCCGGTACCAGCGCAGGATCGTGCCGTACTCGCCTCGGTGGGGCGTGCGCTCGATCAGCCGGAGCTGGCCGCCGAGATCGCCGCCGCTCTCGAACAGCGTCACGTCGTGGCCCTTCTTCGCCGCCACGCGCGCCGCCTCCATCCCGGCGGGACCGCCGCCGACCACGACGACGCGCTTGCGCGCGGACGAGGGAGCGGCCGACAGCGGCGCCCAGTCCGACTCCCGGCCGACCCGCGGGTTGTACACGCAGGTGATCGGGCCGACGCGCTGCTGCCTGCTGAAACAGCCCTCGTTGCAGTAGATGCAGGTGCGGATCTCGGCGGCGAGGCCGTCCCGGGCCTTGTTCACGAGCTCCGGTTCCGCGATCTGCGCGCGGGTCATCGCGACCATGTCGGCGCCGCCGGTGCGGACGATCTCGTCCGCCGTCCAGGGGTCGAAGATCTTGCCGACGCAGAAGACCGGGATGTCCAGCTCGGCCTTCGCCATCCGCGCCAGCGGGACGAGCACGCCCGGCTCGACGGTGATCGTCGGGTAGTGGTGGGCGCGGCTGCGCATGCTGGAGTTGGTCCCGGCCGTGATGTCGACGAAGTCGAGCCGTCCCCACTCGACCATCAGCTTCAGCCAGCGCAGGCCGTCCTCAGCGCGGTACCCCTCGTCGACGACCTCGTCCAGGCTGAAGCGGATGCCGAGCGGGAAGTCGGGTCCGACGGCCGCGCGCGTGGCCTCCAGCACCTCGCGGGCCATGCGGAGCCGGTTCTCCTCCGCGCCGCCGTACTCGTCGGTGCGCCGGTTGGAGTGCGGCGACAGGAATTCCTGGACGAGGTTGCCGTGCGCGAACGACAGCTCGACCCCGTCCAGGCCGCCGTCCCGGACGCGGCGCGCCGCCGCGGCGAACGCGCGCACGATCCCGGCGATCTCGTCGCGCTCCAGCTCGTGCGGGACGTCTCGGGTGCGGTCCATCGGGATCGGCGACGGGGCCAGCGGCGGCTGCCCGTCCACGCCCATCACGGTGTTGCGCCCGGAGTGGGACAGCAGCGCGAACACCGCGGTCCCCTCCGCGTGCAGGGCCGCGGAGATCCGCCGGTAGTCCGGGACGATCGAGTCGTCGATGTTCTGCAGCCCGGTCAGCGACGCGGAGACGCCGACGGCGGCGGCCGGGTCGACCGACGTCGCCTCCAGGACGATCAGGCCGACGCCGCCGCGCGCCCGTTCCAGGTGGTAGGCGATCAGCCGGTCGTTGATGCCCCCGTGCGAGAAGCCCGTGCCGTGCGCGCTGCTGAACACCCGGTTCCGGACGGTCAGCCCGCCGATGGCCAGCGGGCTGAGCAGGTGGTCGAGCGAAGCGTCGCGGGGCCGTTCCGGGGGTTCGGCGACACCGGACGGCGAAGTCTCTGTGCTGGTCACCCGGCTTGCCTATCACCCGCTCACGTGCCGAATCAAGAGTTTGTGGAATCTAGTTCCACAAACAGAGGTAGGGTCCGATGTGCGGGTGGCGGCGTCCATCGGACAGTGGATCGGCGCATAACGTCGACACTGCTGGGCGATGCATTCGAGGTCATGAACGAGTTCGCGCGTCTTCGGCGCTCGGTCGCGACAGACCCTTGTCAGAGCCTGGCACACCCCTCTATGTTTTGTGGAACTTCATTCCACAGATGTCCGGAAACGGTGATCAGAGCAGGTCAGCCGTGCCGGCCGCAGATTGGAACCGGACCATGCACCTGCCTTCCGCCGCGCCGTCGCGCGGACGCGCCACCACCCGCCCCGGCACCGCCCGACAGAGGATCACGGCAGCGCTCGCGGTGGGTGTCCTCGCCCTCACCGCCGCCTGCTCCTCCGGGCAGGACGACCCGTCCGGCTCGGCGCCCGGCGCGGGCGGCGAGGTCAACCTGGCCGAGCAGAAACAGCTCAAGCCCGCGTTCACCAAGGACGAGAAGCTGCACGGCATGCTCCCGGACAAGGTGAAGCAGGCGGGCGTGGTGAACGTCGCGCTCAGCACCGGCAACCCGCCGATCACCATGCCCGGCCGGACGCAGGACACGGTCAGCGGACTCGTCCCGGACCTCCAGACGGCGGTGTCGCAGCTGCTCGGCGTGAAGTTCGAAGGGGTCATATACCCGACGACGGCGGCGCAGCTGCTGGCCATCAGCTCAGGCCGCGCGCAGATGGCGTGGAGCACCAACGCCGACACCCGCGAGCGCCAGCAGAAGTACGACTTCGTCGATTACATGAAGATCAACTATGTGCTGGCCGTTGCACCGCGCAACCCGAAGAAGATCAACGAGACGAAGGACGTCTGCGGAAAGGTGTACGGCTCCGTCAAGGGATCGATCGACATCAGCGACGCCGTCGCCGCGATGTGCAAGAAGAACGGCCTCGACGCCCCGAAGATCTCCTACCTGGAGGACGTGCCCAGCATGCTGCTGGCGCTGAAGTCCGGGCGGATCGACACCTACCTCACCACCGACACCTACATCGTCTACGAGCGGTCGCAGGGCAACGAGATCGAGTCGGTCCCGCCGCCCATGGGCGCCGACACGATGTTCGGCATCACCATCTCCAAGCAGGACAAGGAACTCAGCGCGGCGGTGCTCGCGGCCCTCAAGAAACTGCATGACGAAGGCTGGT
This sequence comes from Actinomadura sp. 1N219, assembly GCF_044326405.1. Lineage (NCBI taxonomy): Bacteria > Bacillati > Actinomycetota > Actinomycetes > Streptosporangiales > Thermomonosporaceae > Actinomadura > Actinomadura sp. 1N219. The sequence goes on along the minus strand of NZ_JBIRAY010000004.1, from coordinate 194,083 downwards.
ACAAGCAGGCGTTCGACCATTGGGGCGTGACCAAGATGATGGTCCAGCCGGGGCTCAACATCGGCGACCAGACGGCCCTGTTCGGCTGATGTCGCAGGCACACGAGACATTGGGCGGCGGCGCCGGGCTCGCGAAGGAACCCGGGGCGGCCGGAACGCGGGCCGGGGAGAACGCCGTCCTCATCGGACGGCGCCATCCCTGGCGCTGGGTCAGCGGCGCGCTGGCCGTCGTCGTGGCCGGCGCGGTCCTCAAGTCGATCCTCACCAACGAGGCGCTGGAATGGGACGTCGTCCGCGAGTTCTTCCTCGACGGCGGAATCCGCAAGGGCCTCTGGACGACCATCTGGCTCACCCTGGCCGTCACCGGGGTCGGGCTGCTCCTCGGCACGTTCATCGCCGCGATGCGAATGTCGAAGAACCCGGTGCTGTCGGGCCTGGCGTGGCTCTACATCTGGATATTCAGATCGGTTCCACTGCTCGTCCAGTTGCTGCTCTGGTTCAACATCGCCTACCTGTATCCGACCATCTCGCTGTCCGTCCCGTTCGGCCCGGCGCTGTTCTCCGGAGCGTCGAACGAGCTCATCTCCCCGCTGATGGCGGCATTCCTCGGACTCACCCTGCATGAGGCCGCCTACGCCGCGGAGATCGTGCGCGGCGGCATCCTTTCCGTCGACCAGGGACAGACCGAGGCCGGGGACGCGCTCGGGCTCAGCCGGGTGAGGATCTTCCGCCGGATCGTGTTGCCGCAGGCCATGCGCAGCATCGTGCCGGCCGCCGGGAACATGCTGATCGGGACGCTCAAGGGCACGTCCATCGTCAGCGTCATCGCCGTCACCGAGCTGCTCTACTCGGCGCAGTTCATTTACAACCGCACCTTCCAAGTGGTGCCGCTGCTCGTCGTGGCGACGCTCTGGTACATCATCATGACGACGATCCTGTCGTTCCTCCAATACTTCGTGGAGCGCTATTACGGACGCGGCGCCACGCGCAACCAGCCGGACAACCCGGTGCGCACGTTCGTCTCGTCCGTGCAGAGAATCTTCGGCCGGTTGAATTCGGCCGGGCAGGCTCGGGGAGGCGGAAAATGACCGTCGCGAAATCCGCCGCGGAATCCGCCGCCGACACCGAGCCGATGGTCCGGATCTCCGGGCTGCGCAAGAGCTACGGGGATCTCCAGGTTCTGCGCGGGCTGTCGCTGGACGTGGCGCCCGGCGAGGTGCTGTGCCTCATCGGCGCGTCCGGGTCGGGGAAGAGCACCATGCTGCGGTGCGTCAACCGCCTGGAGAACTGGGACGCGGGCACCATCGAGGTGAACGGCGAACTGGTGGGCTACGCGCCGAAAGGATCGGCGGCGGGCGAGGCGCCCGTGCTCCGCGAACTGCCGCCGAAACGGATTCGCGCCCAGCGCGCCGAAATCGGAATGGTCTTCCAGCACTTCAACCTCTTCCCGCACATGACGGCGCTGGAGAACATCATCGAGGCGCCGGTCGCCGTCCGCCGGATCGGCCGCAAGCAGGCCGTCGCCGACGCCGACGAACTGCTGAAGATGGTCGGCCTCGAAGCCAAGCGCGACGTCTACCCGCGCCAGCTCTCCGGCGGGCAGCAGCAGCGGGTCGCCATCGCCCGCGCCCTCGCCATGAAGCCGAAGCTGATGCTGTTCGACGAGCCGACGAGCGCGCTCGACCCGGAACTCGTCAAGGAGGTCCTCGGCGTCATGCAGCTGCTCGCCTCGACCGGCATGACGATGATCGTGGTGACGCACGAGATGTCGTTCGCGCGCGACGTCGCCGACCGGGTCGCCTTCATCGACCAGGGCTCGATTCTCGAAATGGGTCCTCCGGACGAGGTGCTCGTCTCGCCCCGGCACGAGCGGACCCGCGCGTTCCTGAGCCGGCTGCTGTGACAGGAGCGGCATGACAGAGAAAGGACGTCCCATGGCGGACGAGACCGGAGTGTGGAGGCCGGGGCCGCAACTGCTCCGCCATTCCCGCATCGTCGAGTTCGCGAACTGGGCGCGGGACGAGAAGGCGGCGCCACTGTCCGACGCCGCCGACTACTTCGCGCTCCAGGAATGGTCGGCGACGCACGTCGAGGACTTCTGGGACGCGGCCGCGCAGTTCTTCGACGTCCGTTTCCACACCCCGCCGCGGGCCGTGCTCGCCGACCGGGCGATGCCGGGCGCGCGCTGGTTCCCGGGCGCGACCCTGAACTTCGCCGAGCACCTGCTCGCCGGCCACCCCGGCGACCGCACCGCGATCATCGCCCTGGACGAGACCGGCGGCCGCAGGAACGTCACCTACGCCGAGCTGCGCGAACTGGTCGCGTCGTTCGCCGCGCACCTGGACGGCCTCGGCGTCCGGCCCGGCGACCGGGTCGCCGGCTACCTGCCGTCCGGCGTCGAGGGCGTCGTGGCCTTCGCCGCCGCGGCGAGCATCGGCGCATGCTGGGCGCAGGTGGGACTCGACTACAACGCGCCCGCCGCGGCCGACAGGCTCGCTCAGCTTGAGCCGGTCGTGCTCGTCGCGGCGAGCGGCTACCGGTTCAAGGGCCGCGCGCACGACCGGCGCGACCAGGTGACGGAGCTGCGCCGACGGCTTCCGAGCCTCCGGCACACCGTCACGGTCGACCCGATCGGCGCCCCGCTGCGGCTGTCCGGGGATGTGACGGAATGGGAGGACGCAACGGCAAAGTCTGCGGCCTTCGCGCCCGTCCCGGTGCCGTTCGACCATCCGCTGTGGGTGCTGTTCACGTCCGGGACGACCGGACTGCCCAAGGGCATCGTCCACGGGCACGGCGGGATCCTGCTCGAACAGCTCGTCGCGGAGGGGCTGCACTTCGACCTCGGCTCCGGCGACACGTTCTTCTGGTACACGTCTCCGAACTGGATGATGTGGAACGTCCAGGTCAGCGGGCTGCTGTTCGGGGCCACCATCGTCCTTTACGACGGCGGCCCCACCAGTCCCGGCGTCGACGCGCTGTGGAGGATCGTCGCCGAGAACAGCGTGAGCGTCTTCGGCACCAGCCCCGGCTACCTCCAGGCGTCCGCGAAGGCGGGCCTCGAACCGGCCCGCGACCTCGACCTTTCCGCGCTGCGCACCATCGGGGTCACCGGGTCGGTGCTGCCCGCGTCCGGGAACCGGTGGGTGCGCGAGCACATCGGCGCGGACGTCCAGGTGAACTCGGTCAGCGGCGGCACCGACATCGTCGGCGCGTTCGTCGGCGCGGCGCCCACGACCGCCGTCCGGGACGGCGAGATCAGCGGCCCCGCACTCGGCGTCGCGCTCGCGGCCTGGGACGACGACGCCCGCCCGGTCATCGGCGAGCCCGGCGAGATGGTGATCACCGCGCCGCTGCCGTCCATGCCGCTCGAACTCTGGAACGACCCGGACGGCGAGCGCTACCGCGACGCCTATTTCTCGACTTTCCCCGGGGTATGGCGGCAGGGCGACTCGATCACCGTTTTCGAGCACGGCGCCGTGCAGATCCACGGACGCTCCGACGCCACCCTCAACCGGAACGGCATCCGCCTCGGCACCGCCGAGATCTACGACGCCGTCGAGGCGCTGCCTTTCGTCCAGGACTCGCTCGTCACCGGAATGGAACAGGCGTCCGGCGACTACTGGATGCCCATGTTCCTGGTACTGACACCCGAGACGGAATGGACGCAGGAAACAGAGAGGATGGTCCGGGACGCGATCGCCCGGCACGCCTCACCACGGCATGTCCCCGACGATTTCCACATCGTCCCGGCACTGCCGCACACGCGCACCGGCAAGAAGCTCGAAGTGCCCGTCAAACGCATTCTTCAGGGCGCGGACCCGGCATCGGTGTTCAGCCCGGGAGCGGTCGACGCGCCCGAGTCGGTCGAATGGTTCGTCCGGCTCGCCGCCGAACGCCGAGCGAAATCCGAATGAGCGTCGCCGACGCGACGTCCACCCATAGACGAGGAGAGACCGTGCAGACCAGGCTGCGCATCTACACGCTGCGCGAAGGAAAGGGCGACGAATTCGTCCAACGCTGGACGGAGACACTCGTCCCGCTGCGCCGGAAGCTGGGCTTCGAAGTGCTCGGCGCCTGGCGCGTCCCTGACCGCCGCGAGTTCGTCTGGATCGTCGGCTGGCCCGGAGAGGGCAGCTACGACGACGCCGAACGCGCCTATTACGAGAGCCCGCTCCGAAAAGAGATTCCCTGGCGCGCCGAGGACTTCATCGAAGCGGCCGACATCCGGACGATCGAGGCCGTGGAAGGCTTCGGCGACCCCGCCGAAGCGTCGCGTGGCCCTATCCTGTGACCATGGCGACCGCCGAGATCGAACGCAGAACGGGCGCCCGCGCCATCGACCGCGCCATCGCCCTTCTTGAGGTCTTCTACGAGGTCGACGGAGCCATTTCGCTCAGCGAGCTGGCGACCCGGCTCGACCTGCCGCCGTCCACCGTCCACCGGGTCGCGCAGGCGCTGCTGCGCGGCGACCTCCTCGCCCAGGACCCGGAGACCGAGAACTACAACCTCGGCGCCGGGCTCGTGAACCTCGGCCAGGTGGCCGCGAAGCGCATCGGGCTGAGCCGCGCCATCGACGTCCTCAACGAGCTCGTCGCCGAGACGCAGGAGACGGCCGGTATCGCCGTCCTGCGCGGGCAGCGCGCGCACATGCTGGCGCGCGTCGAGACCGACAGCGCGCTGCGCGTCCACCTCGCCACCGGGCCGTTCGTCGGCCTGCACTGCACCGCCGTCGGGAAGCTGCTGCTGGCCTACTCGGCCGACCCCGCGCAGATGATCGACGACCTCGGCCCGCTGAAGGCGTACACGCCCGACACCGTCACCGACCCGAAGAAGCTCCTCGCCGAGTTCGCCGCGATCCGCGGCGACGGCTACGCCGTCAACGAGGGCCAGATGAACGTCGGGGTCCGGGCGCTGGCCGTCCCCGTCAAGGGTCCGGGCGGCGAGACCGTGGCGGGCCTATGCATCGAGGCCCCTGCGGTCCGCCTGGGCGACGACCGGATCGGCGACCTGATCACGCGAATGCAACTCGCCGCCGAGCGCATATCCAAGGTCGCCACATTCGACGGCTCCACGTGACGCCACCCAGCAGCACACGCCCGACCTGACTAGCCGCCGTCAGCTGGACGGCAACAGGACCGGCACATGCCCCTAGCCATGTCACTCACCTGTTCGCAACCTCTGCATCAATCGGACTGGCGGTAGCGACAAGGCCCTACTCGGCGTCACCGCCGCCGCCTGGCCCTGGCGGCGAGCCTCACGGTGCGCCGGCCTGCCACGGCGGTGACCGTGGTGGGCCTGGTAATCAGCGCCAATCTTCGCTCCGCCGGGCTCGGCTCGCCGCCCGCGGCGTGGTCGCTCCGCCGCTGCTGCCCGCCTGCTAGGCGGCCACCGCCGTGGGTCCCCGTCGCGCCGGACCCCATCGGGCCCCAAAAACGAAACCAGCGGTTCGCTCGATCCGACGGGATCAAGGTGACCGCTGGTAGGTGGCGGAGGATCGGGGATTTGAACCCCGGATGGGCTTGCACCCAAACCGCATTAGCAGTGCGGCGCCATAGACCGGACTAGGCGAATCCTCCAGTAGCCGTGAGGCCCAGACAGGTTACCGGTTCGGCGCGCCTACCGGCAAAGTCTGGCCCGTGGGTCCCAGCAGCATAGTGCGAGACGGCGCCGCTCCGCGAAGAGGACGGGCCGGCGTTCCGCTCCCGGGGCCGCGGGAGCGGATCGCCGATGGTCAGCCGCCCAGCCGGAAGGCACTGAACCCGCAGGCGTCGGCCAGGTCGTTGCCGTGGCGCTGCATGGCGGCGGTGTCCGGCTGCCGGACGCCCGACATGTCGCCGGAGCTCAGCTTCTTCAGCATCTCGGCGGTCTCGTCGAGGTCGCCGGCGAACGCGGTCGCGGCGGTCTCGACGTCGCCGCCGGCGTTCTGGCCTTCGGCGCGCACCTTGGCCGCCGTGTCGGAGAACTTCTGGGCCGTCGTCGAGGCGCCGCTGGGCGACGTCGACGACATGGAACCGGTGGAGAAGGTCCGCAGCTCCTTCTCGATGTTCTTGCACGCGGTCGACTTCTTGCCGCCGGCGATGGCGTCGACCGCGCCGCAGCCCGTGGAACCGAGCAGCAGGCCACCGACGGCGAGGGCGCCGACCAGCTTGGTGGCGGACATGCGCATGGGGATTCTCCTTCAGGGGGGATTGGGCAGAGGACGAGCTAGACCTCACAGGTCACACTAGTCACTGGTACCACTTTGGCGTACCTTGACCACCGAGGGTTCCGTGACTCAAGTCACACTCACGCAACGATGCGTCCGCCAATCGATTCGCGGTCGGGTCGACGGAGCCGGTACAGTAATCCCGGCAAGCACCCGTAGCTCAACGGATAGAGCATCTGACTACGGATCAGAAGGTTAGGGGTTCGAATCCCTTCGGGTGCGCCACCTCAGGGGCCCTTTCCGATCATGGAAGGGGCCTTTGGTCTGTGCCGTGGCCGCCGGTCGCCGGACGGCGCGTCCGGTCGTGAATCGTGCCACATCCCGGCCCTGCGTCGACCGGGTTCGGACCGATGCCCTAGGACGGTCCATTCGCGGGGGATTCGCGGGCCTTTCACCTTCTGATCCGTAGTCAGATGGTCAGTGGGGGAATGTGAGGCGGACGGTCGTTCCCCTGGACGGTTCTGAGAGGAGTTCGGCGCGTCCGCCGTGGGCGGCGGCTATGGCGGCGACGATGGGGAGGCCCAGGCCGGCTCCGGGGGAGTTCTGGTCGGTGCGGTGGAAGCGTTCGAAGGCGCGGGCGGCGTCTTCGGGGGACATGCCCGGTCCCTTGTCGGTCACTTCGATCAGGCCCGGTGCCAGACGGATCGTCGCGGGTGTTCCGGGGGGCGTGTGGGTTCTGACGTTGGCCAGGAGATTGGCCAGCACCTGGCGGATGCGGGGCTCGTCTACCTGGGCGATCAGGGAGTCGGGGGCGTCGAGGGTGACGGGGTGGTCGGGGGTCGCGGCGGTTGCGTCCGCTATGGCGTCTCGGGCCAGGGGGACCAGGTCGGTCGGGGACGGGGCCAGGGACGCCTCGCGGTCCAGGCGGGCCAGTTCCAGCAGGTCGGTGACCAGTTTGTTCATGCGGCCCGCCTCGTCCTCGATGCGGCGCATGGCGTCGGGGAGCTCGTCGGGGCCGAGGGCGCCGTGCCGGTACAGCTCCGCGTAGCCCTGGATGGTCGTCAGCGGGGTGCGCAGCTCGTGCGAGGCGTCGGCGGCGAACTCGCGGACGCGGGCCTCGGAGCGGCTCCGGGCCCAGAACGCCTGCTCGATCCGTTCCAGCATCACGTTGATCGCGGCGGCGAGCCGGGCGGTCTCGGTGCGGGAACCCGGGCCGGGCATGCGGGCGCGCAGGTCGCCGCCGGCGGTGATGGCGTGCGCGGTGGCGGCCATCCGGTCGAGCGGCAGCAGGCCCCGGCCGATCAGGCGGCGGCCGAGGACGATCAGCACGGCGAGCAGGAGCGACGCCGTGGCGATCTCCGACAGGACGAGGTTGCGCACCGCCGAATGGATCTCGTTGAGCGGGGACGCGACGACGACGATGCCGTTCCGCCAGGGGCGTGCCACTGCGCGCAGTCCGGAGAGGGAGAACGGTTCCAGGGTGCGGGCGCGGTCCGACAGTTCGGCCTGGCCGAGCCTCTCGACCTCGGCGACGGCGCGGGCGGGGGACGGCTGGTCGCCGCTCAGGACGCGCACCCGTCCGGCCGGGCCGATGGCCAGGACCACGAACTGTGCCGGGGCGACGCCCTGGTCAGGCAGGCCGGGGCGCAGGAGCCGGGACACGGCGCGGTCGCGGGTGCCCTGGAGCTGCTCGTCCACCCGGTGCATCAGGTAGCCGCGCAGGACGAGCGCGCTGACCAGGCCCATGATCGCCAGCCCGGTGAAGGTGACGGCGAGCAGGCCGGCGAGCAGCCGGGCGTTGAGCGTCATGGCCGCAGCGCGTAGCCCACGCCGCGCTGGGTGTGGATGAGCGGCGTGCCGAGCGGGTCGAGCTTGCGCCGCAGGTAGCTGATGTACGTCTCGACGACCTGCGGGTTTCCGTGGTCCCAGCCCCACACGCCCGCGAGGAGCTGCGTCCGCGACAGGACCATGCCCGCGTTCCGCATCAGGTAGGCGAGGAGGCGGAACTCGGTCGGCGAGAGGTCCACGTCGACGCCGCCGCGCCGGACCCGCCAGTGCGCCTCGTCCAGTTCGAGGTCGGCGACGCGCAGGACACCGGTGTCGGACGGCGCCGGCGAGGCGGGCGGCGGCGCGGCCCGGCGCAGGACGGCCCGCACGCGCGCGATCAGGGCCTCGATCGAGAACGGCTTGGTGACGTAGTCGTCGCCGCCGAGTGTCAGACCGGTGACCGTGTCGGACGGGGTGTCGCGCGCCGTCAGGAAGATCACCGGGACCTGGTCGCCGCCCGCGCGGAGCCGCCGGCACACCTCGAAACCGTCCAGGTCGGGGAGCATGACGTCCAGGAGCACCAGGTCGGGGCGCTCCTCGCCCGCCGCGCGCAGCGCCTCCTCGCCGGTGCCCGCGGTGACGGTCGCGAAGCCGTGGAAGCGCAGCGCGACGTCGATCAGGTCGCGGATGTTGGCCTCGTCGTCCACGACGAGCACCCGCCGGTTCTCGCTCATCGGCTCCCGCAGATCGTGCCGTACGCCCTGGTCGTAGCTCCGACCGTACCGGCCTTAGCGGGGCTTGGGGACGCGGACCAGCCGTGCGTTGCGGGTGTCCCCGGAGCGTTCGCCCGCCACCAGGACCTGGTCTCCGGCGGCGAGCGCCTTGAGCGTGGCCTTCTCTCCGTTCTTGCGGACGCGGGTCTGCGCGTTGGCCGCCCACGTCCAGGTGGCGCCGTCGTCGCTGCGGACGGTGAGGGTCGTGCCCGAGAGCGCGGTGATCTTGCCGCGCTGCCAGGTCGCGAGGTGGAACCCGTCCTTGCGGCGGACGGTGGCCTCGCCGTGGACGCCGCGGAAGGGGCGGGCGTGCCGGTGGGGGTGCCGCTTGCCCGGGTGGCCCTTGCCGTCGCGCCAGTTCTTGCCTTGGGGGCCGTCGCCCCGGTGCGTCTTCGTCCCCGAGTCGGCGGCGGACGGCGACGGCGACGGGTCGGCGGCGGCCGCGGGGACGGCGAGGTAGAGGCCGAGTCCGAGGAGACCGGCGGCGCCGACCCCGGCCGCGATCGTCTTGCGGTTGGTTCGCATGGGGCCCATTCAATCGGTGGTGACTGGTAGAAGTCTGTGCGGAATTCTGGGAGATCCCTGGGAATCTCCGTCGCGGGTCATTTCAGGGCGGCGAGCATGGTGGTGGTGAGGCGGACGGCCTGGTCGCGGGCCTGGGACGGGTCCTCGGCGTCCGCGACGGAGAGGGCCAGCTCGGTCAGCGCGCCGTAGAACGCGGCGGTGGTGAGCGCGAGCGGATGCGGGCCGCCGTCGCCGAGCAGCGCGGTGAGGCGGTCGGTGAGGATGGCGCCGAGGTGGCGCTGGTCGAGTTCGCGCCAGCGCCGCCAGCCGAGCGCGATCGGGCCCTGGAGCAGGACGATCTCGCGGTAGTCGGGGTCGGAGCAGATCTCCAGGAAGGCGCGGATGCCTTCGGCGGCCTGGTCCTCGGGTGCGTCCGCGCGGGCGTTTGCGCGGGCCATCGCGGCGGTGATCCGGGACGCGGCCTGGGTTTCGAGCTCCTCGAAGACGGCCTCGAAGAGGCCCTGCTTGCCGGCGAAGTGGTGGTAGAGGGCGCCGCGGGTGAGCCCGGCGGCGCGGACGAGCTCTTCGGCCGAGACGGCGGTGAAACCGCGTTCCGCGAAGAACCGGCGGCCGGCGTCGAGGAGGGCGGCGCGGGTGCTCTCCGCGTACTGCGCGCGTCGCGCCTTGACCTGCTCCATGCGGCCTGTATAACACATACAAGACGTATGTCAGATGCGTCCTGCATGCGGGGAGGGGACATGGTCGACGTCGCGATCGTGGGGGCGGGCGTGGCCGGGCTGGTCGCCGCGCGCGACCTCGTCCGGGACGGGCGGGACGTGGTCGTCCTGGAGGCGCGCGACCGGGTCGGCGGGCGGCTGCTGAACGGCGAGCTGCCGGGCGGGGAACCGATCGAGGTCGGCGGCCAGTGGGTCGGGCCTGGTCAGGACGCGGTGCTCGACCTGATCGGCGAGCTCGGGCTGTCCACGTACCCGACGTACGACGAGGGGCGGCGCATCGCCGAGATCGGCAGGACGCGCGGCGAGTACACGGGCCGCGTCCCGCGCCTCTCCCCCGTCGTGCTCGCCGACATCGCGCAGGGACAGTGGCGCATCGACCGCCTGACACGCGGAATCCCGGTGGACGCGCCGTGGACCGCCCCGCACGCCGCCCGCCTGGACGCCCAGACCTTCGAGACCTGGATCCGGCGGAACCTGCACACCGCCGGGGGACGCGCCTTCATGCGCCTGATCACCCAGGCGGTGTTCTCCGCCGAGGCCGGGGACCTGTCGGCGCTGTGGGCCGCGTTCTACGTCGCATCCGCGGGCGGGCTTGAACCGCTGATCGAGACGACCGGCGGCGCGCAGCAGGACCGGATCTCCGGCGGCTCCCAGCGCATCGCGCTGGCGCTGGCCCGCGAGCTGGGGGACCGCGTCGTGCTGGACGCGCCGGTTAGGGAGATCGAGTGGACGGACGACGCCGTCCGGCTCCGCGTGCCCGGCCGCGCGGACGTGCGGGCCCGCCGGGCGATCATCGCCGTCCCGCCGCCGCTGGCCGGACGGATCCGCTACACACCCGGGCTGCCCGGCGACCGGGACCAACTCGTCCAGCGGATGCCGATGGGACGCGTCATCAAGGTCAACGTCGTGTACGACGAGCCGTTCTGGCGCCGGGACGGGTTCAGCGGCCAGGTGACCAGTGACCGGCGTCCGTTCGGCATCACGTTCGACAACACGCCGGAGAGCGGCTCGCCCGGCGTGCTGGTCGGCTTCCTGGAAGGACGGCACGCGGACATCGCCGCGCGCCTGACCGCCGAGGAACGCCGCGCCCAGGTCGTCGCCGACCTCGCCGCATACTTCGGGCCGCGCGCCAAGGAGCCCGTCGCGTACATCGAACGAGACTGGGCCGCCGAGGAGTACTCGCGAGGCTGCTACGGCGCGTTCGCCACGCCCATGACCCTGACCCGCTTCGGCCCGTCCCTGCGCCGCCCCGTAGGCCCGCTGCACTGGGCAGGCACCGAGACCGCGACCAGATGGGCGGGCTATATAGACGGCGCCGTCGAATCAGGCCACCGCACCGCCCGCGAAACCACCGCCCTCTAAGCAACCCCCGCCTGGCCACGAACCCGCGTAGCGCGTGAGGACGCTGAACGGCGGGGCGTTTCTAGTTTGCCGCCCTCTAGGCGTCCTGGCGCTTGGTCATGCACCCGCGTTGCGCGTGAGGATGGTCGCTCTTGAGGCAGCGCTTACGTGGACCATCGCTCTTTAACGAGTGCCCCGGCGGCAGGGCCTGGGTGGGTTGCTAGTCAGTGGGGGTGGCGAGGGTTTGTAGGACCTGGTCGCCGTATTTGGCGAGTTTGTTTTCGCCTACGCCGTTGATGCGGCCCAGTTCGGTGAGGGATGTCGGGACAGCGGTGGCGATCTCGCGGAGGGTGGCGTCGTGGAAGATGACGTAGGCGGGGACGCCCTGTTCCTTCGCGGTGGCGGCGCGCCAGGCGCGGAGGCGCTCGAAGATCGGCATCGCCTCGGCGGGCAGCTCGACCGGGGTCTTGCGTTCCTTGGCGGTCTTGGCGGCCTTCGTGGCGGGACGTTCCGGTTCGCGGCGCATCATGACCTGGCGCTCACCGCGCAGGACCTCGGCACTGGCGTCGGTCTGGAGGAGGGTGCCGTGGTCGCTCTCGACGGCGATCAGGCCCTGCGCGAGGAGCTGCCGGACGACGCCGCGCCACTCGGCCTCGCGCAGGTCGGCGCCGACGCCGAACGGCTTGAGGGAGTCGTGGTCGAACTGGATGACCTTCGCGCTCTTCTTGCCGAGCAGGATGTCGATGATGTGCCCGGCGCCGAACTTCTGGCGCCGTTCCCGGTCGAGCCGGACGATGACGGACAGGACCTTCTGCGCGGGGACGGTCGCGTCCCACGATTCGGGCGGTGTCAGGCACGTGTCGCAGTTGCCGCACGGTTCGGCGGACTGGCTGAAGTAGTTCAGGAGCTGGACGCGGCGGCATTCGACGGTCTCGCAGAGCGCGAGCATCGAGTCGAGGTGGGTGGCCTGGCGGCGGCGGAACGCGGCGTCGCCCTCGCCGCCGTCGATCATCTTGCGCAGGTTGACGACGTCCTGCAGGCCGTAGGCGAGCCAGGCGGTGGACGGGAGGCCGTCGCGTCCGGCGCGTCCCGTCTCCTGGTAGTAGCCCTCGACCGACTTCGGCAGGTCGAGGTGGGCGACGAAGCGGACGTCGGGTTTGTCGATGCCCATGCCGAACGCGATGGTCGCGACGATGACGAGGCCGTCCTCCCGGAGGAAGCGCGACTGGTTGGCGGCGCGGGTCCGCGCGTCCAGGCCGGCGTGGTACGGGAGGGCCTCGATGCCGTTCTCGGTCAGGAACGCGGCGTGCTTCTCCACGGAATTGCGTGAGAGGCAGTAGACGATGCCCGCGTCGCCCTTGTGCTCGGTCTGGAGGAGGCGCAGGAGCTGGCGTTTCGCGTCGGTCTTCGGCTCGATCCGGTACTGGATGTTGGGGCGGTCGAAGCTGGCGACGAAGTGGCGGGCTTGTTCGAGTTGGAGGCGGGACGCGATCTCGGCGCGGGTGGCGTCGGTGGCGGTCGCGGTGAGGGCGATGCGCGGGACGTCCGGCCAGCGTTCGTGCAGGCCGGACAGCGTCAGGTAGTCGGGACGGAAGTCGTGCCCCCACTGCGACACGCAGTGCGCCTCGTCGATCGCGAACAGGGACACGTTCGCGCGGTCGAGCAGGTCGACGGTCGCGGGGAGGCGGAGCCGCTCGGGCGCCAGGTAGAGCAGGTCGAGCTCGCCCGCGACGAACTGCGCCTCGACGACCCGGCGCTCGTCGAGATCCTGCGTGGAGTTGAGGAAGCCCGCCTGGACGCCGAGCGTGCGGAGGGCGTCCACCTGGTCCTGCATGAGGGCGATGAGCGGGGAGATGACGACCCCGGTGCCCTTCCGGACCAGCGCCGGGATCTGGTAGCACAGCGACTTCCCGCCGCCCGTCGGCATGAGGACGAGCGCGTCCCCGCCGCCGGCCACATGCTCGATGATGTCCCGCTGGCCGTCCCGGAACGCGTCGTACCCGAACACGCGCCGCAGGACGTCGAGGGTCTCCGGGCTCTCGGGGGAAGTCATCGGCCCATACTATGAGCCGCCGCCGACACCGTCCCGGGTTCTCCTACCTGTGGATAACCTCCACCAACTCGGGGGTGATTTCATCGAGGTCGTCCGCTATGTGGGCCGCCAAGGCGAGGGCGTCGGCGGGCGGCGGGTGCGCCGGGCGGGGGACGGCGATCACCGTCATCTCCGCGGCGTGGGCCGAGCGGAGGCCGTTGGTGGAGTCCTCGATGGCCACGCAGGCGCGGGCGGGCACGTCCAGTTGCGCGGCCACGGTGAGGTATCCGTCCGGCGCCGGTTTGCCCCGGTCGACCTCCTCGGTGGACACGGTGGCGCGGAACAGGCCGTCCACCCTGAGCTGGCCGAGCACCAGGTCGATGAGGGCGCGCGGGGACGAACTGGACAGCCCGAGCGGACGGTACTCCGCCATCCGCCGGACCGCGGCCTTCGCGCCCGGCAGCAGCGGCAACCCGTCCTGGTACCGCTGGGACATCCGGTCGACCACCTCGTAGGCGACGTCCTCGGACGTGACGCCGTCGACGAGGTCGTCCGCGATGTACCCGGCCCACTCCAGGGTGCTCATCCCCATGAGGCGCTCCTGCGTGTCGGGCAGCCAGCGTCCGCCGTGCTCGGCGACGTACGCGCGCCGCACCTCCTCCCACACGGGTTCGGAGTCGATGAGGACGCCGTCCAGGTCGAACACGATGGCCTGCACGGGCATGGTCCCCTCCGCGATCTGTCTCGGTGCGCGTCGCCGCGATCACTACCCGATGCGACCGGGACGGAACCGTGCGCATTGGAACGGACTAACCCGCTCTGACATGGATTAATCCGGGCGAATGCGACATGATCCAGTTTCGTTCTGGCATGGTGGAGACTCTCCGCCCCCTCCGGAGTCAACGCGCAGAGGAGAGCTGCCCATGGTGTTCCTCGGTTTCCTGCTGGTCGCGGCCGCCATCGCCGTCGTCGTCGGGGTCGTCCTCGACAACACCGAGCCCGCGACCCTGATCGTCTACGGCCAGACAGTGCCCGGCGTGAGCGAGCAGTGGCAGGTGTTCTTCGCCGGCGCGGGCGTGGCCGTCGTGTTCTTCACCGGCATGATGCTGACCTTCCTCGGCGCGGGCCGTCGCGTGCGCGACCGTCGCGACCTGCGCGACCTGCGCGAGGAGCACGAGGAGTCGCTGACCACCCTGGAGATGGAGAAGCGGCGCCTGCAGCGGGAACTCGCGCGCGTCCGGGAGAACCCCGCCGCCCGTCCCGGCCCCGGGCAGGCCCCGGTTCCTCCGTCCGGTCCCGCCGGTCCCGCCGGTCCGGGTGGTCCGGGTGGTCCGGGTGGTCCGGGTGGTCCGGGCGGCCACGTGGGTGGGCACCGGCGGTCCGCGCGGCGGGAGACGGCCTCCGCCGTCCAGGGGACCCATGTCGCGGGACGTTCGCAGATCCCGGCCAGTTCCCCGTTCTTCGACCGCCAGGACTGACCCGTCCGCCAGGGCTGAGCCGTCCGCCAGGACTGACCCGTCCGGCCGAATCGCCTGGTGGAGACCCAGGTGATGCGGGACGGGTCGTCCTGGATGATGAGCGGGGCCTTCGCGCTAATCGCCGCGCAGAGGGATGACGAGTCCGGTACGCGCCGATCAGGATCGTAGTGTGCGGATTCTTCTCAAGGTGGGCATCACCGCGGTCGCCCTGTGGGTCGCCACGGTGCTGATCGGCGGCATCTCGGTCGACGGCGACACGGGCGCCCGCCGCGCCCTCACGCTCGTCGCCGTGGCCGCCATCTTCGGCCTGGTCAACACCTTCATCAAACCGGTCATCAAGACGCTCGGCTGCGCCTTCTACGTGCTCACGCTCGGCCTGATCGGCCTCGTGGTGAACGCCCTGCTGCTCTGGCTCACCAGCGAGCTGGCGGGGGAGCTCGACCTGCCGTTCCACGTGACCGGCTTCTGGCCGGCGTTCTGGGGCGCCATCGTCGTCGGCGTGGTCGGCTGGCTGCTCCACCTCGTCGTCCCCGAGAAGGACGACAGGAAGCGCGACAGGAAGGACGACAGGAAGAGGGACTGACCGTCAGCGGGCGTCCACGAGATGTGGAGCGGCGGTCGCGGCGCGCTCGAACGGACCGTCCTCCAGCCCCCACCCACCGCCATTCAACGGACGAGCTCCGCTCGACGAGCCTGTCTCCAGCCTCCCGGCGGGCGCGTCGGCGTATTCGCGGTAGGCCGGCGGACGGACGCCGGGCGCGCTCACGAGGATCCAGCGGCGGGTCCGGACGGCGCCGATGAGGAACTCCGCGTCCGTCAGCGCGCCCGCGTCCGCGACGATCAACGCGTCGAACTCCTCGTCGCGGGCGGTGAGGCCGACCCCGGTGGGCGTGCCGACGACGAGGTCGGCGGTGCGGAGCAGGACGTCGCCTTCCGCCGTCCGCCGGCCGTTCGTGTAGGCGGTGAGCTGCTCGATGCGGGCCATCGCGCGGCGCTGATGCGCGGGGACGGCCTCCGGGTTCTCGGTGGGATCCGAGCCGCAGATCTCCAGGACGTTCTCCCGCGACCGCGCCTCCGTCCGCTCCGCCGTCTCCAGATCGGCCTCCCGGGCGGCCAGTTCCTCCGCGGCCTCGGCGGTGTGGCGTTCGAGGGCCTCCTGCGTGTCCGTCGCCCGGGCCGCTGCGGCCTCCGCGTCCGACCGGGCCTGCCGCGCCGCCGCCAGGGCCTCCTCGCGGGCCGTCCGGGCCGCGTTCACCCGCTGCTCGATGACCTGCGCGGCCTGCTGCGCGGCGTGCGCGCGCCTGCCCTCCTGGTTCGCCTTCTCCACCGCCGCCGACGCCAGCCGCGACTGCTCCTGATGCTCCCGGCCCGCGGTCTCCCGCTCCGTCGCCAGCCAGGTCAGCTCCGTCCCGAGCCGCTCCTGCGCCTCCTGCGCCTGCTGCAGCCGCGCCCCGCCCTCCGACACGAACGACGCCAGACCTCGCCGCACCCGCTCCGCGTGCTCCGCCGCGTCCTTGGCTTCCCGCGCCCGCTTCGCCGCCTCGTCGGCCTCGCGCGTCCGGGCCTTGACCTCGGCGCGCACGCTCCGCAGGTCCGACGGCGGCGACGCGACGTGCAGCCGCTGCCCGAGCGTCATCTTCCGGCGTACCGCTGACAGCGCCGACTCCGCCGAGACCAGCCGGTAGTAGGCGGCGTGCCCTTCGGCTGCCGCGTCCGCGTCCGCGGCCGTTAGCCGGTGCGCTTCCTCAGCCGCCCCTGGGAGCGCCTCCCGCGCGCGTGCCAGCTCGTCGGTGAGCGATGCCTCTGCTTGCCGTGCGCCCTGCAATTCGGCCTGCGCCGTCTTGGCGCGTTCGTCCAGCTGGACGCAGCGCGCGTAGGAGGCGTCGGCCGTCCGGGTCACCGCGTTCGCCTCGGCCGCTGCCTCCTCCGCGATCGTCCGCAGCCGTTCCGCCTCCGCGCGGGGACCGGCCAGCTCCGCCTCCGCCTCCTCCTGGACGGCGGTGAGCCGCTCCGCCTCCGCCTCCGCCCGGACCGCCGCCTGCTCAGCGGCTTCCGCCGCGTGCCGCGACTCCTCGATCGTGCTGTTCAGCGCCGCCCGCTCCGCGTCCAACGCCTCGCGACGGCGCAGGTACCCGGTTCGGACGGCCTGCAGCGCCGCAGAGTCCCTCGGCCACTGCTCCAGCCACATCAGCCCGCGCCGCAGCAGCCGCGCCTCCGTCTCCCACGACAGCCGCCACGCCTCCCCCACCGGCCGCAACGCCGCCGACCGCACCCGCGTCTCCGGCGCCGACGGCCCTTCCGCCGGGACGATCGGTTCCCCCTCGGGCGCGGCGGGAAGCGCCTCAGCCCGCGTCGCGCCCGCCCCCGCACCTGCTTCGGTTTCCGCCGGCGCCGTGCCGCTCGCCTCGGTCTCCGCCGCGATCTCGGGTTCGGACGGTCCGGTCAGGGGCTTGAACTCGACCGTCCCGTTGGATCCGTGCTCCCGCACCGGCGACGGTTCGGGGACCTCCTCGTCGTCCACCGGCGGCAGGGCCTGCGTCTCCACCGAACGAGCCTCCGCCGTCGCCGGCTGGGTCTCGATCATCAGGGAGAACACCTCGGGATCGTCCTCCAGGCGCCGCAGCAGCTCGGCGGCCCGCTCCGGCGTGGGCGCGACCAGCAGCGCCCGCCCGTCCGCGGCGGTCAGCTCCTTGACGCTCTCGTGGACGACGTCGTCCCCGTCCTCCGCCTGGACCAGCCGGAGCAGTTCCGTCTCCTCCAGCGACCCGGGCGCGACGAGGAACCGGGCCACGACCTCCCAATCGCCTGCGACCCGCTCTTCGCGCAGTGCCCGCAAGGCCGCGATATGCGGCGTCCAGCCGACCGGCGGGACGTCCTCGGGCACCGCTTTCAGGCGGTCGTCGAGCTGCTCGTAGAACGCGGTCAGCGACCCGTACACGTCTTCGACCAGGTCACGTCCGCCCCACCCCTCCTCGGGGAGCTTCGTCCCGAGGGGCGGCGTCTCTCCGATCTCCGGCAGCGGCATCGTCCCGAACTCCGCCCGGGGATCCAGCAGCGCTTCGTCGTCCCCGCCTGCGGGCTCGCCGTCCGCGTCCGTCCCGTCATCATCAGCGGCCGGCAGATCGGGCGCTGTCTCCGTGCCGGTGGCCGTCTCGTCGCGCAGATCCGTCTCGTCGCGCAAATCCGAGTCGGCGGCCTCGGCGAGCGGTTCCTCGGCGGCGTCCGATTCGGTGACGGGGGCGTCTTCGATTTCGATGCTGTCGTCAACGGTCACGTCGTCGGAGGGCGATTCCTCAGCGTCCTCCGGTTCGGCGACCCGCACGTCTTCATTTGGGGACGTGTCGGACGTGTCGGACGGGTCGTCCGGCAACGGGAAGGTGATGGTCGGGATCTCGGACTCGGGGACGTAGACGGGCGTGGGCTGCCCATGCTCGGAGGTTTCCGGGCTCTCGTCCTCGGGCCCGTTGCTTCCTGTGGGTTGCTTCACCAACGTCATCCCGTCCCAGATCGACCGCCCGGGGCCGTATTTTCCCCTTCTGCCCGGGACTAACGTCTCACAGGTGAGCGATCACCGGTGGCCGGCCAGCACGGCGTGATGATCTTCACCGTCCCGGGCCTGGGGGTCCGGGTGGACGAGCGCGCCGGACAGCCGGGGCAGCGCGTGCAGCAGGCTGTGCTCGGCCTCGACCGCGATCTGATGCGCGCGGACGACGGTGGACGCCGGGTCAACAACGACATCGCATTCGGCACGGAGCCGGTGCCCGATCCAGCGGAGCCGGACGTCACCCACACCCAACACGCCAGGTGTTGAGGAGAGAGCGGCCTCGGCACGGTCGACCAGGGCGGGGTCGACGGCGTCCATGAGGCGGCGCCAGACCTCGCGGGCCGTCTGCCACAGGACGGTCAGGATCGCGACGGTGATCAGCAGTCCCACGACTGGGTCGGCCCAAGGCGCACCCAATGCGACACCAGCGGCGCCCAGAAGAACAGCGAGCGAGGCGAATCCATCCGTACGGGCGTGGAGGCCGTCCGCCACAAGGGCGGCGGAGCCGATCCGGCGCCCGACGCGCATGCGGTACCGCGCGACCAGCTCATTGCCCACGAACCCGACGAGCGCGGCGCCCGCTACGGCCGCCACGTGATCCACAGGCTGTGGATGAGCGAGGCGCTGGACGGCCGCGTACCCGGCGGCCGTCGCGGACGCCGCGATGGCGAGGACGATGACCACCCCGGCCAGGTCCTCGGCGCGTCCGTACCCGTAGGTGTAGCGGCGGGTCGGCGGGCGCCTGCCGAGGATGAACGCGATGCCCAGCGGGACGGCGGTGAGCGCGTCGGCCGCGTTGTGGAGCGTGTCGCCGAGCAATGCCACCGACCCGGTGAACACGACCACCACCGCCTGAAGGACCGTGGTCGCGCCCAGCCCCGCAAGGGAGATCCACAGCGCGCGCATCCCCTGCGCACTCGCCTCCATGGCCGAGTCCACCTTGTCGCTCGCCTCATGCGAATGAGGCCGCAGCACGTGAAGCACCCGCCCCTTGGCCCGTCCTCCATGCCGGTGACTTTCCCCGCTGCCTTCCCCGTGGACGTGCCCATGCCCATGCCCGTGCCCGCCGATCGGCCCGCCGTGCTCGGCGCCGTGCCCGGCGGTCTGCCCGGCGTCGTGGGCGTGCTTGGGCTCGACGATGGGGCCTTGACGGTGGTCGTCGTCCGGGGCGTGGTCGTGGGTGCTCATAGGTCCACGATGGCGTGGAAAACGCGTTGCAGCATCCCGACAACTGCGCTGTTGTCGCAGGTACGCGGGCTGTGTCAGTGCGGGTTGGTGGCCAGTAGCTCTGCCAGGAGGTCGTCCAGGGTGACGATGCCGGCGAACTCGTCCGCGTCGTTCACGACGGCCAGCTGGGCGCGGGCGCGCCGCATGCGGCTGACCGCGTCCAGGATCGTCGTCTCCGCCGTGAGGACGGGCGCCGGGTGGGCCAGCTCGCCGGCGCGGCGGTCGCCGCCGGGCTCGGTGATGGCGGCCCGGACGTGGACGATGCCCGTCGTCGCGCCGTCCAGGTCGCGGACCAGGAGGCGGTTGTGGCCGCTGGCGGTGGCGGTCCGCCGGATCTGCGCGGCGGTCGCGTCCGCGCCGATCGTGGTGACGGACGTGGCGGGCACGACGAGGTGCCCGACGGTGGCCTCCCGCGCGGAGATCGCGCGGCGCAGCAGCTCGTGGTCGTGCCGTCCGATGAGGCCGAGGCGGCGGGACTCGCCGACCAGGTGGCTGAGCCGGGCCGCGTCGGTGTGCGGGTCGAGCTCGTCCTTCGGCGTGACGCGGAAGAGCCGCAGCAGCGCGTTGGTCGCCGCGTTCAGCGCCGACAGGATCGGCCTGGACACCTTCGCGAACGCGCGGAACGGCAGGGCCAGGATCAGCGCCGCGCGTTCCGGGTGCGTGATCGCCCAGGACTTCGGGGCCATCTCCCCGATGACCATGTGCAGGAACGTGACGACGGCGAGGGCGCAGGCGAGCGCGATGGCCTTCGCGCCCGTCTCCGGGACGCCGAGCGCGTGCAGCGGCGGTTCGAGGAAGTGCTCGAACGCGGGCTCGGTGACGATCGCGAGGCCCAGCGAGCACATCGTGATCCCGAACTGCGCGCCGGCGAGCATCAGCGACAGCTCGCGGACGCCCGCGAGGGCGGCGACCGCGGGACGGCTGCCCTTCGCGGCGGCGCGCTCCAGCTGCGGCCGGTTGGCGGCGACGAGCGCGAACTCGGCCGCCACGAAGAACCCGTTCCCGACCAGCAGCAGGGCGGTGATCAGCAGGGTGGTCAGCGGGTCCATGACGCCTCCACCGTGCCGCCCTCGGAGGCGGCCTCGGCGGCCTCGGCCTCAGCGGTCTCGGCCTCGGCGGTCTCGGTCTCAGCGGTCTCGGCAGCCGGGGCGGGGGACTCGCAGGGCGGGTCGGAGACTTCCGGGCGGTCCGCGGGGGCGGCCGCGGTCGCCGTCCGGATCTGGATCTTCTCGGCGACGCGGCGGGCGACGCTGACGACCTCCAGCTCCACCGGCCCGCCGTCCAGGTCGACGGTGAGGCGGTCGCCGGGGCACGGCAGCCGGCGCAGCTCCGCCATGACGAGCCCGCCGAGCGTGTCGTAGGCGTCGCCCTCGGGCAGGTCGAGGCCGGTGAGGCGCTCGACCTCGTCGATGCGCATGCTCGCGTCGACGAGCCAGGACCCGTCCGGGCCGGACGTCGGGGCGTCCTCCCGGCGGTCGGTCTCGTCGGCGATCTCCCCGACGAGCTCCTCGGCGACGTCCTCGAAGGTGAGGATGCCGGCGAGGCCGCCGTACTCGTCCACGACGCAGGCGAACTCCTCGCCCGCGTCCCGCATCTGCTCGATGACGCCGTACAGCGGCTGGCTGCCGGGGACGAGCAGCGCCTGCCGGGTGACCTCGCCGACCGGGGTGGACGGGTCCAGCCCGTCGTCGGCGACCTCGCGGACGCCCGCGACGCCGACGACGTCGTCCACCTCCTGCCCGTAGACGGGGTACGCGCTGTGCCCGGTCTCGCGGATCAGCGCGACGAGGTCGGAGAGGGGCGCGGTGGCGGGCAGCGTCCGGACGTGCGGGCGCGGGACCATGACCTCGTCCGCCGTGAGGTCGCCGAACGACACGGCCCGCTCCAGCAGCCCGGACAGGTCGGCGGGCAGGTGCCCGGAGATGTGCGACTTGCCGATGATGTCGCCCAGCTCTTCGAGCGTCGCGCCGCTGTGCAGCTCCTCGACGGGCTCGACGCCGACGGCGCGCAGCAGACGCTCTGCCGCGCGGTCGAACAGCCGGATCAGCGGACCCGCCACTGTCAGGTACACGAGCGTGGACGCGGCCAGCGCGCGCGCCAGCGATTCGGCGCGCGCGAGCGCGAGGTTCTTGGGGAACAGCTCGCCGAGCAGCATCTGGATGAGCGTCGCCAGGACGAACCCGGTGGCGAGCGCGATCGCGCCGGTCGCCCCCTCGGGCACGCCCGCGACCTCCAGGGCCGGACGGATCAGCTCCGCGAGCGCGGGTTTGGCGATGAAACCGACGACCAGGGTCGTCATCGTGATGCCGAGCTGCGCGCCCGACAGCATGAACGACAGCCTGCCGATGACCTTGACCGCACGCCGGGCGGACGTGTCACCCCGTTCGGCGGCCTGTTCCAGCGTCGCGCGGTCGGCGGCGACGAAGGCGAATTCCTGGGCGACGAAGTATCCGGTGGCGGCGGTCAGAAGGACCACCGCGAGCACTCCCAGCACCGCGCTCAGCATGAGGCGCCGGGTCTATCAAGGGGGTCCGACACTGCGGACTCACCACTCCTCTCGTACAGGACTACCTGTCGTAACGTCACCCCGGACACCGAGGTTCCCGATGCACAGAGTACGTCCAGGGAGGTCACCCGCCTACGTCCCGGAAGGTCACCGGCCACGCCCGGCCGCTCGTGCCCGGACGGCGGGTCGGCAGGGGGGCCGTCGCGGACGGTCGATCATCTGGGGCAGAATGACGCTTGTCTCGTTCAGTGTCACGGATCACACTTGTATGAGAGGGTACGTCCGATACTGGGCAGGTCCGTGCTCCCAGACCGCCTGACGGGCATGCTCAGGGGGATGGTTGGAGAGCGATCGCGGGGCTGACGTTGGAGCAGAGCGGGGCCGGGGCTGCCGCGCCCATGAGCCGTGAAGGCGTCGACCATGCCCTGCGGAAGCTTCGCGAGGAACGCGACCGCATCTCCGCGTCGCTCCTCGACCTCGACGGGCATGAGGGCAGCCGCCTCCTCGAAGGCGCCCGGCTCACCGGGGAGACATGGCGGCGCTGGGAGGACGCGAAGACCAGGATGACGACGCTGTGGGCGCTGTTCGACGCCTACCAGCGCGTCCTGGACGCCGCGTCCGAGCTGCGCGAGCGCTCGTCCCGCCCGGACGCCGCGACGCTGGTCGAGCTGACCGGGATGCTCGCGGGCCAATCCGTCGAACTGCCCGACGGCGAGATCCCGCTGCAGGACCGCACGCTCCTCGGCCCGCAGGAACGGCGCGCGACGCTGGACGAGGCCGTCACGATGATGTCCGCCGCCTACGACTTCGTCGCGGGCGAGATCGCCGCCGCCGACGCCGCCTGGACGGCCCTCCTCCTCCCCCTCGAAGAGGTGGAGGAGAGCTGGCGGGACACGGCGCGGCTCGCGCACACCCTCGACGGCACCCGCCATCCCGAGCTGGACCGCGTCGGCCGCGAGCTGACCGCGCTCGGCCGCGTCGTCCGCACCGACCCGCTGTCGCTCGTCCGGGACGGCCGTCCCGACACCGGCCGGCTCGACCGCGTCCGCGCCGTCCTGACCTCGCTGGGGGACGAGCTCACCGGCGTCGCCCGGATGCGGGACGACTACGCGGAGCTCGTCGCGCGGGTCACGGCGTCCATCGAGGAGGTCGAGAGCACGGAGCGGCGCGCCTGCGAGGCCCACGCCACCGCCCTCGTCAAGATCCAGTCGCCGAACCTGCCGGCGCCGTCCCAGGGCCTCGGCATCGCGCTCCGCGACCGGCTCGCCGCCCTGGAACGGCTCCGCGAGGCGGGCCGCTGGGTCGAGCTGGCCGGACGGTTCGCCGAGCTCGACCGCGCCGCCGCCGAGGCGCTGGAACGTGCGCGCGGCGACCTGCGTCTCAGTGCCGGTCTGCTCGACCGGCGCGGCGAGCTGCGGGGCCGCCTGGAGGCGTACCGCGCCAAGGCCGCCCGGCTCGGCGTCGTCGAGGACGAGCAGCTCACCGAGCTGTACGGGGAGGCCCGCGACATGCTGTGGACGGCGCCGTGCGACCTGCGAAGGGCCACCACGGTGCTCGCGGAGTACCAGCGAGCGGTCAGGGCGTGCGAAAGCGAGACGGGGACCCGCCGATGAACCGATGCACCCAGCCCGGCTGCACCGGCGAAGTGGAGGCCGACGGCTTCTGCGACGTCTGCGGCATGGCCCCCGCCACGCCCACCGAGGCGCCCCCGCCGGCTGAAGCTCCGCAGTCGGCTGGAGCCGCGCAGACCGCCGAAAGCGCGCAGACCGCTGGAAGCGCGCAAGCCGCTCAGGGCGCGCAAGCCGCTCAAGCTGCCCAGCCCGCTGAGGCCGCGCAGTTCAGGCAGGCCGCGCCGTCTTCTGGTGCCGCGCAGGGTGCTCAGGGTGCTCAAGGTGGGCAGGCGGGGCCGGGAGTGGTGCCGCGGCAGGGGGGCGGGAGGTCCTCGGCTTCCGGGGCTGGGCGGGCTGGGGTGACCAGGCAGCAGAATCCGGTGGCGCCTCCGACCACGAGGCAGCCGGGTGGGTCTGTGCCGTCCGCGCCCAGTGGACGGACGGGCCCGAGTTCGGCTTCGAGTGGTTCGGCCAGCAGCGGGTCGCGGACGCTCGGGTCCGGACGGACGGCGTCGCGCGGCGGGACGCGGGGGACGGGGTCAGGCGGGTCGGCGCGGCGCGGGATGCTCGGCGCCGGGCTGGTCGAGGTGCCGCCCGTCCCGGCGCGCGACCCGGCCTCGGCGATCATGGAGAAGCCGGAGGTCCCGGAGAACAGGCGGTACTGCAGCCGGTGCGACGAGAAGGTCGGCCGCAGCCGGGACGGGCGGCCGGGACGCACCGAGGGGTTCTGCGCGAACTGCGGGCATCCGTTCTCGTTCACGCCGAAGCTCCACGCGGGCGAGCTGATCGGCGGGCAGTACGAGGTGCTCGGGTGCCTGGCGCACGGCGGGCTCGGCTGGGTGTATCTGGCCCGCGACCACAACGTCAGCGACCGGTGGGTCGTCCTGAAGGGGCTGCTCGACACCGGGGACGCCGACTCGCTGGCCGCCGCGACGGCGG
Organism: Actinomadura sp. 1N219; assembly: GCF_044326405.1. Classification (NCBI taxonomy): domain Bacteria; kingdom Bacillati; phylum Actinomycetota; class Actinomycetes; order Streptosporangiales; family Thermomonosporaceae; genus Actinomadura; species Actinomadura sp. 1N219. Next base: position 169,481 of record NZ_JBIRAY010000004.1, on the reverse strand, counting down.
AGCGGGCGTTCCTCGCCGAGGTCGAGCATCCGAACATCGTCAAGATCTACAACTTCGTCCGGCACGACGACTCCGGCTACATCGTGATGGAGTACGTCGGCGGGCGGTCGCTGAAGGACATCCTGCTGAGCGTCCGCCGCGAGCACGGCGACACGGCCGCTCTGCCGCTCGGCCAGGTCATCGCGTACGGGCTGGAAGTGCTGAGCGCGCTCGGCTACCTGCACGGCGTCGGGCTCCTGTACTGCGACTTCAAGCCGGACAACGCGATCCAGTCGGAGGAGCAGCTCAAGCTGATCGACCTCGGCGGGGTGCGGCGGGCATTCGACGTCGACAGCCCGATCTTCGGGACGCCCGGCTACCAGGCCCCCGAGATCGGCTCGCGGGGCCCGTCGATCACGTCCGACCTGTACACGGTGGGACGGACGCTGGCGGTGCTGAGCTTCCCGTTCCGCGGCTACACCGGACGGCATCTGCGCAGCCTGCCGCCCCGCGAGGAGGTGCCGCTGTTCCAGCGGCACGAGTCGTACCACCGGCTGCTGCGCCGCGCCACGCACCCCGACCCGACCCGCCGTTTCCAGAGCGCCGCCGAGATGGCCGAGCAGCTCACTGGCGTCCTGCGGGAGGTGCTGTCGGCCGAGGACGGACGGCCACGCCCCGCGCCGTCGCCGCTGTTCGGGCAGGAGCAGCAGACCGCCGGGACGGACATCGTCGGCGGCCTCGGCCCGGCGTCCGGCCAGAACGGCACCGGTGCGTCGTCGCAACCGCCGATCCTCGCCCCGCTGGAGCCCGGGGCCGCCGCGGCGGCGCTGCCCGTCCCGCTGGTGTCGGGGGCGGATCCGGCGGCCGCGTTCCTCGCCGGGCTCACCGCCCGCGACCCCGGCGACCTGGCGGCGGCGCTGAGCGCGGCGCCGGTCGCGTCCCGGGAGGTCAGGCTGGCGCTGGTCCGGGTCCGGATCGAGCTTGGCGACCTGGACGGCGCGCACCGCCTCCTGGAGGAGCTCGCCGTCGAGGACCCGGACGACTGGCGCGTCGACTGGTACCGCGGCGTCCGCGCCCTCGCGGACGGGCGGGGCAGGGACGCGAGCGCCGTTTTCAACGACCTGTACGACCTCGCGCCCGGCGAGCAGGCGCCGAAGCTGGCGCTCGCCTTCTGCAACGAGCTGATGGGCGTGATCCCGCAGGCCGACCGCTTCTACGAGACGGTCTGGCGCACCGACCCGACGCATGTGAGCGCCGCGTTCGGCCTGGCCAGGACCCGTCTCGGGAACGGCGACCGGGCCGCCGCCGAACGCGTCCTGGACTCGGTGCCGCGGATCTCCAGCCACTATCTCGCCGCGCAGCTCGCGGCCGTCGCGGTCGCCGTCCGCGGCCGGGGCCCGGCCGACCTGAACGCGCCGACGCTGATCGAGGCGGGCCGCCGCCTCGCGTCCCTCCGGCTGGACACCGAGCGCGCCGCGGCGTTCGCCGCCGAGGTGCTGGAGGCCGCGCTCGCCTGGGTCCGGACCGGCCGCACGCTCCCGGCCGGGGTGCGGCAGCCGATCCTCGGGACCGGGCTGGACGAGCCGTCCCTCCGCGTGAAGCTGGAGGAGACGTACCGCGTCCTGGCCAAGCTCGCCGACGGCGCTGAACACCGGCACAGGATGGTCAGGCGCGCGAACGCCGTGCGTCCGAGGACGCTGTTCTGACGATGGACGCCGACCAGCACACCCATGCCGGGCTATGCCGCACCTGCGGCGCGCCCGCCCGTGTGCGCGACCGCTTCTGCGAGCAGTGCGGCCGTCCAGACCCGACCGCCCCGGACCGAACGTGCGCCGACTGCGGGACCGGCTCCATCGGGACGGACGGCTACTGCGACCAATGCGGCTTCCGCCAGCCGGGCGAGCGGGAGCACGTCGAGGCCGAGCTGGGCGGGTTCGCGGCGGCGGTGAGCGACCTCGGGCTGAAGCGCAAGCGCAACGAGGACGCGTTCACGCTCGCGCCCCTGCCCGGCGGGGCGTGCGCCGTGGTGTGCGACGGCGTCGCGACGGCACCGGGCTCGGAGGAGGCGTCGCGGCTGGCGGCGGAGGCGGCGGCGTCCGTCCTGGCCGGGCGCGTCTCGGTCGGCATGGACCCGGAGGCCGCCACGCGCGCGGCGGCGGAACGGGCGGCCGAGGTCGTCGCGAGCCTCAGCGAGGACCCGAAGGACCTGGACGGCGCGCCCGCCTGCACATTCGCGTCGGCCGTCGTGGACGGAGCGGGCGTCACCGTCGGCTGGGTCGGGGACAGCCGCGTCTACTGGCTCTCGCCCGGCGCCTCGTTCCTGCTGACGCGGGACGACTCGTGGGCCGCGCAGATGATCGAGCGCGGCGAGATGAGCGCGGCGGACGCGTGGGCCGACCGGCGCGCGCACCTGCTGACGGCCTGGCTCGGCGCGGACGCGGGGATCGTCAAACCGCAGGTCGCGGCGTTCCGGCCCGCCGGTCCGGGCATGGTCCTGATCTGCAGCGACGGCCTGTGGAACGACCTGCCGGAGGCGGCGGACCTCGCGGCCGTGGCCTTCACAGACGAAGACGGCGAAGACGGCGGGGTCGGCCCCGGCGGGCGGACGGTCCGCGCGGCGCGGCGGCTGCTGCGCGCGGCGCTCGACGCGGGCGGGCACGACAACGTCACGGCGGTGCTGATCGCGTGGCCGCCGCCGGGAGCGAGCGGGCCACCGGGAGCGGGCGGGCCGCCAGGAGCGGGCGGGTCGCCAGGAGCGAGCAGGGAGCCGGGAAGATGAGCGACGTCCCCGAGTTCACGGTCCGCGTGGACCAGAACGCCTACCTCCCGGCCGGCGGACGCGAGATGCACGCGATCGTGACCGTCGAGGCGCGCTCGTCCAGGGCCGACGCCACCGGCACCGGCACCGGCACCGGCACCGGAAATGATGGAGGACGCGCGCCCGCCGCCGAGATCATCCTCATCGACACCTCGGGCTCGATGTCGTACCGGGGCAAGATGGCCGCCGCGAAACGGGCGGCGCGGGCGGCGGTGAACGTGCTGCGCGACGGCGTCCACTTCGCCGTCGTCGCGGGCGCGAACCGGCCGCGGATGATCTACCCGCAGGGGGAGCGGCTCGTCGCGGCGGACGAGACGTCCCGCCGGAGCGCCGTGCAGGCCGTCCAGCGGCTGGAGGCGGCGGGCGGGACGGCGATCGGGTCCTGGCTGCTCCTCGCCGACCGGCTGTTCACCGGTTACGACGACGCCGTCAAGCACGCCATCCTGCTGACCGACGGCAAGAACCAGCACGAGTCCGCCGGGGAGCTGGACGCGGCGCTGCGCGCCTGCTCGGGCCACTTCCTCTGCGACGCGCGCGGCGTCGGCACCGACTGGGACGTCGCCGAGCTCCGCAAGATCACCTCCGCGCTGCTGGGCGGGTTCCTGGACGTCCCCGACCCGGCGGACCTGGAGGCCGACTTCCTCGCGATGACCCGCACCGCGATGAGCAAGGAGGTCGCGGACGTGTCCCTGCGCGTGTGGACGCCGAAGCAGGCGCGGCTCCGGTTCGTCAAGCAGATGGTCCCCGCCGTGGAGGACCTCACCGGCAGGCGTGTCGAGTCCGGGACGCAGACGGGCGACTACCCGCTCGGCGCGTGGGGGGACGAGACCCGCGAATACCACCTGTGCGTCGAGATCGACGAGCCGGGCGACGTGGGACGGCAGATGCGGGCCGCGTGGGTGAAGCTCCTCGCGGGCGACGACGTCCTCGCGTCCGGGAACGTCCTCGCCGAGTGGACGGACGACGAGGCCAGCTCGACGCGGATCAGCGGACGCGTCGCGCACCACACCGGCCAGTCCGAGTTGGCCGAGGCCATCCAGCAGGGCCTGGAGGCGCGCCGGACGGGCGACGAGGACACGGCCACGGCCCGCCTCGGACGCGCCGTGGTGCTGGCCCGCGAGGTCGGCAACGAGCAGATCTCCGACCTGCTGGACCGCGTGGTGGACGTCGTCGACCCAGCGAGCGGCACGGTGCGGCTGAAGCGGGAGGTGTCCAAGGCGGACGAGATGTCGCTCGACACCCGCTCCGTCCGGACGGTCCGAACCCGCCACGGCGAAGAGCGCAAAGACCCCGATGAGCGTGATGAGCACGACGAGCGGGGAGGAGGCTGAGGCCCATGCCGGTCTGCCCGCGCGGGCACGCGTCCGAGGCCGCCGACTACTGCGACGTCTGCGGCGACCTCATGCCGGGCGCCCAACGCGCCGAACCCACCCCGTCACCCCAGCCCGAGGCGCAGGCGGCCACGACGGCTCCGGCATGCCCGCACTGCGACACCCCTCGCTCCGGCCGCTTCTGCGAGGTAGACGGATACGACTTCGACACCGGCGCGCTCCACACCATCCAGCTCTCAGCCATCCGGACCGCCGCCCCGGCCGTCCAGCCGAGGCCGCTGGTTCCGTCGCAGCGGAGCGGCAGCGGCCCGCATGCCGCGCCGCACGTCGCGCCGCCCGGCCCGGCAGCGCTGATCGCCGCCGACCGCGCGTACTTCGACTCCGTGGTCGCGCAGATGGGCCCGGACGCGTCGGCGCTGACGTTCCCGCCGTACTGCCCGGACCGCCGCGTCCCGCTGATCGGGGACCAGGTCCGGATCGGGCGGCGCAGCACGTCCCGCGCCCTCCTGCCTGAGATCGACCTGAGCGTCCCGCCCGAGGACCCCGGCGTCTCGCACCTGCACGCCGTCCTCCTCGCGCGGCCAGACGGGACCTGGAACCTGGTCGACCCCGGTTCGACGAACGGCACCACGGTGAACGGCGGGCAGGACCCGATCGAGGTGAACGTGCCGGTACCGGTCGCCGACGGCGACCGCATCCACGTCGGCGCGTGGACGACCATCACTTTGTCCTTGCAGGAAGGCCCGCCATGACGATGACTCCGCCCCACAGATCATCGGTCCGGCCGGGTCCCCCCGCCCCCCGTCCGCCCGCTCCACGCCCGGCCCCGCCTCCGCCGTCGCCCGTGCCGCCGCTGCCGGTCGACTCCGGGCCGCCGGCGCGGAGGGGACGCCTGGCGACGTTCGTCCGCGGGCGGTGGCTCAGGACGATCCCCGGCCGCATCGGCACGCACGTCGCGCTATGCCTGGCCGCCATCCTCGCGCTGCTGATCGTCCTGAACGTGGCGATCGGGAACGCGCGCGACTCCGTCCAGACGATCGGGCACGACGCGGGCCCGCAGGTCGTCGCGACCAGCACGCTGTACTTCGCGCTCAGCGACATGGACGCGCAGGTCTCCAACATCCTCCTGATCGGCCGCGAGCACAGCCTCGGCATCGGCTACGACGAATCGCTGCGCGTCTACGAGCAGCGCCGCGCGGAGGCGGACGCGGCCGCCGTGATGGCCGCGCAGCTAGCCGGACGCGACCCGGCACTCCGCCGGACCGTCCAGGAGGTCCTCGACGGCCTCGGCAAATACGAACGGCTCGTCGGCCAGGCCATGAAGCTGGACGAGCTGGCCGCGCACGCGCCGGGCCAGCTCCCGCCGGACGTCATCGAGGCCTACCGCCAGGCGACCGACCTGATGAAGCTGCAGCTCCTGCCGAAGGCGTACAACATCACGCTCGACACGGGCGCGCACGTCCGGCAGTCATACGAGACGAAGCGCTCGGCGGTGCTCGCGGGCCGCACCTGGGTCGCCGTCACCGGCCTGATCGTCCTGCTGTTCCTGGCCGCGACGCAGCTCTACCTGGCGCGGACGTTCCGCCGCGTCCTCAACCCGGCGCTGGTGCTCGCGACGCTCGCCGCGCTCGCCCTCACCGGCGTCGGCGCGGCCCTCCTGACGGCGCAGGCCGGGCACATCAAGAAGGCCAAGGAGGACGGCTTCGACTCGATCCTGCAGCTGTCCAGGGCACGCGCGATCAGCCACAGCGCGTTCGCCGACGAGAGCCGCTACCTCCTCGACCCCGGACGCGCCGACACCTACGAGCAGACCTACCTCGACAAGTCGCTGTCGGTCATCCAGCCGGACATGGGCGACAAGCCCGTGAACCTGGAGAACTACTACGCGGGCCTTGAGCAGAAACTCGGCCCCTACAAGCCCGGCCAGAAGAGCGTCCCGTTCCTCGGCTTCTTCGGGGACGAGGCGCGCCGCATGGAGAAGGGCCGCGAGGCGGAGACGCTGCGGCGGACGCTCGACGCGTACCGGACCGTCCAGCGCAACGACGCGGAGATGCGGCGGCTCGCGTCGGCCGGGAACCGGGCGGGCGCCATCGACATGCGGATGGGGCGCACGTCCGGCGCGATCCGCGACTTCGGCGCCTACGACAAGGCGCTGGGCGAGCTGACGGCCGTCCACCAGGAGTCCTTCGACAAGGAGATCGAGGACGCGGACGGCGGCCTGCGCGGCTGGAAGGCGGTCCCGGCCGGCGGCGCCGCCGTGATCGCCCTGCTGATCTTCGCGGGGGTCCGTCCCCGGCTGGCCGAGTTCCGGTGAAGGAGACGAACATGCGCGCCACCCCCCGGGCTCACCGGGCCATCGCCGCCGGCGCGGCCCTGACCGCCGTGGCCGCGCTGTCGGGCTGCGGCCTCGGCGGCTCGGAGAAGGAGAGCATGTCCCACAAGGAGTCCCTCGTCATCGGCGTGAAGGAGGACCAGCCCGCCCTCGGCGTCAAGCGCCCGGACGGGACGTACGAGGGCTTCGACGTCGACGTCGCCACCTACATCGCGGCCGAGCTCGGCGTCCCGAAGAGCCGCCTCACCTTCAAGACGACGAACTCCTCCGTCCGCGAGGAGGCCCTCGCCAAGGGCACCGTGGACATGATCGTCGCGACGTACTCGATCACCGCCAAGCGCAAGATGGACGTCACGTTCGGCGGCCCGTACTACGTCGCGCACCAGGACACCTTCGTCCGCGCCGACGCCGCAGCGATCAACGACGTGCGGGACCTGAAGGGCAAGCGGATCTGCGAGGTGACCGGCTCCAACTCGTGGCGCCGCGTCATCGAGGAGCGCAAGGTCGCCGCGCAGCCGGTCACCGTGAACACCTACGGGGCCTGCATGGACGCCCTCGCCGCCGGACGCCTCGACGCCGTCTCGACCGACGACCTCATCCTCGCCGGGTTCGCCGCCGGCCGCCCCGGACGGATGATCAACGCGCCGTTCACGGACGAGAAGTACGGCGTCGGCCTCAGGAAGGGCGACCTGAAGGGCTGCGAGGAGGTCAACCGCGCCATCACCCGCATGTACCAGGACGGCACGGCCCAGCGCCTGCTGACCAAGTGGTTCGGCAAGTCGGGCCTCAAGCTGAACACCGGCGTCCCCCAGTTCGAGGGCTGCAGCTGAGACGGCGGGTCAGGAGCGGGTGGTCGTGGACGGGAGCGCGCTCAGCGCCTCGCGGAGCGTGTCGTAGATCGGGATGAACTTGTCGATCCCGGTGATGTGGAAGACCCGCTGGACCCGCGGCGGCAGCGCGACCAGCGCGACGACGGTGCCGCGCTCGGTGGCGCGGCGGTTGGCGGCGACGATCGCGTTCAGGCCCGTCGAGTCGCAGAACGTGACCTCGCGCATGTCCACGACCATGGGCTCGCCGGAGTCCACGACCTCGTACAGCGCGTCCTCGAAGCGCGTGCGGGACACCACGTCGATGTCCCCGTGCACACGTACGAGGGTGCAGCGGTCGTCGCGCATCAGGTTGATGTCGAAGTCCATGGTCACCTCACGCCCCACTCCGGCGGTACCCGGCCATCTCAGGTGACTCCTCAGGATTGCGCACCCGTGCCCGCATTCCAAGCTCTTCCCGGGAAAAGGACCAGGTCGCCCGGTGGCGCCCCGGACCGTAACACCCCAGGACGGCCCGCCCCGTACCTGCTCTAGACACTACCCGACGGGACCATCCGGAGCGTCCCGCCGCGTCCCCGGACATCCGGGAAACGTCACAATAACTTACTCAAGCGAAACTTACTACATAGTAAGGAATGGCGGATAAGTCCCTGGGCGGCATGCTTGACCTGCGGATGGCCAATTCCTGACCGGTCCCGCGCGTTGAAAGGCGGGCGCTGACCCGGGGGCGGATCGGCGCAGACGTTACAGTGGCGGTGGGCGAATTCGGGAGGGCCGGGTGTTCTACACGTTCATGACGCGCGTGGTGCGTCCGATCCTCTGGCTGCTTTTCCGCCCCCGCGTCGTCGGCGGCGAGAACGTGCCGAGCTACGGGCCGCTGATCGTGGCGAGCAACCACCTGTCGTTCATCGACAGCTTCATCATCCCGCTCGCCGTCCCGCGCCCCGTCACCTACATCGCCAAGGCCGCCTACTTCGAGGGCGGCGGGCTCAAGAAGACCTTCGTCCGCTGGTTCCTCACCAACCTCGGGCACGTGCCCGTCCGGCGTGGCGCCAGGCGCGCCGCGATGGGCTCCCTGGAGCAGGCGGCCGAGGTCCTGGAGAACGCCGGCGCGTTCGCGATCTACCCGGAGGGGACCCGCTCCCCGGACGGACGCCTCTACCGCGGCCGCACCGGCATCGGCTGGCTCGTCCTGGAGTCCGGCGCCCGCGTCCTGCCCGTCGCGCTGGAGGGCACGGAGAAGATCCAGCCGATCGGCGCGTCCCTGCCGCGCGTGTTCGGCCCCCGCCCCACCGTCCGCATCGGGCCGCCGATGGACTTCTCCCACTACCGCGACCTGCCGCCCGCCAAGGCCCGCCGCGCCATCGCCGACGAGATCGTCGAGACGATCCAGAAGATGTCCGGCCAGGAGTACGCCGCCGAGTACAACGACCGCGCCGAACAAGGCTGACTCGGGGGCGTTTCGTCCCGAACGCGTGTCGTCCGCGGCGACTCGCCCCTTCTGCGCTTAGGGTCGCCGCCATGGCGCAGAGGCTCCTCCCGATCGTGCTGCTGTCGACGGCCGCCGCCGCCACCGCGTGCGGCGGCGGCGGTGAACGCGCCCGTCCCGTCCACGGCACCGCGCCCGCCGAGATCGCGGGCGTCGGCTACACCGCCGACGAGCTCGCCCAGGCGCTCCTCGTGCATGTCCCCGGCTACCGCCGCGCGGGCGAGCCGGACGCCGGGGAGTACGGGACGCTCAAGGCCGTCCAGAACGCCGCCAGGCTCCAGCGCGACACCGTCCTCGACAAGCCCCAGTGCGGGACGAGCCGTCCCGGCGGCGCCGTCGACGTCGACGCCCCCGCGGCCCTCGTCACGTTCGCCAGGAAGGGCATGACCGTCACCGAGACGCTGATGGGGATGCCCGCCGCGGACGCCGAGAAGCAGGTCAACGCCCGCGTCCCCGCCGACTGCCTGACGTTCCGCACCAGGGTCGGCTCCCACCGCGCCGACCACCGCGTCGTCGAGACCCCGAAGGGCGAGATCGGCGAGGGCTCCCGCACCGTCGGCATCGCCACCGTCAGCGGCGCCGCCCACGCCCGCACCTGGTACGTCGTCTTCCGCGGCCGCCACTACCTGGCCACCATCACCCTCTACGGCCCCACCGCCACCCGCGCCGAGGCCGAACGCCTGGCCCGGGCCTCCCGCGCGCACGCCGCCAAGATCCTCCCGTAGCGCCTCCGCCCGGTGCATATGGCGGTTGTTGCGGATAGCGTTCGGTTTACGTCGCGCGGGGACTGGCTCCGGGCCGTTGGACCAGGGAGTGTCGTTGATCGGTAAGGAGGGCCGGGTGACCGGCAGGGTCGCTCCCGGGACGGTCGGGGAGGTGATGATCCCGGTCCGCGGCGGGGTCGAGGCGTTCTACGCGCATCCCGTCGATCCGCGTGACGAGATCGGCGTCGGGACGATCGTCGTCGTGGTCGAGTACCACCCGCCGCGCACGGTGTACGTGGCGCCCGCGTTCGGAGGTTAGCGGCGCCCGCGTTCGGAGGTTAGCGGCGCCCGCGTTCGGGGGTTGGCGGGGCCCCGCTGCCGGGAGGGGTCTCTGGGGCGTTCTCCCAGAATGAGGCGTATTCGCGGGCGAACCAGAGGATCGTCCGTTGCGTCTATTGGGAAACGCGGACGTGCCTGGCTTCGGGGGCCGGCCGCTCACAACCGAAGAGGAGGCCGTATGCCCGTGCTCGTGGTGGCGATCGCAGCCGTCGTCGCGCTGATCGTGTTGATCATCTTGTTCAAGCTCGTCTGGCGGGTCGCGGAGCCGAACGAGGCGCTGATCATCTCCGGGCTCGGCGCCAGGTCCAAGCCGATCGACGGCGTGGACAGCCTCGGGTTCAAGATCGTGACGGGCAAGGGCACCGCGGTGATGCCGGGCTTCCAGACGTCCAGGCGGCTGCGGCTGGACAGCCGCGCGTCCAACCTCGAAGTGAACTGCGTGACGCAGCAGGGCATCCCGGTGAAGGTCCGCGGCGTGGTCATCTACAAGGTCGGGGACGACTTCGTCTCGATCGCCAACGCCGCGCGCCGCTTCCTGGAACAGCAGAAGTCGATGGATGGCGCCATCCACGAGCTGTTCACCGGCCACCTCCGCTCGATCATCGGCAACCTCACCGTCGAGGACCTCATCCTCAACCGGGAGCGGCTGACGTCCGAGACCCGCGGGTCGGCCGCGGACGAGATGAGCAAGCTCGGCCTGATCGTGGACTCGCTGCAGATACAGGAGATCGACGACGAGACCGGCTACATCCGCAACCTCGGGCGTCCGCACGCGGCCCGGGTCGCCGCCGCCGCCCGGATCGCCGAGGCCGAGCGGAACCAGGAGGCCACCGTCCGGGAGCAGGAGACCGAGCGGGAGAACGCGGCGGTCATCCGCGACACCGAGATGAAGAAGGCCGAGTACGACGGCCAGGTGCAGCAGGCCGCGCAGCAGGCCCGCCAGGAGGTCATCCTCAAGGAGACCCGCAACGCCGAGCTGGAGGCCGAGCGGACCGAGAAGCGGCTGGAGAGCGAGATCCGCAAGCCCGCCGACGCCAAGGCCTACGAGCAGGTCAAGCTGGCCGAGGCGGAGCGCGAGGAGCGCATCTCCTACGCCCAGGCGGCCGCGACCGAGGTCCAGCTGAAGGCGCAGCGCGAGTCCGAGGCGATCCGGCTGCTCGGTGAGGCCGAGGGCGACGCGATCCGCCAGAAGGGCCTCGCCGAGGCGGAGGCGATCAAGGCCCGCGCGGAGGCGCTGGCCAAGAACACCGACGCCGTCATCGCGCAGCAGCTCGCGGAGAAGTGGCCGCAGATCGTCGAGGCCGGCGCGGGCGTGTTCGGCAACGTCGACAACATGGTCGTGCTGAACGGCGCCCAGGGCGTCGAGGACATGCTCGCCAAGGCGCTGACGCTCGGCGGCACGGGCCTGGGCGTCGCGCGGCAGCTTCTGAGCAACCTGAACGTCCAGGACGGCAACCCCCAGAACGGCCACGCCCCCGCCGTCCCCGCGACGGTCCCGGTGGAGGCCCCCAAGGAGCAGAAGGAAAAGGAAGACGACTGATCCTGGTCGTCGCGTGGAGAGGCCCGGCCCTGGCGCCGGGCCTTCTCATGTCCACGGGGCGGGAGGCCGTGCCCCAATAGACTTCCCGCATGTCCGTCCCGCGGCTCGCCGTCTCTGTCGATCTTGTCGTGCTCACCGTGCGGGAGCAGCGGCTGTGCGCGCTGCGGTGGCGCCGCGACAGGGACCCCTACCTCGGGGCCTGGTCGCTGCCGGGCGGGTTCATCCAGCTGGACGAGGACCTTCCGGCGGCGGCGTCGCGGCTGATGGCGGAGCGGGCGGGGCTGGCGGACGTCCGGATTCATCTTGAGCAACTCGCCACGTACGGGTATCCAGATCGTGACCCTCGGCAGCGGGTCGTGAGCGTCGCGTATCTGGGGTTGGCGCCTGATCTTCCGGCGTCCAGCCGGGCGCAGGTGCTGTGGACGGCCGTGGACGACCTCGTCCACCAGGACAGGGCGGCGTTCGACCACCGGCGGATCCTGTGCGACGGCATGGAGCGGGCGCGGGCGAAGCTGGAGTACACCTCGCTGGCGGCCGCTTTCTGCCCACCGGAATTTACCGTCGCGGAGCTGCGCCGGGTCTACGAGATCGTCTGGGGGACGAGCCTGGACCCGCGGAACTTCCACCGGAAGGTCACGGGGGCCGACCGGTTCCTCATCCCGACCGAGCAGACGACGACCCGCGACGGCGGCCGTCCGGCGCGGCTGTACCGGCGTGGGGACGCCGAGCAGCTGCGCCCGCCGATGCTCCGGCCGTCCCCCCGCGGCCGCGATCTCGCCCCGTGACCCGGAGCCCGTGACGGGGGGCCGTGACGGGGGGGGCCGCGCCGAGGGCGGTGAGCTGGGGTGATGTCGCGGGCATGGCGGGACGGTTGCTATTTTCGCTGGCTATGAACGGTGAGTCGTCCGAAATGCTCAGCCTGCTCGTGCGGGACATCGGGGACGCCGGTGTCGCGGAGATGGCCGGGTCGCCGGGACTGGCGGCGGCCGTCGACCAGCATGTGGCGGGCCTGCGGGAGGAACTCGGCGCGCCGGGCCGGCCGCCCGGCGAGTCCGAGCTGATGGGCTACCTGCATGAATTCGCCGAGAAGGCTTTCAACCGCGGCTGGTGGCCGGATGATACCCGGGACTGGGAGTTCGTCCGGATCGTGGCGGTTTGCTGGATGATGCGGGACGCTGCATAGGCTGGGGATCATCACACCCTGGCCGGGGGTCATCACCCCCCTGCGCATCCGCTAACTGGAGGACAACGGTGTCCGAGGCAACCACTCCGCGCTTCCGCTCCGTCCTCGACCGGTTCGTGGCCTACAAGCCCGGCAAGGTCGTGGTGTCGCCCGAGGGACGCTCGTTCAAGCTGTCGTCGAACGAGTCGCCGCACGGCCCGCTCCCGTCGGTCGTGGACGCGATCGGCGAGGCGGCGCGGAACGTCAACCGGTACCCGGACAACAACGCGACCGCGCTGACCGAGGCGATCGCGGCGTTCTACGGCGTCCCCGCCGACCATGTGGCGGTCGGCTGCGGCTCGGTTGGCATGACGCAGATGCTGCTGGAGGCGGTCGCCGAGCCGGGCGCGGAGGTCGTGTACGCGTGGCGGTCGTTCGAGGCGTACCCGCTGCTGGTGTCGCTCTCAGGCGCGACGGCCGTGCAGGTGCCGCTGCGGGACGAGACGCACGACCTGTCCGCGATGGCCGCCGCGATCACCCCCCGGACGCGGCTGATCTTCCTCTGCAACCCGAACAACCCGACGGGCACGGTCGTCCGGCGGGCGGAGATCGAGGCGTTCCTGGACCGCGTCCCGTCCGACTGCCTGGTGGTGCTGGACGAGGCGTACCGCGAGTACATCCGCGACGACGACGTCCCCGACGGCCTCACCCTCTACGGCGACCGCCCGAACCTGGCGATCCTGCGGACGTTCTCCAAGGCGTACGGGCTCGCCGGGCTCCGGATCGGGTTCCTCGTCGCGCACCCCCTGGTGGCCGGTGCGATCCGCAAGACGTTCCTGCCGTTCAGCGTGAACTCGGTCGCGCAGGCTGCGGGCGTCGCGTCCCTGGCGGCCACTGACGAGCTGCTGGAGCGCGTCGAGGGGACGGTGAAGGAGCGCGACCGCGTCCGCGCCGCCCTGATCGCCGACGGCTGGACGGTCCCGCCCACCGAGGCCAACTTCGTCTGGCTGCGCCTCGGCGCCCGGACGATGGAGTTCTCCGAAGCCTGCGACGCGCAGGGGGTCAGCGTCCGCCCGTTCCCCGGCGAGGGCGCCCGCGTCTCGATCGGCTCCCCGGAGGAGAACGACGCGTTCCTCGCCGTCGCCAAGTCCTTCCCGCACCGCAACTGAACGCCCGCGACTGAACGCCCGCGACCGAACGGTGGGGGCATGCCCCCGGACGCGGGTCGCGTCCGGGGGCATGCCGCGTCGCCCTCGTCAGCTTGTCTTGGCCGTGGGGCCGAGCTTCTCGACGATCAGGCGGTAGAGCTGGCGCGGACGGCCGGGCTGCGGCGTCCGGTTCGGGGGCAGGGGCCAGGCGAGGCCCTCCTCGACGAGGGTGCGCAGGAGGCGGCGGGCGGTGCGCGGGGTGACGCCGAGCATCTTGCCGGCGTTCTCCGCGTCGACGATCAGCGGCTGCTCCTGGTCGCCGAGCTTGTCGGCGAGGCGCGCGAGGATCTCCAGTCCCTTGGGCTTGGCCTGCGGCTGCGTGCGCGGCGGGGTGCGCGGCGCGGGCACCAGGGCCCGGCCGTCGCGGTCGAGCGCGAAGCCCTGCGCGCGCTGGGAGCTCTGGGACCGGGCGAGGGCGGCGCGGGCGTGGTTCTCCGCCTCGTGCGCGGTGCGGCCCATGCCGATGCCGACCTCGATGGCGAGGCCGAGCTCCTCGCGGACGCGTTCGACGAACGGGGGCGTCCGGAACCCCTCGGTGGACGTGGTGACGGAGCCGCGGGTCGCGATGACGAGGTAGCTGTGGTCGTCCAGCGGCCAGACGGACGCGTTCATCCGGTGCGCCTCCTGGAGGAGGACGCGGTGGAGGGCGAGTTTCAGCTCGTCCCGCCAGTAGCGCGGGGTGACGCGGCGGGGCGTCTCGCGGAGGGTGGGGACGTCCACCAGCACGACGACGAGCTGGGACTCCTCCAGGCGGTGGTGCGCGCCGAGCAGCGCGGCGGTCTGCAGGGAGCTGCGGATGGCCGCCCCCGTCGGACGGACCCGGAGGGTCGGCACGCCGGCCATCTCCATCCGTTCCGCGGTGGCGTGTACGCAGGTCATCGCCACGGTCGTCGCGCCTCGCCGCCACAGCCGCTCATGGAACGCGGCGAGCGTGCCAGGCCCGGCGGACTCCTCGCGGAGGTGGACCTGCTCGGTGCCCAGGCTGATCTCGGAGTACGCCTCCTCGACCTCGGCACGGCCGAGCACGTCGATGCTCACCCTGGACGGGTCGAAGCGCTCGTCCAGTGCGGCCCGCAGTAACGCGCCCTGCAGCGCGGCGCCGTTCAGCGGGACGTAGGTGGCGGGCATGGTGAGGACGCCCGCCTTGCGCGCGAAGTCGTACGGGACGGGACTGGCGAACAGGCACACGTCCACGCCCGATCCCAGCCGCACGACCTTGTCGGCGGCCTCCTGCTCGTCTCGGTAGGCGGCGGCCACCAGCCGGCTCGGTACCGGCGTGGGGCCGTGGCCCATCAGCATGACCCTTTCGACCAGGTCATGGGGGCCCACGACGCCGATCGTGAGGTCGGGGGTGACCGACCCCGTTCGTGCGGCCGTCATCGATGATCGCTCGCTTCCGGTCCATCCTCTCGGCGGGGGTCCGGCCCCGACCACGCGTTCGCGCACGCTCCGCCCAACCGTTGACTCATGGCATGTAGCCCCTGCCTTCTGACCCAGCACCGCTCTTCACTGCCTCGTGGGCAGATCGGGTCAGGACGCCGTTGTGTGACGCTCAGACCCGAAATCGAATCAAGAGTGCTGCGAAAAAGTAACCTACGCGACCCCCTAGTCAGTAATTTGTCACCATTCGGCCAGCCATGATCCTGCATCTTCGGTCGTCCGAAGTTGAAAAACAAGACCCGAAATCATCCGCGGACGGCTGTTCTGACGCTGTTGCGCACTGGGAAGACCCGTACGGAGCGGGTTTGGTTTACGCAAGGCCGAAACCCGTCCGTCCCGATGCCGATCGGGCCGGAAAGACGAGTGATCCGTTACGGCCGGGCCGATCATCGGGTCCGGTGATTTTCTACCGGGTTACGGTCCGTCCGAACGGGACCGTTCCACTGGTTTCTTCCCAGCTCAGTGCGACGCCGCCGGACGCGCCGGGACGCGTCCGCACAGCGATGCGTGATCGCGCGGTCACCGACCGCTGATCGATTTCCCGCCCGCCCGTTACACGACCCGTCAGGTGCTACTCCGGAGTTGGTCAGAACGGGGCCACATTCGGCCGATTCAGCCGTCCAGGCCGAGAACCGCCCCGGAAGCGCCAGAGGCGCCGCCCGAGCGGCTCGCTCGGACGGCGCCTCTGGGCGCGCTGCTGGGGTGGTGCAGAGGGGCTAGTCGGCCTCGCGGACGATCTCCGCGCCGAGCTGCGAGAGGCGCTCGGCGGTGTGCGCGTGGCCGCGGTCCAGGTAGTAGCCCGAGGTGATCGTGGTCTCGCCCTCGGCGGCGAGGCCCGCGAGGATGAGCGCGCTGCCGCAGCGCAGGTCGTGCGCCTCGACCTCGGCGCCGCGCAGCCCGCGCGGGCCGTTCACCTTGGCGCGGTTGCCGTCCACCTCGATGTCGGCGCCCATCTTGGTCAGCTCGTCGGCCAGCTTGAACCGGCCGTCGAAGATCCGCTCGTAGATGTAGGACGGCCCCTCGGCGAGGCAGGACAGCGCCATCAGCGGCGACTGCAGGTCGGTCGCGAAGCCCGGGTACTCGTCGGTGATGACGTTGATCGGACGCAGCGTCCGGTCGCGGCGGACCTGCAGCACCGCGCCCTGCTGGTGGAACTCCAGGCCCATCTGCTCCAGCTTGTCGGCCGCGACGCCGAGGTGCTCCAGCGTGGCGCCGACGAGGTTCAGGTCGCCGCCGGTGATCGCGGCGGCCATCACGAACACGCCCGCGTCGATCCGGTCGGGCATCACGGTGTGCTCGACGGCGGTCAGCTCGTCCACGCCCTCGACGGTGACGAACCCGGTGCCGCCGCCGCTGATCCGGGCGCCCATCGCCTGGAGGATCGCGATGTTGTCCAGCACCTCGGGCTCCAGCGCCGCGTTCTTGATCAGCGTGGTGCCGCGGGCCAGCGCCGCCGCCATGATCAGGTTCTCGGTGCCGGTGTGCGAGGGGGTGTCGCAGTAGAGCGTCCCGCCGCGCAGGTCGCCGGCCTTGATGTGGATGATGCCGTCGCCGTTGTCGGCCACGTGCTCGGTGACCGTGGCGCCCATCCGCTTGAAGCCGTTGTAGTGGAAGTCGAGGTTGCGGCTGCCGAGGTTGCACCCGCCGACGCCCTCGATGACCGCCTCGCCGAGCCGGTGCAGCAGCGCGGGGACGAACAGGAACGAGCCGCGGAACCGGGACGCGATGTCGGCGGGCAGCACCGGGCTGCTCAGCGACGACGCGTCGATCACCAGGGTGCGCTCGGTCTCGTGCAGCTCCGCCTTCGCGCCCACCGCCCGCGCCAGCTCCACGGCGCGCCGGACGTCCTCGATGATCGGGACGTTGCGCAGGACGGTCCGGCCCTTGCAGGCCATCAGCGAGGCGCCGATCATCGGCAGGACGGCGTTCTTGGCGCCCTGGACGAATACGGTGCCGTGCAGCCGCCGGCCGCCGCGCACGCGATAACGAACCTCGTGGCCCATGCTCATGCCGCCTTACTCCTTCTCGGTGCGGATTGTGCCTGCAAGTGGGAGCACGAGGGCCGAGCGCGCCGAACGGTCCCCCCTCTGCGCCAACGCGACCCCAGTAAACCATTGGGCCGGGTGTGTCGGGCCCGGCCCGCGCCACGCGGGCGTCAGTCTGCCCGTTGGGATGCCCGCGAGGCGGAGAAAGTTCAGTCTTCCCCGATGGCGGGCAAGCAAAAGCCATGATCAGGCGGCATGAGCGAAGGCTGCAGGCGGGCGGCGGTTACTGGAGGGCGGCGGTTACTGGAGAGCGGCCAGGCGGTCGAAGACGGGGTCGAGGCGCTCGACGAAGCGTTCGGGGCGGCACACGTCGTCCAGGCGGGCCTCGTCCAGCTTCAGGCCCGCTTCGGCGGCGCGCCTGCGCAGCGTCTCGCGGAACGGGACGCCGGTCTCCCAGGTCTCCATCGCGGCCTTCTGGACGAGCGGGTACGCCTCGTCGTCGCGCGACATCCCGGCCTCGACCAGTTCGAGCAGGACGGTCGAGGTGTAGATGAGCCCGCCGGTCGATTCGAGGTTGGCCAGCATCCGCGCCTCATCGACGACGAGCCCGGACATCAGGCGGTTCGTCAGGTTCAGCATGTAGTCGAGGGCGACGGACGCGTCCGGCAGCGCGATCCGCTCCGTGGACGAGTGCGAGATGTCCCGCTCGTGCCACAGCGGGATGCCCTCTAGGACCGGGACGATCTGCGCCCGCACGATCCGCGCCATCCCGGCGAGCCGCTCCGAGATGATCGGGTTCTTCTTGTGCGGCATCGCCGACGAGCCCTTCTGGCCCTTCCCGAACGGCTCCCACAGCTCGCGGACCTCCGTCCGCTGCCCGTGCCGCACCTCCAGCGCGACCGCCTCGCACACCGTCGCCATGATCGCCAGCGTGGACACCCACTCGCTGATGCCGTCCCGCATGACGACCTGCGTGGACACGTCCGCGGACCGGAGGCCGAGCTTGCGCGCGACGTGCAGCTCGACGGCCGGGTCGATGTTGGAGTACGTCCCGACCGCGCCGGAGATCGCCATCACGCCGACGGCCTCGCGCGCGCGCCGCAGCCGGTCCCGCGACCGCGCCATCGCGAACGCGAAGTCGGCGACGCGGTGGCCCCACACGTCGGGCTCGCCGTGGATGCCGTGCGTCCGCCCGACCCGCAGCGTCGCCCTGTGCGCCAGCGCGTGGTCGCGCAGGGTCGCGACGAGCGCGTCCGCCTTGGCGAGCAGGATGTCGGTGGCCTCGACGAGCTGCAGCGCCAGCGCCGTGTCGAGCAGGTCGGACGACGTCATCCCGAAGTGGACGTACCGCGCCGCCTCGCGCGGCTCGGTGTTGTCCGCCCACGCCGACAGGAAGGCGATCACGTCATGCTGCGTGACCGCCTCGATCGCGTGCACCGCCTCGGGCGTCGGCGGCGGCGCGTTCCGGACCGGCTCGACCACCTCCGGCGGGATCGTGCCGGCCTCGGCGTGGGCCTCGACCACCAGGGTCTCGACCTGACACCACAGCTCGTACTTGTGCGCGTCGCTCCAGACGCGTCCCATTTCCGGAAGCGTGTACCGTTCGATCACCCGACGATTGTCCCAGGTCGACGGGCCCGCCGCGCGCCCGGGGGCGCGGGGTTCAGGCCCTGGTCTTGATGGCCTTGAGTGCGATGTCCGACCGGTGGTGGGAGCCGCGCAGGCCGATCTTCGACACCGCCTCGTAGGCCGCGCCGCGGGCCGCGCCCAGGTCGGAGCCCGTGCCGACGACGTTCAGGACGCGCCCGCCGGACGCGACGAGCCGTCCGTCCCCGTCGACCTTCGTGCCCGCGTGCAGCACGTACGCGCCCTCGACCGCGGCGGCCTCGGCCAGCCCGGTGATCTCGTCGCCCTTCACCGGCGCGGCCGGATACCCCTCGGCCGCCACGACCACCGTGACCGCCGCGCCCGGATGCCACTCGGGCCGGAACGCCGGGTCGAGGCCGCCGATCGCGCACGCCTGCAGCAGCTTCCCGATCGGGGTCGCCAGCCTGTCCAGGACGACCTGCGTCTCGGGATCCCCGAACCGCGCGTTGAACTCCACCACCCGCACGCCCTTGGACGTCAGCGACAGCCCCGCGTACAGGACGCCGACATACGGCGTCTCGCGGCGGCGCAGTTCGTCCACCGCAGGCTGGACGACCGTGGACATGACCTCGTCCACGAGCCCCGGCGGCGTCCACGCGAGCGGCGTGTACGCGCCCATCCCGCCCGTGTTGGGACCCTCGTCGCCGTCGTGGGCGCGCTTGAAGTCCTGCGCGGGCAGCAGCGGGACGGCGTTCTCGCCGTCGCACAGCGCGAACAGGGAGACCTCGGGACCGTCCAGGAACTCCTCGATCACCACCCGCTCGCACCCGGCGGCGTGCCGCGACGCCTCCGCGCGGTCCCCGGTGACGACGACGCCCTTCCCCGCCGCGAGCCCGTCGTCCTTCACGACGTAGGGCGGGCCGAACGCGTCGAGCGCCTCCTCCACCTGCATCGTCGTGTCGCACACCCGCGCGTCGGCGGTCGGCACCCCGGCCGCCGCCATGATCTCCTTCGCGAACGCCTTGGACGCCTCGATCCGCGCGGCGGCGCGGTCCGGCCCGAAGCACGGGATCCCCGCCTTCCGGAGGGCGTCGCCGATGCCCGCCACCAGCACCGCCTCCGGCCCGACGACCACGAGATCGACCCGCAGCCGCTCCGCCAGCTCGGTCACCGCCGTCGGGTCGGTCGGATCGAGCTGATGGTTGTCCGCGATCCCGGCCGTGCCCGGGTTGCCCGGGGCGCAGTGGAGGGCGGTGACGACGGGGTCGCGGCGCAGGGCGCGGGCGAGCGCATGCTCGCGGCCACCCGATCCAAGGACGAGTACTCGCACGCCACGCGAGCTTACTTGCCCGGCCCGCTGAGGCGGCCGTCACACCGTCGACGTGTGAACCTCGGCGATGCGGGCGGCGTCCTAAATGTCGGCTGGTAGGCTTCCACCGGCTTTACCGCGTGCCGTGAGACGTGCGAAAGGAGGTGGTCGGGATGAGTCCTGGTGATCCTTGCAGTTCGCCGGAAAACCCTCACAGTCCGGGCAGGACTGTCCGACCGTCCGCCTCCATCTGGCGTCCGGCCACCGCTCCCGCGCGCTCCCCTAACTGACCGGGTCGAGCGCGCCACCGCGCGCGTGGCCGGCGGGTTAGGAGCACCTCATGGCCATGACACGAGTCCGGCCGGGCCGCGCACTGTTCAAGACCCGCGGCCGTCCCACCGGCGTCCAGGCGCCGCACCGCGGCTCCGCCGTCATCGACTGGGCCGCCTACATCGACGGGCACCGTGCCTCCACCGACACCGTCGCCGACGCCGTCCGCCTCATCCGCGACGGCCGCCTCACCGCCGACGGCGACAGCGCCGGATTCGTCTGGGTCGGCCTCCACGAGCCGTCCGCCGCCGAGCTCACCGACCTCGCCGAGGTGTTCGGGCTGCACCCGCTCGCCGTCGAGGACGCCATCAACGCCCATCAGCGTCCCAAGCTGGAGCGCTACGACGACGTCCACTTCGTCGTCATGAAGACCGTCGGCTACGTCTCCACCGGCCCCGGCGGCGCCGAGGTCGTCGAGACCGGCGAGATCATGATCTTCTGCGGGCCGGACTTCGTCGTCACCGTCCGGCACGGCGAGCACGGCGCGCTCGGCCCCGTCCGCCGCGACCTGGAGCACGACCCCGCCCGCCTCGCGCTCGGCCCCGCCGCCGTCCTGCACGCCGTCGCCGACCGCGTCGTGGACGGCTACGTCGGCGTCGCCGAGGCCGTCATGGAGGACATCGACGAGGTCGAGGAGGCCGTCTTCTCCCCCGAGCGCACCGACGAGTCCCGCCGCATCTACCGCCTCAAGCGCGAGGTCATCCAGCTCAAGCGCGCCGTCGGCCCCCTCGCCGGCCCGCTGCGCCACCTGACGGGACGCCGCTTCGTCCCCGCCGAGATCAAGGAGTACCTGCGCGACGTCGAGGACCACCTCACCCGCGTCCGCGAGCAGGTCGAGGCCTACGACGAGCTCCTCAACCCGATCCTGCAAGCCCACATGACCCAGGTCACCGTCGCCGACAACAGGGACATGCGGAAGATCTCCGCCTGGGGCGCCATCTTCATGGTCCCCACCGCCATAGCGGGGATCTACGGGATGAACTTCGACTTCATGCCCGAGACCCAATGGCGCTTCGGCTACCCCATGATCCTCAGCGTCATAGCGATGGCCTGCTTCTCCCTCTACCGAGGCTTCCGCCGCAACGGCTGGTTGTGATCTTTTGGGGGGGCGACCCCCCAATCCCCCCGGCTGCGCGGCACGGGTCTCCTCGCTCTGGTCGCTGGCGCTCCCGCCGCTGCGGGGACGCGGCGCGCCGGGCATGCCCGCTGCGCTCGCTGGCGCTCGCTCCGCGTGCCTGCCCTTGACCGTCGGCTGAGGTTCAAGCCCTCGTTCGGTCAGTCTGCGAGGTGCGGACCAGTGAGGAGGCGGCGGAGGCGGTCGGGGTAGTCGGTGACTATGGCGTCTACGCCGTATTTGGTGAAGCGGGTCATGTCTTCGGGGGTGTTGACCGTCCAGACGATGACGGGGAGGCCCGCGGCGTGGGCCTGGTCCACCAGGGCGGGGGTCGTCAGGACGTGTTCTGGGGAGACGGCCGTGGCGCCTATCGCGGACGCGGCGGCGACGGGGTTCTCTGGGGAGTGGCCCGCCAGCCATGGAGTGCCCTCGGCGAGCGTCTTGCGTTCGTAGAGGGCTACGCGGCCGAACTCCGGGTGGCGGTCTCGGGCCGTGGTCAGGACGCGCCAGTCGAAGGCCAGGAGGCGGGTTCGCTTCGTTAGGTCGGCGGATTTCAGGACGTCCACTGTGGCCGTCAGGAGGTCGTCGATCTCCGTCAATGGCCAGGTGGGGTCGGTCTTGAGCTCTACGGAGAGGGTCACGTCCGCTGGGGACAGGAGTTCGCACGCCTCGGTGAGGGTGGGGATGCGCGCTCCGGGGACGGGGGTCTGCGTGAAACGGTCGTGGCGGCGGACCCCCGCGTCCACGGTGCGGAGTTGAGCGAGGGTCAGGTCGCGGATCTTCTTGCCCACGTAGGGGTAGGCCGGGTCGTCGGGGCGGACGGGCGCCGTGTCGGTGAGGTTGGCCGGTGAGAGCGTCTGGTCGTGGTTGAGGACGACGACGCCGTCGGCGGAGCGGCCCACGTCCAGCTCGATGGCGTCCACGCCTAGGTCGAGGGCGTGTGCGAAGCCGGGGAGGGTGTTCTCCGGACGGAGGCCGCGGGCGCCGCGGTGGCCATGGATCTCGACGGGCGCGGGGATCTCGGCGGGCACGTCAGACGAGGGAGCGGAGGGAGAGCGTCTGGTCGCGGCCGGGGCCGACGCCGATCGCGGAGATGCGGCAGCCGGACATCTCCTCCAGCGCCCGGACGTACGCCTGCGCGTTCTTGGGGAGGTCCTCGAACTTCTTCGCGCCGCTGATGTCCTCGCGCCAGCCGTCCAGGTACTCAAGGACGGGCTTGGCATGGTGGAACTCCGTCTGCGTCGTGGGCAACTCGTCCGCGCGGACGCCGTCGATCTCGTAGGCGACGCACACCGGGACGCGCTCAAGCCCGGACAGGACGTCCAGCTTCGTGAGGAAGTAGTCGGTGATGCCGTTGACGCGGGTGGCGTAGCGGGCGATGACGGCGTCGAACCAGCCGCAGCGGCGGTCGCGTCCCGTGGTGACGCCGTACTCGCCGCCGGTCTTGCGCAGGTATTCGCCCTGCTCGTCCAGCAGCTCGGTGGGGAAGGGGCCCGAGCCGACGCGGGTCGTGTACGCCTTGATGATGCCGATCACGCGGCTGATCTTCGTGGGGCCGATGCCGGAGCCCGCGCACGCGCCGCCCGCCGTCGGGCTGGACGACGTCACGAACGGGTACGTGCCGTGGTCGAGGTCGAGCAGCGTCCCCTGCGCGCCCTCCAGCAGGACGACCTTGCCGCCGTCCAGCGCCTCGTTCAGGACGAGCGTCGTGTCGGCGACGAACGGCTTGAGCCGCTCCCCGTACTCCACGTACTCCTGGACGATCGGCCCGGTCTCGATGCGGCGCCGGTTGTAGACCTTCGTCAGGACCTGGTTCTTCTCGCGCAACGCCAGGTCGAGCTTCTGGGTGAGGATGTTCGGGTCGAACAGGTCCTGCACCCGGACGCCCATCCGGTTGATCTTGTCGGCGTAGGTGGGGCCGATGCCGCGTCCGGTGGTGCCGATCCTGGCCTTGCCGAGGTAGCGCTCGGTGACCTTGTCGAGGGCCCGGTGGTGCGGCATGATCAGGTGCGCGTTCGCCGAGATCAGCAGCCGTTCGCAGCTCACCCCGCGGTTCCGCAGGCCGTCGATCTCCTGCAGCAGCACGGCCGGGTCGATGACCACGCCGTTGCCGATCACCGGGACGACCTCCGGCGAGAGCACCCCGGACGGCAGCAGGTGCAGCGCGTAGCTCTGGTCGCCGATGACCACGGTGTGCCCGGCGTTGTTGCCACCCTGGTAGCGGACGACGTAGTCGACGTCCCCGCCGAGCAGGTCTGTGGCCTTGCCCTTGCCCTCATCTCCCCATTGGGCTCCGACAAGAACGATGGCAGGCATGCCACTTTCCCTTCCCACGACGAAGGCCCCGGTCGCCGCAAGCGCGCGAAGGGGCCTCTTGCGATCAAAGCGTACCCGCACCTGGACGGCAAGAAAACCGGAGGCGAACGTCCGCGCCGATCAGCCGGTGAAGTAGTGGCCGTCCTCCAGGTCCGGGATCAGTCCGGGCCCCGCGGGCTCCCAGCCGAGCAGCTTCCGCGTCGACTCGCTCGACGCCGGGCAGTCGGCCGACGCGAACGGGGAGAGGAAGCCGAAGTGGCCCTCCTTCTCCTCGGCGGGGATCGCGGCGACCGGCAGCTTCAGGCGGCGGCCGATGACGCCGGCGATGTCGCGCAGCGGCACGCCCTCGTCGGCGACCGCGTGCAGCCGCGTGCCCGCCGGCGCCGACTCCAGGGCCAGCCGGAACAGGCAGGCCGCGTCGAGCCTGTGCACGGCGGGCCAGCGGTTGGCGCCGTCCCCCACGTACGCCGCGACGCCCTTCTCGCGGGCGATGCGGATCAGCGCCGGGACGAAGCCGCCGGCGTCGTCCGGGCCGTGCACGGACGACGGGAGCCGGACGACCGACGACCGCACCCCGCGCTCCGCCAGGGCGATCGTCGCGTCCTCCGCCGGAGTCCGGTGCGAGGCCGCGGCGGGCGGGTCGTCCTCCGTGGCCGGGCGGTCCGCCGGAGCCGCCACGGTGCCGGACGCGACCGCGAACGGCTTGCCGGTCCCGCCGAGCGCGGCGCCGATGGCCTGAACGGCGCGCAGGTCGACCTCACCGGCGAGTTCGAGCTCGGACGCGTACATGAGGTCGTGCCGGTAGGCCAGGTGGACGACGCCGTCCGCCGTCCCCGCCCCGGCGCGCAGCGTGCCGAGGTCGCCGAGGTCGCCGCGATGCACGCCCGCCCCGGCGGCCGACAGCGCGGCGGCGGACGAATCCGACCTGGCCAGGCCCACGACCCGGTGCCCGGCACCGATGAGCTCGCGGACGACGGCGGAGCCGATGAACCCGGTCGCGCCGGTCACGAATACGCGCACGATGCACTCCTTCTGGGCAGCGGTGCGTCCATCGTCGGAGCGGCATCGGGCGGACGTCCAAAGCCTGTTGTGCATCGGGCAATGCGCCTCAGGCATCACCGCAGCTCAACGCGTATGAGTACGCTTTCGGCATGCCCGATCCGACCGCCGCCGTCCCAGACCTCGACCTGCGGCTGGTGCGGTACTTCGTCGCCGTCGCGGAGCAGCGGCACTTCGGCCGTGCCGCCGAGATCCTGCACGTGACGCAGCCGTCGCTGAGCCGGCAGGTCCGCCGCCTCGAACGGCAGCTCGGCGCCCGCCTCCTCGACCGCACCCCGCGCGGCACCCGGCTCACCGAGGCCGGGGAGGTGTTCCTGCCCCGCGCAAAGGCGCTGCTGCGCTCAGCGGCACAGGCGGCGGCCCAGGCCCGGGCCGCCGCCGAGCCCAGCCGGATCGTCATCGGATACACGACGGGCCTGATCGTCACCCCGGCGGTGCGCGAGCTGCGCCGCCGCCACCCGGACGCCGACGTCCGCACCCTGCACATCGCCTGGAACGAACCGCGCGCGGCGCTTCTGGACCACCGCGTCGACGCGGTCGTGACCCGGCTGCCGTTCGCGACCGGCGGGCTGCGGGTGACCGTCCTGTACGACGAGCCGCGCGCCCTGCTGGTACCGCTCGACCACCGGCTGGCGGGGAGGGAGTCGGTCACCCTCGACGACATCGCCGATGAGCCGCTGCCCCGGCTGTCCGGCGACCCGGAATGGAACGCGCACTGGCGCATCGATCCCAGGCCCGACGGAAGCCCCGCGCCCGGCGGACCCGTCGTGGACGCCATCGAGGACAAGAACGAGTTCATCGCCGCCGGCCAGGCCGTGGCGATCGTCCCGGCCGGCTTCGCCTTCCGCCCCGACCTCACGACCGTGCCGCTGGACGGCGTCGAGCCGAGCCATGTCGTCCTCGCGACCCGTCCCGGTGACCGCGACCGCCTGCTCGCCGACTTCCGCAAACTAGCCGAAGCCCACCTCGCGCAGCCTTGCCGATGAATCCCTTCCGGGGCCGAAATCGCCAGAGTCCGTGGTTCGGGTCAGGGGGCGTTGAGGGTGTCGGCGGCGGTTGGGCTGCTGTCGCGGAGGAAGGTCTTGCAGCGTTCGGCCTCGCCGTCCTCGCCGATGGCGGCGGCGGCGCGGCCGAGGGCGTGCAGGGCGCGGAGGAAGCCGCGGTTGGCCTCGTGCTCCCACGGGACGGGTCCCTGGCCCTTCCAGCCGGCCCGGCGGAGCTGGTCGAGGCCGCGGTGGTAGCCGGTGCGGGCGAACGCGTACGAGTCGATGACGCTGCCGTTCGCGAAGGCGCGGTCGGCCAGCTCGGCCCAGGCGGCCGGGAAGTCGGGGTGGCGCGCGGCGACCTCGAACGGGTCGACGCCGTTCTCCAGGGCCGTGCGGGCCTCGGTGTTGTCCGGCAGTTCGGTCGGAGGCGGGCCGCCGAGCAGGTTCTGGGTCATGCGGGTCATCGTAAGCGGGCCTGTCATGTCCGCATCAACCCGGGTCACGGCCGATGTGACCGCCGTGCGGAGCCCTAGGCGGGCATGGGGAGCGGCAGGTGGAAACGCGCGGCGCCGCCGTCCCGCGTCGAGCGGGCCGCGGGCCAGCCGTGGCGGACGAAGAGGAGGCCGCCCGGGTTGGTGAGGGTGACGTCCGCGCCGAACTCGGTGATGCCGCGGAACTCGGCCAGCTCGGCGAGGCGGGCGACCAGCGCGCTGCCGACGCCGTGGCGCTGCCACGGGTCGGTGACGAGCACGGCGATGTCGGCGCACCACGGCCGCTTCGCGAAGCGGACGTACTCGGCGCTGCCGATGATCTCGTCGCCGTCCAGCGCGACCAGGGCCTCGCGGTCCCAGTGGTCGAGGCGGTCCAGCAGCCCGAGGTAGTGCTCGGGGATGTACGGGGTTCCGGAGAAGAAGCGGGTGTAGAGGCTGGTGGCGGACAGCCGGTCCGACATCCGCCGGACGCCGTCGCGGTCGGCGATTCCGTACGGGCGCACCAGGACCCGGCGGCCCCCGGCGCCGCGACCCTCAAGTTGCTTCATGAAACTCATTGGACCGCAAAAGGTTTCATGAAGCAACTCAATAAGCGGGCGCTGCGCCGGCGATGCGTCAGGCGGCGGGGCCGGGGCGGGGCTCGACGTCGGCGGGGCCTAGATGCCCGCCGCAGGAATCGCAGGTGAACTGTGGGGTCAGCGTGCCGTCGCAGCCGCGATGGCCGATGATCAGCGGCGGCCCTTCGGGCGCGTAGTGCCGGTCGCCCCACATCATCAGCGTCATCACGGCGGGCCAGAGCTCCACGCCCTTGCGCGTGAGCCGGTACTCGTACCGCTCCGGCCGCTCCTGGTACGGGACGCGGCGCATGATGCCCTCGTCGCACAGCCGGACGAGCCGGTTGGCGAGGACGTTGCGCGCGATGCCGAGATCGTCCTGGAAGTCGTCGAAGCGCCGCACGCCCTGGAAGGCGGTGCGGATCACCAGCATCGTCCAGCGGTCGCCCACGACCTCCAGCGACCGCGCGACCGAGCAGTTCTGTGACTCATAAGTGCGGGGTAGTGCCACATCTCCGACACTACCCAAGTTTCGTCAAACAACGCGCCCGCTTGCCGCCCGGAGCAGCCGTCTGACCTGGACGATCTCCATCGCCGTCACGCTCGCCGTCACGCTCGCCGCGCCGCCCCTGCGGCGAGCGTGACGGTCTACGGTCAGAGCCGCTACTTCAGCTTCTTGCCCGCGGACTGGAGGCTCTCGCACGCCTCCACCACCCGCGCGGCCATCGCGGCCTCGGCCGCCTTGCCCCACGCGCGCGGGTCGTACTGCTTCTTGTTGCCGACCTCGCCGTCGACCTTCAGCACGCCCTCGTAGTTGCGGAGCATGTGGTCGGCCACCGGACGGGTGAACGCGTACTGGGTGTCGGTGTCGATGTTCATCTTGACGACGCCGTACGACACCGCCTCGCGGATCTCCTCAAGCGTCGAGCCGGAGCCGCCGTGGAACACCAGGTCGAACGGCTTCTCCTTGCCGTGCTTGGCGGCGACCGCGTCCTGGATGTCCTTGAGCACCTCGGGACGCAGCTTCACCGAGCCCGGCTTGTACACGCCGTGCACGTTCCCGAACGTCGCCGCGAGGATGTAGCGGCCCTTCTCGCCGACGCCGACGGCCTCGGCGGTCGCGAGCGCGTCGCCGGGCGTCGTGTACAGCTTCTCGTTGATCTCGTTGGCGACGCCGTCCTCCTCGCCGCCGACGACGCCGATCTCCATCTCCATGATGATCCGCGCCTTGGCGCACTCGTCGAGGAGCTCGGCCGCGATCTGCAGGTTCTCGTGCAGCTCGACCGCCGACCCGTCCCACATGTGCGACTGGAACAGCGGCTCCTCGCCGCGCGCCACCCGCTCCTGCGAGATCTTGATCAGCGGACGCATGAAGCCGTCCAGCTTGTCCTTCGGGCAGTGGTCGGTGTGCAGGGCGATGTTCACCGGGTACCTGGCCGCCACGACCCGGGCGTACTCGGCGAGCGCGCTCGCGCCGACGACCATGTCCTTCACCGCGGCGCCGGACAGGTACTCGGCCCCCCCGGTCGACACCTGCACGATCCCGTCGCTCTCGGCGTCCGCGAAGCCGCGCAGCGCGGCGTTCAGCGTCTGGCTGGACGTCACGTTGATCGCGGGGAAGGCGAAGCCGTCCCGCTTCGCTCGGTCGAGCATCTCCGCGTAGGTCTCGGGCGTTGCGATGGGCATTGGTCAGCGTCCTTTCATACGCAGTGAACGTCGTCATCCGGCCTGTCGCCAGAGTCCTCGCCGGCGCGGCGCCGCCGGATCAGGACGTTCGGGTGTGCCGCCGGGCGTCCAGCGGGCGGTAGCACCCGGACGTCCGCCTACCCAAGCACGAGCCAAGGTCACGCGGTTTTCCGGGTCGGGCATGCCGTCCACGCTCAGTATCCCGCCTAATCGGAGCGTGTGGAAAGGTACGCTCGCGGTGTGGATCTCTCGACCCTTCCCCTCGACATCACCGAGCTTCTGCACCCGCAGTGGTGGCTGCAGCTGTTCGGCACGTTCGCGACGATCGGCGTGCTCGCGATCATCTTCGCGGAGACCGGACTGCTGTTCGGCTGCATCCTGCCGGGCGACTCGCTGCTCTTCACGGCGGGGATCCTCACGGCGGTCTCGACGATCAACGGGGAGGAGTTCCAGCCGCTGTCGCTGCCCTGGCTGCTCGTCGGCGGCCCGATCGCGGCGATCGCGGGCGCGCAGCTCGGCCACTTCCTCGGTGCCCGCTATGGGCGAAAACTCTTTGATCGTCCCGACTCCAGGATCTTCCGGCAGGAGTGGGTGGAGAAGGCCGAGTACTACTTCAACCGATTCGGTCCGGCCAAGGCCGTGGTTCTGGCCAGGTTCATCCCCATCGTCCGGACGTTCCTCAACCCGCTCGCCGGGATGCTCGGCATGTCCACTCGCCGGTTCTTCATCTGGAACTGCATCGGCGCCGTCATCTGGACGGACAGCCTGTTCCTCCTCGGCCACTTCCTCGGTTCCGAGGTTCCCGACATCGAGCGTTACATCCTGCCGGGCGTCGCGGTGATCCTCGTTCTGTCGGTCATCCCGATCATCCGAGAGGTCCTGAAGGGCCGCAAAGCGGACCGGGGTCCAGATAAGAATGACCCCGAAGAGTCACGTCCGTCGCTCAGCGGTGACAGTTATCGCTAACCTCCCCATGTGGGACGTCATCGGTCGGACCCTAGGGGTCTCGCGCGCATACTGATCGCGGCTGTGGCCGTGATGGCCGCCTTGGCCCTCCTCGTCGGCGGAGGCATGGCTCTGGTCAACGCGGTCTCCGGCGAGCCCGAGCAGAAGGGACCGTCGACGAACGCGAGCCGGCCGGCCGCCGAGGAGACCAGCGGCGGTGATCCGTCCCCGGAGACCGCGACGTCGCCGACGGCCGCCCTGCCGCTGGTGATCCGCGTGACCGGCCCGGCGACCCAAGTGGTCGTCCGGGTCGCCGACACCGGCGGCAAGGTCCTCACGAAGGGCATCCTCAACCAGGGCGAGACCCGCAACTACAAGGAGGCGCCGCTCCAGGTCGTCGCCTTCAACGGCGGCGCGGTGCAGGTCGTCATCTACGGCAAGGTGCAGCCGCCGGAGCCGGACGGCCAGCGCGCCGAATGGTTCGTCAAGCCCCGCGCCGGCTGACCCCAGGGCGAGCGGCGGCCAGCTCAGGACAGAGCGGCGGTTAGCCGAGGGCGGAGCGGCGGCTAGCTCAGAGCGGGGCGGCGGTTAGCTCAGGGCTAGGTCGGTGACGTTGTAGGGGTGGCGGTAGACGAGGCCCTCCTCGGCGATGCGCCCGGCCGCGCCGCGCTCCACGATCGTCGCGACCGCCACGACCTCCGCGCCCGCCTCCCGCAGCGCCTTCACCGCGGTGAGGACGGACCCGCCCGTCGTCGACGTGTCCTCGACGGCGAGGACGCGCCGTCCCGCGACGTCCGGGCCCTCGATGCGGCGCTGCAGCCCGTGCGCCTTGCCTTCCTTCCGGACGACGAACGCGTCCAGCGCCCGGCCGCGCGCCGCCGCCGCGTGCAGCATCGCGGTCGCCACCGGGTCGGCGCCGAGCGTGAGGCCGCCGACGGCGTCGTAGTCCAGGTCGGCGGTCTCGTCCAGCATGACCCTTCCCACCAGGGGGGCCGACGACCCGTCCAGCGTCACCCGCCGCAGGTCGACGTACCAGGACGCCCGCTTCCCCGAGGACAGCACGAAGTCGCCGTGCACCACGGCCTTGTCCTTGATCTGCCGCAGCAGCTCATCACGATCGCTCACGTGAAGAACCCTATTGCCGCCGTGTACGGTGCCCGGCATGACGCCGGGAACACTCGTCCTGCTGCACGAGCCGAACGCCACCGCCGCCGCCTGGGGCGACCTGCCCGAGATGCTCCGCTCGTACGGCCTGGACGTGATCGCCCCGGACGTCCCGGACGACACCGGCCCCCGCTACATCGCCCGCGCCTCCCTCACCATCGCCGCGACCGACCCCGTGCCCCCGCTCGCCCTCGCCGCGCACGGCGCCGCCGGACCGCTGCTCCCCGGCATCGCCCTCGCGCAACGCGCCGCGCACCGTCCGATCGCCGGTTACGTGTTCATCGACGCCGATCTGCCCCGTCCCATGCGGCACGACCATGAGGCGCCGCAGAACGACGTCCCCATGCCCCCAGATTGGCCGGAGGCGCCCTGCGGGTACCTCCGCACGCATTCGGACCGCTCCGCCTCGTCCGGTCACGACCAGGCGATCAGGGAGGCCCGCCTTCGCGGCTGGCCCGTCACCGAACACGAACCCCCGACCGCGGTGGCCCAATCCCTGAGCGAACTCCTCATGGAGCTATGAGCGGTAGTTCCGCTCGGAGTACGGGGCCAAAAAGGAGCACCGGCCCGGGGGCGCGTGCCCCCGGGCCGGTGCCCGGCAAACAAGAATGGAGATTGGCGTGCTGACTGACCAGGGCGGTCACGGGCACGGCAGGCAGGGAAGTGCGTGAGGTCTGCCGCGCGGCGGGTACCCGAAGACCACCAGGTGTCGGCCGGTCAGCCGGCCTCGAGCTCGACGCCCGGCTGCACGTTCGGCTGAACGCCCGGCTGCACGTTGGGCTGGACGCCCGGCTGCACGTTGGGCTGGACGTTCGGCTGGACGTTCGGCGCGACCGCGGGCGCCACAATGGGCGCGACCACGGGGGCCACCGTGGCGACATCGGCGTGCGCGGCCGAGGAGGCCAGCGCGGGCACGGCGAACGCGGCGCCCACGACGAGGGTCTTGGCGGTCAAGGACATGAACTTCACAGTTCCTCCGGG
Source organism: Actinomadura sp. 1N219 (assembly GCF_044326405.1). Lineage (NCBI taxonomy): Bacteria > Bacillati > Actinomycetota > Actinomycetes > Streptosporangiales > Thermomonosporaceae > Actinomadura > Actinomadura sp. 1N219. The sequence goes on along the minus strand of NZ_JBIRAY010000004.1, from coordinate 137,805 downwards.
GGGATGACGGTCCCGCTCTTGCGGTGACCGTGTGAAATCATGCCATCACCGTTCGCAGTGAGCAATCGCTTTTAGTAACTAAATGATGACTCACAGTCCAAAAAACTACTCTGTGTACGCGTATTATTGCAACGTGATAATTGACAGAGTGATCCCTGTGGCTCGGATTCGTGGGGATTGGTCCGGCGGCGTGGGCGAGCGCAAGCCGTATCTCGGGGACCACTCAAGCGCGGATCACGGGGTGGAGGCGGCGTCACCGGAGGTCGCACGACCGGGCGAGGCGGGCGTCCGCAGCGGCACACGGCAGATCCGCGCGGGCACGACAAACCCGCGCCGTGGCGTGAGGATCGAGCGGCTCGTGACGGGGGTTCCAGGGGGTCGCCCCCTGGGCTGGCTACGCGTTCTTGAGGAGGTCGTCCAGGAGGGCGTCGTAGTCGTCTTCGCTGCGGCCGAGGTCGATGCGGGCGCGGTAGCGGAGGCGGAGGAGGGCTTCGAGGCTGTCCTCGGCGATGGCGACGTCGTCGGGGCCGGGGGTGAGGGAGTCGGCCTCGGGGGCGGGGGGTTCGTCGGGGCCGCCGCCGATGCCGGTGCCCACGGCGCGGTCGCGGAGCGCGAGGATGACGTCGGCTCCGCTGGTGGCCCATTCGTGGGCGCCGGTCGCGTCGCCCTGCGCGTAGAGGACCTCGGCCACGGTCCGGTAGACCTCGGGGTCGCGCGGACGATCGGCGCGGATCTGCTCGACGAGTTCACGGGCCTCGCCGGCGCGCCCCAGCTCGAAGAGGGCGTCGGCGAGGTAGGCGCGCGCGTCGCCGTAGGTCTCGCCGCCGTCGTCCAGGGCTCTGCGGTACAGCTCGGCGGCCTTGGCGTGGTCGCCCGCGTGCTGCCACTGCTCGCCGGCGCGCAGCAGCACGTTGGCGCGTGACACCCCGCCGGACACCGACTCGGCCAGCTCGGACAGCCGGCGGGCCGCCGAGATGTGATCGCCGGTGCGCAGGGTGTCGAACTCCAGGTCGTCGAGGTCGTCTTCCGTCACGTGCGTCACGCTTCAACGCTACCCGCCGCCGCGCGACCGAAGCGGGCGAATCGATGATGATCGTGTGAAAACCGGGGCGTAGGTATCAGCTCACCTGCGCGAACGTTCAAGTGCGTCCCAGAATCCGCGGCGCAGGGCGTGCCGTACCTCGTCGTGCAGAAGGAAGTCGATCGGGAGCGAGGAGCCCTGCAAAAGGCGGGCCTCCAGGTCGGACGGCATCCGCGGCTTGCGGGCGAGGACGGCCTCCAGCCACAGCGCGGGCGCGTCCCTGGCGACGGACTCGCCGAAGTCCTGGCCTTCCTGGTGGGCGGCCTTGACGGCGTCCGCCAGCGTCGGGGTGCTCTGCTGCACCGGGACGGGCGAGATCTGCTGGGGGCCGGTGTAGGGGCCGTGCGGGCGGTTCTCCGGCTGCATCGTCTGCGGCGGCGGAGGCGGCGACGGCGCCGGGATCGGCGACGAGCTGTACTGCGGGCCGGGCGGCTGCGCGGGCGGGGCGGGGGCCGGCGGGGACTGCGTCGAGGACGGCCCGGACGCCGACGTCGGAGCAGGGGTGGGCTGGAGCGGGAGCTGCTGGCCGCCGGTGCCGTAGGACGACCCGCCCCCGCCGCCGGGCAGCGGCATCGGGCCGGTGGTCATGCCGGGGTTGCCGGTCGTCCCGGGGCCGCTCATCGGGCCGGTGGTCATGCCGCTGCCGGTCATGCCGGTGCCGCCCATGCCGGTGCCACCGCTCATGCCGCCGGTCATCGCGGGGCCGAGGTCGCGGACGGGCGGGGCGGGCGACGACGGCGGCTGCCCGCTGATCGGGGACGAGGGCGGCGGGCCGTTGTGCGCGGCCGGCTGGAGGTGGCCGAGGCTGCCGCCGTGGCCGTTGGCGCCGTGCCCGTTGGACAGCGGGCCCGCGCCGAGCGCGGAGCCGGCCGTCCCGTCCATGCCGGTGAGCAGGTTGACGTAGGGCCGCAGGTGCCCGGAGCCGATCTCGATGAGGTCGTCGCACTCCTGCCGCAGCACCCGCGAGATCGTCCAGTTGCCGTCGACGGCGACGTGCACGACGGTGACGCGGATGCCGAGGTCCTGCGCGTCGGCGACGACCTGGGCGAGGTCCTCGTCGCCGGTGACCAGGACGGCGTCGGTCAGCGCGCCGTTGCGGGCCAGGGTCATCAGGTCGCGGTGGATCTCGGTGTCGACGCCCTCGCGGCGGCCGGGCCGGATCCGGCCGAGCCGCAGCTTGAGGCCGGGCAGGTCGGCGAGCGCGTCGTGCTCGGGGGAGCGGCGGCCCTCGACGGTCGCCTCGTACCAGTAGCAGCGCAGCAGCGGCATGCCGGTGCGTTCCCTGGCGAGGTTGCCGAGGAGCTGGAGGACCCCGCCGAAGTCCCACGAGACGGTCTCGCGATGGCGCGTGCCGTGCACCGCCATCGCGCCGTCGGACAGCAGGTAGCCGGCGTCTACGAACAGCGCGCAGCGATCCATGCGACACCGCCCTTCCTCAACACGGGACTTCACGGCATGCCCATCCGGCGTAGTGTCCCGGGTCGCCTATAGCGTAGTGAAGCGCGTCAACCCGGTAGGCCAATACGGCGATTCGCCACTCTTTCATGGCAAGCCGCTGGTTGGCGACTCCCCGGTAACAAAGTTTCGGGAGCCGCGGCGGACGCTACCAGCCCCGCGGCCCCGGCCCCGCGCTTCCTCATGATCTTTACGGGAACGGGCAGGTCAGGGGCTCAGTCCCGGGGTCCCCGCGACCCGGACTTCAACCGCCCATGGCGACCGGCCCCGACCGTCGCCTTCTGTGCCGCCTTGTGCGGGACCTTCTGGTGGACGCGTCCGGGCGTGCCGCCCGGACCCCGGAACGGGACGCCGCGCGGCGTGGCCACCTTGACCCGCACCCGAATTCCGGTGTGATGCCGCGAAACGCGCACCTTGACATGGATCTGGAGACCTCCGGGTCGTTCGCTCGGGAGATGGCGCGGCGGGTACGTCCGCGGGCGTTCGGGCGGCTCCTCCGCGGGCGCCTTCCGGGGCGGCGATTCGGGCTCCGCGGCGGCCGGACGTGGCGCCAGGGGCGGGGGCGGCGCGGACGGCGGCGCCGCGGCGGGCGGGGCGCTGGGCTCCGCGGCGGCCCGCGGCGGGGGCAGCGGCCGGGTCGGCTCCTCGCCGGACACCAGCGTCAGCGCCAGGGCGACCGTCGTCGCGGCGACCACCCCGCCGCCGATCGCCTGCTGCTGCCGCTTCGGCAGGCGCCGGAACCACAGCAGCACCCCGCCCTTGGACGCGAGGTAGCCGGACGCCGCCGCGCCCAGGACGAGCGGGCCGAGGACCTCCCGCAGCGCCGTGTTGACGTCCACCAGCTCCGCGTGGATGCCCTTGCAGCGCTTGCAGCCGTTCAGATGCCGCTTCACCTTGCCGGTCTCGCGTTCGGCCAGGCCGCCGCGCACGTACGAGCCGAGCTTCTCCAGGGCCGGACGGCACGCGTCCTCGGCGGCGACGCCGTCCAGGTGCATCTGCAGGTAGGCCTGGCGGAGGCCCTCGCGGGCGCGGTAGGCGAGCGCGGCGGCGCCGTTCGCGGTGAGGCCGAGCAGCGGCGCGATCTCGGCGGGCTTGGCGCGCTCGACCTCGGTGTGCCAGAGGACCGTCCGCCAGCGGGCGGGCAGCGACCGGAACGCGCGGGCGATCATCGAGCGCTCCAGCTCCCCGACCGCCGGGTCGTCGAACGGGACGCCGGGGTCGAAGCTCTCGATCGCGTCGGTGTGCTGGACGCGCCGCTCGGCCCGCCGCCGGTCGTAGACGGCCCGGCGGACGACGGTGAGCAGGTACGGGCGGAACCCGGCGTCGGGCCCGCCGCCGCTCTTGAGGACCTTGAGGACCTTCGTGAACGCGTCCTGCACGGCGTCGTCGGCGGTGTCGCGTCCGGCCAGGTGGCGGGCGAGGCCGCGGGCGGCGGCGAGGTGCCGTTCGTAGAGGGTCCCGTAGGCGGAGACGTCGCCGTCGCGGACCCTGGCGATCAGCTCCGCGTCGCTCACCTCGGGCGCGGGGTCGTCTCGCCTGGCACGTCGTTCCATGATTGCTCATTGTGACGACTTGGCCACGAGTTGTCGCGCAATTTGGCCACAGTCGCAGATCTTTGCGTGAGCCGCGTCATGGCCGGGACGTTGTGGCGTCGGAGAGGGCGTGGGCGTTACCGGGGCGGGTCGCCCACGCGGGGCGCGTTCGTTCCGGCGAGGGGGTGGAACGAGCGCGCCCCGCGCACCGCAGACCCGAGCGGGCGCGCTTCCCCGCGCAAACGCGCGCCCGCTCGCCTGCTGTGCGCGAGCCCGCGTGCGCTAGCCGGTTATCTTCGCGCGGCCCATCTCGTTGAGCGTGCCGCCGTCCCGCGGGGTCTCCCAGCGCACGTCGCAGTCGCGTCCCGACAGGTGGACGGTGGCGATCGCGTTGTCGAACCACGGTCCTTCCGTCATCCGCCACCGGATCGGCGGGACGGGCACCTTCGACAGCTTGGCCAGGGCGCGGAACGGCCCGCCGGCCACCCGCGAGCACGCGATGCGGTTGGCCCAGCGGAACTTGCCGATCAGCGGGTTCCGCAGCGGCGAGCAGACGATCTGCGAGATCTTCGACTGCGTGCCGGGCTCGGTGACCCGCGCCAGGTACGAGTAGTGGATGTCGCCGGACAGGAACGAGATGGTCGCGGGCGCGGGGCCGCGTTCACCGCGTCCGACCGCGAGGACGTCGGCGGCCACGTCGCGGAACGAGCGCTCGAACGCCGCCCAGTGCTCCAGGTCGGCGGCCTGCCGGATCTTCTCGCCGAGCCCGGCCCCGGCCTTGCCCCAGGCGCCGCCGGCCATCGCCTCGTTCCACGACTCGGCGTGGTGGATCGCCATGGGCAGCAGGTAGGGCAGGGAGCTCGCGATGAGCAGATGGTCCATGCCGCCCTGGCACTGCTCGTCCAGCCACTGGAATTCGTCGTCGTCGAGCATGCCGCGCCGGTCGGCGGTGAGGAGGCGGGAGCAGCGGCTGTCCACGACGATGAGGCGGGTGGCGCCCCAGTCGTGCGCGTAGCTCCAGCGTGTGCTGGCCGGTTCCTTGTCTGCCTTCTCGGCGAACTCGTCCAGGACGGCGGCCGCGTCGCCGGTGCTGTCGGACGCCGTCCGCACCGCCTTGTAGACGGGATCGGACGCGCGCTCCTCCGGCGACATGTTCCCGAGGTGCTGGTAGATCCAGTACGAACCGATCCCGCCGGTGATGCGGTCCTTCCACCAGGGCTGCGACCACATCTCCTGGCGCCACGCGTACGAGGTGTTCCAGTCGTCGCGGATGTCGTGGTCGTCGAAGATGGTGAACGTCGGGACGGTGGACAGCAGCCACCGCACCTCCGGATCGTCGTGCCAGGCCAGCTTGTACAGGTGCGTGTAGTCCTCGAAGTCGGCGGCCTCGTCGGAGGGCGGGTCGCCCGGCGCGCGGCGTCCCTTGATGAACTCGCGCATCGCGTCGCTCAACTCGTCCGCGTAGACCTGGTCGCCGACCATGAGCAGGATGTCCGGCCAGGTCACCGCGTCGCCGCCGCCGCTGAGCCGGCGGGCGAGCGCGGCCAGCGCGTCGTGGCCGAACTGCTCGACCGTGCCGGGCGAACGGCGGCAGGACCCGAACGAGATCCGCAGGCCGCCGGCGGGGTCGAGCGTCCTGATCTGGGACGGCGGGAGCCCGGCGCCGCCGTCCTCGGGCCAGACGGTGTCGCCGTCGGCGATCACTTCGTACGGGACGCGCGCGCCCGCCGCGAGACCTTCGATCTCGACGAGCGCGTAGTGGTGGCCGTGCGCGGTGAACGTGCGGGCGCCCGCGTCCAGGCCATGCTCCCGGTTGACGACCCGGACCTCGCATGGACGGTCGGTCTCCACCCAGATCGTCGCGGTGTGGTGACTCACGTGCCGAAGGTGGGGGCCGAGTACCAAAGCGGTCATACCACGTCTCTCTAGCGGACCGGGGGCGGTCGCGTCCACTTATGCGGGCAAGCCCGGACCGGGCTCGGGTCAGCGGCGCAGCACCTTCGCCTCGGTTTCGGGGTCCAGGCCGACCGTGGGACGGTCTGGGCGTTGGGGAGCGCGTCCGCCTATGGACTGAAGCCACTCCCACGTGTCCGTCACCGTTTCCTGGACGGTTCTGCAACGCAGCCCTGTGGAAAGTGCCTTGGCGACGTTGCCGCGGTGCAGGGTGTCGTAGTCCTCACCGGGTGGGAGCCAGATCGGGAGGTCCATCCAGGGCTCGATGCCTGCTTCGAGGATCTTTTCTGGGGGCGTCCAGACGAGTTCGGCGTCTGAGGCCGTCGTCTGAATGCACGCTTCGAGCAGCTCGCGCATTGTGGTGTGGTCTGGTGGGCTGACGAGGTCGAAAGGCCCGCCGAGTTCTTGCTCGATGGCGTCCAGGGTCCAGATGGCGAGGTCTCGGACGTCGATGTACTGCAACCCGGCATCGCGTGGGCCGGGCGCCAGGACCTTGCCGCCCTTCGCGATCCGGTTCAGCCACCAGGGCAACCGTCCGAGGTTCTCGTACGGACCAAGGATGAGCCCCGCGCGCACCAGTAGCGCCCTGTCGCCGAACACATCGAGCACTGCAATTTCTGCACCGCGCTTGGCGGCGGCGTAGTCGACGTCGTCTCCGTCGTCTGGGGAGCCCTCCACTACGGGGGCGTCCTCGCCGAGTGCGTCGGGTTCGGGAAATGCGTAGACGGAGCGGCTGGAGATGTAGACGTATCGTCCGACCCGTCCGTCTAGGAGGCGTGCGGTGTCGCGGACGACGGACGGGGCGGCAGACCAGGTGTCGACGACCGCGTCCCACTCCTCGTCGGTGGCGAGTGCCTTGAGACCCTCCTCGGTAGTGCGGTCGCCGTGCAATGAGGCGACTCCCTGGGGTGGGGCATGGCGTCCCCTGTGGAACACGGTCACGTCCCAGCCGCGCGCGAGAGCGCCCTCGGTGACGGCACGTCCTGCGAACTCCGTCCCACCGAGCATCAGAATCCTCATAAGAAGACTCTGCCTTCTGTACGTACTGTACGAAACACCTAGCCGCTCACAGCAGCGGGCTACTTGTTGAGGGTTAGGCCGCGGGTTGGGTGGACGGACAGGCGGTCGGCGGGTTCGTCCAGGTCTACGGTCACTTCGTCGCCGTCTCGGACCTCGCCGGAGAGGAGTTCGCGGGCCAGTTGGTCGCCGATCGACGTCTGGACTAGGCGGCGTAGGGGGCGCGCCCCGTACAGGGGGTCGTAGCCGGTCAGGGCTAGCCATTCGCGGGCCGCGGGAGTGACGTCCAGGGTGAGTTGGCGGTCGGCTAGGCGTTCGGCGAGCTTGTCGACCTGGAGGTCGACGATGCGGGTCAGCTCGTTCGTGGAGAGCGCGTCGAACAGGATCACGTCGTCCAGGCGGTTGAGGAATTCCGGTTTGAAGGAGTTGCGGACGGCGTTCCAGACCGCTTCCTTTTTCGCGCCGTTCTCCAGCGTGGGGTCTACCAAATACTGTGAACCGATGTTGGACGTGAGGATCAGGATCGCGTTGCGGAAGTCGACCGTGCGGCCCTGGCCGTCGGTGAGGCGGCCGTCGTCCAGGACCTGGAGGAGGACGTCGAACACCTCGGGGTGCGCCTTCTCCACCTCGTCCAGGAGGACGACGGAGTATGGGCGGCGGCGGACGGCCTCTGTTAGCTGCCCGCCCTCCTCGTAGCCGATGTAGCCGGGCGGGGCGCCGACGAGGCGGGCGACGCTGTGCTTCTCGGAGTACTCGCTCATGTCGATGCGGGTCATCGCGCGCTCGTCGTCGAAGAGGAATTCGGCGAGCGCTTTGGCGAGTTCCGTTTTTCCTACGCCGGTCGGGCCCAGGAAAAGGAACGAGCCGGTGGGGCGGTCCGGGTCGGAGATGCCGGCGCGGGCGCGGCGGACGGCGTCCGACACGGTGCGGACGGCCGTTTCCTGGCCGATCAGGCGGCGGCCCAGCTCGTCCTCCATGCGGAGGAGCTTGGCGGTCTCGCCTTCGAGGAGGCGTCCGGCAGGGATGCCCGTCCAGGACGCGACCACGTCGGCGACGTCGTCCGGGCCGACCTCCTCCTTGACCATCGCGTCGCGGTTGTCGGCCGCCTCGGACGCCTCTTCGAGCTGCTTCTCCAGCGCGGGGATCTCGCCGTAGGTGAGGCGGGCCGACGTTTCGAGGTCGCCGTCGCGCTGGGCGCGTTCGGCCTCGCCGCGCAATTGGTCGATCCGCTCCTTGACCTCGCCTACGCGGTTCAGGCTGGCCTTCTCCTTGTCCCAGCGGGCGACGAGGCCGGTGAGGTGCTCCTGCTTGTCGGCCAGATCGGCGCGGAGCCGGTCGAGGCGCTGCTTGGACGCCTCGTCCGTCTCCTTGGACAGGTTCATCTCCTCCATTTTGAGGCGATCGACGGTGCGTTGCAGCTCGTCGATTTCGACGGGGCGCGAGTCGATTTCCATGCGGAGGCGTGATGCCGCCTCGTCCACGAGGTCGATCGCCTTGTCGGGGAGGTAGCGGGACGTTATGTATCGGTCGGAGAGTGTGGCGGCTGAGACCAAGGCCGAGTCGTTTATCTGGACTTTGTGGTGCGCTTCGTAGCGGCCTTTGAGGCCGCGCAGGATCGCGATGGTGTCTTCGACGGTGGGTTCGCCTACGAAGACCTGCTGGAAACGGCGTTCCAGGGCGGCGTCTTTCTCGATGCGCTCGCGGTATTCGTCCAGGGTCGTGGCGCCGATCATGCGGAGTTCGCCGCGGGCCAGCATCGGCTTGAGCATGTTGCCCGCGTCCATCGCGCCCTCGGCCGCGCCCGCGCCGACGACGGTGTGCAGCTCGTCGATGAACGTGACGACCTGCCCCTCGCTCTGCCTGATCTCGTTGAGGACGGCCTTCAGCCGCTCCTCGAACTCGCCGCGGTACTTCGCCCCCGCGACCATCGCGCTGAGATCGAGGGAGATGAGCTTCTTGCCGCGCAGCGACTCGGGGACGTCGCCCGCGACGATCCGTTGCGCCAGGCCCTCCACGACGGCGGTCTTGCCGACGCCGGGCTCGCCGATCAGCACCGGGTTGTTCTTCGTCCGGCGGGACAGCACCTGGACGACCCGGCGGATCTCCGAGTCGCGTCCGATGACGGGGTCGAGGCGTCCGTCGCGGGCGGCGGAGGTCAGGTCGACGCCGTACTTCTCCAGCGACTGGTACGTGCCCTCCGGGTTCTCGCTGGTGACGCGAGCGTGGCCGCGGACCTTCTCGAACGCGTCCAGCAGTGCTTGCGGCGTGGCGCCGAATTCTTTGAGCAGGCCCGCGGCCGGGCCGCCGTCCGTGGCGAGGCCGACGAGGAGGTGCTCCGTCGAGACGTAGTCGTCCTCAAGCTGCTTCGCCCGGTTCGCCGCCGTGTTGACCGACCGCTGGAGCTGCCCGGACAGGCGCGGCGTCGACACCGTCGAGCCCTGCGCCTTCGGCATCGCGGCGAGCTGCTCCTCCGCCCGGCTCCTGATCGCCCGCCAGTCGGCGCCGACGGCCTCCAGCAGGGGCACCGCCGTGCCGTCGGTCAGCGCGATCAGCGCGGCCAGCAGGTGCTGCGGCTCCACCTCGGGATGCCCCTCGGCCGCGGCCCGCCGGACCGCGACCGACACCGCCTCCTGGCTCTTCTGCGTCAGCTTGTAGTCCACCGGTTCCCCTATTCCCGGTTGCGCTCGTGCCAGACGACGACGCTGGTGTGCCGGATCGGCACCAGGTCGGCGCCGGGAGTGCCCTCCGGCTCACCGTGCCGGCGCTGCTGCGCCAGCCGCGCCGCGACGGCACGGGTCGATTCGAGTTCGTTGGCGAGGTCGTCCAGCGCGGCGTGCGCCTTGCCGAGCTCCTCGCGGAGCCGCACGTTGTCGCGCTGCAGCTCCAGGATGTGCTTGATGCCGGACAGGTTGATGCCCTCCTCCTGCGAGAGCCGCTGGATCTCGCGGAGCATCACGATGTCGCGCATCGAGTAGCGGCGGCCCCGGCCCGGCGTCCGGCCGGGGGACACCAGGCCCATCCGGTCATAGGTCCGCAGCGTCTGCGGATGCAGCCCGGACAGCTGGGCCGCCACCGAGATCACGTAGACCGGGGTGTCGTCGCCGAAGGGGTCCATGGCGTCACTCCTGCCTGGCCTGCTGGACGAGCTCGGACCGCAGGTCGTCGCCCGAGCCGGCCTCGCGCAGCCGGACGAGCGCCTCCCGCGCCTGGTCGTCGAGCTTCTGCGGCACCTGGACGTCGACGGTGACGAGCAGGTCGCCCTTCGTGCCGTCCCGCCGGGTCGCGCCGCGGCCCTTCACGCGGAACTTCCGGCCGTTCGGGGTGCCCTCCGGCAGCTTCAGCGTGACCGGCTGCCCCTGGAACGTCGGCACCCGGATCTCCGCGCCGAGCGCCGCCTCCGGGAACGTCACCGGGACGGTCAGCGTCAGGTTGTCGCCGCTGCGGCCGAACACCGGGTGCGGGCGCACCTTGATGTTGACGTACAGGTCGCCGTGCGGGCCGCCGTTCTCGCCCGGTGCGCCCTTGGCCTTGAGCCGGATCTTCTGGCCGTCCGCGACGCCCGCCGGGATGCGGGCCTGGATCGTGCGGGTGCCGGTCGCGCGGCCGCTGCCGTGGCAGATGGGGCACGGGTCGTCGACGACGAGGCCCCGGCCGTGGCACTCCTTGCACGGCTCCTGGAACCCGAAGCTGCCGAGGTTGCGGGTCTCGTGCCCGGTGCCCTCGCAGCTCGGGCACACGCGCGGGACGGTGCCCGCCTTCGCGCCGGTGCCGCGGCAGCCGTTGCACGCCGCCTCGCTGGTCAGCTTGATCGGGACGGTGACGCCGTTCATCGCGCGTCCGAACGACAGCGTCACCTCGGTCTCGACGTCCGCGCCCCGGCGGGCGCGGCGCGCGCCCGTCCCCGTTCCGGTGGTGCGGGTGCCGCCGCGGCCGAAGAGGCCGCCGAACAGGTCGCCGATGCGCTCGCCCGCGCCGCCGGTCTGCGTCCCGGTCCCGGCGCCGCCCTGCCCGAACAGGTCGCCGAGGTCGAACGGGAACCCGCCGCCCTGCTGGCCGCGGAAACCGCCCGGCATCGACCGGACCGCGTCGTACTCCTTGCGGCGCTTGTCGTCGGACAGGACGTCGTAGGCCTCGGAGACCTCCTTGAAGCGGTCCTCCGCCTCGGTGTCGCCCTTGTTCGCGTCCGGGTGGTACTTGCGGGCCAGCTTCCGGTACGACTTCTTGATCTCCTCCTGCGAGGCCGTCTTCGCGACACCGAGGACCTTGTAGTAGTCCTTCTCCAGGTAGTCCTTGGTGCTCACGGCGCCCCGCTCTCTGCTATCGCCACTTGCCACATGTCTTCACGCGACCCCGCGGGGCCCGCCCCGGACGGGACGGGCCCGCGGTCCCTCTGGGGAGACGATCCCCCGGAACCCCCGGCGAGGGCCAGGGGTCATTCGCCGTCGTCACCCGAGTCGGCCTCGTCCGCCTTGTCGGCCTCGCCGGTCTTGCCGGCCTTGGTCGCCTGCTCGGCGTCCTCGGCCTGCTCGACCGGCTCCTCCTCGGCGTTCGGGTCGGGCTCGGCCACCGCCACGCGCGCGGGCCGCAGGATCCGCTCGCCGATGCGGTACCCGGGCTGGAGGACGTCCATGACGCTCGTCTCGGTCACCTCCGCCGAGTACCCGTGCATGAGCGCCTCGTGGACGACCGGGTCGAACGGCTCGCCCTTCTCGCCGTAACGTTCCAGGCCGAGCTTGCCCGTGACCGCCTCCAGGCTCTCCGCGACGGACTTGAACCCGCCGGTGAGCTCGTCGTGGTCACGGGCGCGGCCGATGTCGTCCAGCACCGGGAACAGCTCGGACAGCACCTGCCCGAGCGCCTGCTCCCGGACCGCGACCCGGTCGCGCTCGACCCGCTTGCGGTAGTTGTCGTACTCGGCCTTCAGCCGCTGGAGGTCGGCGAGACGCTCCGCCAGCTGGGTCCTGAGCGAGGCGGCCTCCTCGTCCGAGACCGTGGCGCCCCCGTTCGCCGGGGCCTCCGGGGCCGGCGGCTTGTCCGCCGCCCGCTCCCGGACTTTCCCCGTTTCGGGATCGATGCGCCGCTTGTCGCGGATCACCGGGCCCTCCTTCTCCTCGCCCTCGTCGGGGGAGGTCGTCACGAAGCATCACCCTTCGGCTTGTCCTCGTCCACGATCTCGGCGTCGACGACCTCGTCGTCCTGCGGCTCGCCACCCTGGGCGTCGGCCGTGGGACCGTGGTCGTCGGCGCCCGCCTGCGCGCCCTCGGGGTTCTGCGCGTACATGGCCGCGCCCATCTTCTGGCTGACCTGCGCCAGCTTCTCGGCGCTGCCCTTGATCGCCTCGACGTCGGTGCCCTCAAGCGCCTTCTTCACCTCGGCGACCGCGTCGTTGACCTCGCCCTTCAGCTCCTCGGGGACCTTCTCGTCGTTCTCCCGCAGGAACTTCTCGGTCGAGTACGCGAGGGTGTCGGCCTGGTTGCGGACCTCGGCCTCCTCCTTGCGCTGGCGGTCCTCCTCGGCGTACTGCTCGGCCTCGCGGACCATCTTCTCGATGTCGTCCTTCGGCAGCGCGCTGCCGCCGGTGATGACCATCGACTGCTCGCGCCCGGTGCCCTGGTCCTTCGCGCTGACGTTCACGATGCCGTTCGCGTCGATGTCGAAGGTGACCTCGATCTGCGGGACGCCGCGCGGCGCCGGCGGCAGGCCGGTGAGCTGGAACGTGCCGAGCTTCTTGTTGCGCGCGGCGATCTCGCGCTCGCCCTGGTAGACCTGGATCTCCACGGACGGCTGGTTGTCGTCGGCGGTGGTGAACGTCTCGGACCGCTTGGTCGGGATCGTCGTGTTCCGCTCGATGATCTTGGTGAAGATGCCGCCCTTGGTCTCGATGCCGAGGCTCAGCGGGGTCACGTCCAGCAGCAGGACGTCCTTGACCTCGCCCTTCAGCACGCCGGCCTGGAGGCTGGCGCCGATCGCGACGACCTCGTCCGGGTTGACGCCCTTGTTCGGCTCCTTGCCGCCGGTCAGCTCCTTGACCAGCTCCGACACCGCGGGCATGCGGGTCGAGCCGCCGACCAGGACGACCTGGTTGATGCCGTCGACCGAGATGTTGGCGTCCTTCAGCACCTGCTGGAACGGCGCCCTGGTGCGTTCGAGCAGGTCGTTGGTCATGCGCTGGAACTCGGCGCGGGTGAGCTTCTCGTCCAGGTGCAGCGGGCCCTCGCTGGACGCGGTGATGTAGGGCAGGTTGATCTGCGTCTCGGTAGCGCCGGACAGCTCGATCTTCGCCTTCTCCGCGGCCTCGCGGAGCCGCTGCAGCGCCATCTTGTCCTTGGACAGGTCGACGCCGTTGTTGTTCTTGAACCGCTCGACCAGCCAGTCGACGACCTTCATGTCCCAGTCGTCGCCGCCCAGGTGGTTGTCGCCGCTGGTCGCCTTCACCTCGACGACCCCGTCGCCGACCTCCAGCAGGGACACGTCGAACGTGCCGCCGCCGAGGTCGAACACCAGGATGGTCGCCTCGTTCTCCTTCTCCAGGTGGTACGCCAGCGCGGCCGAGGTCGGCTCGTTGATGATCCGCAGGACGTTCAGCCCCGCGATCTGCCCGGCCTCCTTCGTGGCCTGCCGCTGGTGGTCGGAGAAGTAGGCGGGCACGGTGACGACCGCGTCGGTGACCGTCTCGCCCAGGTAGGACTCGGCGTCCCGCTTCAGCTTCTGCAGCACGAACGCGCTGATCTGCTGCGGGGTGAAGTCCTTGTCGTCGATCTTGGTCTTCCAGTCGGTGCCCATCTCGCGCTTGACCGAGCGGATCGTCCGGTCCACGTTGGTCACGGCCTGGCGCTTGGCGACCTCGCCGACCAGCACTTCGCCGTTCTTCGCGAAGGCGACGACGGACGGCGTGGTCCGCGACCCCTCCGCGTTCGCGATGACGGTGGGCTCCCCGCCCTCCAGGATCGCGACGACCGAGTTGGTCGTCCCGAGGTCGATGCCGACCGCACGTGCCATGTTCTCGTCCTCCGTCGTATCCGGTGTTTATCGCTTTCCCGGTGTCCAAGCGCCCCGGTCGCCCAGGGTGCGGCCGGTCTCGTTGCTGTCGGCAAGCGTGCCCGGACGGTTCTCCTGTGTCAAATCACTTGAGCCGCCCAGACTCAACTTTGCTGACGACCTCTCCAACACTACGTCTGAGTGCCCTATTCCAGTTCCCGATCCGCGGCCGACGGCCCAGAGATCGGTCCTGCGGACGAGACCGGCCGTCGATCCATCCCCCGCCAGAAGGACGGCCGTGCTACCCTCGCCGACTAGTTCAGATTTGAACAATCCCAGGAGGGCGCATGAACCCCGCGACCCGGATCCCCCACCTCTCCGACATCGGCCTGCTCATCGGACGCGTCGCCCTGGGCGTCGTGTTCGTCGCCCACGGCTGGCAGAAGATCAACGACCTGGGCCACGGCGCCGTGACCAAGATGTTCGAGGGCATGGACGTGCCGATGGCGTCGCTGTCCGCGTACTACTCGACCTGGGTCGAGTTCGTCGCCGGACTCGCGCTCATCGCCGGCGCCGCCGTGCCGATCGCGGGCCTGCTCCTCGCCATCGACATGGCCGGGGCCTTCTGGTTCGTCCACAAGGGCAACGGCGTCTTCGTCGCCGAGAACGGCTACGAGCTCGTCCTCGTCCTGGGGGCGGGCGCCGTCCTGGTCGCCTTCGCCGGCGCGGGCCGGTTCTCCGTCGACGGCCTGATCTTCAGCCGCACCGAATCCCGCGAACCCGAGCACGCGACCTGATCCTTACGCGGGGTGCGCGGGCGGGCGGTGCTCCACCGCCCGCCCGCGCACTCGTCCCGGGGGTTGTTCGTGGGTCGGTGGATCGCGAGGTGCCTGTGTTGATCGTCACACCGGCTGCGTGGCTGGAGTCGACGTCGCGCATCAAGGACGGCGGGCGGCAACCCCGCTGATCTTCGTTTGAGGGTCCTCGACGCGTGTGTCGGGGGCCTCTCGCATGTTCGGTTTGATCAGGTGGCGCTGGGATTGGCGAGCGCCTCCGGTGGCGCATTGGTGATCTTCCGGCGCGGGTTCTCGGGCCGTGCCATCACCGTTCTGTGGCCTCCACCTGCACCGATCGGCCGTACGGTTCCGAATGGCTGGGCGTTAGACGCTTGAACGGCCGTTTAGGTTCGCACGTGGCCCGATAAGGACGAAACCGCCCCTGAGCAGGTGCGTTGCACGACAAACACCGATATGATCACGCCTCGTTGTCAACACCCTGACATCTGCCCGCGACTACGGGAGTTTCGCGGATGAGGTGCGAACGCTGCGCCGACCAGGGCGGCCATCGCACCTTGCGCCTTCGGCCGCACGAACAAGCAGCCCCTCCAAGAGGAGTAAGACACATGAACCTGACCCGACTTGCGGCCGCCGGTGCCGCGGCCACGTGCCTGGTGCTGGGCTCGGCGGGCGCCGTCCAGGCGCAGGAGCAGCCCAAGATCGACGTCAGCCCCCGGGTGTTCACCCCCGGCCAGGCGATCACCATCACGATCACCGAGTGCACGAAGAAGCCGACCATCAACGCCGCGCAGGCCATCCGCGTCTTCACCGCCGTCCCGGCGTTCGCCGGCACGCCGGGCGAGACGTGGCGGGCCCGTCAGGCCACCCGGTCCAGCCTCGTCCCCGGGAAGACCTACACCGTCAACCTGACCTGCACGGTCGGCGAGCAGACCGTCAAGGGCTCCATCACCGTCAACCCCGGCAAGAAGCCCTCGCCGAAGCCCACGCCGACCACCCCGGCCCCGCAGCCGAGCACGCCCACCATCCCCAGCGGCCCGATCAACACCGGTGACGGCAGCACCCAGGACGGCGGCTCCGGCTCGACGCTGCTGGCCGGCGGCGCGGCCGTCGCGCTGGCCGGCGCCGGCATGGGCGCCCTGGCGCTCCGCCGTCGGGCCGGGCGGGAGCGTTCCTGAGTTGACGGACCGCACCACCGTCCCCGCCGGTCGCCGCGCCGTGTGCGCGGCGGCCGGCGTGCTGCTCATGGGACTGCTGCTGGGCTCTTGCGGCGGCGACGACGCGTCGCCGCCCGCGGCGGGCGGCGGTGGGAGCACCCCGGCCGCGCCCGCCACAGCCCCTGAGAAGGACGCGAAGCCGCTGCCCAAGTCGGCGCCGAAGTCGATCAGCATCGCCAAGCTCGGCGTCACCGCTCCGGTGGGCCGGCTGGGGCTGCGCCCGGACGGACGCATCGAGGAGCCGCCGCTCAGCCAGCCGAACCTGACCGGCTGGTACAAGCTCGGCCCCACCCCGGGAGAGAACGGCCCGTCGGTGATCCTCGGCCACGTGGACGCCAACAAGAAGCAGGCCGTCTTCTACCGGCTCAAGGAACTGAGTCCGGGCGACCAGATCCAGGTCACCCGCCAGGACGGGACCACCGCGACGTTCGCGGTGACCTCCAAGCAGGACGTGGACAAGAACGCCTTCCCGCACAAGAAGGTGTTCGGCGAGACCCTCGACTACTCGTCCCTGCGCTTGGTCACCTGTGGCGGCGCGTTCGACACCTCGACCGGGCACTACAAGAACAACCTCATCGTCTACGCCAAGCTGGTGCAGAGCGCCTAAGCGCGTACGACCGCAACGGCCGTTCCTTCTCCGGGGCTATCGGAGGGGGGACGGCCGTTCTGCGTGCCGGCCCCGGACCCTATCTTGTCATTGACAAGATGGGGTGTACTGTCGCAATCTAGACAGTGACAGGATTAAGTGTTCGGGGCCCTGGCGCCCCCACGTCCGGAAGGCCGTATCCATGGAAGACCTCATCAACGCCATCGGCGTGGAGTTCATCGTCCTCGTCGTCGCCACACCGGCGCTGCGCCTGCTCGGGGCTCTGGGCGTCCGCCGCTTCGCCGACTGGCCGGCCAGCGCCGCTCACGCGACGGCGGCCATGCTCGTCCTCACCGGAATCGTGCGGTTCGTGCCCGACAGCGTGGCCGCCATGCCCAGCGCCGAAGAACTCGCCCGCATGGTGCCGCCGTTCGTGCCCTTCCCGCTGGCCATGGTCTACCTGACCGGCGTCCTGGAACTGCTCATCGCGGTCGGTCTCGTCCTGGCCCGCACCCGCTGGAGCGCCGCTGTCGGCCTGGCCGTCCTGCTGCCTCTGCTGCTCCCGGCCAACATCTACGCCGCCCTCAACGACATCCCCCTCAACGGCGTCGAAGCCACCCCGCTGTGGCTCCGCATCCCCCAGCAGGCCGCCTACGTCGCCCTCGCGCTGTGGATCGCCAAATCCGCCGACGCCACCAGCGCGCGGCGCGTGCTGACGCGGCTCCGCGGATGGTGGACGGGCGTGAAAGTGGTGCGGGGGTCCGGGTGATACGTGTGCGAACGCCGTCCGCGCCGTGGAAAGGCAGCACATGACTGGGGAGCCCCTCACCGCAGATCCGCCCCTGGACGGGAGCCCGGGGCGGATGGACGACAGCGCTGTCCTGCGGTCGTCCCTCCGCGAGCCCGAACGGTTCGGGCAGATCTTCGACGCGTACTTCGCGGAGATCCACGGGTACGCGGCGAAGCGGCTCGGACCGGACGCGGCGGCCGATGTCGCCTCGCAGACGTTCCTGGAGGCGTTTCGGGTGCGGGGCCGCTACGACTCGTCGCGGGCCGCCGTCCGGACGTGGCTGTACGGCATCGCGACCAACGTGATCGGCAAGCACCGGCGTGCGGAGGTGCGCGGGCTGCGGGCGCGGGAGCGGCTCGGGGGCGTCCAGGACGCGGGGCATGCGGACCGCGTGGACGAGCGGGTCAGCGCCCAAGGGCTGCGGGGACGGCTCGCCGGCGCGATCGCCGGGCTGCCGAGCGGGGACCGGGACGTGCTGCTGCTCGTGGCGCTCGCCGACCTGAGCCACCAGGAGGTCGCCGCCGCGCTGGACATCCCGTACGGGACGGTCGGCTCGCGGCTGAACCGGGCGCGCAGGAAGGTGCGCGAGGCGCTCGGCGGGACGAATCCGATGCGGGATCTGGAGGACGAGCATGGATGAGCTGCGGGTCGTCGAGCGGGCGTACGGGGAGCCCGCCCCGCCGACGATGGAGGAGATGACCGAGGCGCGGGCCCGGATGTTCGGGGAGGCGCCGCGTCCGCGCGTCCGGTCCGGGTGGCGGGTCAAGGCCGGGGTCGGCGTGGTCGCGGTGGGCGCCGCTACGGCGGTCGCGGTCGCCGTGGCGGGGTCGGGGTCGGGGACGCCCGCGCCGTCGTCGCGTCCGGCGGCCGTCGATCTGGGGAAGGGGGCCGTGCTTGCGGCGGCGGAGAAGGCCGAGCTGCAGCCGACCGGGAAGTACTGGCATGACGACACCGTCAGCGGCCAGGCGTACGTGGTGCGCGCGAAGACCGGGACGTACGCGATCTTCGGTGCGCACAGCGAGACGTTCAGCTGGGCCGGCGCGAAGGCGGGCATGGGCGAGGCGTACTACGGCCGCGACCTCCCGGCCCGCCCGCAGACCCCGCGGGACGCGGCGCTGTGGCGCGAGGCCGGGTCGCCGTCGAAGATCCGCGTCTGGTCGGGCGATCACTACGCCACCCACAGCACCGAGGCGACGAGGTGGCGGTCGGACGGGCCGAACGTGGGGATCGACCCCGAGGGCGGCGGGACGTTCGTGGACGGCAAGTCGGCCGAGGACCTGCGGAACCTGCCGACCGAACCGGGCATGCTCGCCGAGATGTTCTTCGACGGGAAGATCATGGAGCGGTCGGGCGCGGACCCGAAGGGCGGCCGGGCCGTGGCGGCGACCGTCAAGATCATGCGGGCCTCGGCCGTGCTGAGCGCCCCGATCCCGCCGAAGGCGCGGTCCGGGTTGATGAAGGCGCTGGCCGCCCAGCCGGGCGTGCACGCGATCGGCCGCGTCACCGACCCGCTGGGCCGGACGGGCGTCGCGCTGGCCTCCGCCGACCGCGCCGTGACGGAGACCGGCGAGTTCGGCGGGCCGGCGGCCGACCGGGGGACCTACCGCCACCGGCAGGTGATCGTCTTCGACGAGCGGACGGGCGCGCTGCTGTCCCGGCAGGACGTGCTGACCGTCCCCGGCGGCCCGTACGCGGAGATGAAGCCGGGCTTCGTCATCGAGTACCAGGCCAGCCGTTCGGCGGGATGGACGAACGCCAAGCCGGCACCGCCCGTGGAACTGCCCTTCCGTTAGGACGTGAGGTCGGACGGGGCGGTGCCGGTCTCCGTCAGCGGGAGTCCGAGCGCCGCCCGTTCGGCCAGCCAGGCGCTCGGACGGTAACGCGGGTCGCCGGTGGCTCCGTGCAGGCCGCGCAGGATCTCCAGGACGCGGGCCGTCCCGGCCTGCTCGCCCCACTCCAGCGGCCCGCGCGGATAGCCGAGCCCGAGTTTCACGGCCGTGTCGATGTCCTCGGGACGGGCCAGCAGCTGCTCTGCGATGCCGCAGCCCACGTTGACGATCGAGGCGAGGAGGCGTTGGGCGACGGGCGCGGGCGCGTCCCTGACGACGGTGACGGGTCGTCCTGTTGCGAGGAGGGCCGCCAGGCCAGCGCGGCCAGCCTCCTTGTCTACGCCGGGGTGGACGGCCAAGGAGAGACGCGTGAAGAACCCACCGAATGGGTCAACGCCCAAGGTGCGCTCTAGGGGAAGACCTTCGGCGCTGGCTGCGGTGACGGCGCTCTGTCCGAAGGGTGCGACGAACACCACGGCCTGGCCGGACGGCTCGTCCCCAGACTCGACCTCCACGCCCGCCGTCGAAAGCAGCGCGCCCAGCTCGTCGCGAACGTCTCCCTGTATCCAGACAGGACGAGCCTCCACTGGGGGTGCCGTTGCTTCGGGCGGCTCCTGCTTCGCGCCGTCCACGTACTTGTAGAAACCCTCGCCCGTCTTGCGGCCGTAGAGGCCCGCCTCTAGCCGAGCCCGTCCGATCCTGGACGGACGCAACCGCGGCTCTGTGTAGAACCCCGTCCAGATGGACTCCATCACTGGGTGCGACACGTCCATCCCAGTGAGGTCGAGCAGCTCGCAGGGGCCCATCTTCAGGCCGAGGACGTCCCGCGCTATCCGGTCGATGTCCACGGGCTCGGCGGCGCCCTCCGACAGGATCTGCAGGGCCTCCGTCACCAGTCCGCGCCCAGCGTGGTTGACGAGGAAGCCAGGCGCGTCTGGCGCGAGCACCGGTTCGTGACCGAGACGCCGGACGAGGTCAGCCAACGCGCCGGGAATCCACTCTGCCGTCCGAGCGCCCGGAATCACCTCGACCAACCGCATCAGCGGCACCGGATTGAAGAAATGCAGCCCCGCCAGCCTGGACGGATCGTGCATCGCCGCGCCGATCGCCGTCACGGGCAGCGAGCTGGTGTTCGTCACCATGACCGTGTGCTCGGGGCAGACCTTCTCCAGGGCGGTGAACAGGTCCCGCTTCGTGTCCATGTCCTCCCGGACGGCCTCGACCACGAGATCGCAGTCCTGGAACGGCGTGAGCGGTTCGCCGACCGGACGGAGCCGCGCCTTCGCCCGCTCCGCCTCGTCCGCCGCCATGCGCCCCTTGCGCACGAGCTTGTCGAACATGCCGCCGATGTGCTCGACCGCGCCGACGACGGCGTCCGTCCGGACGTCGGCCAGCTCCACCGTCAGCCCGCCCGCCGCGGCGAGCTGCGCGATCCCGCGTCCCATCGCCCCGGCCCCGATCACCCGGACCGCCGTCACCTGCCGCGCCCACTGCTCCACCGTCGCCTCCTCGCTCGTCGTCCGCTCCCCGCCTGCCACGCATTCAACCTCCTGCCAGGCGGAAGCCCGGACGCCGCCCTCCCGAACCGGGGACGTAACCTGCGAAGTGCCTGAAAACGACGCGAGGAGCCCACCATGCGCGACGCGGTCATCTGCGAGCCGCTGCGTACCCCGATCGGCCGGTTCGGCGGGGTGCTGAAGACCGTTCCGCCCGCCGAACTCGCCGCGACCGTCATCCGGACGCTCGTCGAACGCACCGGCCTGCCCGGCGACGCGATCGACGAGGTGATCCTCGGGCACTGCTACCCGACGTCCGACGCCCCCGCCATCGGACGCGTCGCCGCGCTCGACGCCGGGCTCCCCGTCGAGGTCGGCGGCGTGCAGCTCGACCGGCGGTGCGGGTCCGGGCTCCAGGCCGTCGTCAACGCGGCCATGCAGGTCCAGACCGGCGTCAGCGACGTGATCATCGCGGGCGGCGTGGAGAGCATGAGCGGCGCTCCGTTCTACACGACCCAGGCCCGGTGGGGGATCCGCGGGCCGTCCCTCGAACTGCACGACGCGCTCGCGCAGGGCCGCGTCACCGCCGGAGGCGCCCACCACCCGGTGCCCGGCGGGATGCTGGAGACCGCCGAGAACCTCCGCCGCGAGTACGGCATCGGACGCGAGGAGCAGGACGAGCTCGCCGTCCGCTCCCACCAGCGCGCCGTCGCCGCGCAGAAGTCGGGGGCGTTCGCGGAGGAGATCGTCCCGGTGACCGTCCGGTCGCGGAAGGGGGACGCGGTCGTCGACACCGACGAGCACCCGCGTCCCGACACGACGGTCGAGTCGCTGGCGAAGCTGCGTCCCGTCCTCGGCAAGGCCGACGACCAGGCGACCGTCACCGCGGGCAACGCCAGCGGCCAGAACGACGCGGCCGCCGCCTGCGTCGTCACCACCCCGGAGCGCGCCGCGGAGCTGGGCCTGCGCCCGCTCGTCCGGCTCGTCTCGTGGGCGCGCGCGGGCGTGCCGCCGCGCACGATGGGCATCGGCCCCGTCCCCGCCACCGCCAAGGCCCTCGCCGCCGCCGGCCTCACCCTGTCCGGCATCGACCTGATCGAGCTGAACGAGGCGTTCGCCGCGCAGGTCCTCGCCGTCACCCGCGAATGGGACCTCAAGGACGCCGACTGGGACCGCGTCAACGTCAACGGCTCCGGCATCTCCCTCGGCCACCCGGTCGGCGCGACCGGCGCCCGCATCCTCGCCACCCTCGCCCGCGAGATGCACCGCCGCGAGGCCCGCTACGGCCTCGAGACGATGTGCATCGGCGGCGGCCAGGGCCTCGCCGCGATCTTCGAGCGCGTCTAGAACCCGGCGGAGCGCGCCGGGTGCGTGCCGGGACGGGACGGGTCTAGCCCGCCGTCCAGTCCGGGCGGCGGCCGGTCATGGCGATGAGGCGGTCCAGGGGCGAGGCGTCGGCGGGGACGTCGACGGCGGGCCCGAACAGGCCCTCGATGCCCTTGCCGCCGCTCTGCTCCACGGACGGGGCGACGAAGAGCAGGCAGGTCTCGATCTCGTCCGCGCCCGCGTCGTAGGGCCGGCCGGTGGCGCGGGCGACGTCCCAGCCGTGCACGACCAGCTCGTTCATCGCCACGTGCCCGGCGTCCTGGCCGGGCAGGTCGAGGCCGCCCGCCCGGGTCATGCCCTGCCAGGCGTCCGGGGAGCGCCAGGCGGCGGCGAGGGCGTCGAGCTGCTCGGGGATTCGGGTCCGCCAGTCCGGGGGCAGTTGGGACGCGTCCGAGGACGGCGGTCGGGACAGGGCGTCCGGGAACTCCTTGCGGGCGGCCCAGGTGAACGCCAGGGACAGCCCGTTCACATGGTCGAGCAGCGTGCCGAGCGACATGTCCGCCGGGGTCGGCGCGGTGAGCTGGTCGTCGCGGACGCCCGCGACCAGGCCGGCCATCCGGCGGGCGGCGGGCGCGAGGTCGGGCATCGAGGTCATCTGGTCTCCTCACTGGACGGGCCGGATACCGCTGGACGGGACGTCGCTGGACGTTCCCCGCCCTCGTGATATGGACTCAAGGTACTGACCTGCGAATGCAACGCCTAAGCTACTGCCGAGTAGTATTCGGGCCCCGGATGATGCGCGGTCAGGCGCGAGCCTTACCCTGACTGCCATCGCCGTACCCAGGAGGACGGAACAGTGTTCTGGATCACGTTGGTCATCGGGCTCGCCGGAACGGCGGTCGCGCTGGCGCTCGCCGGGCGGCGGGTGCTGTTCCTGTACGCCATCGCCAAGAGCGGCCAGCCCGACCCCGAGCGCGTTCTGCAGGTCAAGCGCGAGCCGAAGGCCGACGTCCAGGACCAGGTCACCGAGGTCTTCGGGCAGCGCAAGCTGCTGAAGTGGACGCTCGCGGGCGCCGCGCACTTCGCCGTGATGTGGGCGTTCTTCCTGCTGGCGACGGTGTACCTGGAGGCCGCGGTCCAGCTGCTGTTCGGGCTGGAGGAGCACATCCCGGGGCTGCAGACGTGGGGGCCGATCGGGTTCGTCCAGGACACCATCGCGCTGGCCGCGCTCGCCGGGCTGATCGTCTTCACCGCGATCCGGGTCAAGAACTCGCCCAAGCGGATCGGGCGGGCGTCGCGGTTCTCCGGCTCGCACCTGTCCGGCGCGTGGATCACGCTGTTCATGATCTTCAACGTGATCTGGACGATGTTCTTCTTCCGCGGCGTCGAGGTCGCCCGCGACAACTTCGGCTACGGCAAGGCCGCCTACTTCTCCCACCTGGCCGGGAACCTGTTCGACGGGATGAGCGACGACACCCTGCACGTGCTGGAGTCGGTCGGGCTGCTGGCCCACATCGGTGTCGCGCTGGTGTTCCTGGTCTTCGTCGTGAACTCCAAGCACCTGCACATCTTCCTGGCGCCGCTGAACGTGATGTTCAAGCGCCGCCCCGACGGCCTGGGCGCCGTCCAGCCGATGATGTCGGGCGGCAAGCCGCTGGACTTCGAGGAGGCCGACCCCGACGAGGACGTCTTCGGCCGCGGCAAGATCGAGGACTTCACCTGGAAGGGCTTCCTCGACATGGCGACCTGCACCGAGTGCGGCCGCTGCCAGTCCCAGTGCCCGGCCTGGAACACCGGGAAGCCGCTGTCGCCGAAGATGCTCGTCCTGGAACTGCGCGACCACGCCCTGGCCAAGGCCCCCTACTTCACCGCGTCGGAGGAGGCCCGGGAGAAGTTCTCCGACGAGGAGAAACTCGGCATGGAGGCGGACAAGGCGCTGGTCGGCGACGACGGCGTCATCCACCCGGACGTCCTGTGGTCCTGCACCAACTGCGGCGCGTGCGTCGAGCAGTGCCCGGTCGACATCGAGCACATCGACCACATCCTGGATATGCGCCGCTTCCAGGTCATGATCGAATCCAGCTTCCCGTCCGAGGCCGGGGTGATGCTGAAGAACCTGGAGAACAAGGGCAACCCGTGGGGCATGTCGGAGACCAAGCGCCTCGAATGGGTCGAGGAACTCGACTTCGAGGTCGAGGTCGTCGACGACAAGGTCTCTGAAGACACCGAGTACCTGTTCTGGGTCGGCTGCGCCGGAGCCCTGGAAGACCGCGCGAAGAAGACCACCAAGGCCGTCGCCGAACTGCTGCACATCGCGGGCGTGAAGTTCGCCGTCCTGGGCCCGATGGAGGCCTGCACCGGCGACCCGGCGCGGCGGCTGGGCATGGAGTTCGTCTTCCAGATGCTCGCGCAGCAGAACGTCGAGACCCTCAACGACGCCGGCGCGAAGAAGATCGTCGCGACGTGCCCGCACTGCTTCAACACCCTGGCCAACGAGTACCCGCAGCTCGGCGGGAACTACGACGTCGTCCACCACACCCAGCTGCTGGCCCACCTCGTCGAGGAAGGCAAGCTCACCCCGGTCACCCCGATCGAGGAGAACATCACCTACCACGACCCGTGCTTCCTGGGCCGCCACAACAAGGTCTACAAGCAGCCCCGCGACATCATGGCCACCGTCCCCGGCGTCAAGACCCAGGAGATGCACCGGCACAAGGACCGCGGCTTCTGCTGCGGTGCTGGCGGCGCCCGGATGTGGATGGAAGAACGCATCGGCAAGCGCATCAACACCGAGCGCGTGGACGAGGCACTGGAGACCAACCCCGACACCGTCTCCACCGCATGCCCGTTCTGCCTGGTCATGCTCGGCGACGCCATCAACGAGAAGAAGAATTCCGGTGACGCGAAGGAATCCCTCGAAGTCGTCGACGTCTCCCAGCTCCTGATCCGCTCCATCAAGGGCGAGGCCACCCCGCCCGAGGAGAAGGAGCCCGTCGCCGCCGAGTAGGGCAGCGGCCGGGCTCAGGCAGCGGCCGGGCTCAGGCCCCGGCGGCGGGCGTCGCCGGGGCGCTTCCCGGTGCCGGGGTGCTTCCCTTCGCGTCGATTTCCTCGGGCATGGCCGTCGGGACGGCGATCAGCGTCTCGCGCAGGGCGTGCACCGTCTGGAACGGCATGATCTGGCGGGTGACGAGGTCGTCGACGGTGGCGAGCGGGCCCTGCGCCGTCCGGGACAGCACGATCAGCTTCGCGTGGGACGGGTCCAGGCCCGGCAGCGCGGCGAGCACGTGCTCGGGCGCCGCGTTGACGTCGATCAGGCCCCCGTCGTCGAAGGTGCGCGCCAGGTCGGGACGCCCGATCCGGAGGAGGCGTGCGACCGCCGGATGATGCGCCACCAGCGAACGCGCCTGCTCCCGCCGGACCCGCTGCTCGATCAGCGGGACGGCCGAGGCCGTGGTCACGCGCTCGCCGTCCGGTCCGGATGACCACGGCTCCGCCGTGAGGACGGCCAGGTGGACGGCGCCGCCGAACGCCGTGGCGATCAGCGAGATCATCATCGGGACGTCCCACCAGGACGTCCGGTCGACGTCGGTGGCCGTGGCGGTCGCGATGAAGACGATCGTCAGCACCAGATGGCCGGACGCGATCAGCGCGAGCCGCGGGCTCCTGCGCCGGGCCGCGAAGTAGGCGAGCAGCGCCCACGACGCCGCCCCGAAGCTGAGCAGCGGAACCAACACCAGTGCGGCCCGTACCGCCCACGGAAGCCGCCGCTCAGCAGGCGCTGCCCATTGGCCCCACGCCACGAGCGCCGCGGAGTATCCCGCCGGATCGTTGTATGCGGGCCAGGCGGCGGAGGCCGGAGCCGCGGGTGCCGCCGGTGCCGGCGGGTACGCGAGGACCACCCCTCCCGGCGCGTCGGCCGTGGATTGTCCGTCCGACGGCTCCTCGGGCGCGGGACGTTTCGCTTCGCTCAGATCGGGCGCCGCCAGCGACGGATCGGAGCGGAGGATGCCCACGTGCAGGCCCTGGAGCCGTTCGCCCGGCTCGAAGCCGAACTCCTCCGCGAAGAAGGCACGCGCTTCGCGGTAGGCGGCCAGGGCCTCCGCCTGCCGCCCGCTCCGGTAGAGCGCGAGCATCAGCAGGTAGCGGAAACCCTCCCGGAGCGGGTATTCGGCCACCAGCCGGATCAGCTCGGGCACCAGCCGCGCGTGCTCCCCCAGGTCCAGCCCGATCTCGGCGGACGCCTCCAGCGCGGCGGCCCGCTCCTCCTCCAGACGGTCCCGCGCCGCGGAGAAGAAGCCGCCGTTCAGACCGGCGAGCGCAGGGCCGCGCCACATGTCCAGCGCGTCCCGCAGCAGGGTCGCGGCCCGCGCGGCGTCGCCCGTGGCGCGCACGGCGAGGGCCTCCTTCACGCGGTCCTGGAAGACGTCGGCGTCGAGCCCACCACGCGGAACATGCAATGCGTATCCCGCACCGGACAACGTCAGCAGCCGCCCTGGGGAACGCGGCGAGCGGCCGGGCTCCAGCACGCGGCGCAATCCGGCCACGTACTTCTGGACGACGTTCGCGCCATTGTCGGGAGGCTCGTCGCCCCACACCGCGTCCACGATCGCGGTCGTCGGCACCGGCCGGTTCGGGGTCAGGAGGAGGACCGCGAGCACGGCCTGCTGCTTGCCGGGGCCCAGGTCGAGCGGCTGTCCGTCCCGCCACGCGGCCGGACGGCCCAGGATCTCGAAGCGCGGTGACGCGTCCTCGCCCGGCAGCGTGATCACCCCCAGCCGCTCCCCGTCCAGCGCCTCCGCCGTCATTCCGCAGCCGGGGCGCAGTGACCGCAGCATAGCGACAGTCATTCCGCACCGGTATCCACCAGCCTTTTAACAGACATCGGGTGATGCCACCGATAAAGAAGTGAAAGGGGACTCGGGTGCTTCAACACCAACGGCGCGGAACCGCGCCGGCGGCGGGGGCCGGGCTCGTACTCGTGCTCGCGTTCACCACGGCGTGTGGACCGGCCGCCGACGACGAGACCGGTGCGGCGCAGGCGAAGGCGTCCTCCTCCGCACCCGCGAAGCCCTCCGCGACCGCCGCACCGAACGGGGTCGAGAAACTGAAGACCGCCGAGATCCTCGCCCGCGCCCGCGAGGCGACGGGCTCGGCGCGCTCCCTCCGGATGCGCGCGGAGATCGACGACGGCGGCCAGAAGTTCAAGCTCGACTTCCGCTACGCGGGGAAGACGAAGGCGACCGGATGGTTCGCGCAGGGCGCCCAGCGCGTCGAGATAACCAGAATCGGGAAGACCGTCTACCTCGCTGGAAATGACGCCTTCTGGACGTCGGCCGGTGGCAAGGGCGCGGCGCAGATGTTCTCCGGCAAGCACGTCAAGTCGACCCTCAAGAACCCCGACTTCAAGGAATTGGCGGCCTTCGCCGATCGGTCGAGCCTGCTCACCGAGGCGGTGAAGTCCCTCGGCGGATGGAAGAAAGGGCAGGCGAGCAGGGTCGGCGCCGTCCCCACGACGGTGCTGACCGCCGCGACCGGGGACAAGCTGCACGTGGCGACGCAGGGCCGGCCGTATGTGCTGCTCCTGGAGGGCGGGCCGGGGAACCGCCTCGAATACCTCGGATACGAGCAGCCGGTGAGCGTCCAGCCGCCGCCCGCCGGAAGCGTGGTGGACGCCGACCTGCTGAATTGATCCGCGGCCGTCCCGGGCGCCGGCCCGGGCGCCGTCCCGGGCCGGGACGGGGGTTGCGGTGAGGGCGGGCCTGGTAAGACCCAGGAATGGCCGTGCTCGTGTCGCTCCTCGCGTTCCTGATGACGCTCGCCGGGGGAATCGCGGCGATGCGGGTGCGCGACCACCGGCATCTCGTCCTCGGGCTCGCGGGCGGGCTGATGCTCGGCGTCGTCGCCTTCGATCTCGTCCCCGAGTCGCTGGAGATGGCGCGGCACAGCCCGCTCGGCGTCCCCACGCCCATGATCGGGTTCGCGGTCGGGTTCCTGCTGCTGCACGTCGTGGAGCAGGCGGTGGCGATCCACCGGGCGCACGAGGAGGAGTACGCACCTCACGTCCACGCCCACGCCCATGCCCACGCGCACGCGCACGCCGGGAAGGCCGGCTCCGGAGGGTCGGCGGGGCTGCTCGCCGCGTCCGCGCTGGTCGGGCACAGCCTGGTGGACGGCCTCAGCATCGGCCTCGGCTTCCAGTCCGGGACGGACGTGGGGATCTTCGTCGCGCTGGCCGTGATCACGCACGACTTCGCGGACGGGTTCAACACCTTCACCGCCGCGTCGCTGAACCGCGGCGACCGCCGTCCCGCCCTCGCGCTGCTGCTGGCCGACGCGGTCGCGCCGATCGTTGGGGCCGCCGTGGGGACGCTCGTGTCCCTGCCGGACGCCGTCCTCGCCCCGTACCTGGGGTTCTTCGCCGGTGTCCTGCTCTACCTGTCCGCCGCCGAGATCCTGCCGGAGGCGCACAGCGTCCACCCGCGCGTGCTGACGCTGTGCGCCACCGGGCTCGGACTGGCGGCCGTCCTCTTCACCGTCGGCCTCGCCCACTGACCCGCGCCGGCGCTCCTGCAAAGGCAGAGGGCCGACCGGGAATCCGGACGGCCCTCTGCCTGAACGGCATTCGTCAGCCCGTCATGGACTTCGCGAACGCGGGGTTGCTCTGCAGCCACTCGTTCACGGCCTCGTCGGGCTTGCCCTTGTACTTGTTCTCCATCAGGTCTTCGAGGGAGCCGAGCTGCTTGTCGTCCATCCGGAACTTCTTCAGCCAGGAGGTGACGTCGGGCTGGTCCTTGCTGAAGTCCTTGCGGGCGACCGTGTAGATCCCGTCCGGCTTGCCCATGGCGCCCTTCGGGTCCTTCAGGTCGCGGATGGGGAACTTCGTGTACGCCCAGTGCGGCCGCCACAGCGTGACGACGATGTCCTTCTTCGCGTCGATGGCCTTCTTCAGCTCGGTGAGCATGGCCGCCGTCGAGGACGTCGTGACCTTGTACTCGTCCTTCAGCCCGTACGCGGGGAGCATCTCCTCCTGCGACACCCGGTACAGGCCGGAGCTCTTCTCGATGCCGACGATCTTGCCGCCGTACTGGCCGCCCTTGCCCTTGAGGTCGTCCAGCGTCTGCAGCGGCGAGTAGTTCGGCACCGCGATCGTCAGCGGCGCCGAGTCGTACCAGGCGCTGATCTTCTCCAGCTTGTCGCCGTACTGCTTCCAGTAGTCCTCGTGTGTGCCGGGCAGCCAGCTGTCGACGAACAGGTCGACGTCCCCCTTGGACATGCCCGCGTAGAGCGGCCCCGTGTCGAGGTTCTTGACCTCGACGGTGTAGCCCTTGTCGGTCAGGAGCTTCTTCCAGAGCGCGGTGGCCGCCTCGCCTTCGGCCCAGCCGGAGACCATGCCGATGGTGATGTTCTTGTCCTTCTCGCCGCCGGAGCCGGAGCCGGAGTCGTCGCCGCACGCGGCGGCGCTCAACCCCAGCGTCAGCGTCATCGCCGCGACCGTCAGGCCCTTGAGTTTGAAGCGCATTCCCGTCCTTTCGTTGCTTGCCGAGTGGGAGGTCAGGGGGAGCGGGCTCCTCGGCCGGCCGTTCCCGCGCCGTCCTGCACCGTCCTGCCGGACGGACGCCGCCCGCGTCAGGAGGCGCGCGGCCGGGGAGCGGAGGCCGCAAGGGAGCTAAGAATTGGCTGAGGAACCGGCCGAGGAATCGGCCGCCGATCCCGCCGTGTCGATCTGACCGGCGGTTCCGGCCATCACCGGCGCGCCCCGTCCTGCGGCGCCGCGGCCGGTGGCGGCCCTGCCGCGGGCGAACAGCGCCCGCAGCACGCTCGGGCCCTCGCTCAAGGCGCCGGTGAGACGGTCCAGGTAGATGGCCAGCACGACCACCGCGATACCGCCCTCGAAGCCCTTCGCGACGTCCACCCGGTTGATGCCCTCCAGCACCTCGCCGCCGAGCCCGCCCGCGCCGACCATGCCCGCGATGACGACCATCGACAGCGACAGCATGATCAGCTGGTTGATCCCGGCCATGATGGACGGCATCGCCAGCGGGATCTGAATCCGGGTCAGGATCCGGTTCGGCGGCGTGCCGAACGCCTCGCCCGCCTCGACCATCTCCGGGTCGACGCCGCGGATGCCGAGCTCCGTCAGCCGCACCCCCGGCGGCATCGCGAAGATCACCGTGGCGACCACGCCGGGCACCGCGCCGATGCTGAAGAAGAAGATCGCCGGGATCAGGTAGACGAACGCCGGCATCGTCTGCATGAAGTCCAGGACCGGCCGGACGATCCGGCTCACCACGTCGCTGCGCGCCGCCGCGATCCCGATCGGAACCGACAGCACCGTCGACACCACCGCCGACACGATCACCAGGGCCAGCGAGTCCATCGCCGGCTCCCACAGCTCCATGCTGTCGATCAGCAGGAAGCCCAGGATCGTGAACACGCCGAGCTTCCAGCCGCTGATCGCCAGCGCCAGCAGGGCCAGGACCAGCGTCAGCCCCAGCGGCGGCAGCACGTTCAGCACGTCCGTCAGCCCGTCGACGGACGCCTCGATCGCCGACCCGATCCCGTCGAACAGCCACGAGAGGTTGTCGGTGCACCAGGTCACCAGGCTGTCGAACCATTCGCCGACCGGCACCCGGGGCAGCTTCACCGCGTTACTCACCGTCAACGCCACTGCCCTCCTTCGTCAGCGCCAGTTGCGGCTCCTCGTCGACCACCGTCGAGTTGATCGCGCCGAGCGCCGCCAGCAGCGTCACCCGCGGGATGACCCCCAGCAGCCTCCCTTCCTCGTCCGCGACGGGCACCGGCAGGTCGCTCTCGGCGCACCGGACGAACAGGTCGGCGACCGACGTGTCCGGCGCGACGGGCGCCGGGTCCTCCGGGTCGATCAGACCGTCCAGGCTCTGCACGTTGTCCTGGACCGCGTCCGCGATCACCGTGGCGCGCACCCGCCCGACCAGCTTCCGGTCGCGCCCGATCACGAACGCCGCCGACGTCTGGTGCTCGCGCATCGTCCGCAGCGCCGTCCGCGGCCCCGTCGTCGCCAGCACCGTGACCAGCGGCT
The DNA here is from genome assembly GCF_044326405.1 of Actinomadura sp. 1N219. Classification (NCBI taxonomy): domain Bacteria; kingdom Bacillati; phylum Actinomycetota; class Actinomycetes; order Streptosporangiales; family Thermomonosporaceae; genus Actinomadura; species Actinomadura sp. 1N219. The sequence continues at coordinate 106,693 of NZ_JBIRAY010000004.1, read as the reverse complement.
TCTCCATCACCGAGGCCGCCGTCAGCACTCTGGTACGGTCCACGTCCGCGACGAACTGCGCGACGTAGTCGTTGGCCGGATCGGTCAGGATCTCCTCCGCCGTCCCGATCTGGACGATCCGGCCCTCCCGCATCACCGCGATGCGGTCGCCGATGCGCATGGCCTCGTTCAGATCATGGGTGATGAAGACGATCGTCTTACCGAAGCGCCCCTGCAGATCCAGCAGCAGATCCTGGACTTCCCGCCGGATCAGCGGATCCAGGGCGCTGAACGCCTCGTCCATCAAAATGATGTCGGTGCCGCTCGCGAGCGCTCTCGCGAGCCCGACCCGCTGCTTCATACCGCCCGACAACTGGCCGGGAAGCATGTTCTCCCAGCCTTCCAGGCCGACCAGTCCGAGGAACTCGCGCGCCGTCTTCTCCCGCATTTCCTTCGGGACACCGCGCACCTCGAGCCCGTACGCCGCGTTCGCGAGAACCGTCCGATGCGGGAACAGCGCGAAGTGCTGGAAGACCATGCTGACCTTGTTCTGCCGAAGCGCCCGCAGCGCCTTCGGCGACAGCTTCGCGATGTCCTCACCGTCGATCTCGACGCTTCCGGACGTGACTGCCAGCAGCCCGTTCAACGTCCGGATCAGGGTCGACTTCCCGGACCCCGACAGGCCCATGACCACGAAGATCTCGCCCTGCCGGACCTCGAACGTGGCGTCCACCACCGCCGGTGTGACCCCGAGCTCCCGGACCGCCCCCAGATCGGCGCCCGCCTTGAGTTTCCGCTGTGCCTCGGCCGCCTTACGGCCGAAGAGCTTGGTGACGCTTTCCGCGCGGAGTACAGACACGATCTCCTTCCGGGTTCCCACGTCGCTGCGCGGAAACGGCTCGCCTCGTCCGGACGCCGACCGGCCTCACGCAATGAGGCCGCCAATGCCATGCGTCGCCCGAAACTACCCGTTCAGAGAACATGTTTCATCTTTTGGTGCTTTCAGTCACGTTCAGGTCACGATCGAACTACACCTTCGTCCGATGGAAGTTCAGATACGACCGCGACGGCGTCGGCCCCCGCTGATCCTGGTACCGCGACCCATACCGCGCCGACCCGTACGGGTACTCCGCCGGCGAACTCGTCCTGAACAGGCACATCTGCCCGATCTTCATCCCCGGCCACAGCATGATCGGCAGCGTCGCCACGTTCGACAGCTCCAGCGTCACATGCCCCGAGAACCCCGGATCGATCCACCCCGCCGTCGAGTGCGTCAGCAGCCCCAGCCTGCCCAGACTCGACTTCCCCTCCAGCCTCGCGGCGAGATCGTCCGGCAGCCCGAACACCTCGTACGTCGAGGCCAGCACGAACTCCCCGGGATGCAGCACGAACGCCTCGTCGGCGTCCACCACCACCAGCCGCGTCAGATCCGGCTGCTCGGTGGCCGGATCGATGTGCGGATACTTGTGGTTCTCGAACACCCGGAAGTACCGATCCAACCTGACGTCCACACTGGACGGCTGAACCATCCCCGGCTCATACGGGTCGATCTTCACCCGCCCGGACTCGAGCTCGGCCCTGATGTCACGATCGCTGAGCAGCACCCCGAAACGCTATCCCAAGACCACGCCCCACCCGACTTCCGGTACAGTATCCACAGCATGGCGCCCACCAGCGCCGCTCACGCGGGTGTAGTTCAATGGTAGAACTTCAGCTTCCCAAGCTGACAGCGCGGGTTCGATTCCCGTCACCCGCTCCCACGCCAAAGGCCCAGGTCAGGGATGTTGATCCCGACCCGGGCCTTGATCTTGTTAGCGACTCCCACGGACCACCGTGCCATTAGGCCACGGGCGCCCGCGTCCCTGCCGCGCCGCCGTCCTCGTCATCATCCTCACCGCGTTCCGCCTGAACGAGGGCATCAAGGGGCGGCGGCGCTTGGGCCGCTGGCGCGGCCCCGCGGCTGGCCGCCCGGAGCGTGCGGCGTGGGCGCCGGTCCCCGGACGGCTGCGCCGGGCCACGCATCGCGAGTGCTCCGACCTCCCGCCAGCCGCCGGTGGTCACGGGGTCGCGCCGCGGCCCTACCAGTCCACTGAGCGTCCAGCACGATGACGGCTCCTGACGAAACGCACTACGTCACTCACGGCTCCCACCAGAATTCCCGCGACAGCGCCCATGAGACCGGTGCCGATCGCGCTGTCACCAGGTTCGTAGCTGTTGCCCACCCATCCCCACGTCGCACCCAGGCCTACGCCTAGGAGCAACCCGACCAGCCATCCGAACCCCACTCGCATAGAGCACTCCCCACCTGACGACAACTCCCGTAAGCCTTCAGAAGAACGCACCACGTTGTCGAGCCCAAGCCGCCACGGCACGCGTCCCAAACCGGCCGTGGCTCAGGGAACTTGCAAGCGGGCCTGGAAAGGTGCGGGGCTCCCTCTGACCTGATGTGTTGAGGATGGCGGCGGACGGAACCCGTCCGCCGCTAAGTACAGGGTGGAAATGTCGATGAGATTCAGCACCACTTCGGGCCGGGCGAAGCACGGGCCGAAGACCGCGTGTGGTGGGGGTTAGTTCGTGTTCTGTTCCGGTGTCGGGGAGCATTGGAAGAGTGGTTGGCTTTGAGCATTGACCGACGTCATGGATGCCGTTGACGGCGGGTGTTCCCGCCGGCTACCGGTGCTTGTCCGGTTCGGCGTCGGTGAAGGCGCGGTATCCGCCGAGGGCTCGGGCTGGGCTAGGGCGTCGCCGCGGTGTACGACTCGGAGCGGACCCGGGGCCATCATTGGATGCTGATCCGGGGGCGTTGCGAGGTCGTGGCGGACATTCAGCAAGACCGCCGTCGTCGTCACCGCCGGGCGCGAGGTCTTCGGCCTCGCCGCGGCAGGCGTCGGTCTCGTTTGACCTCTTGCGCGTCAGTTCGGTAGCCAGTGCAGCTCGTGCGCCAGGGTTTTGGCGACGGCGCGGATGCGGCGGTGTAGTGGCGACTGCTCGCGTGGGAGGACCAGGTGGATCGTCAGGCTGGGCGCGCCCCGCAGCGGTCGCCAGGTGAGACCGGCCGGTTGTGCCGTGGCCGCGGCTTCTCCGGCCGGGGCGAGGGTGACGCCGTCGTGCAGGTCGCGCTGGGACATGTCGTATGAGACTGCGGGCGTGTGGAATCGGGGGTGTGGTCGGGTGTCTTGGAACAGTGCGGACAGCTGATCGTGGATCACGGGGTTGGCCGCACGGTCGGGGAGTCGCAGCGGAAACGCGGCCGCGTCGGCGATCTCGATCTCCGGGTGTTCGGCCAGCGGATGGTGCTGCGCCAGTTGGACCCCGGCGCGTTCACGCCGCAGCAGGGACCGGCGCACGCCACGGCCCGGCTGTTCACCGCGGGTGATCCCGGCATCGATGCGGCCGTCGGCGACCGCGGGGGAGATCTCCGGTGTCGCCATCGGGACCGCGCTGACCTGGAGTCCGCTGTTGCCGCGAATCAGCCTGTCCACCAGGGTCGGTGCCGTCTCGGCCCCGGTGCTGAGGCTGTATCCGATGCGCAGCGTGCCCAGTTCACCGGCCGCCGCGCTCCGGGCGGTGTCCCATGCCCGGTCCAGCGCCGCCAGCGCGGGTGGCGCGGACTCCGCCAATGCCGCACCGGCTGTGGTCAATTCGACGCTACGCGTGTTGCGGACCAGCAGGGCCGTACCGAGTTCCGCCTCCAATCGGCGCATCCGGGCGCTGAGTGCGGGCTGGGCGATACCGATCCGTGCGGCCGCGCGGGTGAAGTTCAACTCCTGCGCCAGCACCAGGAAGTACCGCAGGCTCACCGTATCCGGCGCCACGTGCCCTCCCTGCCGATTGATAACGATCCGTTCTGAGTCTATCCCGTATTGGTCTTTCCCTCGACCGCATATCAAGCTCTAACCTGCGCATATGACGATTCAACCGGCTGCAGTACCGGTCGCCGGGATCGATCGATGGGAGTGTCAATTCGAAGTCGGACGTGTCCGGCCGAACACAGGAGGTTTCCATGGCTAAGGGCTACTGGGTCAGTGTCTACCCCGCCATTTCCGACCCGGAGGGGCTGACTGCCTACGACAAGCTGGCCGGTCCGGCTGTCCAGGCTGGGGGCGGGCGCGTCCTGTCCCGGATCCCGTCCCGTGGCGGTCGAGTCGTCGCCCACGAGGCCGGAATCACGCAACGCGTCGTTCTGATCGAGTTCGACAGCTTTGAACAGGCCGTCGCGGCATACGAGAGCGAGGCATACCAGAAGGCGCTGGTGGCCATCCCCGACGGCTTCGAGCGCGACTTCCGCATCATCGAAGGCATCGACTGACCCGCGGGCCCAGCCATCGCTGAGCACCACTTGGGGCTCCGGCGAAGCCCGGGTCGAAGATCGCGTGTGATGCGCGGCTCTGGGCGAGGCGGTAGGAGTCGGTGCCGGTTTCGATGATGGTGCCGATGTAGGTGAGGCGGTCGACGATGGCGGAGCAGAGGCGGGGGTCGGCGAAGGTCTTGGCCCAGCCACCGAAGCTCCATGTGTTGGGTCGGGGACGGGGCGCCGTGCAGCCTTTCAACTGCCGGTCTCCCCGTCCCGCCCGACGAACCGGACGTGCACGTTGGCCGCGCATTCGGCTCCGGCGGCGTGGCCATCAAGACCGCCCTAAGGCTGGACTACCGGCTCTCCCACCGTGGGCGGTTGGCTGCGGAAATGGGGGCAAACTTGTGTGGGTGCGTCCGGTCTGAAGGGGCGCATGTGGAGGAGGATCGGGGGATGAACCAGAACCCCGACGTCGATCGGCTCATGCGGACGCTCGAACACCCGCAGAAGGAAGCGATCGAGTACCTGCGGACGGCGATCCTGAACGTGGATCCGCAGATCACCGAGCAGGTGAAGTGGAACGCGCCGAGCTTCTGTTACGGCGGTGTCGACCGCGTGACCTTCCAGTTGAAATCCAAGGACGTCCAGCTCATCTTCCACCGCGGCGCCAAGGTGAAAGACGACGAGACGCCATTCGCCTTCAACGACGACAGCGGCCTCATGGAATGGCGGACCAACGATCGCGCGATGGTCACCTTCAAGGACGTCGCCGACGTCACGGCGCACGAAGAGGCCTTCGGTTCTCTCGTCAGTCGCTGGATGAAGACCTGACGCCAAATGACTGCGCTGAGCCTTGCGCAAAGGGAGATGGAGGAGCGGGTTCGCTTCTCCATCTCCCTTTGTGTGGTGCTCGTTAGAAGAAGTAGACGATCCGGTTGTCCTTGGTGCTGCAGAGCGGTCCCCAAGCGGCTTCGTACTTGCACGCTTTGACGACGACCTTGATCTCCTTCGTGGAGGTGCTGGCCTTGTAGGAGTAGGTGGCGGTGTCGCCCTTGCCGTCCCAGGTGCCCCAGGAGTGGCTGTAGCCGATGGTGACCACGGCGTTGCGGCCGTCCGCCTTGTTGTCGTAGATCGTTCCCTTGACGTAGTGGCCGGTGCTGCAGTCCTTGGCGTAGATGTTGGCGGCGGCGCCCGTGCCTGCGCCAATGGTCTTCACGTACTTCCACTCGCAGGTGTAGGCCTGGGCGGCAGTGGCGGGAACGGCCACCGCGGCGCCGGCGAGCGCGCTGACGACAAGTGATGCCCGAACCAGGTTCTTGATGCGCATGGTGCCCCCTCTTTGATGTTTCCGGTCGATGATCACCAGAGTTGCCGATGGTGGTTGGAACAAGGTTGTGCGGTGGTTGGGGTGCTGGTTCGCCGCCCGTTGGAGGTGCGGGGGCTATGGGCGGCCGACCGCGTATGGCGAAGAGAGGGCGGTGGTGTCGTGGGTGAGGACGGCGTGTTCCAGGGAGCGGAGGGCGGGGCTGGGGTCCAGGCCCAGTTCGTCGGCGAGGGCGCGCTGGCCCGTCCGGCAGACGTTGAGGGCCTCGGCTGTGCGGCCCAGCGCGTAGAGCGCCCGCATGAGCTGGATCAGGGGACGTTCGTGAAACGGGTGGTCGGCGACGATTCCGTAAAGCTCGCCGACGACCTCCTCGGGGCGGCCGAGGTCGAGTTCGGCGTCGGCCCAGTCCCCGGCGGCGGCGAGCCTGAGCTCGGTGAGCCGGAACGCCTCCACCTGCGTCGCGGCCAGGTGGTGCTGTCCCTCGAACGGGGTCCCGCGCCACAGGGCGAGCGCGTCCTTGATCGCCACCGCTCCCTGCTCGACCATGCCGGCGGCGACGGCCGTGCGTCCCGCCCTGGCATGGACGGTGAACGCGTCGGCGTCGAGCTCTCCGGATCGCAGGACGACGGCGTATCCAGGACGGCGCGACTCAAGCCTGCCGGGGCCGAGGACGCGGCGCAGGTGGTGGACGTAGCCGTGCAGCGTCTTGGTCGCCGTGCGGGGTGCGGTGCAGGGCCACAGCGCGTCGATCAGGTAGTCGGTCGGGACGGCCCTGTTGGGGTGGCACAGCAGGACCGCGAGCAGGTCTCGCCACTTCGGCCGCAATGAGACCGTCCCGTTCTCCGTGTGGATTTCCGTCGGACCCAGTACGTGAAACTTCATGCTGCAGTTCTAGGACGCCCGGATGTTGTCCGAAATGAGTCCGCCGAGCTTCCGGACGACGCCGTACCAGGTCCGGACAAGCAGGTCAGGGCCCTGCGCAACCTTGCTCCAACCGCGCTCCCGGATCCTTTGGTGTCGATGGGCACCAGAAGGAGGAAGCGACAGCTGGAGATGAAGGCTCGACGTCGATCCAGGCGATCCAGGCGATCCGGTCGGCCGCCGGGCCGGGCTGGTCGTCCGGAACGCCATAGCGCGCGTCGAACGGGGGCACGCGCGATTCCTGTCGGAGTTGTACGTCGAGGACGTCGTCACCCGCTGATCTGGTGTGACATGAGGCGAGGAACCGCCCGGAATGTATGCGTCCGGGCGGTTCTCGTGTTGTGTCGGAGATCTTCGGCTGTCTAGGGTCAGCGGCGGACGATCTGGAAGACGACGGGAGCGGGCGTTGGGGCGACCTGAGCAACCGGTGGACCCGATGGCCGGCCCCGTCGAGCGCCTCGCCTGGGAACTGCGCCGCCTCCGTGACCGGGCCGGGCGGCCCAGCTACCGCGTACTGGCCGAGCGCGCGCATTTCTCGCGCAGCACTCTCGCCGAGGCGGCGACCGGCATGCGCCTGCCGACGCTGGAGGCGACCCTCGCGTACGCCGTCGCGTGCGGCGGCGACCGCGCCGAGTGGGAGCGCCGGTGGCATCTGGCGGCGGACGAGGTCGAGCGGACGCTGCGCCGCAGCCCGTACCCGGGACTGGTCCCGCTCGGCGCCGGCGACGCGGATCTGTTCTTCGGCCGCGACCAGCTGCTGGAAGACCTGCTGAAGGCCGTGCAGCGGGCGCCGCTCACGGTGGTGGCCGGGGCGTCCGGCAGCGGCAAGTCGTCGTTGCTCGGGGCCGGGCTGCTGGCGAGGCTGACCGCCGACGGCACCTCCGCCAGCCGGGTCACGCCGGGCGCGCACCCCGCCTACGAGGAGAGCGACGACGCCGTCCTGATCATCGACCAGTTCGAGGAGGTCTTCACGCTGGTCGCCGACGAGCGGGAGCGGGACGCCTACCTCGACCGGCTGAGCGCCGTGGCCGCCGCCGGAGACGGTCCGGCGCTGGTGATCGGCGTCCGGGCCGACTTCTACGAACGCTGCGTGCGGCACGCCGGGCTGGTCACGGCCTTCCGCGACAGCGCGCACGTGCCGGTCGGTCCCATGGACGAGCGGGAACTGCGCGCCGTCGTCGTCGAACCCGCGGCCCGGGTCGGACTTCAGGTGGAACCGGACCTGGTGGCCGCCGTGCTGACGGAGGCCGCCGGGCAGGCGGGGCCGCTCCCGATGGTCGCCCACGCGCTGCGGGAGACGTGGAGCCGTCAGCGGGGCAACGTCCTGCGGCTCGCCGACTACCGGGCCGCGGGCGGCGTCGGCGGCGCCATCGCCCAGACGGCCGAGCGGCTCTGGGCCGACCTGGAAGAAGCCCAGCACGACCTGCTCCGCGCCGTACTGCTTCGCCTCACCTCACCGGGCGAGGGCACCGCCGACACTCGCCGCAGGATCGGCCGGGACGAGCTGACCGGCATCGGGCCCGCGGGCGAACTGGACACCGTGCTCGACCGGCTGGCCACCGCGCGGCTCATCGTCCTGGACCACGACGACACGATCGAGATCGCGCATGAGGCGCTCGTCCACGGCTGGCCCAGGCTGCGGGGATGGCTCGACGACGACCGTGACGCCCTGCTGCGCCACCAGCGGCTCACCGGCGACGCGGCTCACTGGGAACGCGAACACCGCGGCGAGGACTACCTGTACCGGGGCGACCGGCTCGCCGCCTGGGACACCGAGGGACGCACGCCGCTGAACGAGCTGGAACGCTCCTTCCTCGCGGCTTCCCGAGTCCAGGCCGCCGCGGCCCGCCGCCTGAGGCGCCGCACTGTCGGCGGGCTCTCGTTCGCGGCGGCGGCGACGGGCATCCTGCTCGTCCTGGCCCTGGTCCAGACGGGCAGCGCCGGCGACGCCCGTGACCGCGCCACGTCCGTGCGCCTCGCGGGCGAGGCCCGCCGCCAGCTCCCGCAGGACCCGGAACTGGCGCTGCTGCTGGCGATCGAGGCGTACGAGGCAGGCCCCACACCGGAGGCCGACATCGTCCTCCGCCAGGCCACCGCGGACGCGCGCCTGCGCGGTTCGCAGGCCGCCGGGCTGCGCCAGGTGAAGGGGGCGGCGGCCACGCCGGACGGGCGGAAGATGGCGATCTGGGGTTCCGGCCCGGCGCCCGCGGGCCTGGAGATCTGGGATCTCACCGGCTCCGCCCCTCGTCGCGACGAACTCCGCCTCCCGCCGGGCGACACGCAGAACGTCCAGAGCGCCGCCTTCAGCCCGGACGGTCGCCGCCTGGCCACGGGCAGCGCCACCGGAAGGGTCGCCGTCTGGGACCTGACCGCCACGACCCCACCGACGATCTTGGGCACCGCTCCCCGGGGAGTCCTGGGCATCAGCGTCAGCCGGACCGGCCAGGTGGCGAGCGCGCATTCCGACGGCGTCCGCCTCTGGGGGCCGGCCGGCCGCGCCCCGGCCGAACTTCCCGGACGGAGCGTGGCCTTCAGTCCCAGCGGCCGACGTCTGGCCACCGGGGGAGGCGGTTCACCCCTCCGCATCTGGTCCCTGACCAAAGGCCGCCCCCAGCCGGAACGCACAGCCGCCCGCGGCGAACCGGAACAGGTGGCGTTCAGCCCGCGCGGCCCCTGGGCCGCCACCGTCGAGGGCGACACGCCACAGGTCTGGGACGTCCTCAGCCCTCCAGGCGGCGAGTGGAAACCACAGGTCGAACTGCCCCGCCACGCCCCGAAACTGAACGGCCTGGCCTTCAGCCGCGACGGGCAACGCATGGCCACCTACGGAGCCGACGGCCTCATCCGCATCTGGACGACAGGCGCCGACGCCGACCCCCTGACCCTGCGTCCCCCCGGAGACCCGCGCGGAGTGGCGTTCACCGACAAGTCCCTGGTCAGCGTCGAAGCCGACGGCACACTGCGCCAATGGGACATCGCGACCGGCACCCCAACGCCCGCCCAGGGCAGGCCCTTGGCCCTCAGCGCCGACACCGAAACCCTGGCGACATCAGCCGCCCCCATGTCCCTGACCACTCCCCAGGACGTCCGCATCCGCATATGGCGAGGCTCCGGCACCACCGAGATCAAAGGCCCGAGGGACTCCGGCTACAAGGTCGCCCTCAGCCCGGACGGCCGCCTCATGGCCGGCCTGGGCCGAGCCGGCACACTGACCCTCTGGGATCTCGCGACCGGCACCTCGACCACCGCCCCGGCCGACCTGCGCGGTCTCCCCTCGACACTGACGTTCAGCCCGGACGGCGAACGCCTGGCCGCAGGCGCCGCCAACACCGACCCAATGGTCTGGCAGGTCTCCCCGGCCCTGAAACGCGTCACCGGCTGGGAGACGCAACCCACGGCCAAGGCCGAGGGCGCCATCGCGTTCGGCCCGGACGGCACCCTCCTGGCCGATGCCCGCGACGACGGCACCGTCCTCATCTGGGACCTGAGGGGAGCGCACGAACCCAAGATCATGCGTGGCCACCAGGACGACCTCACCGGCCTGACCCTCAGCGGGCGCCACCTGGCCGCCGCCGCGGCCGACGGCGCGATCCGCGTCTGGAACATCGAAGGCAAGGCCGACCCGACCCTTCTGCGGGGCCCCGCCAACCCCGTCCGCAAGGTCGGCTTCAGCCCCGACGGATCCTGGCTCCTCACCAATGAACCCACCGGCCACCTGCGCCTTTGGCGTCCCAACGGCGGAGAACCGGTGGACCTCACCGGCTGGGGAGCGACCGGCGGCCTCGCCGCGTTCACCCCGGACGGCGAGCGGATCGTCCGCGGCCTCAGCCCCCAACTGGTCGGACCCACCGGCCTGGGCCAAGCCCTAACCCGTACACGCCCATGCGAGGTCTGCGCTCCCGCCGCCCAGGTCCTCGACCTGGCCAAGTCCCGCCGAACCCGCCACCTAACCCCAGAAGAACGCCGCACCCACCAACTCCCCTGATGCACTCCCGCTGGAGGAGATCCGCCACGCCGCCCCCATAAGAAGCCGGGAACAGGGAGTCCGCTGAGACGGCCGCAGCCAGGATCATCGCCACCCAGACTCGGCTCCGCCGCACCCACCGCCAATGCCGAGCCCGGCACGGCGCACTACAAAACCGGGGCATCCCGCCGCAACCAACCCGGAAGCGACTCCCGCATCCCGGGCGCCGCCGCACCTCACCCTCGGCCACGCCGCAAGTGTGAGCGGCCCAGCTACCCCTTCTCACACCCCCACAGGCGCAAAATCCGTTCCCGTGCGGGCGGAGCGGTGGTGGATGACCGAGGCGGCCCCCAGGTGTAGGCGCGGCTACTCGCAGCCGGCGTAGCCGCGGACGCGTTCGGGGTACTCGTCGAGGTTCGCCCGGTTGCAGGTGAAGCTGACCTCCTCGTTGCTGATGATCCGCACCGGTCCCTGGACTTCGCCGCTGGTGGGAGCGCCGTGGGACGCGGCGCAATTGCGGCCGACGACAAACGGCAGGGGAAAGGCGCGCGGGACGGCCAGGCTCTCGCACGTATAGGTGGGCGGGGCCGCGGCGTCGACGGCCGCGGCGGTCGCCGGGATGGCGACGACCAGGCCGGCCGCGGCAGCGGCGGCGAGCGACAGAGACGGGACCAGCGTGGCCGATGGCCAACGCATACCAAACCTCCCAAAATCGATTACGCTAAGCATTTGGGTCGATACCCATAGTGACTGCGGGTAAGCACGTCCGCCTGAGCACCGAGACCGATGACGATCTTCAGGGATTTGGGAACGGGCACTTGGGGATCGCGCGGGTAGGGAACGCGCGGCCGATGAGTTTGTGGCTCCCGGCCGGTCAACCTCGTGACACCCTAGGAAAGGAGACCGCCATGTCGGAGCTTCTCGTCGACTTCATCACCTCCCTCGACGGCTACGCATCGGGAGAGGGATGGCCCGGGTTCTGGGGCCTGGAGGGCCCGGAGTACCTCGCGTGGCTCGGTGAGCAGCCCGAGGCCACCTACCTGATGGGAGCGAACACCTACCGCCTGATGTCGGGCTTCGCCGCCGGCGACGTCCCGGATGGCCAGGACGAGTTCAGGCCGGAAGAAGAGGCGTCGGTCGACGAGCTCACGCGAGCGTCCAAGGTCGTGTTCTCCTCCACACTTCAGGAGCCGCTGACGTGGGCCAACTCCACGCTCGTCCGCGACGACGCCGTCGAGGCGGTCCGCGCCATGAAGGCGAGTGGCTCGGGACTCCTCAGCACCATCGGCAGTCTCAGCCTGTGCCGGTCCCTGCTGCGTGCCGGACTCGTCGACCGCTTCCGGGTCGTGATGTTCCCGGTGATCACTGGGGCCACGGGCGCGGAACGCATCTACGACGGCTACCCGGACGTCGCCCTGGAGATGATCGAGCACCGCACCTTCGACGGCCGCATCCAGCTGGTCGAGTACAAGCCTCGCGTGCTCAAGCACCCGCCGCTCGGCGCCCCCGCGTGACCTCGCCCCGTCCGCCGGTCTGGACCGCCGCCAGCCCGGCGGACGCGGAGCAATCCCCACATCCCCGACCGGACGTTGTTCGACGAACTCGTCTTGTTCGGCGACCACCAGCTGATTCCGTCCCTCATCGGTCTTAGTGGTGGAGGGCGAGCGGCATCCTTGCGCGTCTGGGCGAGGGCTCGTCCCCGGTACGATCAGCCGATCATGACGATGATGAACCTCGGCGCTGCGGCTCGCACCTGATGTGGAGGGACCAGTTTCCTCCCGCCGACGGGTTCGTCTCGAACCTGCTCGGGGTCGTCAACGACTATCCGACCTGCGATCCGGTGGACCTGCTGGGGACGGTCGCCGAGCTCAGCGTGGAGCACCCCGATCCCCGGGTGCGGGCGGGGCAGCTCCTCGCTCTCTACTCGACCTGTTTCTGGGCTGCTCATCTGCTCCGCGACCAGCCGGTCTACGACAAGATGATCGCCGCGGCGGCGCTGGCCGACGAAACACTGGACGCCTGTGACGAAGACCATCCGGGCCGCGCCGAGCTCGACAACCTCGAGCGCATCGTGCGGTGGATCCCGGCGATCGAGGACCCCGAGGTGGCCACCGCCGCGGGGCTCGCGGACCGCGACGAGCTCGCACTGTTCTCCTGCCCGGCCTGGCTCCGGACGATGGCCTGCGAGGCCGTGGAGGTGCTGCTGGCACAGCGCCCAGCCGAGTTCGGGATGCCGGATTTCAGCCTGCTGACGCCCGCGTACGTGGTCGAAGGCGCCTTGGACGTCATCGCGCTCACCGTCAGCGTCCGCTTTGACCCTGAGGACGCGTCGTCGCAGGTCACGAGCCTCTGGGCAGCCCAGAGGCTCCTCGGCGACGTGCCGCGGAGCGAGCTGCTGCCGTTGACGGCGGCGGTCTGCTTCTCCCTGGCCCGACAGGACGCGACCGCTCCGCCGACCGTCCCGACCTACCTGAGCGACGTCCTCAACCGGGTCGCGGCGGACTCGGCGTGCCCGCACGGCGAACGCCACGACACCGACCCCGACGCATGGCTTCCGGCCGTCGAGTACCTCTACAAGCCGACGCGCTTCGACGATGACGAGCCCGTGGACGAAGCCCTGTGGCACTGCCCCGGCCAGCGCGCCGCGATGATACGCACGGCGCTGCGCCTAAACACACCGCTTGAACAGTGAGCCGATTCCATCCCACCGGTCTTACTGGTGAAGGGTGAGGATGGCCTGCACGATGGTGGAAAGGCGGCGGGGTGAGAACTCGGCGAGTAGCTACCTCGTTAAGGGGCACGCAAGGGGGGTGTCAGCGGCGCGGCAGCCGGTGTGATCAGGCTGAACTGAGGTCTAGCGGAAGTCCTCGGCGCGGTCTTGTGCCCATTGGGCGAACGTCCGTGGCGAACTGCCCGTTACGGGCTGTGCGGTGGGCAGCGGGCCCAGGGTGCTCGGGTCGAAGTCCTCGATTTCGGCCGGATCGGCTGGGTTGCCGTTGTAGTCGGTGAATCCCAACAGGAAGTCGGCGGCCTCGGCGGCGAATCCGCCGATCTTCAGGTAGATTTCGCGCGCCTGGGCAGGAGTGACCTCCTCGAACCCGACCTCTTCGCCGAGTGCGTCGGCGATGGCTTTGACCTGGTCGCGCAGGCTGATCAACTCCGGGCCGTTGAGGTCGTACGCCTTGCCGTGGTGCCCGTCCTCCAACAGGGCTTTGAGCGCCACATCGGCGACGTCCCGCTCGTGGACGGGGAACCAGGCCGAGTCCGGATTCGCGTCCCGCACCATTCGCTCGGCCCGGATGGACGGTCCCCACAGCGAAACCTTGTTGGCCGCGAATTCGCCTGGCCGGAGGTGTGTCCATTCCAGGCCGGACTCCTCGACGGCCTGTTCGACCGGCGGATGGAATGTCGTGTCGAAACCGCCGGTCACGGCGCCCGATGAGAGCACAACGATCCGCTGGACGCCCGCTTGCTTGGCACGATCGACGATCTCCTTGGCCGTGGACGGCTCTGGGAAGAGGAACATTCGGTCCACGCCGTCGAACGGCACGGTCTCCGGCCTGGTGAGGTCTCCTTGGACGACCTCGGCGCCGGGCAGGTCGGCGCGTCCCGGGTGCCTGGTCAGCGCCCGCACTTGAACGCCTGCCTTGACCAGGCCTGCTGTCACCTGCCGTCCCACGTTCCCGGTCGCCCCGGTCACCAGCACTCGCATGTGAGCCCTCCTTTTCCGTATGCCCTACGGATAAACAATACCGTATGCTCTACGGAAATGGGGAGGCGCAGTGGAACGCAGCGGCGGTGGAGATCCTCGGGAGACCCTGCGTCTGCTCTGGCGCTCCCCGCAGGCTCGATCGGGTCGCGGCCGGCCGCCCAAGGTCTCCCTGGACAAGATCGTCGCCGCGGCCATGACGCTGGCGGACCGGGACGGGCTCGACGCCATGACCATGGACCGGCTCGCCGCGTCCCTCGGCGTCGGCACGATGACGCTCTATACCCACGTGCCCGGCAAGGCCGAACTGGTCGACCTGATGGTGGATTCCGCCTGGCAGGAACTCGACCTGACCCCATCGGGCTCGTGGCGTGACCAGATCGAGCACTATGCGAGCCAGAACGTCGCCCTGCACGAACGCCACCCATGGCTGCGCATCGTGTCGACCGTGCGGCCACCCCTCGGCCCCGGTTTGCTCGCCAGGGACAACTTCCTGCTGGGCGCGTTGTCCATGACCGGGCTGTCCGCCGCCGAAAGGTCCGCGGCGAGCGGCTCCATCGTCACCTTCGTCGACGGCACGGCCGCCGCCCTTGCCGAGCACACATATGCCGAGCGGATCAGCGGCCAGTCCGACGAAGACTGGTGGGCCGCCCGCCAAATGTTCTGGGAGACCATCTTCGACCCGGCGCGATACCCGGCGATCGAACAGACCTGGCACAGCGGCGGCTTCAACCGCAACGCCGCCGAGGCGGCCGCGAACGCCTTCGACCTCGGCCTGCGCGCCCTGCTCGACGGAATCGCCGCAATGGCCCAGCGGGACCGGTGATCGCCCGCATGATCGCCTGACATGGCTCGACGACTTCGTGGGGGTTGATCGTCCTCGACGGCCTGCTCCAGCGCGGCATCGTCCTCGGGTGCGGTATAAGGGCCAAGCGCTGAGGGGCGTCGGCCTTGTCTTCGTTGGTTAGGCTGTGCGGCGATGACTACCGGGACGGCATTGCGCCACACACGGATTGGCGACCCGGTGCTTTTCTGAGCGCCGAGCGGGCTCCGCCTCCGTCGTGTTGATCACAGTTCGGCACATCAACCACGACAGGAGAACGTCATGCCCACCAAGACTCTGCAGATTCCCACCCCGGACGGCCAAGCCGACGCTTTCGTGGCCGTCCCCGACCATGGCGAGCGGCACCCAGGGGTGCTGATGTACGCGGACGCCTTCGGCATCCGGCCCGTGCTGCGGGAGATGGCCCTTGAACTGGCCGGGCACGGGTATTACGTGCTCGTCCCCAACGTCTTCTACCGGCACGGCCCGGCGCCGCTGATCGACCTTCCCGAGTACATCGGAGCAGAGACCCGGCCCGCGGTCTTCGCCCAGGTGATGCCCCTGATCGAGGCGCACAAGACCGAACGGATCCTGCGCGACGCCGACGCCTACCTCGGGTTCCTCACCGCGCAGCCCGAGGTCAGCGCCGGACCGGTCGCGGTGACCGGCTACTGCATAGGCGGCCTTCTGGCGATGCGCACCGCCATGGCCCACCCCGGCCAGGTGGCCGCCGTCGCCGGATTCCACGGCCCCGTCGTCACCGACGGGCCCCACGGTCTCTCCGACCTCCGCGCTCAGGTCTACCTCGGCCACGCCGAGACCGACATGACGCCTGAGGCCCTCGACGAGCTCAACCAGGCCTTGGAGGCCGCGGGCGTCGACTACACGTCCGAGATCTACCCGGGCACCGTCCACGGCTTCACCATGTCCGACACCGACGCCTTCAGCTCCTCCGCACTGCAGCGCCACTGGGATCGCCTGCTTCCGCTCCTCAAACGCACCTTGACCGACAGGTGAGCCTCCGGCCTGGAACCCAAATCGTCCTCGTCTTGGAGGACAAGTGCCACCAGGTTGTGGGCGTTCGGTTTCGGGTCGTGGCGGGTCTCTAATGGGCGGCGACGCGGTATCGGGAAACGATTGCGCCGCCGTTGAACACCTTGGCATCGGTCAGTTCAAGGGCCAGGTCGATCGTCAGGCCGTCGAATATCCGGGGTCCGGCGCTGAGGACGGCGGGGCTCACGGCGAGCAGGTATTCATCGATCACACCGGGCGCGGAGGCGATCGGCGCGAGGGTCTTGGGGCCGCAGGACAGCAGGATGTCGTTGCCGTCCTGCCGCTTCAACGCGGCGAGTTCGTTGACCAGGTCGCCTCCGATGACCAGGCGATCGGTCGTGGACGGCAGGGTCCTGGAGAAAACGACCTTGGTCATGTTCCGTTGCACCTTGGCGAACCTGCGGTCCGCGGCGGTGATGGCGGGTGCGTCGTCGGGAGTCTCGCCGCGGGCGGCCTTGTCCCACCAGGGCACGATCGTCTCGTAGGTCGCCCTGCTCATTGCCCAGGTGTCCGCCTGGGAGAACTGCTCGGCGATATAGGCCGTTTCCTCCTCTCCCCACGGGAACGGCTCCCAGAACGCCCCCGCGGCGTTGGCGATGCGGTTGTTCACGGTGGTCTGCATGTGGAACACGATCTTTCGCATCTGGACGGCCTCCGTTGTTGTGATCAACCGCAGGAGAGACCATCTCCGTCGCGAAAATTCATCGGTGTCCAGGCGACCGTTCGCAGGCTGGCCGGGCCTCGTTGTCCGATCAGACGTGCAGGGTGGGCTTGTAGATGAGTTCTTGGATGTGGCCGTCGAGCGTCCGGCTCTCGATCAGTTCGAGGTCGAAGTCGGCCGCGTCCTCGAAGACCGGGTTCAGCCCGTTCTGACCGGTGATCACGGGGAAGAGCGTCACCTGGACGCGGTCGACCAGCCCGGCGGCCATCAGCGCCCGGTTCATCGCCAGGCTGCCGTGCGAGCGCAACGGCACCGCGGACTCCTCCTTGAGCCGGGCGACGACGTCGACGGCATCGCCCCTCGCGAGGGTCGCGTCCGGCCAGTCGGCGGTCCCGTCCAGGGTGCTCGACACCACCGTCGCCGGAAGGTTGACCATCCGCGTCACCCACGGGTCACGCACCTCGGACCCGTCCGTGCTGGTGGCCAGCATCTGCGCGAACGCCCGGTAGGTGTTGGCTCCGAAGACCATCCGCTGCTCCTCGCTGTACACCGCGAGGCGGTGGTTGAGGAGTTCGGGGCCTTGCTTGCCCCAGTACCCGGTCCAGTTGCCGCCCGCGGCGCCGAAGCCGTCGAGGCTGGAAAAGACGTCGAAGGTGTAGGTGGCGGTCATGGCGCTCTCCTCGGGTGCGGTGTGGTGCGGCTGATCGTGCGTTAGGGATACAGACTGGCAGCCGCGGCGAGATTCATCGCGTGCGCCAAGCTGGAGTCACCTTTTTCGAGGGAACGTCGTAGCGCGACCGCCGTGTTCGTGGTGGTGTCGAGGGTTATGGCCGCTTGAGGAGGCTCGGCTCGTAGCCGGCTAGGCACCGTTTCCCGGCGTGCCTGGCGGGTCCTGCCATTATGTTTCCATGGCCGATGAAGTGCCGTCGAGACGGATGCTTGCTGCGCTTGGACGCTACGCCGCAGTCAAGCGCCAGGTCTTTGACGGGCAAGATCTGAACTCGCTTACCTTGCTGAACCTATGGTTCAGTCGGTGCTCCTTTGTCGGCGTTGACCTGCGCCATGCCACGCTGGACGGTTGCTTCTTCAAACTCTGCGATCTGCGCGGTGCCGACCTGCGGAGCGCGTCGCTGCGGGGAGTGAGAATGGCCGGATGCGATCTGCGTGGCGCTGATCTGCGCGACACTGACCTGAGCGCGGCGAAGTTCGGAGTGGTCAATACCGGGGTGCCGCCGCATGGCCTGACCGACGTCAGTGATGCCAAGTTCGACAACGCCATTATCCGTGGTCTTCAGGTTGAGCAGGTCATTGGCTGGGCTCAGGCCGAATGAGATTGTCCTTGTTGAGGTGGGTGGTTAGGGGCGGGTTATGGTGGGGGCGAATAGGGTGCGGAGGCGGTCTACCTCTTCGGTGGGGGCGCGGTCGGTCAGGTAGCCGGGGGTGTCGCGGCTCCAGACGCCTGCGGTCAGCAGGTCCGCCTGTAGGTTCGCGGTGGCCAGTGCCAGGCCGTTGGAGTCGATCACCGGGAGGCCGGCGATTCTGCGGATACCGGCGCGCCAGAGGAGTTCGCAGGGGATGCCCTCGCCTGAGACGATCGCCTGTGCGCCCGCTTCGCGCAGTTCTTCGGCGGCTTTTGTGATCTTTTTGAGGAGGGCCGGAAGTGTGTCGTCCGGGAGGCCCTTTTCGATGAGTGTGCGGCCCTCGGGGAGGTAGCGGAAGCCTGCGCATAGGTCGGCGCAGCCGTATTGGGCCTGGTTGTGGCGTAGGGCTTCCTCTAGGGCCGGGACGAAACCGATGATGCCGAATCGGAGGCCCTGGGTGCGTAGGAAGTCGAAGGTAGCCTGTCCGTATCCGACCACCGGGATCGAGACCAGTGAGCGGGCGGCGGCGAGGCCCGGGTCCTGGCTGGTGCCGATGATGTAGGCCGAATAGCCCTGGCGTTCGGCCTCGACCGCGCGCTCGGCGAAGTACCAGGAGAAGAAGACTTCCAGCTGGCCGTATTTCACGTGGTCGGCCGGCATTTTCGTGTCGTAGACCTCGGGTGGCAGGGCGTGGAATTCCACGTCCGCGCGGTCGCCGAGGATGTCGCGGGCGTGTTGTTCGTAGCCATCGTCCAGCCAGGGGTTGCGGCCGACGACCGTGTGTTTCTGGAACCAGATCCGGCTCACTGCGCCACCTTTCCCTGGGCGAGGGTACGGCGGGCGCGGCGGATCACGGCCTCGTCGACCATGCGGCCCGACTCGTCGACGACGACGCCTGACCCTGCGGCCTCGAAACGCGCCACCAGTGCGCGGGCCTGGGCGAGTTCGTCGGGCGATGGGGTGAAAACTTCGTTGACGACCGGGAGCTGCGCCGGGTGGATGCAGGCCCGGCCCTGGAAGCCGAGGCGGCGGAGCGCGCGGGTCGATTCGGCCAGGCGGTCCAGGTCGCGGAAGTCGGTGCTCACCGGGCCCAATGGCGGGTCGATTCCGGCGGCGGCCGAGGCCAGGACGATCTGCGACCTGGGCCAGAGCAGTTCGCGCTCGTCGGCGCCGGGGTCGACGCCGATGTCCGCGCATAGGTCGGCCTCGCCCAGCTGTAGCCGGACGACTCGGGCGGCCTGGGCGATCTCCGGTGCGCCCAGCACTGCGGTCGCGCTCTCCAGTACCGGGCAGAGCGCGATCTGCGGGGGCAGGAGGTCGTCGATGGCGGCCAGGTCGTCCGGCGTCTCCGTTTTCGCGACGCATATTCCGGTGACGGCGTGGAGTCCGGGTTCTAGGGCGTGCAGGTCCTCGTGTCCGGCCTTTCCCGGGTTGATTCTGATCCAGATCTCTGGGGCGTCCTGGGGGAGGGTGGCCAGCCAGGCCGTCATTGTTCGGCGGGCGGTGGGCTTGGCCTCGGGGGCTACCGCGTCCTCCAGGTCGGCGATCAGGGCGTCGGCGCCGCGGGTCAGCGACCCGGCGAGCTTCTCCGGGCGGTCTCCGGGGACGTAGAGGGCCGATCTCATCGGGCCGGTCGGTGGACGTACCGCCCGGCGGGCGTGCCGATGATCTTTCCCGCGTCGAGAACCTGGTGTCCGCGCACGAAGGTGTCGGTTACCTGGGCCGTCAGCTCGAAACCCTCGAACGGGGTGTACTCCTGCGCGGACTCGGAGTCCGCGGCCCGGACGGTCCAGGTCTTGTCCGGGTCGACGAGGCAGAAGTCGGCGTCCAGGCCCTCCTTGATCGCGCCCTTGGTGCGCAGGCCGTACCGCTGGGCGGGGTTCCAGGAGGTGAGCGCGGCGATCCGGCCGAGCGGGAGGTGCCGCTTGCGGCCCTCGGTGAGCATCCCGGCGAGCAGGTACTCGGCGCCGCCGAAGCCCGACTTGGCGAGGAAGACGTCGTCGCGGGGCTCGCCGAACTTGATCTCGTCGCGGCAGCAGGCGTGGTCGCTGACGACCCAGTCGACGGTGCCTTCGGCGACGTGCTGCCAGAGCGCCTCGACGTCGTCGCGCGGGCGCAGGGGCGGGTTGACCTTGCCGCCGATGCCGTGTGCCGTGTCGATGTCGGCGAGCAAGTGGCCGATCGTGACCTCGCGGCGGAAGTTGACGTGCGGGAACGCCCCGGCCATGCGGACGGCCGCGTCCATCGCCTTGGCCGACGACAGGTGCAGCAGGTTGATGTTGGGCAGGCCCGTCTCGTGCGCCAGGTAGGACGCGATGGAGATGGCGAGGCCCTCGGAGTGTGGTGGACGGGACGCGTGGTAGGCGGCCAGGCCGGTCAGGTCGCCCGCTTCCTCGACCATCTTGGTGTAGGCGGTCATGATCTCCGCGGTCTCGCAGTGCAGGGAGAGGGAGATCTCCTCGGCGAGTTCGGGGAACTGCTCCCGCGCCGCCTGGATGCCGCGCATCACGAACTCGAAGTGCGCGTAGTCGTACCGCTCGCCGGGCGGCGTCATCAGGAACGAGCTCTGGTCGGACGACCGGCCGTGCAGCCCGTGCCCGCCGTAGAACATGAAGATCTTGAAGGACGAGACGCCGAAACGCTCGATCAGCTCCGGGATCTCCGCGATGTGGCCGGACGACATCGGCGCCAGGTGGAAGGCGTAGTCGATGTGCGAGCGTCCGGCGGCCGCGTCCAGGACCTCGGGGAAGAAGTCGGCGTAGGGGCCGCCCTTGTTCAGGTAGTACTGCCCGGTCCGCATATAGGTCAGCGCGGTGGTGACGCCGCCCTGCGCGGACGCGCGGCTCTCGGTGACGGTGTCGTCGGCGAGCGGGCTGTAGATGCCCCAGTGCTGGTGCGCGTCGACCACGCCGGGGAAGGCCGGACGGCCCCGCCCGTCGACGACCTGGGCGGCGTCCGCCGCGTCGAGGCCGGGGGCGACGCGGGCGATCTGCCCGTCGCGCACGGCGATGTCCGCCTCGAACGGCTCGTCCCGCTCGTGCGTGACGACCTTGACGTCCTTGACCAGCAGATCGTATTCAGCCATGAGTCTCTTCCTTCGTGTCCCGGTCCTGGAGTCGGTCCTCGGAACGGTCCTGGAAATCGGCGAGCGGGCGGAGCAGGTCGCCGACGTCCGCCAGGTCGGCGAGCCCGCGTACGTGGCGGGCGGTCTCGGCGGCGGCGTCCTCGGACAGCCGGCCTTGGGTGTTGTCGCGGAACTTCAGCTCCAGCTCCGCGTCGCTGACGGGACGGCCGGGGCCGCCCCGGTTGACGGGCACCTCGTGGCGCCATTCGCGTCCGTCCACGTCGCGGGCGGTGAGGACGGCGGGGAACTGCATGGGGAAGATCTCCGTCGCCCAGGCGTCGGCGACCACGTCCACCTTGGCCATCAGCTCGCGCCGGTACGGGTCGCGGGCCAGCTCGTCGGTGTAGTCGCCGAGCCCGACGCCGAGCCCGCCGCCGCCGAGCAGCCCGGCGACGACCGCGTACGGGCCGGAGAACTGCGCCTGGTAGCCGGTGTCGGGGGCGCGCTTCAGCTCGATCGGCTGGCCGATCGTGCGGATCACGGGCGCGGGGACGCCGAGCGTCAGCGACACGACGCGGTCGGCGGCGAGGCCCTGCTCGCGGAGCGCGATTGCGGCGTCGACGGCGGCGTGGGTGAAATGGTTCGCGGGGTAGGGCTTGAAGAAGATGCCCGGGACGGCCCAGTCGGAGCCGAGGCCGTTGGTTATTTCCTTGGGCTCGTACTCGCCGCGCAAGAAAGCCTGGAAGAAACCGAAGCGTCCCTCTAGGACGGTTGGAGGCCCGGTGAATCCGCGGCTGACCAGTTCGGCCGCGGTTACCGCTGAATGCGCTGCCCATCCGCAGTGCAGGCGCTTCACGGTGCCGCCGGTCCGGTTGGCCTCGATGAGCCCGGACGCCATCGATGCGGAGACGCCGAGGGCGTCCAGCAGGCCGTCGCCGTCCAGGCCGAGCTGGAGGCCCGCGGCGACCGCGCCGCCGAGCGCGCCGCAGATGGACGTGGCGTGCTGGCCGTGCTCGAAGAACGTCGAGTTGCCCGCCCGCGCGTCGTACCCGGCCATGCCCAGCCGGACGCAGACCTCCAGCCCGACCGCGATCGCGCGGATCGTGTCCGGGCCGGACGCGCCCGCGCGCTCGCCCGCGGCCAGCGCGGCGGGCACCACCGAGGCGCTCGGGTGGAGCACGGACGGCAGGTGCGTGTCGTCGTAGTCGAGGGAGTGCGCCAGGACGCCGTTGGCCAGCGCCGCCAGGGGCGCGGGCAGGGCTGCGCCGCCGCCGATCGCGTGGGCCTGCGGACGTCCGCCCTGATCTTGGACGTACTCCAGGACGGCCGCGCTCGTCGGCAGCCGGTGCGCCGCGACGCACAGCCCGATCACGTCGAGGACGCGCTTGCGCACGCTGTCGACGACGTCGTCCGGCAGCGTCTCGAACGACGTCGCGGCGGCGAAATCCGCCAACTGGCGCGCCAGTTCCGGCTCGGTCGTCGGTTCCTGGTCAGCCATCGGAACGCTCCAAAGAGCGCAGCGCGAGCGGGCGGGCCGGGGATCCGGTCGCGCCTACCAGCGGCAGCGGCGCCAGGACGAAGGTGAACTCGTGGACGCCTGCGCGCGCGATCTCTTCGAGGTCGAGTGTCTCGATGATGTAGATCCCGGCCTCGACCAGCAGGACGCGGTGCGCGGGCAGCACGCTGTGGCCCTGGCCCGGTGGCAGGCACTCGAAGGCGATGGTGTCCGCGCCCGCCGCGTGCACGGCTCGGTCGGCCAGCCAGCGGGCGCCCGCCTCGCCCACGCCCGGCACGCCGGACGCCGCGCCGATGTAGGCGTTCCGGTCGGGGTCGGTGAAGAGCCGTCCCCAGCCGCTGCGGACGAGCGCGACGTCGCCGGCGCCGACGTCCGTGCCCTGGTGCCGGACGGTGCGGTCCAGGTCGTCGGGCGTGATCTCGTAGCCGGGCGCGCAGTGCTCCTCGCCCAGCGCGCGCGGGACGTCCAGCAGCACTCCCCGGCGCACGATCGGCGCGATGGTGTGCACGCCGTGGTCGGGGTAGCCGCCGCCCTGGCAGGCTTCGACGGCGTCCGCGCCGCCGTGCAGCCGGCCGTCCTGGGACACGTGGGCCAGCGCGTCGATGTGCGTCCCGACGTGGGTGCCGGTGACGATCATGTCGTTGGCGGCCGAGCCGCCGTCGGGGCGCGTCCGGTCGCCGTGCCGCCGCGGCAGCGTGTGCCAGTAGGCGGGATGGTTCGGCGACTGCGGCATCCCGATCGACATCGGGCGGGCTAGGTCGTAGACGGTCACCCCGGCGAGCACGGCCGCCAGGAGGGGGTCGGGGTGTCCGGTCGCTGGTTGAGTGGTCACTGGGTGCCTTGTCTCCGGATTCCTTCGGTAGGGCCTTCGGTGGGGCCTTCGGTAGGGGTTGCGGGCATCAGGTCACGATGCGGCGTTCGCGCAGGCTCGCGACCTCCGCCGGGTCGAGGCCGAGCTCGTCGACGAGCAGCGAGTCGGTGTCGGCGCCGAGCGCGCGTCCGGTGAAGCGGATCCGGCCCGGCGTGCGCGACATCCGCCACATCACGTTGTGCATGAGCATCGGCCCGAAGTCCGGGTCGGGGACGCTGGTCAGCATCTCCGTCTCCCGGATGTGCGGGTCGTCGACGATGTCCGCCGCGCTGTAGACGGGGGCGATCGCGGCCCCGGCGTCGGTGAACTCCGCGACGACGTCCGCGCGGGTGCGTTCGGCGATCCAGCCGCCGACGAGCTTGTCGAGCAGGTCCGCGTGCGCCGCGCGGCCGTGGCCCGTCGCGAACCACGGCTCCTCGACGACCTCGGGGTGGCCGACGAGGCGCAGCACCCGCTCGGCGATCCGCTGCGCGCTGGTCGACACCGCGAGCCAATGCCCGTCCGCCGTCCTGTAGGTGTTGCGCGGCGCGTTGTTGGTGGACCGGTTGCCGTGCCGTTCCTCGACCACGCCGAGCTGGTCGTACACGGTCGGCGCCGGGCCGACGGCCGTCATCAGCGGCTCCAGCAGGCTCAGGTCGATGACCTGGCCGCGCCGCTCCGGGTCGCGGTCGCGGTGCCACAGCGCCATCGCCGTCGCGGACGAGGCCGCGATCCCGCAGAGGCTGTCGGCGAGCCCGAACGCGGGCAGCGTCGGCGGCCCGTCCGCCTCGCCGGTCATGTACGCGAAGCCGCTCATCGACTCGGCGAGGGTGCCGAAACCGGCCCGTCCCGCGTACGGGCCGCGCTGCCCGAACCCGGTGACCCGGACGATGATCAGGCTCGGGTTCGCCTCGTGCAGCCGGTCCGGGCCGATGCCCCAGCGCTCCAGCGTCCCCGGACGGAAGTTCTCGATCAGGACGTCCGACCGCGCGGCCAGCCTGAGCAGGATCTCGGCGCCTTCGGGGGCGGAGAGGTTCAGCGCGAGCGCCCGCTTGTTGCGCGAGATCTCCTTCCACCAGATCGGTTTCCCGTCCTTGGACTTGCCGTGCCCGCGCATCCCGTCGCCGGCGACCGGATGCTCGATCTTCACGACGTCCGCGCCGAAGTCGCCGAGGATCTGCGCGCACAGCGGCCCGGCGAGGATCGTCGAGGCGTCGATGACCCGCAGGCCCTGCAGTGGACCGTCCTGCATTCATTCCCCCAAGTGAAATCTGGACACGATCAGTGCCGCCGCGGCGGTGTGGCGGCGGGCGTCATGCGACGTCCCCTGGGTCGCGCTCGGACCTGGACGGGCGGCGGCCGAGATCGGCGGAGACCGCGGCGGCCGCCGCGATGACCTGGTCGCCGAGGGACCTGTTGCGGCTGCGGGTGAACATGTCCTGCAGCCCGCACACCGAGATCGACCCGATCGGCTGCCCGGCCGCGCCGTAGATCGGCGCCGCGACGCTCGCCGCGCCCGACTGCCGCTCCCCGGAGCTGACCGCGTAGCCGAGCGCCCGGATCCGCTCGATCTCCTCGCGCAGCGCGCCCGCGGACGTGATGGTGGCGTCGGTGACGCTGTCGAGCTTGTGGTGCGCGACGTAGTCGTCGACCTCGCCGTCCGCCAGCGCCGCAAGGATCGCCTTGGACGACGACCCCGCGTGCAGCGGATGGCTGGAGCCGAGCGCGACCGACATGCGGATCTCGTGCGACGACAGCACCTGGTCGACGTACACCCGCGACCAGCCCTGGCGCAGCGAGAGCGTCGTCGTCTCCCCGGTGCGCTCCGACAGCCCGACGAGGTGGCGGTGCGCGATGGCCGGGACGTCCAGCTCGCGCATCGCGGCCAGCCCGATGCCGAGCGCGCCGGGCCCGAGCCGGTAGACCTTCGTCGTCTCGTCGAAGCGCAGGAACCGGCCGTTGACCAGTTCCCGCAGGATCCGGTGCGCGACCGCCTTGGACAGGCCGGTCTCCCGGGCGATCACCGAGACGCCCTGGGCCTGCGGCGACCGGGCGATGGCGTCGATCACGGCGAGGGCGCGGGCGATGCCCGAGCGCGTCGGCTCCTTGGCCTCCGCGTGTTCCTTGGTTTCCGCCTGTTCCTTGGTCTTCGCTTGCGTCACGCCCCGATCACCCTGTTCTCTTCCGCCCAGAACGCGATGCGCCTCTGGGCGAGCCGGATGAGGAAGTGCGCGATGAGCCCGAGCACGGAGAGCACCACCAGGACGGCGAACATGCCGGCGATGTCGAAGTTGAAGTTGCTCTGCAGGAGAAGGTAGCCGAGCCCCTCCTTGGCGCCGATGAACTCGCCGACGACCGCGCCGAGGATCGCGAACACGATCCCGATGTCGAGCCCGGCGAAGATGAACGGCACCGCGGTGGGCAGCCGCACCATGCGGAAGATCTGGAACCGTCCGGCGCCGAACACCGTGAGCATCTGGATCCGGTCGGCGTCCGCCGAGCGCAGCCCCTCGATGACGTTGACCAGCATCGGGAAGAACGAGATGACCGCGGCCATCACGATCTTGCTGCTGATGCCGAAGCCGAACCAGACGACGAACAGCGGCGCCAGCGCCACCTTCGGGACGGTCTGGAACGCCACGACGTACGGCATGAGGGTCCGCTCGACCAGCCGGATCTGCGAGATCAGCGTGCCCAGCAGCATCGCCACGCAGACGCCGATCGCGTATCCGAACAGCGCCTCCTGGAGGGTCACCCACAGGTGCCCCCAGAACTGGCCGTCGGTGAGCTGGCCTTCGAGCGACTCGTAGATCTGCGACGGCCGCGGCAGGGTGTACTCGTCGATCCCGAGCGGCGTGGCCAGGAACTCCCAGCCGAGCATCACGATCGCGAAGACCGCCGGGACCAGCACGATCTCCGGCCGCTCCCGCGGGTCGAGCACCTGGCGCAACTTCGCCCGCGCGGGCGGGTCGGCGGCGGCGGCCGTGCTCTTGGACGTGTTCGTGGACGTGTTCTGCGTCGATGTCATGGGGACCTCGTCAATCGATGACGCCGGCGGCGCTGAAGTGCTCGCGGATCCGCTTCACGTAGACGCCCGCCGCGTCCGAGGACACGATCCCGAGGTCGCGCGGACGGCCCAGGTCGATGTCGACGATCTCGGCGATGCGGCCGGGCCGGGGGCTGAGCACGACGACCCGGTCGGACAGGAAGACCGCCTCGGAGATCGAGTGCGTGACGAACACGATGGTCTGCCCGCTCTCCCGCCAGATCCGCAGCAGCTCGACGTTCATGTATTCGCGGGTCATCGCGTCCAGGGCGCCGAACGGCTCGTCCATCAGGAGGACCGCCGGGTTGTGCACCAGCGCCCGGCAGATGCCGGCCCGCTGCTGCATGCCGCCGCTCAGCTCGTGCGGGTACTTGCCCGCGAAGTCCTCCAGGCCGACCATCTTCAGCAGGTCCTCGGCGCGCTCCCGGTACTCGCGGACGTTCAGCCGCTGCACCTGGACCGGGACCATGACGTTCTGCAGGATCGTCCGCCACGGCAGCAGGGTCGCCGCCTGGAAGACCATCCCGACCTCGGGCAGCGGGCCGCTGACGTCGCGTCCCGCGACCCGGACCGTCCCGTCCGTCTTCGGGATCAGCCCGGCCAGGATCTTCAGCAGCGTCGTCTTCCCGCAGCCCGAGGGGCCCACGACCGAGACGAACTCGCCGCGCTTGATCGTGAAGTCGATGTCGGACAGCGCGTGCGTCGGCTCCGACCTGCGCGGCCGGTACACCTTCTCCAGCCCGGCCACCTCGATCCAGGAGCCCTCGTCGGCCGGGGCCTTGGCCTCCGGCCGGGCCCCGGCTCGGGCGGCGGCCTGGCGCCGGCCGAGGGTTCTGCTGGCCATGAACTCTCCTTCGGACGATCTTCCGGATCCGCTACTTCGGGCCGTACGCCTTCGCCTTGGAGATCACCTGCGCCCCGTCGAACTGGTTGGCGGCCGCGAGCAGGCTGGGATCCCAGGCGTCGGAGATCTGGATGTTCTCGGTGATCTGGCCGGCGGACCTGGTGTAGGCCATGGTCTTGTTCCACTCGGCGTCGCTGATCGCGCCCCAGTTGGTGAACGTCTCCGGCTCGCCCTGCGCCGGGGTCGCGCTGTCGAGGAAGCTCTGCAGCACCTTCGTGTCGCCGTCCAGCCGCTGCTCGGCCGACTGGCCGGACAGCATCGCCGGGAACGTCTTGAACCCGATCTGCATCGCGCCCTTCGGCTGGACGGACGAGAAGAGGATCCCCTGGTAGGCGCTCCGCAGGTAGCGGGTCAGCGCGTCCTTCTTCTTCTTGATCGTGTCCTCGCGCGCCGCGAAGGTGAGCGAGCGGATGCCCTGGAAGGCG
This sequence comes from Actinomadura sp. 1N219, assembly GCF_044326405.1. Classification (NCBI taxonomy): domain Bacteria; kingdom Bacillati; phylum Actinomycetota; class Actinomycetes; order Streptosporangiales; family Thermomonosporaceae; genus Actinomadura; species Actinomadura sp. 1N219. The sequence continues at coordinate 78,799 of NZ_JBIRAY010000004.1, read as the reverse complement.
GCCGAGTTCGGCAGGTACCGGAGCTTGGTGCCGGAGTTCTCGATCGCCGCGTACGGGGCGGTGTAGAGGGCCAGCGCGTCCACCTTGCCGGTGTTGAGCGCGGACGCGGCCGGGGTGCCGATGCCGACCGGCAGCAGGTCGACGTCCTTCTGCCCGTCCAGGCCCGCGTCCTTGGCGAACGCCCGCGCGTAGGGGGCCGAGCCGGACGCGAGGCTGATCACGCCGATCTTCTTGCCTTTGAGGTCCGTCCCGGACTTGATCGGGCTGTCCGGCTTCACCGCGATCCGCCACGGCCAGTTCTGCACGAGCCCGCCGATCGCCTTGATCGGCACGCCCTTCTCCTTGGCGGCCAGGATGGAGCCCACGTCGGCCGCGGTGATGTCCGCGCTGCGCGAGGTCACCGCCTGGATCGCGGCGGACGACCCGTCCGCGTTGATGGTCTTGACCTTCAGCTTCTCCTTGTCGAGGAAGCCCTGGTCCTTGGCCACCGCGTAGGTGGCGACGTCCTCCTTGGGGGCGTTGACGGCCCCGGCGAAGGCGACGGTGATCTCGTTGCCGGAGTCGCCGCCGGAGTCGCCGCCGCAGGCGGTCAGCGCGAGCGCGGCGGCGGTCGACACGGCGAGCGCGGCGGCGGTCGTTCGGGAGGCGGTCGTTCGGGAGGCGCTCGTGCGGGGGGTGCTCGTGCGGGGGGTGCTCTTCATGGTCGGGACCTCGATGGGGCGAGTTGACAAGGGTCTCTGCCGAGGCGCGCCCGTCAGGCGGGCGTCCCGGGTTCCTCCGCCGCCGGCGCTGCTCCGATGCCGGCGACCGCGAGGTCGTTGTACACGTGCTGCTCGGCGATCAGCCCGTCACGCAGGACGAACACGTCCACGTACCGCACGCCCGAGAAGGGCCGTCCGGCCGGGTCTTCGCCGTAGAGGGTGCCGAGCGAGGTGACGGTCAGCGCGCCGCCCCCGTCCGCGCTGCCGTCTCCGTCTCCGGCTCCGTTCGCGCCGCTGTTCGCGCCGCCGTTCGTGGTGCCCTCGAAGTAGCGCTCCCGCTCCTTCCGGACCCAGCGGTACCGGCCGGCGGACGCGGCGACCATTTCCGGGAGCGTGGCGTAGACCCGCTTTCCGGGGAACACGAGCCGCGCGCCCGGGGCGAGGAGCGCGCCCGCCTCGTCCAGCCGCCGGTCCTCGCAAAGCTGCAGGTACCTGTCGACGAGGGCGCTCGCCGCCCCGAGGCTCCTGCTGCCCACTGATCGCACTCCTTCGTTCTGCTGAGCGATACGTCGTTCCTGTTGCCGGAACGATAAGGACACATTCAGCAGGGAGTCAATAGGGCAAAACGCAAAATCCGGACCGTTCCACCCACGCGGGGGGCGGGAGCGGGACGGCCGTCCTCGGCTAGCAGGCGTCCCCCGGCGCCGGATATCGCTAGGGGGCGGCCAGCCGCACCGTGTCGAGGATCTGGTCGGTGACGTCCTGCGCGTCCTCGGCCTGCTTGATCCGGATCCAGGCGCCGAAGGGCTTCGAGGCGTCGACCGCCCGGACCTCGTCGATCACCGGCACGCCGACCCGGCAGCCCTTCCACCGGGTGATCGTGAAGGTGAGGGAGCCGACGGTCTTCGTCCGGGGCTTGACCGCGGTGCAGCCGCCGTTGTCCGCGCGCTCATGATCCGCCGGTGCGGCCGGGACCGGATTCTTCGCGGTGGTGAGCCCGATGAAGATCCCGCTGTTGCCATGGCCCGGGTCGCGGAACCTGGTCGGGTCGGTGGACGCGCGCAGCACCGGACGTTTCTCGCGGTCGGCGACCCGGGAGGCCGCGGGCGACCAGGTCTGTTCGCCGGCGTCCTGCTTCCAGGTGCCCGGCACCGAGACGGAGATCTCGCCACTCTCGTCGTGAAGCACAACGGTGCCTGGACGGGAGGCCGGGGGTGGTTCCGGGTCCCCTCCCATGTACACCATTGCCGCCGTGACCAACGCGGCCGTTCCTGCCACGAAAGCGGCCGGGACGAGGGCCCGCTGCCAGCGCAAGCCGTGTTGAAGTCGAGTCGGCTCTGGAGTCTTTTCGGCCGCGCCGACGGCGACGGGGGCCACGGTTTCGATGGTGGAGCTTGTCGGGAATGGCTGGGGCACGGCGAGGCTGTAATGCTCCTCGTCGTCCAAGAACCGGCGGTATGCGGTGAGCGCGGTCTGGAGGGCGAAGTCGACGTCCGCGGTGCTGAGTTCACGCACGAGCGCCGCCCGCTCCCACAGGATTCCGAAGATGAGGAGCAGCGGCCTTCCGTGAACATCGCGTGCCTCGGCGTCCCCGAGATCCTCGGTGGACGCGACGTGGCTGAGGTGCACCGCCGTGAAAGTGCGGCCGTCTTTCGTGCGCAGTTCCAAGGTCGCGTGCGCGTCGCGGTCGGGATTGGGTTCGATTTCTCGTTCCAGGATCCCGTACGCGCCATCGGCGGCCAGAGGCTCCGGGCAGACCAGCGTCTGATAACCCGAGTGCCGGCCGCGAGCTATCAGAAACGGCCAGGCAAGTCGCCCGTTCCCGCCCGCCATCAGCCGGGGTGGGGCGTCAGCAGGCTGGCCGGCAGACGGGTCTCGATCTCGTCCACCCTGTCCTGCATGTCCTTAATCACCCTCGTGCGCGCTTCGGCGAACGCCGCCTCGCGGCGCTCTGCATCGCTCAGTTCCCGTTGCACCTCCGCCTGCCATGCCTGGAACGGCTCCGCGCGCCGGCTGAGCAGCAGTTCGACGGTGGTGCCGCCGACCGCCGCGCCGATGTTCCCGCCGAACGCCTGGAGGACCGCTCCGGTGGCGGGACGGCTGGCCAAGTCGAGCACCGTGTAGAGACGCTGCCACGGGGGGATGCGCAGGTGCGCCGCGTATTCGGCGGCGAGCTGGGCCCGCAGTTCGGCGCGGAGCGTCGCCTCTGCTTGCGCGAAGACGTCCGGCACAACCGCCGACAGCGGGACGTCGACGTTCGTCGGCTGCGCCGGCCGGTTCGCGATCTTCACGACCCGGCCGGACGCGTCGAGCCGCGCGAATCCCGTGCCCACGGCGCTGGCCGGGATCAGCCGAACGATACGCCGTCCTCCCTTGAGGATCAGCAGTTGCCTGAACTGGTCGTTCGACATCAGCAGATCGCTGACCTCCTGCAGCTTCGTCTGGTCATCGTCGACGTCGCCGCCGAACAGATCCCACTTGGTGATCACGAACGTGATCGGGCCGCGGGACGCTCTCAGGTTCTCCACCAGAACGCTCAGCGCGTTGTCCAGGCCGGACCAGCGGCCCGAGGTTTCGCGCCGCTGTTCCAGGATGACCTGGCCGTCCAGGATGCAGATGAGCGCGTCCGCTGCCTTGACGTCCTGGTGAAACCGTTGCTGCGCCTCGGCGGACGCAGGCCGGGTATCCGTGAGGAGTTCCCCCGGATATTCGAGGTAGTCGAGCCGCAGGACCTCGAGCGGATCACCCGCCGTCTGCGTCTGCACCGAGAACTTGTAATGGCGTGTCTGGCTCTGAGTCGTCCCCTCAGGCCAGCCGTCCGGCCGTGAGGAATCGGCCATGATGCAGAACTGCTCGCGCAGCCTGGCGGAGTCCTCGTGCGAGGTCACCAGGTAATAGCTCCGCGACGGAGTCGGCATCAGCAACTGCTGGTACATGCTCGACAAGAGCAGCGTCTTGCCGGAACCCTGAAGGCCGAGCGCCACGATCTTGAACGTCGGCACGTTCGCGGCGAGGGCGTCCATGCCGAGCCGGGGATTCGGACGGCGACTGGGCTGAAACCGGCGCACGGCGAACCCGATGAACAGCAAGACGAGCGGAACGAACAGAACGACCAGAATACCCGCGACCATGTACCTGTCCCTGAACTCGGTGAACTCCTGAAACGATCATCGGCGCGCCGAACGCGACCATTCACATCCGACGCCCCGATCCGGGTCGTCATCGTGACGATAAGGCCGCACTCGCGGCACCGCGATCCCCTTTACGCGGCGGCTGGCCGGTTCGCGCAGGCGATCATTTGGCCGATCGCAGAGTTTCGGAAGGGTGGGCTCCGTACTTCCGGCCGTAGGCGGCGGCAAATCGTCCCAAATGATTAAATCCCCATCGGTGTGCCACCTCGGTGACACTCGTATAGGACGGCTCAGAAGTCACAAGTTCCGCGTGCACCCGCTCTAGCCGCACGTTGCGCAGGTAGGCCATCGGCGACATGTTCAGGTGGGTCTGGAATGCCGTTTGGAGCGTCCGGATGCTGACGCCCGCGATTTCGGCGAGCTCGGCCGCGCTGAAAGGAGCCTCCGGCGAATCCCGCATCGCGTCGATGGCTCGCTTGACCGCCGGAGGCCGGCACGGCGTCCCGGGGCTGAGCAGTTCCTCCCGGTAGCGGTGGTCCGCCGCCGCCAGCAGGTGGGAGAGCATGCTGTGCCAGAGCGGCGCACCGATGATCTCCTGCCGCGCCAGGGGCTCCTCATGCCCGATCTGCCCGGCGAGCATGCATGCCAGATCGCGCAGAATCCGCCCGTAGCCCCGGGTCAGGTCCATTGAAGGGGCGAGCCCGATCGGTGACCGAATGGGCCGTTGCAGGAGGCGCTCCAGTTCCGACTCCAGCGCCTCGCGCCTGATCTTGACGCACAGGATGCGGCTGCCGGCGCTCCACCGGCTCAGCTGAATGTTCCCGGCCGGTCCGTACACCACGGCCCGCTGCGGGGTCGACGTGATCTCATTCCCCAGGTTCTTGGAGTCCAGGTGGCCCGACAACGGAATGTTGAAGTGGTAGAACCGGTGAAGTTCGGCGAAGTCCATCCTGATGTCGGCGTCGAACCGGCAGTCTCCCACCAGGATCGGCCCGAGCTGCATGGCGTCGATCGACATCCGGAATCGTTCGGACCTGCTGAGAACGTCCATCCGCAGCGGATAGTACGTTCGGCCGCCCTGCTCGCTGGCCTCGTCAAGATCAAGTGTGCGGGTGCTGAATCTCCAGGGCAGCGAGGGAACTGCCGGGAGGACTGAATCAGCCATGCTGCCGCCATGACACTAGGCCCGATATTCAGCGAAAAATTCTACCAGACGCACGCCGATCACCGGCAAGACTCCACGACGCATTCACCACGAGCAGGCGAGCGGGTCCCTAGGGGGTTTCGGTCGTGGCCTGGGCCAGGAGGCCGTCGACCAGGATGTGGAGGACCTGGGGGTAGAGGTCGAGGGAGGCGCGTGCGGGCCATTGGTCGCCAATGGCGGTCAGATGCGGATAGTGGGACGGGTCCAATGCGCGGAGACTGAATTCACGGTCCGCGTCGCCGATCTCGTCCCTCCGCCGGACGGTGTGCGCGCGGACGAGTATTTCCCCCACGGTGTAGTACCAGATGCTCCGGAAAAGGTCGACGGCCTGGAGGCGCGTGCATCCGTAATCGACCGCGCCACCCACGATGGTCTCCACGAACCACAGCGCGGAATCGCCGAGGCGCGCGAGGAAACCGTCGGACGTGAGGACCTCCGCGCCCCACGGCCAGCCCGCGAGCGCGTCGTGGATCGTCGTCCAGGCGACGATGATCCGGTCTCGCGGGTCGCCGGGCAGCTCGGGGCGCGCGACCTGGTCGACGTGCTCGTTGACGAGCTGGACGATCAGGTCGTCCTTGTCCCGGACGTGGTGGTACAGGGTCGTCGCCCCGACGCCGGTCTCGGCCGCCAGGCGGCGGATGGTCAGCGCCTCCCAGCCGTCGCGGTCGATGAGCCGGCGGGCGGCCGCCAGGATCTGGGCCCGCGAGGTCGCCGGCGGCCGACCGGTCCGCCCGGACGACGCCGCGCGCCCGGATGACGCCGTGCCGCCCGACGATGCGGTGGGCGGCCGTTCTCGTTGTGCTGGCACCGTCCCATCATGCTGCCCGCGGCGCGCTTCGGTGACATCGGCGTGCGTGCGGGCATTCGACGTCCGCCCTGCGTGATGTACTTTAGGAACATGTTCCGAAAGTCGAGCACGGCCGGGCTGCTGCGCCCCCACGCGTGGAGTTTCGCGGCCGTCGTGATCCTTCAGGTCATCGGGGCCGTCGCGGGCCTGGCGCCGCTGCTGGCGGTCGTCGAACTGGGCCGCACGCTGCTGGAACCCGGCCCGATCGAGGACGGCCATGTCTGGACAGCCGTGATCGCGGGCGCGGCCGGGCTGTTCGTCCGGCTGCTGTGCACGGCCGCGTCGTCCGGCATCGGGCACATGCTGGACGGCCAAGTCCAACTCTCGTTCCGCCGCCAACTGGCCATGAGCTTGGGACGCGTCCCGATCGGCTGGTTCTCCCGGCGCCGGACCGGCGAGCTGGCGAAGGTCGTCGGGGAGGACGTGGCCGCCGTGCACCCGTTCATCGCCCACGCCCCCGGCGAGCTGGTCGCCGCGTTCGTGGTGCCGCTCGTGTCGCTGGTCTACCTGTTCACCGTCGACTGGCGGCTCACCCTCATCACGCTGATACCGGTGGTGCTTGCGGTGGCGCTCGTCCCGCTGATGATGACCTCGGCCCGGCTGCGCGAGCAGAAGGAGTTCGACGAGGCCATGGGACGGATTTCGAGTTCGGCGGTCGAGTTCGTCCAGGGCATCGCGGTGGTCAAGGCGTTCGGCGGGTCCGGCCGCGCGCACCGCCGCTTCCTCACCGCCGTGGACGACTTCGTCGCGACCTTCTACCGCTGGGTGCGCGGCCTGTCCCCGATCGCCGCGGGGATGCAGCTGGCAGTGTCGCCGCCGTTCGTCCTGCTGGTCGTGCTGATCGGCGGCGCGGCCCTGATCACGGGCGGCGGCCTGGCTCCGGCGGACCTGCTGCCGTTCCTGCTGCTCGGCCTGGGCCTGACCGCTCCGGTGGCGGCCCTCGGCCACGGCTTCGACGACATGCAGGCCGCCCGGCGCGCGGTGGGCCGGATCCGGGACGTCCTCTCAGTGGAGTCGCTGCCGGAGCCCGCGAATGCAGCCACACCCCAAGGGCACAGGGTGGAACTGCGCGACGTCCGATTCGGCTACGAGGCCGGTCAGGAGGTGCTGCGCGGGATCGACCTCGTCCTCGAACCCGGGACGGTGACGGCGATCGTCGGCCCGTCGGGCAGCGGGAAATCCACGCTCGTCCAGCTCCTGCCGCGGTTCTTCGACCCGACCCACGGCTCGGTCGTCCTGGGCGGCGCCGACCTCCGCGAGATCGCCGCCCGCGACCTCTACCGGACGGTCTCGTTCGTCTTCCAGGACGTCCGCCTCCTGCGCGCATCGGTCGCGGAGAACATCGCGCTGGCCGTCCCGCACGCCGACATCGACGACGTGGTCCGCGCAGCCCGGCTGGCGAACGTCCACGACCGGATCCTGGAGCTGCCGCGCGGCTACGACACGGTGCTCGGCGACGAGGCCGGGCTGTCAGGCGGCGAGGCGCAGCGGATCTCGATCGCCCGCGCGCTGCTCGCCGACGCGCCCGTCCTGGTCCTCGACGAGGCGACCGCGTTCGCCGACCCGCACACCGAGCAGGCGGTGCGCCGGGCCCTGGCGACGCTGGACGGCGACAAGACCGTCCTGGTCATCGCCCACCGCCTGGAGACGATCGCCGACGCCGACACCGTCGTGATGCTCCAGGACGGCGCGATCGTCGAGCGCGGCACACCGTCCGAACTCCTGGCCCAGGACGGCGATTTCGCCGCGTTCTGGCGAACGCACCAACCAGACGAGGCCGAGGTACTGCAAGGAGACAAATCCCGATGATCCCAACGTTGCTACGCGTCCTCGGAACCGAATACGCCCGCCCAGTACGCCGCACCGTGGCCCTGATGACGACAACCGCCGTTGTCGAAGGATTGTCGTACGCGCTGCTGGTCCCGGTACTCCGGGCCCTGTTCGGGAGCACGCCCGAGGACGCCTGGCCGTGGCTGATCGCTTTCGGGACGGCCGTCGCGCTCTACGCGGTGCTGCGCTACGCCAGCGACCTGTCCGGTTTCCGCGTCGGGACGACGCTGCTGCGCGGCATGTACCACCGCCTCGGCGACCATCTGGCGCGGCTGCCGATCGGCTGGTACGGCGCGGGCCGCGTCGGGCAGGTGTCCGTCCTGGCCAGCCGCGGCGTACTGGACGCGATGGCCGTGATCGCGCATCTCCTCGCGCCGTACATCTCCGCCTGCGTGACCCCCCTGACGATCGTCCTCGTGATGCTGGCGTTCAACTGGCAGCTCGGCCTGGCCGCGCTGGTCGCCGTCCCGGTCGTCGCGGCCATCCAGCTCTGGACGGGACGCTCCATGACCGCCGCCGACGCCGACCGCGCCGAACGCGACCACGAGGCCACCGGACGCGTCATCGAATACCTCCAGGCCCAGCCGGTCCTGCGCGCCGGAGGCCGCACCACCGAACGCTTCCGCCTGCTCGACGACTCGCTGCGCGAACTGCAACGCGCGTCCCGCCGCACCGTCCTGTCAGCGCTGCCAGGCGTGGTGGGCCTGACGGTCACCGTGCAGGCGATGTTCACCGTCCTCCTGACCTTGGGCGCCTACCTAGCGCTGGGCGGCAATATCGGCGCGGCGGAGGTCCTGACGATCCTGGTCCTTGCCGCCCGCTGCGCCGACCCGCTGCTGTCGCTGTCGGACATCGGCGGCAAACTCCGCGGCGCACGCTCCGAACTCGCCAGGCTGGACGCTGTCCTGAGCACGGAACCGCTCCCCGAACCCCGCGAACCGATCCGTCCGGAACGCCACGACCTGGAATTCGACTCCGTGACCTTCGACCACGGCGACCGCACCGTCCTGAACGACGTATCCCTTTCAGTACCGCAGGGCACGCGGCTCGCCGTCGTCGGCCCGTCCGGCGCAGGCAAAAGCACATTGCTGCAACTGCTGGCCCGCTTCTACGACGTCGACGCAGGCGCGGTACGCATAGGAGGCGTGGACGTACGCGCCATCAAAACCGAGGAATTGATGGCCCAAATAGCCATCGTCTTCCAGGACGTCTACCTCTTCGACGGCACCATCGAGGAGAACGTGCGCCTGGGCCGTCCCGACGCCGCCGACGCCGAGGTCCGCGCGGCGGTGACCGCGGCCCGGCTGGACGAGGTCATCGAGCGTCTGCCCGGCGGATGGGCGGCGAACGTCGGTGAGGGCGGCGCGCTGCTGTCGGGCGGCGAACGCCAGCGCGTCTCGATCGCGCGGGCGCTGCTGAAGAACGCGCCCATCGTCCTCCTGGACGAGGTCACCTCGGCGCTCGACCCGGTGAACGAGGCGACCGTCCACGAAGGCATCGAACGCCTGATGGCAGGCCGAACAGTAGTAATAGTCGCTCACCGAATGCGCACCATCCAACGAGCCGACCAAATAATCTTCCTGGACGCCGGCCGAATCATCGAAAAGGGCGACCACGACGAACTCCTGCACCGCAGCGGCCGCTACGCCGACTTCTGGAACATCTCCCTGACCACCTGATCAGAAAAAGGGCGGCCCGAGGTCCCACACCCGTACCGTCCTGTCCCGCCCGCCGGAAACGGCGATCGGCCGGCCGTTCAGCTTCACCCAGCGCCACCGAGGAGAACGAGTTGTCAGGCCCGGTGAACGGCCGGCCGATCTGCTTCCCCGCGGCCAGATCCCACATCCTCACCGTCTCGTCGTCGCCGGCCGAAACGGCGACCGTCCGTCCGTCCACCACACCGACGGCGACCGCCGCGACCCCCTCGCTGTGCCCGGTGAGCGCGGGACCGATCTGCGAGCCAAAACCGACCGCGACCCTATTCGCGACATCCCTCGGCCTTTTAGCCTGAACGATCAAGCCCACGACCCCAGAGAGCACGACAAACCCGACGACCACCGCCAACACGTCGACCCTCTTCATCAGCAATCATGATCGCACCAATCTCTCCACCGAACCCGAGTCGTGAGGAGATCACCGATGAGCCGTCCCCATCCCCAGATCGACTTCGACCCTTTCGGCGGGCCGCGTCCGGCGGGCACCACCCATTCACTGCTGGACGAGTTCCGCGAGCGCCACCCGGCTTTCCGCAGCGATGCCGGACGCGGTTTCTGGGTGCTGACCCGGTACGACGACATCGTCGCCGCCTACCAGGACGCCGCGTCCCATTCCAGCCGAGCGATCTCCGTCATCGACCCCGATCCCGCCTATCAATGGATCCCGATCATGCTGGATCCGCCGGTGCACACCACCTGGCGAAGGCTCCTGCGCCCGCTGTTCACACCCGCCCGCGCCGCCGCGATGCAGGATGCCATTCGCCGCCGGTGCACGGACCTGATCGACGGCCTGGCCGACAAGGGATCCTGTGACTTCGTCGCCGATTTCGCCCGCCGCTTCCCGACCACGGTTTTCCTGGAATTCATGGGTCTGCCGGTCGACAGGCTCGGAGAGTTCCTGGATTGGGAGCACGCGATCCTGCATCCGCCGCCGTCCGGCGAGGGACGGGCCGAGGCCATGGCGGAGGTCACCGCCTGCTTTCAGCACCTGATCGCCGAACGCCGGGCCGATACGCGCGCCGAGCGTCGTGACGACGTGGTCAGCGTCGCGACCACGTTCGAGGTCGACGGCAGGCCGGTCACCGATGGCGAGCTACTGCAGCTTTGCGTCCTGCTGTTCCTGGCCGGAATGGACACCGTCACCGCGCAGCTGTCGTACTCGTTCTGGCATCTGGCCGGGCATGACGCCGACCGCGCCCGCATCGTCGCCGAACCCGGCATCATCCCGGACGCCGTCGAGGAACTTCTCCGCGCCTATTCGCTGGCCCTTCCCGCCCGCAAACTCACCGCCGACGTCGACGTCCACGGTTGCCCCATGCGCGCCGGCGAAATGGTGATGCTGCCGCTCACCATGGCCAACCGCGACCCCCGCGTGTTCCCCGACCCGCAGACCGTCGACTTCGGCCGGACGCCCAACCGGCACGTCGCGTTCGGCGCGGGCCCGCATCGCTGCCTCGGCGCCCACCTGGCGCGGCTGGAGTTGCGCATCGCGTTGGAGGAATGGCATCGCCGTATTCCCGAGTACCGAGTCTCGGACGAAGCCTGGCCCGTGGAACACGCCAGCCTCGTCCTGGGGCTGGACACCCTGCCGTTGACCTGGCCTGCCTCCTGAGCTGCTCAGGTGCGTCCGGCGCGCGCACGCTGGGCGAGGTCGGTGGCGGCTTTCGGCCATTGCGTGTGGGCGAACGAGAAGCCGGCGTCCAGCAGGCGGCCGGGGACGACGCGGCGGCTCTTCAGTAGGAGTTCGGTGTCGGAGCGGATCACGAGGGCGCCGATCTCCGCCATCCATTTCGTCGCGGGCAGGCCCACAGGAACGCCCCACGCGCCGCGCAGCGCGCGCATGAACGCACGTTGCGGCAGAGGGCCGGGAGCGGCGAGGTTCACCGGGCCGGAGAGGTCGTCCCGCTCCGCCAGGAACTCGACCGCGCGGACGAAGTCGCGGTCGTGGATCCACGACACGTACTGCGCGCCGCCCCCGACCGGCCCGCCGAGCCCGAGCCGCGCCATCCACAGCAGGTAGTCGAAGACGCCGCCGCGGTCGGGGCTCATCACCATCGCGGTGCGCAGGGCGACCTTGCGCGTGGCGGGAGTCTCAGCCTGCTCCTGGGCGCGTTCCCAGGCTTTGGCGATCTCGACGCTGTAGGCCCAGTAGCGCGGGACGCCGGGTTCGGCGCCGCCGATCACGCCGGTCGCCTCGTCGTTGGGGGCGTCGAAGCGGTGCGCGTAGATGGTGGCGGTGCTCATCTGCAGCCACACCCGCGGCGGACGTGCGGCCGCCGCGATCGCCTCGCCCACGACCCGGGCGGAGTGGACGCGCGAATCCATCATGGCCCGCAGGTTCGCCGGGGTGTAGCGGCAGCTGACGCTGCGTCCGGCCAGGTTGATCACCAGGTCGCTGCCGTCGATCGCGGCCGCCCAGGGCCCGAGCGTCTCGCCGTCCCAGCGGATCTCGCGGTCGCGCTGCGGGCTCCTGGTCAGGACGACGACGTCATGGCCCGCGGCGGTGAGGGCGCGGTCGAGGATCGCGCCCACCTGCCCGGTTCCACCGGGAATCACGATCTTCATCGGCTGCCCCCTGGGGACCAGCCTAGCCTGAGGTGTTGAACGCGTTCAAAGAGGGCGCTCCCGGGGGCGCGGCTTTGCGCGGACGTGCATGCGTTCCCCCTGGCGGCCGAACAGGTTGAGCACCTCCACGGGGCCGTCGCCGGTGGAGCCGAACCAGTGCGGCAGGCGCGTGTCGAATTCGGCGGCCTCGCCCGGGCCCATGACCAGGTCCCGTCCGGCCACGACGAGCCGCAGCCGCCCGGACAGGACGTACAGCCATTCGTAGCCCTCGTGCGTGACCGGCTCGGGACGGCTGTGCTCCGCCGGGATGATCGACTTCCACGCCTGCAGCGGCCCCGGCTGGACGGTCAGCGGGACGACAGTCCGGCCGTTGCGGACGCGGGGTTTGATCCGGACGCGCGGGTCGCCGACCTCCGGCGCGCCGACCAGCTCGTCCAGCGGCACCTTGTGGGCCTGCGAGATGGGCAGCAGGAGCTCCAGGCTGGGGCGGCGCTGGCCCGTCTCCAGCCTCGACAGGGTGCTCTTCGAGATGCCGGTGGCCTCGGACAACGCGGCCAGGCTCACGCCCCGCTGGGTCCGGATGCGCTTGAGGCGGGCGCCGACCTGGGCCAGCGCGGCGGTGATCGGGGAGTCTTCGTCCATGCCGCACATTCCACCTCTGTGTCCCGGAAATGGCAACGAAAGTTGCCGTTCTGGGGAGGCAGCGCGCACTCTCGGACGTGGAGGTGATCCTCATGAACGAGGTCTATGACGTGGTGGTGATCGGCGCGGGGGCGGCCGGGCTGAACGCCGCCCTCTTCCTCGGACGCGCCCGCCGCAGGGTCGCGGTGATCGACGCCGACGAGCCGCGCAACGCGCCCGCCGCGCACATGCACGGCTTCCTGTCCCGCGACGGCCTGTCCCCCGCGACGCTGCTCGAACTCGGCCGCGCCGAGATCGCGCGGTACGGCGTCCGGCTCATCCGGGACCGGGTGGAGCGGATCGAGCACGGCTTCGCCGTCCGCCTGGCGGGCGGGCCGGTGATCGAGGCGCGGCGGATCCTCGTGGCGACCGGGCTGCGCGACGAACTGCCCGACATCCCGGGCGTGCGCGAACGGTGGGGGAGGGATGTGCTGCACTGCCCCTACTGCCACGGCTACGAAGTCCGCGACCAGCCGCTCGCCGTCCTCGGCACCCAGCCGGCGTCCGTGCATCAGGCCCTGCTCCTGCGCGACTGGAGCGACGACGTCGTCTTCTTCCCGCACACCCTTGAGCTCACGGCGCAGGACCGGGAGCGGCTGGACGCCCGCGGGATCCGCATCATCGAAGGCGAGGTCAAGCAACTCGCCATCGCCGGCGATCGGCTGCGGGGCGTCGAGCTAGCCGACGGCCGCGCCGTCCCGCGCGCCGCCGTCTTCCTCTTCCCCCGCATGGTCCCGCAGGACGAATTCCTGACCCAACTGGGCTGCGCCAAGGACGACGACGGCTGGGTCGTCACCGACCGCACCGGCCGGACCAGCGTCGACGGCGTCTGGGCCGCGGGCAACGTCATCGACTCCCGGGCGCAGGTCATCGCCGCCGCCGGCATGGGCTCCGCCGCCGCCTTCGCCCTCAACACCGACCTCCTGGACGAAGACGTCGCCCAAGCCGTCGACCGACACCGCGCCCAGGCCGCGATGAATCTTGCCGGATGAGGTTGGACACTGGAGGGAAGCCCGCCGAAGGGCGGCGTCCGATGGGGAAGGACGGAATCGCGGACGGCAGCGTCACGCTGGCGATCCGCCGCTGGAAACGTCCGGCCGTCCGTCCGGAACCCGGCTGCGCACGGCCATCGGGGAAGTCGAGATCGACGCGGTCGAGCAGATCTCCCGGGACGACCTGACCTCGGAAGATCTGCGCCGCGCCGGTTACTCGTCACCAGCCGAATTGGAAAAGGAACTGGCACTCAAGGAACTGGGCCTTACCGAGAGCCTGGAGACCGGCTATCGCCTGTCGCCGCGGGGCGAGACCGTCCTCCGGTCCTGGACGGCGGAGTGACGCCCGCGTCATGCCCGGCGGTCACCATATGAAATTTGCCGAAGGAAGTATGGCCTGGCCATCTGGTCAGAACGCCCTGAGAGGCGGATGATGAGAAGCATTAGGCCGGGCCGTGGCCCCCGTGCGGCCCGGCCACCTCTTTGCCCGAACTCCGACTCCCGGACGACTCCCCGAGCTTCGGCGCATTCATCGAAGGCGAAGACACTTATCGGACGGCTCATGAGTACTACTGTCGGCATCACGGTGTGCAATCGAGACGTGCCGTTGAGTGGCGGGCGGGAGTGGAAGTGAAAGCACTTCAACCGGACGGCAGCCCGGAGACGAGCGGCCAGCACGGTCAGAGCGGCCAGAACGGCGAGAGCGGCCCCACGGTGCTGCGCATACTGCTCGGCGGGCAGCTCCGGCGGCTGCGCGAGAGCCGGGGCATCGCGCCCAAGGACGCCGGCGAGGCCATCCGCGCGTCCGCGTCCAAGATCAGCAGGCTGGAGCTCGGCCGCGTCGGGTTCAAGAAGCGCGACGTCGCCGACCTGCTCACCCTGTACGGCGTGATCGCGGCGGAGGAGCGCGAGCCCCTGCTCGAACTGGCCGAGCGCGCCAACCGGCCGGGCTGGTGGCAGAGCTACAGCGACATCCTGCCGCCCTGGTTCGAGGTCTACATCGGGCTGGAGGAGGCGGCGTCCGCGCTGCGCGTCCACGAGACGCGGTTCGTCCCGGAGCTGCTGCAGACGGAGGAGTACGCCCGCGCCGCGCTCGGGCTCGGCCACCCGATGGCGTCCGCGACCGAGATCGAACGCAGGGTCAACGTGCTGATGCGGCGCCAGCGGATCCTGCGCCGCGACGCCCCGCCGCTGCTGTGGGCGCTGGTGGACGAGGCCGCGCTGCGCCGTCCCATCGCCGACCGGGAGGTCATGCGCGCCCAGCTCGCCGCGCTGCTCGACGCGGTCGGCACGCAGGACGTCACCCTCCAGATCGTGCCGGCGGCGCGTAGCGCGATGGCGGCGATGGCCGGGCCGTTCTCGCTGCTGCGGTTCGCCGAGCCGAGCCTGCCGGACGTCGTGTACATGGAGCAGCTGACCAGCGCGCTCTACCTCGACAAGGCCGCCGACCTGTCGGTCTACAAACGCCACCTGGACCGGCTGTCGGTCAACGCGTCCCCGCCCGCCGCCACCGGCGACCTCCTGACGGCGCTCCTCGACGGATTGCGCTGAACGCCCCGCCGTCGCCATTTTTCGCCACAGATGATCTGATTGCAGATTTTCAACAAGGCGGCCAGAATGAACGGGCCCGCACCGCGCGGACCCCGAACCGCCGAAACCCCTCTGGGAGGCGAAGTCGTGACCGGTGATGCGTACGCCCCGGGCCAGGAGCCGGAAATCCAGATCGACACGAGCGTGGCGCACCCGGCACGGGTGTGGGACTACTGGCTCGGCGGAAAGGACCATTACCCCGCCGACGTCGAAGTGGGCGACCAATTGGAAGAGACGATCCCCGAGGTCGTCCTGTGGGCGCGCGCCGACCGCGAGTTCCTCGGACGCGTCGTCCGGCATGTGATCGGCGAGGGCGTGCGGCAGTTCCTCGACATCGGCACCGGCATCCCCACAAGGGACAACACCCACCAGGTCGCGCAGCGCCTCGCTCCCGAGAGCCGCGTCGTCTACGTCGACAACGACCCCGTCGTGCTGGCGCACGCGCGGGCGCTGCTCAACAGCTCGTCCGAGGGCGCCACCGATTTCATCGACGCGAACCTCCACGATCCCGACGCGATCCTGGCCGAGGCCGGCCGCACGCTGGACTTCACAAAGCCGGTTCTGGTCACGCTGCTCGGCATTCTGGAATTCAGCGTCACCGACGAGGCGTACACGATCGTGAACCGGGTGCTGGAGCCGTTCCCGTCCGGCTCGCACCTGGCGATCGCCTGCCCCAGCAACCACACCAACACCGAGGCGATGGACGAGGTCGCCCGGAAATGGAACGACAGCGGCGCCACCCCGATCATCATGCGCAGCGCCGAGGGCCTCAAGCGCTTCTTCGAGCACCTGGACCTGCTGGAGCCGGGCCTGGTGCCGCTGCCCCAATGGCGTCCGGACACCGGCACCCTCTACGCCGACCGGGGCATGGACTTCTACTGCGCCGTAGGCCGCAAACCCTGACCCGTCGCCAGCACCGTTCAGGACGCGGTGGTCTTTCCCAGGACCTCGGCCGGTTTACCGGCGTCGGCTCGGCAGGCGCCGCTGGATCGTCTGCTTGGCTTCGGTCAGGGGGTCGAGCAGGAAGCGGTCGTGGTCCGGGGAGCCGTGGCGGTGGTCGACCCGGCCGGGCCAGGCGGTTCTGGCGCGGGCGCGGACGTGCTCCTCGACACCGTCGATGAGCTGCAGCATCTCGGCGAGGACGGTCTCGTCCGTCCGCTCGTAGGCGTCGCCGGACGCGACGTACACCGGCGACGTGTGCGCCATGATCGGACGTTCCCAGACGTCCTTATGCCGGGCGACGCCCTCCCCGGGGCCGTAGCAGCGGGCGGCGATCCAGGACGGCTCGTCCACAGGGAAGTCGAATTCGAGGGAACCGGTCTGCGTCGCCGAATCCCAGTGCCGTGACTCGGCCACGGAGCCGTTGACGACGATCTCCAGCCGGTCGACGGGGAAGATCGAGTGGAATTCCGCCACCCCGCGAACAGCACCGGTACCGGTGAGCACGGCACCGGGCGCGGCCCCGTTGACCGACAGGCGCAGGTGCGGGCCGCTCGTGACGACCGTGTCGCCGGACCGGACGGCGGTGCACCAGTCCCAGTAGTCCATGGTCAGCGGGTCGGGCACGCGGGCGTAGGTGCGGACGAGTCCGATCGGCACCTCGCTGCTCATCTTGTCCGTGCCGCCGACCAGCGTCAGGCGGTATCCGGCGTTGAGATACCGGTAGTACTGCCCGATGTTGTAGTCGTCGTAGGCGATCATCTCGACGCCGTCCAGCCGGCCGGTGGCGATCAGCGCGGCGGCCTCGCCGTTCGGGACGGGGAAGTGCGCGAGGACGACCGTCCCGCCCTGGGCGTGGCACTCGTCGGCCCAGTGGGCGAGGGTCGTCTCCAGGCCGCCGCCGAGATCGGACTCCTCCGCGCCGCCCGTGCACCAGGGACGGACGGGCGTCCGCAGGCCGAGCAGGTTGATGTGCCCGAGCATCGCGGTCCGGTTCTCCTGACCGGCGAAGACGTGGGTCGTCCCGTCCGCGGAGGTGTGCGGGTGGCCGGTGAAGTCCTCGGTGTTGGTGTAGAGGTGGCCCCACTGGCTCATCAGCAGGTTCGTCACCCGCACGCCCTCGCCGCGCGCCTCCAGTTCGGCGCCGTGCGTGGAGACGAAATGGACGTGGGTGTCGCCCGCGACGTAGCCGTCCGCCTCCGGGTCGTGGAACCGCTTGAGCCGCAGTTCGAGCGTCCGCTGCCCGGGATGGATCGTCAGCTCCTCGCGCAACGGCACGTAGTCGAATCCCCGCGCGGCCTCCACGACGACCCGTCCGTGGGGGAGCCAGCCCTCGAACTCGCCGTCGACGTAGGCGTAGGTGCGCTGGCCGAGGCGGACGTCGCCGCCGATGTCCAGGTTCCAGGTGTTGCCGTCGGAGTTGATGTGCGCGTGGTGCCCGTAGGGGGCGAGCGGGACGCCGTCGGGGGTGTGGAAATGCAGGCGGCAGGTGAGGGGCTCGCCGGTGGCGTCGTCCACGACGGTGCCTTTGATCCAGGCTCGTCCGGCGTCGGGGAGATGCCATTCGGTGCCGTCCGCGGTGACGATCCGGCCCTTGTCGAGGATGTCGCCCCAGGTGAACTCGGCCGTCCCGCCGGTGCCGCCGACGTCGAGGGACACGGTCGCGGACGGCGTCGCGGCGACCTTGACGTAACCGGTGCGCGGGTTGGTCGCGCCGCCCCAGCCGGGCGGGCTGGACAGGCTGCCGTCGTCGACCGTCCGGTAGGCGTAGGTGGCGGTTCCTCGGTCGACGGTCACCGCGACGTCCTCGTCCACCGAGCCGTGGCCGTCGGCCAGCGTGAAGATCAGGTCGCGGGAGACCGTCCGGCCGAACGGGTCCTCCGCCAGCCGGCTCAGCGTGACGGCGCCGATCAGCACCGCCGGTCCGGCGGAGGCGATCTCGACCGCGGCGACCCGGCGCCCGGGGTGCGGGTTGCGCCACGGCCACAGGTAGAACCGGTGCGGCAGGACGTAGGGGGAGCGGGCCTGCGGGTCATCGATGTCCACGAACCGCGCGCCCGCCGCGTCGAACCGTCCGCAGGTGCGGTGCATCAGCCGGTGCTGCGCGTCCGGCAGCGCGAGGAACGGGGTCTGGCCCCAGTCGAGCGGGATCGGACGGTCCCGCCACAGCCGCGGCGTGGGCCCGATCTCGAACCTCCGCCGGATCGGGACCGTCTCCGCGCCGCCGTCCGCGTACCGGAGCGTGTACCGGGCGGCCTCCGAACCGACCGGCGCGCCCTCGAAGACGTCCGGTTCTTCGAGGGCGTGGGCGAACAGGATCCAGTGACAGTCGTCGTCCACCGGGATCTCGGCCTCGCCGGTCACGCGCAGGAGGGACGGGCCGTCGAGGTCGTCGCCGAAGCGGAACGGCAGGCCGTAGAGCCGCCGCTCGCCGGTGAAGGACGCGTCCATGTCGTCCAGCAGGGTCAGCGGAGCGTTCCACGACGCCGTCAGGTCCAGCGCCCGGTAGCCGCGCTCCCAGGTCATGGGTGGGCGGCCGGGACGGCGCCGTCCGTCCCGTTGAAGGTCTTCTCCGCGAGCACCGCGTACTGGCCGGGCGCGCGCGAACGCAGCGACATGGCCGAGGCGATACCCGCGGCGAAGGCGATCACGCACGACCCCAGCAGGATCGCGTTGGTCACGGTGCCCGCGCCGGTCAGCAGCGAGATGTTGGAGACGACGAGGGCGATGACCACGCAGAGCAGGACGAGGCTCAGGCCGGGGGCGATGAGAGTCCGCCACAGCCCGTCCTCGACGGCGTTCCGGCGCAGGTAGACGATCACGGCGAGGCAGCACAGCGCCCACAGCGCGATGATCCCGAGGAAGCCGATCGTGCTGCCCCACAGCAGCAGCCCGAGGTAGGGGTCGAGGTCGAACACGGCCCAGGCGGCGACGACGACCGTCGCCAGCACGGTCTGCGCGGCCCCCGCCAGGTACGGGGAGCGGGTGCGCGGGTGGGTGCGACCGAAGAGGGCGGGCATCAACCGCTCTCGCCCGAGCGCGAACAGGTACCGGTTCGCCGCGTTGTGCAGCGCGAGCAGCGCCGCGAACGCGCTGGTCAGCAGCAGGATCTCCATGACGGCGGTGACGGAGCCCGGCGTGTACTGGTCGAACACGCCGGTGACCAGCCCGGCGGTGTCCTGCCCGGCCGCCGCGGCGATGCCGTCCGCGCCGATCGCCTGGACGATCGTCCACGTGATGAACGCGTAGAAGATCGCGATGAACGCCACCGCGATGTAGGTCGCGCGCCGCACCGTCCGGACGCCGCCGCGCGCCTCCTCGCTGAAGATCGCGGTGGACTCGAACCCCATGAACGCGCCGAACACCAGCCCGAACATCGCCGCGTTGGACGTGGTGAACACCGTCCCGGGGGAGAAGGACGTGAACGTCGTCTCGCCGGAGCCGCCCTTCCCGAGGACGAACAGCGCCATCACCGCGAGCACCGCCACCTCAAGGATCAGCAGGGTGCCGAGGACCTTCGCGCTGGTCTGGATCCCGAGGAACCCGAGCCACGCCACCAGCACGATCCCCACCAGCGCGAACACCCACCACGGCACGGACATGTCGGTGTACTTCTCGAACGTCCCGGCGGCGTAGAGGCCGAGTGCCCCGTAGGTGCTGATCTGCAGCGCGTTGTACGCGAGCAGCGCCAGCGTCGCCGCGCCCGAGCCGAGCGGGCGGCCGAGTCCGCGGGCGATCGTCGCGTAGAACGCCCCCGCGTTGCGGACGTACTTGCTCATCGTCATGAACCCGGACGCGAACAGCGCCATCACGACGCCCGCCACGAGGTAGCCGCCCGGGACGGCCGCGCCGCCCTTCAGGAAGTGCAGCGGCGCCACGGCCACGATGAGGGTCAGGGGCGCCAGCGCGGCGAGGACCGTGAAGACGAGGTCCTTCGTCCCCATCGCGTTCGCCGCCAGGCGGCCGGGGCCCGCGGTCGCCGCCGGGCGGTCGCCGCCTGATGAGGTTGTCGACATGGTCATCCGCCTCCGGAGATAACGGGAGCTCAGTGAGCCCGCTCCGGCCAAGCTATGCATCCGTTACAGGCGTCTGAAGTGGACATTCAGCCCCACCCGAGCGCCCCCGTTGTACGCATCGGCCAGTTGCGGGCGATGTCCCGGCCAGGTCAGCGGGCCTGGGTCAGCGGGCCCGGGTCAGCGGGTCCGGATCAACGGGCCCGGGTTCGCCAGCGGAGCGCGAACCACAGCTCCATGCGCACGTCCGGGTCGTTCAGGTCCTGGCCGAGCAGCCGGGTGATCTGGCCCAGCCGGTGCCGGACGGTGTTGCGGTGCACGCCGAGGTCGGCGGCCGTCCGGTCCCAGTTGCCGTGGTGCGCCAGCCAGCTCCGCAGCGTGCCGAGCAGCTCGCCGGCCGCACCGGCGCCGTCCAGCGGTTCGAGGAGCCGGTCCGCGTGCCGGGCCGCCTGCGCCGAGTCGAGGAGCGCCATCACGCCGTGCGGGTCGGCCCCGGCGACCACGCTCGCGCCGCCGATGCGCGCCCCGTCGAGCGCGGAACCCGCCTCGCCCCACGCGGGATCGAGATCATCGGCGGGGTGCGGACGGCTGATCCCGGCGAGATGACCGGCCTCGTCCAGGAGCCGGCACAGCTCGTCGACCGGATCGCCGCCGGGGACGATCGCGACGAAGGAGTCGCCGTCCTGCTCCACGAACGGCGTGCCGAGCAGCCAGCGGCCGACAGCCGCTGGATGATCGTCTCGCGGGAGCCGGGCGGCTCGGTGAGCAGGCCCCGGACGACGCGCCACGACGCGTCCCCGCCGAGGTCCAGCGGCCCGGCGAGGGCGCGGGCGAGCGTCGGCAGCCGCAGCAGCCCGGCCACCGCGGCGGCGCCGAGCGCCTCCGGCGAGCCGGCCGCCGACGGCGCCGTGAACAGCAGCGACAGGGCCGACGCCGCGACGCCGACCACGCCCCGGTCGGCGACGCTGAACGGGCCGCGCCGCGCGACGGCCATCGCGTAACCGGTCGGCGCGGGGCCGAGGAGCCGCTGGATCTCGACGTGCTCGTCGGCGGTGGCGAGCGCCGCGCTCATCGGCGAGGGGCTCGCGCAGGCACGTTCCAACGCGGCGGTCACTTCCGCGTCCCTCCTGACCGGCCCGGCGGACCACGTCCGGTCGCGGTTGCGGTCCACGACGAGGACCCAGCCGCCGAGGAGTTCGGCCAGCCGCTCCACGACGGCGCGCAGCGGGCCGGGCCCGGCGGCCGCCTTGATCAGCACGGCCTGGCCGTCCGACAGGTGCTTCAGATCGCGGGTCTCGGCGCGGACCAGCTCGGCGTGGAGGAGTTCGACGATCGACGCGAACGGCACATGCGGCGGCACCTCCAGCAGCGCCATGCCGTGCTCGTCGCAGGCGGCGACGAGTTCCGGCGGGACGGCGTCGAACACCGGTGTCACCCCGAACCCGATCGCCTCGACTCCCGCGTCCGCCAGCCGCCGCACGTACTCGCCGCTCTCGCCGGGACGGAACCCGGTCCCGGCGAGCAGGAGCAGCTCCCCGCCGCGCAGGAACGGCGACGGGTCGGCGAGTTCGCTGACGTGCACCCAGCGCACCCACCGGCCGGACGGATCGGTGGCGCCCAGCGGCCGCAGCGACAGCCGGTTCACGAAAAGCCGAAGGGGAACCACGGGGCAACCGTAATGGCGGGACGGTTATGGCCGAGTAACAGGGCGTCCAAGCGCGTTCAGCGGGCGGTGCGCGTTCAGCGAGTAAACGGCGAGTTCAGCGGGTGACGGCGACGAAAATCTTGCTCGTGGGTTCGACGGTCACCCAGTCGCCCGCGAATCCCTGCGGAATGAAGAAGGCGTCGCCCGCGCCGAATTCCGCCCGGCCGCCGTCGAGGTCGACGACGGCGACCCGGCCGCTCAGAATCACGCAGATCTCGTCATACGGCCACGGGTCGATACGAACCGCGCCCGGCTCCCCGGTCCAATACCCGCCCGAATACTCCCTGGCAGGGCCGCCGTACGCGAGATATTCGGTCTCCGTCCACTCGCTGGAGAGGACTTCGTACGCCTCGATGGGCGGCACCGTGGCGACCCCGGTCTCCGGCGACAGCCGGACGATATCGCTGATTCTCACGGCTCGTCCGTAATGGTGTCCGCGAGGAACCGGTCGAGGACGTTGCGGACGATCCGGTCGACGAACGGATCCCCCGCATGGAGCGCGTACGGCCATTCCGTCGACCCGCCGTTGAAGACCTCTCCACTCCCGCGCGTGAACGCCGCGATCATCCCGGCGCCGCGCATCCCGCCCTCGTGGACGTAGTCGGGCAGGTCGTCGCCCAGCTCCCGGTTGTAGGCGTACACCTCCTCCTCGGGCCCGCCCATCGGCAGCCGTCCGCCGAACCGGTCCTCCTCGCCGCGCACCGCCGGGGTCATCGCGAGGATCTCCAGGGTCTCGGGCGCGCCGTCCTCGAACGTCGGGTACGGCAGCCCCCTGCGGAACGTGTACTCGACCGAGTCGACCTCGAACGCGGCCAGGAAGGACGGGGCCGCACCGAGCTGATCGCCGTAGTAGAGATCGGTCCCCTCGAACGCCCAGTGGTGCTGACGGTAAACCGTGAACCCGCCCGACGACCGTGGCGTGGCGACCCCGTACCGCGTGTAGACGCCGCCGAGCCCGTTCAGCCCCACCGTGGCGGCTCCCGGCCGTCCCACTGACTTGGCTTCCCACATGGTCGTGGCGGTTCGCGGCGACCGGGCGGTGTCGGGGTCGAGGGACGGCAGCCGGTAGCAGAACTGCGTCGACAGGTCGTCGCTCAGCCGAACCTGCCACTGGTAGTTCCCGCCGAACCGGGCGAGGCCCCCGCCGCCGTCCACGAAGCGGTCGACGGCGTCGCGCATCTCCCAGCTCCAGTACTCGTCGTGCCCCACCACGATCACGCAGCGGTAGTCGTCGAGGACGGTCTCGTCCACATGCAGGTCATGCTGGGTGAGGTAGTCGAGTTCGTAGCCGTGCCGCTCCGCCCACAGGACGAACAGCCGCTCGTACGTCGCCCAGAACGCGTCGGCGTGGTGGCGGCTGTAGCCGTTCAGGCGCGCCCATTCGTAGGTCGCGTAGCGCGGCGCGCCGCCGATCGGCAGCGTGAGGTGGTTCGCCTCCCGGGGCGCGCCCGCCGGCTTGCGGATCATCCCGCGCGCTATCGGCCGCCGCGTGGACGACAGCGGGCTTCCGGCGTCGTCGCGCGGATCGTCGCCAAGCCCCCGGTAATGGTTCGCGCCGCCCCAGTCGTTGTACGCCAGCATCGTGCCCGTCGTCAGGACGAGCGCCGCCTTCGGACGCCGCCCCGGTACGGCCTTGACCACGAAGAAGTGCTCGCGCTCCCAGAGTTCGCCGTCGCTGAGCACCGCCCGGACGGTCACGATGTAGAACCCGGGACGCCAATCGTCCGGAACGGTCAGCCTGAGACCGGCGGGCCAGCCGCACCCTTGCGCGTACGCGTCGGCGGGCGCGTCGAACCGTCCGGCGGTGACGCCCTCGCGCCGCCACACCGTCTCCGGGTTCAGGCCGTCACGGGTGATCTCCAGGGTGAACGCCGGGACGCTCGCGCTCAGATGGAAGGCGACCGTCTCGCCGGGAAAGTAGGAGAACCGGTCGGTGTAGCACCACACCTCCTCGGCGTCCGGGGCGGCGAACGCCGTTTCCGACGGCCACCCCCGCGGCGACCAAGCGAAAGCGGGCTTGGTGGTGTGCACAGTGCCTCCCATCCGGGCTCAGTCCCCCTTCGTCCGATGCTCGACGGCGAGCACGCTCAGCAGCTCGTACCCGACGTGAGCTGCGGCGATTCCGGTGATCTCGGCATGGTCGTAGGCGGGCGCGACCTCGACGACGTCCGCGCCCACCAGGTTCGCCCCGGCCAGGCCGCGCAGCGTGCCGAGCAGCTCCCTGCTGGTCAGCCCGCCCGCCTCCGGGGTGCCGGTGCCGGGCGCGTGCGCCGGGTCCAGCACGTCGATGTCGACCGACACGTACACCGGACGGTCGCCCAGCCGCGCCCGCATCCGCTCGACGGCGGCGGCGATCCCGCCGGTCTCGTAGTCGTCGGCGCGGACGACCTGGAACCCGAGCACGCCGTCGTCCACCAGGTCCTCCCGCGAGTACAGCGGCCCGCGGATGCCGATGTGCATGCAGTGCTCGGGGTCGAGCAGCCCCTCCTCGGCGGCCCTTCGGAATGGCGTGCCGTGCGTGTAGGGGGCGCCGAAGTAGGTGTCCCAGGTGTCGAGGTGCGCGTCGAAGTGCAGCACGGCGATCGGGCCGTGGTCGCGGTGCAGCGACCGGAGCAGCGGCAGCGCGATCGTGTGGTCGCCGCCGAGCGTCAGGAGCTTCGCGCCGTCCGCGCGCAGCTCGTCCGACCGCCGCTCGATCGTGCGGATCGCGTCCTCGATGTCGAACGGGTTCACGCCGATGTCGCCCGCGTCCGCGACCTGCTGGACGCCGAACGGCTCCACGTCCAGCGGCGGATGGTACGGCCGCAGCAGCTTCGACGACGCGCGGACGTGCCCCGGCCCGAACCGCGCGCCCGGACGGTAGGAGACGCCGGTGTCGAAAGGCACCCCGACGATCGCCACGTCCACGTGATCGACCTGGTCGGTGCGCGGCAGCCGCGCGAACGTCCCCGGTTCGGCGTACCGGGGCACCTTCGTCGCGTCGGTCGGCCCGATTTTGGGTGCGTCCGTCATGGGGTCGCGGCCTCCAGACTCAGGGGTCACCCGTGCTCCTCGCCGAGCGCGGACAGGACGTGCTTCACGCGCGTGTACTCCTCGACGGAGTAGAGCGACAGATCCTTGCCGTAACCCGACTGCTTGACGCCGCCGTGCGGCATTTCATGGACGGGCGGCAGATGGCAGTTGACCCCGACATGCCCGGCGTCGATGGCGCCGGACACGCGCAGCGCCCGCGCGTGGTCGCGCGTCCACACGCTGGACGCCAGCCCGTACGGCGAGTCGTTGGCCTGCCGGACCGCGTCGGCCTCGCCGCTGAACGTCTGCACGGTGACGACCGGTCCGAAGATCTCGGTGCGGCTCAGCTCGTCGGACGCGCTGACCCCGTCCACGACGGTCGGCCGGTAGAAGTAGCCGGGCCCGGCGGGCTCGCCGCCGACCAGCACCTTCGCGTGCGACGGCGCCCGCGCGACCAGCCCGCCGACGTGGGCGAGCTGGTCAGGGTTGTTGAGCGGCGGAATGTAGAGCGCGCCATCGTCAAGCTCATCCGGCTCGTCCGGCGAGAACCCGACCGCACGCGCCTGCTGGACGAGGGCGTCCACGAACGCGTCGTGCGCGTCCTCCGCCACGATCACCCGGGTCGCGGCCGTGCAGTCCTGCCCGGCGTTGAAGTAGCCCGCGAACCCGACGCCCTCCGCCGCCGCCTCGATGTCGGCGTCGCCGAAGACCAGCACGGGCGCGTTGCCGCCGAGTTCCAGATGGGCGCGCTTGACCGTGTCGGCCGCGGACCGGGCGACGGCCCGTCCCGCCGCCGTGCTCCCGGTGATCGACACCATCGCCGGAACGGGATGCGCGGCCAGCGCCGCGCCCGTCTCCCGGTCGCCGCACACCACGTTGAAAACCCCGGGCGGCAGGATCTCGGCGAACAGTTCGGCCAGGTACAGGGCACTGGCCGGGGTCGTGTCGGACGGCTTCAGCACCACCGTGTTCCCCGCCGCCAGCGCGGGACCGAACTTCCAGACCGCCATCATCGCCGGGTAGTTCCACGGCGCGATCGCCCCGACGACCCCCACCGGCTCCCGCCGGACGGACGACTCGTGCCCGCGCACGTACTCCGCCGTCGCCTTGCCTTCGAGCATCCGGGCCGCCCCCGCGAAGAACCGGAGCTGGTCGACGATCGGCGCGACCTCCTCGCGCAGCGTCAGCGCCAGCGGCTTGCCGGTGTCGCGGCACTCGACCGCGATGAGGTCGCCCGCGTTGCGTTCGATCGCGTCCGCCATGCGGAGCAGGTGGGCCATCCGTTCGGCGGGGGTCGTCCGGCGCCACCCGGCGAACGCCCGCCGCGCCGCCGCGCAGGCCCGGTCGACGTCGTCCGCGCCCGATCGCGGCGCCGTCGCGTAGACCTCCCCGGCCACCGGGTCGACGATCTCCATCCGCCCGCCGCCGGACGGCGCGGTGAACTCGCCGTCGATGAAGTTCCGCAGCTCGGTCCCGCCACTCATCGCGCCCCCTCCGATCACCGCGTCCCCTCCGATCACCGCGTCCGCTGCTCGCCGCGTCCTGCCTGCCACGATCGGCTCGCCATGACGCTTCGCGGCCATGCTAGGAAGCCGCCCCCGCGCTCCTCGCCGTGCGAATGGACCCGTCCGGCCGGGCCGGTTGTACGTTTCGTCCCTTCGGGGCCGTAACGATCGCCGGGGCGGGGAAGCTGTTTCATAATTCGTGCATCACAAATCGCGGCAACGGAGGCGCATTCAGTGGACGAGATCGAGCAGGCTCCCCCCGGGGTGGACATCACCGTCCCCAGCCCGGCCCGCATCTACGACTACATCCTCGGCGGCACGGCCAACTACAAGGTCGACCGCGAGGCCGCGGAGAGGGTCCGCCAGGCCATGCCCGACATGGTGGACACCGCCTGGGCCAACCGCGGGTTCCTGCAGCGTTCCGTGCGGTGGCTCGCCGAGAACGGCGTCCGGCAGTTCATCGACGTCGGCGCCGGACTGCCGACGGGCAACAACACGCACGACGCCGTGCAGGCGGTCGCGCCCGACGCCCGGATCCTGTACGCCGACTTCGACCCGCTGGTCGAGATGCACGCGAAGACGCTGCTGCGGGACGTCCCGGGCACGGCCTGCATCACCGCCGACTTCCGCGACCCGGACGCGCTGCTCGGGAACGAGGAGACCCGCGCGATGATCGACCTCACGGAGCCGGCGGCGCTGCTGCTGGTGACCCTGACCCACTTCATCTCGGACGAGGACGACCCCTGGGGCCTCATCCAGGAGTACATGCGCCGGCTGGCGCCGGGAAGCTACCTCGCCCTGTCCGCCGTGACCAGCGACCGGCAGGTGGAGGGCGCGATCGACGACCTCAAGAAGGTGTTCGCCAGGTCGTCGTCCGGCGGCGCCTACCCGCGGCCCCGCGCGGAGATCGAGCGCTTCTTCGCCGGGCTGGAGATCGTCCCGCCGTACGAGGGCGCGCCGGCGGAGATCTGCTACCTCGGAGAATGGGGCGCCGAGGACCCCGAGGCGGCCGACAGTGAGGGCTCACGCTGGGGATACTGTGCTGTGGCGAGGAAGAACCCATGACGCGAAAGCCGACCGTGGAAGACCTGGGCGTCGACCCGGACGCCCTCGACTGGAAGCGCTCCGGAAACGACGAGGGCGCGATCGAGGTGGCGTTCACCGGCGAATGGACGCTGGTGCGCACGTCCGGCGACCTGATCTCGGTGTTCGACGAGAACGAGTGGGCCTGCTTCCTCGACGGGGTGAAGAAGGGCGAGTTCGACGACGCGGCGTCCTGAACCGGCGTCGCGTCCTGAACGGCGTCCCGAACTGGCGCCGGGTCCTGGACCGGCGCTTTGAATCCGGTGCCGTATCTGTGATTCACAAATTCGGAAGGCGTATGCTGATGGCGGTCGTCTGTCAAGGGAGGTGGTTCCGTTGAGCGAGGCTTACGGGGCCACCATCGCCAAGCGGGGGCTGGCACGCCGTCTGAGGGACCTGCGCGTCGAGGCGGGATACACGGCCAACCAGGTGTGCGACCGGCTGAACTGGGGCCGGGGCAAGGTCGGCCGGTTCGAGGCCAACACCTGGGTGCGGCCCGAGCTGAGCGACATCCGCGACCTGGCGCGCATCTACGACGGCAGCGACCTCAACGAGCTGGAGGAGCTCGCGGCGCAGGCGCGGCAGCGGGCCTGGTGGCGCGAGTACTCCGACGTGTTCGAGAACGAGTTCCCGGGCTACGAGGGCGACGCGTCCAGCATCCGGGTCATCATGCCGCTGGTGCTGCCGGGCCTGCTGCAGACGCTGCCCTACATGCAGGCCCTGCTGGCGTCCGGGACGAAGTCCCCGGAGTGGCGCGAGCGGGCGCTGCGGGCGCGGCTCCGGAGGCAGCAGGTCCTGGACCGTGCCGACGGCACGGCCCCGCAGCTCATCGCCCTGATCACCGAGGCGTCGCTGATGTACGAGTGGGGCGATGCGGGCGATCGCCGCGCCCAGCTCCGCCACCTGCTGACCGCGTCCGCGCGCCCGAACGTCGAGCTGCGGCTGCTCCGCCTGTCGGACGGCCTGCACCCCGGCATGTCGACGCTGGTCAACATCTTCCGGTTCCCGGGCGACGAGCCGCCCGTGGTCTTCCTCGAGAACGACGCCGACATCCAGGAGATCGACACCCCCGGCAAAGTGGAGGCCTATGACCAGATCTTCGAGCAGATCCGCGCGGCGGCCTTGAGCACCGCCGACACCGCGGAGCACCTGGAGAAACTGATCGCGACACTGGAGTAAGACTTACCTGGAGAAGAAGCGACATGAACCTCTCTCAGGCACGGTGGTTCAAGGCCACCGCGAGCGCGAGCAGCAACGGGGGCTGCGTCGAGGTCGCCGACCTCGAGACGGCCACGGGGCTGCGTGACAGCAAGACGCCGGAGGCCGGGGCGCACGTCGTCCCCCGGACGGTGTTCGCCTCGTTCCTCGACGACGTGCGGGCCGGCCGATACGACCGCTGACCGGCGGAAAGCGCGACCCGGGTGCGCTGGACGCCGGGCCGCACACTGGATCCCCCAGGGCTGCACCCCTGGGGGATCTTCACGTGTGCGGCCCTCTCTCAGGCGCCGTCCACGCTACAGCGCGGGGGACGAACCGTCCCGTGTCCGCCGGTACATGCTTCGATCACTCCGGGCAGGACTGTTCTGGGCGCCTTCGGGCGTATCGGTGAACGTCTCATTTGCAGTTGCGGAACCTTTGTCGTGAACCGGGTTTCGGCCGCGGGAATGTGCGAAGCTTGGATCTGTGATTCACACATAGCGAGTCGCGAACCACTGAGGTTCATGTCGCGAATGTCTGAATCACACCGATGGCTCCGCGAAACTCGGAGAGTGGGCGTCATGACGAAGACCGCGGCAGTGTGCGGGATTCCCTGGAGGCTGGAGGACGGCGGCTGCGCCGTCCTTCCCCTGCCGGGCGACGAGTCCATCGCCGCGGTGGCGCGGTCCCAGGTCAAGGGGCTGCTGCCCGCGCTCGGGCTGTCCGTCCGGGACGTCCACGACCTCGCCATCATGGTCAGCGAGCTGGCGACCAACGTGCTGCAGCACGCCACGTCCGCCTCCGGCGACGGGCTCCCGGGGGCCGAGCTGTGGGTGTACCAGCGGAGCGGCGAGCGGGGCCGCGACGAGCTGGTCGTCAAGGCGTTCGACACGCTCCGGCAATGGCGCCGCCGCCGCGAGACGGCCGGTGACGTGCACGAGCACGGCCGCGGCCTGGAGATCATCCGGATTCTGGCGGACGGCCGGTGGGGGCATCACCCGTCCCGGTCCCGGCTGGGCTCCCCGGCCGTCCGGGGCAAGGCCACCTGGTTCGCGCTGCCCATCACCCGCACCGTGCCCGGCCGCCGCCACGCCCGGCAGGTCGACGGGCCGCAGGCGATGCGGAACCTGGAGACGCTCCTCGTCCAGCGCGGCGTCGGCCGTCTCAGGCGCAAGGACGAGCTCGGCGTCAGCATGCTCACCGGTCCCGGCGATCTGACCGTGTGGTGCGAGACCGCGACGTTCCGCTGGTGCGCACGCTCCGGCGAGACCGGAAAGCTCCCCGTCTCCGACATCACGGAGGTGTGCGAGCAGGTCGTCCGGCTCTACGAGGCCCTGGACGACCGGGAGTAGGAGGGGGCCGCGTAGCCTGACCGCACCGGAGAGCGGCGGTCAGGCCATGCGGCACCGTTCCGACGGCCGCTCAGGGACGCGGAATGGCGACGGCGTCGTACGAGACGTGCGGGGTCGGTTCCGTGCTGAAGAACTGGATGTTCGGCAGGTACAGCCGGGAGCCGAACGCGGCGATGGTCGTCGGCAGGTCGAACCGGCTGTCCGTCACCCGCCGCACGACGCGCCCTTCGGTGCCCGCCGCGTTCAGCCGCAGGACGGCCACGGTGTTGAACCGGTTCTGGACGGCGTACAACGTCCGGCCGTGCAGCAGCATGCCGTCGCCTTCCGAGAGCGACTCGCCGTGCAGGTCCACGCGGCGGGTCGTGCCGGACGCCGGGTCGACGTGGAACAGTCCGCCGGTGTTCCCCTGCACGACGAGCAGGCCCCGGCCGTCCGGGGTGGGCGTGATGCCGTTGGCGTTGAAGGCGGCGCTGCCGGGCCCGGTCTGGTAGACGAGGTCGCCGGTCAGCGGGATCCGGACGGCGTCGTCCGGCAGCCGTCCCCCGTCCAGCGGCAGCTTGTAGAGCACCGGGTTGGTGGAGTCGGTGATCCAGGCGGCGCCCTGCGTGAGGATCACGTCGTTGACGAAGGTCGCGCCGGTGGCCAGCCGGTAAGAGGCCAGCAGCTTGCCGGTGCGGGTGTCGATGACCCGCGCGTCACCGCCCGCGCCGCCCGCTACGAACAGCCGTCCGTGCGCGTCGGTCTTCATCCCGAGCGCCTGCGTGCCGGGGCCGGGCCCGCGGCTGAGGATCGCGCCGCGTCCGGTGCGCAGGTCGGCGCGGTAGACGGAGCCGTCGGCCATGGAGCCGACGTAGGCGAACGGGCCGGGCCCGGTCGCGATCCCCTCGGGCTGGAACCCGTCCGGCAGCCGGATCGTGGACGGGAACGGGTCGACGGCGGCGGTCTGGTCGGCGGCGGCCTGGGCAGGCGCGCTCAACGTCCCGGCCAGGACGAGCGGGAGCGCGAGCAGAGCGGAGATTCTTGAACGTCGCACGGGAGGACCTTTCAACGCTGAAATGTTCAACACTGAAGACCGTACGCCGGTGATACCTTGGCGTCAAACACTTCAACGTTGAGAGGTGGAGGTCGTGGAGCAGGAACGTGACGCCGTGGACCTCATCGTGGAGCAGTGGGCCCGCGCCCGCCCGGACCTGGACGCGTCCCCCATGCGGGTTCTCGGCCGCCTGTCCCGGGTGACCCGGCTCGTCGAACGCGAGCTCAAGGCGCTCTTCAGCGAGTTCGGGCTGGAAAGGGGCGAGTTCGACGTCCTGGCCACCCTCCGCCGCGGCGGCTCGCAAGACGGGATGACCGCCGGCATGCTGGCCCGCTCCTCGATGGTGACCTCGGGCGCCGTCACCAACCGGCTCGACCGGCTCGTCGCCAAGGGCTACATCACGCGCGACGTCGACCCGGCCAACCGGCGCACCGTCCTCGTCGCCCTCACCCCCACCGGCCGCGACCTCATCGACCGAGCCGTCGCCGCCCACCTCGACAACGAACAGCGCATCCTCGCCGCACTCGACCAGCACCAGCAGGACGACCTGGCCGCGACCTTGCGCACCCTCCTCCTAAGCCTCGGCGACGAGTCGACCGCCCCCCGCCCACTAGGCGACCCCTGACCCTCGGCGACGAGTCACGCGACCCCCGGCACGCCAGGCGGCCTTTGAGACCCGCCCGCAGACCAGCACCAGGCCGACCCCGGGAGTCTCGCAGGGGCCGGCCTGTCGTGCTGGGTCGGACGTGGTCTGGCGGTCGTGTCGGCTTGCCGTCACGCTGCTGTTCGGGCTCGGCGACGACGCACGCGACCTCCGGCACGCTGGGCGGCCTTGGAGCCCCGCTTCCAGATCAGCACAGGCCGACCCCGGCGGGACGTCCCGTCGGGGTCGGCCTTTGCGCTGGTCGGACGGGGGTCAGTTGGTCGTGGGCGTGACGTCGGCGCGGACGCGGCGGGCGGCCGTGACCAGGTTTCGCAGGGACGCTTCCGTCTCGGGGTAGGCGCGGGTCTTCAGGCCGCAGTCGGGGTTGACCCAGAGCCGTCCGGGGTCGACGGCCCGTAGCGCGCGCCGCAGGTTCTCCTCGATCTCGTCGGCGCCGGGGACGCGCGGCGAGTGGATGTCGTACACCCCCGGCCCGATGCCGTTCTCGTACCCGGCGGCGCGCAGGTCGGCGACGAGTTCCATGTGCGAGCGGGCCGCCTCGACGCTGGTCACGTCGGCGTCCAGCGCCCCGATCGCGCCGATGATCTCGCCGAACTCGGAGTAGCACATGTGCGTGTGGATCTGCGTCGTGTCCGCGACGCCCGAGGTCGCGAGGCGGAACGCGCCGACGGCCCACTCCATGTAGGCCGGACGGTCGGCGCCCCGCAGCGGCAGCAGTTCGCGCAGCGCGGGCTCGTCCACCTGGATGACGCGGATCCCGGCCGCCTCCAGGTCGGCGATCTCGTCCCGCAGCGCGAGGGCGATCTGCCGGGCGGTGTCGGCGAGCGGCTGGTCGTCCCGCACGAACGACCAGGCCAGCATCGTCACCGGGCCGGTCAGCATGCCCTTGACCGGCTTGCTCGTCAGCGACTGCGCGTACGTCGCCCACTCCACCGTCATCGGACGCGGCCGCGCGACGTCGCTGTGCAGGATCGGCGGCCGGACGTACCGCGACCCGTACGACTGCACCCACCCGTGCTCCGTGGCGGCGTACCCGTCGAGCTGCTCGGCGAAGTACTGCACCATGTCGTTGCGTTCGGGCTCGCCGTGGACGAGGACGTCCAGGCCGAGGTCCTCCTGCAGCGCGATGACGCGGGCGATCTCGTCCTTCATCGTCTGCTCGTAGGCGTCGGCGGTGAGGCGTCCGGCGCGGAGGTCGGCGCGGGCGCGGCGGATCTCGGGGGTCTGCGGGAACGAGCCGATCGTCGTCGTCGCCAGCGCGGGCAGGCCCAGCTCGTCCCGCTGCGCGGCGAACCGGACGGCGCGGTCGCCGCGGCCCGTCCCGTCGCCGAGCGAGTCCAGCCGGGCGCGGACGCCCTGGTCAACGCTCGCGGGCGGCGCCGGCGTCTCGGCCGGGGACGGGCCGTCCTCCAGCCCCTGCAACGGGCCGTCTTCGCGCAGCGCCCGCCCGACCGCGACGACCTCCGCGACCTTCTGCCGCGCGAACGCGAGCCGTCCTCGGACGCCCGGGTCGAGCGAGGTCTCGGCGTCCAGGTCGATGGGGACGTGCAGCAGCGAGCACGACGTGCTCACCACGATCTGATCGACGAGCCCGAGCAGCGACGCGCAGGTGGCCTTGGCGCGGCGCTGGTCGGCGCGCCATACGTTCCGTCCGTCCACCACACCGGCGACGAGCGTCTTGCGCGGCAGCCCGCCGACCGACGCGAGGACGTCGAGGTTGTCCGGCCCGGCCGCGAAGTCCAGGCCGACCGCCTCGACACGGCTGCCCGCCAGGACGCGCAACGCGTCCGCGCCGATCGTGCCGAAGTACGTGGCGACCATCAGCCGCGGCCTGCTCGTCAACCGCCCCAGCCGCGCATACGCACGAGCGAGCGCCGCGATCTCCTCCTCGCTGCGGTCGGCGACGAGGGCGGGCTCGTCCAGCTGAACCCATTCGGCGCCCGATCCCGCCAGCCGTTCCAACACCTCCGCATACACGTCGATGAGCCCGTCGAGCAGATCGAGCGGCCGGAATTCGCCCGGCGCGTCCTCCGCCGGCTTGGCCAGCAGCAGGTAGGTGAGCGGCCCGACGAGCACCGGCCGCGTCTCGATCCCGAGCGCCTTGGCCTCCCGGTACTCGACCAGCGGTTTGGCCGCCGAGCCGTCCGCCAGCCGGAACCGCGTGCCCGGGCCCAGCTCCGGGACGATGTAGTGGTAGTTCGTGTCGAACCACTTCGTCATCTCCAGCGGCGGGACGTCCTGCACCCCGCGCGCCATCGCGAAGTACCGGTCGAGCCCGCGCAGATGGCGATACCGGTCGGGGACGGCGTCGACGAGCACGCTCGTGTCGAGCACCTGGTCGTAGAACGAGAACGTGTTGGACGGGATCGCGTTTAGACCGGCGTCGCGCAGGCTCGTCCAGACGTTTGCGCGCAGCTCGGCACCCGTCTTGGCGAGCGCGTCGGCGTCGGCGCGTCCGGCCCAGAAGTCCTCGGTGGCGAACTTCAGCTCCCGGCGCGGCCCGATTCGGGGATATCCCAGGATCGTCGTGTTCATGGCGCTTTCCCTCGCTGTGCCATTGGCGGACGCGCGGGGAGGTGCGCACGATGGACCGTACGCCGCTGACCTTCCCGCGAGGCCGCAGACCACCGCGCGCCGGGCGGCGCGCGGGCGGAGGCAGGTCTTCGGACTCGCGGGCATCGCTTCCCGGAAGAAGCGTCCTACTAACCGTCGCTTCCCAGGCCGTCAGGCCCAGTGCGTGATGACGGCGGTCGTTCCCACTCACCGCTGCGGGGCAGTCCCGGATTCGCACCGGGTTCCCTCTTACGACACTCGAAACCGAGTGAACCGTCCGCAATCCGGAGTCTATCGACACCTCGACCCGGTGAACTCAGGCGAGCGCCTCGCAGTGAACGCGACGGCCTTCGGCCCGACTCCGCGACGTCCCCGGCGTCCCCGGCGGCCGCTCGCGCCACCAGCCGCTCCGGCGCCCGCGAGAGCCAGGCGCGACGTACCCAGTGGTTGAGCTGACCGCGAATGTGACGATTCCAGAGTCGGTGACATGGTCTGTCCGAATGCGGCCAATGATCTTGTTAATGGGCGCATGTGCGGTGACCGTGGTGATTCACGCTCCCCATCTCAGCGGGCTGGCGCCGTTTGCCGCTGAACCCGGCACGTCCCTTTCAAGGACGTCGATTCTGTTTCGCATGCCAGCATTTCCGGAGGGCTCATTCATGAGTGCCATTTCCACGACCGCCAGACTGGGCATCGTCGGCGCCGGTGTCGCCGCCCTTACCTCGACCGTTCTCGCCTTGGGCGCGTCGGCCGCCGCCGCCCCGTCCGTCACGGGCTCCACCCTCATGGAGACGGCCACGCACCAGCAGTGCGTGGCCGAGATGGACACCACGTCCATGAGGTGCTTCCAGACCGAGCAGGAAGCCGACGCCTACGCCAATGCCAGGCAGGCCACGTCGGCATGGAAAGTGCATGTCATCCTCTACGACCCGAGCGGCTACGCCAAACCGTCGATCAGGCTGGGGTCCGAGGGCAAATGCACGAAAAAGAAGGGGGACGTGGACGGCGTCCAGCCGGATCTCGGCGACCTCGGCTGGAATGACAGGGCAAGTTCATTCGTCACCCGCAACCGCTGCGACATGAAGGCATGGAACGGCAAGGGATACGACGGCAAGCACTTCAAGAAATACCGCGACCACGACATCGAGCTCACCGGCTTGAACAACAAGATCTCCTCGTTCAAGACCACGTGACCCGGTGACGTCCACGCCGTTCAGGGAGGACGTCCGGGACGTCCTCCCTGAACCAAAGGCGCTGGTCAGGTGCGGAGATTGTCCTGCGTGGCGCAGCCTCGGCTGTTCACGCAGACCTGGATCTTGACCGGGAGCCCCTCGCGGAAGCCGCCGGTCCAGTTCTTACGCTCGTTGGGCTTGAGCTTCCACTGGAAGTAGATCTTGTTGTTGACCCACGCGAAGAAGTAGGCCGTTGTGCCCGTGCTGTTGGCGACGCCCCATTTCTCGCCACGGGCCCTGAACCTGACTTCCGCCCAGGTGTCGCCGGCATCGCCGGACCAGTACCGGTGCGCATAGCCGCTGACGCCGCCGTCGTCGCCGTCCACTGGCTGGCGGTCGGTCAGCGACTTCCATTCCCCTCGCAGTTGCGACGCCTGCGCAGGCGCCTTGGACGGCGTCGTCCCCGTAGTCGCTTGCGCCGGTGAGACGAGCCCCCCGGCCATTACCGGCGCGGTCACGGCGAAGACCGCGGCAGTCGCCATCGCGCCGACCTTGCCGGCGCGCCCTCTGGTGCGGATTTGCATGAGCTTTTCCCCCGTAAGTGAGGTGATCACGTACACCCATGAGATGCCGCTCATGTCAGCGCGGTTCGTGTCCTAAACACGCCACAACCACCCCGCCCACCCCCACGTCCGCACGCACGCGGTACCAACCACCGGGGGCGGCTCAAAGAAAGAGTCAAATCCAGGCGTACGTCACCCTGGATAAGGTCGGAATGACCTGAGTGATGGTGATCACCGGACTGCGCGACGACGGGAGTTATGAGCATGCTCGAGAACAAGAACGCCATCATCTACGGCGGGGGCGGCTCGCTCGGTGGCGGTATCGCCAAGACCTTCGCCCGCAACGGGGCGAAAGTCTTCCTGACCGGGCGGACCCGCGACAAGCTCGATGCGGTGGCCGGAGAGATCACCGATGCCGGTGGCGTCGCTGAGGTGGCCGTGGTCGACGCCCTGGACGAGCGGGCCGTGGACGAGCACGCCAGGAGCGTTGTCGCCGCGGCAGGCAGCATCGATGTGTCCCTGAACCTCATCACGCGCGGGGACGTGCAGGGGATCCCGCTGGCCGAGATGACCACCGCCGACTTCACCCGTGCCATCACCACCGGGGTGACGACGAGCTTCATCACCGCGCGGGCGGCGGCCCGGCACATGATCGAAAAGGGATCCGGCGTGATACTGGCGTTGAACAGCGGCTCAGCTCACGGCAGCCCGATGATGGGCAACACGGGACCGGCCGACGCGGCGATCGACACCTTCATCCGCAATCTCGCGGCCGAGGTCGGGCCGCACGGCGTCCGCGTCCTCGGCATGTGGGTGGCCGGAGTTCCCGACACCTTGTCGCCGGAAAAGCTCTGGACGGCCGACCACAACCTGAACCTTGCGGATGAGGCGGCCTTTCAGGGACTTCTCACTCAGTTGGATGAGATGCGGATGCTTCGCCGCTCACCGCGCCTGGCCGACATCGCGGAGTTGGCCACGTTCCTCGCCTCCGACAAGGCCGACGCCGTGACCGGTTCCTTCGTCAACGCCACCGGAATGTTTCCCAGCTAACACGCGCACCCACCTGCAGCTTCAGGATGGAAGACACTCACCCTTGAGGGTCTCCGCGAAACGCCGAAAGTCGCTGCGGCTCAGGATGAGCTTAGGCCCATCGGGATCTTTGCTATCCCGAACGGCCACACTCTCAGTAACGGCGGCAACTTCTACGCAGTCTCCGCCGTTCTCTGTGGACTTGCTTGCCTTGCGCCACGCGGAGTGATTTAGGTCCATTTCTCGACCTCATTCCTGGAGACCGGCTTGCTACTAGATGTTGTTGAGGATCTGAGTGAGGCGGCGGAAATCGGTGTGGCTCATGGTGAGTTTGGGGCCTTCAGGATCCTTGCTGTCGCGGATAGCCACGGTCTCAGGATCGCTGGCGACCTCTACGCAAGCGCCACCATTTTCGCCGCTCTTCATGGCTTTGCGCCAAGTGAGGTTGCTCAAGTCCATTTGGTTTCTATCACCTTTCTTATCATCTCCCGTGTCATGTTCGCCGGGAGAGCCTTGCTTCCCAATGTCCTCAGAGCTTGAGCTAGCCCAGTGAGATCGTTCTCGTCTTCGGTCGTGATGCCGCGTACTGTCGTCTCAAGATACGCCACCTCGCTCCGGTCGTTCATTGTCGCGAGAATGAACGCCCCACCGGTCGCGGCAGGAACACCATCATCGTGCATGACGACTTGGATCGTGACGTTCGGTAGCTCGCTCATTACTATCAAGTGCTCTAGCTGCTCCCTCATGATCTCTGGCGAACCGGTGAGGGTGCTGAGCGCATTCTCGCTCACGAATGCAAGCAGAGTGGTGGGAGCGGGGACATCGCGCGTAAGGATCTCCTGACGGGCCATGCGCGCCGCTACCTTCTCATCGGTCCCTAGGAAGGCGCGAGCGTAGCGCTCTTTCTGGAGGAGGCCGGGGATGATGGTGTGCTCCCACCAAGTCAGTACGTTGGCCTCGGCCTCTACCTCGGGCCAGTCGAACCAGGTAGGGACGCCCAGGCGCCCGTCGTCCCTGGCGAGGTCGTCGTAGAGGTTGAGCAGGACGCCGCCCGCCTTGAGTTCCGGGTCCATGATCTCGACGAACTGGCGTTTGCACCGTTTCTTCCCGCTCTCGACCTGCGAGACGAAGGATGCGGTCTTGCCGGTGCGCTGCCCGACGCGGGCCTGACTCAACCCAGCACGTTCTCGGTACCGCCTGAACTGGCGTCCAAAAGCCGCCAGCGCGGGTGACGTCACTGCACGTCGTCGGGGGGATGCCATGATCGTCACTCCTCAACCGGCCGAAACCGCTCGTTACCGAAACGACAAGATCGCTGACGAGATGTTGTGTCTTTCCGAAGGTTAACAATAACTCTCTGTCGATGGGTGGCTTACTGAGAGAAATGAGGACCCAACACGTTCAGAGGGCGGAGCGATGACAGCAGGGGCTTTTGCGCCGGAGAGGCCGGCGCTTGTTCTGGAGCCGACGGACCAGGCGCCCGCCAAGGCGCGGCGCTATCTCAGTGAGCGGTTCCGTGAACTGGGGTGCGACGACGACTACGTTGGACGGGTCGTGGTTACGGAACTGGTTACGAATGCGTACAAGCACGTCGGATTCGGGCAGATCGTGGTGCGGGTTTTCCCGGACAAGCGGGACGATCTGGTCGTGATCGAGGTCGGGGACGAGGGCGTGGGGACGCCGGTCGTCCGGGACGAGGACCACGCGTCCACGAGCGGGCGGGGGCTGCTGCTGGTGGTGCAACTCGTCCGCGACTGGGGTGTCCGGTCGCTCGACGGGGAGGGGAAGGTCGTATGGGTTCGTTGCGGCCGCTGAACGTCCGGGCGGAGCTGTTCGTGCTGCGGTGGCGGACGCGTCTGGGGCGGGCCACGGCGATTCACTACCTCGATCTGCTCGACGTGGCGGTCGCGTCCAAGGGCTACAGGTGCGTCAAGGTCTACCAGGCTGAGGAGGTCCCCATCCGTCCGCCGCTGCTGTGGGTCTTCGCGTTCAGCCCGGACAACCACGTCAAGGTGGCGGTGAGCGTGCGCGCCACGCCTGGCGGTACCTGGAGCTACTACGAGGCCGGACGAGGCAGGCACGGCTACCTCTCGCCCTGCGGCGACGCCAAGCACGCCACCGAGCAGGTGGACGCGCTTCTCAGGCACCGCATGTTCCCCGCCACCTGGTAGGCCGTCCGGTGCGGTGTGTCCGCGACTCAGGGTGAGTCAGGGGCGTCCAGTTTTGCCGCGATGGCGTAGTGGATTTCGATGTCGCGGTAGGTGGTGTTCTCTTCGACCTTGTCTGGCAGGTTGGTGCGGTCGCTGCCGGACGT
The DNA here is from genome assembly GCF_044326405.1 of Actinomadura sp. 1N219. Classification (NCBI taxonomy): domain Bacteria; kingdom Bacillati; phylum Actinomycetota; class Actinomycetes; order Streptosporangiales; family Thermomonosporaceae; genus Actinomadura; species Actinomadura sp. 1N219. The sequence continues at coordinate 39,409 of NZ_JBIRAY010000004.1, read as the reverse complement.
GGAGTCGCCGCTGGCGTTCCCCGTGAACACGACCGAGACTTCGGGGGCCACATCGAAGCGGAGTTCGTCGGCTTTCACCTTGGCTGTGAAGAGGATGTCGGCTGTGCGGCGGCGTTCTGCGTCTGGGAGCCCGTCATGAGTCATGGTCGGTCGGCTCCTTTTCGGATGAGCGGGCTGCTGGGAGATCATCCGGAGTAGTGCCCGGCCGAGATCACGTACGGACTCCTCGGTCCCGTGCAGGGCGGTCTGGAGGTCCGTGCTCTCCTCGCTGTCGGACTTGGCTTCGTGTGTGTCGTCCTCGTCGCCGGTGCCGTTGACCGCCTCGCTTGCGCTTTCGCCCGCGTTTTCGGCTGCGCGCCCGGCGCTCTCGGCTGCTCCGCCCGCGCCTCTGCCCGCGTTTTCGGCTGCGTGTCCGGTGCTCTCGGCTGCGCGTCCGGTGCCTGCGCCTACGTCTTGGGCTGCTTTGCCTGCGCCCTTGCCGACGTCTTGGACGGCTCCACCTGCGCCTTGGCCCACGTCTTGGACGGCTCCGCCTGCGCCTTGGCCGACGTCCTGGACGGCTCCACCTGCGCCTTGGCCCACGTCTTGGACGGCTCCGCCCGCGCCCCGGCCGACGTCCTGGACGGCTCCGCCCGCGCCTCGGCCTACGTCCCGGACGGCTCCGCCTGTTCCCTCGCCGACGCTTTCCACTGCGCCGCCTGCGCCCCGGCCCACGTCCTGGACGGCGCCCTTCGCGCCCCTGCCGACCTCGCCCACCGCGGTGCCCGTGCCGGTGCCGATGTCGCGGACCGCGGTCTCCACACCGCGGCCGATGTGCTGGAGGATCTCGGGGTTGCGGTCGAGCGTGGTCAGGACGCGGTCGACGATGACGGCCACGTTGTCGAGCCGGACCTCTAGGTGCGCCTGCGCCTCGACGCCTTTGATGTCCAGCTTGACCTTGCCGAGGAACACGTCCGCGCCGACGTTCAGCCTGAGCAGGTCGAGGACTTGGGCGACGAGTGAGACGTGCGCGTCCAGGTTCTCGACTTCGAGGGAGATCTCGTCCACCTTGAGCTGCGGTACGTCGAGATAGACGTCCGGTCCCTCGCTCGGTTGCGGCCGACTGTCGGGAGTCACGGGCCTGCCGGTGAGACCTTCCGGCCTGTCGCCGGATGCGTTCCGCTCGCGTTCTGGTTCCGGATTGCCGGACGCGTCGTCGCCCATCGTTTCCCCCGATATTCGGTCCGTTTGAATTGCCGTACCCGCGGACGCGGGTCTATGCCCGGCCGTGCTCGCGGTCCCGGCCTTCGGACTCCTGTTCCTCCTTGACGGCATCCTCGTGGGTCCTGACCACTTCGCCGTCGCGGATCTCACCGCGCCAGCCCTCGACCTCCTCCTGGTTCAGGAGCGTCTGCGTCATCATGTGGCGCTGGACGTTCTTGAATTCCAGGCGGAGGCGGCGGCCCTGGGCGCGCCACAGGTTCGCGGTCTTCTCGAAGAATCCGTCCGGGTGGTATTCGGCCACCAGCAGGACCCGCGTCATGGTGGGCGCCAGCTCGTGGAAGGTCACGGCGCCGTCGACATATCCGTGGGGGCCCTTGGACGTCCACACGATCCGCTCGTCGGGGACCTGTTCGGTGATCGTGGATTCCCAGCTGCGGTGGGACCAGAGGATCTGCGCCCGCCAATTGACCTTCTCGTCGGACTCCTGCTCGACGCTCTCCACCTTCTTGGTGAAGCTCGGGAAGTCGGTGAACCGCGTCCACTGGTCGTAGGCGACGCGCCGCGGCAGGCCCACGTCGAACTCCTCGACGATGTTGGTGGCCTTCGCCTTTCCGGCGCCTCCGTCCTTTCCGGAGCCGCCGCCGCCAACGGCTTCCTTCGCCTTCTCCTTCGCGCCCGCCACGCCCGCGCCGAGGCCCGCCTTCAGTGGGCCCGCGCCCTTGGCGAGCTTCTCCGCGCCGGCCGCCGCTGCCTTCTTTCCGGCTCCATCGCCGTCCGCGGCGTCGTTCAGCCGCCGGGTCATCCCCTCGATCCTGCCGCTGGCCTTCTCCAGCGTCCGCACCATCAGCGTCTGGACGAACTCCCGGCCGGCGTCCTTGAGCCCCTCCACGGGACCGCGCTGGCCGGTCCTGCCGTCAGCGCGTTCGTCGGTGCCTGTCTCCGGCATGGTCATCACTTCGCTTCGTCATTGCCTCCGTCTTAGATGGCATAGCCGAGAAAACCCAGACAAAACGACAAGACGGCCTCTGAGCAGCGAAAACGAAAGATCTACCGTCCGGCCGGGTCACTCGCCGTCGTCGGGGTGCCGGAGGTTTTCGGGGAGCGGCAGTCCGTACTTCTCGGCCAGGTGGAGGGTCTGGGCGTAGAGGCGGGCCTGATGCACGACGTCGCCAAGGACGTACGCGTTGGTGCCAGCTCCGGTGAACACCGCGACCACCGGCATGGCTTTCGTGACCTTGCCGACTGGAACCGCGCGGCCGTTCGCGAACTGTTGCATGAGCCTCTCGACCGCCGCCATCAGCTTGTGGTCGTCTCGCAGCTTCTGGCTCCACCGCACCCGGTTCTTGGCGGCGTTGAACGCCGCGCCGGCCTTCAGAACGGTCTTGGCCTTCGGTGCTTGGTTGCGGTAGGCGCGCAGGACCATTCGATCGACAAGGTGCCTCATCTCGTCGTCGGTCACGTCGAAGCCGTAGGCGTAGCAGACCCGCGTCGCGACGGCCGTGCTCAGCACGTGCGTCACGAGCGCGTCCAGGGTGACGGCTGCGACGCCGCCCGCGAACGGGACCATCGCGAGCACACCCATCGCTCCACCTTGAAGCGCTCCGCTCGTGCGCCATTTCAGGGCCATTTTCCGGGTGAAGTCGTCGAGGAGTTCGAGGTCGAATTCCTTGAGATCCTCCAGCTTCGCGACGTCGCGGCCTGCCGCTCGGTGGTGCTCCAGCACTTTCTCGGGCGCCATGAGCTCGGTCGTCCAGTCGGTCACGAGTTCGAGGAGATGAACCCCTCCTTTGACGGCGGGGATCAGTGCCGCGTCGGTTGCCCGCTCAATGCCGTCCTTGATGACCGGGGGCGTTGCGTCCGAGACGACCTTGCCGGCCTTCCGGGCGGCGCCCCTGACTTGGTCACCGGCCTCACCGAACGCGGCTCGGGCCTTCGGCGGGATTAGTTGGCGGCGCTCGACCTTCTTCGCCCAATGTCGCTGCAGATCCGCCCACCGCCGCTCCTCGTAGGGGGACATCGCGCGGACTTCTTCGGGGCTTTGGCTCACATCGGCGAAGGCTAACGAGAGAACCGCCATTAATTGCCGGTTCGGGAATTGCCGCTCGACGGGCCGTCGGTGTGCCCGGGGCGTCTCGGTGGTCGGCCCGCTCTCGCTCACTGGTGGTGAATCTGGCCGTCTAGCTGCTCTGATGACGGTGCGGAGGGGTGTGTCTCAGCCTGATTCCGCAACTAGACCGCCGGTGCCGGATGCTGGGGCTGGCCACAGCCGGACGGCTAGTACGGCTGGGTGAGCTGGGGTTAGGAGTGCCAGGAGTGGCCCGTTAGGCGTTCGTAGACTTCTATGTAGCGGGCGCGGGTGGCTTCTACGACGTCCTGGGGGATGGCGGGGCCGGGTGGGGTGCGGTCCCAGTCGAGGGTGCTGCTCCAGTCGCGGACGTACTGCTTGTCGAGCGAGTGCTGCGGGCCGCCGGGCTGCCATTGGTCCGCGGGCCAGAAGCGGGACGAGTCGGACGTCAGGACCTCGTCGCCCAGGGTGAGGGTGCCGTCGGGGGCCCGTCCGAACTCCAGTTTCGTGTCGGCGATGATGATGCCGCGGTCGGCGGCCACGGACGCGCCGCGCCTGTAGATCTCCAGTGTGACGTCCTTCAGGCGGGCGGCGGTGTCGTCGCCGATCTCGGTGACGACGTCGTCGTAGGTGATGAACTCGTCGTGCCCGACCGTGGCCTTGGTGGTGGGGGTGAAGATCGGCTCGGGGAGCTTCGAGCCTTCGACCAGGCCGGATGGGAGGGGGACGCCGGAGACGGCGCCGCCCTTCTCGTACTCCTTGAGGCCCAGGCCGGCCAGGTAGCCGCGGGCGATCCACTCGACGGGGAGCATGGTGAGGCGGCGGCAGCGGACGGCGCGTCCCTCCCACTCGTCCGGGACGTTCGTCGCCGAGATGATGTGGTTCGGGACGATGTCGGCGAGCTGCTCGAACCACCACAGGGAGAGCTGGGTCAGGATCTTCCCCTTGTCGGGGATCAGCGTCGGCAGGACGACGTCGTACACGCTCACCCGGTCGGACGCGACGAGGATCAGGTCGTCCCCGTCCGCGTAGACGTCCCTGACCTTGCCCGAGTGGACCAACTCCATGACGCTCCTCAACTCGTCGTCCGCCGAAAAGGAGTTTGGCATAGGGGATGTGCGGGGCGGTCGCCCGGTCAGTCCTCGACGAACACGCGGACGGTCTTGACGGACGAGTCCGCCGCGTCCGGGACGACCATTCCCGCGTCGACGCCGCTGCGCAGGTAGTCCATGACCGGGGCGGTGATGCGCTCGCCGGGCAGGACGACGGGGATGCCCGGCGGGTACGGGGTGAGCATCTCCGCGCAGATCCGTCCGGCGGCCTCGTCCGCGGACACCTGCTCGGCGGGGCCGAAGAAGGCGTCGCGGGGGAGGACGGCGAGTTCCAGGCGCAGTTCGTCCGGCGGCGGGACGTGGACCTCCGGCGCAGGCTCGATGTGTTCGCGCAGGTCGCGGAGGGCTGCGAGCAGGGGCGTCACCGTCTCCTCGCTGTCGGCGACGGTGAGCTGGGCGCTGATCCGGCGGTGGTCGGCGAGATGCAGATTGATGTGATGGTGCGCGCGGAGCCAGTCGGCGGCGCGGTAGCCGGTGGTGCCGAGGTCGGCGATGTCTATGACGATGGGCAGCGGGTCGAGGCTGTGGGCCAGGCCAGGGCCGGTGAACTCGTCCGGGCCCTGGACGGTGAAGCCGGGAACGGCGGAGATCTGCTCGCGGACGTCGGCGGCGAGATCGAGGGCGTGCTGCAGGAGGTCGCGGCCGTGCTCGACCATCTGGCGGCGCCAGCCGTCGAGGCCCGCGTAGAGCAGCACGGACGGGCTGGTGGTGCCGAGGAGGTCCTCCCGGGCCTTGAGGACGGACGGGTCCACCAGATCCCCTTGCTGATGGAACACCGAGCCCTGCTCCAGCCCGGCGCCCATCTTGTGGACGCTCGTCACGCACACGTCGGCGCCCGCGTCCATCGCCCAGGTCGGCAGGTCGGAATGGAAGGGGAGGTGCGCGCCCCACGCCTCGTCCACGATCAGCGGGCGGCCGCGCTTGTGGCAGGCCGCCGCGATCGCGGCGAGGTCGGCGCACGTCCCGTACGGGGTGGGGCTCGTGACGAGGGCGCCGCGGGCATCGGGGTGCTCGTCCAGCCGGGCCGCGAACGCCTCGGCGGACGGCGGGTGCGCCAGCCGCCGGGACGCGTCCCACTGCGGCTCCACCCAGATCGGGCGGACGCCGGACAGGATCAGGCCCGACACGACCGACTTGTGCGCGTCCCGTCCGACCAGGAGTTTCTCCCCGGGCCCGGCGACCGACAGCATCGCGCTCTTCACCGACAGGCTGCTGCCGCAGGTGGAGAAGAACGTCTGCTCGGCGTGGACGGCGTCCGCCATCAGTTCCTGCGCGCGTTCCAGCACCCCGTGGCTGGACGTGCGGTCGTCCAGGCCGGAGATCGCGAGGACGTCGGAGCGGAACACCGCGTCGCCCAGCACGGCCCGGACGCGCGGGTCCGCGCCGCGGCCCTGCTTGTGGCCGGGCGGCGTGAACGGGACCTGGCCCTCCCGGTGGAACGCGGCGAGGGCGTCGAGGACGGGGGCCTGCGAATGGTCCATGCCCGCCGTCTTCCCGAGCCGCCCGCCATCTAACGGCCCCGCGATCGAATGGCCCCGCGGCCGCGGGACGGGTGAATGGGGTGGGCGGCGTCGGGTAGGGCGGGTTCGGAATGGGCGACAGGGAGTTTATCCAATGAAAGATCGCATACCGGCCGAGGCCGAGCTGGCCTGGGAGGACTTCCACCGGCTCGTCAACATGACCTCCGACGAGCTGCGCATCTGGCTGATGACGGACGCCTCCGGCGAGGAGGCGTTCCCGCCCGGCCCGAGCCCGGGGGTGTCCGAACTGGGCGCCCGGGTGGTGGACGTCCTGCGCAAGCGGAAGGTCGACCTGACCGAGGGCGACGCCGACGTGATGCGCCAGGTCGTGGACTACGTGGAGGACCGGCTGGAGAACCGTCCGCCCGACGCGGAACGGGACGAGCAGTGGCGGCACGCGCTCATGACGGTGGGACATGACCCCCTGCGTCCCGAACCGTCCAGCGCGTAGACGTCGTCGAGTGTGTAGACGCCGTCGAGCGTCTAGGCGCCGTCCAGCCGCAGAGGAGGGATGAAGATGCCGAACCCGCAGCAGCCCGAGATCCGGCGATCGGAGCGGACCTCGGTGACGAACGAGCCCGCGCCCGAGGCCGCCGACCCGAAGAAGACGAGGGCGAAGGGCCACGCGCACGGCACCGACAAGGGCGGCAAGGGAGGCGGTGAAGGCGGCGGAACGCCCCCCGACCAGCAGCCGCCCCACCCCGACTAGCGGTGGCAGCGGAGAGACGCGGTCAGGGGACTTCGGTCTGCGGGCTGTAGCCGTCGTCCTCGCCGCCCGGGGTCTCGGCCTCGGCGACCGGCGGGTCGGTGGGGCCGGGGGTGTGCTCGTCCGCGAAGTCGTGGTCGTCCTCCTGCGGCGCGTTCCCGTCGGCGCGGCGGTCGGCGACCGGTTTGTCCTCGTCGTTCCTGCGTTCGCTCATCACCCCTCCAAAACGGCGGTTCCGACGTCTGGGCGATACCCGGAGGACGCGGTTCAACCGCCGCTTTTGGCTAGGGTGGACGACACCGCGGCGAACTCGCCCGCCTCGACCTCTCCTAGCCGTCCTGGTCAGCGCGGTTGCGTTCGAAGTCGATTAGGCGGGTCACGTCTTCGCCTTCCAGGACGATTCCGAACTCGTCCGCCAGCGTCTCGGGCAGCTGTTCCGGGGTGAGCGTGCGGGTCTCGGTGGAGGCGTTGGGGCGATTGGTGGTCAGGGTCGTCCCGTCCAGGACGAGGTGTGCGTCGACCTTGAACTTCTGCGTGAACGGACGGGTCGAGAACGGCGAATGCGGGTTCGCCCAGACGAAGAAATTGCCCACCTCGAAATCGATGCGGAACTGCTCGTTCATCGTGAACGTGTGGCGCTGGACCCAGCCGTCCTTCCCACGCTGGTGGAGTTCCCAGCCGACCGTGCTGGGCGTCCAGGCGGTGGCGGTCCGGCCCTTCTGGAGGCGGAAGCCCCAGCCGTCCTGGTCGGCCTCCTCGCCGTCGAGCAGCCGCAGCGGTTCCAGCGGCCCGGCGCCGAAGCCCACGTCGCACAGCCAGGCGGGCTCGTCCCGCGGCTGGCCCGGCGGGCGGACGTGGAGCAGCGCGTGCGTGGCGGGCAGCAGCTTGCGGGCGCCGAGCGTGACCCGTCCGGCCAAGGCGGTGACCTCGTAGCCGAGCCGTTCCAGCACCGCCGCGAACAGCCGGTTGTGCTCGTAGCAGTAGCCGCCGCGTGACCGTCCGACCAGCTTCGCCTGGACGGTGTCCAGCGACAGGACGACCGGCCGCCCCAGCATGATCTCCAGGTTCTCGAACGGGATGGACGTGGTGTGCGCGCGGTGCAGGGCGCGCAGCGTGTCCCCGGTCGGGGCGAGATCGCCGTCGTGGCCGACCCGCTTCAGGTAGGCGGGCAGGTCGAGGAGGTCGCCCTGCCATCCGTATCCGAGATCCTCGCTCATGGTCTCCCCTGTTTCCTCTCGCCGTGGACCGTGCCCCCGTGAGAGGTAACACCGGACGCGGCCCGGATCCTCCCGGCGATGCGGTCGACGTCGCGGCGTTCGGCGGCGGGCAGCGGCGCCCCGGCGGCCTCGCGGAGCGCGGCGGCCTCGGCGAGCAGGCCGGTCGCCGCCGCGTGATCGCCCGCGAGGGAGCGGGCCCCGGCGAGACCTTCGAGGGCGAGCGCGACGGCGCGCGGGTCGCCGACGGCGCGGGCTTCGGCGAGGCCCTCGGTGTGCAGGGCGAGCGCGGTGTCGGCGTCGCCGCGCTCCTCCGCGACGAAGCCGAGCTGGGCGTGCGCGAACGCGATCCCGGCCGTCCCGCCGATGCCGCGCAGCCAGCCGAGCCAGGTGCGCAGGTGCGCCTCGGCGGCGTCGAGGTCGCCGCGCGCCCGCGCGACGAGCCCGAGCCCGATCTCGGCGAACTCCTGCGCGGACCTGGCGGCGTGCCGTCCGGCCAGATCCAGGGCCCGTTCGTGCAGGTCGCGGGCCTTGTCGAGGTCGCCGGTGAGCAGTGCGACGCGGCCCAGCCCGGACAGCCGGTACGAGACCTCGGGCCACATCCGCAGGTCCTCGGCGACGCGGAGGGCGGCGCGGTGGCGGCGGGCGCACTCGTCGTGGTCGCCGGTGATCTCGGCGTGGCGGGCGAGGGCATCGGACGCCTCCAGCCGTCCCCACGGATCGCCCAGCTCGTCGAAGATCGCCAAGCTGGTCTCGGCGTCGTGGCGGGCGGCCGCGAGCCGGCCGTGTCCCAGGGCGGACTTGGCGCGGGTGGCGAGCGCGGCGGCCGTGAACCACCGGTCGTCGCGTGCGCGGAACACCGACAGGGCGTGGTCGACGCGTTCCTCATTCGCGGCAATGTCGCCGTATGCCCAATGGACGTGGCTGAGGAACCATTCCGCTTTGGCTTGCGCGAATTCGTCCTCTCGGGGGGCGGAGACGGAGGGGGTGGCGGCGGTTAGGGCGGTTTGGCGGAGGTGTTCTGAGTCCTTGCTTTCGCCGGACAGCATGGTGAAGGCCGCCAGCCACATCGCGGTTTCGCCCGAGGGTGGGGCGGACGGGGGCGATGCCGATTCGAGGGCGCTGCGGGCCTCGCCGAAACGTCCGCGCAGGAACCAATACCAGCCCAGCGCGTTCGCCAGCCTGACGGCGTCGCCGTGTTTGAGCGCGGCGGTGAGGTTGGCGGCCTCGCGGTCGAGAACGTCCAGCCAGCCGGCCTGCTCGGGGCCGCGCAGCCGCTCGGCCGCGCGCTCGGCGAGGCCGGTGTAGTAGCGGGCGTGACGGCGGCGGAACTCGTCCTCCTCGCCTGCCTCCTTCAGCCGCTCCAGGCCGTAGGCGGCGACCGATTCCAGGAGGCGGAAGCGGCCGTTCGCCGCGTCTCCCTCCGCCTCCGTCCGGGTGATCAGTGAACGGTCGACCAGTCTCGCGAGCACGGCGGCGTCGGTGTCGCAGACCGTCTCGGCCGCGTCGAGGGTGCAGCCGCCCGCGTGGACGACGAGCCGCCGCAGCGCGACCCGCTCCGGCCCGGTCAGCAGCTCCCAGCTCCAGTCGATCATCGCGCGGAGCGTCCGCTGCCGTGCCGGGCCGCCGTGCCTGCCGCCCGCGAGGACGCGGAACCGGTCGTCCAGCCGGGCCGCCAGCTCCCGCACCCCGAGCGCGCGGACGCGGGTCGCCGCCAGTTCGAGCGCGAGCGGCAGCCCGTCCAGCCTCCGGCAGATCGACGCGACCCACGGCGCGGACGACTCGTCCAGCGCGAACCCCGGCGCCGCCGCCGCGGCCCGCGCGACGAACAGCCGCACCGCGCCGGACTTCAGCAGCGCCCCCGGCGCCGTCTCGCGGCCGGGCAGATCCAGCGGCGGGACGATCCGCAGCCGCTCCCCCGGCAGGCCCAGCGGTTCGCGGGACGTGGCGAGGATCCGCAGCCCCGGAGCCCCGGCGAGGAGCCGTCCGGCCAGGTCGGCGGCGGGTTCGATGACGTGCTCGCAGTTGTCCAGGACGAGCAGCGAACGCCGGGCGCTGAGCGCACGCGTGAGCCGCTCCACCGGACCGTCGCCGCCCTCGTCCCACAGTCCGAGGACGCGCGCGACCGGCTCGGCGATGTCCGACGCCGATTCCGCCTGCTCGGCGGCCAGCTCTACGAACCACACCCCGTCCGGGTGGTCGGCGGCCGACCGCGCGGCCGTCTCCAGGGCGAGCCGGGTCTTGCCGACGCCGCCGGGCCCGGTCAACGTCACCAGCCGGTCCGACACGAGCTGCGCGCGGGCCCGTTCGACGGCGTCGCCGCGCCCGATCAGCTCCCCGAGGGCAGTCGGCAGTTTCGGCGCGGCGCGCGGCCGTCCCGCCTCGGACGGCGCCTGTTCCAGCATCGACATGTAGAGCGCGACCAGCTCGCGGCTCGGGTCGACGCCCAGCTCGTCGGCCAGCCGTTCTCGCAGGTCGTGGTATCCGGCGAGGGCTTCGCTCTGGCGTCCGGCACGGTAGAGGGCGCGCAGGTGCGCGGCGCGGAGCCGCTCCCGCAGCGGATGCCGGACGACCTCCGCCGCCAGCTCCGCACTCAGCGCGGCGTGCTCGCCCAGCTCAAGGCGGGCCTCGGCGTGCTCCTCCAGTGCGGCCAGCCGCCGATCCTCAAGCTCGGTCGCGACGCCGTGCGGAAGGTCGAGGCCGTCGAACGCGGGGCCGCGCCACAGCGCCAACGCCTCTCCCAGCAGGCGCGCCTTGGCCAGCGGATCGGTCACCTCGCCCGCCTGGACGACGAGCGCTGCGAACTGTCCGGAGTCCACGGCGTCCGGGGGCACGTCGATCAGATAGCCGGGCGGACGTGACACGAGCAGCGCCCGCGCACCCGGTTCTGCATCGTCCAGGACCCGGCGCAACTGCGAGACGCGGGCCTGCAGCGTGCCGGACGGGTTGCGCGGCGGACGGTCGCCCCACAGCGCGTCCACCAGCCGATCGACCGAGACCGGACGCCCGGGTTCGGTCAGCAGCATCGCCAGCAGCGTCCGGACCTTCGGCTCGGGGACGTGCACACCCGCGCCGTGGTCCGCGCCGTCGGCCTCGCTGCTCGTCCACACGGCGAGCGGCCCCAGCACCCCGAAACGCACGATGTCCAGCGTACGCACCCGCTACGGAACCACCCGAAGCATTTCCGTAGCGCCCGAAGCGACGCTGAATCCATGACGAAATCACCGGTCACGGTCATCGGCCTCGGCCCAATGGGCGCGGCCATGGCAGCCACGTTCCTCGGCAACGGGCATCCGACCACCCTGTGGAACAGGACCGCGGCCAAGGCGGAGCCGCTCGTCGCGAAAGGCGCGACCCTCGCCGCGACGCCCGCCGACGCGCTCGCCGCGTCCGACCTGATCGTCATCAGCCAGACCGACTACGCCGCGATGTACGACTCCCTCGACGGCGACGGCGACGGCGACGTCGCCCACGCGCTCAAGGGCCGCGTCGTGGTCAACCTCAGCTCCGGCAGCCCCGACGAGCTGCGCCGCGCAGGCGAATGGGCGTCCCGGCACGGCGCGGACCTGCTGACCGGGGGCGTCATGACGCCCCCGCAGGGCATCGGCCAGCCGGGCGCGTACGTCTTCTACAGCGGCCAGGAGGCGACCCTCGACCGCCACCGCGAAACGCTCAGCGAGCTGGGCGACGCCATGTTCGTCGGCTCTGACCTGGGCTTGTCGATGCTGTACTACCAGGCGCAGCTGTACCTGTTCTGGTCGACGCTGGCCGCCTACATGCACTCCGTGGCGCTGCTGGGCACGGCCGGCGTGTCCGCCGAGCAGTTCCGCCCGTTCGCCGCCACGACCGTCCGGGACCTCGCGACGGACGGCCCCATGGGATTCCTGAAGATCCTCACCGAGATGTTCGACGCGGGCGTCCACCCGGGCGACGACCACACGCTCAGGATGCAGGCGGTCGGCGCCGACCACGTCGTGGAGGCCGCCCGCGAAGCGGGGATCGACACGGCCGGACCGCTCGCGCTCAGGGACCTGTTCTGGCGCGCCGTGGACGCCGGACACGGCTCCGACGGCCTGTCCAGCGTCATCGAGGTGATCCGCCGTCCTTGACGAGAGGGAGGCGGAGGACGAACCGGGCGCCGCGCGGGCTGTCCGCGATGCGCAGCGTGCCGCCGTAGACCTCGGCGATCTCGCGCGCGATGGGCAGCCCGAGCCCGGTGCCTTCCGGGTCCCGGGTCCGCGACTCGCGAAGCCGCGCGAACCGCTCGAAGACCCGTTCCCGCGCCTCCTCCGGGATGCCTGAACCGTCGTCCAGCACCTCCAGGACGGCGTCGTCCCCGTCCCGCGCCACCGAGACCCGGATGTCGTCCGTCGCGTGCCGTTCGGCGTTGCTCAGCAGGTTGCCGAGCACCCGCGCCAGCCGCACCGGGTTCGCCCGGACGAGCACGCCCGGCGCCAGGTCCGTCGTGATCGGGACGCGCGGCGGGCGCCGCTCGACCTCCCGGCGGGCGAGGCCCGCGAGGTCGATCCGCTCCACTGGGACCGGGGCGCGGGAGTCGAGCCGCGACAGTTCCAGCAGGTCGACGACGATGTCGTTCAGCCGCCGCGTGTCGCGCAGCGCCGACTCGACCATCGGTCTCCACTCGAAGCCGTCGGGCTCGTCCAGCGCGGTCTCCAGTTGCATCTGCAGCGCCGCGAGCGGGTTCCGCAGATCGTGCGACGCGTCCGAGATGAACCGGCGTTCCCGCTCCGTCGCCTCCTGCAGCCGTTCGAGCGTCGCGTTGACGGTCTCGGCGAGCGCCTGGATCCTCACGCCCGTCTGCGGGACGGGCACCCGGTGGCCGAGGCCCCGCGCGCTGAACTCCGCCATCTCCGCGCGGATCTCGTCGACCGGGACGAACGTCCGCCCGATCGTGTGCCACGTCCACCACGCGATCAGCGCCAGCAGCGCCGTCGTGATCAGCGCGAGGCCCAGCGGCAGCAGCCACACGTTCAGCAGCGTCGGCAGCGGCGTCACCGCGATCACCATCACGCCCGGACCCCACGGCGACGTCCGCACCCGCGTCCCGAACATCCACACGCACTCGTCCAGGAACTCGGGGCAGATGCTGCGGTCGAGGAGCATCCTGTCCTTCCGCACGTCCTCGGCCGCCAGCGGCGGGAGCCCGCTCAGCTCGACGCTCGCCGCGACGACCTCGCCGTCCGGGCCGAGGACCTGCACCATCGGCGTCTCGTCCGGCCTGGGGGCGAGCACGTCCTCGTACCGTCCCCGGACGATGTCGGTCACGACGCGCTCGACCGTCCGCTCGGACTTCCGCCAGACCGTGCTCTCCGCCCATTCCCGCGCCAGCAGCATGAGCAGCAAGAACACCACGGTCAGGATCACCGCCGACGCCGCCGTGGTGGTGACCGTGGCGCGTCCCCGCACAGTGAAGAACAGCCGCCTGTGCCACCGGCGGCACGCCTCCCACCTCTCCGTCGCCACAGCCGATCCCCCGTATCCCGAACGGCCGGACACTAACAGTAACAACTCACCCACTCAGCGTAGGTGATCGTCATCTTCCGCCGGACGGGGGGATTCGTTCCCGATGGCTAGAATCGTCGGGATGCCAAGGTCGGCCATGGGAAACCGCAGCAGGGCACGCACGCTCGCCCAGGTGTACCGGCGTTTCGCCGAGGTCGACGCCGCCGAGACATCGGCGCTGTACGAGCGCGTCGCCATCGCCTTGAGCGAGTCCGACGAGGCGCTGCGCGCGATCGAGACGGCACCGGCCCGCAAGCGGCACCCCACGATGATCCTCGCCGCGCTCCACGACCTCGCCCTCACCGGCCGCGCCCCAGCCCTAGCCACCGCCTACGCCGCCAGTGGCACCACCACCGCCGCGAACGCCGACGCCTCAGCGGAAGCCGACGCCGCCGCAACCGCCGGCGCCTCGGTGGGCGGCGATGCCGCTGCCCGCGCCGCGATCGATGCGCTCCTGCGGATGACCGATTCGGTCGTGGCCATAGCCGCCCGCCGCCGGACGCGGTCCGACGAGACCGGACGCTGCGCCGTGCTCTACCCGGCCATTGCCGAGGCGGCCCGCCGGGTGGGCGCGTCCGCTGTCGGCCTGATCGACGTGGGCTGCTCGGCTGGGCTCAACCTCAATGTCGACCGCGTCGGCATCACCTACAGCGATGGGCGATTGCTGGGTGACGCGTCCTCTCCCGTGCAGCAGTCGTGCTCTCTCGTGGGGGAGCGGCCCGTCCCGGCGCAGGCGATGCCCGAGGTCGTGACCCGCATCGGTATCGACGTCGACCCGGTCGACGTGACCGACCCCGATGAAGCCCGATGGCTGCGCGCCTGCCTGCCGCCGGATCAGCCGGAGCGGATCGCCAGGCTCGAAGCGGAGCTGGCGTTGGCGGCGACTGCCCCTCCGCTGCTGCTGCAAGGGGACGCCGTCGAATTGCTGCCCGACGCCCTATCCCGCGTGCCCGCGGACGTCCTGCCCGTGGTCACCACGACGTGGGCGCTGTCGCGCTTCTCGCTCGAAGACCGCCTGCGCTTCCTGCACCGCCTCGACGAAGCGGCGACCGGACGGACGGTGGCGTGGGTGTCGGCCGAGGGCGTCGGAGTCGCTCCGGCGATACCGACCTTCGGCGACCGGCGCGCGTCCGGTCACAGCGTCATCGGCCTGGCGCTGTTCGACCACTCGTCCCTGCGCGCCGAGGGCCTCGGCCGCTGCTGGTCGCGGGGCCGCCTGCTCGCCTGGCTGGCCGGCTCCTAGCCGGTGGCCTGTCAGGCTCGTAGCGGTCGCCCGTCAGGACGATCCGTCCGCGACTCCCCGCACCGCCCAAGCTCTGGCGGTGAGGGCGATGGACCCGTCCGGGCCGGCGGGCAGGCGGGCGCGGAGCAGGTCGCGCAGGGCGTGCCGGTGCTCCTCGTCCAGCGACATCGCGTATCCCGGCGCCGGGCCCTGTCCGCCGAGGAACGGGCGCCAGTAGTCGTCGAAGCCGGAGAACACCGTCGCCACCTCGATCGGCTCGACGGCGATGTCGTCCAGACCTGTGTCGGCCCACAGCCGATGCAGGCGTTCGGGGTGGCACAGGGGGAAGCGGCGGCCCTCGTCCAGTTCGGCGGCGGCCGGGTCGAGCGTGGTGGCGGCGTCCCAGAAGTACCGGATCATCGCCATGCCCTCGCCGTAGTCCCATACGTAGGCGGCAACCGTGCCGCCCGGTGCGGCGACCCGGCCGAACTCGGCCACGGCCAGATGCGGCTCTGGGACGAAGTTGAGCGCCAGCCCGCTGACCACGGCGTCGAACCGGTCATCGGGGAACGGGAGCGTCCGGGCGTCCCCGGCGCAGAAGCTCGCCCGGGTGTCCGATACCTGCGCGCGTGCGCCGGCCAGGAATCCCTCCGAAGGGTCCACCCCGATGACCTGGCCAGGGTCTTTCAAGGCCAGGACGGCCGCCGTCAACGCCCCGGTGCCGCAGCCGACGTCCAGCCAGCGCTTGCCGGCGGGCACGTCCAACCGGCGTAGGAACGGGCCCGCGACCCGGCGGCTCCACCGGCCCACGTAGTCCTCGTAGGCGTCACTGCCAGCCCATACGTCGCCCATGGCGTCAGGACGATACAGCTAGCCTGGGGTTTCGGGAGGCGGAGTGACATGCTTTACGCGTCTCTATTGGGGGATCAGGTAATCGGAGACGATGAGTCCGGAGTGCGGTCTCGTTCACCGCGAACGGTCGGTCTCGTCGCATATCTGGCCGCCCATGCGGGCTCGTCCCAGACCCGGCAGCACATCGCGGGGATCTTCTGGCCGGACTCCACGGACGCGCAGGCGCTCACCAATCTGCGCCGCGAACTGCACCACCTGCGCCGGGTTCTCGGCCCTGAGCCTTCGCTGGTGGTCACGTCCAGGGATCTCCGCTGGCGAGACAGCGGGACGTGCCGCGTCGACCTGCGCGTCTTCGCCGTCCAGTGCGAGGGCGCCCGGGAGGCGCTGGCCCTGGGGGACCGCAAGGCGGCCGCCGAGCACGCCGCCAGGGCCGTCGCCGAGTACAAGGGCGATCTCCTGCCGGGGGTGCACGACGACTGGGTGCTGGACGCCAGGTCGGAACTTGAGCGCCAATGTGTGGAAATGTGCGATCTGGTCGCCGCGGCGAGCGCCGAAACCGGCGACCTGGCCAGGGCCGTGGACGCCGCCCGCCGCCGGATCCGGCTCCAGCCGCTGGAGGAGGTCGGCTACCGGGTCCTGATCCGGTTGCAGGCGGAACTGGGCGATCGCGCGGGCGCCATCAGCACCTACCACCATTGCGCCTCGGTCCTGGAGCGCGAGCTGGGCGTCGTCCCGGACCCGTCGACGCGGCGCGCCTTCCAACGCCTGATGGCGGACGCGGGCTCGGGCTCGGGCGAAAACGAAAACGACGGCGAGGACGGTGGCGAGGGCGACGAGACGGCACGGGTGGGGCAGATCGCCGGCCGGCCCGGTGTCGCCGTGGCGCGGCTCATCGGCCGTTCGCGGGAACTCGACCAGCTGTGCGATCTGTGGCGGACGGCCGTGGCGGGCCGTCCCGGCTGCACCCTCGTACGGGGCGCCGCCGGGGTCGGGAAGACCCGTCTGGTGACCGAGTTCGCCGAGCTGGCCCGGCGGCAGGGCGCCGTGGTGGCGGGCAGCCAGTGCTTCGGGTCGTCCGGACGGCTGGCGCTCGCACCGGTGGCGGACTGGATGCGCACACCGGCCGCGCGATCGGCCACCGCGACGCTCGACGAGACGTGGCGCGCCGAGGTCGACCGGCTCGTCCCGGTCAAGGGCCACGGGTCGCGGGGCGCCGGAGCGTGGGCCATGGCGGACGCCTGGCAGCGCCCCCGGTTCTTCGAGGGCCTGGCGCGGGCGCTGATCGCCGTCGGCCAGCCGATGCTGCTCGTCCTGGACAACATGCAGTGGTGCGACCAGGACACGCTGGCGTTCCTGACGTTCTATCTCGGGTTGGCGGGCGACGCACCGGTCATGATCGCCGGAACCGTGCGCGACGAGGGTCTCGGGGACGGCCCGGTGCTCGCGGACTGGACCGTCCGGATGCGGACCGCCGGGCTCCTCACCGAGTTCACCCTCGACCCCCTGGAGGCCGAGGGCACGGCGGGGCTGGCCGCCGCGATCGTCGGGCGCCGTCTCCCCGAGACCGACGCGAACCTGCTCCACGCGACGACAGGCGGCTTCCCGCTCTACGTAGTGGAAACCCTCCGCGGCGCCCCCGACCCACCCGGCACCGCCCCCGCCAGCCCCGACGCCGCCGGCCCGGAAGGCGTCGAGCAGGGCGCCCCGCCACCCATCGGCGATCTCACCTCGGTCCTGCGCAACCGGCTGGAACGGGCGTCCGCGCCGGCCCGAGAGATCGCCGGGCTCGCCGCCGCCGTGGGGACCGACTTCACCCTGGACCTGCTCACCGAGGCGAGCGACCTGGACGCCGGCGTCGTCGTCGAGGCCGTCGACGAACTGTGGCGCCACCGGATCATGCGGGAGTTCCGGGGCGGCTACGACTTCTCCCACGACCTGCTGCGCGACGCCGCGTACGCTGGCGTCACCCCGCCGAAACGGTGGCTGCTGCACCGCCGGGTCGCGCAGGGACTGGAACTGCTGCACGCCGACGACACCGACGCGGTCTCGGCGCAGCTCGCCGAGCAGTACGCGCGCGGCGGGCGCCCAGACCGCGCACTGGCCTACTACCGGCGGGCCGCCGAGGTCGCGGCGGGCCTCTTCGCCCACACCGAGTCGATCCGGCTGCACAGAGAGGCGCTGTCGATCGTGCGCGCCATGCCCGAGGGCCGCGACAGGGACACCAAGGAACTTGAAGTGCTCCAGGCCGCGGCGGCGCCGATCAACGCCAAATACGGGTACGCCTCTCCGCACCTGCAGGAAACGCTCGAACGATCCGTCGCGCTGGCCGAATCACTCGGTCACGACGACTCGAAGCTCGCCGGCCTGGTGGCGCTCTGGGCGTCCCGGTTCGTCCAGGGCCGTACGGCCGACGGGTACCGGTTCGCCGTCGAGGCGCTGAACATCGTCGACCCCGGATCCGAGCCGAGCGGCTCGGCCCACTTCGCCGCCGGCGGGACGGCGGTGAGCCTCGGCCGGCCCGCCGAGGGACTGCGGCACCTGGAACTCGCCGTCCAGACGCGCGGCGCCTTCATGCTGAACGTCGGCACCCGGCTCGAGATCCACGGCACGGCCTGGGCGGCCCACGCCCACTGGCTCCTCGGCCACGACGCGGAGGCGCTGGCCGCCTGCACCAGCGTGATCGAGGAAGCCCGGGCGATCGGGCACCCCTACAGTCTGGCCGTGGCGCTGGCCTACGGCGCCGTCACCCATCAGATGCGCCGCGACCTGCCCGAGCTGAGGGACACCGTCGCCGAGCTGCGAGAGCTGTGCGACCGCTACGACTTCGCGTACTACCGGGAGTGGGGCCTGGTCCTGGACGGCTGGTACCGGGGCGGCCAGGCCGGCGTGAACCTCGCCCGGCAGGGCATCGGGAACCTCAGGGCCGAGGGGTCGTTCGCCAGGATGCCCTACTGGCTCTCGCTGCTCGCCGACCTGCTGGCCCGCGACGGCCGCCCAGACGCGGCCCGGGCCACGCTCGACGCCGCTCTAGCCGCCGCACAGTCCCACGACGACCTCTGGTGGCTACCCGAGGTGATGCGCATGCGCGCCGCCTACGACGACCCCGAACAGTCCGTCTCCCGACTCCGCTCCGCCGCACAGACGGCATCAGAACACGGCAGCGTAGCCCTACTCCACCGCTGCAACCGCGACCTGGACGATCTAGAGACGTAGGCGGCGCGATGCGGACGCGCACCCTGCGCCGCACGTGCCAGTCGGTGTCGCCCCTGCCTTCCGCCGCACAGACGCCGTCTGGGCACGGCAGCGTAGCCCTACTCCACCGCTGCAACCGCGATCTGGACGATCTAGAGACGTAGGCGGCGTGATGCGGACGCGCACCCTGCGCCGCCCGTGCCAGTCGGTGTCGCCCCTGCGTTCCGCCGCACAGACGCCGTCTGGGCACGGCAGCGTAGCCCTACTCCACCGCTGCAACCGCGATCTGGACGATCTGGAGACCTAGGCGGCGCGATGCGGACGCGCACCCTGCGCCGCACGTGCCAGTCGGTGTCGCCCCTGCGTTCCGCCGCACAGACGCCGTCTGGGCACGGCAGCGTAGCCCTACTCCACCGCTGCAACCGCGATCTGGACGATCTGGAAACGTAGGCGGCGTGATGCGGATGCGCACCGCCTGCGCCGCACGTGCCCAGTCGGTGTCGCGGCTGCGTTCCGCGGCACAGACGGCGTGCGTGCATGGCAGCGTCGCCCTACTGCACCGCGGCACCGCGATCTGGGCGACCCGGCGCCCTAAAACGGCCTGAGCGGCTTTGGGGGCCTGAGCGCGCTGAGGGCCTGAGCGGTCTGAGCGGCTCAACGGCCTGGGGGGCTGAACGGGCCCGAACGGCCTGGGCGGCCTTGGCGGGACTGAGCAGCATGAGGGCCTGAGTGGGTGCTGTGGGCTCAGCGTGCTGCTGGTGGCGACCGCGTTCATCACTGCCGGTCACGCCCAGGCTGTCCGGGTTGCGGGGCGGTGACCGAGGACAGCCGCAGGCCATGTCCGGCCGACGGGTAGCGGGCCTCTGGTGGCGTGGGCGGCCTGAGAGCCTGAGGGCCTCAGCGGCCTGAGGGGCTGAACCGGCCTGAACGGCCTGGGCGGCCTTGGCGGGACTGAGCGGCATGAGGGCCTGAGTGGGTGGCCTGAAGTCCTGGGCGGCGTGGGTGGTGTGGGCTCAGCGTGCTGCTGGTGGCGACCGCGTTCATCACTGCCGGTCACGCCCAGGCCGTCGGGGTTGCGGAGCGGTGACCGTGGACAGCCGCAGGCCGTGTCCGGCCGACGGGTAACGGGCCTTCGGTGGCGTGGGTGGCCTGAGTGCTTTGGTGGCTTCGGCTGCCCCAGCGGCGTGTGCCTGAGCGGACTGGTGGACGGACGACACTCGCATCGTCCTGTATCCAGCCGCACGATGTGCTCCCACGCGGACCCGGCAGCGGCGAGGCGTGGGTGGCGCGGGCTCGCGCTGCTGGTGCCGCAGACCTGGCTGGCCGACGGGTGGCGGGCCTCCGGTGGCATGGGTGGCCTGGGTGCTTTGGTGGCCTGAGCGGCTTGGGGCGCCCCAGCGGTGTAGGTGCCCTGGGCGGGCCGGTGGACGGACGACATCCGCATCGTCCTGTACCCACTGCATGACCTGCTCCCACGCGGACCCGGGGGCGGTGAGGCGTGGGTGGCCTGAGCGGCCTGAGGGGCAGGGGTGGGTTCGGTGGTCTGGTGGGTCGGGCGGGTTTGGTGGCCTGGGGTGGGCGTTCGGGGCGTTCGGGGTTCTGGCGCCAGCGTTCCGCCTATCGATTGATAAGGGACTGGTTGGACGAACGCTTCGCGAACGCCTCGCTTCCTAACGTCGCTCATGTCGAGCACAGCATCCAAGGGGGAGCACCATGAGCACGGCAACAGATACGACCGCGACGGCACCGTACGAAGAGGTGTCCGGTGTCCTGCACGGGGAACTGATCAGACCCGGGGACGTCGAGTACGACGCCGCCCGCGCCGTCTACAACGGCATGATCGACAAGCGTCCGGCCGCCATCGCGCGGTGCCGGGACGTCGTCGACGTCATCTCCTGCGTCCGGTTCGGCCGCGCGCACGGTGTTGAGCTCGCCATCAGGGGCGGCGGGCACAATGCCGGAGGTCTCGGAGTCTGGGACGACGCGCTGGTCATCGACCTGTCCATGCTGCGCAGCACCACCGTCGACCCCGCGGCCCGGACCGTCCGCGTCGACGCCGGGTGCACCTGGCAGGACGTCGACCACGCGACCGTCGGATTCGGCATGGCCACTCCGTCCGGCTTCCTCGGGTCCACCGGGGTCGGCGGGCTGACGCTCGGCGGCGGCATCGGCTACCTGTCCCGCCGGTTCGGCCTCACCGTCGACAACCTGATCTCCGCCGACGTCGTCCTGGCGGACGGGACGTTCGTGATGGCGAGCGAGACGTCCCACAGCGACCTGTTCTGGGCGCTGCGCGGCGGCGGTGGGAACTACGGAGTCGTCACCTCGTTCACGTTCCGCTGCCACGACATCGGCGAGCACGGCGTCGTCATCGGCGGACCGGTGCTGTACGGCCTCGCCGACACCGACGACGTCATGCGCTGGTACCGGGAGCTGCTGCCCTCGCTGCCGGAGGAGCTGAGCGGCTGGCTCGGGATCATGACCGTCCCTCCGGCGCCGCCGTTCCCGGAGGCGCTCTGGGGTCGCAAGGTCTGCGGGATCGTGTGGTGCTACACCGGTCCGCACGACAGGGCAGACAAGGTGCTCGAACCGGTCAAGACGTTCGGCTCGCCGCTGCTGATGGGCCTGCACGAAATGCCGTTCAACGTGCTGCAGGGCGCGTTCGACGGCCTCTACCCGGCCGGCCTGCAGTGGTACTGGCGGTCGGACTTCTTCAACGAGATCTCCGACACCGCCATCGACATCCACTGCAAGTACGGCGAGCAGTTGCCGACCGGCCACTCCACCATGCACCTCTACCCCATCGACGGAGCCGCCGCCCGCGTCCCCGCCGACGCCACCGCCTTCGCCTACCGCGACGGCGGCTGGGCCGGCGTCATCGTCGGCGTCGACCCGGACCCGGGCAACTCCGCCCTCATCACCCAATGGGCCCAGGACTACTGGAAAGAGCTGCACCCCACGTCGGCCGGCGGCGCCTACATCAACTTCATGATGAGCGAGGGCCAGGACCGTGTCCGCGCGTCCTACCGAGGCAATTACGCCCGCCTGGCCGCCATCAAGAACCACTACGACCCGGACAACACTTTCCACATCAACCAGAACATCCAACCTTCTCACTAGTCGAACCAGCGAGAGCCCACCCTGAACTGCCCGGGGGTGGCTCTCGTTGGCGGCCGCGGCTTTGGCTGCAGCTTGGCCGCAGCCGCTGGAATGGCGAAGTCGGGGGCCGCCATTCCCGCGGTTGTGCTGTTCGGAGTCTGGGCGAATTGCTCTGGCTTCGAGGTTCTAGCCTTTTATGTTCTATGGTTCGGGTGGGGTGGCGCTGCGTACGGGGCCGCCCCTCCAAAGTCAAGGGCGCTTCGCGTCGCTACGCGATGGGACTCCGTCCCACCCTTGACTTCGGAGCCTCTACGGCCCCTGGGAGCAGCTTACGTCGGGCAGGCTCCGCCTGCCCCCCGCCCGACGCGCCACCCCACCGTCCAAGTCACCGAGTTTGGAGATCGAACAAAGAGAGGGCTCTGGAATCAGGTTCTGATTTAGCTTGACTCCGACTATCCAACTGGTGATAAAAGTCCAACCCCAACCGGGCGTGAATAGAAGACCGCCCTTGATATTCTTAGAATATGAGTTCGATTGAAGTTGATCTCGGAGCGGCGTCCACCATGGAATTGGTGAACGCCATCGCCGCGATCACTCACGAACTCGCCGGACGCGACGCACCCGAATCACCCGCAGCGTGCATGGAACTCGCCGAAACTCTCGCAGCGGCCTCCGATCAGCAGGAAAGCGCACTGGCGGAACTGATCGGCCGGGTGGACGCCTCCGGTGAAATGCGCCGCTGGGGCATACCGTCCACCCAAGCGTGGCTGCGGTCCCGGCTGGGGATGCGCGAGTCCCGCGCCAAGGAGCGCATTACCCTGGCCCGGCAGCGGCACCGGCTGCCCCGCGTCGCCGAACTCCTGGCCACCGGCGAACTGACCTACGGCTACGCGACCACCGTCGCCGACGCGGTCGCCCGCCTAGACGACACCGACTGCGCCAAGGCCGAATCGCTGCTACTGGACATGGTCCACCAGGGCTTCTCCGCCGGGAAAGTCGCCACCTTCGGCCGCCGCATCCGCGACGTCATCGCCGAACGCGACGACACCGAAACACCCGACCAGGACACTCAACGCGGGTACGAGCAGTCCTGGGTCACCTCTACCCGCTCCCTGGACGGCGGCCGCTACATCAAAGGCTGGCTGAACGCCGAAGACACCGCCGTGTGGGACGGCACCCTGGCCCCACTGGCCAAACCCGCCGGGACCGATGACCGCCGCGACCTGCCAGAGCGCACCGCCGCCGCCCTCACCAGCGTCCTGGCGGGCGGGCACCGCGCCACCAAGGTCACCGTCATCTGCGACCTGGACACCCTCACCGGCGGCACCACCCCCGGCCGCCTCACCGACGGCACCCCGATCCCCGCCGCACACGCCCGCCGCATCGCCCTGAGCGCCGGAGTCTCACCGCTCATCCTCGGACGCGGCCACATCCCCCTCTACCTCGGCCACCGCACCCGGTTCGCCACCCCCGGCCAACGCCAAGTCCTCGAAACCCTCTACCCCACCTGCGCGGTACGGGGATGCGAGGTACCCGGCACCCTGTGCGAGGTCGACCACGTCACCGGCTGGGCCCTCGGCTCCCCCACCGACATCGACCAACTCGCCCTGTGCTGCGGATGGCACAACCGCTTCAAACACACCAACGCCGAACAGATACGCATCGTCCGCGACACCACCGGACGACACATCTACCGCGTCCTGCCACCACCACACGCCACCGGCCCACCGATCCAACTCCCCCAGGCCGCGTAACCACCCCACCCCCAGGCGAACACTGGGCTAGCGTTGCCCCGCCACTGACCTGCCCGATAGGCCCCGCCCAGCGGGC
Source organism: Actinomadura sp. 1N219 (assembly GCF_044326405.1). Classification (NCBI taxonomy): domain Bacteria; kingdom Bacillati; phylum Actinomycetota; class Actinomycetes; order Streptosporangiales; family Thermomonosporaceae; genus Actinomadura; species Actinomadura sp. 1N219. The sequence continues at coordinate 15,871 of NZ_JBIRAY010000004.1, read as the reverse complement.
GGTGATACGCACGACCGCTGCAGCAGCCGCCTGGGACTCCCGGCTGACCTGGTCGCGGACGTCTCCATCTCGCCTACCACAAGCCCGGAAAGAACTGGAAACGCGCGCTGGAAGGCCGGATCTCCCTGCCGCTCTAGACCTGGCCAGCCCGGAAGAGGATTCAACGCCGATCCGCATGGCAGCGTCGCAAACGCGAAGAAGCCCCTAGCAGGAATCGCTGTCGTTGCCACGCCAAAGGCCGGAGTCGTCCTCGGCATGCAGACCCGGGCCTACCTACAGCAAGGCGACACCTACACCGAACTCCACGCCGGATTCACGCTTCCACGTTCCGACCACCGCACGACCACGCGAAGATCCAAACCGAGCAACCGTCCGGCCTGGGGGGCACCGCCTAACCCGCGTTCCTGCGCCCGCTCGCCCCGGCCCTTACCGAAAGCGGGGGGCGGCGAGGCCAGGGCCGCCACTCGGAGATTCGCATCAGAGACTCGGCGGCCGTGAGCCCTGCCGCCCTTCCAACCCTAATGTCGGTCGCGAGGGCGGCGTGTCACTCGGCCATGTGAAGGTCAGGATGTCGCCGGTGGCGTCCTGAGTCGTGTCCGGCGACCACCAACGCGGTGGCCCGTCCAGTCTGGGCGCGGTGGTGGGCTGGGTTGGGCCGTCGCCAAGATCGTCGACGACCTGGACGAGTTGCCGGCCTTCCACGACTTCCCGGCCGAGCACTAGCAGCACCTGCGCACCACGGATGAAATCGTCAAGGAGTACGGGCCTGTTTTCGAGCTGTTCCTCCCTCATTTGGCGGCGCGGCACCCGCAGGCCCGGTCAGGGCTTGGCCAGGGCCTTCAAGCTTTGAGTCTGCCCAGACCCGCTGGTGCTTGGTCAACGCACCCACCTGGTCGCCCTGGTCCGCGCAGGCGCCAGTTCGTCGAACGACCCGACGATCAGACCCACCAGCCTCAGCCCAAAGATCTTGATTCACAAGTTTTGACTATTGCTCCCACTCGGCCTGCTTTCAACTATCCTAGTCATCGATTTTGCAGCGGTATCCGGCCGAGGGGATGCCATGGCGAGTCCTGCACCCAGGGAAGAGAGCGACGGGCGGCGGCCAGGGGATGTGCGCCACTTCTGGAAGACCGCAGGTCCGGTCGCGGTACTTGGTGCTCTTGCAACAATCATTGCCGCTTTTGTGACCGGATTTCTCGGCCTGTCCAATAAGCCAGATGAGAAGCCTTCAACCACGTCTTCTGCTGCGGTTACGCGAACCCCTGAATCTGCTTCAGAGTTGCCATCTGGAACCCCTCCTAGCGGCACCTTACCAGAAAAGCCAGGTTCATACGTCCAACTATACCGAGACAGAGAGGTCAGCTTCCCTGACCTAGAGTGTCCCCGAAAAGTTCAAATAGCCTTCGACCCTCTTACCGTCTCGCGTTCTCCGCTCCCCGAGGTCGACGGTTACATATGCGCCTTTGTAGTCGACCTCGTCTACCAGTTGCAGGGGGCGCGCGGATCTAAAATAGTTGCGGCTGAAGTGGGAGTTACTCCTACTGAGTGTCGACAATTGATTGAGGATGGAAACCATGTCGATGAAGCTACGCTTGGGCCAAACCCCTGGTGTGTGTTGACTCAGAGCGGGATGATTGTTTATGTCGAATCCAGGACCGGGGACAACAAGATGCTGGTGTCTGCCTGGAAGGCAGGCCCCTAAGACCGGGTCCTATGTGGTGAGGCGGATCAGTCGTTTGTAGCAGCACAGGGCGGCCGCGAGGCTGAGGAATGCCAGGTAATTGCGAGGATTGTGTTCGTAGCGGTGGTTGAGCCTGCGGTAACCGGTCAGCCAGGACCGGTGAGCTCGGAGACCTATCTTCGGCGGCCTAATCGCTGGCTGGATTCGATGCCTTTGCGGGCGATGCGCACGCCGATCCGCTGGCCGCGTAACCACTGGCGCAGGTCGGGCTGGTCGTAAACTTTGTCGGCGTAGGCGCCGGGGCTTGACGTAGCGGTCGGGGTCGTGCCTCGTTAGCCAGCTTTTTGAGCGGCCGTAGTGGCGGCGGGCGGGGTCGGCGGTTAGGTTGTTGGCTTTGCGGTCTTTCGGAGGGCCGAGCCGATGCGGCGGAGTCGCGCTGTGGGATGGTTTCCGGGAGGGCATTCACTCGCGTTGTTACCCTCCGTGCGTGATTGGGGACGGATTGGCGGGGAGAGTGTTCGGGCGGGGCTTATGGGGTGACTTGGCGGCGGGTGTCTATGCCGGATTCGTTTGACGGGTCGCGGCCTGGGACGTGGACTTCGTGGCTTGTGGCGTGGGCGAGGTAGAGGCGTAGGCGGGCGTCGCCGGTTAGTTGTTCGGGTTGGAATGCTGTGGCGCCTGGGGCGACGTTGGCGAAGGCTTCGGCGCAGCGTTGTGGGAGTTCTTCGTCCGGGACGATGGAGGCGGTCGCGTCTATGTAGACGCAGCGGCCATCGCCGATTTCCGCGGTTGAGTCGTAGATGGCGAGGGCGACTTCCGGGCGGACCTCGATGTTGCGGGAATGCCGTGCCGTTGGTGATGAGACCCAATAGAAGGTTCTGTGGTCGGCGTGGGTGAAGTAGACCGGGGAAAGGCGCGGGCGGGTGTCGGGTTCGGTCGTGCCCAGTGTCATGTAGCGGTTCGCGTCGATGATGGCACGTGCCAATTCGTTGAGGTCGTCGGGCAGATTCATGATGCGTCCTCCCCCTTATGCGGATGGGCGCGATCATGTCATGTTGCTTGTGGGACGGGTGGTGCGATCAGGGAAAACGTTCGTGCCGGACGTGAACGGGAGACGGGTTCCTGCGCGTACAGCGAGAGTGACGGGCGACTTTCCAGAGGCGAAGGGAGCCGTCGTGGACGCGTTGCGAGCTGCCGGCCGAGGCGAAGCGGGCCTTGGAATCGACCGTGCCCGGCGTCGGGGAGGCGGGGCTGTGGGGGAGGCGCGGGACCGGGTGGTGGTCGGCGAGATCACGTTGCCGGGGGTGCGGCGGTCGGTCGGGTTCGCGCGGGGCTTCGTCCGGGATCTGGCGCTCGACTTCGCCGGGCTGGACGACATGATCATGGTGGTGAGCGAGATGGTCGCGAACGCGGTCAGGCACACGGCGTCGGGGCGGGATGGGGGGCGGGTCTCGGTCGTCCTCACCATCGGGGACGGGGTGTATCGGCTGGAGGTCGCCGACGACGGGGGCGCGGGCGGTGCGCCGCACGTCAAGGGGGAGGTGGGGGCGGAGACGGGGCGGGGGATGCGGATCGTGGAGGTGCTCTCGTCCCGCTGGGGGTTCCGGGTGGACGAGGGCCGGGGGGTCACGTGGGCGGAGTTCCCGGCCCCGGTCGCGGAGGACCGGGGCCGGGAGCCGCTCAGCGGCCCCGGTTGAGCTGCCGGGTGGGCAGTTGCCTCGCGTTGCGCCGGTTGTTCGCGAAATTCGCCGACCTGAAGTCGGTGTTGTTCCGCTTGCCCTTCTTCTTGGACTTGGCGAACGGGTTCGATTCGGGGTTGTTTGGAGCACGCATGGAAAGGACACCTCCGGGCACGTTTGAATTCGGCCATAAAGGGGCCGATAAAGGAGTTCTTGCGGCATGACGGCGCAGGTCGCGGTGTGGTGCGAGTGGTGGCGCCGGTGGATGGACGGGAGCGGGCCCGCTCATCAGGCGGGTGGCTCAACCGGAGGAATGATCACAGCTCCATGCCTAAGAGTTAGCCATAGCCGTTCCAATTGTGTCAACCCGTAATTCTGTGATCGAGCCCTCATTCGGCTGGTGGCGCGATGTGTGGGGTGGCCGTCGTTGACGCCAGGGCGGGTGCGGCCACAGCCTGGAGGCATGCGCGTCGCGTTCGTGATCTATGACGGGTTCCAGGTGCTCGACCTGGCCGGGCCCCATGAGGTGTTCCGGATCACCGGGCGGTATGAGTGCCTGGTCGTCGGGCCGGAGGCGGGGCCGGTGGCCTCGTCTGGAGGGCTGCCCGTCCATGCGGGGGCCGGTATTGGCGAGCTTGACCCTGGTGATGTCGACACGCTTTTGGTGGCCGGTGGGACAGGGGTCGACCGGGCACTGAAGGACGCGGCGCTTGTCGGCTGGGTCGCGGAAGCGGCGGCGGGTGCGCGGCGGGTCGCGTCCGTGTGCAGCGGGGTGTTGCTGCTCGCGGAGGCCGGGCTGCTGGACGGACGTCGCGTCACGACGCACTGGGAGCGCGAGGAGCAGTTGAGGAGGGAGTATCCGCGCCTCGACGTCGACTGTGATCCGATTTTCGTCCGGGACGGGCGCGTCTGGACGTCCGCCGGGGTCACGGCCGGGATGGACCTGGCGCTGGCGATGGTCGAGGACGACCACGGGCGGGATCTGGCGCACGAGGTGGCGCGGGAGCTGGTGCTGTTCCTGCGGCGGCCGGGGAGCCAGTCGCAGTTCAGCGTTCCGCTGTGGTCGGCGCAGCCCGCGTCGGACCCGATCCGGGCTGCGGTGTCGTCCGTCCAGGCCGATCCGGGCGCCCGGCACACCATCGCCGACCTGGCCGGACGGTCCGGGCTCAGCGCGCGGCATCTGCAGCGGAGGTTCACGGCGGAGCTGGGCGTCCCGCCGGCCGCGTACGTCGAGCGGGTTCGGGTCGAGGCGGCGCGGCGGGCGCTGGCGGAGGGGGACGAGCCCGTCGAGACGCTGGCGCGGAGGCTGGGTTTCGGGACGGGCGAGACGTTGCGCAGGGCGTTCCACCGGCATGTGGGCGTCGCGCCGTCCGACTACAGAGAACGGTTCAGAGGTACAGGCTTTTTGAAGGAGAGGGTGTAGTTGTGACCACGTATGGGCTGCTCATCTTCGAGGACGCGGAAGAACTGGACTTCGTGGGTCCGTGGGAGGTGTTCACTGCGTCGGCGATGGTGCGTGGGGAGGACGACAAGGCGGTGCTCATCGCTGAGGGGTCCGGTCCTGTGCGCTGCAATAAGGGGATGAGGGTCGTGCCGGATCATGTTCTGGACGACCATCCGAAGCTTGATGTTCTGCTGGTGCCGGGTGGGCGTGGGGCACGCGAAGCACAGCTGGAGAACCCGTCCGTCACGGGGTGGATCGCGAAGGTCGCCGGGCAAGTTGATTGGGTGACCAGTGTGTGTACGGGCTCGGTCTTGCTGCATGCGGCTGGTCCGGCGAGGGGGCGGAGGGTCGCGACCCATTGGTCGTGGGAGGACGCTCTAGAGGCGCGTGGCGACGTGACGGTTGTACGCGACGCGCGCTACGTCGTGGACGGCAATCTCGTCACGAGCCAGGGTGTCTCGGCGGGCATCGACATGGCTCTCTGGCTGATCGGACGCGTCCACGGCCGCGACCACGCGCGGACGGTGCGGCGCTACATCCAGTACGAGCCCGCCCCGCCCTACCTGGCCGACGAGCCGTTGTAGCGATGGCGGGCGGCCTGATCGGGCCTAACATTCCGCCACACAGGTGATGATCTTCGCTTATCGGCATAATCACCCGGATGGCGATATCGCTACCGGTGCGGTTCCGCAGCGACGGCGTGCGGGTCTCCGTGGAGACCGATCCGCTGCACGCCCCGCTGCGCGACTTCCTCATCAACGACCTGGGCGAGGACGTGTCCGCGATCGTCCGCGCCCGGGGGCGGGTGAGCGGGGAGCCCGGCGACCCGGGTGATCTGAACGAGCCGTGGCAGGAGCAGTACCGCTACCACCGCCTCGACTTCGACGGGACGATCGTCCAGGTGCGGGACGTCGCCGGATGGGCGTCGTGCGATCTCGACCCGGCCGTCCTGCGGAAATGCCTGGACGAGTACCTCCAGGAGGTCGGCGCCCTGCAGAGCCGCCGCAACCTCGAACGCGCGCTGAGCGAGGCGTCGTCCGGTGAACCGATGGCGACGTCGCTCGCTCTGGGCGCCGTGTCGCCCCGGACGCAGGGCTGGGGCCTGGTTCAGACGCCGCGCGCCGTGCTGGAGGACGTCGCGGGACTCACCCCGCACCCGGACGCGTGCCTTCCGCATGGCGTCTTGGAGACCGGCTCTGGGCCGTGCTGGGCCGACCTTGCCGTCCTGGATGGGACAGGGACTCGCCTGCGCGGCGGCACGAAAACGTTCATGCCGCGTGGCATCGACCTGGAACGGCTCATGGCCGAACTGGGGAAGACCCTGACGCAGGCTCGTTTTGTTAGGGCCGTGCCAGGAGCGTGGTCGGGGGTCGTCGCTGGTGTCCCTGTGCACGGCTATGTCGACCCGGAGGCGGTTCTGCGTCTCCCCTGTGAGCCGATAGAGGTCGGTGGGGTCATTCAGCACGTGCGGGTGTTCTTCCCAGCGCTGGCTGACTCTGGCGTTGACCTGGAGGCGGCGGCGTTGAGCGCTAGTGCGTTCGCGCCATCGGTGAACGGGCCGGGTTACGTCCTTATGGCGTTTCTGCTTCATGACGTCCAGAGCCATCGGCACCATCTGGACGTTGTTCGTAACGCGCGTCCTGGCTGGGAGCACTCGGGGAACGCGTGTCATCTGCGGGTGGACGTCCAGACCGTCCGGTTGGAGCATCTGTGGCTTCCCGGGCATGCGTGCGAGGTGCCGACAGGCGAATTCGCCAGCGTTCTCTATGAGTACGAGCGTCTGCTGGCTACTTGACGACACCGGATTCTGAGAACGCGGCGACGATCGTGTCTGTTAGGGCCGCGCCTGCCATGCCGTCCGGGTCCAGTTCGGGGTCGTAGATGCCTACGTGGAAGCCAAGCGCGCGCGGGCTCGCCGCCAGTGTCGTCAGGACGGAGGTGAGTTCCTCGAACGACAGACCGTCCGGGTTGGGTGAATCGACTGCCGGCATGACGCTCCGGTCGAGGATGTCGGCGTCCAGGTGAATCCAGAACCCTTCGATGGGCGCGGCCTCCAGGTGCTCTCGTGCTCCTTCGGCGGCGGCGTCCGCGCCGTGCTGGCGGACGTACTCGATCGGATAGCGGCGGATGCGCGAATTGTCGAACGCGGCGAGGTCGACGATCTCGTGATCCTCGGGTTCCCGCTGGACGCCGATGTGCGCGACATGCTCCTCGGCCACGTAGGGACGCAGCCCGCCGAGGTCGGCCAGCGCGTCCGGGCCGTGGCCCGTGACCAGGCCGAGCGCCTTCCCGCCCGCCGTCAGCCGTCCCGCCCAGGCGGCCGGATCCCGCCGCGGCGAGTAGTCGTCATGCCCGTCCAGGTACGCCAGGCCGAACACGCCACGGCGGCGCAGCGCGAGCATTGGGCCGAGCAGGATGCTGCAGTCGCCGCCGAGCACGACCGGGAACCGTCCCGTGTCGAGCAGTTCTCCTATGCGGGACGCGAGCCGCCCTGAATAGTCGGACATGCCCGGGCCGTTCAGGTAGCCGGTCTCCTCGTCCGGGCCGAACACGTAGGGCGGCGGGTCCACGCGGCCCGCGTCCTCGGCGTTCAGGCGGCCGACGATGCCGTGCCCGCGCAACGCGCGCGCGAGGCGGCGGACCCCGGGCTCGTGTTCCTCGCGGGGCGGGCGAAGCCCGAGGTTGGACGGGGCGTCGAGCACTGCGATCATTCTTGCAATCTAGAACATGGCGAAGGAGCCTCCGATGACCTTCACCGGACGGGTCGTGGAGCGCCTCCTCCGCCTTCCCGAGGCTCCGGCGCGGCCCTTCGGGGTCGTCCGCGATGTGCGGGCGCCCATGCCGGACGGCGTCGTGCTCATCGCCGACCTGTACCGTCCGCGCGGCGCGGGCCCGCTGCCTGTCGTGCTGATGCGGACCCCGTACGGCAAGCGGCAGCCCGTCATTCGACTGTTCGCCGGGGTGCTCGCACGGCGCGGCTTCCAGGTCGTGGTGCAGAACGTGCGCGGCGTGCATGGATCGGGTGGCGAGTTCCGCGCTTTTCACCATGAGAAGGACGACGGCCTAGCGACGCTCAAGTGGCTTCGTGACCAACCGTGGTGCGATGGCAGGGTCGCCATGGTCGGGGCCAGCTATCTGGGGTTCACCGAGTGGGCGGTCGCGCCCTACGCAGACCCGCCCTTGGCGGCGATGGGTGTGGGCATCACCGCCTCCGAATTCGTGAGTTCCTTCTACCCGGGTGGGGCGCTCGCCCTGCACAACACGCTCGTGTGGTCGTCGTCGATGGGCACGCAGGACGGAAACAGGCCGCCGTTCCACAAACAACGCGTCCGCCAGGCGATGCGGCACCTGCCCGTAGGGGAGGCGGACGAGGCGGCCATCGGACGTCCCGAACCGTTCCTCCGCGAGGTCACCGCCCACGCAGAACCTGGCGACGACTTCTGGAAGGCCACCGACCACAGCGCCGCCGTTCCCGCGACCACCACACCCACCACGATGGTGACGGGCTGGTGGGACCTCTTCCTCCGCCGCCAGCTCCGCGACTTCGCGGCCCTTCACGCGGCCGGACGCCAAGTCCGCATCACCATCGGCCCATGGGGACACGACAGGCAATCCCTCCGAGCCACACTCCACGACCAGCTCTCCTGGCTGGACGCTCACCTGAACGGCGATAAGGCTCAGCTACGCAGGGCCCCGGTAAGGCTCCACCTGCAACAGGCCGACCGTTGGTTGGACTTCGACCAGTGGCCGCCGCCCGAAACCCGTCCCACGCCGCTCTACCTTGCACAATCTCTCGTCTGGGACGTCCCGGCCGACGCCGAGCCCGCCACGTTCACCTACGACCCTCTCGACCCCACACCGACCGTTGGCGGCCCGCTCCTTTCACCTGGCAGAGGCGGGCAGCGTGACAATTCGCGTGTTGAACGCCGTGCCAACGTCGTCGCCGACGTGGTCGTCCTTACCTCCGCGCCCTTGAAGAGGCGGCTCGATCTGATCGGGCCGGTCTCGGCGACGATCCATGTCCGGATGAGCACGGGTCACGGCGACCTGTTCGTCCGGCTCTGCGATGTCGACCGCGACGGCGTCTCCCGCAACGTCACGGACGGCATTCTGCGCATAACGTCGCCGGGCGTCGTCCGAGCCGAGATCGAGATGCACCCGACCGCGTACCGCTTCCTGCCTGGTCACCGGCTCCGCGTCATGCTGGCCGGCGGCGCCTTCCCCCGCTTCGCGCGCAACCACGGCACCGGCGAGCCCGCCGCCCAGGCCGTCGCGTCCCGGCGCGTCCACGTCGAGGTCTTCCGCGATGCGGCCCGCCCGTCGGCCGTCCACCTGCCCGTCTGGGACGCCTAGCCGGGGAGCGCGTCGGGCTCAGCGCCAGCCCCGGCCCCGGCCCCGGCCCCGGCCCCGGCCCCGGCTTCGGCCCGCAGGGATTCGTACTCCTTGAGGACCTTCTTGCGCGCGCGTGCTGAGAGCCGGTCGATGTAGAGGCGGCCTTCGAGATGGTCGGTTTCGTGCTGGAGGCATCGGGCGAGCAGGCCCGTCCCTTCCACCGTGATAGCCGCGCCTCGGACGTCGTAGCCGTGGACGGTCGCATGGTCCGGACGCGCCAGGCGCGCATGCGGGCCAGGCACTGAAAGGCAGCCCTCGTCGCCATCGTCCAGACGCCGGTCCTCCAGCGCCGGCAGCTCCAGGACGGGATTCACGACGGCTCCCCTGTGCCGTTCGCCGTCATCGTCTGGGCAGTCGTAGACGAACACGCGCAGGTCCACACCGATCTGGTTCGCGGCCAGGCCGACCCCGTCCGCCTCGTACATGCTCGCCAGCATGTCGTCCACCAGGCCCTTCAACGCCGCGTCGAAGTCCTCGACCGGCCTGCACGGCCGGTGCAGGACCGGTGTCCCCACCAGCGTGATCGGCCGCACCTGTCCCGCCATCGCCTGCGCTCCTCCTGTCGGGGCGTTCTTCGCACGCCGCGCGAAACAGGCTACCCAGGGTGACCGCCGCATGCCGGGCATCGCCGGTCGCGCTGCGCCACCGGCCGGACGCAGAGCGTGTTCCGTTCGTCGCACGCAGTCGCCCGCTCATCGATGGACGGGGCCGAAGCGGCGATGCCGCCGCCCGCGGCTCGCTACGTTCGACGCATCCGCTGAACGGCCGGTGCGAGCCGCTTCGGGGGGAGCGGCCGGTCCTGTGTACGCGCCCGGGCCGACGCAGCGGAACGGGGGGAGAGGGGTCACTTCGGGGGAGTGGCCCCTCCGTCCGTTTGCCCGATCGGGCTTCGCTTCTCTTCCCGCTCGCCATCGCCGGAAACCGGGCACCTGCCCCACCGCCCGACATTCACCGAGCGTCTCCTCACCACGGCAGATCCGGAACCAGACGACCCACCCGTTCCCGAGCGCGGGTGATTCCGCGACGGGCCCGGACGGTCTCCGGGGTGTTCAGCGGCGCGTGGACGGGGATCTCCGCCGCCCGCCGGAACCGGAATTCTTCGTCAAGGAATTCCCGCGTCCGGTGAAACGGGATTGGCCGACGGGCAATGGAAAGAAGATCAGCTCATGCCGCCGGACGTTTCCGGCGTAACGGCAGGCCCGTCGGAAATGGACGCGGCGAACGGGTCAGGTCGCGAAAATTTGACCCGGCGGACGTCGACTTCCGGACGCGGCTCCGGAATGGTCTTCCCCATGCATTCACGAATTCGAGCCGCCAGGGCGTCCGGCCCCACCCGCTGGCTGCTGGCATTTCTCGGCGCGCGCGAGCAGGCGCTGCGCACCCACACCGGACTGGCGGCGGGCCCCGCGGAATGGCTGCTGGTCTTCCTGGAGGTCACCCGCACCGAGCTCGCGGCGCGGCAGCGTCCCGCGGCGCTGCCGGCGCGGCGCGGCGCAGGCAGGTCCGAGGAGTCCCCGTTCGGCCGGCTGGCCGCCCGCAGCGCGTAGAGGAAGGCCATGACCGTCGAGATGTTCCTCGCCGCCCTGATCGGCGGCGCGATCGGCCTCGCCGAACTGGTCGCGCGGTACCGCGACAAGCCGATCACCGCGGCCCTGTCCCCGGGCGGGCTGCTGTTCGTCTTCGTCAACGCGAGCGCGTCGATCGTCGCGCTGATCGCGGTGACCGCGTCCGGCTGGACGTTCGGGCTCCCCGCGACGATGCCCCCGGCGAGCCTGGTGGTCGTCCAGGTGATCGCCGCCGGGATCGGCTCCGCGGCCGTGCTGCGCATGTCGTTCGCCCCCGCCCAGAGCAGAGCCGTCGGCACCGGACCCATCGCGCTCCTCAACGGCGTCCTCCGGATCGCGGACGGCGAGCTGGAACGCAAGCGGGCGCTCAGCAGGCTGTCGCACAACGACCTGGCGGGGCTGTCGTTCGAGCGCGACCACGCGGCCCTCGCCGAGCTGTGCTGCCACCTGATGCGCGAGTTCGACCTGGCCGAGGCGCAGCGGCTCGGCGGGCTCGCCGCCGAGCTCAGCAGCCGCGACGACCTCACCGACGCCGACAAGCTGGACTGCTGGGGCCTGGAGCTGACCCGCCTGGTCGGCGAGCGCGCCATCCGGCAGGCGGCGCGGCGGCTGCGGGACCGGCCGCGCGAGGAGCCGCGCCCGGCCGCGCCCGAGGAGCGGCCGGCCGCCCCGGCGCCCGACGCCGAGTACGCCGTTGACCCCGCCCCGGCGCGGCCGCCCATCGCGAAGACCTCCCGCCTCGCCGCGAGTTCGAACGGCAGGACGGAACGCAAATCCTTCAGCGATGTCTGAGACGCCATGAAATACCGGTGTGCTCCCCGCGGGTGCACCGGTATTTCACTATTCAGGCCGGGCGGGCGCCGACCGCTTTTCCACCGGACCCGGACGGGGCGAGCGGGGATGTGGCACGCTTTCGGCGCCGTCCCGTTCTTCCAGGACGGACGCGATGCGGTGCAGCGCCTCCGCCAACGAGACCAGTGCCTGCACCTGCGCGGCCGCCATCAGATTCCCCGGCGAGGGATCGGCGGCCTGCGCTTCCGCGGCGGCGTCAAAGGCCTGCTGGCTCCACCAATGCACGCGGCGATCCTATTCGAGGCGGCTAATGCGTCACCCGCCGCCGCGCCGCTGAAAAGGAAAGGGTGTGACACGTGAACTCGGAACCGCGCGCGGCGCCGCCGCCCGGACGCCCGGATCCCGCGCTCCCGCGCTGGGCCGCGAAACCGGTGCGCCGCCTGACCGCGGGGGAACTCGCCGAGGCCCTCGCCTACCTGGAACGGCACCATCCGGACGACGACGTCCTGGGCCGCGCCCTGGCCGGCGAGTTCGCCCGCCGCACCGCCGCCTCCGAATTCGCACACCGGACCACCTCCACCCGCCCCGGCCCGCCTCACCGCCCGTGACCCGGCACCCGGGTCAGGTCGGGCCGGGGACCCGGTCTTCAGCCACTGGGCGGGGGGCGGGGGCGGGTTGTGCGGGGGCGCGGCGGAGGAGCAGGGGGACGCAGAGGAAGATGAACGTGCCCATGACGGCGAAGTACGGCGTGGTTCCGGCGTCGAGCAGGAAGCCGCCCGTGAAGGGGCCGAGGAAGAAGCCGAGCTGGCGCACCTCGGACAGGCCGAAGTAGGCGCCCTTGTTCCCGTCGTCCGCCATCTCGTGGACGGCCATGTCCGGCATCGGCAGCAGGATGCCCTCGCCGATCGTCCAGAACACGATCCCGGCGTACAGCCAGGCCAGGCCGGACGGGCTCGCCCAGAAGCAGGCGAACGCGACCGTGAAGTTCGCCGCGCCGACGACGACCATGACGTTGCGGCCGAGCCGTCCGGACACCCGGTCGATCGGGAGCTGGAGGGCCAGCGCGAGGACGGCGTTGGTGATGAACAGCGCGGCGAAGTACTCCTCGGTGCGGTCGCCGTGCCTGCCTTTCATATAGAGCGGGATCATGGACTCCAGCTGGGAGAAGACGAAGAAGACCACGATCCCGGCCGCGACGACGGCGAGGAGGCGGCGGTCCCGCAGCGTCGTCGCGATCGGATGCCGGGACGATGCGCGACCGCGCGCGGCGGGCGGCTGGAGCGCCACCAGGTCCGAGTTCCGCAGCACGACGAGGACGAGGTAGGCCGCGTAGAAGCAGGCGGGGACGGCGAAGAACGCCACCGCGCCGACCTGGTAGAGCGCGCCGCCGATCGCCGGGCCGCCGATCGCGCCCGCGCACAGCGTCATGTAGCGGACGCGGAACACGCGGCCCTCCCCGTCCGCCACCTGGGACAGCAGCTTCTTCGCGCCCGGCTCCACCAGCAGCCGCGCCACGCCCAGCAGCAGGAACAGGACGATGATCGCCGCGGCGCCGCGGGCCGCGGCCAGCAGGGCGTAGACGGCGACGTAGAGCACCAGGCCGACCCGCATGAGCGGGACGGCGCCGAGCCGGTCCACGATCATCCCGCCGAGCAGGCCGCCGAAGGCGGCGGTGAGCGCCACCGCCCCGACCACCGCGCCGACCGCGGGCTTGCCGAGGCCGGTGTGCTCGCTCAGGTACAGCGGCGCGAACGGCATGGCCGCGAAGAAGGCGAGCGAGTTCAGCAGCGCGCCGCCTTCGAGGAGCCGCTGCGCCGGGCTGAGCCGCCACAGCGGCGCCCGCACCTCATCCGCCACCCTGGGCACCGTACGCGGCGCCACCGACATTCCGGGTTCGAGACCCGCCGGCGGCGGTGGTCGCCGCGGCGGCATCCTCGGGGCGGCATTTTCGGGGGATCGGCGGGGAGGGGTGGGGAATGGAGGTACGACTGCGCAGGGTGTACGAGCCGGTTTCGTCCGGTGACGGAAAGCGGATCCTCGTCGATCGCGTGTGGCCGCGGGGGCTGTCGAAGGAGAAGGCCCGCCTGGACGAATGGGCCAAGGACGTCGCCCCGTCCACCGGGCTTCGCAAGTGGTACGGCCACAGTGTTGATAAGTTCGACGAGTTCACCCGCCGATACGAGGCCGAACTTGACGAACCCGGCCGCGCGGCGGCCCTGGGCCGCCTTCGGGAGCTCGCCGGGCAGGGGCCCGTCACCCTCCTCACCGCGACCAGGGACGTCGACCACAGCCAGGCCGCAGTCCTAGCGGAACTGCTGCGACACGGTGGGTAAACACCTCCGGGCTGGCCAGAATACGCCACGGCATAAAGATGCCATCGGACGCCGCGTCCCGCCCCACGTCACACGGGTTCCAGAACGTTTTCTATGCGGTCTGTATGGCCAATTGAATTCTATTGATCGACTTGATGGAACGTTCCGTTCACAATGAATTACGTTGGACGCTCCATTTTTGCTGATCAACACCGGTGTATCGAGGTCAAGGCCGGGTTTTCGCGTGTTGAAAGTTCGTGATTGACCGTTCTAAAGGCCCAGCTTTACGCTCCGTTTGCGCAGGCTCCAGCAAGGAGGAATCGCATGCGTAAAGGGATCGTTTTCTCGGCGGTCGCTGCAATCGCCATGGCCGCCGCGACAGCGGGGCCGGCGGCGGCCGCATCGCCCGGGTCGTACCTGGTCCCGGGTCCCGACGGTGTCACGATCGAGATCGCCACCGTCAACGGGTCCGGCTGCCCGGCGGGAACGGCCGCCGTCGCAGTCTCGGACGACAAGGAGGCCTTCACGGTCACCTACAGCGACTACATGGTCCAGGCAGGCGGTGGCGCGGCTTCGACCGACTTCCGCAAGAACTGCCAGATCAGCATGAAGGTGCACGTCCCGCAGGGATTCACCTACGCGATCTCGAACACCGACTACAGGGGCTTCGCGTCCCTGCCGGCCGGTGCGACCGGTGTGCAGAAGGCCAGCTACTACTTCCAGGGCCAGCAGCAGACCGCGGCGAAGACGCACACACTTCGGGGGGAGTACGCCGACAACTTCCAGTTCACCGACACCAACGACGTGGGTCAGATGGTCTGGAAGCCGTGCGGCGAAGAGCGGAACTTCAACATCAACACCGAGCTCCGCGTGACCAAGGGCTCGGACCCGGCGGAGATGTCCTTCATGGCGATGGACTCCGCCGACGGCAGCATCAAGACCATCTACCGCTTCGAGTGGATGAAGTGCCCCCCCGCGTGGTGAAGGAGTAAGAACAATGCGTAAAAGCCTGACTGCGGCAGCGGCGGCCATCCCCGCCCTGGCGCTGGCGCTGGCCGCGGCCCCCACCGCGTCCGCCGACGTCAACGACCCCCCGCCCGACGAGCAGATCACCATCAACGTGCTGACCGTGAACGGATCCGGCTGCCCCGCCGGCACCACCGCGGTCGCCCCGGCGAGCGACAACACGGGCTTCACCGTCACCTACAGCGACTACCTCGCGCAGGCCGGCGGCGACTCCAACCCGACCGACTTCCGGAAGAACTGCCAGCTGGCCCTCCGCGTCCACGTGCCGCAGGGGTTCACCTACGCGATCGCCGGAGCCGACTACCGCGGCTTCGCGCACCTCGAGGAGGGCGCGACCGGCCTGCAGCGCGCGAGCTACTACCACCAGGGCCAGTCGCTGACGAACCAGTCATCGCACACGGTCAAGGGCTCGTACTCCGACAACTGGCAGTTCTCCGACCGGACCGAGGTCGCCGAGCTCGTCTGGAAGCCCTGCGGCGAGGACCGCAACTTCAACATCAACACCGAACTCCGGGTGATGAAGGGCGCGTCGAAGGGCACCAGCTTCATGGCCTTCGACTCCACCGACGGTAGCGTCAAGACGACCTACCACCTCGCGTGGAAGAAGTGCGACGCCTGAGCTTGACGTCTGACATCTGATCTCGGACGTCGTGTCTCGCCGGGTCGCGTCCTCACCCAGGGAGGACGCGACCCGGTCCCTCACACCCCCGTATTCAACCCCTCATATCCGCCCCAGCCTGCCGCCCCCGCCCCGTCTCGACCGTTCCCCGTCCCCCCGGACGGCCCCCACGGTCGAGGCGGGGCGGACGGGCGGCGCGGACGTGCCCACGGACCGGCGGCGGACGGGCCGGGACTAGGCCGTGTCTGACAAAACACCGCCGCACAGCGGCGGTGTTTTGTTTGATGGTGTGTGTGGTCCGTCGTGGTGAGTTGACCGAAGCCGCCTGGGCGGCGATTGAACCGTTGTTGCCGGTGACCGA
>NZ_JBIRAY010000039.1:0-892 GCF_044326405.1 Actinomadura sp. 1N219 | reverse complement strand
CCATCGCCTACGCCGAAAACCCACCCAAGAAATACCAGGACATCTACCCCCTCAACTTCGACCACGACCCCGACGGCCTCTACGACGAGGTACGGCGCATCGTCCGGCACTGGATGAACCACGGCGTCCGGATCTTCCGCGTCGACAACCCCCACACCAAACCCATCGCCTTCTGGGAACGCCTCCTCGCCGACATCGCCGCCACCGACCCCGACGTCCTCTTCCTCGCCGAAGCCTTCACCCGCCCCGCCATCATGCACACCCTCGCCAAAATCGGATTCCACCAGTCCTACACCTACTTCACCTGGCGCAACTCCCCCCACGACCTCCGCGACTACTTCCAAGAACTGGCCGGGCCCGCCGCCGACTACATGCGCCCCAACTGCTTCACCAACACCCCCGACATCCTCAACGAATACCTCCAGCACGGCGGCCGCCCCGCCTTCGAAATCCGCGCCATCCTCGCCGCGCTCCTCTCCCCCACCTGGGGCATCTACGCCGGCTACGAACTATGCGAGAAGACCCCGGTGCGGCCCGGCAGCGAGGAATACCGCGACTCCGAGAAATACCAGTACCGCCCCCGCGACTGGGACACCGCAACCCGCACCGGCACCACCCTCGCACCCCTCATCACCCAACTGAACACCCTCCGCAACACCCACCCCGCCCTCCAACAACTCCGCAACACCCACTTCCACCACATCGACCAACCCGAACTCCTCGCCTTCTCCAAACGCCACCTCAACGACACCGTCCTGGCGATCGTCAACCTCAACCCCCACCACCCCCGCGAAGCCACCCTCCACCTCGACCTACCCGCCCTCGGCCTCCCCAACGACCCCGAACTGGCCTACACCGTCACCGACCAACTCGACGGCGCCACCTACACCTG
>NZ_JBIRAY010000038.1:0-969 GCF_044326405.1 Actinomadura sp. 1N219 | reverse complement strand
CTAGGCCGTGTCTGACAAAACACCGCCGCACAGCGGCGGTGTTTTGTTTGATGGTGTGTGTGGTCCGTCGTGGTGAGTTGACCGAAGCCGCCTGGGCGGCGATTGAACCGTTGTTGCCGGTGACCGATGGGCGGGGACGTCAGTGGCGAGATCACCGGCAGGTGCTGAACGGGATCTTGTGGCGGTTGCGGACGGGCGCGCCGTGGCGGGATGTCCCGGAACGGTACGGGCCCTGGCAGACCTGCTATGAGCGGTGGAAACGCTGGGACGGGGACGGCACCTGGGCCCGGTTGCTGGAGGCGGTCCAGGTCAAGGACGACGCGGTCGGCAACATCGAGTGGAGGTTCTCGATCGACTCCACCGTGGCCCGGACCCATCAGCACGCGGCGGGCGCGCAAAAGGGGGACCCGACCGGGGACGATCAGGCAGAGTGATCCATCAGACGGGCAATCCGGTCAGGGCGCCGGTCAGGCGATCGGACGCTCACGTGGCGGGCTGACCACCAAGGCCCATGTGATCGTGGAGGGCCGTGGCCTGCCGATGGCCATGCTGGTCACCGCCGGGAACGTGCACGACTCCACCGTGTTCGAGCAGCTCATGCAAGCCGTCCGCGTCCCTCGCCCAGGCGGGGGACGGCCCCGCACCACCCCCGAGGTGCTGCTGGCCGATAAGGCCTACTCCGCCCGCCGCATCCGCTCCTACCTCCGCGCCCGCGGCATCAAGGCGTGCATCCCGCAACCGGCCGACCAGCAGGCCCACCGCAAACGCAAAGGCAGCAAAGGCGGCCGGCCACCCACCTTCGACCCCGTCCTCTACCAGCGCCGCAATCTCATCGAACGCTGCTTCAACCGGCTCAAGCAGTTCCGCGCGATCGCCACCCGTTTCGACAAGCTGGCCAGCCGCTACCGCTCCGGACTACTGCTGGCCAGCCTCATCCTCTGGCTCCGCGAATTGTCAGACACGCCCTAG
>NZ_JBIRAY010000037.1:0-1060 GCF_044326405.1 Actinomadura sp. 1N219 | reverse complement strand
ATCTCGCGGGTGAAGGCGAGGACGGAGGGGTTGGAGGCGGAGAGTTCGACGTAGGAGCCGACGCCGAAGACGGGGTGGCGTTGGCGGATTTCGATCATTTTGCGGGTCCAGTGGAGGAGGGATCCGGGGTTGTTGGCTTGGGCTTCGACGTTGACGGCTTGGTAGCCGTAGATGGGGTCCATGATGACGGGGAGGTAGAGGCGGGCGGGGTCGCAGGCGGAGAAGCCGGCGTTGCGGTCGGGGGTCCATTGCATGGGGGTGCGGACGGCGTCGCGGTCGCCGAGCCAGATGTTGTCGCCCATGCCGATTTCGTCGCCGTAGTACAGGACGGGTGAGCCGGGGAGGGAGAGGAGGAGGGCGGTGAAGAGTTCGAGTTGGTTGCGGTCGTTGTCCAGGAGGGGTGCGAGGCGGCGGCGGATGCCGATGTTGGCTTTCATGCGGGGGTCTTTGGCGTATTCGGTGTACATGTAGTCGCGTTCTTCGTCGGTGACCATCTCCAGGGTGAGTTCGTCGTGGTTGCGGAGGAAGATGCCCCATTGGCAGTTGTCGGGGATTTTGGGGGTTTGGGCCATGATTTCGGAGATGGGGTAGCGTTGTTCGCGGCGGACGGCCATGAAGATGCGGGGCATGACGGGGAAGTGGAAGGCCATGTGGCATTCGTCGCCGCCGTTCGCGGGGTCGCCGAAGTATTCGACGACGTCGGCGGGCCATTGGTTGGCTTCGGCGAGGAGGACGCGGTCGGGGTAGAGGCGGTCGATTTCGGCGCGGACGCGTTTGAGGTAGGTGTGGGTTTCGGGGAGGTTTTCGCAGTTGGTGTTTTCGCGGGCGTAGAGGTAGGGGACGGCGTCGAGGCGGAAGCCGTCGATGCCGAGGTCGAGCCAGAAGCGGAGGTTTTCGAGCATGGCGTCTTGGACGTGGGGGTTGTCGTAGTTGAGGTCGGGTTGGTGGGAGAAGAAGCGGTGCCAGTAGTACTGGCCGCGGGTGGGGTCGTAGGTCCAGTTGGAGGTTTCGGTGTCGATGAAGATGATGCGGGCGTCGGGGTATTTGGTGTCGGTGTCGT
>NZ_JBIRAY010000035.1:0-3036 GCF_044326405.1 Actinomadura sp. 1N219 | reverse complement strand
TTATCTGCGATTTGTTTTGATCGTTTTGTGTGTTCAAGTTTTTTAGGGCATACGGTGGATGCCTTGGCATCAGGAGCCGATGAAGGACGTGGGAGCCTGCGATATGCCTCGGGGAGTCGGCAACCAGACTTTGATCCGGGGATTTCCGAATGGGGAAACCTGGCACCCGTCATGGGGTGTCGCCGCCGTCTGAATGTATAGGGCGGTTGGTGGGAACGCGGGGAAGTGAAACATCTCAGTACCCGCAGGAAGAGAAAACAATAGTGATTCCGTGAGTAGTGGTGAGCGAAAGCGGAGGAGCCTAAACCGTGCGCGTGTGATAGCCGGCAGGCGTTGCGTGTGCGGGGTTGTGGGACCATCCTGGTCCAGCTGCCGCTGGGTCGAGAAGTTATAAACTGCTCGGGTAGTTGAACGGCATGGGAAGGCCGACCGTAGACGGTGAGAGTCCGGTAGGCGAAACTCGAGTGGCTTCTGGGTGTGTTCCCGAGTAGCACGGGGCCCGTGTAATCCCGTGTGAATCTGCCACGACCACGTGGTAAGGCTGAATACTTCCTGGTGACCGATAGCGGACCAGTACCGTGAGGGAAAGGTGAAAAGTGCCCCGGTGAGGGGTCGTGAAAGAGTACCTGAAACCGTGTGCCTACAAGCCGTCAGAGCCTCCTCAGCGGGGACTTGTCCTTGTTGTTGGTGATGGCGTGCCTTTTGAAGAATGAGCCTGCGAGTTATGGTGTGTGGCGAGGTTAACCGGTGGCGGGTAGCCGTAGCGAAAGCGAGTCTGAATAGGGCGAATTTTAGTCGCATGCTGTAGACCCGAAGCGGGGTGATCTAGCCATGGGCAGGGTGAAGCGCCGGTAAGACGGTGTGGAGGCCCGAACCCACCAGGGTTGAAAACCTGGGGGATGACCTGTGGTTAGGGGTGAAAGGCCAATCAAACTCCGTGATAGCTGGTTCTCCCCGAAATGCATTTAGGTGCAGCGTTGCGTGTTGCTTGCCGGAGGTAGAGCTACTGGATGGCTGATGGGCCCGACAAGGTTACTGACGTCAGCCAAACTCCGAATGCCGGTAAGTTAGCGTGGCAGTGAGACTGCGGGGGATAAGCTTCGTAGTCGAGAGGGAAACAGCCCAGATCATCGGCTAAGGCCCCTAAGCGTGTGCTAAGTGGGAAAGGATGTGGAGTTGCCGTGACAACCAGGAGGTTGGCTTAGAAGCAGCCATCCTTGAAAGAGTGCGTAATAGCTCACTGGTCAAGTGATTCCGCGCCGACAATGTAGCGGGGCTCAAGCACACCGCCGAAGCCGTGGCATCCGCACCGTAAGGTGTGGGTGGGTAGGGGAGCGTCCTGCAGCCGGTGAAGCCTCCGAGTGATCGAGGGGTGGAGGCTGTGGGAGTGAGAATGCAGGCATGAGTAGCGAGTCACACGTGAGAAACGTGTGCGCCGGATGACCAAGGGTTCCTGGGGCAGGCTAATCCGCCCAGGGTAAGTCGGGACCTAAGGCGAGGCCGACAGGCGTAGTCGATGGACAACGGGTTGATATTCCCGTACCCGCTGGTATGCGCCAACGCCGAACCCTCTGATGCTAAGACCCTGAAACCTGGGTGGAGCCTTCGGGCTCTGGTTCGGGTGGAGCGGTCGGCCCGAGGGGGTAGTAGGTGAGCGATGGGGTGACGCAGGAGGGTAGCTCAGCCCGGGCGATGGTTGTCCCGGGGTAAGCATGTAGCCCGGTGTGCAGGTAAATCCGCACGCCATGTAAGGGTGAGATGTGATGCCGAGCCGTTTTAGGTGAAGTGAGTGATCCCATGCTGCCGAGAAAAGCCTCTAGTGAGTGTGCCGGCGGCCCGTACCCTAAACCGACTCAGGTGGTCAGGTAGAGAATACCAAGGCGATCGGGTGAACTGTGGTTAAGGAACTCGGCAAATTGCCCCCGTAACTTTGGGAGAAGGGGGACCACGCCCGGTGAACGTCCTTGCGGCGGGAGCTGGGGGTGGTCGCAGAGGCCAGGGGGAAGCGACTGTTTACTAAAAACACAGGTCCGTGCGAAGTCGTAAGACGCGGTATACGGACTGACGCCTGCCCGGTGCCGGAACGTTAAGAGGACCGGTTAGACCCTTCGGGGTCGAGGCTGAGAATCTAAGCGCCGGTAAACGGCGGTGGTAACTATAACCATCCTAAGGTAGCGAAATTCCTTGTCGGGTAAGTTCCGACCTGCACGAATGGCGTAACGACTTCCCCGCTGTCTCAACCACAGGCCCGGCGAAATTGCAGTACGAGTAAAGATGCTCGTTTCGCGCAGCAGGACGGAAAGACCCCGGGACCTTCACTATAGCTTGGCATTGGCGTTTGGAGCGTCTTGTGTAGGATAGGTGGGAGACTGTGAAGCCGGCACGCCAGTGTCGGTGGAGTCGTTGGTGAAATACCACTCTGGTCGTTTTGAGCGTCTAACCCGCGCCCGTGTATCCGGGTGGGGGACAGTGCCTGGTGGGTAGTTTAACTGGGGCGGTTGCCTCCTAAAGAGTAACGGAGGCGCCCAAAGGTTCCCTCAGCCTGGTTGGCAATCAGGTGGCGAGTGCAAGGGCACAAGGGAGCTTGACTGTGAGACGGACGTGTCGAGCAGGTGCGAAAGCAGGGCCTAGTGATCCGGCACCGGCGTGTGGAAGCGGTGTCGCTCAACGGCTAAAAGGTACCCCGGGGATAACAGGCTGATCTTCCCCAAGAGTCCATATCGACGGGATGGTTTGGCACCTCGATGTCGGCTCGTCGCATCCTGGGGCTGGAGTAGGTCCCAAGGGTTGGGCTGTTCGCCCATTAAAGCGGCACGCGAGCTGGGTTTAGAACGTCGCGAGACAGTTCGGTCCCTATCCGCTGCGCGCGTAGGAGAATTGAGAGGGTCTGTCCCTAGTACGAGAGGACCGGGACGGACGGACCTCTGGTGTGCCAGTTGTCCCGCCAGGGGCACGGCTGGTTGGCTACGTTCGGTCGGGATAACCGCTGAAAGCATCTAAGCGGGAAGCCTTCCTCGAGATGAGTTCTCCCACCCC
>NZ_JBIRAY010000034.1:0-10641 GCF_044326405.1 Actinomadura sp. 1N219 | reverse complement strand
CTGGTCGGCAACGCTTTAGCGGGGGACGCCGTCATGGACGGTTACGAAAACCCCCGTCGGTACCCGGCGGGGGCTTTTGGGGTGGTGGGCCTAGGAGGACTTGAACCTCCGGCCTCATCCTTATCAGTTCGTTCCGCTCCAAGGTCATCATCTCGCGCGGCCGTGCTGACCTTCTGCTGAGCGCTGATCTCGTTCGGTGTTGTCTGATGGTGTTGCCGTCACGGCTGCCGTCACTGCCGTCATCCACAAGCCGTGGGTCTGCCTGTGGATTGGCGGCCTGCCGCACATCGCGCCCTGCCTGTGCTTCCCGTCCGCCGTCGTCCCGTGCACCGCGCTGCCGGGCCAGGGCCAGGGGGTGAAGGTGGAGCGCCCCACCGGACGAACGACCTTCACCCCCTGGCCCTGGTCTGGTAGATCTCCGATCGGGACGACGGCGGACGGGAAGCACAGGCATCTCCAACCACCAAGGACCGTCACGGGCGCGGCCTGGCCTTCCCAGAGTCAGAGTGCCCCCGCCGGAGGCGTGTTCGAACCTTTTGCGGGATGTACGCTCACGCTGTCCCGACAACAGGTACTCCGGGGTGCCCGAGGTCCATGCGGCCGAACCGGTGGGAGTAAGAGGCGGCTCACGGGGCGGCCGTACGCGTGACGTGCGATCGACGTTCCTGAGTAGTCCCCATCGGACCCGGTTCAGAGCTGGCGGCGGCGCGACCCCGTGGCGGCCGGTCGGGCGGGGGCTGGCGGAGGTGGCGCGATGCGTGGCCCGGCGCGGTCGGCCGGTGACCGGCGCCCACGCCGCATGCTCCGGGCGGCCTGGCGCGGGGCCGCGCAGCGGCCTGAGCGCCGCCGCCCCTTGAATCTAAATTGGCTGAATTCGGCAGAGCATCGCTTGTGTCTGTGCCTAGCGGCGGGGATGCGCTTCGGTTGCGTCCTTGATTAGGGATGCGATGTCGTCTGTCAGTGCTGGAGTCGTGGCCACGGTGGCGGTCGATGCAAGGGTGTGGTCGGTGCCGTCTTGGTCGGTGACCCTGGCTCCGGCTTCGCGGGCGATGATTACTCCGGCGGCCATGTCCCAGGGTTTGTTGGACAGGGTGACGCTGGCGTCTAGCTTGCCTTCGGCGACCCACGCTAGATCGATGGCGACTGATCCGAGCATGCGGACGCGTTGGACGCTGGCGGCTAGGCGTTCGGTCAGGGCGATGCGGCGCCGATTCTTGGCCTGGGCGTTCTCGCCTACCGCGTAGTCACCTATGGCGACTATGGCGTCTTTGAGAGTGGTGGTCATGCTGGCTTGTATGCGGCGGTCTCCGAGGTAGGCGCCGGTGTGCTGGGCTGCGTGGTAGCGGGTTCCGAAGAATGGCAGGTCGATGACTCCGACCACGGGGCGGCCTCGTTCGATGAGACCGATAGATATTCCGCAGAGGGGGATGTTGCGGACGAAGTTGGCGGTGCCGTCTATCGGGTCGATTGCCCAGAGGAGTTCGCCGGTGGTGTCTCCGCTGATGCCCTCTTCTTCGCCGAGGATGGCGATGTCTGGGGTTCGCGCTTTGAGGTGGTCGCGTACGGCGCGTTCTACGGCGTAGTCGACTTCGCTGGCCATGTCGCGGTCACCCTTGGCGGTGAGAAGGCCGGGGACGCGGGTGCGCACTAGATCGCTGGCTATCTCTGCCGCCTTGAGAGCGACGGGCAGTAGAGCTGCGGGTGCGTCGGTCATACGGTGCGGCCTCGTTCCCATAGCGCGTTGAAGATCTCTTCGAACGTCTCATACAGTCCGGCGCCGGTCGCGTTGCGCTCGGCGAGGAAAGTGGGCGAGTCGACTCCGCGGGCGGTCGGTAGGTAGGGCTGCATCACGCAGAGCCGGTCGTTGATGAGGGTGATGTTGAACCGGATCGTCTCGTCGTAGACGGCCACGGACAGCCGGTCTTGGCCCTCGGGTGACAGTCGCCTCCGTAGGCGGGTCAAAACCTCGATGTTCAGGCGGGTGAGGGTCGTGAGGTGGTTGTCGCTGTAACCCTCCTCGCGCTCGCGGGCTCGGATGGCTTCGCCTTCGGGGTCCAAGAACAGGGCCTTCAGGGCGGTGCCGTCCTCGATGAGGCGGTAGAGGCGCTGGTCGGGGTACTGCTGGCACAGCATGTTGAGGGAAAGGCCGGCGGCCCGGATGCTGCTGGCGCCATCGAGTAGGGCGTGCGGCGGGTGGGCGAATGAGAACTCGGCGCGGGTGGGGAAGACGGCGGTGACGTCGGCGTAAGGGTTCGGGCCTACTCGGTCGGCGGTCGATTCGAGGTCGGCGCGTTCGTCGCTGGGGGCGTGGGCGGCGGGTTCGTCCGCCAGGACGTGCGGCGGGCATGGGGCGAACAGCTCGTCGGCGGTCCACTCGGGGAACATCGCCTCTAAGACGCGGCAGTGATCGGTGTACGGAAGGCGTTTGAGTTCGCCGGACGTCCAGCGGTGGAGTTGAGCGCGGCTGGGTGCGGTGCCGGTGAGTTCGGGCGAGATCTTCTTGGCGGCCTCGTTGTAGGCGGCCTGGAACATGCCGTACCGATGTAGGCGGCGCTGGCGGATCATGATCTGCAACAGGATCGGTTGGGGGGACACCGGCCGTCCTCTCTGGGTGGGCGTTCACCAGGCTAGGCGCGGCACGTGATCGAAGACGAGACAAAGTCGAGACAGTTGCAAGACGTTGATGTCCAAGACGAGATGATCACGGCGTCGTGACGCAACGTGACGTGTTGGCACGGTGTCGTCATGGCGAGCGAATGCACCTCTTGCAGGGGACGCGGGGTCAAGCGGCGTGTGGCGCGACGGACGTTGGCGCCGGGGCACGTGGCGGGCGTTCCGGTTGACAGCCGTCAGGACCACTGCCCCGACTGCTTGGGGACGGGCCAGGTGTCCGAGCGGCAGGGCGGTGCGGAGTCGTGAACGCGCGGGACTTCGAGTTGCGGCTTCTGGCCGACCTGCGAACCTCGCTCCTCGGTTTGGGCCTGGCGGTCCGGTTGGACGAGGGGATGCCGGGGCTGCTGGTGAGTACCGCCAATCCGGGTTTGTTCGTGTGGGTGTTCGTCGGGGCCTCCGGGCGGACGTTCACCTGGCGACGCGACGACAGCAAGCATCCGGTCGATGACGTGCCGGGCGCGGCGGCCCAGGTCGCTCGCTTTGTGACCGCCCAGGCCGGGCAGCTCAACGGGTCGGCTGACGACCACTTCGACTAGCGCTCTCGGCTGGCCTGGCGGGCTGGCCCATGAGCGCATTGAGCGGCAGAGCCGGCGGCGCGGCGAGGACGGTCCGTTTCGTGATCACCTCAAACGCCCCCCGGGATCACGAGCGGCAGGCGGGCCAAGCCCCGCGCCTCCGGCTCTGCTTCCAAGGAAGCGAGTAATAGGTGATGGGTTCTTCTATCTCCCGCGACGGCGAACTTCGGGTGTTGGGTGATCTGTGCCGTGCCCTGGTCATGCGCGGTCTGTGCGTCCAGATGCGCGACGCCGTTCCCGGACTGACCATCACTCGGGCGGGCGGAACAACCGCAGACGTCGTCGGCTACGTCGTCGTGAACCGTCGCAAGGGCGAGGTGTCCTGGTGGCGGGTCGACAACGTTCACCCGGTAACCGACCTGGACGGGGCGGCGGAACGGATCACCGCGTTCATGGCCGAGTCGACGGCGCCTGACCGGCAGAGGTCCCGGCCGTGAAGTCGTGGGCGGAAGACACTCCGGATGATGTGACAAGGGCGGTCGTCACCCTGCAGCGCCGGTTTCCTGGGTCGTCGGTGTGGTTCGGACGGCACACGTCGCGGTGGTGGGCTGTGATGCCTTGGGCTAAGCGGTGGGTGCTTCTCGAAGCGGAGACGCCATTGGAGCTGGCGGACAGGATGGCTGAGGCGTTCGGGACGACTGTTCCAAGCGCGTGACCGGGCCTGGTGGAGTCCGATAGTCGTGACAGGCAAGGTGCGTTGGGCGTACATTGATCTGACCTGGTAAGACAACCTGTCGGATGATGGACGGTCGAGATATGAGCCTTGAATCCGTGCCGCCAAAGTACGCCCAGCTCGTCACGGAGCTTCAACGGCGTATCGAAGCGGGCCGGTACGCCCCCGGTTCGGCGATGCCCAGCGAACACCAGCTCATTGACGAGTTCGGGGTGAGTCGGCCAACCGTGGTGGCGGCCCTGCGAGTTCTCCGCGATCAGGGGTGGATCGACTCCCGGCAGGGCAAGGGCCGGTTCGTCCGCGGGCGTCCTGCTTTGGCCTCCCTGGACAGCGCGCGAGCGGGACAGACTCGGCTGACGGGTTCCGAAACGGCCATCCCCGGTGAGGTGCTGGCCGCTGGGGTGGTCGAGGCTCCGAACCGCATCCGTTCGCTTCTCGACCTCGGATCGTCCGGCAAGGCGTTCGTTCGCCGGCGACTGCTGACGACTGACGGTGCGCCGTCTGAAATCCTGTCCCTGTGGATGCCTCTGGAGCTTGCGGAGGGGACGGACCTGACCAGCGCTGAGCCGCTGAAGCAGGGCATGAGGCAACACCTGGAATCGCGCAAAGGCGTGACGTTCGATCATGTCATCGAGCACATCGTCGCGAGGATGCCGACCGGCGAGGAAGCGTCCGCCTTGTCGATGGGTGAAGACGTCCCGGTCCTCGTCGTCTACGCGACTGCGCGTGACGCTGCTGGCAGTCCCCTGCTGGTGGTCGACACGGTCCTGCCCGCTGACATGCACGAACTGGAAGACGCCTACCCGCTGGCGTGACCGCATCCGGCCACACGCCGGTTAGTTACTTGATAGACCAAGCTGGGTAGTCTTATGATCGCATCACTTGATAGGTCAACTGACGTACAGTTGACCGAACAGGAGGCGATCATCATGGCGGTACAAGGTCCGTTCAAGGTCACGTTCGGGGATGTGTTCCCGTTCGGGGCGTTCATCAAGGGCGGGGTGGAGCCGGTCCGGGACTTCGACCGGTCGACCCGCGAGAACTTCGTGCAGGCGCGCGACAAGGAGTCCGGCGAACTGGTGTGGGCGGTGGAGGTCCTGGACGCCGACCCGGAGTCCAAGGGCACGTTCAAGGTCAAGTTGTCGGCGCCGGTGCAGCCGATCATGCCGGAGGCTCCGGCGGGGTTCCCGTTCGTGCCGGTGGAGTTCGACGGGCTGTCGGTGACGCCGTACGTCAACTCCGGTACCGGTCGGCTGGCCTACTCGCTGAAGGCAGCGGTGATGCGTCCGGCCAATTCCCGGGGCGGCGCGGCCCGCAGCTCGGGCAAGGACGGCGCTGCGAAGGATGCGGCGTGATGGCGGGCGGGCGCATGTCGGCGCTGTCGCTGCCGATCGACGGCGCGGCCTCAACCGAGTTCCGCTCGTTCCGGGCGCGTACGCCGCTGTTCACGGTGTCGGCGGGTCGGGTCCTGGTCACCCTGACCCTTCCGGAGCGGTTGGGCGCCTCGGATGTGGAGTTCGCGCGGCGCCTGGCCGAGCAGGCGTCGGCGTACGCGGTGGAGGTGGAGCGGCTGTACCGCTCCGGTCGTGGTTCCTCGTCGGGTCGGTCCTCGGGCAAGGGGAGGGCTGCGTGATGGGTGCCTACAGCTACACCACGGTGTCTGTGGAGCCGGACGGGACGGCGCTCACCTCGGTGAGCCTGCACCCGGACGAGCGGGTGTCGGTGCTTTACCCGCGCGGCAAGGACCGGGCGCAGATCTCGATCGCGCACGCCTACGCCCACGTCTCCATCGTTCCGACCAACGCGACCGCACCGACCGCCGAAGACGTCCGGGTGGCGCGCAAGCTCGCCGACTCCTTCGCGGCCTACGCGGCCGAGGTGGAGCGCCTCCACGGCCTCCACACCATTGCGGCCGAACCGGCCGAAGACCCGGCGGCCTGAAATCTGGGTGGGGCGGCTGGAGCTGGTACCTCCGGCCGCCCCGCTTCTCTCCCCTGATCAGCACAAAGAAGAGGTGTGATCCATCATGGCATGGGAGTTCCGCAAGCTGGGACCGGGCGAGAACGTCGCGGTCGAGGCGCAGCGTGACCCGTTCGCGGCCCCCAAGTGGGCGCCTCCGGTGTGGCACATGCCCGAAGGGCTCGTGCTCCTAGTCAACGCCGTCCGCATCATCGTCCGGACCGTGGTGTTCCTGGTCCGCAACGTCGTCCCCGTCTCGATCGCGTCCGGGCTGGGCTGGCTCGGCGTCCGCTACGGATGGCTCGTCCCCGTCCTGGCCCTGGCCCTCGTCGCCGTGGGCCTGGGCGTGTGGGCGCGGGTGGACCGTCCGTCCTTCGTCCGCTGGGTCGCTCGTCCGGTCCGGGCACGGTGGCGGCTGGTCGCGGTGTACCGGCGGCACTGGCAACCCGTCCTGGTCACGGCCGGACTCACCAAGGTGCACAAGGGCCGCGAGTACCTGCCCTCCCTCATCCGCGTCCGCTGCGGGCCGACGTCGGACCGGGTGCTGGTAAAGATGCTCAAGGGGCAGGCCCCGGAGGCGTGGGAGCGGGTCGCGGTCAACCTCGCGCACGGCTTCGGCGCTTCGCTCGTCCGCGTCCGGGACGGGAACAAGCCGGGCCGGGTCTGGCTGGAGTTCGTCCGCCGTGACGCCCTCGCCGAACCCATCCCCGCACTCCCCATCCCCGACACGGCCGACGTCGACCTGACCGCCCTGCCGGTCGGACGCCAAGAGGACGGCTCCCCGTGGCGGCTGCGGCTGCTGGGAACCCACGTCCTCATCGCGGGCGCGACCGGATCCGGGAAAGGCTCGGTGATCTGGTCGACCATTCGCGCGGTGCTGCCGTGGATGCTGGGCGGGCTGGTGGAGGTATGGGCCATCGACCCCAAACGCATGGAACTGTCCTTCGGCCGGGACCTGTTCGAGCGGTACGGGCGCTACTCCTCCGACCCGTCCGGCGGCATGGTCGCGCTGCTGGAGGACGCCGCGACGGACATGAACGCCCGCGCCAACCGCTTCGCAGGCGTGACCCGGTCGTTCACACCCAGCCATGAGTTCCCGTTCCGGGTGATCGTGGTGGATGAGCTGGCGTTCCTGACTGCCTACTGCCCCGAGCGCGACCTTCGAAAGCGCGCCGAGTCCGCGCTTGCCGTGCTCACAACACAGGGCCGATCGGTGGGGTACTGCGTGATCGGCGCGCAGCAGGACGCGCGCAAAGAGGTCAACAACCTGCGCAACCTGTTCCCCGACCGCATCGCCCTACGCCTGGACGAAGACGAACAGGTCGACATGGTCCTCGGCGACGGTGTCCGCGATCGTGGCGCCCTAGCCGATCAGATTTCGTCGGTTCCGGAGGTCGGCGCGGGGGTGGGGTTCGTCCGGCTGGAGACGAGTCCGGATCCGGTGCGGGTGCGGGCCGCGTTCGTCTCCGACGCCGATATCCGGGCGATGGTCGCACTCGGCCTGCCCGAACTCGACATCGAGGGGGCTGCGTGAGGCAACCCACTCTGGACGCTCCCGGCGTCGACGCCTCCCCGCCTGCGCCAGAACCGGTGGTCAAGACGCTGCCTCCGCTGGCGCGCGGGGTGCTGGAATCGGTCGCGGTCGAGCACGGCGTTTGTATCCGGCCGGTGCCGATGCGGCGGGTCGACCTGAACACGGGCACGGCCGAGATGGTGTACGTCCCGTGCGGTCACACCCTGGCCTCGGTCTGTCCTTCGTGCGCTGAACGCAAGCGCAAGCTTCGGGCCGTCCAGTGCAACCAGGGCTGGCACCTGGACACCGAACCCCAGATCACCCGCGCTGATCCGAACGACGAGCAACGCGCGTGGATGCAACTGCGGGCACAGGCACAAGCGGCCCGTGACCGTGCGGCCGAGGACGGGACGGCGGACGGGGAAGACTCCGAGTTCTGGGACGCAGTTGTGCGTGATCTCGACCATGAACTCGAACGGTCGGGCGTGCGGGGTGCCCTGAAGACCGGTGAAGACAGCAAGGGTCGGCGCTCTCGGTCGACCCGTAGGCGGCAGGACGCGCCGGATCTTCCTCGGCGCCCGGTCGACTCCCGCACCGTGGGCAAGGTGTTCCGCGGTAAGGACGGCAAGACCTTCCGGCCCTCGATCTTCCTGACCCTGACCTTGGACTCCTACGGGCGGGTGTGCTCGGACGGGACCCCGGTCGACCCTGCAACCTACGACTACACGCGGGCGGCACGTGACGCCCTGCACTTCTCCAAGCTGGTGGACCGATTCGTGCAGAACCTGCGCCGGTTCGTCGGCTATGACGTGCAGTACTTCGCCACCGTCGAACCACAACGGCGGCTGGCTCCCCACCTGCACATGGCTATACGCGGCACCATTTCGCGGGCTGAGCTGCGGCAAGTGGTGGCCGCGACGTATCACCAGGTGTGGTGGCCTTCGACTGACCGCGTCGTCTTCTCTGGGGAGCACCTTCCGGTCTGGGACGAGATTGCGGGCGAGAACGGCGGCTACCTCAACCCGGCAACCGGCGAGGTCCTCCCCACCTGGGATGAAGCGCTAGACGCGCTCGGCCTGGACGAAGATGCCGAACCCCTGCACGTGCTTCGGTTCGGACGGCAAATCGACGCCCAAGGCGTGATGGTCGATTCCCCCGAGTCCCGCAAGCTCATCGGATACCTGACCAAGTACCTCGTCAAGGGCGTCGCCGAATGCCATAACGCGGAGAGCAACGCGCAGCGTGAGCACGTTGACCGGATGACCGAGACACTCCGCTATGAACCGTGCTCACCCACGTGCGCGAACTGGCTGCGCTACGGCGTCCAGCCCAAGAATCCCCGCAAAGGCATGACGCCGGGCTTCTGCAAGGGCAAAGCACACCGACGCGAACACCTCGGCTACGGCGGCCGCCGCGTCCTGGTCTCCCGCAAATGGTCCGGCAAGACCCTCGCCGATCACAAAGCCGACCGTAAGGCGTGGGTCCTCGCACGCCTGGCTGAGGCCGGAATCCCCGTCACCAACCCGGCCGATCCGAACGCCGTGCACGTCTGGGAACCCGCCGGACCTGGCGACCCAGACGTGAAACCGACCGAGCAACGCCTTCTGCTCCTGATCGATGAACGCATCCAACGACGCCGCCAACTCGACGCGGCGACCAACAACCCCACCCCAGAACTTTCGGCAACTGCGGAGGCAGCGTGACAAGGGAGGCGGTCCCCACCATCGGGCCGAAGCTTCTGCGAGTGCCTCAAGTCATGGAGGCGCTGCAACTCAGCCGGTGGAGGGTGTACGAGCTGATCCGCTCGGGCGCCCTGGAATCGATCAAGGTTGGCCGGGATCGGCGGGTGCCTGTCGATGCCCTCGACACGTTCATTGCACAACTCAGAGAGGACGCGGCCTGATGGCTGAGAGGAAGCCGAAGCGGCGGGCGAACGGTGAGGGGACGATCTACCAACGCAAAGATGGGCGCTGGGAGGGTGCCGCCTACGTCCTCACCAGTGAGGGCATTTACAAGCGGGTGCGCAAGTACGGGAAGACGCGTGAGGAGGTGCACGGGAAGCTCATCGAGGCACAGCGGAAGTCGGCGCAGGGTGTTCCCGTGGCTGACAAACCGTGGAAGCTCGGTGACTACCTTGACTACTGGCTGGAGAACGTCGTCCGTCCGTCCAAGCGGTGGAACACGTACAAGAAGTACGAGCAGACGGTTCGGCTCTACCTCAAGCCGGGGCTCGGCAAGCTGTCCCTCGACCGAATCCGGGTCGCCAAGGTTCAGGCGTTCCTGAACGCGCAGATCAAGGCGGGTCACTCCGTCGCCAAGGTGCACGTGATGCGCATGACCTTGGGTGCGGCGCTGACTCGGGCCATGCGGGAAGAACTGATCACGGTGAACGCGGCCCATCTCGCGACGCTGCCGCCGGCACCTGCCCGGAAGGTCAAGCCGTGGACGGCCGGTGAGGCGCGGGCCTTCCTGGCTGCGGCGAGGAACGAACCGCTCTATCCGGCCTTCGCGCTGATGATGGCCTACGGGCTCCGACGTGGCGAGGTGCTCGGCCTGGCCTGGGATGACCTCGACATGGACGAGCAGACAATGCGCGTCCACTGGCAGTTGCAGCGCATCGACGGTGAACTCTCCCGAACGCCGGTCAAGACGGACGCCGGGCGGCGTCACCTGCCCATGCTCCCGCTCGTCTGGGAAGGCATGATCGAACTGGCCGAACGGCAGATGTACGCCAAGCGCGCGGCCGGTGAGAACTGGACGGAAACGGGCCTCGTCTTCACGACTCGTTCGGGTCGGCCGATCGAACCGCGTAACCTGGCGCGGGTCTTCGAACGGATCTGTACCAATGCCGGGCTTCGTCGTATTCGTCTTCACGACCTTCGGCACACCACGGCGTCACTCCTCAAGAGGATGGGAGTTCCGCCGAGTGACGCGAAAGAGATCCTCGGCCACGCGCGCATCGCGGTGACGCTGGAGATCTACACTCACGGGGACAACGAAGATCACCGTTCGGGGCTCGGCAGAGTGGCCGGGGAACTGTTCGGCAACTCCGAGAGCTAGGGCCGTTGCCGTCACGGTTGCCGTCAAAAGACCCCCGTCGATACCCGGCGGGGGTTTTTGAGGTGGTGGGCCTAGGAGGACTTGAACCTCCGGCCTCATCCTTATCAGGGATGCGCTCTAACCGACTGAGCTATAGGCCCGGGTTGTGCCGCTGTTCCGGCGGCGCAACGTGAGGTTACCCCATCTGG
>NZ_JBIRAY010000033.1:0-22622 GCF_044326405.1 Actinomadura sp. 1N219 | reverse complement strand
AAGCACGCCGCCAGCGTTCGTCCTGAGCCAGGATCAAACTCTCCATTAAGGCCAAACGACCAAGAACAGGGGGCGAACCCCGAACCCGGCCAAACCTCGGAAACAATCCCAGCATCGCCACCCTCCCTCCGAAGAGAAAAGGGTCGCATTGCCTCAAAGAAATCCCCGACCACCCCCCAAAAGAGAGAGCGGCCGCGGGGACGGGCCGGCCAACAATCGACCGGACCGTATAAAGGCACTGGCTTTTAACACGCTGTTGAGTTCTCAAGAAACGGACACCCACCGCGCCAGAACCGCTTCGCGTTTCCAGCTCCGGGGCAACCCTTCTAACTTACCCGACTCGCCGCCGTTGTCAAGTCGATCCGGGAAGATCTTTTCGACGAAAGCGGAGACGAACCGAGACCCCACACGACAACCAACCCGCAGGCGAAGAACCTGCCGAGATCGTTTCGAAGGGAGGCGCCCTACGGGCCGGCCGCCTTCCAGCGTCCTGCGTCCCGTCCGGGCTTGCCACTCCAGAGTACCCCGGCCCGGATCAAGCTGCGAACCGATTTTCCTCTGTTGGCTTTGCTCTGGGGCCGTCCGCCTTCCGGCGTCCCGCATCCCTCAGGGCACGATGAAGATTAGGCAGCCCGGGACGGCCCGTCAAATCGGAGCGTCCATCCTCTCGTCCGGCGGCGGAAACCCCCTGGTCACAGAGGGTTCAGGTGTTCGGCGTCAGTGCCGCGTCAGTGCGATGTCAGCGGGCGCTCGCCGATGTCGGCGTCCTGTCAGCCGGCTCGGCGACGTTGGTGGCGTCAAGACGAAGACCTGTGAGGGAGCCGACCTGTGGACGAAGTGATTCGCGCCGAGGGGCTGCGCAAACGGTTCGGGGACACGAAGGCCCTGGACGGTGTGGACATCTCGGCGCGCCGGGGCACGGTGCTCGGGGTGCTGGGGCCGAACGGCGCGGGGAAGACGACCGCCGTCCGGGTGCTGGCGACGTTGCTGAAGCCGGACGCCGGACGGGCGGAGGTGTGCGGCTACGACGTCGTCAGGGACGCCGTCCAGGTGCGCGCGATGATCGGGCTGACCGGGCAGTACGCGTCCGTGGACGAGGAGCTGACCGGCACCGAGAACCTGGTGATGATCGCCCGGCTGCTGGATTTCGACCGGCGGGAGGCGAAGGCCAGGGCGCGCCAGTTGCTCGACCGGTTCCGGCTCACCGAGGCCGGGTCGCGTGCCGTGAAGACGTATTCGGGCGGGATGCGGCGGCGGCTCGATCTGGCGGCGAGCCTGATCAATCATCCCGAGGTCATCTACCTGGACGAGCCGACGACGGGGCTGGATCCGCGTGCGCGCAACGAGGTGTGGGACACGGTCCGCGGTGTAGTCGCGGAGGGCGCGACGGTGCTGCTGACCACGCAGTATCTGGAGGAGGCCGACGCGCTCGCCGACCGGATCGCGGTGTTCGACCACGGACGGGTGATCGCGGAGGGCACGTCCGACGGGCTGAAGGGGCAGATCGGGCGGCAGACGCTGGTGGTCCGCGCGGCCGAGCCGTACCGGACGGCGCAGCTCACCGCGATCGTGGCCGAGCTGACCGGGGAGCGTCCCGAGGTGCAGGAGCCGGCGGGGCTCGTGACCGCGCCGGTGCACGATCCGCGGCTGCTGTCGGCGCTGGTCAGGCGGTTGGACGACGCGTCGATCACGGCGGCGGAGCTGGCGCTGCGGATGCCGAGCCTGGACGAGGTGTTCCTCACACTGACCGGTCATCTCGCCGAAGAAGACGGCGCCGACACCGAACTCGTCCCCGAAGGGAGCGTGGCATGACCGCGATCACTGTTGACGGGCGCTGTCCGGCCAAGGAGCCGCCCGCGCACATCAGCCCGCGGCGGACGCTGCGGCACGGCCTGACGCTGGCGTGGCGGAACATCGCCCAGCTGAAGCACTCTCCGGAGAAGCTGCTCGACACGACGCTGATGCCGATCGTGTTCCTGCTGCTGTTCCTGTACGTGTTCGGCGGGGCGGTGGCGGGCGACACGCAGTCGTACCTGCAGCAACTGCTGCCGGGTCTGATCGCTCAGATGGCGATGTTCGCGACGATGGGTCTCGGGACGGCGTTGAACGAGGACATCCACAAGGGCGTGTTCGACCGGTTCCGCAGCCTGCCGATCGCCCGTTCCGCGCCGCTGATCGGGTCGGTGCTCGGGGACACGGCCCGGTTCGTGACCGTGATGACGGTTCTGGTCGGGTTCGGTTCGCTGCTGGGATTCCGATTCCATACCGATCCGCTGTCGGTGCTGGCCGCGTTCGCGCTGGCGTACGTGTTCTACCTGGCGGTCTGCTGGATCTCCGTCCTGGTGGGGCTGGTCGCGCCGTCGCCGGAGACCGTCCAGGGGCTCTCGTTCATCTGGGTGATGCCGCTGACGTTCGGGAGCAGCGTCCTCGTGCCGGACACGTCCACGATGCCGGGGTGGCTGGAGGCGTGGACGAAGGTCAACCCGGTCACGCATCTCGCGGATTCGATGCGTGCGCTGATGGTCGGCGGACCGGTCGGGAACCATGTCTGGTACACGCTCGCGTGGGCGGCGGGGATCGTCGTGGTCACGTTCCCGCTGGCCATGCGGATGTACTCGCGGAGGGCCTGAGGCGGGCCGGGCGCCGTCAGGCGGGGTCTGGAGCCGTGGAGTGGACGATGGCGGGGCCGGCCGCGAAGACGTCCTCGCGGGTGACGCGGCGGCCGCGGTCGTAGGCGGCGGAGAAGGCGTCGTCGCCGAGGGCGCGGGTGGCGGCGGTGAGCGTCCGCTGGACGTCGTAGCAGCCGGTGTCGCGGAATCCGCGCAGGGTGTGCGCGGTGCCGAGCAGCTCGGCGGCGCGGGTGCGGGCGCCGCGCGCGGCGGCGAAGGCGGCGAGTCCCTCGGTCATCGAGGCGAGGGCCGGGTTGCCCATCAGCGCGTCGTTCTTGATGTCGCTGAACGCCCGGAGGTGCCAGCCGAGCGCGGCGTCCAGGTCGCCGTCCTCTTCGGCGAGGCAGCCGAGGCGGCTGTAGGTGCGGCGGACGACCTGCGCGAAGTCGGGACGGTGCTCGCGCGGCTCGACCCACTTGTAGGCGCGGTCGGCGTGCGGGAGGGCGGCCTCGCGGTCGCCCTCCTTCAGCGCCAGCTCGCACAGCAGCAGCGAGGCGCTGGCGGCCTCGGCCAGCTCGCCGATGCGGTCCATCTGCGCCACCGCGAGATGGAGGTCTTCGCGGGCCCGCGCGACGTCGCCGAGGTCGGCGCGGGCGCGGGCGAGCTGGGTGAGGATCGACGCGCCCTGCTCGGGGCTGACCCCGGCGGTCGCGTAGCCGTACGCCTCCTCGCCGAACCGGATGGCGTCGGCGGGCTCGCCGCGTGCCGTGGCGACCTGCATCATTCCGCTCAGCCCGAGGATCATCCCGAAGCGGTCGCCGAGTTCGCGGAAGCGGGCGTAGCCGTCGGCGGCCTCCGCGGCGGCCTCGTCGATGTGCCCGGTGTTGATGCCCATGTGCGCGAGGAGGGCGTGGGCGACGGCGCGGACCCACGGGTCGGGATGGTCCTGGGTGCTGCGCAGGCGGCGCCTGATCTCGTCCATGTCCCCGTTGAACATGCTGGACGCGGGTTCCATGAGGGCGAGGGCGGGATGCATCGGCCGTCCGGGGACGATGTCGGCGACGCTGTCGAAGATCGCGCTCAGTGCCCCCGGCGACGGCCCGGCCTCGCGGCTCATCTCCGAGATGAGGCCCGCCGCGACGACGCACAGGGCGTACGGCTCCTCCAGGCCGGGCGGGACGTCGCCGCCGACCATGTCGCGGACGCCGACCGCCCAGTGGCCCGCCTCGATCTCCTGATCGCGCAGGATCCAGAACCACACCAGCGCCGCCGCCAGCCGCAGGCCCATCTCCCGGTCGCGCGTCTCGATGAGGTGCCGGAACGCGACGGTGACGTTGCCGCGCTCGTCGGCCAGCCGCTCGGCCCAGCGGAGCTGGTCGTGGCGGCGCAGCTCAGGCTCGGCGCGTTCGGCGAGGTCGACCAGGTGGGCGGCGTGCGCGGACCGGACGCGTCCGGTCTCGCCCGCCGCGTCCAGCCGCTCCCCCGCGTACACGCGGACGGTCTCCAGCAGCCGGTAGCGGACCTCGGCGTCGCCGTCCGCCATCACCAGCGACTTGTCGATCAGCGCGGCGATCACGTCGATGACGTCGTCGGGATCGGGGGCGCCGGGCGCGTCCAGGCCGCACACGCGGACGGCGGCGTCCGGCGTGGCGCCGCCCGCGAACACCGACAGGCGGCGCAGGACGGTGCGTTCGACGTCGTCCAGCAGGTCCCAGCTCCAGTCGACGACGGCGCGCAGCGTCCGGTGCCTCGGCAGCGCGGCGCGGCTGCCGCCGGTGAGGAGCCGGAACCGGTCGCCGAGCCGGGCCGCGATCTGGCCGGACGTGAGCGAGCGCAGCCGGGCGGCGGCCAACTCGATGGCGAGCGGGATGCCGTCGAGCGCGCGGCAGATGGCGATGACGTCGGCGACGGTCTCGGCGTCCACGGTGAAGCCGGGGCGGACGGCCGCGGCCCGGTCGGCGAACAGCCGGACGGACGCGTATCCGAGCGCGTCCGCGGGGTCGTCGACGGCGCCGTCCGGCAGCGGGAGGGACGGCACCGGGCACAGCGACTCGCCGGTGATGCCGAGCGGCTCCCGGCTGGTGGCGAGGACCCGCACGCCCTCGGCCTGCGCGAGGACGTGCCCGGCGAGCCGCGCGGCGGCGTCGAGGACGTGCTCGCAGTTGTCGAGGACGACGATCATCCGCTTGGCGGCGAGGAAGTCGGTGAGCCGTTCGAGGGGCCGCGCGATCACGCGGGTCTCGCCGGGACGGACGGTCTCGGGGACGCCGAGCGCGAGGAGCACGGCCTGCACGACGTCGCCCGGGTCGCTGACGGGGGCCAGCGGCACGAACCAGACGCCGTCCGGCATCTCCTCGATGAGCGCGGCGGCGCTCTCCCCGGCCAGCCGCGTCTTGCCCGCGCCGCCGGGGCCGCTGAGGGTGACGAGCCTGGTCTCGCGCAGCAGTTTGCCGACGCGCCGGGACTCCTCCTCACGTCCGACGAAGCTGGTGAGCTGGGCGGGCAGGTTCGTGCGCGCGGGCCGCGGGACGTCCGGCGGCGGCTCGGCGGGCGCCGCCGGCGCGGCCGGCGCGGCGTCGTGGCGCAGGATCTCCAGGTGGACGGCGGCCAGCTCCGGGGACGGGTCGACGCCGAGCCGGTCGGCGAGGGCGCTGCGCGTCTCCTCGAAGACCACCAGCGCGTCGGCCTGCCGTCCCGCCGCGTACAAGGAGCGCATGAGGTGCCCGCGGAGCCGTTCGCGCAGCGGGTTCGCGGCCGCGAGCGGTTCGAGCTCGGCGACGGGCGGGACGGGCTGCCCGGCGGCGAGCTCGGCGTCCACGCGGTCCTCGACGGCGGCGAGCCGCAGCTCGTCCAGCCGCGCGATCGTCGGGGACGCGAACGCGGCGTCGGCGACGTCGGCGAGCGCGGGGCCGCGCCACAGCGCGAGCGCCTCGCTTAGCCGCTCCGCCCGCCGGGCCGGATCGTTCTCACCGCGTGCCGCGACGACGCCCCGCTCGAACGCGACGGCGTCGACCTGCGCCGGGTCGATCGCGAGCCGGTAACCGGCCGGGCCGTGCTCGACCAGGTCGCGTCCGGCGGCGCCGCGCAGCCGCGAGACCAGCGCCTGCAGCGCGTTGCCTCCGCCGGCGGGCGGCGCGCCGTCCCACAGGTCGTCGAGCAGCCGGTCGGCCGACACGGGCCGGCCGGCCTCGGCCGCGAGCCGGACCAGCAGGGCGCGCAGCCGCCGGCCGCCGACCTCGACGGGCCGCGCGGCCTCGTCCCGCACGTCGAGCGGTCCCAGGATGCCGATGCGCACGAATCCCCTTCCCCGGCTGCCATTGTCGCCGATGAATGGACCGCGTGTGCCGGGTAGGTGTCCGATATGCCTAGAGCACAGATCAAGGACGAGAAGACGTACCAGAAGCTCCGCGACCAGGGTGAGAGCAAGGAGAAGAGCGCGCTGATCGCGAACGCGTCGGCGGCCCAGGGCAAGAAGAAGGTCGGCCGCAAGGGCGGCGAGAGCCCTCCGTACACCGACTGGACGAAGGACGACCTGCTGAAGCGGGCCCGCGAGATCGGCATCGAGGGGCGGTCCTCGATGAACAAGTCCGAGCTCGTCGACGCGCTGCGGAACCACTGAGCGGGCCGGCCGAAGGGTGACGTCCCATACGCCTCATTCTTTACGTTTGCCCCATATACGGCGGGTAGGGCCACCCCATGGATCTGGCATTCCTCAAGTCGCTGTACCAGCGTCCGGGCCCCTTCGCGTCGGTGTACGCCGATCTCACCCGGACCACCGAGGACGCGTCCAAGGCCGTCGAGCTGCGGTGGCGGGCGCTGCGCGCGGACCTGGAGGCCCAGCACGCCCCGAAGGGCATGCTCCACGCGATCGGGCAGACCATCGACGAGGAGACGCGGGCGCGCCGCTCCGAGGGGCTGGTGATCTTCGCGGCGGACGGCGAGGTGGCGCACACCGAGCGGCTCCCCGGCCCGCCCCGCACCCCCCGCGCGACCCTGGGCCCGCTCCCGGACGTCCTTCCCTACCTGGCCGAACGCGGTGAGAAGTTCCCCCACCTGCTGGCCGTCGTCGACCGTCGCGGGGGCGCGATCGACTGTGTCACCGCCGACGGGAGGCACCGGCACATCGACGTCCAGGGGGACGAGGACTACCCCATCCGCAAGACCAAGGCGGGCGACTGGAACCAGTCCCGGTTCCAGCGCTCGTCGGAGAACGTGTGGAAGACCAACGCCAAGAAGGTCGCCCACGAGATCGACCGCGCCGCCGACCGCTTCGGTGCCGAGGCCGTCGTGATCGCCGGCGACACCCGCGCCCGTACCGCCGTCCTGGACGAGGTGTCCGAGCACGTCCTGGAGCACACTGTCGAGACCGACAAGAACACCACCGTCGACGACCCGGACCTGGACGCCGAGGTCCGCCGCATCCTGAACCTCAAGACCGCCGAACGCATCATGACCGTCGCCGAACGCTTCGACCGCGAACTCGCCAACGGCCAGCGCGCCGTCTCGGGCCTCCAGGCCACCACCGAAGCCGTCCGCCAGGGACGCGTCGAAACCCTCCTGCTGGAGGACGACCCCGCCTCGTCCGCCCGCCTATGGGTCGGCCCGGACCCGGCGCAGATCGCCACCACCGCCGAGGAGCTCCACGACGAGTTCGGGGTGACGTCCCCGAGCGAGACCCGGGCCGACGCCGCCCTGATCCGAGCCACGACCGCCACCGACGGCGAACTGGTCGTCCTGCCCCCCAACGGCCCCAACTCCCACCTGAACATCGGAGCCGTCCTCCGTTACACAGCCTGACCTGAGCAGGACCACCAGCGACCTGAGCAGGACCAGCGGCTTGAGCCGAAGGGGGCGTGGGGGCGGAGCCCCCACATCGGGGGTCCGGGGGTCGCCCCCCGGGCAAACATGACGA
Organism: Actinomadura sp. 1N219; assembly: GCF_044326405.1. NCBI lineage: Bacteria > Bacillati > Actinomycetota > Actinomycetes > Streptosporangiales > Thermomonosporaceae > Actinomadura > Actinomadura sp. 1N219. The sequence continues at coordinate 15,101 of NZ_JBIRAY010000033.1, read as the reverse complement.
AGGAGTGGCGGGGAAGGAGCCAAAGGCTCCGACCACACCACTCCCGACTCCGAGTGGAGCTATGGGGATTCGAACCCCAGACCTCCTCCATGCCATGGAGGCGCGCTACCAACTGCGCCATAGCCCCTCGATCGGAGTAAAGCCTAGTGCACGTTGGGAGCGGTTCGGACGCGGGCCGCGGCGGTCGTGCGCCGCGGCCCGCGTGCGCGTCAGCCCGGCTTCTTCGAGGTGTAGGTGTACCAGTGGTCGTTGACCGTGGGCAGATGAACCGTGAGGTTCTTGGGCCACTCGACGGGAGTGCCGAGGACCCGGTTCTCTTCGACGGTCCGCCCGCTGCTGGTGGTGCGCTGGGCGGGCCGCCCCTCGGCGGGTCCACCCTCACCGGGCTGGGACTCCTCCTCCTGCTGCTCCGCCTGGTTCCTGGAGCAGAGGGCCCGTCCGACCTCGGGCTGGTTCGGGAGCAGCTTGTAGTGCGAGAGGACCTTGAGCGCCAGGGCGCAGTCGTCCTTCTCGCTGGCGCCGTCCGCCTCGGCGGCGCCGTCCGCGGCCGGCTCGGTGTAGGTCTCCGGGGCCGGTGGCGGCGCTTCGTGCGCCGCGACGGGCACCGCCACGGCCGTGATGGTCGCCGCGGCGAGCACGGCGGGCAGCAGCGTCGTTCCGGAGATCCGGCTTCTCATGGGTCAACCCTCATCTCGATCATGCATCGCCACTCCGTGGCTGTTCCCGCATGATCGACATGGTGAAGCGCGCCCGGACGAAAGGCAGCCGCCGTCATGGCGAACCTTTTGCGTCAGACCCATCCCAGGCTTTCGCGGACTTCCTCGGGCGCGTAGCCGCGTTGGCCGCCGTCCCCGATCCACACGATCCCGTCGGCCTCCCCCACGGGGCCTACGCCGTGCTCCTGCGGCAGCCGCGGCTGGACGGCCAGCCGCACCTGCATCCCCGGATCGAACCTGCGCAACTCGTCGATGAGGTCGGCCACAGTGACCTCGCGCGCCCCCCTGCGGTGTCTTCCCATACCAGGCATGAAACCATTTCCGAGCCGGTGTTCCCGCCGTCCGGCACAAGAAAAGCGTCCGGCGGCCGCCACGCGTCGCCGAACAGATTCCCGAATGCGGGGGCAAGGGGCGAAGCGCCGAAAAGGCTCGAACGGCAAGTTGCGCCCGACCGGCACCGGACCGGCGACCTCAGCCGAGAAGGGGGCGTGGGGGGCGGAGCCCCCCACATCGGGGGTCCGGGGGTCGCCCCCCGGGCAAACATGACGAAGGAGTGGCGGGAAGGAGCCAAAGGCTCCGACCACACTACTCCCGACTCCGAGTGGAGCTATGGGGATTCGAACCCCAGACCTCCTCCATGCCATGGAGGCGCGCTACCAACTGCGCCATAGCCCCGCCGCTGCGTGGACGTTCATCCCGCAGCGCTCAGCCAGTGTATCGGACGGGGCGGGCGCGGCTCGAATCGTTTGCGTCAGGTTCCGGCGTCGGGGCGGTCGTCGCTGAGGACGGGTTCGGGGAGGGTGCCGGCGTTGTGTTCGGCGAGGCGCCAGCCGCCGTCGCGCATTTCGGTGACGACGGACCAGCAGCAGTTGGAGAGGCCGCCGAGGCGTTCCCAGGTCTCTTCGGGGAGGCGGAGGAGGTGGGACATGCCGAGGCGGAGCGCGGCGCCGTGGGACGCGACGACGAGCTGCCCGGTGGGCGGGAGGTCGTCGAGGGCGCGTTCGAGGGCGGCGCCGACGCGTTTGGCCACCTGGGCGCTGGTCTCGCCGCCGGGCGGCTGCCAGGCGGCGTGCTCGGCCGGGTACCGTTCGCGGATCTCGCGGTTGGTCAGGCCCTCCCAGGCGCCGCCGTCGCGTTCGATGAGGTCCTTGTCATAGCGGACGGGGAGCCCGGTGATGTCGGCGAGGGCCTGGGCGGTGTCGGCGGCGCGGCGGAGCGGGGACGCCAGGAGGGCGGTGGGGCGGAGCCCGGCGAGGAGGGCGGCCGCCCGGCGGGCCTGCTGGAGCCCGGTGTCGTCGAGCGGGACGTCCGTCTTGCCCTGGAAGCGGTGTTCGAGGTTCCAGGCGGTCTGGCCGTGCCGCCAGAGCACGAGCCGCCGCTTCCCCGGCTGGCGGGTGCGGCGGGCGTCACTCACTCGCGCTCCCGACGGTCCTGGAGCGGTGGTCCTGGTGGGCGGTGACGTGGTCCGGCAGTTCGATGAGGGGGCAGTCTTTCCAGAGCCGTTCGAGGGCGTAGAACATGCGGTCTTCCTCGTGCTGGATGTGCACGATGATGTCCGCGTAGTCCAGCAGCACCCAGCGGCCCTCGCGTTCGCCTTCGCGGCGGACGGGCTTGGCGCCGGCGTCCTCGCGGAGGCGTTTCTCGACTTCGTCGACGATGGCCCGGACCTGGCGGTCGCTGGGTGCGGAGCAGAGCACGAACGCGTCGGTGATGACGAGCTGCTCGCTCACGTCGTAGGCAAGAATGTCGTCGGCCAGCTTGTCGCCCGCCGCCTCGGCGGCGATCCGGACGAGCTGCGCCGCCCTCTCGGATGCGGTCACGATGCGCTCGCGATCCTCCCTGTAGGGGTCGTATCCGCTACCACCTTCTCACGGGCGGCGGACAACGGTCCCCTATGTCGCTGTTCGACCGCAATGCTCATGCGGCCCTTCCCCTACCAGGGTATGTCCCGGGCCCGGACGCCCGTTTCGCGTGTCGCGGAGCGCCCTCCGAAGACCCGGCGGGCGGGTCTAGGCGCGGTACAGGTCGCGTTTGTTGATGTACTGGACGATCCCGTCCGGGACGAGGTACCAGATGGGCTCGCCGGAGCGGACGCGGTCGCGGCACTCGGTCGAGGAGATCGACAGGGCCGGGACCTCCATGAGGGAGACCCGCCCGTTGGGCAGGCCGGGGTCGGCGAGCCGGTGGCCGGGACGGGTGACGCCGACGAAGTGCGCGAGCTCGAACAGTTCCTCGGTGTCGTGCCAGGTCAGCATCTTCTCCAGCGCGTCGGCGCCGGTGATGAAGAACAGGTCGGCGTCGGGCCCCTGGATGCGCCGCATGTCGCGGAGCGTGTCGACGGTGTAGGTGGGGCGCTGGCGGTCGATGTCGACGCGGCTGACGGAGAAGCGCGGGTTGGACGCGGTGGCGATCACGGCCATGAGGTAGCGGTCCTCGGCGGCGGCGACCTTGCGTCCCTCCTTGTGGGACGAGATGCCGGTGGGCACGAACACGACCTCGTCCAGGGAGAAGAAGTGCGCGACCTCGCTCGCGGCCACGAGGTGCCCGTGGTGGATCGGGTCGAACGTGCCGCCCATGATCCCCAGGCGCCGCTTTTGCGTCATGACGACGAGAATAGCCAGCGGGCCCGGCGCCCGGAACGGCCGGGCCCCTGGGCTCAGGCGATGCCGGGGAGGGGCGCGGCGCCGTCCTCCCAGGTCACGACGCGGACGGCCTTGCCGACCTCGACCCGCGGCACGGTGCCGCCTGGCAGCACGAACACCTCGGCGGTCAGCCCGAGCGTCTCGTGGAGGGTGCGGACGAGCTCGTCCCGCGGGTTCCCCGAGAGGGCCTCGCAGGCGACCAGCAGCCGGACGGCGGGGCTGCGCCGGTCCACGACGAGCTGGTAGTGCGGCCGGACGAGCCCGGACCCGAGCAGGACGCGCTCGACCTCGCTCGGGTACACGTTGACGCCCCGGACGACGAGCATGTCGTCGGCGCGTCCGAGGACCTTGCTCATCCGGACGAGCGTCCGCCCGCAGGGGCATTCGCCGCGGGTCAGGGACGCGATGTCGCCGGTGCGGTACCGCAGCAGCGGCAGCGCCTGCTTCGTCGGGGTCGTGAACACCAGCTCGCCGGGCGTGCCGTCCTTGGCGGGCTCGCCGCTGGACGGGTCGACGGCCTCGACGATGAAGTGGTCCTCGTTGACGTGCAGGCCGTCCTGTTCGAGGCATTCGGTGGCGACGCCGGGGCCGATGACCTCGGAGAGCCCGTAGATGTCCATCGCCTTGATCGGCAGGACGCGCTCGATGGCGGTGCGCAGCTCCTCCGACCAGGGCTCGGCGCCGAAGAGGCCCGCCTTGAGCGCGGTCGGCTCGACCCCGGCGTCCGCCAGGGCCTCGCCGAGCCGGAGGGCGTAGGCGGGGGTGCAGGTCAGGACGTCGGCGCGGAGGTCGGCGAGCATCCGGACCTGCCGGTCGGTCATGCCGCCCGACATCGGCACGACGGTCGCGCCGAGCGCCACGGCGCCCTGGTGGATGCCGATCCCGCCGGTGAACAGGCCGTAGCCGTAGGCGTTGTGGACGATGCTCCCCGGCGCCGCCCCCGCGCACGACAGCGACCGCGCGCACATCGCCGCCCACAGGTCGAGGTCGGCCTTGGTGTAGGCGACGAGGGTGGGGCGTCCGCGCGTCCCGCTGGAGCCGTGCACGGCGGCGACCTGATCGCGCGGGACGGCCAGCATCCCCCACGGGTAGGCGTCCCAGAGGTCCTGCTTGGTGGTGAACGGGAGGTTCCGCAACCCGGCAAGGGTGACGTCCGAGCCGCCGCCGACGCCGGCCTCCTTCAGCCGCCCACCCTGGACGCCGTCCGCCGCGAGCAGCCGGTCGACCAGCCCCCACAGACGGTGCCGCTGCAGCGCGGCGCGCTCGTCGAGGGACATCGCCTCGGCTTTCGGGTCGAACATGGATCGCCTCCCGGGCGCGGCCGGAGCCGGTCGAGGGATCCACGGCGGGGAACCCAGCGACACGGTGGTTCGTCGGAACTACCATGCCAGACATGACGGAGAACACACCGGATCGAGCACGAGCGCGGTTCCCGGGGATCAGTTCCCGGGCCTACGAACACCCGGCGGACCGATCGGCGCTCGTGGCGCTGCGCTCGCTGTCCGGGTTCGACGTCGTCCTGCGCAAGCTGTCGGGGCTGATCAACGAGCGGTCCCTGCGGCTGATGTTCCTCGGCGGGACGGTGCGCGTCGGCGAAGACCAGTTCCGCAACATCTATGACATGGTCCGCGACGCCTCGTACGTCCTGGACATGCCGGAGGTACCCGAGCTGTACGTCCGGCAGGACCCGACGCCCAACGCGATGGCGCTCGGCTCCGACCACCCGTTCATCGTGCTGAACACCGGGCTGATCGACCTGCTGGACGACGAGGAGCTGCGGTTCGTCGTCGGGCACGAGGTCGGGCACATCCTGTCCGGGCACGCGGTGTACCAGACGATGATGCAGATCCTGCTGCAGCTCGGGTCGCGGCTGGCGTGGCTGCCGCTCGGCAACATGGGCATCGCGGCGATCATCATCGGGCTGCGGGAGTGGTTCCGGAAGGCGGAGCTGTCGTCCGACCGGGCGGGCCTGCTCGTCGGGCAGGACCTCGACGCCGCCAAGCGCGTGATGATGAAGCTGGCCGGCGGGACGCGGCTCGGCGACATGAGCAGCGAGGCGTTCCTGGAGCAGGCCCGCGAGTACGACGCGGCCGGCGACGTCCGGGACGGGCTGCTGAAGTTCCTGAACCTGCTCGGGCAGTCGCACCCGTTCGCGGTGATCCGGTTCGCGGAAATCGACCGGTGGGCGCGCAGCGGCGAGTACGAGCGGATCCTCGCCGGCGACTACCCGCGCCGCGACGACGACGGCGGCGCTTCGGTCACCGACGAGATCAGGGAGGCGGCCAGGTCGTACCGGGAGTCGTGGGAGCGGACGGCCGACCCGTTCGTGGGCAAGGTGCGCGACATGGCGGACGCGGCGGCCGGCGCGGCCGGCGGCCTGTTCGACCGGTTCTCCCGCCGCGACAACGGCCCGACCGACAGCAACTAGCCCGGCCGGCTCCATCGGGGGAGATCGACTCCAGGCCGCCGCGACACGGACGCGGCGGCCTTTCTCGTGCCCCTTCTCTCGTGCTGTGTCGCAGCGCTAGAACGGGGCGGGGAGGAGGAGTTCGACGTTGCGGTCGTCGGCGTCGCCGCGGCGGTTCTCCTCGCGGTCCTGCCAGTCGTTGCCCGCCAGCTCCCGGGACAGCGACGCCAGCCGGACGGGGTCGTCGAGGCGTCCGCCGTGGGACGCGGGACCGGCCGAGTCCAGGATCGTCGCGAAGATCGACAGGGTGCCGTCGCCGTTGTCGGCGAGTTCGAGGATGCGGCTCTGCTGCGGGAAGTCGATGTGCGCGGCCGTGTTCACCTCCCAGAAGCCCCCGCTGCCCGTGCGGGCGTGCGGGATCACGTGGTTGCGGTGCGTGTGGCCGTTCACCCACAGGATGACGTTCGGATAGCGCAGCAGAAGCGACAGGACCTCGTCGCCCAGGACCCGGTCGACGCCGAGGCCGTTGTCCAGCGAGGCGATCGGGTGGTGGCTGAACAGGACGAACAGCCGGTCCCTCACCCTGTGCTCGACGACGGAGCCGTCCGGGGCGTGGTAGCGGCTGCTTCCGGCCTTCAGCTGCGATTCCAGCCACGCGAACTGCCGCCTGTCGAGCGAGCCCTCGGGTAGGCCGTTCGGGTTGACGGTGTCGAGGACCAGTCCCCGGACGATCCCCTTGTCGAACGCGTAGTAGGCCGTCCCCTCGCGGAGGTTGCCCAGGGTGAAGCCGTGGCCGCGCAGGGACGCCGCCGTCTTGAAGTGCTCGGCGACGACCTCGCGGCGCGACAGCATGCGGCGGTCCGGGTCGGGCGTCACGCGGCGGAACAGGCCGCCCGCGTCGCCGTGCTCGCGGATGAGGCGCAGGAGGGCCTCGGCGTCGCCGGAGGCCAGGATGCGGGCGAGGATCTGGGCCTGGGCGTCGTCCGCCGGGACGCCGACCTTGACGCCGCCGGTGGCCAGGCCCGAGATGAGCGGGTTGACCGGCAGGTTCCCCTGGACGAGGCCGTCGTGGTTGCCGAACACGGCGAGCCACGGCGCGTCCAGGCCGGTCGCCTGGAACGGCCTGCGCGCGGCGTCGATCAGGCCCCGCACGCGCGGGAAGCCGAACGCGGCGGTCGGGATGTCGGCGTCCGCGCCGGGAGGCGGGCCTTCGGGGTGCCAGAACGCGCGGTCGTAGGACGTCCAGTCCATGACGCCCTCGTACCGGTCCGGGTCGCCGGAGTCGGGGCGGACGCGGCGGCCGTCCAGCAGGTCGATGATCCAGCGGACCTCGTTGTACTGGACGTTGTCGGCCGCGTCGCCGGTGTTGACGGCGAACGCGAGCGGCAGCCCGGTCGCCGGGCCCCGGCCGACGCGGTTCATCGCCCGGACCATCGCCTCGGCGACCTGCGTGGACAGGATCTCCTGCGGCCGGTACGCGCTCTGCACGGGCACGTCCATGACGTCCTTGAACCGGTCGAGGAGTTCGACGCGCGCCGGGGACTGGGCGTCGACGACGTGCACGTCGGTGAGCTGGCCGAACGCCAGGACGGGCCGGCGCCGCACGGCGCGCCGGGTGGACGCGGCGCCGCCGAGGTCGCGGCGGAGGAGGTGCGGCTCGCCCGGCCCGGTGATCACGGGACGGTAGCCGCCGGCGCCCGGCGTGCCGAGGAGGTACGTCCGGGCGAGGGTGGTGCCGGCGGCGGGGCCGCGGAGTGCGGAGGCTCCCGCGGGGGCGGCGGTGGCGGGGCGCGAGGGGAACGCCACGAGTCCGGTGGAGGCGAGCCCAGCGCCGAGGGCGGCCCCCTTCAACACGCGGCGGCGAGTGTACTCACGAGTCACAATCGTGAATCACACCACGACCCACAACGTGACATCAATGGCCAAAATGTCACAACTTGCCCCGGGTCAGCCGCGCAGATGGCCCTCGCCCGTCACCACGTACTTCGTGGACGTCAGCTCCGGAAGCCCCATCGGGCCGCGGGCGTGCAGCTTCTGCGTCGAGATGCCGATCTCCGCGCCGAAGCCGAACTCCTCGCCGTCGGTGAAGCGCGTCGAGGCGTTCACCATCACCGCCGCCGAGTCGACCAGGGCGACGAACCGCTTCGCGGCGGGCTGCGACGCCGTGACGATCGCCTCGGTGTGGCCCGAGCCGTACTCGCGGATGTGCGCGACGGCGTCCTCCAGCGAGTCGACGACGCGGGCCGCGATGTCGAGGGACAGGTACTCGGCGCGCCAGTCGTCCTCGGACGCCTCCAGCACGTCGTCGCCGTACGACCGGATGCGGCCATCGCCGTGGACCGTGACACCGGCATTCCGCAGCGCCTCAAGCGCGCGCGGGACGAACGCGTCGGCGACGTCGGCGTGCACCAGGAACGTCTCCGCCGCGTTGCACACCGACGGACGCTGCGTCTTCGCGTTCAGCAGGATCTCGACGGCCATGCCGACGTCGGCGGCGGCGTCCACGTACACCGCGCAGTTCCCGACGCCCGTCTCGATCACCGGGACGGTCGACTCCTCCACCACCGAGTTGATCAGCGAGGCGCCGCCGCGCGGGATCAGCACGTCCACCAGGCCGCGGGCCCGCATCAGATGCTTCACCGACTCGCGGGACGTGCCCGGCACGAGCTGCACCGCGTCCGCCGGGACCGCCGTCTCCGCCAGCGCCCGCTGCATCACCTCGACCAGCGCCGTGTTCGAGTCGAACGCCGACGACGAGCCGCGCAGCAGCGCCGCGTTCCCGCTCTTCAGGCACAGCGCGGCGGCGTCCACGGTCACGTTCGGACGGCCCTCGTAGATCATCCCGACGACGCCGAGCGGCACCCGCACCTGCCGCAGCTCCAGCCCGTTCGGCAGGACGCTCCCGCGCACCGACTCCCCCACCGGGTCCGGCAGCGCGGCGACCTTCCGGACGGCGTCGGCGATCGCGGCGATCCGGCCCTCCGACAGGCTCAGCCGGTCGATCATGTACTCGGACGTGCCGTTCTCCCGGGCCCGCGCCACATCCGCCGCGTTCGCCTTGACGATCTCCGGCGCGGCGGCGATCAGGGCGTCCGCGATCCGGTGCAGCGCCGCGTCCTTCGCCGCCCGCGGCAGCGGGGCCAGCCCGGCCGCGGCCTCCCGGGCGCGCCGCGCCACCCGCACGAACTCCTCGGCCTCGCTCATCACACGTCCCTCTCGGAAAGAACTAGTCGTCCTGGGGGCCGGCCCCCGGGCCCCCGGGCACGAGCACCACAAGGTGATCGCGGTGGATTATCTCGCGTTCGTACTCCGCGCCCAGCTCCCGGGCCAGCCATCGCGTCGACCGCCCCATCAGGTCGGGGATCTCGGACGCGTCGTAGTTCACCAGCCCGCGCGCCACGACGCGGCCCGCGGTGTCGCACAGGTCGACGGGGTCGCCCGCCGCGAAGTCGCCGGACACACCCGTCACCCCGGCCGGGAGCAGCGACTTGCGGCGCCGCACGACCGCGTCGACCGCGCCCGGGTCGAGCGTGACCCGTCCCTGCCCGGTCGTGGCGTGGGCGAGCCACAGGTTCCGGGTCGACATGCGGCGGCCGTCCGCCGGGTGGAACAGCGTCCCGACCCCGTCGCCGGCGAGCGCGTGCGCGGCGGACGCGGCGTTCGTCAGCACGACCGGGACGCCCGCGATCCTGGCCGCCTCGACCTTGGTGACCATGCCGCCGGTGCCGACCCGTCCGGACCGGCCGAGCTTGACGTCCTTCAGGTCGTCCGGGCCGTGCACGTCGGCGATGCGGCGGGCGCCTGGGCGGCGCGGGTCGCCGGTGTAGAGGGCGTCGACGTCCGACAGCAGGACCAGCGCGTCCGCGCGGATCAGGTGCGCGACCAGCGCGGCGAGCCGGTCGTTGTCGCCGAACCGGATCTCGTCGGTGGCGACGGTGTCGTTCTCGTTCACGATCGGCAGGATGCCGAGGGCGAGGAGCTGCGCGAGCGTGCGCTGCGCGTTGCGGTGGTGCGAGCGGCGCATCATGTCGTCGGCGGTGAGCAGCACCTGCCCGACCGTGAGCCCGTGCCGCGCGAACGACCCGGTGTACCGGGCGAACAGCAGCCCCTGGCCGACGCTCGCCGCCGCCTGCTGGGTGGCGAGGTCGCGCGGCCGCCGGGTCAGGCCCAGCGGTCCGAGGCCCGCGGCGATCGCGCCGGACGACACGAACACGATCTCGGTGCCGTCGGCGCGGCGGGCGGCGAGGACGTCCACCAGCGCGTCGATGCGTCCGGCGTCGATCGTCCCGTCCGGGGTGGTCAGCGACGACGAGCCCGCCTTCACCACGATCCGCCGAGCCTTCGCGATCGCCTCCCGCTCGTGCCCCACCTGCCGCCCGCGCACGGCCCGGCGCTCGCTCACGGCTTGGGGCTCGTGCACGGCCTGAGACTCGCTCGCGCCCGTCCGCTGCTCGGGCTCGCTCTCGGCCGTCCGTGCCTCGGGGCCGCTCATCGCCGTCTGCGGCTCGTGCTGGCTCATGGGCGGCCGCCCAGGCGGCGGTCGGTGCCGCGCGGGCCGGGGGCGACCTCGCCCGCCGGGACCTCCGGCTCCCAGTCGAAGACGACCGCGTCGTCCGGCGTGCCGATCATGACCGTCGCGCCCGCGCTCGCGCCCGCCTTGGCGAGGGCGTCCTCCACGCCGAGCCGGGCGAGGCGGTCGGCGAGGTAGCCGACGGCCTCCTCGTTGGCGAAGTCCGTCTGCCGCAGCCACCGGACGGGCTTCGCGCCGGTGATCAGGTACGTGTTGTCGCCGAGCTCCCTGACCTCGAAGTCGGTGTCGCCGCCGACCGGCTCGGGCCGGATGACGATGCGGGTCGGCTCCGCCGGCGGCAGCGACGCGCGGTACTCGCCCACCATCGCCGCCATCGCGAACGACAGCTCCCGCAGGCCCTCGCGCGTCGCCGCCGACACCTCGAACACCTTCAGGCCGCGCGCCTCGAACTCGGGGCGGACCATCTCGGCGAGGTCGCGTCCGTCCGGGACGTCCACCTTGTTCAGGACGACGATGCGGGGCCGGTCCGACAGCGGGCGGTCGCCGAGCACCCGGTCGTACGCCTGAAGCTCGCGCTCGATGACGTCGAAGTCGCTGACCGGGTCGCGTCCGGGCTCCATCGTCGCGCAGTCGAGGACGTGCGCCAGCGTGGACGAGCGTTCGATGTGGCGGAGGAAGTCCAGGCCGAGGCCGCGGCCCTCGCTGGCGCCCTCGATCAGGCCGGGGACGTCCGCGACCGTGAACGTCGTGTCGGCCGCCTCGACCACGCCGAGGTTCGGGATCAGCGTCGTGAACGGATAGTCGGCGATCTTCGGCTTGGCGGCGGACAGCGCGGCGATCAGCGACGACTTGCCCGCGCTGGGGAAGCCGACGAGCGCCACGTCCGCGACGCTCTTCAGCTCCAGGACGACGTCGCGCGCCTCGCCCGGCTCGCCGAGCAGCGCGAACCCGGGGGCCTTGCGCTTGGCGGTCGCCAGGGCCGCGTTCCCGAGCCCGCCGTTGCCGCCGCGCGCGATCACGTACCGGGTGCCCTCGCCGACCAGGTCGGCCACGACCCGGTCGCCCTCCTTGACGACGGTGCCGTCCGGGACGGGCAGGACGACGTCGCCGCCGTCCGCCCCCGTGCGGTGGGCGCCCTGGCCTGGACGGCCGTTGCCCGCCTTCTGGTGCGGCCGCCGGTGGTACTCCAGGAGGCTCGCGGCGTTCGCGTCGACGACCAGGACGACGTCGCCGCCGCGTCCGCCGTTCGCGCCGTCGGGTCCGCCGAGCGGCTTGAACTTCTCCCGGTGGATCGACGCGCAGCCGTTGCCGCCGTTGCCGGCGGCGACGTGCAGCACCACCCGGTCGACGAACTGCGCACCCGATCCCGCTCCAGCGGCCACGGTGATCTCTCCTCGATGGAAACGGCGAAGGGGCGGACCGGCACCGGTCCGCCCCTTCGTAAAAAGTCTCTTCCCAGGCGGACTACTCCGCCGGCGGGACGACGCTAACCGCGTTGCGGCCGCGGTAGCGGCGGAACTTCACCGCGCCGGGGACCAGCGCGAACAGCGTGTCGTCGCCGCCGCGCCCGACGCCGGGGCCGGGGTGGAAGTGGGTGCCGCGCTGCCGGACGATGATCTCGCCGGCGCTGACGACCTGGCCGCCGAACCGCTTCACGCCGAGGCGCTTGGCGTTGGAGTCACGGCCGTTACGGCTGGACGACGCGCCCTTCTTGTGTGCCATCTGACCGCTCCCTTACTTCCCGGCCTTGATACCGGTGATCTTGACCTCGGTGTACGGCTGACGGTGCCCCATCCGCCGCTTGTACCCGGTCTTGTTCCGGTAGTGCATGATGTTGATCTTCGGGCCCTTGACCGCGCCGAGGATCTCGCCGGTCACCTCGTAGCGCGCGAGGTCGGCCGAGCCGCTGACGACCGTCTCGCCGTCGACGACCAGCACGGCCGGGAACGTCACGGTCGAGCCGACGTCGCCGGCCAGCTTGTCGACGGTCAGCACGTCATCGACGGCGACCTTCTCCTGCCTGCCGCCTGCGCGGACAATCGCGTACACCGCGGAAACCCTTCGTCTTCGCGCGCTTCCGGACTGAACCGGTCCCGCGCGTGGCTTACCCAGCCCCCGGATGGGGGCCTACCCCCGGCACCGGGCCGAAGGCGGCACACCAGAGAAGACCCTGATGCTCTCTGCTTGGCCTCGCCGGATCGGCGAGGTGCGCACCGAACGCCCCCGGAGGGATTCGCGGTGCAGGTTCAGATGACGCGCCCACGGCGCGCCGAAGTACAAGACTACCGGATGCCCTGGCTCGAACGCACCCTGACTCAGATGCGAGCGACCCGCGGCGGGCGGGCGCGGGATCGTGCCTGCCCGCCGGGTTCGGGTCGTTACTCGGCTTCCGCTTCGGCGGTCTGGGCCGCGGACGCGGCGGAGGAGCGGCGGACGCGGCGGCGGGTGACCGGCTCGCGCTCGTCCTTGGCCTCGTCTCCGGCTTCGTCCTTGGCCTCGGCTGGGGCGGTGTCGGCCGTGGAGCCGTTCGGCTCGGGGGCGGCGGGCGCGGAGCCGTTGAGGTCCTTGCCGGACGGCTCGGTGCCGTTGGCGGCGACCGGGACGGGCTCCGCGGAGTCGAGCGCCGCCGGGGAGGTCCCGGCGCTCTCGGCCTCGGCCTCGGCGGCCTCGACGGCAGCCTGCACGGGCGACTCGTCGTCCTGCGCGGGGGCCTCGTCGGCGGCCTGCGCGGGCACTTCGTCGGCCGCTGGCGCCTGCGGCTCGTCAACGGGCTGCGCCTGCGGCTCGTCGGTGGCCGGTGCGGAGGGCTGCTCGGCGGCCGGTGCGGTGGGCTCGTCGGCGTCGATCTCCGGGGGCGGGCCGGCGGGGCGCTTGGCGGGGCCCGACCTGCGCCGGCGTGCGCGCACCGGCCGCTCCGCGGGCTCGATGGGCTCCACGGGCTCGGCCGCCTCCACGGGCACGGCGGGCTCGGCGGCAGCGGCCGGTTCGGCGGGCTCCGCCGGACGGGTCTCCTGCGTGGCCAGCTTCTCCTCGACGGCCCGTTCGACCTCGCCCTTGCGCTTGCGGCGGCGGCCGCTCTCCTTGCCGGCCGCCTTGTCCGGCTTGGGCTCGACCGGGGACAGGTGGACGTGGATGCCGCGTCCGCCGCAGGACTCGCACGTCTCCGAGAACGCCTCCAGCAGGCCCTGACCGACGCGCTTGCGGGTCATCTGGACCAGGCCGAGCGAGGTGACCTCGGCGACCTGGTGCTTGGTGCGGTCACGCGACAGGCACTCCACGAGGCGGCGCAGCACCAGATCGCGGTTGCTCTCCAGCACCATGTCGATGAAGTCGATCACGACGATGCCGCCGATGTCGCGGAGCCGGAGCTGGCGGACGATCTCCTCGGCCGCCTCCAGGTTGTTGCGGGTGACGGTCTCCTCGAGGTTGCCGCCCTGCCCGGTGAACTTGCCGGTGTTGACGTCGATGACCGTCATCGCCTCGGTGCGGTCGATCACCAGCGAGCCGCCGGACGGCAGCCACACCTTGCGGTCGAGGGCCTTGGCGATCTGCTCGTCGATGCGGTACGCGGACATGGCGTCCTGGTTGCCCGTCCAGCGCTCCACGCGCTCGGCGAGGTGCGGCGCGACGTACTCGACGTACTCGGACACGGTGTCCCAGGCGCCCTCGCCCGACACGACGAGCTTGGAGAAGTCCTCGTTGAAGATGTCGCGGACGACCCGGATCGTCAGATCGGGCTCGCCGTACAGAAGGGAGGGCGCGGAGGCCGTCTTGACCTTCTTCTGGATGTTGTCCCACTGGGCGGCCAGGCGCGAGACGTCCCGGGAGAGCTCCTCCTCGGTGGCGCCCTCCGCGGCGGTCCGGACGATCACGCCGGCGTTCTCCGGCATGACCTTCTTCAGGATCGACTTGAGGCGGCTGCGCTCCTTGTCGGGGAGCTTGCGGCTGATGCCGGTCATCGAGCCGTCGGGGACGTACACGAGGTAGCGGCCGGGCAGCGAGACCTGGCTGGTCAGCCGGGCGCCCTTGTGGCCGAGCGGGTCCTTGGTGACCTGGACGAGCACCGACTGGCCCGACTTCAGCGCCGACTCGATGCGGCGCGGCTGGCCCTCCAGGCCGGAGGCGTCCCAGTTGACCTCGCCCGCGTACAGGACGGCGTTGCGGCCCTTGCCGATGTCGACGAACGCCGCCTCCATCGACGGCAGGACGTTCTGCACCTTGCCGAGGTAGACGTTGCCGACGTAGCTCTGGTGGGTCGCGCGGTTGACGTAGTGCTCGACCAGCACGTCGTCCTCGAGGACGGCGATCTGCGTGCGCTCGCCCTCCTGCCGGACGACCATGACCCGCTCGACGGACTCGCGGCGGGCCAGGAACTCGGCCTCGGTGATCACCGGCGGGCGGCGGCGGCCCTGCTCGCGGCCCTCCCGGCGGCGCTGCTTCTTGGCCTCCAGCCGGGTCGAGCCCCGGACGGACTGGACCTCGTCCTCGGCGGCGGCGCGGGCCTCGCGCGCGGAGCGGACGTGCACGACGGTGTTCGGCGGGTCGTCCGTGCCGGTCCCGCCCTCGCCGTCGGTCCCGGAGCGGCGCCTGCGGCGGCGCCGGCGGCGGCTCGACCCGCCCGGGCCCGCCTCGTCCTCGTCGCCGTCGTCGGCCTCGCGCTCGCCCTCGTCCGCCCTGGGCTCCTTCTCCTTGCCCTTCTTGGTGGACTTCTCCTTCTTGGTGGTCTTTTCCTTCTTGACGGCCTTGACGGCCTTGACGGGCTTGGCGGGCTCCTCGTCCTTCTCCTCGGGCTCCGCCTCGTCGCC
>NZ_JBIRAY010000032.1:0-29697 GCF_044326405.1 Actinomadura sp. 1N219 | reverse complement strand
GATCTCGTTCGGCAGCGTCAGGTCCTCGCTCTCCAGTATCGCGCCCAGCTGCGCCGCCGTCCGGGCGCCGACGACCGGCGCGGCGACCCCGGGACGGTCGCGGACCCACGCGAGCGCGACCGCGAGCGGCGACCGGCCGAGTCCCTCGGCGGCGGTCACCACCGACTCGACGATGCGGGCGCACTCGTCGTCCAGGTACGGCTGGACGAAGTCGGCGTAGTGCGAGGCGGCGGCGCGCGACCCGACCGGGATGCCGGTGCGGTACTTGCCGGTCAGGACGCCCCGCCCGAGCGGCGACGACGGCAGCAGCCCCGCCCCGGCGTCCACCGCGGCGGGCACGACCTCCCGCTCGATGTCGCGGCTCAGCAGCGAGTACTCAAGCTGCGCGGACACGACGGGCGCCCGGCCCGGCCACGCGCGCTGCCACGCGGCCGCCTTGGACACCTGCCAGCCCGCGTAGTTGGACACGCCGACGTACCGGGCCCGGCCGGACGCGACGGCCTCGTCCAGCGCCGACAGCGTCTCCTCCAGCGGCGTCGCCGGGTCGTACACGTGCAGCTGCCACAGGTCGACGTGGTCGAGGTCCATGCGGTCGAGGGAGGCGTCCAGGGCGCGGAGCAGATGCCGGCGCGACCCGTCGTAGCGGCCGTTCGGCCGGATCGCGGC
Source organism: Actinomadura sp. 1N219 (assembly GCF_044326405.1). Classification (NCBI taxonomy): domain Bacteria; kingdom Bacillati; phylum Actinomycetota; class Actinomycetes; order Streptosporangiales; family Thermomonosporaceae; genus Actinomadura; species Actinomadura sp. 1N219. Next base: position 29,031 of record NZ_JBIRAY010000032.1, on the reverse strand, counting down.
CTTGGTGGCGACGACGACGCCGTCCCGGTCGACGAGCTCGCGCAGCAGGTGCCCGAGGATCCGCTCGCTGTCGCCGTCGTTGTACACGTCGGCGGTGTCGACCAGCGTGCCGCCGGCCTCCGCGAACGCGACGAGCTGCGCCGCGGCCTCCTCCGGGCCGGTGTCCTGCCCCCAGGTCATGGTGCCGAGGCCCAGCCGGGACACCAGCAGCCCGCTCCGCCCGAGGTGACGCTCCTTCATAGGCGGTCAATGTAGCGGTCCCGGCGAGCCGGACGCGGCCGGGTCAGAGCCCGACGCGGCCCGGCTAGAGCCAGCCGCTCCTGCGGAGGCGGCGGAACAGCAGCACGCAGATCACCACGATCACCACGAGGACGACCGGGTACGAGTACGTCCACTTCAGCTCGGGCATGTGCTCGAAGTTCATGCCGTAGATCCCGGCGATCGCGGTCGGCACCGCGATGATCGCGGCCCACGCGGAGATCTTCCGCATGTCCTCGTTCTGCTGCTTGCCGAGCAGCGCCAGATGCGCGGTCAGGACGCTGTTGAGCAGCTCGTTGTGCGCGTCGACCTGCTCGTCGACGCGGAGCAGGTGGTCCAGGACGTCGCGGAAGTACTCGCGGGTGGAGCCGCACTCGGCGACCCGCCCCTTCACGATCTCCTGCAGCACCGGGACGAGCGGGTCCTCCGCGCCGCGGAACTCCAGCACCTCCCGCTTGAGGGAGTACACGTCCTCGACGACGTCCCGCGCGCTCGGGTCGAACACGGCCTTCTCCAGCCCGATGATGTCGATCTCGACCTCGTGCGCGACGATCCCGTACCGGTCGACGACCTCGTCGCACACCGCGTACAGGACGGCGGTCGCGCCGTGCTTGAGCAGCTCCGGCGCGTCCTCCAGCCGCTTGCGGACGGGCCCGAGCGGGTTGCCCGCGCCGTGCCGGACGGTGATGACGAAGTCCGGGCCGAGGAACACCATGATCTCGCCGACCTCGATGTCGGACGTCGCGTCGACGTAGGACAGCGTCTTCAGCACGATGAGCAGCGTGTCGTCGTAGCGCTCCATCTTCGGCCGCTGGTGCGCGGAAACGGCGTCCTCGGCGGCCAGGGGATGCAGCTGCAGCTCGTCCCTGACCAGCGCGAACTCGTCCTCGTCGGGTTCGTGCAGGCCGATCCAGACGAAGCAGTCGCCGTCCGCTCGGGCCAGGTCGAAGGCGTCGCTGATGTCGCCGTCGATGTCGCGGCGCGTCCCGTCGGCGTAGATGGCCTTGTCCACGATCACATGGCGCATTCTCCCGCATCCGCGCAGCGGACGGGCCGCGTCCCGCGATGACGGTCATCTCCTAGAGTGGCCGCTGTGACGACGCTTCTCCTGGTAAGGCATGGCCTGACCGCGATGACCGGCCCCGTGCTGGCCGGGTGGACCCCCGGGGTCCACCTCGACGAGCGCGGCCGCGCGCAGGTCGCCGCGCTCGCCGAGCGCATGGCTCCGCTGCCGCTCGCCGCCATCGTGTCCAGCCCCCTCGACCGCTGCGCCGAGACCGCCGAGGCGATCGCCGCCGCGCGCGGCCCCGGGCGGGGCGCGCCCGTCGAGAAGATCGAGACGGACGAGCGGTTCGGCGAGGTCCGCTACGGCGACTGGACGGGCCGTCCCCTCAAGGAACTCGCCGAAGAGCCCCTCTGGCGGGTCGTGCAGGCCCACCCGAGCGCCGTGACGTTCCCCGGCGAGGCCGGCGAGTCCCTCGCCGCCGCGCAGCACCGCGCCGTCACCGCCGTCCGCGACTGGAACGCGCGGATCGCCGCCGAGCACGGCCCCGACGCCCTCTACGCCGTGTGCAGCCACGGCGACATCATCAAGGCGGTCGTCGCCGACGCGCTCGGCCTCCACCTCGACCAGTTCCAGCGGATCCAGGCCGACCCGGCGTCGCTCACCGCGATCCGCTACACCGAAACGCGCCCGTTCGTCGTCCGCGTCAACGACACCGGCGGCGACATCGCCGCTCTCGTGCCCGAAACGTCCGGCGAAAGCGCCGGAAAAGACGGACTCGGGCCGGATGACGCGGTCCCAGGCGGCGGCGCGTAGGGTCTTTGTCATGCCCGTCATCTCCTACGACCTGCCGGAGCGATTCGTCGCCGGCGCAGTCGGGCGGCCAGGCGACCGCGCGTTCTTCCTGCAGGCGCGTTCCGGACGCCGCGTCACCAGCGTCGGACTGGAGAAGTTCCAGGTCACGCTGCTCGCCGAGCGGCTGGAGGAGCTGCTGGACGAGGTGCTGCGGCGCAGCGGCGGCGAGGCCCCGGTGCCGGCCGTCACCCCGTCGGAACTGGTCGACGACGGGCCGCTCGACCAGCCGGTCGAGGAGGAGTTCAAGGTCGGCACGATGGCGCTGGCGTGGGACCCCGACGACGAGCAGGTCGTCATCGAGGCGCAAGAGGTCACCGAGACCGAGGAGGACGCCGAGGTCGGCGAGGACGACCCCGCCATCGCGGTGCTGCGGGTCCGGATCAGCGCGGCGCAGGCCCGCGCGTTCGCCGAGCGGGCCCTGAAGGTCGTCGCGGCCGGGCGCCCGCCGTGCCCGCTGTGCGGCCTGCCCCTCGACACCGAGGGGCACGTGTGCCCGCGCCAGAACGGATACCTCGGCTGAGATGACGCCCCAGGCCCGTTCCGTCCCGATCTGCGCGGCGCGCCGCAGGTCCCGGCCCGTCGCGGACGAAATGGGCCCGTTGTGCTGGATCATGGACGGCGTGGCCGGAAGAATGAACGCATGACGCAGTCCTCCCGGGACCGGGCGCCCGCGGGCGACGCCGCCGGAGGCGGCGCGTCCGGGCAGGCCGCCGGAGGCGGCGCGCCCCGATGCCCGGTCTCCCCCCGCGACGTCGCCGCCGCCGAGCGGCTGCTGCGCGCCGGGCGGCTCGGCGTGGAGGGCCGGCTCGTCCAGGCGTCCAACGCCACCCTCTACTGCTCCATCGAGCACGACGGGCAGGCCGCGAGCTGCGTCTACAAGCCCGTCGCCGGGGAGCGGCCCCTCTGGGACTTCCCGGACGGCACCCTCGCCGAACGCGAGGTCGCCGCCTACGAGGTGTCCAAGACCATGGGCTGGGGCACCGTCCCGCCCACCGTCCACCGCGACGGCCCCTACGGGCCCGGCATGGTGCAGCTGTGGGTGGAGCCCGACCCCGACGTCGACCTCGTCGCCCTGTCCCGCTCCGAGGACGAGGCCGTCCGCCGCATGGCGGTGTTCGACGCCGTCGTCAACAACGCCGACCGCAAGATCGGCCACCTGCTCCCGCCCGGCGACGGCCGCGTCTACGGCTGCGACCACGGCGTCTGCTTCTCCGTCGAGTACAAGCTCCGCACGGTGCTGTGGCAGTGGCGCGGCAAGCCCCTGACGCCCGAGGCGCTGGAGGCCCTGGGCCGCGTCCAGGACGCCCTGGGCGACGGCGCGCTCGGCACCCGCCTCTCCGAACTCCTCACCCCCGACGAAGTCGACGCCACCCGCCGCCGCGTGGAGCTGATGCTGAAACACCGCATCCACCCCTACCCCCCGGAAGACTGGCCGGCCATCCCTTGGCCGCCCCTGTAAATCTGGAGTTTGACCCCGGTCTTCGGGCGAATCGGGGTGGGTGGTGCAATTGGGGGCATGTGCACGGCGATCATCAGTGTTGATCCGTCCTCCCCGGTTCCTGTGGTGGTTGTTGGTGTGCGGGACGAGTTCGTCGCGCGGGAGTGGGAGCCGCCGGGGCGGCACTGGGCGGATCGGCCCGGGGTCGTCGCCGGGCGGGATCTGCGGGCGGGCGGGACCTGGTTCGCCGTGGAGCCCGCGGCGCCGCGCATCGCCACCGTCCTGAACGGGCGGGGTCGGATGGCGCCCGAGGCGGGCAGGTCCACTCGGGGGGAGCTGCCGCTGCGGGTGGCCGCCGAGGGCAAGTTGGGGCGGGTTGATCTCGCTTCCTTCGACCCGTTCCATCTCGTCGGCGCGGAACTCGACCGGGTGCGGTTGTGGAGCTGGGACGGCGTGGATCTCGCCGAGCGCGATCTCGGGCCCGGCCTGCACGTGATCGTCAACAGCGGGCTCGAGGGCGAAGGGCAGCTTGAGGGTGAGACCGAGGACGCGTACATGGCGGCCCGGCTTGCGCATTTCCGGCCGCGGCTGGCCGCGGCGGCGCGTCCCGTGCCCGGGGTGGACGGGCCTCTGGAGCGTGCCTGGGGCGAGTGGCTGCCGCTGGTGAACGGCGACGGCCTGCCCCGCGCCGACCATCGGGCCCTGCTGCCGCTGCTCGACCTCGGTGACGGGCGGGTGTGGGGCACGACCTCGGTCAGCCTCACCGCTCTCAGCGCGGACGGCGTCCGGTACGACTTCTCCGCCGTCCCCGGTGATCCCGCCGCCTGGACGCGGGTGCTCTAGCGCCGCGTTCTCCCGACGGCCGGTGTTTTCCGTCAACCGGCGGCGGTGCGATGACGCTCGGTGTTAGCTTGGCCACTTATCGCGATCTGCATGGGCGGTGGGGGCCGCCTGCGGGGCCGGTCATCAGCAGACGGGGAGTGCGCGGATGGCAGGGGTGGGATGAGCGGGCGCGTCGACGTCGGCGCGCGGCCGGTGGTGAAGCCCGCGGAGCCGGGGCCGGTGCAAGGGCGGACGCCGTCGCAGCTGGCCTGGGGGCGTTTCCGGCGTGATCGGGTCGCCGTCGCGTCCGTCGCCGTCCTGGTGGTCATCGCGGTGTTCGCGTTGCTGGCACCGTTCTGGGCGTACCTGACGGGCCATCCCTATGACCAGACGTTCCCCGAGACGGGGCTGGACGTCGCCGGGCAACCGCGCGGGCCCGGCGCGGAGTTCCCGCTGGGCGCCGACCAGCTCGGACGCGACGTCCTCGTCCGCGCCGCCTACGGGACGCGCGTGTCCCTGGTCGTCGGGGTCTGCGCGGCGCTGCTCGCCACCGTCGCCGGCACCGTCGCCGGGACGCTCGCCGGGTTCGCCGGGGGCGCCGTCGACGCGCTGCTGGCGCGGCTGATGGACATGACGCTCGCGCTGCCCTACCTGCTCGTGGCGATCACGCTCGCGACGACGTTCCGGGTGTCGTCGGCCCCCGCCGGGCTGGCGCTGACGGTCCTGGTGATCGCGTTCTTCTCGTTCGCGGCGGCCGGACGGGTGATCCGCGGCCAGGTGCTGGCGCTGCGGCGCAGGGAGTTCATCGAGGCGTCCCGCGCGCTCGGCTCGTCCGACGCGCGGATCATGGTCGTGGACGTCCTGCCGAACCTGGCCGCGCAGATCACCGTGCTGGCCTCGCTGCAGATCCCGGCGGCGATCGTGTTCGAGGCGACGCTGTCGTTCCTCGGCGCCGGGGTGCCGCCGCCGGTGCCGAGCCTGGGCTCGATGCTCGGCGAGGGCAGCGACGCGTTCCGGGCCGCGTGGTGGCTCCTCGCCGTCCCGGGCGCCCTGCTGCTGCTGACCACGCTGGCGTTCAACCTGGTCGGCGACGGGATCCGCGACGCCCTCGACCCGCGCGGCGGCGGCCGGGCCGGGCGCGGGCGGTGAGCCGGGGGCTGCCGCGGTACGTCCTGCGCCGCCTGCTCTACTCGGCCGTCGTGCTGTGGCTGGTGTCGACGCTGGTGTTCGTGTTCCTGCACGTGTCGCCCGTCCCGGTGGAGCGGGTTCTCGGGGGGCCGCGCGCCACCGCCGAGACGCTGGCGCAGATCCGCGCCAACCTCGGGCTCGACCGGCCCCTGCTCGTCCAGTACTGGCGGTTCGTGGGGCAGCTGCTGCGCGGCGACCTCGGCGACTCCTACATCAGCGGGACGCCGGTGTCGGCGCTGATCGCGGAGCGGCTTCCCACGACGCTGTGGCTGGTCTTCGGTGCGGCGGTCTTCTGGGTCGCCGGGGGCGTCGGGCTGGGTGTGCTCAGCGCGTCCAGGGCGCGGTCGCTGTGGGACAGGGCGGCGACGGCGTTCGTGCTGGTCGGCCTGTCCACGCCGCCGTTCGTGGTGGCCCTGTCGCTGCTGTACGTGTTCGCGACCAGGCTGGGCGAGACCGGCGTCCACCTGTTCGAGGCGGGCCCGCCCATGCAGGAGCACTTCCTCCGGCGGATGATCCTCCCGTGGGCGGCGCTGGCGTTCCTGATGCTCGCGTCCTACACGCGCCTGACCCGCGGCGCGATGCTGGACGTCCTCGGCGAGGACTACGTGCGGACGGCCCGGGCCAAGGGCCTGCCGGAGCGGCGCGTCGTCCTGCGGCACGGGCTGCGGCCGGCGCTGGCGCCCGTCGTCACGCAGGCCGGCATCGACCTCGGCGCGCTGGTCGGGTCCACGATCGTCACCGAGAAGGTGTTCGGGCTGCAGGGGGTGGGGCAGCTCGTCCACCAGTCCATCGCGACCGGCGACACCCCGGTGATCATCGGGGTGACGCTGACGGTGACGCTGTTCGTGATCGCCGCGAACCTGCTGGTGGACATCGGCTACTCGGTGCTGGACCCCCGCGTCCGGCCCGGCTGACCGGACACCCGCGACACTTGACCTGATCTCGCCGCAAACCCGCGAACAGGGCATGGCTAAGCTTTCGGTATGCGATCGTGGCCCGCCTCAGAAGTCCCCGGCCTTCCCGACGCGGGTCTGCCCGCCGCCTCCCGGCCGCTCCGCCTCCACGACACGGGGACGGGCACGGCGCGCCCCGCGGGCCCGGCGGAGCCCGGCGGCACCGCCCGGATGTACGTGTGCGGGATCACCCCCTACGACGCGACCCACCTCGGCCACGCCAACACCTACCTGGCGTTCGACCTCGTCAACCGCGTGTGGCGGGACCTCGGGCACCGCGTCCACTACGTCCAGAACGCCACCGACGTCGACGACCCGCTCCTGGAACGTGCCCGCGACACGGGGGAGGACTGGCGGGCCCTCGCCGACCGGGAGATCCAGCTGTTCCGCGACGACATGACGGCGCTGCGGATCCTGCCGCCCGACCGGTACATCGGCGCCGTCGAGGCGATCCCGCTGATCGTCGAGATGATCGAGAAGCTGCGCGGCCGGGACGCCGCCTACGAGCTGGCCGGCGACGTCTACTTCCCCGTCGCGGCCGACCCGGCGTTCGGGCAGGTCAGCCGGCTGACGCGCGGGGAGATGGGGCCGCTGTCCGCCGAGCGAGGCGGCGACCCGGACCGTCCCGGCAAGCGCGACCCGCTCGACCCGATGCTGTGGATGGCGCGGCGCCCCGGCGAGCCCGGCTGGGAGTCGCCGTTCGGCGAGGGCCGCCCCGGCTGGCACGTCGAGTGCTCCGCGATCTCCATCGAGTACCTCGGGATGGCGTTCGACGTCGAGGGCGGCGGCTCCGACCTGGCGTTCCCGCACCACGAGATGAGCGCGTCCCACGCCCAGGTCGCCACGGGGGAGCGGCCCCACGCCCGCGCCTACGTCCATGCCGGGATGGTCGGCCTGGACGGCGAGAAGATGTCGAAGTCGCGCGGCAATCTGGTGTTCGTGTCGAAGCTGCGGGAGTCCGGCACCGACCCGATGGAGATCCGGCTGGCGCTGCTGGCGCACCACTACCGCGCCGACTGGGAATGGACCCGCGGCGGACTGGACGAGGCCGCCGCCCGCCTCGGCCGCTGGCGAGCCGCGGTGTCGCGGCCGTCCGGGCCGCCCGCCGCGCCCGTCGCCGCGGCCGTCCGCGACCGCCTCGCCGACGACCTCGACGCCCCGGCCGCGCTCGCAGCCCTGGACGCCTGGGCCGCGGCGGACGGCGCGGACGAGGCCGCCCCGGTGCAGGTCAGGGCCATCGCCGACGCGCTCCTCGGCGTCGTCCTCTAGACGGTCACTCCAGGACGTAGCAGTCCCAGTCGGACGGGTTGCCCGCGTCGCCGCGCAGCCGCGCCTCGGCGTCGTGGCGGTACTGGGCCGCGCACACCGACGTCATCTCGATCGGGGTGTCGACGCCGATGTCGCCGTCGCGGGGCACGCAGTACCACTTGGTGCTCCGGAACTGGGCGTTCCGCTCGCGGGCCGCGCAGTACTTGGCGGGGCTGGGGGAGCCGAGCACGACCGGTTTCGGCGGCGGATCGCTGGTGGCCGGGGGGCCTCCGCCGTCGCCGTCCCCGGGCTTGGTGCCGCCGCCCGGCCCCGGCCGCCCCGGCGCCGCCGACGACGCGCTCGCGCGGGTGCGGCTCGGCTTGGCGGATGACGGCCCGGACGACGGGGCGACCGCCGATCCGGGCGCCGTCGCCTGGCCGTGCGGGCCGCCGGCCTCGGGCCTGTCGTCCTCGGGCCGCTCCAGCAGGGTGTATCCGGCGGCCCCGGCGAGCGCCGCGACGATGACGGCGGCGAGGGCCGCGACGACCGCCCGCCCGAGGCGGCGCTTCCGGCGCGGTGGGCGGGGGCCGGATCCGGGTCCGGGTCCGCCGGCGTCCGGGGCCGGGTCGGTGGCCGCGGGCGGCAGCGTGTTCTCACCGGCCCCTTCGCCCGGCGCCGCGCCCGGCACGGGGGCCGCCATCGGCGGCAGCGGCGGCACGGGCGCCGGGAGCGCGGACGGGGACGTGATGGCGGCCGCGGCCGTGTCGAACGCGTCCTCGTGCCCGACGAGCCGCAGCAGCAGCTGCGCCGCCGTGGGCCGGGACGCGGGGTCCTTCGACAGCGACGCGGCGACCAGTTCCCGCAGCTCGCCGTCCAGGTTCCCGAGGTCGGGCTCGTGATGCAGGACGCGGTACATGACCGCGGGAATGGAGTCGGAGCCGAACGGCGCCCGCCCGGTCGCCGCGAACGTGATCGTCGCGCCCCAGGCGAACATGTCGGCGGCGGCGCCGACGTCCAGCCCGGACACCTGCTCGGGCGCCATGTAGGCGGGGGTGCCGACGGCGCGGCTGCTGACCGCGCTGGCCGCGTCCAGCACCCGCGACAGGCCGAAGTCGATGACGCGCGGGCCGTCCGGGCCGAGCAGGACGTTGTGCGGCTTGAGGTCGCGGTGCACGATCCCGGCGCGGTGGATGGCGGTGAGCGCGCTGGCGGTGCTGACGGCGAGCCGGTCCAGCGCGCCGCCGGCCATCGGCCCGTCCCGCGCGACGGCCCGGTTCAGCGCCTCGCCGGGGACGTACTCGCTGACCAGGTACGGGCTGTCGCCGGCGACCTCGGCGTCGAGGAACTGGGCGGTGCAGAACCGGGCGACCTGCTTGGCGACCTCCGCCTCGCGGACGAACCTGGCCCGCGCGGTGGCGTCGTCGTCGAACTGGACCCGCAGGAGCTTGACGGCGACGCGCTGGCCGTCGGCGCCCGCGCCGAGGTAGACCGTGCCCTGCGCGCCGGAGCCGAGCCGCCCGAGCAGCTCGTAGCGCCCCAGGCGCGCCGGGTCATGGGGTTGCAGCGGCTGAGCATCCGGCAACGGGGAGCTTCCTCTCGTCCGGTCGTCGACTCGGCGGGGTGCACGTCAGGGTAGGCCCGCCAGCCTATAGACGACCAGCCAGTGGCGTCGGGCGCGTTCCAAACGCCCTACTTTAGACCCCTTTGTACCGCCGACGGGCGGACGGGTGTGCGGCCGGGGCCCTGCTCAGCAGGGCCGCGTCAGCCGGGCCGGGCCGGGTCGGCTGGGCCCGGGGTCAGCGGGGCGGGCCGGGGTCAGCGGGGCGGGCCGGGGTCAGCCGGGGTCGCGGCGGCGGAGGTAGCGCTCGAACTCGCGGGCGATCGCGTCGCCGCTCGCCTCGGGGAGCTCGGTGGCGTCCTTCTGCTCCTCCAGCGTCCGGACGTACTCGGCGACCTCGGAGTCCTCCTCCGCGAGCTCGTTGACGCCGTTCTCCCAGGCCCGCGCCTCCTCGGGCAGCTCGCCCAGCGGGACGGTCACGTCCAGCAGGTCCTCGACGCGGCGCAGCAGCGCGAGGGTGGCCTTCGGGGACGGCGGCTGCGCGACGTAGTGCGGGACGGCCGCCCACAGCGACACCGTGTCGAGATCGGCCTTGGCGCACGCGTCCTGCAGCACGCCGAGGATCCCGGTGGGCCCCTCGTAGCGGGCCGGCTCCAGGTGCAGCGTGCCGACGAGCCCCGCCTCGGACGCGGCCCCCGTCACCGGCACCGGGCGGGTGTGCGGCGCGTCGGCGAGCAGCGCGCCGAGCAGCACCACGTTGCGGACCTCGAGCTCCATCATCAGCCCGACCAGCTCCCGGCAGAACGACCGCCACCGCATGTTCGGCTCGATGCCGTGCAGGAGCACGACGTCCTTGCCGCCCGGCAGCCGCGCCCACGACACGCGGGTGGTGGGCCAGGTGATGCCGCGGGTCTCGCCGTCGGTCATCTCCACGATCGGGCGGGTGACCTGGAAGTCGTAGTAGTCGTCGGGGTCGAGTTCGGCGATCGGCACCGCCTCCCAGGTGGCCTCCAGGTGCGCGATGACCCCGCTGGCGGCCTCCCCGGCGTCGTTCCACCCCTCAAAGGCGGCCACGAGCACCGGATCGACCAGTTCGGGCAGACTTTCCAGCTCGACCACGCGCTGCCTCCTTCCGACGCCCAGGTACAGCGTCACCGTCGGGGGCCGTCATTCCCGGGGGTCGGGGCCCCGCTCATGATCGGTGGCTGTCAGCCTACGTCCTGACGGTGACGTACCCCACCCTTCTCCGGCCCTGCACCGGCCCTGTACGCCCGCGGCGGAATAACCGGCGGGCCCGCGTCACTTACCGTCGGTGGTGTGGACGATCAGCACGTCACAGGGGGAGCGGTGCGACAGGTTCGCCGGGACGGACCCGAGGATGCGGCCCGCCAGGCTGTTCAGCCCGCGGTTGCCGATCACGACCAGCTCCGCCTCCCGGTCCTTCGCCAGCCGGGAGATGACGTCGACGGCGTCGCCCTCGACGGCGACCTGCTCGACGTCGACGGCCCCGGCGGCGACGGCCCGCTCCCGCGCGGCGCGCAGCGCGTCGTCGGCGGGCGTGGACCCCTGCACCTTGTACGCCAGGTCCCCGAGCCGGTCGGCGGCGCTGGCGCGCTCGCGCGCGGGCATGGGGCTGTAGGCGGAGGCGAGCAGCAGCGTCGCGCCGGTGGCGGCGGCCAGCTGCGCGGCCCGGTCGACCGCGCGGAACGAGGAGTCCGAGCCGTCGGTGCCGACGAGGATGGTGCGGTACGCGCTCATGCCGTTCCTTACCCGGTAGTAGGTTACTGGGGGCACGGTATCGGTCCGGTGACCGGTCCGTCACCGTCTCTTTGCACACACCGTCCAAGAACGACCGCGCGCGGGCGGACCGCAGACCCCCGCACGAGAGGAGCGACGTGACCCGTGGCGGCCCGCAGGCCGTGCTGTTCGACATGGACGGCCTGCTCATCGACTCCGAACGCGTCTGGCTCGAGGTCGAGTCGGAGGTCATGGCGTGGCTGGGCGGCGAATGGACGCCCGCCCACCAGGAGCGCCTCGTCGGCGGCTCCCTCGCCATCGCCGTCGACTACATGCTGGAGCTGACCGGCGCGGACGCCCCGCCCGAGGAGGTCGGCCGGCGGATGCTGGACGGCATGGCCGAGCGGCTCGCCGCCTGCGTCCCGATGATGCCGGGCGCCAAGGACCTGCTCGCCGAGGTCCGCGAGGCGGGCGTCACGGCGGCGCTGGTCTCCTCCAGCCACCGCCGCCTCATCGAGCCGGTGCTGGACGCGATCGGCCGCGAGCACTTCGCGCTGAGCGTCGCCGGCGACGAGGTCGCGCGGACCAAGCCCGACCCCGAGCCGTACCTGACCGCCGCGGCGCGGCTCGGCGCCGACCCGGGGCGCTGCGTGGTGCTGGAGGACTCCCCGAACGGCGTCGCCGCGGCGGAGGCGGCGGGCTGCGTCACCGTCGCGGTGCCCGGCGTCCTGCCGATCCCGCCCGCGCCGGGACGCACGGTGGTGGCGTCGCTGCGCGAGGTGAGCCTGGCGACGCTGCGCGCCCTCCCCGCGTTCGCCGAACCGTCCCAGGGCCCCGCGGCCTGAACGCGGGAGACCGGCTCGGGCGGCCTGGCCAGGATGCGGGCCTCCACCCGGCCGACTCCCAAACGTTGCCGGACGTTGACCTGATTTGTGGTTATTCGCCGGATTCGTCCGATGAGAGGGGCGGCGGGTGCATTGGAGGCGGCAGGGACCGCTGATACCTGCGAGGTGGACCCTAGGGGACGGATCACGCCGGAGGAGGAGGCCCGCCGGGCGACAAACCGTCCGCCGGGAGGACCGCAACCGCGAGCCGGCGTGTGACGATGGAGGGGAGAGCACCAGCGCAGGACCGTGAAGCGTAGGGATTGAGGGCCGGCATGAGCGATGCAGCCATTTTCGCGATCAGCCTCGCAGTGACCCTGCTCGGGCTGGTCATCAGCTGGGGGGCCTACCGCCGCCGCGGCGCGGGCGTGGGCGTGCGCGGCGCCGCGCTGTCGCTGGTGCCGCTCGCCGCGGCGATGACCGGGGTGACCGAGTTCTTCGTCGACCTGGCCTTCAGCCCCGTGAAGTGGGCGGGAGTCGCGGTCGCGGGGCTCGCCGTGCTGCTCTACATGACGTCCGGCGCCATGATCAGCCGCCGCATGGACGCCGGCGGCAAGGACGGGAAGAAGGCCGCCGGGGGCGGGGACGCGCGGCCGAAGTCCGCCGGGCGCTCCGGCAAGGCGAAGGGCGCCGTGGAGGGGCCCGCGCAGGGCGGCGGCGACCCCGAGCTGGCGGAGATCGAGCGGATCCTCCGCGACCGCGGCATCTCCTGACCCGACGCCCCTCCGGCGTCCCTGCGGCGTCCGTCCGGGTGCCTGTCCGGCGTCCGTCCGGTGTTTGTCCGGCGTCCGTCCGGGCTTTCGTCCGGCTCTGCGTACCGACCACGGCGGGCCGGGACGTCCCCACACGATCAAGGGGAGGCCCCGGCCCGCCGCCGTGCGCCCGCGCCGTCCCGACCGGCGTCACCCTCCGTGCCGACCCGCCGTTGACCTGCGGAGCAACGGTCTCGGAACGGCCTCAGTACGATAAAGCTTTCCGGTCTAGACCGGCTATCTGTTGCCTGCCGGGGTAGCGACATACTTACTATTCGTGCGATTTGTTCGACGTGACGTCCGGACTCGTGTTCCCCAGATGACGACGAGATCACAAGTCAGATACGGGTACTGGCGAAGGTCGCTTCACGGATGGACAGTCGTGCCCGAAGGACTACGTTTCCCTTCAGCGAACGCGGCGTGACGGGCACGGGGGCCGGCGGATGATCTCCGCGGCCGCCGGTCGACGCCGGCGGAATGGCCGAACCAGGGGCCGGACGGTAGGAGGTATGGAGCGTGGCCGCACCCATCGAGGTGAGCGGGTCCGACAAAGAGGCTCAGCCGGAATCGGTACTGGCCGGTGTCGACCGCAAGAAGATCCAGGGGCGCTCCCTCGGGCAGATCGCCTGGATGCGGCTCAAGCGCGACAAGATCGCGCTGACCGGCGCAGTCGTGGTGATCCTGCTGATCCTCATCGCGATCTTCGGTCCCTACTTCGTCCAGGACCCGCTGAAGTACCACCAGAACCTCATCGACCCGACGTACAACCGTCCCAAGTCCGGCTTCTGGCACTCCGGCATCAGCGGTGAGCACTGGCTCGGCGTCGAGCCGGGGACGGGCCGCGACATGCTGGCCCGCATCGTCCACGGCGCCCGGATCTCCCTGCTGGTGTCGTTCCTCGCGACCCTGATGTCGGTCGTCATCGGGACCGTTCTCGGCATCACCGCCGGCTACTTCGGCGGCTGGGTCGACTACATCATCAGCCGCGCGATGGACGCCTTCCTCGCCTTCCCGCTGCTGCTCTTCGCGATCGCGCTGGTCGGCGTCGTCGCGGACGGCGCGTTCGGGATGAGCGGGAACGGGCTCCGCGTGTCGGTGCTGGTCGTGGTCATCGGGTTCTTCAACTGGCCCTACATCGGCCGCATCATCCGCGGCCAGACGCTGTCGCTGCGGGAACGCGAGTTCGTCGACGCGGCGCGCAGCATGGGCGCCCGCAACGGCTACGTGCTGTTCAAAGAGGTCCTGCCGAACCTGGTCGCGCCGATCCTGGTCTACTCGACCCTGCTGATCCCGACCAACATCCTGTTCGAGGCGGCGCTGTCGTTCCTCGGCGTCGGCGTCATCCCGCCCACGCCCTCGTGGGGCGGCATGCTGACCCTCGCGGTGCCGATCTACGAGTCGGACCCGATGTACATGATCATTCCCGGCATGGCCATCTTCCTCACCGTCCTCGCCTTCAACCTGTTCGGTGACGGGCTGCGGGACGCTCTCGACCCTCGGTCCAAGTGACTCGGGTTTCTTTCGGACCCGTCTAATTGAAGGGGTGCGCCTGCACATGAACAAGATGAGACCGTTCGCGGTCCTCGCGGCCGGGGTGGTCGCGGCCGCGGGGCTCGCCGCCTGTGGCGGCGGCGAAGACGACGGCGGCTCGGGAAGCGGCCCGGGCTACAACGCCGGCGTCAACGAGGTCGTCAGCAAGTCGGACAAGAAGGGCGGCACGCTCAAGCTCGCCACGTCCGACGACTGGGACTCGCCCGACCCCGGGAACACCTACTACGCGTTCTCGCAGAACTTCGCCCGCCTGTACGGACGCGGCCTGACCACGTTCGACCCGAAGGCGGGCGACGCGAGCCTGAAGGTCGTGCCGGACCTGGCGACCGACCTCGGCCAGGCCAGCGACGGCGGCAAGACCTGGACGTACAAGCTGCGCACCGGCGTCAAGTACGACGACGGCAGCACCGTCACGTCCAAGGACGTCAAGTACGCGGTCGAGCGCAGCAACTTCTCCAAGGAGCTGCAGAGCGGGCCGAAGTACTTCAAGCAGTACCTGGTCGACAACGACCCGGCCTACAAGGGCCCCTACGACGACAAGAGCGACGAGGGCCTGAAGTCCATCGAGACCCCGGACGACCAGACGATCGTCTTCCACCTGAACACGCCGTTCCAGGAGTTCGACTACCTGGTCGCGATGTCGCAGACGATGCCGGTGCCGAAGGCCAAGGACACCGGGCTGAAGTACGAGTCCGCGATCATCTCCAGCGGCCCGTACAAGGTCGACAACTACACGCGCGGCAAGGCGATGACGCTGTCGCGCAACCCGAACTGGAACCAGAGCACGGACCCGATCCGCAAGGCGCTGCCCGACAAGATCGAAGTCCAGCTCAAGCAGAACGCGGACGACATCGACCAGCGGCTGCTGGCCGGCTCGCTCGACATGGACATCACGGGCGTCGGCGTCCAGTCCGGCACCCAGCCGAAGGTGCTGGCCGCCGAGCAGAAGCCGTACGTGGACAACCCCGTCCAGGGCTTCCTGCGGTTCATGTCGCTGAACGTCAACGTCAAGCCGCTGGACAACATCCACTGCCGCGTCGCCGTGCAGTACGCGACCGACAAGGTCGCCGCGCAGACCGCCTACGGCGGCCCGCTGGCCGGCGGTGACGTCGCCACGACGGTGCTGCCCCCGACGGTCGCGGGCTACAGCAAGTTTGACCTGTACCCGCAGAAGCAGGCGGAGGGCGGCGGTCTCGACCAGGCCACCCTGGCGAAGGCCAAGCAGGAGCTGCAGCAGTGTGGCCAGCCGAACGGCTTCAGCACCAAGATCTCGGCCCGGTCCGACCGGCCGAAGGAAGTCGCGATGGCGCAGGCCATCCAGCAGAGCCTGGCGAAGGTCGGCATCAAGACCGAGATCGTGCAGTTCCCGGCCGGCGACTACTTCTCGAAGTACGTCGGCGTGCCGAAGTACGTCCACGACCACGGCATCGGCATGATGATCATGGCGTGGGCGGCGGACTGGCCGACCGGCTACGGGTTCCTGCAGCAGATCGTCCACGGTGAGGCCATCAAGCCGTCCGGCGGCAACAACCTCGCCGAGCTCGACGACCCGAAGGTCAACAAGGCCCTCGACGACGCCATCCAGAACCCGGACGAGGCGGCCCGCCTGAAGGCCTACGGCGAGGCCGACAAGCTGGTCATGCAGACGGCCGCGGAGGTCCCGCTGGTCTACGCCAAGGCCCTGATGTACCGGCCGAAGCGCGTGTCCAACGTGGGCATCACCTACTCCTACGGCGGAATGTACGACTACCTCAACATGGGTGTGACGGAGTAACAGCCCGCTCGCCCATGCGTCCCTCTGAAGGCAGGTGAAGGCGACGCCCGCCGGCCGGGGCCGGACCCACAGGTCCGCCCGGCCGGCGGGTGGGGCCGAGCATTGTGTTCGCATACATCATCCGGCGTCTCATCGGCGCCGTCGTCATGCTGCTGCTGGTCAGCCTGGTCACCTTCGGCATCTTCTTCTGGCTGCCGAAGCTGGCGGGACAGACCACCGATCAGATCGCGGCCGGGTTCGTCGGGAAGGCGCCGACGCCGGAGGCGATCGTGGACACCAAGGAGCGGCTCGGCCTCGACGACCCGGTCCTCGTGCAGTACGGCGCCTACCTCAAGGGCATCGTCGCCGGCAGGGACTACAAGGCCGGCCCCACCACGGACCAGTGCCCGGCGCCGTGCTTCGGGTACTCGTTCCGCAGCAGCCAGCCCGTCCGGGAGACGCTGATCGACCGCGCCCCGGCGACGGCGTCGCTCGCGTTCGGCGCCGCGATCGTCTGGCTCGCGGGCGGCATCACCATCGGTGTCATCTCCGCGCTGCGGCGCGGGAGCGTCTGGGACCGGATGGCGATGCTGATCGCGTTGAGCGGCGTGTCGCTGCCCATCTACTTCACCGGCCTGGTGTCCCTGGCCCTGTTCTCCTACAGCATCGAGATATTCCCGGGCGGCGGCAGCTACAAGGACTTCACCGACGATCCGGTGAGGTGGTTCCAGTCGCTGGTGCTGCCCTGGGTGACGCTCGCGTTCCTTTACGCGGCGATGTACGCCCGGCTCACCAGAGCGGGCATGCTGGAAACGATGAACGAGGACTTCATTCGCACCGCCCGCGCCAAGGGGCTGCCGGAGAAGACCGTCGTCACCAAGCACGCGCTCCGCGCGTCGCTGACCCCGATCATGACGGTGTTCGGGCTGGACCTCGGCCTGCTCCTCGGCGGCGCGGTGCTGACCGAGAGCACCTTCGGCATCCCGGGCCTCGGCCGCCTCGCGATCGACTCGATCCGCAGCGGCGACCTGCCCATGGTCCTCGGCGTCACGCTGATCACGTCGTTCTCCATCGTGATCATCAACCTGATCGTCGACCTGCTGTACGCCATCGTCGACCCGAGAGTGAGGCTGGGCTGATGACCGGCACCGCCCCCGCGGAGGGCACCGTGGGCGCCGGCGAGGCTCCCGCGGCGTTCCTCGAGGTCCGCGACCTGAAGATCCACTTCCCGACCGACGACGGCCTGGTCAAGTCGGTGGACGGGCTGTCGTTCGAGTTGGAGCGCGGCCGCACCCTCGGCATCGTGGGCGAGTCCGGGTCGGGCAAGAGCGTCACGAGCCTCGGCATCCTGGGCCTGCACAACAAGCGCAACTCCAACGTGTCCGGGGAGATCTGGCTGAACGGCAAGGAGCTCGTCGGCGCCTCGCAGAACGAGGTCCGCCGGCTCCGCGGCCGCGACATGGCGATGATCTTCCAGGACCCGCTGTCGTCGATGCACCCGTTCTACACGGTCGGGCACCAGATCATCGAGGCGTACCGGGTGCACAACGACGTGTCGAAGCAGGTGGCGCGCAAGCACGCCGTCGACATGCTCGGCAGGGTCGGCATCCCCAAGCCGGACAAGCGGGTGGACGACTACCCGCACCAGTTCTCGGGCGGCATGCGGCAGCGCGCGATGATCGCGATGGCGCTGTCGTGCGACCCCGAGCTGCTCATCGCCGACGAGCCCACGACCGCGCTGGACGTGACCGTCCAGGCGCAGATCCTGGACCTGATCCGCGACCTGCAGCAGGAGTTCAACTCCGCCGTCATCATGATCACCCACGATCTGGGCGTGGTCGCGGAGCTGGCGGACGACATCCTGGTCATGTACGCGGGACGCTGCGTCGAGTACGCGTCCGTGGACAACGCCTTCCACCGGCCGCTGCACCCCTACACGTGGGGGCTGCTCGGCTCGATGCCGAGGCTGGACCGCGAGCGCACCGAGCGGCTGCTGCCGATCGTGGGGTCGCCGCCGAGCCTGATCAACGTCCCGTCCGGGTGCGCCTTCCATCCCCGCTGCCCCTACGCGGACCTGAACGACGGCAGGAGCACGAAGGAACGGCCCGAGCTGATCGAGCTCGAACCCGGCCACAAGGCGGCGTGCCATCTGCCGCTGGAGAGGCGCCGGGAGATCTGGACCGACGAGATCCGGCCGAAGCTGTGACGAGCACGGGTGGGAACGAGACTGTGGTGAGCACTACGAAGACCCAGGCGGACGGGACCCGTCCCGTCCAGGAGGGCGAGACCCTCCTGGAGGTGGAGAACCTCGGCAAGCACTTCCCCGTCACGGCGGGGCTGCTGCGCCGGCAGGTCGCGGCGGTGAAGGCCGTCGACGGGGTGTCCTTCTCCGTCCGCAAGGGCGAGACCCTCGGGCTGGTGGGGGAGTCGGGCTGCGGCAAGTCCACCACCGGCCGGATGATCATGCGGCTGCTGGACCCGAGCTTCGGGAAGATCGTCTTCGAGGGGCACGACATCACGAAGATGTCGCAGGGCCGGCTCCGGCCGCTCCGCCGCGACTTTCAGATGATCTTCCAGGACCCGTTCTCGTCGCTGAACCCGCGCAAGACGGTCGGCGCGATCGTCGGGGCGCCGTTCCGGCTGCAGAACATCGAGGCCAAGCAGGGCGTGAAGAAGGCCGTCCAGGAGATCCTGGAGCTCGTCGGCCTGAGCCCCGAGCACTACAACCGGTACCCGCACGAGTTCTCCGGCGGGCAGCGGCAGCGCATCGGGATCGCCCGCACCCTGGCCCTCAAGCCGAAGCTGATCGTCGCGGACGAGCCGGTCTCGGCCCTCGACGTGTCGGTGCAGGCCCAGGTCGTGAACCTGCTGGAAGACCTGCAGGACGAACTCGACCTCACCTACGTGGTCATCGCGCACGACCTGTCGGTGGTGCGGCACATCTCCGACCGCGTCGCCGTCATGTACCTCGGCAAGATCGTCGAGGTGGCGGACCGGGCCGACCTGTACGAGAGGCCCATGCACCCCTACACCAACGCGCTGCTGTCCGCGGTGCCGATCCCGGACCCCGCCGAGCGGGGCGAGCGGAAGCGGATCCGGCTGCAGGGCGACGTGCCGAGCCCGCTCGACCCGCCGCCCGCCTGCCGGTTCCACACCCGCTGCTGGAAGGCGCAGGACATCTGCAAGCAGGTCGAGCCGCCGCTGGTGGAGCTCAGCCCCGGCCACCAGGCCGCCTGCCACTTCCCGGAGAACACCACGGTCAGCGCCACCGACGCGGTCGCCAAGGCCGCCGTCGCGCAGCCTCCCGCGCCCGCCGACGACCCCGCCGAGCCTGTGGAGTGACCGCGCCAGGCGGAGTGACCGCCCGGCCGCGCCAGGCCGGGCCGCGCTAGCCCGCTGGAACACGCGAAAGACCCGGCCCCTCCTCATTGAGGCGCCGGGTCTTTCGCGTCCCCCGCGGATCACTCGGTGGCCCTGCCGGTCACTCGGTGGCGATGGCCTTCAGGACGTCCATGCGCCCGGCCCGCCATGCCGGCCACAGCGCCGCCAGCACGCCGATCACCGCGGCGACCACGAGGTAGACGGCGAGCGTCCCGTACGGGATGGCGAGGACGCCCAGGCCGTCCTCGGCGAGCGCGTTCTGCAGCGCCGCGCCGAACGCGACCCCGATGCCCATGCCGAGCACCGCGCCGAACACCGCGATCATGATGGACTCCAGCCGGATCATGCGGCGCAGCTGCCGCCGGGAGATCCCGATCGCGCGGAGCAGCCCGATCTCCCTGGTCCGCTCGATCACCGACAGCGCCAGGGTGTTGACCACCCCGACGGCCGCGATGATCACGGACATGATCAGCAGGATCGTCAGGAACGTCACGAACCCGTCGACCTGCTTGCGGGCGTCCTCCTTCAGCGCCGACTGGTCGGACACCTTCAGGTTCGGGTAGTCCTTCAGCGCCGTCTCGATCGCGGTCTTCGTCGCCGCGGTCGTCGCCGCCGCGTCCACCACGACCGCGTCGACGGACGGGTTGAGGGTGTGCCGCAGATACGCCTGCGTGGACACCAGCCGGGGCCCGATCAGGTCGCTCCTGGCGTACACGCCCGTCACCGTCAGCTGCTCGGTCTTCCCGTCGGTGAACTGCACGGGCACCGCGGAGCCGACCTTCCAGCCGTTGTCCTTCGCGGTGTCCTCGTTCACCATGATCCCGGCGTTCCCGAGGTCACTGCCGCCCGACACGATCTTCAGCTTCGCCGCCTTCGCGATCACGGCGCCGTCGGCGGCCATGTACCACGTCTTCTTCCCGGCGATCTTCGCGTCGCCCTCGTAGGCGGGCGACGCGGCCGTCACCCCGGGCACCGCCTGGATCCTCTCCGCGGCGCCGGCGGCGACGCCGCCCATGCCCTCCGACGCGACCAGGTAGTCCGCGCCGAACTGCGCGTCGATCTGGTCGTCGATCGACGCGCGCATCGTCGCGCCGAGCACGTTCACCGTGGTGATCAGCGCCAGGCCGATCATCAGCGCGGCGGCGGTCGCGGCGGTGCGGCGCGGGTTGCGCAGCGCGTTCTGCCTTGCCAGCCGTCCCGGCGACCCCATCAGCCGCGCCGCCGGCGCGCCCAGCACCCGCAGCACCGGGACGCTGATCACCGGGGCGAGCATCGCGACGCCGATGAACACCGCGAACGCGCCCGCGCCCACGGGGATCACCGGGTTGCCGCCGTTGCCGGCCAAGCCCACGCCGATCAGGCCCGCCCCGGCCAGGGTCAGCAGCGACCCGAGCGCGATCCGGATCCGCATCGACCGCTGCGGCAGCGCGACGTCGTCGCGCATCGCCGCCACCGGCGGGATCTTCGCGGCGCGGCGGGCCGGGAAGTACGCCGACACGACCGTCACGACGATCCCGACCACGTACGACCAGATCACCGGCGTCGCGGTGAACGTCAGGCCGCCGTCCCCGGCGTCGCCGACCTGCGACTGCAGCATCGTCGCCAGGCCCGCCCCGACCGCCAGCCCGAGCGTGGACCCGACGATCCCGACCGCGACCGCCTCGCCGATCACCGCCCGCGTCACCTGCGCGCGGGCCGCGCCGACGGCGCGCAGCAGCGCCAGCTCGCGGGTCCGCTGCGCCACCAGCATCGAGAACGTGTTGAAGATGATGAACGCCCCGACGAAGATCGAGATCAGCGCGAACACGAGCAGGAACGTCCGGAAGAAGTTCATCATCGCGGCGATGTCGCTCTTGGCCTCCTCGCGGAGCTTCTCGCCGGTGACGGCCTCCATCCCGGCCGGCAGCACCTTCGCGACCCGGTCGCGCAGCTCCGCCTGCGACGGGCCCGCCGACCCCATCTCGATGTCGCTGAAGTAGCCGGGCTTCAGCATCAGCCGCTGCGCCGTCGCGGTGTCGAACGCGGTGAGCGTCGCGCCCATCAGGTTCCCGGCGTCGACGAGGCCCACCAGCCGCATCCGCTGCGGCGGGCCCGCGGTGAGGACCTGGACGGTGTCGCCGACGTTCAGCTTCCCCTTCTCCGCGGTCCGGTCGTCGACGATGACCTCGCCCGGCCCCTGCGGCGCGCGGCCCGACGCCAGGTCGTAGGTCCCCGTGCCGGTCCAGTTCGCGCCGATCTGCGGCGGGCCGTTCTGCGGCGTCCCGACGACCTTGCCGTCCTTGCCGACGACCGCCGCGTACCCGGTGACGTTCCCCTTCGGGTCCTTGACCCCGTCGACGCCCTCCAGCGCCTTCAGGACGGTCGCCGGGACCGGCTGCGCCGCCATCCCGTCGTCGTCGCCGTCGATGACCTTCTTGGCGCGGACGTCCACGGCCACGTTCGTGCCGACCCTGCTGAACAGGTCGTCGAACTGCTTGTTCATGCTGTCGGTGAAGATCAGCGTGCCGGCCACGAACGCCACGCCGAGGATCACCGCGACGGCCGTCAGCACCAGCCTGATCTTGTGCGCCGCGAGGTTGCGGAGCGTGACCTTGCCCATCATCGCGCCGCGACCCCCGGCCCCTGTCCGCCCGGCCGCCCGCTCGGCTGCCCGGCGGGCTGCGCGGCCCGGCCGGCGCCGGCGTCGAAGCCCTTCATCCGCTCCAGCACCCGCTCCGCCGTCGGCCCCTCCATCGTGTCGACGATCTGCCCGTCGGTCAGGAACAGCACCTGGTCGGCGTACGCGGCCGCGGACGGGTCATGCGTCACCATCACGATCGTCTGCCCCATGCGGCGCACCGAGTCACGCAGGAACCCGAGGACCTCCGCGCCGGACCTGGAGTCCAGGTTCCCCGTCGGCTCGTCCGCGAAGATGATCTCGGGGCGGGCGGCGAGCGCGCGGGCGCACGCGACCCGCTGCTGCTGCCCGCCCGACAGCTCCGACGGACGGTGCTTCAGCCGCGGCCGCAGATCCACGGTGTCGATCACCGTGTCCAGCCACTCCCGGTCCGGCTTGCGGCCCGCGATGTCCATCGGCAGCGTGATGTTCTCCAGCGCCGTCAGCGTCGGGACGAGGTTGAACGCCTGGAAGATGAAGCCGACCTTGTCGCGCCTGAGCCGCGTGAGCTGCTTGTCCTTGAGGCGGGTCAGCTCGGTGTCGCCGATGAAGACCTCGCCGGAGTCCACCGAGTCCAGGCCCGCCATGCAGTGCATGAGCGTCGACTTCCCGGACCCGGACGGGCCCATGATCGCGGTGAAGCGGCCGCGGGGAATGCCGACCGTGACCCCGTCGAGCGCGACGACCTGGGCGTCGCCGCGCCCGTACACCTTCGCGACCCGCTGGGTCCGTGCGGCGAAGTCGCCCGCCCCGGGCGCGAAGTGCGCGCCGGCGGTCGATGGGGCGGTGTTCGTCACGTGAAACTCCCGAGTGTGAGTGAGCAGGAACGAGTGAGTGAGCAGGAACGCGTCGCGGCCGCGCTTTCCCCCGGCGACCCGACGTACAAAACAGTAGAAGGCCGACGATCTCGTGTGATGGCCCTCAGGAACGGACTTGCCGGTCCACCCCTGGCAGTAGAAGAGGCCCTCCGGTCGTCCTAGCGGAGTAGACCCGTCCACCCGGAAGACAGGGGTCATCTCAGGGACCGGCCCCGAACCGGCGGCCCCCTCCGCCCCCGGCCGCGGCGCCGCCAGGCCCCGCACCTGCGCCAAGACGCGCGCCGAGGCGGACGCGCCGGGTTCTCAGGGATGTCCCTGAGACCCTGGGGCGTCTCTACGTGGCCCTACCGGGGTCCTACGTGCCCTACCGGGGTCCTACGTGGCCCTACCGGGGTCCCACAGGGTCAGCTCTGGCCCGGGCGGCTCATGCCCGTCTCGTACGCGTACACGACCGCCTGCACCCGGTCCCGCAGCCCCAGCTTCGCCAGGACGTTCCCCACATGCGTCTTCACCGTCGTCTCGCTCACCACCAGCTCCGCCGCGATCTCCGCGTTCGACTGGCCCCGCGCCACATGCGACAGCACCTCGCGCTCCCGCTCCGTCAGCGTGTCCAGCCCCGGCGGCGGCGACGCGTCCCGCACCGCGGGCAGCCGCGTCGCGAACTTGTCCAGCAGCCGCCGCGTCACCGACGGCGCGACGATCGCGTCGCCCGCCGCGACGATCCTGATCGCCTGCACCAGGTCCTCCGGCGGGGAGTCCTTCAGCAGGAACCCGCTCGCCCCGGCCCGCACCGCCTCGATCACGTACTCGTCCAGGTCGAACGTCGTCAGGATCAGCACCCTCGGATCGTGCGACGCCGCGCCCTCCCGGATGATCCGCCGGGTCGCCTCGATGCCGTCCACCCCCGGCATCCGGATGTCCATCAGCACCACGTCCGGCAGCATCGACCGCGTCAGCTCCACCGCAGCCGCGCCGTCCCCGGCCTCGCCCACCACCGCGATGTCCGGCTCCGCCTCCAGGATGAGCCGGAAACCCGTCCGCAGCAGCGGCTGATCGTCGACGAGCAGCACCCGCACCGTCGTCATCGCCCTGCACCGCCCGCTCGGCGTCCCGGTTCATCCATCGTGCCCGCTCCTCGCCTCACAGCGCTCCAGCCAACCTGCGGCGCTCCCGCCCAACCTACGGCCTTCCCGCACCCCTCACGCCTCCAGCGGGAACCGGGCCCGCACCCCGAACCCGCCGCCGACCCGCGGCCCGATCTTCAACTCGCCACCGTACAGCGCCACCCGCTCGTACATGCCGACCAGGCCGTGCCCCGGATTGGCCCCGTCCTCCGCCATGAACGTCGCCGTGCCGCGGCCGTCGTCCTCGATCTCCACCGTCAGGTCCCGGTCCCCGTAGTACAGCCGCACCCACGCCCGCGCCTGCGGCCCCGCGTGCTTCAGCGTGTTCGTCAGCGCCTCCTGGATCAGCCGGAACGCCGCCACGTCCACCCCCGGCGACGGCGGCCGCGCCTCGCCCTCGATCCACAGCTGCACCGACAGGCCCGTCTCCCGGACGTGGTCCAGCAGCTCCCCGAGATCCCCCAGGCCCGGCTGCGGCGCCAGCTCCCGGCCCGCCCGCTCCGGATCCCGGTCCGTCCGCAGCACCCCGACGATCCGCCGCATCTCGCTCAGCGCCGTCCGCCCGACCTCCTCGATCGTCGACATCGCCTCCCGCGCGCTGCCCGGATCCCGGTCGATGATCCGCCGCGCCGCGCCCGCCTGCACCGTCATCACGCTCACATGATGCGCCACCACGTCGTGCAGCTCCCGCGCGATCCGCGACCGCTCCTCGATCCGCGCCGCCCGCGCGTCGGTGCCCCGCGCCCGCTCCAGCCGCGCCGCCCGGTCCTCCAGCTCCGCGAAGTACGCGCGCCGCAGCCGCAGGTTCCGGCCCAGCACCCACACCCCGATCAGCAGCACGAAGTTCGTCATCATCTCGACCGGCGACGTCGACACCGGAAGGATCGTGATGTACACCAGCAGATGCGCCAGCGCCACCAGCCCGCCCACCGCGCTCTGCGCCAGGCCCCGATGCGCCGCGACGCTGTAGATCGCGATCAGGAACGCCAGCACGTCCGACGCCGACGGCGGATACCCCGCCACCCCCAGCACCATCTCGCCCGCGACGATGAACAGCAGCACCGCCAGCGGACGGCGCTGCCGCCACCGCAGCGACAGCGTCACCACGACGACGACCAGCACGCCCCACAGGTCCGGGTCCCGGAACTGGTCGAACTCCTCGGTCTTCGGAAGCTCCTGCAGGAGCAATTGCGGCAGCCCCACCAACAGCAGCCCGAACGCCAGCAGCGTGTCCGCTGCCAGCGGACGCGCCTGGAGCCAGGCGCGGAAGGAATGAAGACCACGGATGCGGGGTGACACGACTCTCACCCTAGGAGGTCGCGCCAGGTCGTGACCCCTCCTGTGCGCGGATCCGCAGTCCTCCCCAAGGAGGACGCCTCCGCACTCCCGATCCCCCTGGCGACACCGCCTGCACCCCCACCTCGCCCCCTACGCCCCACCCCACCCTCCACGCCCCCTCTGCCTCCGCGCCGACGGCCCGGCCAGATGCGGCGGACGGCGCGACCCAGTCGATGGACGGCGCGACCCGGCGGGCGGGCGGCGCGACCCGGCCGGCGGACGGTGCGAGCCGGTCGGCGGGCGGCGCGACCCGGCGGGCGGGCGGCGCGAGCCAGCGGGCGGACGGTGCGACCCGGTCGGCGGGCGGCTACAGGTCGTCGCGTTCGCGGGCCGCCGCCTGCGCCCCGGCCGTGACCTCCAAATCCGCGGGGGACGGCCGGTTCACCGGCGCCGACGGCAGCGGCGGGGGAGTGCCGCCGAACTCCGGGCACCGCTCCTTGTGATCACACCAGTCGCACAGCCGGCCCGTCCGCGCCCGCCACTCGCCCGTGTCCATCGCCCGCCGGATCGCCTGCCACAGCGCCTCCACCTTCCGCTGCGTCGCCCGCAGATCCGACTCGTCCGGCTCGTAACGCAGAACCTCGCCGTTCCCCAGATACATCAGCTGCAGAAGACGCGGAACCCGCCCCTGCAACCGCCACAGCACCAGCGCGTAGAACTTCATCTGGAACAGCGCACGCGCCTCGAAATCAGCGCGCGGCGCCGTCCCCGTCTTGTAGTCCACGATCCGCACGTCGCCGCTCGGCGCCACGTCCACCCGGTCGATGTAGCCCCGCAGCTTCAACCCCGAATCCAGCACCGTCTCCACGAACAACTCCCGCTCCGCCGGCTCCAGCCGCTGCGGATCCTCCAGCGTGAAATACCGCTCCACCATCCGCCGCGCCTGCCCCAGCCACTCCGCCCGCTCCGCGTCACCGCCGTCCCCCTCCGCGAACAGCCCCCCCAGCTCCGGCTCCTCCGCCAGCAACCGCTCCCACTCCGGCCCCAGCAGCTCCAGCGCCGCCGCCGCCGTCCGCCCGTCCCGCGGCAGATCGAACAGCCGCTCCAGGACCGCGTGCACCAGCGTCCCCCGCGCCGCCGCCGCGCTCGGCCGCTCCGGCAGCCGGTCGATCACCCGGAACCGGTACCGCAGCGGACACGTCATGAAATCGCTCGCCCGCGACGGCGACAACGACCCGACCACCTCCACGCCCGCCGCGCCCGCCGCCGATCCGGCCTCCCCGCCCGCGGACGGAACGGACGCCTCACTACCCGCCTCGGTCGTCGTCATGGCACAGCACACTAGGCGACGCCCCCGACGAAATCCCGCATCCGCCGCGCCCCCCGCCCCGACCACCCGATCGGCCCGCGGCACCAGGGCCGTAGCATCGGTGACGTGACACACAGCGCGCCCCCGACCGAAGGCAAGACCCCCGCCGGCGACCCCGGCCCCGGCGACGGCGGCCCCACCCCGCGGCCGCCCGGCCTCCGCATGGGCCGCCTCTTCGGCGTCCCCGTCTACGTCTCGCCCAGCTGGTTCCTGGTCGCCGTCCTCGTCACCGTCATGTTCGAAGGACAGGTCCACGACGTCGTCCAGCGCCCCGCCAGCTACCTCGTCGCGTTCACCTACGCCGTCCTCCTCTACGGCTCGGTGTTCGTCCACGAACTCAGCCACGCCGTCACCGCCCGCGCCTTCGGCCTCCCCGTCCGCTCCGTCACCCTCCACGTCCTCGGCGGCGAGACGTCCATCGAACGCGAGGCCCCCACCCCCGGCCGCGAATTCCTCATCGCCTTCGCCGGCCCGCTCGTCAACCTCGTCCTCGCCGGCCTCGGCCTCCTCGCCCGCGCCTTCGTGCCCATGCCGGACGTCGCGCTCCTCCTCGTCGACGCCCTCACCTTCGCCAACCTCCTCGTCGGCGTCTTCAACCTCCTGCCAGGCCTGCCCCTCGACGGCGGCCGCCTCGTCCGCGCCGCCGTCTGGAAGGCCACCGGACGCAGCCGCAGCGGCGCCATCATCGCCGGCTGGGTCGGCCGCGGCGTCGCCGTCGCCACCCTCCTCGCCGGCGCCCTCCTCGCCACCTACGGCACCGGCGCCGGACAGGGCATCGGCTGGCTCGCCCTCCTCTGGTCCGCCCTCGTCGCCTCGTTCATCTGGGTCGGCGCCACCCACGCCATCCGCGCCGAGCACGTCCGCGACCGCATCCCCCTGCTGTCCGCCCGCCGCCTCGCCCGCCGCGCCACCCTCGTCACCGCCGACGTCCCCCTCGCCGTGGCCATCGGCCGCGCCCACGACGACCGCGCCGGCGCCATCGTCATCGCCGACCACGACGGCAGGCCCCTCGGCCTCGTCAGCGAGAAGGCCGTCACCGCCACGCCCGAGCACCGCCGCCCCTGGGTCACCGCCGGCGACCTCTCCCGCGGCGTCGACGAACGCCTCACCCTCCCCGCCGACATCACCGGCGAAGAACTCATGGACGCCCTCCGCCGCGCACCCGCCTCCGAGTACCTCCTCGTCGAACCCGACGGACGCGTCTACGGCGTCCTCGTCGCCGCCGACCTCGACCGCGCCTTCGCCGGCATCTGACCCCGCCCCGCCCCCGGCATCTGACCCGCCCCGCCCGCCGCCGGACGCCGCCCGGCCCCGCCGCCGGACGGCGCCCACGCCGCTCCGCACAGGCCCGCCGACCGCGTCCTGACCGGGCCGCACCCGCCGCTAGCCTTGACGTTCATGAGCGAACCCCAGCCGAACGACCCCGCACCCGCACCCGGCCGCGCACCCCACGGCCCGTTCCGGCCCGGAGACCAGGTTCAGCTCACCGACCCCAAAGGCCGCATCAACACCATCACCCTCCAGCCCGGCAAGCTGTACCACTCCCACAAGGGCTCCGTCCCCCACGACGACATCATCGGCAGCCCCGAAGGCACCGTCTACCGCTCCACCGGCGGCACCGAATACCTCGCCTTCCGGCCCCTCCTCGCCGACTTCGCCCTCCGCATGCCCCGCGGCGCCGCCGTCGTCTACCCCAAGGACGCCGCCCAGATCGTCGCCATGGCCGACATCTTCCCCGGCGCCCGCGTCGTCGAGGCCGGCGCCGGATCCGGTGCCCTCACCTGCTTCCTCCTCCGCGCCGTCGGCGGCCACGGCCTCCTCTCGTCCTACGAACGCCGCCCCGACTTCGCCGACATCGCCCGCGCCAACGTCGAGAAGTTCTTCGGCGGCCCCCACCCCGCCTGGCGCCTCACCATCGGCCCCCTCGAACACCACCTCGCCGAAACCGACGTCGACCGCGTCGTCCTCGACATGCTCGCCCCCTGGGAATGCCTCGACGCCGTCGCCAAGGCCCTCGTCCCCGGCGGCATCGTCTGCGCCTACATCGCCACCACCACCCAGATGTCCCGCGTCGTCGAAGACCTCCGCGCCCACGGCGCCTTCGCCGAACCCCACGCCTCCGAGACCATGCTCCGCACCTGGCACGTCGACGGCCTCGCCGTCCGCCCCGACCACCGCATGATCGGCCACACCGGCTTCCTCGTCACCGCCCGCCGCCTCGCCGACGGCGTCACCCCGCCCGCCCGCCGCCGCCGCCCCGCCAAAGCCGCCCACCCCGCCCCCCAGAGCGCCCACGACGACGCCGCCACGCCCGGCCGCCCCACCGAGTCGTAGATCACACTCCGGCCGCGCGACCCGCCGGGCACCGGCCACGCACCCCACCCCACCGCGACACCACCGTTTCC
>NZ_JBIRAY010000031.1:0-34501 GCF_044326405.1 Actinomadura sp. 1N219 | reverse complement strand
GCGCACAATGCGCCGCTGGCGGAGCGGATCGTCAGGCACGGGAGCCTCCGGGGGCGGGGAGCGGGGGGCGGGGGGCGGGGAGCGGGGGCCGTCGGACAGCGGCCTTGACTGCATGAAAACACATCAATGACCATTGCCTCAATGGTGTTTGATCCATCCTGGCTTCGAGGGAGGTCGGCCGCCTGCTGGGCTTGCCGTCCAACCTGCCGGCCCACCACCTGGGGGTGTTACAGGCGGCGGGACTCGTCGAGCGGACGCGCTCGGAAGTCGACCGGCGAGCCAGGTGCGTGCGCCTGATTCCCTCCGCGCTGCGGGCGCGTGACCTCCCCGATGGCATGCCGAGGACGAGCCGGTTGGACGTGATTGGACGTGCACGCGACCGTGAATCGTGGACGAGGTTTCCGAGCGGGTGCGGCGCCGTGTGCGCGATGACTTTCCTCACCGGCTGATCGGGTGATCGAGGCCCTGGCCGGATTGACCAGCGACGTTTCCCCGGTGAAGCTCGCGATTCGATCGCCATCGAACGGATTCAGGCGGCCGTTCTTGTCGCCGCCCTGGGATGTCCGCGCAAGCCGGTCGCACTCGGCCGCACCGACTGGCGGACCTGTTGGTAGCCGCTGCGTCAGAAGCGGACTGGCAAGGAGCGGGCAAGCGGGGCCTCAGGCGCCAGGAGGAGAGGGCGCCGGGAATCGGACGCCTTGATGACGACGTGACCGCGGGCGAGCGCTTCCACGAACACCATCAGAACCGCTTGGCGTACAGCTGTACGCCGAGCGGGCTCTGGCGTGGAAGTGCAGGTCGGACCCGCACAATGCTTGACAGTCGTGACGAGCGCCACTTACCTTCGACCGCACTGCGTACAAGTCGCCGCTATACGACCAGGCGGGACGCGGCGCGGGGGCGACACGGCTCGCGGACGTCGCAGGCGAGGATTCAGGAGGTACGACAGTGGCAGGCTCACGCCGAATCCAAGGTATCGCCGCAATCGGTGTACTAGCGCTCGCGCTCAGCGCCTGCGGATCGTCCGGTGAACGGTCGTCTGGTCGTGGAGCGGTCACGACGACTGCGGCGCTCGCGGAGTTGGCCGGGACCGGTGCCTACGGGCGGCCGCCGGCGAAGGCTCCGGCCGTCGCGGGCGCCAAGAAGGTCTGGATCGTCTCCTGCGGGCAGAGCGCCATCGGCTGCCAGACCGGGGCCGAGGCCGCGAAGAAGGCGGCCGAGGCGGTGGGATGGTCCGCCCAGATATGTGACGGCAAGCTCAATGCGGGCGGCGCGTTCGCCGGCTGTGTCCGCCAGGGGATCGCGGCGAGGGTCAATGCGATCGTGACCGAGGCGATCGACTGCGTGGCCGTCAAGGAACCGCTCGGCGAGGCGAGGGCCGCCAAGATCACGACCATCAATTTCTGGGGCTTCGACTGCGACACTGGGGAGAGCGCCACGGGCGAGAAGCTGTTCACCGAGTCGGTCGTCCCCTCCGAGAAGTACCGGACCAACGAGGCATATCAGCAGGCGATCGGTGCGGCCCGGGCAGAGTGGGTCAAGGCACGCTCCGGCGGCGCGGCCAACGTGATCGAGCTGCATTTCACGGGGACCAACATCGGTGCGGCCCTGCACGAGGGATTCCAGCTGGGAATGAAAGGGTGCGCGTCCTGCGAGGTCGAGACGGTCGAGGTGACGCACCAGTCCTTTGGCAACACCCGGCAGATCATCGAGTCGGCGCTGCTGAAGAATCCGCAGGCGAACTGGGTGGCGGTGCCGCTGGACTCGCTGGTGCTCGCGGGCGCGGGGCAGGCCGTCGCCGGTTCGCCGCGCCGGGCGGACGTGAAGCTGATCGGCGGCGAGGGGCTGCCGCCGAACCTCGGCCTGATCCGGCAGAACCAGGGGCAGAGCGCCGCGATCGGGCAGCCGATCGACTGGTACGGATGGGCGGCGATCGACACCCTCATCCGGGCCTTCGCCGGTGAGCCTCCCGCACCGTCCGGCTTGGGCTTCCAGATCATCGACTCCGAGGTGAACCTGCCGGGCTCGGGCCCGTACCGGGCACCGGTCGACTTCATGTCGGCCTACCGGCGGGCATGGGGACTGTGACCACCGCAAGGCCCGGCGACGCCGGCGGCTCCGCGGCCTCGACCCCGGCGGCCGGGCACCCTGCGTCGCTCGCGGTGTCGGGCGTGAACAAGTCGTACGGACCGGCCCCGGTGCTGCGGGACGTGTCGTTCGAGCTCACCCGAGGCCACATCCACGCGCTCGCCGGCGGCAACGGCTCGGGGAAGTCGACCCTGATCAAGGTCCTCGCCGGGATCGAACGCGCTGACAGCGGCGTGCTCAGCCGTCCCGGCCGTGCCGGAACTGACCTGGCCGGATTCACCCCGGCCCACGCCCGGGAGGCCGGGCTGCGGTTCGTGCACCAGGACCTCGGGCTCCTTCCCGACATGACCGTCGCCGAGAACTTCGCCTTCACCCGGGGCTTTCCGAGGGGCGGCGGCCGCCGGATCGCATGGCGGAAGCTGCACGAGACCATGGAGTCGCTGCTGGGACGGTTTGATCTCGACGTCAGTCCCACGGCGGTCGTCCGCGCCCTGCGTCCCGCGGACCGTGCGATGGTCGCGATCGCGCGCGCCCTGGCCGACGACGGCCCGGAGCAGGTCCTGGTCCTCGACGAACCGACCGCGAGCCTTCCGCACCACGAGGTCGACGTCCTCCTCGAAGCGCTCTCCGGGCGCGCACGGCAAGGGCAGACCATCCTGTACGTCAGCCACAGGCTCGACGAGGTGCTCTCACTGGCCGACTCCGTCACCGTCCTCCGCGACGGCGCGGTCGCGGCCACCCGCGGAGCACGGGGGCTGGACCAGCTTCAGCTCGCCGAGCTCATGGCCGGTCGCTCCCTCGGCACGCTTTACGGCGATGAGAGCCCCGCGTCCTCGGCGGCCGGGCCGCGCCCGGCCGGCGGCCCGGCTCCCATGCTCGAAGCGCGGGGGTTGTCGGCCGGCGGGATCAGCGGCATCGACCTGGAAGTCCGGGCCGGGGAGATCCTCGGCCTCGCCGGCCTGCTCGGATCCGGCCGGTCGACGCTGCTGAGAACGATCTTCGGCGCGGTCCGCCCGACGTCCGGGACGCTCACGTTCGAGGGCGAGGCGATCGCGGCACCGTCGATCAGGGCGGCCATGCGCCGCGGGATCGCCCTCGTCCCCGAGGACCGGCTCGCGGACGCCCTCTTCCACGAGTCGTCGGTCGCCCAGAACATCACCGTCGCCACGCTGGCGCGCTACGTGCGCTGGGCGCGGCTCGTCCGCTCGCGTGAGCGGGACACGGCCGCCGGTGTCATCGGCGACCTGCGGATCAAGACCGCGGGGCCGGACCAGACGGTGACCCGGCTGTCGGGCGGCAACCAGCAGAAGGTCGTCGTCGCCCGCTGGCTCCAGCGCGCCCCGCGCCTTCTGCTCCTGGACGAGCCGACCCAGGGCGTGGACGTGATGTCCCGCGCCGACATCTACGAGCGGGTCCGCGCGGTCGCCGCCGCCGGCACGTCCGTGCTCGTCGCCTCGTCCGACGTCGAGGAACTGGCCCACCTCTGCGACCGGGTGGTGGTCCTCAGGGCGGGACGCGTGACGGCGGAGCTCTCCGGAGAGGCGGTCTCGGTCCGGGAGATCGTCAGGTACTCGTACGCGGACCAGGAGGAATCATGAGCGGGACCCGTCTGCGTGAACCGGCGCGGGAATCGGCGGAGGCCCCGCCGCCCGCCGCGCGGACCGGACGCCTCAGCGCGTACGGGGAGCGGTACGGCCTGGTGCTTCTGCTCGTCGGAGTCATCGCGTTCTTCGGCGTCCTGCCCGCGAGCTCGACGGCGTTCACCAGCACCGCCAACGTCCAGTCGGTGCTCGCGAGCATCGCCGTGGTCTCCGTGCTCGCCGTCGCCGCGGTCTTCCCGCTCGCGTGCGGCCAGTTCGACTTCTCCGTCGCGGCCACGTCGCTGGTGTCGTCGATCGTCTGTGCCGCGACGATGTCGAACCACGACGCCCCGCTGCCGCTCGCGGTCCTGTGCGGTGTGGGCGCCGGCGTGCTGGTCGGCCTGGTCAACGCCGTGCTCGTCGCCCTCCTGCGGCTCAACGCGTTCGTCATCACGATCGGTACCGCCACGCTTCTCCCGGGCCTGGTGCAGTGGTACACGCAGGGCGTCGATCTCGTCCGCGGGATCTCGCAGCCGCTGCGGGACTTCGGGTCGCTGACGTGGCTCGGCCTTCCCCGCGTCATCTGGCTGGTGGCGCTCATCACCGCCGTCTGCTGGTTCACCCTGGCCCACACCGCCTTCGGCCGGCGGCTCTATGCGGTCGGGAGCAACGCCTCCGCCGCCCGGCTGGTCGGCATCCCGGTCACCGCGCTGACCTTCGGCGCGCTGGTGACGTCGGGCGGTCTCGCGGGCGTCGCCGGCGTGATCCTCACCGCCCGGAACGGCGGAGGGCTCGTGGACAGCGGCGCCGATCTCCTGTTCCCGGCGCTCGCGGCCGTCTTCCTGGGCGCCACGGCGATCGATCCCGGCCGCTACAACGTGCTGGGTGCGGTCGTCGGCACGTTGTTCGTCGCCGTGTCGGTCAGCGGCCTGACGCTCGCGGGCGCCGCGGAGTGGGTCCCCGCCGTGTTCAACGGCGCGGCTCTGATCATCGCGGTCGCCGTCTCCACCCTGCTGGCGCGTCGGCGCGGCGGCCCGCTCGCGGGCGCCCGCCAGGGCAACCGGTAGACGGCGGCCCGGCGGTTCAGGACCGTGGCGCTGGACGCTCGCCGCTCCAGGCGGCGCGGAGCAGGTGCGTGACGCCGTCGCGGGTGACGGGCGCGGGGTTCGCGTACGGGGCGTTCACGACCTGTTCGGATATGGGTTCGATGTCGCGTTCGGCCATGCCGAGTTCGCGCAGCGAGCGTGGCGCGTCCAGGGAGCCCGCCAGATCCCAGAGGCGGTGGGCGGGGTCGTCGGCGTCCAGCGCCCGTACCAGGGCTTCGGTCGCTTCGGGGGCGGCGGGCTGGTTGTAGGCGAGTGCGTGCGGCAGGACCACGGTGTGGGTCGGCGCGTGCGGGAGGTCGAGCGTCCCGCCCAGGGCGTGACACAGCTTGTGGTGCAAGGACATGGTCGTCGCGCCGAGCGCGGCGCCGCACAGCCAGGACGCGTAAAGGGCCGTGGTGCGGGCGTCGAGGTCGCGGCCGTCGGCGAACACGTCCGGGAGCGCTTCGGTCATCGCGCGGACGCCCTCTTGGGCCATCAGCGAGATGACCGGGGAGCGGTCGGGGGCGTACAGCGCCTCGGCCGCGTGGGCGACGGCGTTGAATCCGCTGGTCACCGACATGGCGACGGGGAGGCCGAGGGTGAGGTCGGGGTCGTACAGGACGCTCGCGGGCAGCACCCGCAGATCCTTGCCGGTCCGCTTGCGGCCGTTCTCGGTCAGGCCCCACACGGCGGTCATCTCCGAGCCCGCGTAGGTCGTGGGGACGGCGATCACCGGCAGGCCGTGCTCCAGCGCGACGGCCTTCCCCAGCCCGATGGCCGATCCCCCGCCGACCGCCACGCAGGCGTCGGCGCCGAGTTCGGCGGCGCGGTCGCGGGCGCGCTGGGCGATCTCGATCGGGACGTGCATGCGCGCTTCGGCGAGGACTCCCGCGGAGCGCTCGCCCAGCGCGTCCGCGATGGTCTCCCCGGTCGCGCGCTGCTCGGGCGAGCAGAGCACGAGGGCGCGGCGTGCGCCCAGCCGGTCGACTTCCTCGGGGAGGGAGGCGACGACGCCGGACCCGAACCGCACCCGCATCGGGAGCGCGTCGTAGGAGAAGGAGGTCTGGACCATGGTCATGCTTCCCGCTCGGCGGTGTCGGTTTCGGTGTCCGGCCGCAGGACGACGTCGAAGTTCACCGTGCGGAACGGGTTGGGCAGCCCGGCCGCGGCCGCGCGCTCGGGGTCATCGACCTCGGGGAACTCGCGCACGAGGCTGGGCTTGACCCCGAACACGGCGTCGGAGTCGATGTACGGCGTCCCGGCGACGAACAGGTGGGTGGTCACGGTGCGGTAGCCGGGGGCCGACACCTCGAAGTGGACGTGGGCGGGCCGGTTCGGGTGCCGGGCCGTGGCGTCCAGGAGCCGCCCGACCGGGCCGTCCTGCGGGATCGGATAATGGCGGGGGACGATCGAGCGGAACCAGAACCGCCCCTCATCGTCGGCGGTGAACAGCCCGCGCAGGTTCAGGTCCGGCTGCACGCCGGGTTGCTGCACGTCGTAGAAGCCCTCGTCGTTGGCCTGCCACACGTCGACCGTCGCCGCCGGGACCGGCCGTCCGTCCGGGCCCGCCACGCTTCCGGTGACCAGGCACGGGACGCCCTTGCCGTCCTCGGCGATGTCAGCGCCCAACTCCCGGCGCGGCGACGCGACCATATGAAACGGACCCTCGACCGTCGACTCGGTCAGCCCGTCACCGGCCCGGTTGCTGATGGTCTCGACCAGCATCGAGGCGCCCAGCACGTCGGACAGCAGGATGAACTCCTGCCGGGTGCTCGTGCACGCCTGCCCGGTCGCGGTGAGGAACTCGATCGCCGCCGCCCACTCCCGCTCGGTCAGCTCGACGTCCTTGACGAAGCCGTGCAGATGCCGCACGAGCGAGGTGAGGATCCGCCGCAGGCGCGGGTCGGGCGTCCCGGCGAAGCTCGCGGCGACCACGTCGGCGGACCGTTCCTCGCTGAACAGCTGGGCCGGGTCCGGTGGAGTGTGCGAATCCATCATCGTCTTCCGTGTTCTCGTCGGTCACGTGGCGCGCAGGGCTCGCTGCGGCGCGGCGTGGATGAGTTCGTAGTCGCGTCCGATCGCGCCGGTCGCCTGGAGCAGAAGGGGCAGCAGGTCGTCGATCAGCTCGCGGTGGCCGACCTCGGCGGCGATCGCCGTGACGTTGACCGCGGCGACCGTCCGGCCGTCGCCGTCGCGCAGGGGCGCGGCGACGGAGCGGATTCCGGGCGCCACCTCGCCGTCGGTCGAGGCCCAGCCGCGGGCGCGCACCTCCCGTAGCTCGGCCTCGGTCTCGTCGATCGGCTTGGGCCGGTGGGGTTTGATCGGGGATCGCGTCTCCGCGCGCAGTGCCGTGTGCAGGGCGTCGGGGTCCAGGGACGCGAGGAGGACCTTGCCGAGCGCGGTGCTGGCGGCGGGGAGGCGCATGCCCACCTTGACGTTGACGGCCACCACCTTGGGGACCTCGACGCGGGCGATGTAGATGATGTCCGAGCCGTCGAGCTCGGCCACGGAGGCGGCCTGGCCGGTCCGCTCGACGAGGTCGCGCAGGTGAGGGAGCGCGACCTCCCACAGACCGGTGGACAGCGTGTAGGCCACCCCCAGCTCCAGCACCCGGGGGGTGAGGACGACCCCCTCGGGCGTCGAGCGCGCGTACCCGAGGTGTTCGAGCGTGAGCACGATCCGGCGGGCGGTCGGCCGGGCCAGTCCGGTCGCGGCCGCGATCTCGGTGAGGGACATCGGCACCCGGTGCGAGCCGAAGCATCTGATCACGTCGAGACCGCGGGCCAGGGCCTCGATGAAGTCCGGGCCGGCGTCGTCGCGCGGCATGTGGCTCCCCTCTCCGGTGGCCGATCGCCACTCGCCAGTCTTGTCCGGCCAAGAGTACGGGGTGCGACCGCTCTTCGGTCAAGTGCCCGCCCGCTTGGCTTCCCCCTTGTTCACACCGTCCTCGCAGGGTAAGTGCGGAGTGCAATGAATGGACTCTTCTCTTGACAGCGGCGGTCACGCGTCCCATGCTGCTGGGACGCAGCAGGATTGACCGACTGACGGTCACTTTACCGTCTGACGGTCACTTCAGTGGAGGCAGCACATGTCGAACAGCGCCACGTCCGCCGATGTCGTCGTCATCGGCGGCGGACCCGCCGGCCTGACGGTCGCCGCAGAGGCCGCGCGCGCCGGGGCCCGGGTCGTCGTGTTGGAGCGCCGCACGGAGGACACCCACTCACGGGCCGGAGTGATCCAGCCGCGCGTGCTGGAGCTGTTCGACGTCCGCGGCCTCATGGACCGGTTCCGCGCCGCGGCCGAGCGGTGGCGGCCCGACTTCGAGGTACCGCGCTACATCTACGCCGGCCTCATCGGGCTGCGCTACGACCAGCTCGACAGCAAGTTCCCCTACGCGCTGATCCTGCCGCAGATGACCACCGAGCACCTGCTGGCGGAATGGGCCGTGGAACAGGGCGCCGACCTGCGCCGCGGGCTCACCTACCTCGGCCACGCCGAGACCCCCGGCGGGGTCACGGTCACCGCCCGGGACTCCGCGGGCGACGCGCTCGAATTCAGCGCGTCCTATCTGGTGGGCGCGGACGGCGCGCGCAGCCTCGTCCGCCAGGTGACCGGCATCCCGTTCGACGGCCATCCGACGCGGATGACCGCTGTGGCCGTGGACGCCCATCTGTCCTTTCCCTGGCAGGCGTCGATGCAGATGAAACGCAACGAGCACGGCTGGGTGCTCGCCTACCCCTTCGGGCGGGGCATCACCCGGTTCATCATCGTCGCCGAGCGTCGCCGCCACGTGCCCAAGCACGAGCCGGTGACCATGGACGAGGTCCGGGAATCGCTGCGGCTGATTTTCGGGGACGACTTCGGGGTGACGTCGGCGCAGTGGCTGTCGCGCTACGGCGACGCGCACCGGATGGTCCCCGAGTTCCGCCGCGGACGGGTGCTGCTCGCCGGGGAGGCGACCCGCGTGCACTACCCCGCGAGCGGCATCGGGATGAACTACTGCATCCAGGACGCCTTCAACCTCGGCTGGAAGCTCGGCTGGGTCGCGATCGGCCGCGCCCCCGACGCGCTGCTCGACAGCTACCACGAGGAGCGGCACCCGGTGCTCAAGGCCCTGATGGACGACGTCGCGGCGCAGTGCGGGCTGCATTTCGACTTCTCCCACGCGGGGCTGGCACTCAAGGACTTCGTCGAGCGGGAGCTCGTGCCGATCCCGGAGGTCAACGCGATCCTCCGCGACCGGCTGAGCGGCTTCGGCACCTCCTACCACCACGACTCCGACCCCCATGACGCGGACGGCACCCGCGTGAGCGACTTCCCCGTCGACACCGCCGGCTCCCCGTCCGGCTCGTCCTACACCCGGGTCGCCAAGGACGCCGGCTTCGTCCTCGCCGACGCCGCCGACCCCGCGGGCCGCCCCGCGGGCGGTCCCCGGACGCTGCCCGACGTGATCACAGCCGTGACGGCCCCGGCCGCCGAGCTGGCGGAGCGGTTCGGCGGCGCAGCGGCGGTGCTGATCCGCCCCGACGCCTACGTGGCGCGCGCCTGGGCGGCGCGGCCCACCGACGAGCAGGTCACCGCCGCCTACCGGACCGCGACACGGCAGGAGGCCGCCGAGCCGGCGCAGCCAGACGATCCGGCGCAGACAGACGATCCGGCGCAGGCGGGCGCGGACGCCGTCCGCCGACAGCCCGAACACGCGTGAGACGAGGAGCGGACATGACCGACCGCGCGCCACGGCGCATTCTCATCGACAACGGCTGGGTCGTCACCGGCGACCCGGCGCTCGGCACGCTCACCGGCTGCGACGTCCTAATCGAGGACGGCCGGATCACCGCCGTCGGGCCGGGCCTGCCCGGCGACGGCGCCGAGGTGATCGACGCCCGCGACATGATCGTCCTTCCCGGGCTCGTCGACGCCCACAAGCACACCTGGCAGTCCGCCGTCCGGCACCGGTGCACCGAGCTCGACCTGCGGACCTACTTCGGAGAGATGTTCGGCAGGCTCGGGCCGCTGTACCGCCCCGAGGACGTGTACGCCGGGAACCTGCTCGGCGCCCTGTCCGCCATCGACGCGGGCACCACCACGCTCATGGACTGGTCGCACGTCCAGAACTCGCCCGAGCACAGCGACCAGGCCATCGCGGCGCTGCGCGACAGCGGAATCCGCGCGATCTTCGGGCACGGCTGGCCGCTGGTCGACCTTCCGGCGTGGATCGCCGGCAGCGACCGGCCGCACACCGACGACGTCCGGCGCATCCGCCGCGAGCTGCTGCCGGACGACGACGCCCTGGTCACGCTGCACCTGGCCGGGCGTGGCCCGGAGCTGTCCACGCTGGAGGCGACCCGCGCCGACCTCGACATGGCGCGTGACCTGGGGATACGCACGTCCATCCACATGGGTTGCGGCCCCGAGTACGGCGCGATGGCCGCGATCGCACAGCTGGGACGCGCCGGGCTGCTCGGCCCGGACCTGAGCTTCGTGCACTGCAGCGAGTCCGCCGACGACGAGTTCGCGATGATCGCCGACCACGGCTCGGCGGTCGTGCTCGCGCCGCAGCACGAGCAGGCCCTTCCCGGCATCGGTCACACCCCGATCGACCGCGTGCGGGCGTTCGGGATCACGGCCGGGCTGAGCACCGACACCGAGACCGCCGGGGCCGCCGACCTGTTCACCCAGATGCGGGCGGGCCTGGCCGCGCACCGCAGCCAGCTCGCCGAGGGACGCACCCGGTTCGCCGCCAAGCTCGACGCGTTCAGCGTCGCCGAGGTCTTCGCGATGGCCACCCAGGGCGGTGCCGACACGCTGGGGCTCGGCGACCGGATCGGCAGCCTCAGCCCCGGGAAGCGCGCCGACGTCGTCCTCGTCCGCGCGACCGACCCCAACCTCTTCCCGGTCACCGACCCGGTGGCCGCGCTGGTCTGCTCCGCGCATCCGGGCAACGTCGACACCGTCCTGGTCGACGGCGTCGTCCGCAAGCGAGCCGGTTCGCTCGTCGGCACCGGAGCGGGCTCCATCGACCGCGCGAGGGAACTCGCGCTGGCCTCCCACCGCCGCCTTCTCGGCGGCTGACATCACGTCCGAACGTCCACCACTCACCGAAAGGTCACCATGACGCTCGACCCCGACATTGCCGGGTTCCTGTCCGCCCTCCGCTCCGCCGGCGCCCCGCCCGGCTTCTCCGGGACGCCCGGCGAGATGCGCGAGCGCATGCGGGCCGCGATCGAGGGGAACTGGGATCCTGCGGAGTTCGCCCCGGTCAAGAGCGTCGACGACGTCGCCGTCGACGGGCTGCGCCTCAAGGTCGTCCGGCCCCTCTCCGACGGGTCGGTTCCCACCGTCGTCTACTTTCACCCCGGCGGCTTCATCATGGGCAGCGCCCACCTGATGCAGGACGTCGCCCGGCGGCTCGCGCACGACCTGGGCGCCTGTGTGGTGTCCGTCGACTACCGGCTCGCCCCCGAGCACCCGTTCCCCGCCGCGGTCGAGGACGCGATGACCGCGTTGCGCTGGGTGGCCGACCACGTCGGCGACCTCGGCGGCGACCCGGCGCGCATCGGCCTCGCCGGGGAGAGCTCGGGCGCCAACCTCGCGGCGGTCACGGCACAACGCGCCCGCGACGCGGGCATCCCCGTGGCCGGCCAGCTGCTGGCCTCGCCGGTGACGAACTTCGCGGCCCGGTACCCGTCCGTCGCCGAGAACGCCGACGGCTACTTCCTGACCCGCGACGACCTCGCCGTCATCCGAAAGCTCTATTTCGGTGACGATGACGCCCGCGCCGCGAACCCGCTCGTCTCGCCCGCCCTGGCGTCCGACCTGACCGGTGTCGCCCCGGCGGTCGTCGGGGTGACCGGGTTCGACCCCCTGCGCGATGACGGGACCGTCTACGCGGCCCGGCTTCTGGAAGCGGGCGTGCCCACCACCCTGCGCGTCTACCCGGGCCTCATCCACCCGTTCTTCGGCATGCCCGGCCTGTCCCCGGCCGCCGACGCCGCCGTGTCCGAGCTGACCGGCCTGCTCGGCGGCCTGCTCGGCGGCGCGCTGGACGGCGCGCCCGCCGCGACGCGGGAGGACGCGTGACCACGGCCGTCAATGACGTGCGCGAGATAGGGCACTGGGTCGACGGCAAGGAG
Organism: Actinomadura sp. 1N219; assembly: GCF_044326405.1. Taxonomy (NCBI): domain Bacteria; kingdom Bacillati; phylum Actinomycetota; class Actinomycetes; order Streptosporangiales; family Thermomonosporaceae; genus Actinomadura; species Actinomadura sp. 1N219. The sequence continues at coordinate 22,615 of NZ_JBIRAY010000031.1, read as the reverse complement.
TTCCTCGGCTCCAGCGGGGACACCACGCCCGTGATGAACCCGGCGACAGGACAGGTCACCGGCCGGGTCTCCATGGCGGACGCCGCCGACGCGCGCGTCGCGATCGCCTCGGCGAAGGCCGCCTTCGCGGCCTGGCGGGACCTCTCCCTGACCAGGCGCACCCAGATCGTCTTCCGGTTCCGGGAACTGCTGGACCGGCGCAAGCCGGAGCTGGCGAAGCTGATCACCGCCGAGCACGGCAAGGTGCTCTCCGACGCGCTCGGCGAGATCAGCCGGGGCCAGGAGGTCGTCGAGTTCGCCTGCGGAATGCCGCATCTGCTCAAGGGCGCGATGACGGAGAACGCCTCGACCAGTGTCGATGTCTGCTCGATGCGCCAGCCGCTGGGCCCGGTGGGGATCATCTCGCCGTTCAATTTCCCGGCGATGGTGCCGCTGTGGTTCTTCCCGATCGCGATCGCCGCAGGCAACACCGTCGTGCTCAAGCCCAGCGAGAAGGACCCGTCCGCCGCGCTCTGGCTGGCCGAACTGTGGGCCGAAGCGGGATTGCCCGCGGGCGTGTTCACCGTCCTGCAAGGCGGCAAGACCGCGGTCGACGAACTGCTGACCGACCCTGGGATCAGGGCGGTCTCGTTCGTCGGCTCCACGCCGATCGCCCAGTACGTCTACGCCACCGCGAGCGCCCGCGGAAAGCGCGTGCAGGCGCTCGGGGGCGCCAAGAACCACATGCTGGTCCTTCCCGACGCCGACCTCGACGCTACCGCCGACGCCGCCGTGAACGCCGGTTTCGGGTCCGCCGGCGAACGCTGCATGGCGGTCAGCGTCGTGGTCGCGGTCGGCGACGTCGCCGGCCGGCTCGTCCCCAAAATCGCCGAACGGGCCGCGGCCATCAGGGTCGGCGACGGCACCCGCTCCTGCGACATGGGCCCGCTGGTGACCGCGCAGCACCGCGACAAGGTAGCCGGCTACATCGACTCCGGAGAGAGGGACGGGGCGTCGGTCGTCCTCGACGGTCGTCACGTCCAGCCGGACGGGGCGGCGGGCGGCTTCTGGCTCGGTCCGACGCTGCTCGACCACGTCACCCCCGAGATGACGGTCTACACCGACGAGATCTTCGGGCCGGTGCTGTCGGTGGTCCGGGCCCGCTCCTACGACGAGGCCATGGAACTCATCAACGCCAGCCCCTACGGCAACGGCGCCTGCGTCTTCACCAGAGACGGCGGCGCCGCCCGGCGGTTCCAGAACGAGGTCGAAGCAGGAATGGTCGGCGTCAACGTGCCCGTCCCGGTGCCGATGGCGTACTACAGCTTCGGCGGCTGGAAGAACTCGCTCTTCGGGGACACCCACGCGCACGGCACCGAAGGCGTGCACTTCTTCACCCGCGGCAAGGTGGTCACGAGCCGCTGGCCGGACCCCGCGCGAAGCGGGCTCGACCTCGGCTTCCCCGAGAACAGCTGAACTGATCCCCCTCCCCCTCGGCGGGTCCACCCGGCATCTGTCACACCGGGTGGACCCGCCTTCGTCGGGACAGGGCGCGGTCAGGACAGGGCGGCCTCGCCGCTCGCCTCGCGGGCTTTCCGGGTGGACGTCCTCTTGCCCAGCCGGGGGGCGGTCTCGCGGATCAGCAGCGCCACCACGGCCAGCAGGATCGGCGCCGCGGCGTACAGCAGCAGCGCGCTCTTCAGGCTGTGGGTCGCGTCGGCGAGCGCGCCGCCGAGCTGCGGGCCGAGCGCTCCGCCGAGGGTCTCGCCCACGGCGATCTGCAGGGCGAACGCCGTGGCCATCAGCTCCCTGGGCACCGACTCACCGGGCACCACATAGGTGATCAGCGTGAGCGATCCGCCCGCCATCAGGCCGACGGCCAGCGACGCCAGCAGCAAGGGCACCGAGTGGGCGAACAGGACGAAGAACAGTGGCACGAGCCCGCTGCAGATCGCCGCAGCGAACAGGGCCGGTTTGCGTCCGACGCGGTCCGACACCGCAGGGGCGATGATGCTGCCGAGCGCGATGATGCAGCCGTACACGGTGAGCACGAGCGTCGCGGTGCTCCGGGAGAGTCCCTCCTCGTGCAGGTAGGTGGGCGCGAACGCGCCGAAGCCGATGTTCGTGCCGAGGCAGACGGTCGTGCCGACGAGCGCCAGCAGGACGTTGCGGTTGGCCAGGACGAGACGGAAGTCCCGGGCCTTGACGCGCGGGGCGTCGGCGCCGGCCGTGCGGTTCTCGCGCATGAAGAGCGCCACGAGGAGCGCCACGACGATGCCCGGGACGGCGACGAGCGGGAAGGCGAGCCGCCAGTTCAGCGCCGTGGCGAGCCCGATCATGATGCTCGGCGCCAGCGCGCTGCCGATGAGCAGCGTCCCGGCGATGACGATCCCCATGTTCCGGCCGCGCCGCTCCGGCGACGACGCGCGGGCGACCGCGCCCTGGATCAGGGGCAGCGCGGGGCCCTCGCAGAAGCCGATGACCGCGCGGAGCAGCAGCATGGTCCCGTAGTCCTGCGCCAGGCCGATCAGGCCGACCGCGGTGGAGAACAGCACCAGGCTCGCGACGATCATCCATTTGGCCCGGCCGCCGAGACGGTCGGACACGACCGAGAAGATCAGGCTGGAGATCGCCCATGTCACGGCGGTGATCGAGACCAGCGAGCCGAGCTGGCTGTGGTTCAGATGAAGGTCATCGCCGATCTGCGGGAAGAGGAAGGTGATGCCGAAGCGGTCGAGGAACACGATCCCGGCCGCGAAGAACATGATGAGGACGAGTGTGTTCTGCCGGTTCGCGTCCGCGGCGCCGCCCGGATCAGGGCGACGGAAGAAACTGGTGACGGGCATGGATGACTCCCCATGAGTGGGTTCGGATGGTTCTTGAGCGCGTGAAAAGACACACGGGGGGGCACTCTGGTGGGGAGCTTGAAATACGGCGGCCGCTACCGCCCTGCCCTTATCGGACGAATTCCTCGGAAAGCGGCTCGGCGTCGGCGAGGCACCGCGCCGCTCGCGGGAAAAGATCGAGCGCCCTAGCCCTGACACCGCCTTCCTCCTCAAGTGACAACGCGCCGCATTGGAGGAGGCTTGAGCGGTTCGATTCGGCGGACGGCTCGGTCGTGCAGGGCGCACCCCAGTCGCTGCCGTAGACGATGTGGCCGGCTCCTACCGTCGCCATCGCCGGTAGAAGGGAATGCGTGAAAGCCGTCGCTGCCGTGTCGACGTAAAGGGAGGACGTCTGCTCGTCGATGTCCTGGGTCGTCACTCCCTGCGGGACCCATGATTCGTTTCCCAGCAGCCGGAGCCGCCCGGTCAGCGCGGGGAACGCTCCCCCGCAGTGAGCGATCACGAAGGTGATTTTCGGGTGTCGCGTGAACGTCTTCCTGAAGATCATGTCGAAGACCGTCCGGGCGGTGTCGAAGGCCACTTCGTACAGGGGGGCCGGGTGGTCGAGGGTCGGCGGCAGGCGCGCGTCAGGATGGACGAACACCACCGCTCCCCAGTCGTCGAGCAGCTCCCACAATGGGGTGAGTGAGTCGTCGCCCAAATATGCACCGTTGTATTTCGTCGTCACGGCGAATCCGTCGGCGTCGAGTTCCTGGCGCGCCCGTATGGCCTCGTCCACGGCAGCCGAGGGGTCGTCTGTGGGGAGGGCGGCCAGGAGACCGAACCGCGACGGGTGGTCCGCCACGAGGGACGCCCCGTAGTCGTTCGACGCGCGGAGGCCCGCCAAGCTGCTGGGGATGTTGCTCAGCAACTGCATGGCGGTACCGGACGCGTCCATGTACGCCAAGGTGCGTTCCAGCGACCACTCGTGGGGCTCGGGGAAATAAATGCCCTTGCCGAGCATGGCCTGCCAGACGCGTACGCGTTCTTCCTCGGTGCTCGGCGGCGTGAAGTGGGCGTGGACGTCAACGTATCGACCCGCGAGCCCGCCATTGATCTGCGCCATATCTAGTCCCTGAACAGGCGCAGGCCGTTCTCGATCTCCGAGAGCGGGCTCTGCTCCAGGTAGGGCGCGAGAGCCTTCCGCGCATCGGCCGGTGACAGGAGCGCGGAACGCTCAACCTCGTCCACGCGCCAACTGCCGGTGTCGTCGTAGATGAATTCACCTACGAGCCGTCCGTCGCGGTAGGGCCAGGCGGCGGCGAATCGGTGCGAGATCTGGTAGGTGCCGTCCGGATCGGTGCCCTCGCCGGCGAGCGCTGCGGCATCGCCGCGGACGATCTGGGCGAAGACGGCCTCGATGAAGATCCCGTAATCCGATACGGCGACCTCCTCCTCCAGCGCGCCGAAAACGTTCATTCCGCCGCCGACGATCTCGGCATAGAATTTCCGGACCTCCGCCATGCCATCGCAGACCAGCGTCTTCCCACGTTCGGTGAGCCGATAGACCGGATGGTCGACGATCATCGCCGGGATGAGGATGTCCTCCCAGAATCCGGACACCTCCAGAAGCGCGTGCCTGCGGTAGTTCTTCAGCATGTGCCGATGCTTCGGATCATCGACCACCGCGAGCGCCGCATCGACACCCGCCGTGATGCCCCGCACATCGAAAACTTTCATACCGTCGCTCCTTGAAGGGCCGTTAATTGTCGAGATCCAGCCCGTTTCGTGCAGCTTAGGAGCCGTTTGCTCCCTGCCGCTTCACCTGGTCCGTTGAATGGACGGCGATAATGACTCCGCTTAACTGGCGCCGACCTCTCGCGCGCCGATCAAAAACCGTAAGTCGGATCAGGAGCGACTTCGACGTCCAACAGCAAGGGTGTCTGCCGCTCAGCGAGAGCAGGCACGACCCGGCCCACGTCCCGGCCCACGACCCGAACCCGCGCTCGGCGGCCTCGACGGCCCGCCGCACGTCACACGTCCGGACGGCAGGCGCGCCGAGGCGCGCTTCGTCGGTGGCGGTCATGGAATCTCCTTCAGGTCGGAGGCTGTCGGGTCGGCGGCTTCGGCGGGACGCCGCCGGTGCCCGGCAGTCTCAGGCGGGCGTCCGGCTGATCACAACGCGAACGTCCATTCAACGGACACACCGAGCAGCCGGTCAGCCCGCGGCGGCCTCGGCGGACATCGCCGCATCGGGGTCGTACTCGTAGATCCAGCCGTTGGCGACCAGCGGATCGTTCTCGGTGAACGACGCGTCACGGGCACGCTGTTCGGGCCCGTCGGGAAGGTGATTGATGTCCGACCGCGCGTGGCTCACCGCTTGCAGCCGGGTCGTGCGCGGAAGGCGCAGAGCCTCGTACCGTCGCAGCGCCCGGGCGGGGTCGGCGGGCTCTTCGGCGAGGCAGCGGGACAGGACCGCCGCGTCCTCGAGCGCCTGCGCGGCTCCTTGCGCGAAGAACGGGAACATGGGGTGCGCGGCGTCGCCGAGCAGCGTCACCGGCCCGCGGCTCCACCGCGGAAGCGGCGCGCGGTCCAGCAGCGCCCATCGCCCCGGTGTCCCGGCGGTGCGGATGAGGTCGACGAGCCTCGGGTCCCATCCGTCGAATTCGAGGAGGAACTCCTCGATCGACGCCTCCGCCGTCCACGACTCCACCAGGTCCTCACCCGCCGGGGCGAAGGCCACCAGGTTCACGAACCTTCCCGCGGAGACGGGGTAGTGCACCAGGTGATGATTGGGACCGATCCACAATGTCTGCGCGTGCCGCCGGGCGAACGACGGCGCGCGGTCGCCCGGGACCAGGGCACGGAACGCGCACAGGCCCGAGAAGGCGGCCGGGCGCGGTTCGGCGATGGCGCTTCGCACCACCGAGTGGACGCCGTCCGCCCCGATGACGATGTCCGCCTCGACGACCTCGCCGTCGGCGAACCGCAGCGACGGGCGTTCGCCCTCCAGGACGAGCGCGGTGCAGCGCTTGCCGAGCCGGACCGTCTGCTCCGGCACGGCGCTCCTGATGACGTCCAGCAGTTCGGCGCGGTGCACCGTGTAGGTGTGCTCGCCGTAGAGCCGCTCGCAGTCCGCCGCGAGGTCTTCGGCGGAGAGGACCATCCCGTCCTGCCAGCGGCGGAACTCCCATCCGACGTCCAGCTGGACGGCGCCGCGCAGCAAAGGGTCCATGACGCCGAGCCGGCGCAGGAGCCGGGCGGCGTTGGGGGCCACCACGAGCCCGGCGCCGACCTCCTTCAGCGCCGGCGCCTGCTCGTACACCGTGCTGCGAAGGCCCGCTCGGCCAAGGAAGGCGGCGATCGCGAGGCCGCCGATCCCGCCGCCGAGGATCGCGATCTCCGGTGTCTCGATGTTCGATCCGAGCATCTCAGTCTTCGACCCCGCAGCCGTTCTTCCGCGTCCGGATTGACAGCGCCATGCTGCATGCTCGGCCGGGCGGAAAGCGCGCTGATGGTCATCCTATGAACATCGTCGGCTACGATCGCGGGCGGATGAAAGGGGGCCCGGCATGCCTCGGACCAGCGAGCCCGGCAGGAGCGTGAGCTCACGACTCCTGGAGGTCCTGTTCGCGTTCCAGCCCGATCAGAGCACTCTCAGCCTCGCCGAACTGGTGCGCAAGACGGGCCTGCCGCACGCGACCGTCCGCCGACTCGCCATGGAGCTCACCGACGTCGGCGCGTTGAACCGGCAGCACGACGGCCGCTTCACGATCGGCCTGCGGCTGTGGCAACTCGGCACGCTGGCACCGCTCACCGAGTCGCTGCGCTCCAAGGCCCAGCCCTTCATGGAAGACCTCTACACCGCACTCCACCAGCACGTGCAACTGGCGGTCCTGGAGGGAACCGAGGCCGTCATCATCGAAAGGCTGTCCGCTCCGCAGGCGCAGCACCTCGTCTCCCATGTAGGAGGCCGGCTTCCACTGCACTGCTCGGGCGTCGGAAAGGTGCTCCTCGCCCACGGCGGCGCCGACCAGATCGACAAGGTCCTGTCCGGCAAGTTGCACCGGTATACGCCCCAGACCACCATCGACCCGACCGTCCTCAGAAGCGAGCTCGCCGAATGCCGCCGCACCGGCTACGCGACCGTCCGGAGCGAACTCACCGACGGCGCCGACTCGATCGCCACCCGGATCGTGGACGGTGAAGGCCGCGTCGTGGCGGCGATGTCCGTCGTGGTGCGCAGCGGTTCAGTACATCGCCAGGCGGTGCTTCCGTCGCTGATCGCAGGCGGTCTCGGCGTCTCCCGCATGCTCGGCTGGCGCCCCGGAATCAAGATCCGCGACACGTGAATCCGCGTCCATCACCCACCTTGCGCCACCACCCAAAGAGCCGCCAGACCACGCCGCCGACGGCGAGCGCGGCGCAAAACCTTGCGGGGTCCGCGTGGTCTCGGTTCCTCCGGCCATGACCGAGCGCTATGCGACCCGTGGGACGCTTGTTCTCCGGATGGCCGAGGCGTCAAGCTGTGAGCCGAGGAGAGGGGGCCGGCGATGGAGCGGGCCGACGCGATGGTGCTGTTCGGGATCACCGGGAATCTGGCGTACAAGATGCTGCTGCCGGCGTTGTACCAGCTGACGGCGGACGGGGTGCTGGACCACCCGATCGTGGGGGTCGCCAAGACCGACCTCGACCTGGCCGGGCTGCGAAGTCGGGCCCGTGAGGCCTGCGAGGCCAAGCACGACAAGGTGGACGACGCGGCGTTCGAGAAGTTCGCCGGGAACCTCCGGCTCGTCGCGGGCGACTACACCGACGGCGCCACCTTCGATGCGATCCGCGGCGAGGTCGGCGATGCGGGATTCCTCACTCACTATCTCGCGGTTCCTCCTTCGCTGTTCGCGACGGTCGCCGAGGGCCTGGCCAAGGTCGGCCTGAACAGGAACGCCCGGATGGTCGTCGAAAAGCCGTTCGGCAACGACCTGGAGTCGGCGCGGGCGTTGAACGCCGAGTTGCTGAAGTTCTTCGACGAGGACCATCTCAGGCGCGTCGACCACTTCCTCGGCAAGGAGCCGATCGAGGACCTGCTGATGTTCCGGTTCGAGAACATGCTCCTGGAGCCGATCTGGAACCGTCACTACGTCGACAATGTGCAGATCACGATGGCCGAAGACTTCGACGTAGCCGACCGCGGCTCGTTCTACGACGCCAACGGCACGATCCGCGACGTCGTCCAGAACCACCTTCTGCAGATCCTCGCGCTCCTGGCCATGGACACGCCGCCGTCGACCGACTCACGCGCCTTCATCGACGAGAAGTGGCGGGTGCTGCGCGCCGTCGAGGCCGTCGCGCCCGGCGATGTCGTCCGCGGCCAGTACGACGGCTACCTCGCCACCGAAGGCGTCCGTGAGGGTTCGACCACCGAGACCTACGCTGCGCTGTGCCTGCGCATCAACAACTGGCGCTGGGCCGACGTCCCGTTCTACATCCGCTCCGGTAAAGCACTGGGCACCACCGACCTGGAAGTGGTCGCCCAACTCCGCACCCCGCCCATCAGCTTCTTCGACGGCGCCCCAGAGCCCAATCTGATCCGCTTCCGCATCCAGCCCGATGCCGGGGTCACATTCGACCTGCTCGCCAAGGTCCCCGGGCGCGACAGCACCCGGCGAGTCCCGCTCAGCGTGGACTTCACCAAGGTCCTGGGCCCGATGGAAGCGGCCTACCAGCGCATCCTCACCGACGCGATGACCGGCGACCCCCGCCGCTTCGTCCGCTTCGACCTGGCCGAGGAATCCTGGCGCATCATCCAGCCCGTCCTCGACCTCCCCACCCAGCCCCTCCCCTACGCCAAAGGAACCTGGGGACCCGACGAAGCCACCACCTTCGTTCCCGGCGGCTGGCACGAAATCTCCACCACCTTCGACTGACGCGCACGGACCCGGATATGGGCCCGAGGGCGCCGACAACGACGATGCCGAGAAGCCGCAGACCGCCTCCCTCACCCGTCACGTTGAGCAAGAGCGCGTTCATGCCGTCAGGGTCTCTTACGGTGTTGGGGAGGTCGGCGCTCCAGGCCTTCTGGTCGGTGTCGACCGACAGCGCGTTGGTGCGCGGTCATCGGTGAGTCCGTGATGTCAGCGGGGGACGCCTACGGCGACGGCGGTCAGGCCGTCGGGGGCGTCGGGGGACAGCGCGGCGAGCAGTTCGTCGTCGAACGCGAGCCCGCACGAGCCGAGCCCGCGGCTGCCGGCGGCCAGGTTCACGCGTCCCAGGGCCACGCCCGCGGACAGTTGCAAGGCCCGGTAGGCGCGCTCTCCCCGTTCGCGCAGCCGCGACGCGAGCCGTGTCGTGCACAGGACGACGAAGGCCGCGTCCCCGGCCTGGCGCTGGCCCAGGCAGAGCCGCTGCGCCTGTTCGCGGGTGACCTCCGTCCCCTCGGCGTGGAGATCGCCGTCGCGCCACCGGTAGAGGCCGCCGGGCACGCCGGACACGGCCTGGACGCAGACGCGCAGGTCGGGCAGGAGGTCGCCCGCGTCCCAGCGGAGCGGGAGGGCGGCCGCGTCCAGGACGGCCGCCAGGTCGGCGCGGCCCACCGGAACGTCCGGGCGGAACCCGCGCACGGTGCGGCGGCACGCGATCCAGGGCGCGAGCGCGCCGTCGGCGAAATCGGCCCCGGTGCGCTCCGACCAGGCGGACGCGGCGGACGCCGAGCCCAGGTCCGCCGCCAGATGGGTGGCCGCGACCAGCGGGAACTCGACGGGATGCGGCCCGAGGTCGCCGCTCAGCGGCGCCTCGGGCGGGACGCGCGGGGACGGGTCGCCGAACCCGGCGACGACCAGGGGCAGCTCGTGCGGGGGCTCCGCCCCGACGACCCCGGCGACCGTCCGGTCGGGGAAGGACACCAGGCTGGTCACGGGCAGCCCGAGGGCGGACGCGGCGGCGAGGAACTGGGCGAGGACGGTGCCCGCGTCCCACCACACGTGCCGGTACCCGCGCTCGGCGTACTTCCAGCATGAGCGCCACGGCACGCCGGTGAGGACGACCGCCGTCCCGTCGCACACCTCGCCCGGGGCGACCTGGACGAGGGAATGCTCGTCCGGCCGGTAATGCCAGGCGCCGTCCGGGAGCCCGTCGAGCCCGCGGGCGCACACGTACGCCTCGATGGGATGCCGGTTGCCCGCCGAGGCGGCGGCGCGGTAGGCCGCCGGACGGCCGGGAAGCGCGCGCGTCCCGAGCGCGGAGCGCAGCAGCCCGGCCAGCGCCGGCAGGCCGGGCTCCCCGTCCGGGCCCGCGGGGAGGGCGACCCGCGCGGCGTCCGGGCCGTAGGTCTTGAACCTGCGCGGACGGTGCTCGGGCCAGCCGGGGAGGAAGTCCTGCCGCACCCGCGGGTCGGGGTTCGGGACGAGCGGATGCCGTGCCGGCGAGTGCGAGGTCAGCTCGTGGAAGACCGCGGCCGCGCTGTCCACCGCCGCCTCACCCATGCGACGGGCCGGGGAACAGGCCGGCCGCGACGTCCTCGCCCAGTTCCTCGGCCACCCACCGCGGCGAGAAGACGGTGTCGAGGTAGCGCTCACCGCGGTCGGACAGGATCGCCAGGCAGCGCGCACCCGCCGGGATCCGGTCCCGGTAGGCGTCGACGGCGCCGAGCACGGCGCCGGACGACGCGCCCGCGAGGATCCCCTCGGTCCGGACGAGCCGGTGGCAGTAGCGCACGCAGTCGACGTCGGTCATATGGACGACGTCGGCGGCCAGATCGCCGGAGTACAGCGCGGGCCGCACCTCGGCGCCGTGCCCGGGCAGCAGCCGCCGGCCCGGCGCGCCCCCGAAGATGACGCTGCCGACCGCGTCGACCGCGACCACCTCGGTGTGCGCGCCGGCGTCCCTGAGGTACTCGGCGCAGCCGCGCAGCAGCCCGCACGTGCCGACCGGGACGAAGAGACGGTCGATCGGCCCCATCGACGCGATCGCCTCGTGCAGCGTCTCCCGGTAGCCGACGGTGATGTCGTGGTTGGCGTACTGGTTGATCCAGTACGAGTTCTCGATCTCCCGGTTCAGCTCGGCCACCCGGCGCAGCCGTGCGGCCAGCAGCCCGCCGGAGGCCGGGTCGACGATCTCGATCCGCGCCCCGTAGGCGCGCAGGATCGCGACGTTCCGCTCGGTGGCGCGGCGGTCCAGCACGCAGACGAGCGGGATCTTCAGGTAGCCGCACGCCTGCGCGAGACCGATCGCCATGTTCCCGGAGCTGGATTCGAGGACGACGGTGTCGCGGGTGACGTCGCCGCGGCGGATCGCGGCGCGCAGCGCGCCGACCGCCGCGCGGTCCTTCATGCTGCCCCCGGGATTGGCCCCCTCCAGCTTCGCGAACAGCGAGAACTCCGCGCCGGGGAACAGCTGCCGGAGCCGGACCAGGGGCGTGCGCCCGACGGCCGCGACGACGCCCTCGTCGCAGAGCCGGTCGAGCGACGGCAGTTCGGCCGTCTCCATCAGTTCCCCCTCGCGGTGGAGTCCCCGGACTGGTCGAGCGCGTCCGCCAGGGCGGCGGCGATCGTCCGCGCGGTCTCCCGCTCGAAGAGGCCGGCGTCGTACTCGACGTAGCCGCGCAGCCCGGCCGGGGTTCCGTCGGCGGCGACGCGTTCGCGCAGGTAGACGGTCAGGTCGAACTTGGCGGTCCGCTGGTGCACGTCGTGGACGCGGGCGTCGCCGCGGCCCAGCAGGCTCGGGTGCTCGGGCTCCTGGCCGTCCAGGACGAGCATCACGCGGAAGAACGGGTGCCGCGCGGCCCGGTCGGGACGCAGCCGGGACACCACCAGCTCGAACGGGACGTCCTGGTGCCCGAAGGCGTCGAGGTCGGCCCGCCGGACGCGGTCGAGCAGCGCGCCGAAGTCCGGCCGTCCCGAGGTGTCGACGCGCAGCACGAGCGGGTTGACGAAGTAGCCGACGACGCCGTGCAGGGCCTCGTCGGAGCGTCCGGCGGTGACGGTGCCGATCGCGAGGTCGGTGCCCGCGCCGAGGCGCGTCAGCGTGCGGGCCAGTCCGGCGTGCAGGGCCATGAAGAGCGTGGCGCGGTGGGCGGCGGCGCGGGCGAGCAGCGCGCGGTGCGCGTCCGCGCCGAGGTCCAGCGGGACGATGCCGCCGGACCCGGCTTCGGTCCGCCGGTGGTCGGCCGGGAGGGGATGCTCGGCGGGGAGGCCGTGCAGGGCGTCCCGCCAGTACGCCATGTGCGGCTCGGCGGCGTCGTCCCAGAGGGTCCGCTGCCAGGCCGCGTAGTCGCGGTAGGTGACCGGGAGAGGCGCGAACTCCGGCTCGCCTCCGTCGAGTCGGGCGAGGTAGGCGGTGGTCAGGTCGCGTTCCAGGACGCGGATCGACCAGCCGTCGCACGCGATGTGGTGCACGACCAGCAGCAGCACATGGCGGGTCGGGGTGGCGAGCAGCGTCGCCCGGACGGGGATGTCCGCGGCGAGGTCGAAGCCCTCCGCCGCCCGCCGCTCGATCTCCGCGTCGAGCGCGTCCTCGGGGACGGCGGCCGTGCGGAACGCGGAGGCGGCGCGGTCCCAGCCGGCGACGCGCTGGGCCGGCTCGCCGTCGGCGCCCGCGTAGACGGTGCGGAGCGCGTCATGCCGGGCGAGGACGTCGGTGAACGCGAGCCGCAGCGCCGCCGCGTCGACCCGTCCCGCGAATCGGTAGGCGCGGGCCAGCAGGTAGGCGGGGTCGCCGTGGTTCAGCAGGTCGAGGAACCACAGGCTGCGCTGCCCGTAGGACAGCGGCGTCGGGGCGTCGAGCGGAGCTCGCCCGGTGAACGGCGGTGGGTGGGGGCTGGAGGAGGGTCCTGCGTGCCGCGCGGGGGTGAGGTCACGGCGCGCGGCCGTCTCCATGGTGCGGGCGAGATCGGCGAAAGTGGGGGCGGCGAACACGGCGGACAGCGCCGGCGCGGCCCCGAGCCTGCGGCGCAGCGCGGCGGCGAGCCGGGCGGCGGCGAGCGAGTGCCCGCCGAGGTCGAGGAAGTTGTCGCCCGGGTCCACGCGATCGACGCCGAGGATCTGCGCGGCGACCGCGCACAGCACCTCCTCGGGAGGCGCGTCCGGGGGCGGCTGCGCGGCGGCCGGCCGCGGACGTGCCGCCAGCGCCGAGCGGTCGATCTTGCCGTTGCGCGTCATCGGCATGCGGTCGTGGCGGACGAACCGTCCCGGCGCCATGTACGCCGGGAGCAGCCGCGCGGCGTGCGCGCGCAGCTCGCGGACATCGGCGGTCGCCGGCGTGACGTGGGCGACGAGGATGCCGCCGTCGAGCACGACGGCGGCCTGCCGCACCCGCGGATGCCGGGTCAGCGCGGCCTCGACCTCGCCCGGCTCGACGCGGTGCCCGCGCACCTTCACCTGGTCGTCGGCCCGGCCGGCGTACTCCAGCGCGCCGTCGTCGCGCCGGCGCGCGAGGTCGCCCGTCCGGTACATGCGGCTGCCCGGGGGCCCGTACGGGTTCGGGAGGAAGCGTTCCGCGGTCAGGCCGGGACGGCCGACGTATCCGCGGGCGAGACCCGTCCCGGAGAGGTAGATCTCGCCCCGGCGGCCGTCCGGGACGGGCGCCTGGTCCGGGTCCAGCAGGTGTGCCCGGGTGCCCTCGATCGGGGCCCCGATGGGCGGGACGCCCGCGCCGGTCAGCGGCGCGCTGATCGTCGCGCAGACCGTCGACTCGGTCGGGCCGTAGGCGTTCAGCATCCGCCGTCCGGGCGCCCAGCGCGCGGCGAGCGCGGGCGGGCACGCCTCACCGGCGACGGTGAGCGTGAGCGGCAGCGTCGCGGGGTCGGCGTCCAGCGTCGCCAGGATCGACGGGACGAGCGCGGCCTGCGTGATCCGCCGGTCGGCGAGGAACCGCGCGAGCGGCGCGCCCGCCCGCTCCACCGACGGCGGGGCCGGGACGAGCGTCGCGCCGGTCAGCAGGGCCGAGCACACCTCCCACACCATGGCGTCGAAGGCGGGCGAGTAGATCTGGAGCACCCGGTCGCCGGGGCCGCAGCCGGAGACGATCAGCGCGGCGCGGAGCGCGGCGAGGCCCTCGTGGGTGACGGCCACGCCCTTCGGCCGGCCGGTCGAGCCGGACGTGTAGACGACGTAGGCCGTGTTCGAGGGATGCGGACGCGCGCCGTGTCCGCCGGCCGCCTCGTCGCCGGGCTCGTCGAGCAGGAGCGGCGGGACGCCGTCCAGGCAGGCGCGTCCCCGGGCGGCGACCGTCGTGACCGCCAGGGCGGCCCGCGCGTCCTGGAGCATGGCGCGCAGCCGGTCGTCCGGATGGGCGGGGTCCAGGGGGAGGAAGGCCGCGCCCGCCTTCGCGACGGCGAGCAGGGCGGTCACGACGTCGGCGGGGGTAGGCAGGAGCAGGGCGACGACGTCCTCGGGCCCGACGCCGAGGCGGCGGAGTCGGCGGGCGAGCCGGGCGGCCTCGGCGTCCAGCTCGCGGTAGGACAGGATCGTCCCCTCGTAGTCGAGCGCGGGCAGGCCGGGCGTCCGCCGGACCTGCCGCTCGAACAGCTCGGACAGGACGGCGGGCGGCGGCGCGGCCGGGCGGGGCGTCATCGCGGCAGCCCCGCGAGCTCGTCCCGGCGCGCGGGAGCGGCGTCCGGGAGCCGCGCGTCGTCGGTCTTGCCGTTCGGCGTGAGCGGCAGCGACTCCAGCCAGACCAGGACCGACGGCATCATGTGCCGCGGCAGCCGCCTGCGCAGCGCGGACACGACCTCGGCGGCCGGCGGCGGATCCCCGCCGCCCCGCCATTCGGCGTACGCGGTCACGGACGTCCGCGCCCGGCCGGCGCTCGCGAGCACGGTCGCCGCGCCGACGCCGGGCACCGCGCGCAGCGCGGCGACGATCTCGTCCAGCTCCACCCGATGCCCGTTGATCTTGACCTGCCGGTCGAGCCGGCCCTGGAACACCAGGTCGCCGCGGTCGTCGCGGCGGACGAGGTCCCCGGTCCGGTACATGCGCTCGCCGGAGCCGTGGAAGGGGTCGGGCACGAACCGCGCCGCGGTCTGCGCGGGCGCGTCCAGGTAGCCGCGGGCGAGGCAGTCGCCCGCGATGACCAGCTCGCCCACGGCGCCGGGCGGCACCGGCCGGAGCGGATCGTCCGGCTCCACGACGTACAGCCGGACGCCCGGGATGGGCCCGCCGATCGGGACGGGGCCGTCCGGCAGGTCGGCGACGTCCGACGCGTAGACGCAGCAGCCGACGGTCGCCTCGGTCGGCCCGTACTCGTTGACCAGGACGGTCCCGGGCGCGAGCCGCCTCCAGCGGGCGGCCATCCGGCCGTGCAGCTGCTCGCCGCCGACGACGAGGCGGCGGGTGACGGCGGGCAGCGCGTCCGCGGGGATCAGGAAGTCGAGCACCTCCAGGTGCGCCGGGGTGATCTTGACCAGGCTGTATCCGCCTCCGGTGAGCGTCCGGCCGAGCTCTTCGAGCGGGATGGCCGCGCCGTCGGCGGCGAGCGTGACGGTGCGTCCGGCGGCGAGCGGCCCGAACAGGGACGTGACGGTCAGGTCGAAGGTGAGCGGCGAATGCACGGGCGCGCCGGAGCCCGAGCCCAGGTCGTACCCGTCGGCGCACCAGGCGAGGTAGTTCGACAGGCTGCGATGCTCGATCACGACGCCCTTGGGACGTCCCGTCGACCCGGACGTGTACAGCACGTACGCGGCCGTCCGCGGGTCGATGCCCGGCAGCCGCACCCGCTCGGCGGCGGCCCCGGCGGCCTCGGTGCCCTCGGCGGCCTCGGCGGCCTCGCGGAGCGGGACGACCGATCCGGCGAACCCCTCCGGCGGGCGGGCCGGGTCCGCGAGGCACAGGGCCGCGCCGCTGCCCGCGACGATCGCGGCGAGCCGGTCGGGCGGCTGGTCGCGGTCGACCGGCACGTACGCCCCGCCCGCGCGGGCGACGCCGAGCAGCGCGGCGACCAGGTGCGGCGACCGGGGCGCGGCGACGAGCACGCGGTCCTCGGGACGCAGGCCGCGGCGCAGCAGCGCGGCGGCGATCCGGTCGGCGGTCTCCAGCAGGCGGCGGTACGTCCAGGACGTCGCGCCCTGCCGGATCGCGGTCGCCGCGCCGTGCGCCGCCGCCCGCTCGGCGATCAGGTCGGGCAGCGGCGGGACGCGCTCCGGCGCCGGGACGGTCGTCATCGCGGCCGCACCGCCGCCGGGAGTGCCGCGGGTGCGGGCAGATCGGAGAGCCGGGCCCCGGGGTCGCGGGCGACGGCGCGGCAGACCGCCGCGAAGTCGTCCGCGAAGGACTGGACGGCCGCCTCGTCGAACGCGTCGCGCTGGTACAGGAACCGGCCGTGCAGGCCGTCCGTCCCGGCGAACAGCTCCAGCTCCAGCATCACCCCGGCCTCGGGTTCGCGGCGCTCGCCGTACGTGACGGCGGCGTCGAGGCCCGGCCAGCGCGGGCGCGCCCCGGAATGGCCGTCCCGGTGCAGGCTGAAGTACGCCGAGCCCATCGCCGCCTCGACGCCAGGGACGTCGCGGAGCAGCAGCGTGCCGGGGACGTCCTGGTGGGCGTGCGCGGCGAGGACCGCGTCCCTGGTCCGGCGCAGCACGTCGCGGACGGGCGGGTCGCCGCTCAGGTCCGTCCGCACCGGCAGGATGTTGATCAGGAAGCCGAGCAGCCCGGCGGTGCCGGGCAGGTCGCGGCGGGCGAACGGGGCGCCGACCACGATGTCCGCGGTCCCGGCCTGCCGGGCCAGCATGATGGTGAAGCAGGACAGCAGCGTCATGAACAGCGTGGCGCCCTCCTTGCGCGCGACCTCCTCCAGGGCCGCGTGGACGTCCGGCTCGACGCCCAGCGGATGCCGCACCCCGTACCGGCTCCGCGTGCCGCGCGCGGGCAGCGCGAGAGATGTGGGCGCGCCGTCCATGCGGGTGCGCCAGAACGCGAGGTGCTCGTCGAACGAGCCGTTCCGGATCGCCTCCCGCTCCCACACCGCGATGTCGGCGAACTGGAGGGGCGGCGGCGGCAGCGGTGACGGTTCCTCTTCACGCCGCGCCGTGTAGGCCGTCCGCAGCTCGTCGAGGAAGACCGACACCGACCAGCCGTCGGCGATCGAGTGGTGGAACGTCGCGAGCAGCACGTGGTCGGTCGCGGCGACGCGGAGCAGCCGCAGCCGGGCCAGGGGACCGCCGATCAGGTCGAAGGGACGTTCCGCCTCGCGCGTCGTCACGTCGCGCAGGTCGGCTTCGGGGACGTCCTCGACCGGCAGGTCGACGTCCGCGTGCTCGGCGATCGACTGGACGACCTCGCCGCCGTCCAGGACGAACGTCGTCCGCAGCGGCTCATGCCGCTGGACCAGCTCCGCCACGGCGGCGCGCAGCGCCGGGACGTCGAGATCGCCGCGCAGACTCAGGATCACCGGGATGGAGTAGGCGACGGTGTGCTCCGCCAATTCCCGCTGGAGGTCGGGGGCGTGCCTCGGGTCGGGCTTCACGTAGCGGCCGACCATGAGCTCCTGCGCGGTGGTCAGGGGCAGCGGGACGCCGCGAGCGGCGGGCGCCGGGGGCGGCGTGCCCCCTGCGGCGGGGGCGGCCTGCTCGATGTGGCGGGCGAGTGCGGCGACCGTCCGGTTCTCGAACACCGCCCGGACACCCAGCACCACACCGAACACCTCACGCAACCGCGCGACCAGACGCGTCGCCGCCAGCGAATGACCACCCACATCAAAGAAATCAGCCAACACCGACACCGACGCCAACCCCAGAACATCACACCACAACGCCGCCACAACCTCCTCCACCGCCGACCGCGGCGCAGTAATCTCCGAGACCTCGGCAGCAGAAATCTCCGGCAGACGCGCCCGATCCACCTTCCCATTCGGCGTCAACGGCAACGCCTCCACCCGCCAGAACACCGACGGAACCATGTAATCCGGCAACACCTCCCGCACCGAATCACGCACCGAATCAACGTCGGCATCACCCACCAGATGGCACACCAGACGACCCGCACCCGAGCCGTCCACCTGCACCGACACCGCACAATCCACCACCCCGCCCACAGCACGCACCGCCGACTCCACCTCACCCAACTCCACCCGGAAACCCCGCACCTTCACCTGAAAATCAGACCGCCCCACCAACTCCAGCAACCCATCACCACGCCACCGCGCCAAATCACCCGTCCGATACAAACGACCCCCACCACCACCGAACACATCCGGCACAAAACGCTCCGCCGTCAAACCCCCACGCCCCACATAACCCCGCGCCAAACCCACACCACCCAACAACAACTCCCCCACCACACCCACCGGAACCAACCCACCGAAACCATCCACCACAAACGCCGACTGGCCATTCATCGGACGCCCGATGGTCACCGGCTCGCCCGGCCCGACGCGGGACACCGTCGACCACACGGTCGTCTCGGTCGGCCCGTAGACGTTCCACAGCTCGCCGCCCGAGCCGAGCAGCCGGTCGGCGAGGTCGCGGGGCAGCGCCTCGCCGCCCGCCCACATGCGCAGCCCGGGGCGTCCCGGCCAGCCGGAGTCGAGCAGCATCCGCCACGTCGACGGCGTCGCCTGGACGGTGCTCACCGCGTGCCGCTCGATCGCCTTCGCGATCGCGTCCGGATCGGCGGCCTCCGCGCGCGGCAGCATCACCACGGTCGCGCCCGCCCACAGCGGCAGGAAGATCTCGACGAGGGAGATGTCGAAGGAGATCGGGGTGATCGCCAGGATCCGGTCGCCGGACGCCAGGCCGGGCGTGCCGAGCATGCCGGTGAGCAGGTTCGCCGCCGCCGCGTGCCGGACGGCGACGCCCTTCGGCCGCCCGGTCGACCCCGATGTGTAGATCACGTACGCGAGGCGCTCCGGGTGAACGTCCGCCCAGTCATGCTCCCCCGGCCCCCCGGGTTCTCCAGGCTCGTCCGGCCGGACGACGGTCGCGCCGGGACCCCAGCGCTCGTCCCACACTCCGGGCTCGCCCACGACGAACCGCAGGCCGGTGTCGTCCACCATCAGCCGGAGCCGGTCCGCCGGGTACGCGGGGTCGAGCGGCACGTAGGCGCCCCCGGCGGCGAGGACGCCCAGCAGCGCCACGACCAGGTCCGGCGAACGGGAGACGCACACGCCCACCGGCTCCTCGGGACGGACGCCCCGGGCGCGCAGCGCCGCCGCCAGCCGGGACACCCGCGCCGCCAGCTCGCCGTAGGTCACCGCGACGTCGCCGCACTCGACCGCGATCCGGCCGGGGGCCGAACGGGCGCGCTCGCGCACCGGCCCGTGGACGCTCCCGCCGGCGCCCTCGCCGCCGTCCGACCATTCCCTCAGCCGGGCCAGGCCCGCGCCGCGCACCAGCGGCGGCTCCGACAGCCGCGCCTCGGCGGGCGCGTCGGCGAGACCTTCGAGGACCGACTCGAAGCACTCGGCGATCCGCTCCGCGGACTCCTCGTCGAACAGGTCGCGGGAGTAGGTCCAGGCCAGCAAGAGGCCGTCGGCGCCGGAGTCCGGATAGGCGTAGAGCGAGACGTCCATCTCCGAGCGGAGCGTGTGGGCGGGCAGGCTGCGCGCCTCCACACCGGCGATCTCGAACGCGCCCTCCGGCTCGTTCTCCAGCGCGAACATCACCTGGAACAGCACGGACCGGCTGAGATCGCGGTCCGGCCGCAGGTCGGCGACGAGCCGCTCGAACGGGACGCCCTGGTTCGCGTGCGCGTCGAACACCACGTCCCGGACGCGGCGCAGCGCCTCGCCGACGGTCGGGTCCCCGGACAGGTCGGCGCGCAGCGCGAGCGTGTTGACGAAGGAGCCGACCATGTCCTCCAGCTCGGGCCTGGTCCGTCCGGCGAACGGCGAGCCGACGACGATGTCGTCCTGGCCGCTCATCCTGGCCAGGGTCGTCTGGAGCGCGGTGAGCAGGCCGACGTACAGGGTCACGCCCTCGCGGCGGCACAGCTCCGCGACCTTGCGGCCGAGCCCGGGCGCGATCCGCCGGTAGAGCCGCCCGGCGCGGTAGGTGCGCACGGCGGGGCGCGGCCGGTCGGACGGCAGGTCCAGCACGTTCGGGGCCCCGGCCAGCTGCCGGTGCCAGTACTCCGCCTGCGCGCGGCCCTCGGCGCCGTCCATGAACGCGCGCTGCCAGCGGGCGAAGTCGGCGTACTGGAGCGCGGGCGGCTCCGCCGGCCCGTCCTCTCCGGCGGCGAACGCGGAGTAGAACGCGGCGAGGTCGCGCAGGACGATGCCGATCGACCAGCCGTCCATCGCGGCGTGATGGAACGTCAGCAGCAGGACGTGCTCGGCGTCGCCCGCGCGCAGCGCCCGCGCCCGCACGAACGGCGGCCGGCCCAGATCGAAGGGGCGGGACGCCTCCGCCGCGATCAGGTCGGCCCGCGCCGCGGGGTCGCCGTCGACGTCCGCCACCTCGATCGGCACGGGCGCCGCGTCGTGGACCTTCGTGACCAGGCCGCCGCCGTCCTCGACGATCGCCGACCGCAGGACGCGGTGCCGTGCCACGACCGCGGTCAGCGCGCGTTCCATCAGCCCGAGGTCGAGCCGTCCGCGGAGGTGGACGGCCAGCGGGATGTTGTAGACGGGGCTTCCCGCGTGGAACTGCTGCAGGAACCACATGCGCTCCTGGAAGTACGACGGGACGCCGGGGCCGGCCGCCGGGGCGATCCGCCGGGAACCGGCGTCCGACCGCCGCCGGATGGCCTCCATCAGGCGGCGCTGGCGTTCCGCGGGCATCTCCCCGCCTCCTTCTCGATCGGGTGCGGTGCGCATGTCAGGTGAGGTCTCCGCCCGGCCCGGGGAAGCGTTCGCGTATCTCCGCGACCTCCCGCCGGACGCGCCTGGCGAGCGGCTCGGGCACCTGCCCGCCCGCGGCCACGGCCGCGCCGAGCACGTCGTCGACGAGCCTGGCGCAGGTCCGGGCCTCGCCGGGCCCCATGCCGAGGAAGCCGAGCGCGTTGGCGCCGAGCCGCAGCCCGCTGCCGAGCCGCGGCGGGCGCGGGTCGCGCGGCACGAGGTTGCGGTTCGCGATGATCCCGCAGCGTTCCAGGGCGTCCTGCGCGGCGAGCCCGGAGATGCCGTGCGTGGTCAGGTCGACGAGGACCATGTGGTTGTCGGTCCCGCCGGTCACCAGCCGGTGGCCGCCGCCGGCCAGCTCGTCCGCGAGCGCGCGGGCGTCGTCGACGATGCCGCGCGCGACGCCGCGGAACCAGTCGGTCGTGACGAGGTCGAGGGCGCGGGCCTTCGCGGCGATCGCGCCCAGCGAGGGCGTGCCCTGCAGGAACGGGAAGACGGCGGAGCGCAGGTGGCGGGCCAGCGGGACGCCGCCGCGAACCTCCAGGTCGGCGTCCCGGCCGAGCAGGATCAGGCCGCCGCGCGGGCCGCCGAGCTGCTTGTACGTCGAGGTGGTCGTCACGTGGGCGACGTCGATCGGGCTGGGGTGGTGCCCGGTCGCGACGAGGCCGGAGATGTGCGAGATGTCCGCCAGCAGCAGCGCGCCGACCTCGTCCGCGATCGCGCGGAACGCGGTGAAGTCGATGCGGCGCGGGTAGGAGCTGGCCCCGGTGACGATCAGCCGGGGACGCCTCTCGCGGGCGATGCGGCGGATCTCATCGTGGTCGAGCAGCCCGTCCGGGCCGACCCCGTAGGTGACGACGTCGAGGTAGCGGCCGGGCAGCGAGAACGGCGCACCGTGGGAGAGGTGACCGCCCGCGTCCAGCCGCAGGCTCAGCACGGTGTCGCCCGGCTTGAGCAGGCTCATCACCACGCTGTGGTTCGCGGAGCTGCCGCAGTGCGGCTGCACGTACGCGGCGGTCGCGCCGAACGCGTGGCGGGCGCGGGCCTCGGCGAGCCGCTCGATCTCGTCGGCGATCTCGGCTCCGGCGTGGTAGCGGGCGCCGGGCGCGCCCTCGGTGGTGAGGTTGTCCGTCCACAGGCCCTGGGCCGCGAAGACCGACGGATGCGCCACGCTCGCGGACGCGACGAGCGACAGCGTGGCCCGCTGGCGGTCGCCTTCGGTGACGAGCAGGTCGCCGAGGACGGGGTCGGCCGCGCCGATCAGCTCCACGGCCGCCCTGGTGTAGGCGCCGGCGTCCTCCCGGACGGCGGCGTCCTCCCGGACGGCGGCGCGGGTGCTCGCGGTGCCGGTCATGCCCGGGCCTCGTCCAGCAGCATCCGCGCGACGCCGGAGACGTCGGCCGACATCCCGTCGTCGCTCGTCTCGATGTGGCGGGCGAGTGCGGCGACCGTCCGGTTCTCGAACACCGCCCGGACACCCAGCACCACACCGAACACCTCACGCAACCGCGCGACCAGACGCGTCGCCGCCAGCGAATGACCACCCACATCAAAGAAATCAGCCAACACCGACACCGACGCCAACCCCAGAACATCACACCACAACGCCGCCACAACCTCCTCCACCGCCGACCGCGGCACCACCACCTCACCGACATCACCGATATCGCCAGCAGAAACCTCCGGCAGACGCGCCCGATCCACCTTCCCATTCGGCGTCAACGGCAACGCCTCCACCCGCCAGAACACCGACGGAACCATGTAATCCGGCAACACCTCCCGCACCGAACCACGCACCGAATCAACATCGGCCTCACCCACCAGGCAACACACCAGACGACCCGCACCCGAACCGTCCACCACCACCGACACCACACAATCCACCACCCCGCCCACACCACGCACCACCGACTCCACCTCCCCCAACTCCACCCGGAAACCCCGCACCTTCACCTGAAAATCAGACCGCCCCACCAACTCCAGCAACCCATCACCACGCCACCGCGCCAAATCACCCGTCCGATACAAACGACCCCCACCACCACCGA
>NZ_JBIRAY010000030.1:0-39126 GCF_044326405.1 Actinomadura sp. 1N219 | reverse complement strand
GGGTTCCGGGCGTTCGCGCCGGAGCCGACGGCCGAGTCCGACCAGCTGTGGCAGACGATCGCGTCCGGCGGGCTGGCCGTCTCGTTCGAGGAGGGCCGCGGCGGGGCGTTCCAGCTCGGCGCGGTCGTCGAGGCGGGCCGCAGCACCAGTCCGGGACGGGTCCGCGTCGGCGCGTACGCGTCGATGGGCATCGGCGACATCGACGCGGTCGTGTCCCGCGGCCAGGCCCGCGCGCTCGGCATGCCGGACGGCAACGGCCTGATCATCAGCGCCCCGAAGGCCGACGCCGCGAAGCTCACGGCGCGGCTGAAGAAGATCCTCCCGCGCGGGACGAAGGTCGCGACGCTGGCGCCGACGCGGACGCGCCCGTCCGCGAAGACGAAGGGCGGCCCGCGGCTCACCGGACGCCCCGACGGCGTGACCGGCGCCGTGTCCCCGATCACCGGCAACATGATGACCCCGACCATGCGGACGGCGCTGCTGGAGATCGCCGGGATGTTCGGCCCGTTCCCGGCGATCGGCTGCCACCGATCCACCGGCGACCCGCAGGACCACGCGGTCGGACGGGCCTGCGACTTCATGGAGAGCACCGGCGGCCGCATGCCGAGCCCCGGCGCCCGGCGGCACGGCGACCAGGTCGCGGCGTACGCCGTCGCCAACGCGCGGCGGCTCGGGATCTCCTACGTGATCTGGCGGCAGCAGATCTGGAACGTGCGCGGCGGCGGCTGGCGCCCGATGGCGGACCGCGGCAGCCTCACCCAGAACCACTACGACCACGTGCACGTCTCGGTGCTGCGCTAGCCGCCCACCTGGGGCGCGCCGGTCAGCTGGGGGCCGCGCCGGTCGGCCGGGGGGCGCCGGTCAGCTGAGCAGGGCGTTGATCGCCTGGTCGATCAGCATCTCGATGGCGAACCTGACGATCTCCTTGAAGATCGGGATCTCCGCCAGCGACGCCCCGAACGTCACGACGGCGGTCGCGATCGCCTGCGCGATCGCGATGGCCAGCATGATCAGCTGGATGATCACGTTGATCTTCAGGGCGAGCACGATGCCCGCGCACAGGAAGAACGCCGCGCCGACGAGCGTCGCGCCCTGCGCGGCGTCGTCGAGGACGGACTTCGGCGAGTCCTCCTCGCCCCACGATTTGCGGAACGCCTCGATGTCGTCGCCCTTGTTCGCCCCCATCGCCTGCTGGGCGGCGCCGTCGGCGTCGGCGGCCACGCTCTGGACCTTGCCGGAGAAGTCCATCCAGATCGAGCCGAGCTCGAACAGCTTCGTCTCGTCCGCCTCGGGCCAGGTGTAGCCGAGCATGCCCAGCAGCGAGATCAGCTCGCCAGGAAGCTGCAGTCCCATGTCACCCCACCGGCCGGTTCATCGCCGCGGCTCCGTCACTTGCCGCCGCTGACCTTGGCGATGGCGTCGTTGAAGCTCTGGCTGATCATCGTCATCTGGCGCAGGCTCTCGTTCTGGAGGCCCTCGATCTGCTCGCTGAGCCGCGCGGTGTCGACGGCCTGCCCGGCCGCCGCCTCGCCGGCCTTGCGGCGCAGGTCGTCGAGCGCGGCGTTCGCGGCCGTCACCAGGTGCTCGCCGAGCTCCTCCGCCGACAGCCGCAGGGCGCGCGGGTTGATCTCGACGTTCTTGAGCCGGCCGCCGGACGCCGCGGTCACCTTGACCCTGCCCTCGGCCGCCTCGCCGACGCCCTCGACCGTCTCGCCGGTCTCGCCGGCGTCCGCGGGACGCTCCGCCGCCGCGCCGCCCTTGCGCATCGATTCGAGCGTCTTGCGGGCCTGGGTCAGCATGCGGTCGAGGTCGTTGCTCGCAGAGTCCACGAAAACCGCACCTTTCTAGATCAACCGGTGGGACGAGATCCTAACCATCGCGGACACCGGACCGCGACATATCCTCCCGCCGCCCGAAGCCGCCCGTCAGACCTCTTGGACGCCGTTCAGCGCGGCCGAGATCGAGCTGACCTCGCCGACCATCTTCTGCTCGGACTTCTCGTGGTTGTCGGCCAGCGCGGTCAGCTTCTCGCCGTATCCGGACAGATCCTCGGACGCTCCGGTGAACGACTCGTCCGCCTGGCCCTCAATGGCCTTGTACGACTCGCCGATCAGCATGCCGATGTCGTCGGCGCCCCACGGCTCGCCCATGCCTTGCACGGTGGCCTTCAGATTCGACCATTCCCGGCCGAGCTGGTCCCCCGCCTCGGTCAGACCTTTCGCCGCACTGCGCAGAGTATCCGGACGGACCTCATAACCATTTACGGTCATCGTCACCCCGATGTCCACTTCGGCCGGTCATTGCTCGCGGACAAGCATACCGCGACAATTCACGAGCGCGATTTGCACGAGGACCCTTTACCGTCCGATTTCTCCGGCCCGTGGCCGCGGGCGGTCAGGGCCGTCAGGGCCTCGGGAGTTCCTGCTCGCACCAGACGACCTTGCCCTCGGCGGTGCGGCGGACGCCCCAGCGCTGTGCCAGCCGCCCGACGACGTGCAGGCCCCGGCCCGACTCGATCATGTCGCTGTCGTCCTCGCGGTGCCGGACGCGGGGACGGCCGTCGGAGGAGTCGAAGACCTCGCAGACCAGGCCGCCCTCCCGCACCAGCCGCAGCCTGATCCGCCCGCCCGCGTGCCGGATCGCGTTCGTGACCAGCTCGGACGCCAGCAGCATCGTGGGGTGGGCGAGGTCGTCCAGGTCCCAGCGGGCGAGCCGGTCGCGGATGAGGCCGCGCGCCCGGCGGACGGCGGCGGGCTCGGCGGGCAGCTCCCAGGTGGCGTGGCGGTCCTCCGGGATGCGCGCCAGCCGGGCGATGAGCATGGCGATGTCGTCGCGGTGCTGGTCGTCGTAGATGCCGTCGAGGGCCGCCTGGCACAGGTCGTCCAGCGGGCGGGCGGCGGCGCCGCCGGAGAACGTGTCGCGCAGGCGGGCGAGGCCGTCGTCGATGTCGCGGGCCCGGTTCTCCACCAGGCCGTCGGTGTAGAGGAACAGCAGCGTCCCGTCCTCGACGGTGAACTCGCGGCTGACGATCGGGCCGTCGCCGCCGACGCCGAGCGGCGGGGCGGGCGGCACCGGCAGGTACTCGGGCTCGGCGCCGGGCGGGACGAGCAGCGGCGGCAGGTGCCCGGCGCTGGCGACCTCGCAGCGCCCGCTGACCGCGTCGTAGACGACGTAGGCGCAGGTGGCGAAGTGCGGCTCGCGTTCGCCGAGCGTCCGCATCAGCGAGTCGAGCCGCTCCAGGGCCTCGGCGGGCGGCAGTTCGAGCCCGGCGAGGGTGTGGATGGCGGTGCGGAGCCGTCCCATCGTGACGGCGGCCTTCACGCCGTGCCCGGCCACGTCGCCGACGACCAGCGCGACCCGGGCGCCGGGCAGCGCGATCGACTCGTACCAGTCGCCGCCGACCTCGATGAGGCGGCTGCCCGGCAGGTACCGGTGGTGGACCTCGACCGGCGACGGCGCCGACAGCCCGGTCGGCAGCAGGCTGCGCTGCAGGGTGAGCGCGGTGGCGCGTTCCCGCGAGTACTGCCGGGCGCTCTCGATGAAGATGGACGCCCGGTTGGCGAACTCCATCCCGATCTCGACGTCGTAGGCGTCGAACGGGCGGTGCGCGACGGTCCGGGTGCAGACGAAGAAGCCGAGTACGCCGGCCGCGGACGCGATCGGCAGCAGCAGCATCGACGCGCCCTTCAGCAGCTCCCCGACCGGCGGGCGGCGCCACGCGGCGGCGATCTCGGCCGCGCCCTCGCCGCCGAGGGAGCGCAGCACCGGCTCGCCCGACCCGAGGCACTGCGTGTAGGGGGTGCCGGGCGGGTAGACGAGGGACTCGCCGGTGGGGAACGTCGCGTCCCAGGCGGGGTCGTCGTCGTCGAAGCCGATGGCCATCCGCCGCATTTGCGGGCCGTCGGGGCCGTCCGGCGGCTCGTCGGCGTCCAGGTGGCTCTCCAGGAGGAGCAGTCCGCCGGAATTGCAGAAATGCGGGACGAGAACGTCCATCAGGCCGCGCGCGAGCATTTCGAGGTCGAGCGTGGAGCCGATTCTCGGGAGCGCGTCGTCCAGCAGGGCGCGGCGGATGACGGCCGGGTCGACGAACCGGTCGGCGAGCGGCACCGGCACCTTGATGACGGCGAGCGCGGCGATGTCGAGCGCGACGCGGACGAGCGCGTCGCCGACCCCGTTGCTCGGCGCGTCGTCGGCGGGAGCGCCGCCGTTCATGGGGTGGACGGTCACGACCGCGTCGAGCGTCCCGCCGCCCGGGGTGTCCACGGCGAGCATGGCGGTGCGCTCGCGGCCGGCCTCCAGCGCCTCGATCAGCGGCTTGCGCGCGCCCGCGATCACCTCGTCCAGATGGGCTCCGAGCAGGCATCTCCCGTCGGGAGACGTCCCGTTCGGAGACAGCACGGCCGCGGCGTTGCGGTCGAACTGGAGTATTCGACCCGACGAATCCATGCCGAGAATAAGAATTCGGGTGGACGACTCCATCGCTCGATTATGGGACATGGCGGGGTCGCGTGCGGCCGATACGGGACGGTAGGCGTCCCCCGAGCCGTGGGACGGGCGGTGACTCAGGGGCGCGAGTGGCGTTCGTCCAGGAACTCCTGCCAGGTCCGGCGGCCCACCGCGTGGCCGGGCGCGAGGTGGTGACCCTCCCGGAATCCGCGTGCCGCCGCCCCGGGCAGCGGCAGCGGCACCCGGACGGGCCGCCGCAGGCCGCGGGCCTTCAGGTAGGCCCGCGCCATCTCCTCGAAGGTGAGGACCTCCGGGCCGCCCATGTCGTCGACGCGCCGGGCGGGACCGGGGGCGAGGGCCAGCTCGGCGAGCCGTTCCGCGACCTCCCCGACGTCGATCGGCTGGTCGCGCAGGCCCTTCGGCAGCGCGATGACGCCGGGCGCCTTGGTGAGGACGTTCAGCACCATGTCGGGCAGCGAGTGGAACTGCGTCGTCCGCAGGATCGTGTACGGGAGCCCGGAGCCCTCGATGAGCTTCTCCACGGCGTGTTTCGTCCTGTAGTAGCCGTAGGGGATCTTGTCGACGCCGACGATCGAGATGTAGATCAGGTGCGGGGCGCCCTGCCCGCGGGCCGCCTCGACCAGCAGGCGCGCGGCGGGCAGGTCCCGCTTGGCGTGAAGCGGCTCGCTGGCGCAGTGCACGATCGTCGCGGCGCCGGCGACGGCCGCGTCGAGTCCCTCACCGGTCCGGAGATCTCCCTGGTGCCAGGTGACGCCGTCCTCCGGCGGCCTGGCGCGGCGGCTCAGCGCGTGCACGTCCGCGCCGGCCTCGGCCAGCAGCCTGGTCAGCGGGCGGCCGAGCGTCCCGCTCGCCCCGGTCACGAGGATCATGGCTCGCTCCCTTCCTCCTGGGCACCTTCCCCCGGCGGGCCCGGCCCATCACCTTTCAGGGCTTCCCGAAGACCTGCGGCGGCGGGACGGGCGCGACGATCTCCTCGCCGTCGCGCAGCGGCGCGGAGCCCGCGCAGAACGCGGCGAGGTCGCCGCCGTTCAGCAGCCGGGCCCGGGCCGCGCCGCCCGCCGCGCGGCGGGTCAGCTCGTCCGCCGGGAGCGGCTCGCGCGAACCGGCCACGATGAGGTTGCCGAAGCGGCGGCCCCGCAGCACGCCCGGGTCGCCCATCAGCAGCGTGTGCCGGAACACCGACCGGACGGTGGCGGCGACCCGGCGGGCGAACGGCAGCCGGAAGCCGTCCGCGACGTTGGCCAGGTAGACGCCGCCGGGCCGCAGGACGCGCGCCGCGTCCAGGACGAACTCGCGGGTCGCCAGCTCGGCGGGCATCGACGCCTCGGCGAACGCGTCCATCACGACGAGGTCGTCGGCCTCGTCGGCGAGCGCGGCGACGCCGGTGCGGCCGTCGGTGATCCGGATCCGCAGGCCCGGGACGCCCTTGACGGGCAGCTGCTCCCGGACGAGCTGCACCAGCCCCGCGTCCGGCTCCAGGACGACCTGCCGGGACCCGGGCCGGGTCGCGGCGATGTAGCGCGGCAGCGTGCAGCCCGCGCCGCCGACGTGGACGGCGTCGAACGCCTGCCCGTCCACGCCGAGGCAGTCGACGACGTCGCCCATCAGCCGCATGTACTCGAAGTCGAGGTAGGTGGGGTCGGACAGGTCCACGTACGACTGGGGCACGCCGCCGACGAGGAGCATCCAGCCGCCGTCGCGGTCGGCGTCCCGCAGCAGTTCGGCCTCGCCGCCGTCGATCGCGTAGATGTTGGCGCGGGGACCGTGCCTGCCCTTGCGTGCCATGGCCTCCAGCCTACGGAAGCCCTTTCCGGGGACCGCCGGAACGTCAGGTTTGCTCTGTCAGGGCCTCTTCGGCCGCGAAGTGGCACGCGCTGGGGTGGGCGGAGGTCTCCCGCTCCTCCAGGGCCGGTTCCCGCTCCGCGCAGAGGTCCTGGGCCTTCCAGCAGCGGGTGCGGAACCGGCAGCCGGACGGCGGGTCCAGCGGCGACGGCGGCTCCCCCTCCAGCTGGATCTGCCCCGCCCAGCCGGGGGCGTCCGGGTCCGGGACGGGGACGGCCGACAGCAGCGCCTGCGTGTACGGGTGCGTCGGGTGCTCGTAGATCTGGTCCTCGCCGCCGGTCTCGACGACCTTGCCGAGGTACATGACGGCGACGCGGTCGGAGATGTGGCGGACGGCGGCCAGGTCGTGCGCGATGAACACGTACGCCAGGCCCAGCTCCCGCTGCAGCTCGGCGAGCAGGTTCATCACCTGCGCCTGCACGGACACGTCCAGCGCGGACACCGGCTCGTCGCACACGATGACGTCGGGCCGCAGCGCGAGCGCGCGGGCGATCCCGACGCGCTGCCGCTGCCCGCCGGAGAACTGGTGCGGGTACCGGCTGACGTGGCCGGGGTCGAGGCCGACGAGCTCCAGCAGCTCCCGGACGCGCCCGCGCCGCTCCCCCTTCGGCGCGACCTCCGGGTGGACGGCGAACGGCTCGCCGACGATGTCGCCGACGGTCATGCGGGGGTTGAGGGACGAGTACGGGTCCTGCAGCACCATCTGGATCCGGCGGCGCAGGGCCCGCAGCTCGGACCGCGGCATCGCGAAGACGTCCCGGCCCTCGAAGCGGACCGTCCCGGCGGTGGGACGCTCGGCGGCGAGCAGCAGCCTGGCGAGGGTCGACTTCCCGCAGCCGGACTCGCCGACGACGCCGAGGGTCTCGCCGCGGCGCAGTTCCAGGTCGACGCCGTCCACGGCCTTGACCCGGCCGAGCGTCCGCTTGACCACCACGCCGCGGGTCACCGGGTAGTGCTTGACGAGGCCGTCCACCTGGAGGATCGGCGCCTCGACCGGAGCCTCGTCCGCGGTCTCGTCCGGGGGCGCGTCATTCGGATCCGGCACCGGGAACCTCCTGGTCGGCGTGGACCTCAGCGGCGAAGTGGCAGGCCGCGTCGTGGCCGGGCGCGACGCCGACCAGCGGCGGCGGCTCCACCGCGCAGACCGGCTCGGCGCGCGGGCAGCGCGGATGGAACGGGCAGCCGGACGGCAGCGCGGCCGGGTTCGGCGGCGCGCCCGCGATCGGGACGAGCGGCCCGCCGCGCCGGTCGAGGCGCGGCACCGACGCCAGCAGCCCGCGCGTGTACGGGTGCGCGGGCCGCGCGTACAGGTCGCGGGCGGGCGACTGCTCGGCGACCGACCCCGCGTACATGACGACGATCCGGTCCGCGACGCCGGCGACGACGCCGAGATCGTGGGTGATCAGCACCATGCCCATGGTCAGCTCGTCCTGGAGCCCGGCGAGCAGCCGCATGATCTGCGCCTGGACGGTCACGTCGAGGGCGGTGGTCGGCTCGTCGGCGATCAGCACGTCCGGTTCCAGCGCCAGCGCCATCGCGATCATGATGCGCTGGCGCATGCCGCCGGAGAACTGGTGCGGGTAGTCGCCGAGCCGCCGCGCCGCGGACGGGATCCGCACCCGCTCCATCAGCTCGACGGCCTTGTCCCTGGCGGCCCGGCGGCCGAGGCCGCGGTGCACCCGGTACATCTCGCGGAGCTGGTCGCCGACGGTGAACACCGGGTTCAGCGCGGTCAGCGCGTCCTGGAAGATCATCGAGATGCGGTCGGCGCGGTAGGCGCGGCGCCGCCGCTCCGGCAGCCCGAGCAGCTCCTCGCCGCGCAGCTTCACCGAGCCCCGGTCGATGCGCGCGGGCGGCATGTCGAGGATGCCCATCACGGCCTGCGCCGCGACGCTCTTGCCCGACCCCGACTCGCCGAGGATCGCTACGGTCTCGCCCTCCGCGAGGGTGTAGGAGAGCCCGTTCACGGCACGGACGTCCTGGCCGCGCACCCGGAAGCTGACGTGCAGGTCGTCCACCTGGAGCAGCGGCGCGTCCGGGCGCGGCGCCGGAACCAGGTCTCCCTTTCTGAGTTCGGCTGTCATGCGTCATTCAAGGTCATGGGCGTCACCGCAGCTTCGGGTCGAGGGCGTCGCGGACGGCGTCGCCGAGCAGCAGGAAGCTCAGCACCGTCGCCGACAGGAACGCCGCGGGGAAGACCAGCAGGTGGAGGTGGTCGAGGAAGGAGTCCTTCGCCTGGCCGAGCTGCAGCCCCCACGACACCTGCGGGTACTGCAGCCCGACGCCGAGGAAGTCCAGCGTCGCCTCCCCGACGATCACGTTGCCGACGTTGAGGGTGGCGACCACGATCACCGGGGCGATCGCGTTCGGCAGGATGTGCCGCCCCATGATCCGCCGGTCGGACGCGCCGAGCAGCCGCGCCGCCTGCACGTAGTCGGCGTCGCGGACGGAGATGACCTGCCCCCGCATGATGCGGATCATCGTCGTCCAGCCGAGCAGGACGAGGACCAGCGTCATCGCCCACACCCCGTGCCCGGGGAACGCGACGAGGATGACCGTGGCGCCGAGCACGAACGGCAGCCCGAAGAACACGTCGGTGAGCCGCGCGATGAGGGCGTCGACGAGGCCGCCGTAGTAGCCGGCGAGCATCCCGAACAGCACCGCGATGAGCAGCGCGAACAGCGTGACGGCGACGCCGATCAGCAGCGTCGGGCGGGCGCCGTGGACGACGTGCGCGTAGTAGTCGCAGCCCGCGAGGTCGGTGCCGAACCAGTGGTCGCCGGACGGGCCGAGCCTGGACATGTTCGGGTCGCAGCCCGCGTTGGCCGCCGTGCCGGTGAACAGCCCCGGCAGCGCGGCCATCACCGCGACCACGGCGAGGATCGCCGCCGACCCCCAGAAGATCCAGCGCCGCCGCAGGTCGCGCCACGCGTCGTCCCACAGCGAGGCCCGGCCGATCTCCCCGCCGGCGGCGGCCACCGCCGCGTTCTCAGTCATACCGGATCCGCGGGTCGAGGATCCCGTACAGCAGGTCCACGACCAGGTTGACCAGCAGGAAGATCAGCACCAGCACGGTGACGGCGCCGACCACGACGGGCCCCTCCTTGAGCTGGATCGACTGGAACACCTGCTGCCCGATGCCGGGCAGGTTGAAGATTCCCTCGGTCACGATCGCGCCGCCCATCAGGTTCCCGAAGTCGACGCCGAGGTAGGTCACCACGGGGATCAGCGAGTTGCGCAGCGCGTGCCGGCCGACGACCCGCGTCCGGGACAGTCCCTTGGCGTGGGCGGTGCGGACGTAGTCGGCGCGCAGGTTCTCGGCGAGGCTCGTCCGGGTCAGCCGCGCCACGTACGACAGGCCGAGCGACCCGAGGACGATGCCGGGCAGCAGGTAGCTCATCGGCCACCCGTCGTCCGTCCCGGCGGTCGGGAAGATCTGCCAGTGCAGGCCGAACAGGATCTGCGCAACGTAGCCGACGACGAACACCGGCACCGCGATCACCAGCGTCGTCCCGCCGAGGACGAGGGTGTCGGCGAGCCTCCCGCGCCGCAGGCCCGCCCACACCCCGAGCGCGATCCCGATCAGCAGCTCGAAGATCCAGGCGGTGATCGCGAGCTGCGCGGTCACCGTCCAGCGCCCGCTGAGCATCTCCGACACGCTCTGGCCGGTGTAGTTCTCGCCGAGGTCGCCCTGGACGAGACCCCACATGTACTTCGCGTACTGCACGAGCAGCGGGTCGTTCAGGTTGTACCTGTCCCGGAGCGTCTGCAGGACGTTCTCCGGGACGGGCTTGTCCCCCGCGAGCGCCTGGATCGGGTCTCCGGGCAGCGCGAACACCATCGCGTAGATCAGCAGCGTGGTGCCGACGAAGGCCGGGACCGCCTGCAGGAGCCGCCGGACGGCGAAGTGCCACATCGCCGGCTACTTCACCGTCACTTCGGTGGCGACCAGGCCCGTCGAGTACGGGGTGATCGTGACGTCGTCGACGTTCTGCGAGCGGCCGCCCTGGCCCGCCCACGTCCACAGCGGGATCATCGGCATCTCGCGGATCGCGATGTCCTCCGCCTGGTTGTAGAACGCGATCGCCTGCCGCTGGTCGGCCGTCCGGTTGGCCTTGGCGATCAGGTCGTCGAACTCCTTGCTCGTCCAGCCCATCCGGTTGTTGGCGGAGGTCCACATGTTCTCCAGGTAGTTCTGGGCGCTCGGGTAGTCGGCCTCCCAGTTCTGCCGGTACGGGCCCTTCTCCTCGCGCTCCTCCAGCATGGAGAAGTAGTCGGACGCGGGAACCTGCCGGAACTCGATGTCCTTGATGCCGAAGTTGTCGCGCAGGGAGTTCGCCACGATCCGCATCCACTGGGCGTAGGTCGGCTGCGCATTGGAGAAATACAGCTCCAGCGTCCCCTTGAACCCGCCCGCCTTGGTGAACAATTGCCTGGCCTTGGTCGGGTTGTAGGTGCACGGCTCGCCGCACGCGTTCGGCCGGTGGCCTTCGATGATGGCCGGGAGCAGCGAGTCGGCGGGAATGTAGTCGCCGTTGTAGACGGCCTTGTTGACGCCCTGCCGGTCGATGGCCATCGAGATCGCCTTGCGCAGGTCGGCGCTGGCGAACCGCTTGTCCCACAGCGGGAACCCGAGGTAGTCGATCGTGCCCATCTTGCGGGGCAGGAACCGGTCGCCGAGCAGCCGCTTCGCCTCGGGGACCTTGGCGGACGGGATCGTCTGCAGCACGTCGATCCGTCCGGCCCGCAGGTCGGTGTAGGCGGTGTCGGCGCTGGAATAGCTCTTCCAGGTCACGCCCTTGTTCTTCGGTTTGCGCGGGCCGGTGTAGCCGGGGAACGCGACGAGTTTGATCTGTTTGTTGCGTTCCCAGTTCCCGTCCATCTGGTACGGGCCGTTGCCGATCGGATGGTCGTCGAACGCCTTGAGGTCTTTCAGCCCGGCCTTCGGCATCGGCGCGTACGCCGGATAGGTGAGCAGCATCGGGAACTGGCTGAACGCGTCGTTCAGCGTGACTTTCAGGGTGTTCTGGTCGACCACCTTGATGCCGGACAGCGTTTCGGCCTCCGGCTTGGCGTTCTCGTCCTCGGGGTTCAGCTCCTTGTACCCCTTGATGGACGAGAAGTACTCGTTGGTGGTCATGCCGCTTGGACCGTAGGCGGCGTGGTTCCACGCGTCCGCGAAGCTCTGCGCGGTCACCGGCTCGCCGTTGTGGAACTTCTGCCCCGGCTTCACCTTGATCGTCCAGACCTTCTGGTCGCCGGACGCGACGGACTCGGCGGCCAGCGGAACGGCCTTGCCGCCGCCGTCGAGGGTCATCAGATTGTCGAACAGTTCACTGATCACGTCGAAGGCGTAGCTGCTCGTCGTGTTGGCGGGCACCAGGTGGTCGGGCTCGGAGTGGCCCGCCGTGAACGTGCCGTCGCTCGCCCCGGCGTCGTCGCCGCCACAGGCCGGCAGGCCGAGCGACGCGGCCAGCGCCGCCGCGGCGAGCCCCGCGACCTTCAGCCGGACACCCCTGGCGGCACCCCTCTGACTGGTCATGCTCCTCCTCGGCCGGTCGCTCCGTCGCGGCGGCGCGCAACGCCCGCCGCACCTAGATTGGTGGCAGCGTCGTACTCACGGTGACCGTTTGGATACGCCGCTGACGGAGTCGAAACCGGATCGAGACGTTCTTGATCATTCATTGACACAGGTCAGCGGCGAAGGAAAATAAAGCCTTGTTACGAAAGGGAGTCATGGGGACAGGGGTGCGCGACGAGCCGGCCGGCGCGGACGAAAAGGCGGCGGCGGACAGGGCGGCGGCCGAGGCGGCGACGATCTGCGCCGACCTCATCCGCTTCGACACCACGAACCGGGGCGAGGGCGTGGCCCACCCGGAGCGTCCCGCCGCCGAGCACGTGGCCGCGCTGCTGGACGACGCCGGCGCCGACCCGGTGATCGTCGAGTCGGAGCCGGGCCGGGCGAGCGTGCTGGCCCGCGTCCCCGGCGCCGACCCGTCCCACCCCGCCTTCCTGATCCACGGTCATCTCGACGTGGTGCCCGCCGACCCGTCCGAATGGACGGTGCCGCCGTTCTCGGGCGAGGTGCGCGACGGCTGCGTGTGGGGACGCGGCGCGGTCGACATGAAGGGCAGCCTCGCGATGACGCTCGCGACCGTCCGGCGGCGGCTGCGGGAGGGCCGGCGCACCCGCGGCGACCTGGTGCTGGCGTTCCTGGCCGACGAGGAGTGCACCGGCGACTACGGTTCCCGGTACGTGGCGCGCGAGCACCGCGACTATTTCGAGGGCTGCGCGGAGGCGATCAGCGAGTCCGGCGGCTACAGCGTCACGGCGAGCGACTTCGTCGAGGGCGCCCCGACGCGGATCTACCCCATCGCGGCGGGCGAGCGCGGCACCGCGTGGATGCGGCTGACGGCCCGCGGCACCGCGGGCCACGGCTCCAAGCCGGCCCCCGACAACGCGGTGGCCGAGATCGTGCACGCGGTCTCCCGGATCGCCTCGTACGAGTGGCCCGTCCGCCTGACC
Organism: Actinomadura sp. 1N219; assembly: GCF_044326405.1. Classification (NCBI taxonomy): domain Bacteria; kingdom Bacillati; phylum Actinomycetota; class Actinomycetes; order Streptosporangiales; family Thermomonosporaceae; genus Actinomadura; species Actinomadura sp. 1N219. Next base: position 26,292 of record NZ_JBIRAY010000030.1, on the reverse strand, counting down.
CCGGGCGTCCGCGCCCTGCTGGACGGCCTTGCGGACGCGCTCGGCACGTCCATCGACTTCGACCGCCTCGACGACGAGGTCACCCGCCTCGGCGGGGTCGGCCGCCTGTTCGCCGCGACGATCCGCAACTCGGCCAACCCGACCCGGCTCGACGCCGGCTACAAGGTCAACGTCGTGCCGGGGACGGCGTCCGCGGAGGTGGACGGGCGCTACGTGCCGGGCACGGGCGAGGAGTTCCTCGCCACGATCGACCGGCTCCTCGGGCCGAAGGTCACCCGCGCGTTCATCAGCCACGACCAGGCCCCGTCGGCGGACTCCTCGGGCCCCACCTTCGCGGCGCTCGCCGGCGCGCTCCGCGCCGAGGACCCGCTCGCCCGCCCCGTCCCGTACGTGATGGGGGGCGGCACCGACGCCAAGGCGTTCCACCGCATCGGCATCGCGAGCTTCGGCTTCGCCCCGCTGCTCCTCGGCCCGGACCTCGACTACCTCGGCATGTTCCACGGCGTGGACGAACGCATCCCGCTGGACGGCCTGGCCTTCGGCACCCGCGTCCTGGACCGCTTCCTCGACACCCGCTGACCCGCCCGGCCGCCGGGACGGGCGGCCGGGCAGTGGGTCACTGGGATTTCTGGTAGCTCCTGAACGAGAAGACGGCCAGGCCCACGGCCGCGACGGCCAGGGCGAGGAGCGCGCCGCCGTGGACGGCGGCCGACCCCCAGTCGGGGTCCTCGGCCAGTGCGGCGCGTCCGGCGTCCAGGGCCCAGCTCACCGGGTTGGCGGCGGCCACGTGCCGGATCCAGGACGGCATGAGGCTCTCGGCCATGAACGCCGACGACAGGAACGTCAGCGGAAGCAGCAGCATCACGTTCAGGCCGATGATCGTGTTGCGGTCGCGGACGAGGAGGGCGAGCGTGTTCGACAGCGCGGCGAGGACGACGCCGATCAGCACGGACGCCGCGACGAGCACGGCGAGGCCGCCCGGCCCGCCCGGGTAGTGCGCGCCGGCGGCCCAGCCCAGCAGGATGATCACGAGCGACTGGAAGGCGGTGCTCAGCGCCTGCTCGATGACGCCCGCGTTCGCGATCGCGCTGCGCCGCACGGGCGTGACGAGGAAGCGGTCGAGCGTGCCCCGGTCGATCTCGTCCATGGTCGCCATCCCGGCGAACGAGTTCAGCGACACCGCGTTCATGACCACGACGCCGGGCACGATGTAGTCCAGGTAGGACGTCGCACCGAACCCGGGCAGCTCGACGACCTTCTTGAACAACTCTCCGAACAGGAACAGCCAGATCATCGGCTGGACGAGCGTCATCACGAGCACGGCGGGATTGCGCAGCAGCGCCGACAGCCGCCGATGAGTCATCCACCACGTACCGGTCACCAGCGCGGTCATCGGACAGCACCTCCCTCGACGGCCTCCGCGTGAGCGGTCGCACCGGCCTGCGCGAAGCGGCGCCCCACGCCGACCGCGCAACGGCGGCGCAGTGCGGAGAGGCGTGGTCGGGACATCCGCCAGGTGCCGGTCATCAGCGCGGTCATCGGGCGGCTCCCGCGGAGGCTTCGGCGTGGGCGGGGGTGTCGGCTTGGGCGAAGCGGCGGCCGGCGTGGCGGAGGTAGACGTCGTCCAGGGACGGGCGCGCGACGGTCACCGCGGCGGCGGGGACGCCGGCCTGGTCGAGGGCGGCGAGGACGGCCGGGACGGCGGACGCGCCGTCGTCGGCGCGGGCGCTGAGGCGCGGTCCGTCGAGGACGACCTCCCGGACGCCGGGCAGGCGGCCAAGGGCCTCCCGCACCTGCGGTTCGGGCGGCGGGCCGGCCCATTCCACGTGGACGGCGTCGCCGCGGAGTTCGCCCTTGAGCGCGTCGGGCGTCCCCTCGGCGACGACGCGGCCGCGGTCGACGATCGCCAGCCGCCGGGCGAGCCGGTCGGCCTCGTCCAGGTAGTGGGTGGTGAGCAGGATCGCGAGGGCGTCGTCGCCGGCGAGGCGGGCGATCTCGGCCCACATCGACGCGCGGGCCTCGGGGTCGAGGCCGGTGGTGGGCTCGTCCAGGAACAGGACCTGCGGCCGGTGGACGAGGCCGAGCGCGACGTCGAGCCGCCGCCGCATCCCGCCGGAGTAGGTCTTCACCGGCCTGGACGCCGCGTCCTCCAGCCCGAACCGGGCGAGCAGCTCGGCGGCCCGCCGCCGCGCGGCCGCTCCCCCGAGCCCGTAGAGGCGGCCCTGCAGCACGAGGTTGTCGCGGCCGCTCGCCTCCGGGTCGGCGCCGGACTTCTGGGACACGACGCCGATGTCGCGCCGCACCCGGTCGGGGCGGCGCAGCACGTCGTGCCCGGCCACGGCGGCGCCGCCCGCGTCCGGCCGGATCAGCGTGGTGAGGATCTTGACGGTGGTGGACTTGCCGGCCCCGTTCGGGCCGAGCAGGCCGAGGATCTCGCCCCGGCCGACGGTGACGGACAGCCCGTCCAGGGCCCGGACGTCGCCGGGATAGGTCTTCACGAGGCCGTCCGCCTCGATCGCGTGCGCCATGGGTCTCCTCCGTTGCGCGCGGCATGCTTCGCGGAGGGCCCCTGGATAGGCTGGTGTCGCGTGCTCGCCGCCAGGGCCCGCTCCGCGCGGGTTTCTCGGTGGTGGGTTCTCCGGCCCGGCGGCGGTGTTGCCGCACCGCCGCCGGGCCGCCTCTCGGTCGCTCCCTCTGCGTCGCTACCTCCGCGGGGCTCCTCTCTCCGCCAGCTCGGCGATCTCCGGCGGGACGCGCCCGGTCTCGTGGAACGTCCGCCACAGGTCGAGGCCCGGCAGCGAGCCGTCCTCGATCTCGGCGAGGAATCCGCGCACCCAGCCGGCCTCCGCGCTCCTGATCGCGAGGTCGTACTCGGTCTCGATGAGGAAGAGGCGCGGGACCTCGGTCTCCGCCGCGAGCGCGGCGCGGGCGTCCGCGATCTCGCGGTCCAGCGCGGCGAGCCGCTCGGCCAGGAGGCGCGCCGTCTCGTCGGGCCCGAGCGCGCCGAGGACGGAGAGGCCGGCCTCGAACCTGGGACGCTCCCGCTCGGGCACCGCGATCAGCTCGCGGACCCAGTCGGCGAGTTCGTCCCGTCCCTCGTCGGTGATGCGGTAGACGGTCCGCTCCGGGCGCGCCCCTTCGCGGGCGCTTCCCTCCACGGCGAGGTAGCCGTGCTTCTGCAGGTTGCCCACGACGGTGTAGAGCGAGCCCCACTTGATGTCCATGTCGTGGTCCTTGCCGCGGGCGCGCATCAGCGACGCCATCTCGTACGGGTGCATCGGCCTGGCGGAGACCGTCGACAGCACGGCGAGCCCGAGCAGGTTGCCCACCTTGCGCCGCTTGGCCATCTCCCCTCCTCGTCCACGAGTACTCGTGGACGAGTATAGCTCGCCACCGCCTCGGGCGGGTAGAGATCAGTCGTGGACTTCTCCAGTGCGGCCGATGAGCTCTACGGCGTCCGGCCCGCCGACTTCGTCGAGACGCGCAAGCGGCTGGCGCAGGACGCGAAGGCGGCGGGCGACGCGGCGCTCGCCAAGCGGATCGGGGCGCTGCGGCGCCCGACGCTGTCGGCGTGGGCGGTGAACCTCCTCTCCCGCTCCGCCGCCGACGACCTGGGGCGGCTGCTGGACGTCGGCGCCGAGATGCGCGAGGCGTGGGGCTCGGGCGGCGGGCTCGGTGACCTGGAGCAGCGCCGGGGCCGGCTGGTCGGGTCGCTCGTGCGCACGGCGGGCGAGCTGGCGTCGGAGGCGGGCAATCCGCTGCGCGAGCAGGCGAGCCGGGAGGTGGAGGACACGCTCCAGGCCGCCACCGTGGACCCCGGCATCGCCGGCGATGTGCGCGAGGGACGCCTGGCGCAGCCGCGCAGCCACACCGGCTTCGTCCCGGCGGGCTTCCCCATGGCCCCGGAGGACGGCAAGGAGCGGGCAGAGCCGGAGCCCGAGGAGAAGGCGCCGGAGAAGGAGAAGAAGAAAAAGGCGAGGCCGGCGACGTCGAACGTCACGCGGACCAGCGCGGCGCGGGCCCGGAGGGCGGAGTCGCTGCGCAAGCGGGCGGAGGAGGCCGACCGGAAGCTGGCCGAGCGCGAGGAGCGGGCCGACGCGGCGAAGCAGGAGGTCGAGGAGGCGTCCGCGGCGGTGGGACGGCTCCGCCGCGAGCTGGAACGGGCCGTCGCCGAGCGGGACGCGGCGTCCCGCCGGGCCGAGCGCGCCGAGCAGAACCGCGCCCGCGCGGAGGAGGCGGCGCGCGAGGCCCGCCAGGCCGCCCGGGACGCGCGCCGGGCCGCCGACCGCGACGCCCGCCACGACTGACCCCATCAGTCGTCCCGGATAACCGGATAAAGGGCGCTGGGAGCGATGAGTTTCGGCCGGTCCGCGAGTCTGCACCAACGCACCGCCGCGTTCTTCCCCAGGGTCCCCGCTTCGGCGGGCGGCCCGGCGCGGCGGCCCGGTGGCCGTGTCGTGGCCTTGACGGGGGGACGCCACGGCGCGGTCACCGGCGCGCCCGGATGATGACCGGTCCGTCAGCAGTGGGGTGTGCAGACGCGCCTGGACATGGCCTCCAGCAGCAGCCGCTTGCTCTCCGCCGGCGTCCGTGCGACCTGGACGATCCCGTGCGTGGCCTCGGCGAGCTTCGTCAGCTCCGCCACGTTCACGTCGTCGCCGAAGCCCTGGAGGATGACCTGGACCGGCTGCGTCGCGTCGTACTCGGCGCGGAGGTCGGCGAGGGTCCGGTCGAAGCTCGGCCCGCCCGGATGGTCGTTGCGGCCGTCGGTGAACACCAGGACGGTGTTGACCATCTCCGGCTTGTAGGTGAGCTTCACCTCGCGGAACGCCGCGAGCAGCGTCTCGTACAGCGCGGTGTCGCCGCTCTCCTTCACCTTCAGGCGGCCGAGGTCGCTCAGGATGCGCTGCCGCTGCGTGACGGACCCGACGCGGGCGCCGAGCGACCCGATCGGCACGCGTTCCGCCCAGTCCTGGGCGCCGCGGAGGTCGGTGGAGAACTCCCAGACGCCGAGTTCGCTGTCGTCGGCGAGCAGCTGCAGCCCGGTCTGCCCGACCTGCGCGGTGGCCTGGAGCCGGTTGAGGCCGGGCGAGACCTCCTCCCCCATCGAGCCGGAGATGTCGAACACGACGAGCAGGCGGGTCGGCAGCGACAGCCGGGCGTAGGCCTGCGTGATGCGCTGGACGTCGTCGGCCTTGGGCGTCCAGGACGGCTCGGCGGGCCGGACGCCGAACCCGTGCCCGCTGAGGTCGGCGCGGGTCCGCTCGCCGCGCAGCTCGCGTTCGAGCTTCTCCGCGGCGCTCACCCGGTCGCCGTCCCGCGTGACGATCACGAACGGGTGGTCGAGCGACAGCGTGCCCTCCCTCGGGACCGCGCCGTACGCGCGCACGCCCGGCTCCGCGCGGTTGTGCCGGAACACCGACTGCTCGGACGCGACGACGACCGCCCCGTCCCTGGCCGCGCCCGTGGTGGCGAACGCCTCCGCCACGGTCGGCGCGACGGTCTCCCTGATCGCGCGGACGAGGCCGGTGAAGACCGCCCTGCCGTCGGGGACGTCCGCGACCAGGCGGTCGGCCATCAGCAGGGCGGCCAGCCCGGCGGCGCTGCGGGCCGGGTCGGGGACCTGGGGGCGCGGGCCGCGGGCCGCGGACTCCGGGCGCCCGCCGACGGCGGCGGCGGCCGGTCCGAGCAGCAGGTTCCAGGTGGGCTCGGCCGGGGCCGCCGTCGCGAGGACGATCGGGGTACTGGCGATCGACGGCCGCACGTCCTCGGGGCGGGCGAAGGCCGTCCAGAGGGTCGAGTCGGGGATCCACACGTCCGGCCTGGCGCCGCCGCCGCGGCCGGACAGCAGCGTGCTCACCGCGGACGGCTCGGCGCGGCGCAGGCGGGCCCGCGCGCACGTGCCGGTGGAGCCGTCGAACCGCCGGACGGCGGCGGCCAGCGCGGGCACGATCTCCGGCGCCGCCGCGACGTCGAGGGTGACGCGGTCCTCGGCCGCGCAGCCGGCGATCTCGGCGAACGCGTACGCGCCGATCCCGGTCAGCGCCAGGACGCCCGCGACCGCGGCGGCGAACATCACCATCGGCCGGCCCCGCGTGCGTCCGCTCATCGATGCCCTCGTTCCGCCGGGTCGCCGAGCTGGCAGAAACCGCCTCCCCCGGGGCCCGCGGGGATCGCGGTCGGCGCTGCCGCGCCGCGGGCTTCTGCATTAGATGAAAAAGGCGAGAAAGCTGTCAAGATTGATGAATCTTTTGCTCCATATCGCTTGAATAACCGCCAATCGCGCGGCCGCCCTCATTTCGCCGCGACCGGCCCGGCGGGAGACGGGCACGGCGGGAAAGTTAGGCTGCTCTCCTGATCTCCCCGGCCGGAAGGAGCGGCGATGGCGGTCGCCTCTGAGTTCACTGCGATCACGTCCGCGGAGGAGCTGCGCGAGCTGCTCGGCGCGCCGATGCGGGTGGCGGTCGAGAAGGAGCGCGTCGCGCTGCACGAGCGCGACCGCGACTGGCTCGCCGGGTCCCCGTTCTGCCTCATCGCGACCAGCGACGCCGACGGGAACTGCGACGTCTCCCCGAAGGGGGACCCGCCCGGGTTCGTCCATGTGATCGACGACACGACGATCGCCGTGCCGGACCGTCCCGGCAACCGCCGCGCGGACGGCTTCCTGAACATCCTCGCCAACCCGCACGTCGGGCTGCTCTTCCTCATCCCGGGACGCGGCGAGACGCTGCGGATCAACGGCCGGGCCACGCTCGTCCGGGACGCCCCGTTCTTCGACGACATGATCGTCAAGGGGCACCGCCCGGCGCTCGCCCTGGTCGTGGAGATCGACCAGATCTTCTTCCATTGCGCGAAGGCGCTGATGCGCTCGAAGCTGTGGCGGCCGGAGACGTGGGAGCCGGACGCGCTGCCGTCCCATGCCCGCATCGTCAAGGAGGTCCAGCGCACCGACGAGCCCGTCGAGAAGCTCGAGGAGTACTACGCCGAGGCCAACTACTCGAAGAAGCTGTACAACACCTGACCCCGGGCCCGAAGACCGGCCGGAGACGGGCCGACCCCCGCGCCTCCCGCGCGGGGGTCATGGTCGGACGGGCCTTCCGGTCTCCCGGTCAGCCGCTCTTGCGGCGGAACTGCCGCTGATGGTCGGCACGGTCGTGCTTGCCTCGCACCTTCGAGCCGCCCCTCCCGGCCCCGCCGGCGTTCTTGCCGGCCGCTCCGCGCTTGCGTTCCAGGGCCTCCCGGAACCTGCGCTTCACGTCGTCCTCGCCTTCTTCGGGTTCTCCTGACGAGTCGCTCATGCGGACCTCCAGCTCTTTAGGGGCACCCCTAGCCTCACATACCCAGCGGAACGTGGCCATCCGCACACGCCGAGAAGATCATCTCGGTAGATTCCGCCATAAACCGACCAGTGGCTAACGATCTCTCCTAGGGTGTGTCCCCGTGGATTCGCAGAGACCGCGGGCCGAGCCCGGGCACCCGCCGCTGGAGGCGCTCGCCGTCCAGCCGCTGCTGAACCGCGACTACGAGTCCCGTCCCGCGGTCTTCTACGAGCGGCTCCGCGCGGAGTACGGCCCGGTCGCCCCGGTGGACGTGCTCGGCGTCCCCGCGTGGCTGGTCATCGGCTACTCGCAGACGCTCGACATCCTCCGCGACACGCGCGGGATCTGGAGCCGGCGTGTGGACGCGTGGCGCGCGTACCGGGAGGGCGCGGTCCCGGCGGACTGGCCGATGCGGCCCGTCGTCGAGTCCGGCAACTCGGGGTTCCGCGACGGCGCCAACTCCACCCGGCTCCGCGGCGCCTGGAGCGAGGGCCTGCGCCCGTTCCAGGACCGTTCGAGGACAGCGGCGAAGGCCCTCGAACGCGACGTCCGGCGGTACGCCGACGAGCTGATCACCGTGCTGGCAGAGAACGGCGGCCGCACCGGCTGGGCCGACCTGTCGGCCCAGTACGCGCGGCCGCTGCCGCTGATGGTCATCGGGCGGCTGCTCGGCGAGGGCGCGGACGGCGACGACGAGCTGATCATCGACCTGTGGCGGGTGATGGACGCCGGCCCGGACGCGCAGGAGGCGTCCGACCGGCTGACCGCCCGCGTCGCGGGCGTCTGCGAGGCGCGGACGAAGAACCCGGGCGCCGACCTCCCCTCGTACATGCTCGCCGCCGTGCCCGACCTGACCGCCGACGAGCTGACCCGCGAGATGGCGATGATGACCGGGCTGGTCGGCGACGTGACCGGGACGCTGATCTGCAACACCATCACCGAGGTCCTCATCGGCGAGACCGGCGCCCGCGACAGCGTGTCCGCCGGGATGATCCAGGAGGCGATCAACCGGGCCTCGGCCGCCAACCCGCCGATGGCCAACCTGGCGTTCCGGTGGGCGCGGGCGGACGTGCGCGTCGGCCGGTTCCAGATCGCGGCCGGCGACCCGGTCCTGGTGTCGCCCGCCGCCGCCCACCTGGACCCGGCGTTCACCCGCACGTCCGCGCCCGACTCGATCTACAGCTCCCGCGCGCACCTGGCGTGGGGCGCGGGCCCGCACGCCTGCCTCGGCCGCGACCTCGCCACCACCGTCACCACGATCGCGGTGGAGCGGCTGTTCGAGCGGTTCTCCGCGCTGCGGCTCGCGCTGCCCGCCGATCAGCTCCCGTGGCGCTCGTCGCCGCTCATGCGCGGCCTGCGGTCGCTGCCGGTCACCTACGAGCTGGCCGCCGCCGACGCGCCCGAGCCGCCCGCGCGTCCCGCCGCGCCGGAGGAGGAGCCGGAGCGGGCGGCGCCGCCCGAGGACGAGCCGGACTCGCTGGCGCGGCGCGTCCTGCGGATGATGCGCCTGTCGCAGTCCTGACGCCGCCGCGTGCGCCTGTCGCAGTCCTGACGCCACCGCGTGCGCCTGTCGCAGTCCTGACGCCGCCGCGGCGCGGCGCATGTTTGGGCGCGCCCGCCCGGGAACGTTCCCGCGTCAGGAGGTCCAAGGATGCCTGACAAGAGCGACAAGCACGGCCCGAAGCTGGACGAGGAGATCGGCCGCGAGACTCACGGCATGATCAGCGGCGGTCACTCCACGCGCGCCGAGGAGTTCAAGGAGACCGAGCCGTTCTCCGACGACCATCCAGCCGACCCGACCGCGCCGTCCGGCCGCGAGCGCGAGGGCTCCCCGCCCGGGATGAGCGCGCGGGACGTCGAGGGCCGCAGCGCGCTCGCCCGGATGCTCAGCGGCGTCCGCTACCCGGCGCGTCCGAACGAGCTGGTCCGGCACGCGGCCGAGGGCGGCGCGCCCGACGCGGCGGTCGAGGAGCTGCGGACCCTGCCCAAGCGCGAGTACGAGAACGTCGCCGACGTCGCCGAGGAGCTCGGCTACGGCCGCGAGGAACGCCGGTACTAGCCCGGTACTAGCCGGGTACTAGCCGCCCGAGCGCCGCCGGAGGAGGGGGATCTGGCCGCCGGCGGCGACGAGGTCGCGCTGGCGCGGCGACAGGCGGTGGCGCGCCCGGTACGTCTCGCCCCTGGTGGTGTTGCGGACGTCGATCCCGGCCCCGGCCTTCAGCGCGTCGCGGACGTTCTCGACCCGCAGCACGTCCCCCTGCTCGACGCGGTCGTAGTCGGCGTCGTCGGCGAATTCGAGCGGCAGGATCCCGAAGTTGACGAGATTCTGCCAGTGGATGCGCGCGTACCCGCGGGCGAGGACGAGCCGGAGCCCGAGGTGGCGGGGCGCGATCGCGGCGTGCTCGCGCGAGGACCCCTGGCCGTAGTTGCGGCCGCCGACGACGGCGTGCGGCCCGGCCTCCCGCGCCCGCTCCGGATAGCCCTCGTCGAGCCGGGTGAACGCGAAGTCCGCGAGCCGGGCGATGTCGCTGCGGAACGGCAGGGCCCGCGCGCCCGCCTGGAGGATCTCGTCGGTCGAGACGTCGTCGCCGACCTTGATGACGACGGGGACCTCCAGCTCGTCCGGCAGCGGGTCCAGCTCGGGCAGGACGCCGATGCTCGGCGCCTTCTCCAGCGCGACGCCGCGCGCCTCGTCCACGGGCGGCGGGGGTTCGAGCATCTGCCGGTTCACGCTGGACCTGCGCGGCAGTCGGACTTCGGGCGGATCCATGCCAAGGTCCATGCCGAGGTCGCGCGGGTCGGTGATGCGGCCGGTGAGCGCGGCGGCCGCGGCCGTCTCAGGGGAGCAGAGCCAGACGAGGTCGTCCGCGGTGCCGGACCGTCCGGGGAAGTTGCGCGGGAACGTCCGCAGGCTGTTGCGTCCGACGGCCGGGGCCTGCCCCATGCCGATGCAGCCGAGGCAGCCCGCCTGGTGGATGCGGGCGCCCGCCTGGAGGAGGTCGGCCGCCGCGCCCATCCGGGTCAGGTCGAGGAGGATCTGCCGGGACGTCGGGTTGACGTCCAGCGACACCGCCGGATGCACCTGGCGGCCCTTGACGATCGCCGCGACGGACGCGAAGTCCCGCAGCCCCGGGTTCGCCGACGACCCGACGACCACCTGGTGGACGTCCTCCCCCGCCGCGTCCCGCACCGGGACGACGTCGCCGGGCGAGCCGGGCCGCGCGATCAGCGGCTCCAGCGACGACAGGTCGATCTCGTCGGCGACGTCGTAGGACGCGTCCGGGTCGGCGACGATCTCGGTGAAGTCGTCCTCGCGCCCCTCGCCGCGCAGGAACTCCAGCACCCGCCCGTCGGACGGGAACACCGTCGTCGTCGCGCCCAGCTCGGCGCCCATGTTCGCGATGACGTGCCGGTCCATCGCGGTCAGCGACGCCAGGCCCGGGCCGTGGTACTCGATGATCCGGTTGACGCCGCCGCGCACGCCGTGCCGCCGCAGCATCTCCAGGATCACGTCCTTGGCGCTCAGCCAGGGCGGCAGCTCCCCCGTCAGCCGGACGCCCCAGATCTCCGGCATCGTCACGTGCAGCGGCTCCCCGGCCATCGCCATCGCGACCTCAAGCCCGCCCACGCCGATCGCGAGCATGCCGAGCGACCCGGCCGCGCAGGTGTGGGAGTCGGAGCCGACCATGCTGGCGCCGGGCACGCCGAACCGCTGCATGTGCGTCGGATGCGACACGCCGTTGCCCGGCCTGGAGTACCACAGCCCGTACCGGCGGCACGCGGACCGCAGGAAGATGTGGTCGGCCATGTTCCGCTCATCGGCCTGCAGCAGGTTGTGGTCGACGTACTGGACGGACACGTCCGTCCGGACGCGGTCGAGGTCGAGGGCCTCCAGCTCCAGCATGACCATCGTGCCGGTCGCGTCCTGGGTGAGGGTCTGGTCGACGCGGATCCCGATCTCGGCGCCGGGCGTCATCTCGCCGCTCACCAGGTGCGAGGCGATCAGCTTGCGGGCGACGCCCTGTCCACCGACGCCGGGTCCCCCGGCGGTCACGGCCGGGTCCCCCGTTCCTTCGGGGTCCCGTCGTCTCCGGGGACGCTCTCGACCGGATGCGGCTCATGCACGTCCTTTGTCGACGGCTGGCCGCACCACTGGTTGAGCGCGTCGCGGATCGCGGCGGCGCGCCGGTCGGGCGCGGTCTCGTCCGTCGCCCACGCGATGTAGCCGTCCGGACGGATCAGCGCCGTCGTCCGGGTCGCCCCGCCCGCCAGCGCGCAGTGCACCCGTCCGGCCCACCGTCTGGTCGCCAGGTAGGTCACCGCCGGGTCGTTCGCCCCGACGACCAGCACGAACAGCCCGTCGCCGAGCAGCCCGTAAAGCCGACCATCGCCATTTGCCAGCGGGACGTCCGGCGCCCGCCGCCCGGTGAGGCGGTGGGAGCCGCGCGGCGCCGGGTAGGCGATGTCGATGCCGGAGACGGCGCCCGCGAGCCGCCGCGCGACCGGCCGGACGTGCGTCGCCGTCCACAGGCCGGCGGTCCGGGCCCGGCGCAGCCACAGCGGTTCGGCGAGCGCGCCGCGCAGGATCGCGCCGCTGCCGCGCAGGACGAGCCGCCCGACCGGATGCCGCTCCTCGTGGTAGCTGTCGAGCAGCCAGGACGGCGCCCAGCCCCGCAGCTCGGCGGCGAGCTTCCAGCCGAGGTTCGCGGCGTCCTGGATCCCGGTGTTCATGCCCTGCCCGCCCGCCGGGGAGTGGACGTGCGCGGCGTCGCCCGCGAGGAACACGCGGCCGACCCGGTACTTCGGCACCTGCCGCTCGTCGCTGTGGAACCGGGACGTCCAGCGCGGCTCGCTCATGCCGTGGTCGGTGCCGAGGACGCGGCGCGTGACCTCGCGCAGCTCGTCCATGTCGACGGGCTCGGAGTCGGGCGCCTGGTGCCGGCGGTTCCACGCGATCACCCGGTACCAGCCGTCCCCGAACGGCGCCAGGAACGCGAACGCGTCGCCGGTCGAGTCGACGGTCAGCGCGTCGGGGGGCGCGTCCCGCAGCCGGACGTCGGCGAGCATCACCGACCGGACGGCCGCGTGGCCGGGGAACGGCAGCCCGAGCGCGCGCCGGACGGTGCTGCGGACCCCGTCCGTCCCGACGACGTAGGACGCGCGGCGCGTCTCCGTCCCGCCGCCGGAGGTCCGCACGTCGACGTCGACGCCCGCCCCGTCCTGGCGGAGCCCGACGGCCTCGGCACCGTGCACGATCTCCGCGCCCGCGGCGACGGCCCGTTCCCGCAGGACGCGTTCCGTCTCGTACTGCGGCGTGACCAGCAGGAACGGGAACCGGCCCGGCAGCCGCGACAGGTCGAGGCTGGTCCTGCCCAGCAGCCGCACCGCGCCGACGCGCTCGCCGGTGGCGACGAGGTCGTCCGCGACGCCTCGCGCGTCCAGCATCTCCAGCGTCCGCGCGTGGACGGCGAACGCCCGCGTCAGGTTGCTCGTCTCCGCGTCGCGCCGCTCCAGGACGGTGCAGCCGATCCCGGCCGCGGCCAGGTCGCCCGCCAGGAGGAGCCCGGTGGGGCCCGCCCCCACGATCAGCACGTTCCCTGTCTGCTCGCCGGTGGGCGACATCCCGCTCCCCTCTCGGATCGACGGCGGGCACGGTCCTCGCTCAGGAGGCACCGCCCTGGGACACTTCCCAGGAACCGCCGCTCCTCACAGGATCCGGCGCTCGCGTCCCGCCCATTCCCTCTCGCGGAGCTGGAACTTCTGGATCTTACCGGTGGACGTCTTCGGCAGCTCGGCCACGAACTCCACCGCGTCGGGCGCCTTGAACCGCGCGAGGCTCGTCCGGACGTGCTCGATCAGGTCGGCGCCGGTCGCGGCGTGCCCGTCGCGGAGCACCACGAACGCCTTGGGACGCTCGCCCCACTTGTCGTCCGGGACCGCGACGACGGCGACCTCCAGCACCGCGGGATGCGAGTCGATCGCGCGCTCGACCTCCACCGTGGAGATGTTCTCGCCGCCGGAGATGATGATGTCCTTGGACCGGTCGCGCAGCTCGACGTACCCGTCCGGGTGGCGGACGCCGAGGTCGCCGGAGTGGAACCAGCCGCCCCGGAACGCGTTCGCGGTGGCCTCCTCGTCGCTGTGGTAGCCCTTCATGACGTTGTTGCCGCGCATGACGATCTCGCCGAGCGTCTCGCCGTCCGCCGGGACGTCGTTCATGTCGTCGTCGACGACGCGGAGGCCGTCCGTCTGGACCATGCCGACGCCCTGCCGGGCCAGCAGCCGCGCCCGCTCGGATCCGGCCAGCTCCGGCCAGCCGGGCTGCGGCTCGCACACCGAGTACGGCCCGTAGGTCTCGGTCAGCCCGTACACGTGGACGATGTCCGCGCCGAGCCCCTCCATCTGCGCGATGATCGTCGGGCTGGGCGGGGCGCCCGCCGTCGTCACGGTCAGCGGCCGGTCCAGCGGGTGCGCCTCCGGGGCATTCGCGATCGTCACCAGGACGGTCGGCGCGCCGTTGAGATGCGTGACGCCCTCGGTGTCGATCAGCCGCCACACCTCCCCGGCGACGACGGCGCGCAGGCACACCTGCGTCCCGCCGATCGCGACGAGCGCCCACGGCGTGCACCAGCCGTTGCAGTGGAACATCGGCAGCGTCCACAGGTAGACGCTGGCGGGCGTGTGCCGCGAGTGCACGACCTCGCCGAGCGCGTTCAGGTACGCGCCGCGGTGCGTGTAGACGACGCCCTTCGGGCGTCCCGTGGTGCCGGACGTGTAGTTGATCGAGATGGCGGCGTTCTCGTCGTCGACGTCCCAGGGCAGCGGGTCGTCCGAACCGCGCGCCAGCAGTTCGCCATAGGTGATGCCGCCGACCGCCGGATCGGGTTCCGCGCCCGCCGCCGGGACCGTGACGACCTCCGGCAGCCCGCCCGCGAGAGGCGCCACGGACGGATGCAGGCCCGCGTCCACGACCAGCGCCTTCGCGCCGGAATGACCGAGGATGTAGCGGATCTCGTCCGGCGCAAGCCGCGTGTTGATCGCGACGAGGACCGCCCCGGCGAGCGGCACGGCGAAATGCGCGACCAGCAGCTCCGGGACGTTCGGCGCCAGGTACGCGACACGGTCCCCGAGCGCGATCCCCGACGCGCGCAGCGCGTTCGCGAGCCGGGTCGTCTCGGCGGCGAACTCCGCGTACGTAGCGCGCCGGTCCCCGTAAGCGTAGGCCGTCTTGCCGGGGAACACCTCCGCGGAGCGGTTGAGGAACGCGAGCGGGGTGAGCGCCGTATAGCCCGGACCGTTGTCCACCGAGAGCCTCCGCTGCCGTCGGCCGAGGACGTGCACCGGCGCCCTCGGCATGGATGTGACCAGCGTCTCAAGGATCGCACGCGGTCCTCGGCGGACGCCTCCGACCGGCGGGCGGCGTGTCCCGCCGGGACGTGTCCGGCTGAGCGCTCGGCTAAGGGGCGGCGTGGCGCGCGGTCTCCAGCCCGAGGTGGATGCGGTACCGGTCGGCCCGGTACGTGGCGAACGCGACCTCCGCGCAGACCCCGCGGCTGAACGTCCGCTGCCGCAGGAAGAACACGGTGCCGCCCGGCTTGATGCCCAGCAGCCCGGCCTGGCGCGCGTCGGCGGGGCCCGCCTCGATCGTCTGCTCCCCCGCGTCCATGAAGATCCCGAACTCGCGTTCCAGCACGGCGAACAGCGACGACTCCGGCTCGCGGCGCTCGAACAGGTCCGGCGCGAGGGACGCCGGGATGTGCGAGCGCTCCACCGCCATCGGCTCGCCGTCCGCCAGCCGCAGCCGCTCCAGGACGTGCACGGCGACGCCGGGAGAGGCGCCGAAGTACCCGGCCAGGCGCGCGTCCGCCGTGATCGTCCGGGTGTCGAGGTCGCGGCACGCGGGCTCCATCCCGCGGGCGCGCATGTCCTGGGTGAAGGACACCAGCTCCTTCGGCATCTGCACCTTGGGACGGGCCACGTACATGCCCTTGCCGGGGATGCGGCGGAGCCGGTCCTCGGCGACGAGCAGGTCGACGGCCTGCCGGACGGTCATCCGCGACACCCCGAACCGCCGGCACAGCTCACGCTCGGACGGGACGGGCGCGTCCACCGGCAGCCGCTCCTGTTCGATCATGTGGAGGAGGATGGCGCGGAGCTGCATGTACTTGGGCGAAGGTGCGGAGGGATCGATCACCCTTCATGCATATCCGATCGCCGGTCCGGACGGTCCGCTTTCACTCGTCGGATCGGATTCGCGGGTCAAAATCGGATTGGCCGGTCAGATCGGTTCGCGGGTCAGGATCGCCACGGCGCCGACGGTCGCGTACCCGCGCCAATCCAGCTCGGCGGCGGGAGAGTAGCTGGCGAAGTCGACCCGCCACCCGCCGTCGTCCTGCTGCCGCTCGTCGAGCCGCCGCAGCTCGCCGGCCACGACCTCCGGGGTGAACAGCGCGCGGGCGAGACGGTCCGGGTGGGGCGCGAAGTCGAGCGGCCGCATCATCTCGTCCGCCAGGCCGCCCTGGACGTGGACGAGCCCGCTCGGCGGGATGTGCTTCCCGAGCAGGTCGATGACCTCGGTGTCGCGGACGGCGTCCGCCAGCCACATCGTGAACGCCAGCTCCAGCGCGTGCAGCTCGTCCTTGGCCTCCTCCTTAGCCCGGACGGTGTCGAGGCAGTACCGCGTGGCGCGGTCGAGCCAAGGATGCGCGGCGACCGCCTTGTCATGGACGGCGACGCGCTGCGCCATGGCCGCGACGACCGCGGTGATCTGCAGCGAGGACGCCTCCGGGTCGGCGCCCGTCCAGAACGGCGCACTGCCCGCGGGATCGGGGACGCGCAGCCCGAACGGCAGGCCGCCGTCCGGGAGCGCCACGGACTCCAGCCAGTCGCAGAGCGCGGCCGCCTCCGGGGCCGTGTCCGGGGCGAGTTCCGCGAAGACCTCGAACGCGTGCAGCGCGGGGCCGGGCTGACTCGTCCGCGACCGCAGGTCGGGTTCGAGGCCGTGTCCGTAGCCGCCGTCCGGGTTCCGGTAGGCGTTCAGCGCGGCCAGCAGCGCATCGCGGTCACCGTCACCGGCCCCCGTGAGCAGCTCGAACCGGCGGCGGTCGAGCATGCGCGCGTGCGTGGCCATGAAGTCGGATGCATTGTCCAGGTCCATGACTCCAGCGTGGCCGCCGCTTCCTCGTCCGTCTTGTACCTTTCGGCCATCACCAGGTAAGGAAAAGCTCCTTGGGCGAGCGGTGGATCAGGCTGGGCAGCATCTCCACCGGCCCGTCCAGCCGCAGGCCGGGCAGTTCGGTCGTCAGCGTCTCCAGCGTGATCCGGACCTGCTCGCGGGCGAGCTGCGCGCCGGGACAGGCGTGGGCGCCGTGCCCGAACGCCAGGTGCCGCGCGGGCTCCCGGGTGATGTCGAACGCGTCGGGACGGTCGTGGGCGTCCGGGTCGCGCCCGGTCGCGCCGAAGGCGACGAAGACCTCGGCGCCTTCGGGCAGCTCGGTTCCCGCCAGCACGACGGGACGGGTCGTGACCCGCCGGAAACCCTGGATCGGCGGTTCGTACCGGGCGGCCTCCTCCACCGCGGCCGGTATCAGCTCGGGCCGCGCGCACAGCAATTCCCACTGCTCCCGGTGGCGCAGCAGGTGCAGCACGGCCGTGCCGATGAGCGCCGTGGTCGTGAGGTGCCCGGCGAGCAGCAGGTTCTGCAGGTTGGAGACGAGCGTGCCGTGCGGCTCGATCGCGCGGATCATCTCGCCGCACAGATCGTCTTCTCCGTGCTCGCCGTCGCGCTCGCCACGGGCTTTCACGTGGGCGTCCAGGACCCGTTTCATCCCCGCGACGTCGTTTGCCGCCGCGACCTGCTCCTCCGCGCTCATCGGGCGGAACACCAGGTCATCGGCCCGGTAGCTGCCCTCCACCAGGGCGGGCACGTCGGCGGGGTCGATGCCGAGCAGATGGCCGATCACCTCGCCTGGCAGGACGCGCGCGTACCGTCCCATCAGCTCGACCCGGCGCTCGGCGGCGAACGAGGCGACGAGTTCCCCGGCCCGTCCGGTGATGAACGGGACGGCCGCCGCGACGCGTTTCGGCGACAGCCCGCGCGTCAGCGGCTCCCGCACCCGCCGATGCTCGTCGCCGTCAGCGGTGAGCACGACGGGCCTGCCCGCCGGAACCGACTGCAGCACCGCCACCGCCTCCGGGCCGGGCACCACGTCCGGCCGCATCGCGTTCGCCGACGAGAACGTCTCCGGATCGCGCAGCACCGCCCGCGCGTCGGCGTCCCGGACGACGAGCCAGGCGTCCAGCTCGGGGACGAACACCGGCCCGTCCGCCTCCCTGGCGCGGGTGTAGAAGGGGTAGGGGTCGTGCCGGTCGAACTCCAACGATCGTCCCTCCACGCCGATGATCATCCACCGTAGCGGGCGGGCCGGAAAACGGAATGCGCCGGACGAACGGCGCGGCCTAGCCTGGCGGCATGGAGGTCGCCTTCGAACGCACGGGTCACCGCCGCTACGCGACGGTGATCACGCTGCCCGGCGGGCGTCGGCGCCGGATGGACCCCGCGCCCGGATTCGACGAGAACATCCCGCACGACCTCGTCCACTACCTGACCGAGGCCGAGCTCGGGCTGTCGTCCGGCGTCTTCGGACGCGCCGCGGCGGGCGGCGGTGGCGGCTTCGTCGAGACGGCCGAGACCCCGGGCGATCCGCGGCGGCGGGCCAGGGCGCAGCGCAAACTGAAGAAGCGAGAAGCGTCGCTGGGCAGGGCCGACCGCGGCGACATGGCCACGTCCGAATATTTCGCGGGCATCTGCGACGTCGCGTGGCGCCGCCGCGCCGGCGCCACCGCCCCCGTCTGGGCCGACGGCAAGTCGATCCCGCCCGAGGACGCCCCCACCGTCGACCGGATCCTGAACCGCCTGGACGAGCTGGCCCCGCTCTGGCGCGACCTCCCGATCGGCGGCGCGCTCACCTTCACCTGGCCGCACCCGGCGGTGACCGTCCGCCGCCCGGCCGACGCCTAGCCGCCGCGCAGAGCGACGCCTAGCCGCCGCGCAGGGCGACGCCTAGCCGCCGCGCAGGGCGACGCCTAGCCGGCGCGCAGGGCGAGGCCCAGCGCCCGGAATTGCTCCACCGGCCGGTGGTAGCCGCGCTCGATGTGGTGCACGCCCCGGAGCGTGGACGGGCCCTCCGCGACCGCGGCCGCGAGCACCGCCGAGAACCCGGCCCGGATGTCGGGCATGGTCACGTCCCCGCCCCTGAGCTTGCTGACCCCGCGCACCACGGCCGAATGGAGCGCCGCCGTGTCGTGGTAGCGGCACGCGGGACCACCCAGGCAGGTGTCGTAGACCTCGATCTCGGCGCCCATGCTCTGCAGCGCGGGAACGTACGCCAGCCGGTTCTCGTAGACGGTCTCATGCAGCACCGACATGCCGTCCGCCTGGGTGAACAGGACCATGAGGGGCGTCTGCCAGTCCGTCGCGAAACCGGGGTGCGTGTCGGTCTGGACGGCGGCGGGGCTCAGCCCGTCCGGCGCGGACGCCATGATCCACTCGTCCGTGATCTCGAACTTCGCGCCCATCCTGGTCAGCGTCGTGATCGCCGTGACGAGCCGGTCCTGCGGGCAGCCGTGCACCCGCACCTCGCCCCGGGTGACCAGGCCCGCGACCAGGTAGGAGAACGCCTCGATCCGGTCGCCCGCAAGCCGCGTCTGCGCTCCGGTCAGCCGCTCGACGCCCTCGACCACGATCCGCCGGTCGGGCGCGAACGAGATCCGCGCCCCCATCCGCTGCAGGAACAGCGCCAGTTCGATGATCTCCGGCTCGGTCGCCGCGTTCCGGATGACGGTCTTGCCCTCGGCCCTGACGGCCGCCAGCAGCACCGTCTCCGTGGCGCCGACGCTCGGATACGGCAGCTCGATCCGCGTCCCCACCAGCCGCGACGCCCGCGCGTGGATCCCGTCGGGCTCGATCCTCACCTCGGCCCCGAACGCCCGCAGCGCCTCCACGTGGAAGTCGACCGGCCGCCGCCCGATCGGGTCGCCCCCGACCAGCGGCACGAACGCCTCGCCCGCCCGGTGCAGCAGCGGCCCCAGCATCAGGATCGGGATCCGGTTCAGCCCGGTGAACGCCTTCCCGACGCTCGGGTCCGACACCGGCCCCGGCACGACGGCGACGTCGCCGCCGGAGCGCTCGACGGCCATCCCGACGTGCTCCAGCATCCCCGCCGTGATCCCGACCTCGCCGACGTCCGGCGCGTTGCCGATCGTGCTCGGACCGTCTGCCAGCATGGCCGCGACCATGTGCTTGCTGACCGCGTTCTTGGCGCCCCGCACGGTGACGTCCCCGCGCAGCGGCCCGGACGGCTCGATCTGCCACAACTTCTCAGCCATCAGAGCAGCCTACGACGTCCTGAGCGGACACCCGGCAAACTCGGAGCGAACCGGACGAAAGCGACACCCGCTGGACCCGTGGCCGCGGGCGGAATCTCACGTGCGGCACTCCTCACCCCGGCAATCCCGGAGACGCCGCAGCAACTCCTGCAACCGCTCGCGATCCTGTTGCGAAAGCCGGTTCGCAGCATTGTCAAGCTGGCTGGGATCTCGTTCGAGATCGTAATACTCCGTCTCCCCGCCCGCGTATTCGACGTACAACTCAGTCGCCGTGCGAATGGCCTCATAGCTGGGCGGATTACCGCCGACCCGGTTCTGCCGGTCCGGATCGCCTGGCGTGTTGTTCGGCCCGTGATGTTCGACGAGCACCGCCTTACGAGGCGGCTCCGACCTTTCTCCCGTAAGGGCGGGAACGAGCGACCGGCCGTCCACTCCGGCGGGCACGGACACTCCGCCGAGTTCCTCGAACGTCGGGCACAGATCGGTGTTCTGCGCCAGCGCATGATCGGTCGTCCCGGCGGGCACGGCCGGCCCGGTCACGACGAGCGGCACCTTGATGTCGGTGTCGAACGCCGTCTGCTTTCCGTGCGCAAGCCGGTGCTCGCCCATGTGGAACCCGTTGTCGGACGTGAACACGAGATAGGTGTCGCGGTCGGTTCCGGTGGCCTTCAAAGCCGCCTGCAGTCGTCCGATCAGCGCGTCCACCGCCTGGACGGACTGCGCCCGCTTGCGGAACGCCCTGTCGATCCCGCCAATCTGCCCCGGCCTGAGACGAGGATGACCCTTCAGCCACGTCGCCTTATCCGACACGTCCGCCTCATTGAAGGACGGCCCACGCGGAGCCTTGAGCCCGGGGAACTTGCCGGCGTCGCGCGGCGCCGGCGTGTACGGCCCGTGCGGCGCGAACGTCGAGACCTCCAGCATGAACGGCCGATCGTCCCCGGCCGCCCGGGTGATGAAGTCCCCGCCCTTTCGCGCGAGCACGTCGGTCATATAATCGGCCAGCCGGTCTCCGTATCGGACGGCGCGACCGTTCTCGTTCAACGTGTAATCGAACCCCTGGTACCCGTTCCCGGCGACATACCACTCGTCCCAGCCCGGCGGCACCGGGTCACTAGCCTGATAGCCGTTGAGGTATTTTCCCATCATCGCCGTTCGATACCCCGCTTTCCGAAGCGCCGTGGCGAAGGTGCTGCGCTGATTTCCCCGTGCGTTGAACGTCCGGTATCCGCCGTCCGCGCCCTGGTTCGTGAAGACACCCGTGTTGTGCGGATAGCGTCCGGTGAGAGTCGTGGCCCGCGACGGACAGCACAGCGAATCAGTGACGAAGTAGTTGCCGAACGTGAGCCCCTGCCGCCGCATCTCCTTAACGCGCGGCATGTACTCCACAAGGTTTTCGGAAAGATCATCGGTGAGCACAAAGACGATGTTCGGCCGCTCCTTCGCCGCCCCTCCCTCCTGCTCCTCCGCCCGCAGGAACGTCCCCGAACACGAAGAAGAAAGAACCAGCGACGCGGTAGCCGGCAATGCGATCAGCCGAACCAGCGGGCGGCCTCCCATACGGCCCCCTCCCAACCGACGACGAAGACCGGCACCCACGTTGCTGAATCACACTGGGAAGGCACCGAGCAGAGACTGGGATCCGCCTGAGAGTCCCCTGAACGAGGGAGTTCGCATCAATGGTCGAGCCGTACCCGTCCGCCGAAGCACTCACGTGGGCCGCACTGGCTGCCGGTGAGCCCGTACAGGTCGTCCGCCGCCTCCCGGGCGGGACGCACGCCGCCACACACCTCCTCACGACCACAGAAACCCGGCGGGAGCTGGTACTGCGCCGCTTCCCGCACGGCGACACGGCCGCAGCGAACGAGGCGCGCGTGCTGGACGTCCTCGACGGCCTGGACGGCTGGGCCCCGCAGCTCCTCGGCGCCGACCCGGACGGCCACCGGTGCGGCGGGCCCGCCGTCCTGATCACCCGGCTCCCCGGTCGCGCCGACATCACGTCCGTCGCCCCTGACACTGCGGCCGTCCAGCTGGGCCGGGTCCTCGCCCGCCTGCACGGCATGCCGCTCACTTCCCTGACCGGCCTCCGCGACGGAATGGCCGCCGCGCTCGCGTCACCCACCCGCAACGAGGCCACCGCACCCGGCGCCCAGGCGCTGCTGGCCCACGGCCACCGCCTCGCCGAGGCCGAGCACGTCCTCACCCACTACGACTTCTGGTCAGGCAACGTCCTGTGGGACGACGGGGCTCTCACCGGCGTCATCGACTGGTCGGGCGCATCCCGCGCACCGCGGGGCTTCGACGTCAGCTGGTGCCGCCTGGACCTGGTCCTGCTCCACGGCCCGCACACAGCCGAGACGTTCACAAACGCCTACCAGGAAGCAGCGGGCAAACCCATCCCCGATCTCCCACTCTGGGACGTGTTCGCCCTGACCAACTCCCATCACGCAGTCGAAACCTGGCTGCCCAACTACCACGACCTCGGCCGGACGGACCTGACCGCCGAAGACCTCCGCAAACGCCACACCGCCTGGACCGACCGACGCCTCCCCCGCTGCCCTTAATCGACCTCGTCCACAGATGCCACGAAGACGAGGTCGCGGACCCGCTCAGCCACACACACAAAGCCGAAACCGCCAATGGTCGCGAGCGAAGCGAGGTTCTCACGATCTATGGTCGCCCGCACTTTGCCGACCTCTGGCGCTTCACGGGCCAGTCGCAGCAGTTCACGGAGTATCGCCTTCCCATGACCGCGCCGCCGATGAATGGGATCCACGGAATACCCGACCTCCACGGTGCCGGTCTCGTCCGGCCGCCCGTGGAATCCGCCGTGACCGACGGCCACGTCATCGGCCATCGCCACATGAATGCACCACGGTGCACTGGCGGGGTCGGACGTCAACTGGTCAAGACGCAGCCACCAGACATGCCTCAACTCGGGGCCGGCGAAGTATCCGGGCAGCTCATGCCCCAGGAGAGACCCGGCGCCCTCCAGGTCGCCCCGCGAGAGCGCCGCGAGGACAGGCGCCGGCAGCGCGACAAGTCGCATGATCACAGCATGCCGCAATCCGCGCGTCGATCTCACGCAGCTCGGCGAAGGGCCACGGAACGCAAATCCCACGCCGGGGAGCGCCGACGCTAGACCGTCCGGGCGGCGTCCTCCGTCCAGGAATCGGCGAGGGCGCACAATTCATCAAGCGCCGCTTCGACGCGTTCCCGGTCGCCCGTGGTGAGGATGTCGGTCTGCAGCCCCGAATAGGCGCTGTTCAGATAGGTCGCCTTGACGCGAGCCTGCGCGGGGTCGAGGCCGCGGGCGATCAGCGCACGAGCGACGAACTCGGCCCGTTCCGTCAGAAACTTCGGAACCCGGTCGCCGAGACGCCCGGCCGCCGCCAGCCCCTCGATCTCGCGGATGAGCCGGGTATGGGCGACGTTCTCGGGCGCGAGATGGCGGCGCCAGGAGTCGCGGACGACGGCGCCGATCCCCCGTCCCGTGTCGTCCCAGCCCTCGGTGGCGCGAAGCTGCTCGTGCTGGACGTCGTCCAGGCGTTGCAGCAGCGCGGCGAGAAGGTCGTCCTTGTCCGCGAAGTGATGGGTGAGGACGCGCGTGCTCTGCCCGAGCGCCTGGGCGATGGGACGCATCGACAGCCCGGACATCCCCTGCTCGGCGAGGTGGTCGAGGACCGCGTCGAGGATCTCGGTACGGCGATGCGGGTCGCGCGGCCTGGCCACGGATGGGTCTCCTTCGTCCCGGGGACGTCCATCCTATAGGGAAACGAGTGTTACCTTAATGGGCATGCCGCTCTTCCGACGCCACATGGGCGG
The DNA here is from genome assembly GCF_044326405.1 of Actinomadura sp. 1N219. NCBI lineage: Bacteria > Bacillati > Actinomycetota > Actinomycetes > Streptosporangiales > Thermomonosporaceae > Actinomadura > Actinomadura sp. 1N219. Next base: position 2,761 of record NZ_JBIRAY010000030.1, on the reverse strand, counting down.
CGGGCTCCGGCTCGCCGCGCTTGCCCTGACCGCCTTCACCCTCCAGACGGACGACTTCGTGATCATCGGCGTCCTCCCGTCGATCGCGCGCGGCCTCTCCGTCACCGAGGCCGCCGCCGGACAGCTCGTGACCGTCTTCTCCGTCATCTGCGCCGTCGTCGCGCCGATCGCGGCGGTGGCCACCGCGTCCTGGCCGCGGCGCCGCCTGCTCGCCGGCGGGATGCTGCTCTTCTGCGCGGCGAACCTCGCCGTCCCGCTCGCCACGTCGTATCCGGCGCTGATGACGCTGCGGGTGCTGGCCGCGCTCGCCGCCGCCGTCGTCCTCCCGACGGTGTTCGCGGTCACCGCCGCACTCGCCCCGCCCGGACGCCAGGGCCGCGACCTGGCCACCGTGATGGCGGGGCTGACCGGCGCGGTCGTCGCCGGCGTACCGGCCGGGACGTGGATCGGCGCGGCGTTGGGCTGGCAGGCGACCTTCGTGTCGAACGGCCTCCTCGGCGTCGCCGCCCTGGCCTTCCTGCTCATCGCACTGCCCGACGTCGCCCCTCCGCCCGCCGCCGGGATGGCGGAACGCCTCCGCCCACTCGCACACCCCGCCCTGGTGTTCGTACTGCTGGCCGCCATCATCGCCGTCCTGGGCAACCTGCTGTTCCAGACCTACCTGGGCCCGTTCCTCGCGGACGTGGCGGGCGTGGACTCGACCGGACTCGGCTGGCTCCTCCTGCTCGCCGGCGCCGCCGGCATCGCAGGCGCACGTCTCAGCGGCACCCTGGTCGACCGCATCGGCCCGGCGCGGACGTTCGCCGTGGCCATCGCCGTCTTCACCGCGGCCATGACGGGTTTGGCGTTGTCCTGGACGCTGCGTCCGGCGCACGTGGCGCTGGTCGTCCTGCCCCTCGTCGTGTGGTCGGCGGCCGCCTGGGCGGTGCCGCCACCGGTCCAGGCGCGCGCCCTGGCCTTCGCCGGATCCCAGGCGGGCCCTCAGGCGCTGGCGCTAGTCAGCAGTGCCGTCTACCTCGGCGCCTCCCTGGGCGCGGGCCTCGGCGGCTGGCTCCTCGGGACATTCGGCACCGGGACGCTCCCCGTCGCGGCCGGAACCTGCGCCATCGTCGCCCTGGCCTTGTTCGCCCTGGCCGGACGCACCGCACCAGCGACCGACACAGCCTCCGGACGGACGAAATCCGAGCCCCATCACACGACCATCTGAACGTTCCAAATACCGCGGCCGCGCCGGTGCAGATGTGTGGGTTGGCACCGGCGCGGCCGCGGGTTCGACCCATGTCGAACGGTCCAAATTCTCTCCCATCGCACAGCGCACAGACATCGCGCCCCCCACACAACGACGATCTTGCAGGTCGACGGCACCGACACGTCCGTAAGGCCCGCCGACTGCTTCCCGTCCCCGCGCCAGAACGTCCCGCCAGCCGAACACACACCCGACGATCCACTGGCCTCATCGTCCTCCGACGATGGCCCACCACCCCATCGCCCACCTGACGCTCCCCCTAAGGGCATTCGGCGTCCCTCGTCACCGGTAATGCGGAATGCTCACGCACCCTCCGAGAACAGGAGACGTCCCAGCGCACCGACACCCACGCCATCCCGCCCGGATCGCCCGCTACCGCTCGGCCCTTTCTCGCATCCCGCGAACCGGCCGAATTCACGAGCGCCTCACCATGCCTCTCACGCCCGGCGAAATGGGACGCATCCTCGGCCCGCCGGACGACGCGCGCAGTCCAGGAAACAGGCGCCTACTTGGGAACGCGTCCAACCCGCTCAAGACCGCCTCACACGCAGCCTCACCGGACGAAGACTTCCGCGAAAACCACAGCCGCCACCGTCTCCAACTCTCCCTTCCGCATTCGAAACGGGTCCCGCTGATCCCTCCCATCGACCGCGCCAACCGTGACACCGGCAGGGTCACCTGTCATTCTGCCCAGGCCCACATGTATGCCTGATACCCAAACACTTCACGCGCCCCCCAGAGCCCGCCTCCGCAATTCGCCCGACGAGGTCGTCTAAAACACCACCCCCACCATTCGCAGGCCGACTGAACTCTGGCTCGACGGCCGGACCTCGTCACAGCCGCCGTATCCTGGACGAATGATCAACACCGAGCCGGACTGGGAGCGACGGATCGCCGAGCTGTGGGCGACCTTCGACGACCACGAGCCCCAAGACTTCCTCGCAAAGGTCAGGAAACTGACCGGCGAGCGTCCGGCCGGCGACGCCATCGCCCACTACGAACTGGCATCGGCGCACGACTCGATCGGCAATGAGTCCGAGGCCGCGACGCACTACCAAGAGGCGTTCGCGGCTGGTCTTGCGGGGTCGCGGCGGCGTCGGGCGGCGATCCAGTTCGCCAGCACTCTGCGTAATCTGGGCCGGGCCGGGGAGAGTGTCGCGTTGCTGGCCGCGGAACGCGAGGCGGTGTCCGACGAGTTCGACGACGCCGTCACCGCGTTCCTGGCCTTGGCGCTCACCGATCTCGGGCGAGACCGAGAAGCCGCAGCGCTCGCGCTCGGGGCGCTGTCACGCCACCTTCCGCGCTACAACCGTTCGCTCGCCCACTACGCGAAAGCCCTCATGGAAAACTGACCCACCACAGAAATGAGAAAGGCCCCGCCGATGAATCGGCGGGGCCTTCCCCGTAATAAATGTCCGGCGGTGTCCTACTCTCCCACACAGTCTCCCATGCAGTACCATCGGCGCTGAAGGGCTTAACTTCCGGGTTCGGGATGGGACCGGGTGTTTCCCCTTC
>NZ_JBIRAY010000003.1:0-560255 GCF_044326405.1 Actinomadura sp. 1N219 | reverse complement strand
AGGTCGGGTTGGTGGGAGAAGAAGCGGTGCCAGTAGTACTGGCCGCGGGTGGGGTCGTAGGTCCAGTTGGAGGTTTCGGTGTCGATGAAGATGATGCGGGCGTCGGGGTATTTGGTGTCGGTGTCGTGCCACATGTAGAAGTCGCCGAAGGGGCCGTCGGGGTCGGTGCGGGAGGCTTGGAACCAGGGGTGCTGGTCGGAGGTGTGGTTCATGACCAGGTCCGCGATGACCCGGATCCCGCGGGCGTGCGCCTGCTCGATCAACTCCACGAAGTGCCCGAGTTCCCCGAAGTCCGGCAGGATCTGGGTGTAGCTGGCGATGTCGTAGCCGCCGTCCTTGAGCGGTGATTGGTAGATCGGGAGCAGCCAGAGGCAGTCGATGCCGAGCCATTGCAGGTGGTCGAGTTTGGAGATCAGGCCCCGCAGGTCTCCGTATCCGTCGCCGTTGGAGTCGGCGAACCCGCGCACTGAAACCTCGTAAAACACCGCCGTCTTGAACCAGTGCGGCGTGCGCGGCGTCTCCGGGTTGAACCCGTCCGGGACGGGCCGCACGGAAGGCGCACCGCCCTCGCGTGCCCCGGTCTGCGGCGCCCCGGCCTCCGTCCCCGGCGCCTCGGTCTCCGTCCCCGGCGCGGTGACCTGGTCGGGCGTGGTGCAGGTGAGGTTCTTCGGCTGTCCGTGCATGGGCCACCCCGGGTGTGTTGGAGACATCTAGATCAGCAATGCCCGCAGCCCGCGCCCAGGACGTTCACGACTGGCAACCATCCGTAAAAGATTCAGTACGCTCCGTGAGCATCGTGTCGGCGACGGGCCCGGGAGGCCCGTCGCGGCGGGCGCCATGCCCCACGCCGCGGGCGGCCCGAATACTTGCCGCGCGACGGTTGTGTCATGTCCGTGTTTTTAGGTTCGTCGCTTTTTCCGGCGCATGCCCCGGGTAGGTCGCCTCCAAGCTCAGAACCCGCCTGACCGGCGGGTTCTGCTCAGTTCGGACGGAATACGACCGTCCGCAAGCGATCGGAGGGACAGTGGAGCGCTGGGAGATGTCGCCATCGGTCGTACCGACGCGCGATGAGCTCGTGGCGCGGCTGCGCGTTCGCTTCGCCGATGTTCCGGCGGAGAACGTGCGCCGCTGCGTGGACGACCTGTGGTGCTGCTGCGCCCATCTGGGGGTGCGGCCCGAGGAGCGGATCATCGAACGCCTCGCGGCGTCCCGGCTGACGGGCGTCGTCCGGGGCGGCCGCTATCCGGACGGCCATCCGGACGAGCGGCCCGTATCGCGTCCGCCCGGCTCCCACGCTCCCGCCCTGACCGCTGCCACCGCCACCGCCACCGCTTCGCCCCGGCCCGCCCGCGCGGCCACGAGAACCCCGATCGGGATGTGACACATGAAGGACACGACCGTGCCGGGCCTGAGCATCGAGACCCGGCGAGGGTTCATCGTGCTGAGCCTGCCCGCGCAGATCAGCTGGCAGAACTACGCGGGGATCCGGGAAGGGGTGAGCAAGGCGCTGTCCCTCGCCGCCGCCGCGGCCCCGCCGCGAGGACGGCGTCACGGCGCGGGCGGCTCCGGCGGCTCCGGCGGTCCCGGCGGTCCGCGCGGGGGAGTCGTCGTCGACTTCGGTGACGCGGTGCTGCTGGACGCGGCCGGGCTCGTCCTGCTGGCCCGGGCCGAGACGCGCGCGCAGCTGCTCGGCTGCGCGCTGCGGGCCGTCGTGCCCGGGCCGTCCGCCCACGTGCGGCAGGCGCTGCAGCTCACCGGCCTGGCGCAGCTCGTCCCGGTGTTCCCGGACATCGCGTCCGCCACGGCCGCGCCCGCCCCGGACGGCGGCGCGGGAGACGTCGACACCACGCACGTCCTGGACGCCATCCGGGCCCTGCACCCGGGCGACGCCGGGCTCGCGCCGAACCCGCCCGCCCCGTCCGAACTCATGATCACCACGACGGCGGCCGGCGACGGCGACCACACCGTCGTCCACCTGTCCGGGATGCTGGACGAGGTCACGGTGCCGCGGCTCGGGGAGACGCTCACCAAGCTCGTCGAGGGGAACCTGCGCCACCTCATGGTGCGTATGCACGACCGGCTCTGCGTCCGCTGCGACCCGCTGCCGATCCTGCTCGGCATCCGCTGGCGCGTCGCCGCCGACGGCGGCTGCCTCGCGCTGCCGGCGCTGCCCGCCAGGCTCCGCGAGGTCATCGACCGCGAGGGCCTCGGCTCGGTCTTCACCGGGTGCCGCTCCATCCAGGACCGCCTGCCCGCCGCCGAGCCCGTCTGACTCAGCTGCCGCTGCCCGGACTCTTCGCGGCCTTCCTCTTCTTCCTTGTCGGGGTCGCCGCCGCCCTTGTCCGCTTTGGGTCGCGGTTCTCACCGGCCCGCACACGTCCGTCGTCCGCGTTCTCGAACGTCAGGATGTGTGCGGGCTTGGTGTGCGGGTCGAGGCGGACGTAGTTGGATTGGGTCCAGGTGTAGGTGGCGCCGTCGAGTTGGTCGGTGACGGTGTAGGCCAGTTCGGGGTCGTTGGGGAGGCCGAGGGCGGGTAGGTCGAGGTGGAGGGTGGCTTCGCGGGGGTGGTGGGGGTTGAGGTTGATGACGGTCAGGACGGTGTCGTTGAGGTGGCGTTTGGAGAAGGCGAGGAGTTCGGGTTGGTCGATGTGGTGGAAGTGGGTGTTGCGGAGTTGTTGGAGGGCGGGGTGGGTGTTGCGGAGTGTGTTGAGTCGGGTGATGAGGGGGGCGAGGGTGGTGCCGGTGCGGGTTGCGGTGTCCCAGTCGCGGGGGCGGTACTGGTATTTCTCTGAGTCGCGGTATTCCTCGCTGCCGGGCCGCACCGGGGTGTTCTCGCACAACTCGTAACCGGCGTAGATCCCCCAGGTGGGGGAGAGGAGCGCGGCGAGGATGGCGCGGATCTCAAAGGCGGGGCGGCCGCCGTGCTGGAGGTATTGGTTCAGGATGTCGGGGGTGTTGGTGAAGCAGTTGGGGCGCATGTAGTCGGCGGCGGGCCCGGTGAGTTCGGTGAAGTAGTCGCGGAGGTCTTGGGGGGAGTTGCGCCAGGTGAAGTAGGTGTAGGACTGGTGGAATCCGATTTTGGCGAGGGTGTGCATGAGGGCGGGGCGGGTGAAGGCTTCGGCGAGGAAGAGGACGTCGGGGTCGGTGGCGGCGATGTCGGCGAGGAGGCGTTCCCAGAAGGCGATGGGTTTGGTGTGGGGGTTGTCGACGCGGAAGATCCGTACGCCGTGGTTCATCCAGTGCCGGACGATGCGCCGTACCTCGTCGTAGAGGCCGTCGGGGTCGTGGTCGAAGTTGAGGGGGTAGATGTCCTGGTATTTCTTGGGTGGGTTTTCGGCGTAGGCGATGGTGCCGTCGGTGCGGGTGGTGAACCATTCGGGATGCTGGCTCACCCAGGGGTGGTCGGGGGAGCATTGCAGCGCCAGGTCGAGGGCGACTTCCAGGCCGCAGGAGGCGGCGTGGTCGATGAAGGCGTCGAAGTCGTCCAGCGTGCCCAGGTCGGGGTGGATGGTGTCGTGGCCGCCGTGGGGGGAGCCGATGGCCCAGGGGGAGCCTGGGTCGTAGGGGCCGGCGTCGAGGGTGTTGTTGGGGCCTTTTCTGAAGGTGGTGCCGATGGGGTGGATGGGTGGGAGGTAGATGACGTCGAAGCCCATGTCGGCGATGGCGGGGAGGCGTTTGGTGGCGGTGCGCAGGGTGCCGGAGGTGGGGCCGCGGCGTCCGAGGGGGTCCAAGGTGGCGCCTTCGGAGCGGGGGAAGAATTCGTACCAGGCTCCGTAGAGGGCGCGTTGGCGGTGGACGGTGAGGGGGTACCAGTCGCTGAGGGTCAGCAGGTCCCGCAACGGATGACGCACCAGAATGTCCTCGACGTCCGGGTCGTCCACGGCGTCCAGCCGGTCGGTGACCGGGACGGTCTCGTCCCCGAGACGTTTCGCGAGCCGCTCCACGGTCGGCCGGTCCTTGCCGGGGACGGCCTCGGCCGCGCGCGTGAACAGTGCGGCGCCTTCGGCGAGCATGAGTTCGACGTCCTGCCCCCGCGGCACCTTGATCTGCGCGTCATGCCACCAATGCGCGATCGGATCACCCCACGCCTCCACCCGAAACGACCACGACCCCATCTCCGTCGGCGTCACCACCGCAGACCAACGATCCAAACCCTCGCCCATCTCGCTCATCCGCACACCCGGCAACTCCTCGCCCTCCGGCGTCCGCAACACCACCGCCGCACCCAACCGCTCATGCCCCTCACGGAACACCGTCGCCGACACCACGACCGACTCACCCACCACCGCCTTGGCCGGCCACCGGCCGCACCCCACCACCGGCGACACCTCAAGGATCGGAATACGGCCGAGCTCCGCCTCCAGCTTCACCTGCATGTGTGCGCTCCCGCTCCCGATCTTCGGCGCCCGTCGGTCCTAGGCATCCATGCCCCGTCCGCAAGTCCCGGCCATCAGCGCCATCACAAGATCATGCAAAGAGATCGCCTGTCGCCGCACGGCGGGCTTCAGGAGGGCGGCCACGCCATGGTGGAGCGTGCCACTCAGGTGTGCGCGGACGCCGCCAGCGCCTCGCGGGCGGTCGTCACGTCCGGTGCGATGGCGACGCGGCGCTGCAGGCCCGCCACGTCCGACACCCGGCGGACGATGCCGCGCGACGGCAGCACCACCCACATCGGCACGCCGAGCTCGGTGGCCCGCACCTGCGAGCGCGTGATCACGTTCAGCCCGTTGGAGTCGCAGAACGTGCAGCCGGTCAGGTCGAGGATCAGGGCCGGCGTCCCGGAGTCGAGGAGTCGCATGGCCTGCTCGAGGATCGCCTCGCCGTTGCTCACGTCCACCTCGTCCGGGAACGTCAGCGTTCCGCAGGTATCCGTGATCTCCACTCGTGCCACTCCGAGATCCATGGTCCGCCCCAAAGTCGAATTCCTCACCTGGATGACAGCGGGGGGTACCTCACTGCGACTGTAAGCCCCGAACCTGGACGGAACCTGAAAGAAGCGGTCAAGTCTAGGACGTCGATCACCCATATCACCGACGATCCCGTTCATCGTTTATTGATCCTGATTTGTCGCTTTTGGAGGCCCGCATGCCCGTGCCGCCGCCCGTGCCGCTGACCCTGGCCGCGGCCCAGCCGCCCTGCACGCCCGGCGACGTCGAGGCCAACGTCGCCGTGCACGCCCGAACGATCCGCGCCGCACGGTCCAGGATGGTCCTGTTTCCTGAGCTTTCCCTGAGTGGATACGAACTCGGCGCTGAGAACATCGAACCCGCCGACCCGCGCCTGACGCCCCTGGTCGACGCCTGCGCGGAGTCGGGCGCCGTCGCCCTGGCGGGTGCCCCGGTCGATTCGCACATCGCGATGCTCCGCGTCGACGCCGACGGCGTCACCGTCGCCTACCGGAAGATGAACCTGGGCGACGCCGAAGCCGAACGCTTCCAGCCCGGCAAGGAACCCGCCGTCATCACCGTTGACGGCAGGCGCTTCGGGTTGGCCATCTGCAAGGACACGGGCGTCCCGCAGCACCTCGCCGACACCGCCGCCCTGGGCATCGACGCCTACCTCGCCGGAGTGTGCGACGACGATCCCGCCGTCGTGGAGGAGCGCGCCCACCGCGCCGCGACCGCCCACGGCGTCTGGGTCGCCTTCGCGAGCTTCGCGGGACGGGCCGGCGGCGGCTACGACCCGGCCGCCGGGCACTCCAGCATCCGCACCCCGGACGGCCTCGTCGTCGCCCAGGCGGGACCCGAACCCGGCGCGCTCGCCCGCGCCGCACTGCTCTGACCGCTATATCGTGCCTTAGTTCCAAATTTCTCCCGAGTCACTGCTAGGTTCGCGAAGAACCGGACCGGGAGAGAGGGAATGAGCTCGGACCCAGTCGTGATCGACGGCGGCGACCGCTCCTGCGTGCGGCTCCTCCTTGAGCTGCGCGGCCACATCGCCGGTCTGGCCCCCGGCACCGTCATCCACCTGATCGCCATCGATCCGGCGGCCCCCATCGACCTGCCCGCCTGGTGCCATCTGACGGGTCACGCCTACCTCGGCCCGCTGGACGCCGCCGAACGCCCCACCTACGCCCTCCAGGTGGCCGCCGACCCCCGTCCGACCTCCCCGGAATCCCCCTGGCGACCCCGCTGACCAGGCGCTAGTCGAACAAGCGCAGGCGGTGGGCCGTGGCCGCCGCCTCCGTGCGGGTGGAGACGCCTAGCTTCGCTAGGATGTTGGACACGTGCACGCTCGCCGTCTTGGCGGAGATGAACAGGGCCTCGGCGATGTCGCGGTTGCTGCGGCCCTCGGCGACCAGCCGCAGCACCTCCGCCTCGCGCGGGGTCAGGCCCAGACCGGGCCGGGACGCGGGCGCGCCGCCCAGGTCGACGCGGGCGCGGCGGGCCAGCAGGTCGACGCGCTCGCGGAGCGGGACGGCCCCCAGATCACCGGCGATGGCGGCGGCGCGCCGGAGCCGCGCGGCGGCGCCGTCCCGGTCGTGGCCGGCGGACGCCTCGGCCGCGCGGGTCAGCGCCAGCGCGAGCGGATACGGCCGGGCGAGCGCGTCCCACGCCTTCACCGCCGCGTCCCACGCGTCCGGGTCGAGGACGCCCTCGGCGCGGGCCGCCTCCGCGAGGAACGTCAGCCGGTGCGCCTCCTGGACGGGCCCGTACACGCGGATCCCGTCCGCACGGGCCCGGACGGCGGCGAGCGGGCCCGGGTCGCCGAGGTCGGCGCAGGCGGTGGCCGCGACGACGAGTCCCGGGAGGGCATAGCGGGACTCGTCCGGCAGGCCGCGATCGTCGAGGACGGGCCCGAGCGCCTCCAGGGCGTCCGCGGGGCGGCCGCGTCCGAGGGCGATCAGCGCGTCGAGGCGGCAGACGGGGAACAGGTCCTGGGCGCGGCGGGCGGCGCCGTGCGGGATCCGCCGCCGGGCCGCCCTGGCCGCCCGCTCCGCCGCGTCCAGGTCGCCGCGGTCCGCCGCGATGCCGCCGGCGAGGAAGTTCAGGCTGCCCCGGATGAGCGCGGGCGGGTCCTGCGCGACGGCCCGGTCGATGACCGCGAGCGCCTCGTCCCAGCGGCCGAGGGAGATCAGCGGCTCGGCGGTGTTGAACGCGAGGAACGTCCCGGTCGTCCTGGCGAGGCCGTACTCGTCCGCCTTCGCCACGCCGAGCGCGGCGACCTCGGTGGCCTCCGCCGACCGCCCGGCCATCTCCAGGATGTCCGACCGGTTGGTGAGCGCCCGCAGCAGCGGCTCGAACGCGCGAGCCTCCTCGGCCCGGCCGGCCGCCCGCTCGACGCGCGCGAGGAACTCCTCCGCGCCGCCGCCGCGGAACAGGTCGTCCCACGCGAACCAGAGGTCCAGGTGGATCTCCACCGGGACGTCGCCCACGGCCCGCGCGACGGACAGGGCCTCCTCGGCGGCGGCGAGCGCCTCGTCCCGCATGCCGGGCAGCGCGTGGGTCTGGTAGGCGAGCGTCGCGAGGACGCGGGCGCGGGTCCGGCTCGGCGGGTCGGCGGGCGCGAGCCGGGCCGCCTCGCGGAGATCGTCGATCGCCTCGTCCCGGCCGAGCCGCATCGCCATCAGGCCGCGCCGCTCGTACAGGCGGGCCGTGCGCATGGGGTCGGCGGGCGAGGCGCCGCCGCGGGTGTCCGCGAGGGCGGCGGTGGCGAGCCTGATCCCGAAGTCGGGCTCCCCGGCGAGGTCGGCGAGCGTGACGGCCTTCTCGATGACCTTGGCGTGCGGGACGCCGATGCGGTCCGCCGCGTCCGGCACCCGGTCCCACAGGTCCAGCACGCGCGACGCCATCCGCAGCGACTCGGCGTAGGCGAGCGCCTTGTGCGTCTCGCCGGCCGCCCGCCACGCGGCGGCCAGCGCGCTGCCCGCCTCGTGCGCCGCGTGCCAGTGGTGCGCGAGCGTGATCATCCGCTGCCGGGCCGGCATCAGCTCCGGACGCGCCTCCAGCACCTCCGCGTACCGGACGTGCAGCCGCGTCCGCTCGCCGGGCAGCAGGTCGTCGTGGACGGCCTCGCGGATCAGCGCGTGCCGGAAGGCGTACCCGTCGCCGTCCACGACCAGGGTGTTGGACGCGACGGCCGGGCGCAGCCCGCGGGTCAGCGCCCGCTCGTCCACCCCGGCGACCGCGGCGAGCAGCTCGTGCTCGATCCGCGCGCCGCCGCCCGCCGCGACGCGCAGGATCTCCTGGGTCTCCTCCGGCAGCCGGTGGACGGCGCCGAGCAGCAGGTCCCGCAGCGACTCCGGCAGCTCCGGGTCGTCGCGCGAGCCGAGTAGCGCCTCCGCGAACAGCGGGTTGCCGTCGCTGCGCGCGAAGATCTCCGCCGCGACCCGCACGGTCCCGGCGTCGCCGAGGACGCCGCGGACCAGCTCGCCGACCTCGTCCCGGCCGAGCCGCGCGACCTCGACGCGCCGCACCCGCTCCACCCGTTCCAGCTCGCTGAGCAGCGGCCGCAGCGGATGGGTGCGGTGCAGCTCGTCCGTCCGGTACGTGGTGACGACCAGCAGCGCGGCGCCCGCGCTCAGGTTGCGGACGAGGAACGTCAGCAGGTCCCGGGTGGACGTGTCGGCCCAGTGCGCGTCCTCGACGACGAGCACGACCGGCGCGGCGGCGGCGAGCCGCTCCAGCAGCGTCAGCACCAGCTCGAACAGCCGGGCCCTGGCCTCGCCGGTGAAGGTGTCGGCGTCGGCCTCGCCGAAGTCGGGCAGCAGCCGTCCGAGCTCCGCGCCCGCGCCCCGCGGGAGCAGGTCCCGCACCCCGTCCACGCCGATCTCCCGGACGAGCCCGCGCAGCGCCGCCGTGAACGGCGCGAACGGCAGCCCCTCGGTGCCGAGCTCCAGGCAGCCGCCGACGAGGACCCGCGACCCGTCCGCCCTGGCCCGCGCCCCGAACTCGCCGACCAGCCGCGTCTTCCCCACGCCCGCCTCGCCGCCCAGCAGCACCGCGGACGGCGACCCGTCCCGCGCGGCGCGGTAGGCGTCGCCGAGCGCGGCCGATTCCCGGACGCGCCCGACGAACAGGGGACTCGTCACATGAGCGTTCACCGTACAAGCGTGCCCCACTCCGTGCGGAATGCGGTAAAAGGGGAGATCGCCAGCGTCCCGCCGTGAAGGAGTCGGATGTCCGCAACGCCGTTGGAGCCCGGCGACCCCAGCCATGTCGGCCCGTGGGAGCTGATGGGCAGGCTCGGGGAAGGCGGGCAGGGGGTGGTGTACCTCGGCGGCGACCCGGCCGGGGAGCGGGTCGCGGTCAAGGTGCTGCGCGGACTGGACCGGGACGCGCTGCGGCGGATGGAGCGGGAGGTCGAGGCGGCCCGCCGGGTCGCGCCCTCCTGCACGGTGCGGATCGTCGACGTGCGGCTCGACCAGACCGTCGCCTACGTCGTCAGCGAGTACGTGGACGGGCCGTCCCTCCAGGACGCGGTGCGGACCGAGGGCCCGCGGCGGGGCGCGGCCCTGGAGCGGCTGGCCGTCGACACGGCGTCGGCGCTGGCGACCGTCCACGCGGCCGGGATCGTCCACCGCGACTTCAAACCGCACAACGTGCTGCTCGGACCGGACGGGCCGCGCATCATCGACTTCGGGATCGCCCGCGCCCTGGACATGACGTCGTCGCTGACGAAGGGGCCGATCGGGACGCCCGCGTACATGGCGCCCGAGCAGATCGAGGGGCGTCCCGTCACGGCGGCGGCCGACGTGTTCGCGTGGGGCGCGGTGATGGTGTTCGCCGCGACCGGGCGCCCGGCGTTCGCGCGGGACGGGATGCAGGCCCTCTTCCACCAGATCCTGAGCGGGGAACCCGATCTGTCCGGCATGGACGGGCGGCTGCGCGACGTCGTCCGCTCCTGCCTGGCCAAGGACCCGGCGCACCGTCCGGCCGCGTCCGAGCTGGTCGCCAGGCTGACCGGCCAGTACGCCGCGTTCACGCCCGTGCCGGCGTTCGTGCCGCCGCCTGTCCCGCCGCCGGGACCGGCACCGCGGGTGGCGCAGACCCTTCCTGCGGCTTGGCCGCGCAAGCGGCGCGTGTGGCCGTGGCTCGTTCCGGCCATCGCGTTGCCCGTCGTGGCGGCGGTGGCGGTCGGAGGCGTCCTGGTGGGACGGCAGCTCCTGAAAACAGAGGTCACCGCCACCTCCCTCCCCGACACCTGCACGCTGTACGACTCCGGCGACGGCAAGAAGGTCCTGACCGACATGGGCGCCGCGAACGGCAAGCGCATCCCGCAAGGAAACAAGGACCAGTACGGGGAATGGCGCTTGTGCGCGTTCGGGACCGCCCGGTTCCCACCGAAGAACACCTTCCAGATCCAGCTCAACCTCTACAAGCCGGACGACCCGGAGACCGGCGTCGAATGGGCCCGCCACGCCCTGAACGGAGGCACCGACTTCGGCTGCACCGGCGATCCCACGTCGCGCACCGGAGTGGGCGAAGAGAGCTGCGACGGACGCACCAAGGACTCCTGGGCCGTGGTCAACGCGCGGAAGGGCAACGTCATCGCTTCGGCGGCCTGCTCGACCCCGAACGCCGGCGCCGCCGACCTGCGCGCCCTGCGCCGCGCCGCCGACCTCGCCCTCGACCAGACCCTCTGAGCACTCGACCAGACCCTCCGGCGCCCCTGTGGTTTTGACGGACGGGCGTGCGAAGCTGGGCGGGTGAGCGCTGAAGAGGAACGGGACGGGGTCCGGCTGACGAACCTCGACCAGCCGCTGTTCGACGGGGCGGACGCCACCAAACGCGACCTGGTCGACTACCTGGACGCCGTCGCCGGACGCATCGTCCCGCAGCTCGCCGGGCGGCCGCTGTCGGTCAAGCGCGTGCGGCCCGGCCAGGAACCCTTCATGCAGAAGAACACGCCGAAGTACACGCCGTCGTGGGTCAGGACGGTGTCGGTGTGGGCGGAGACGTCCCAGCGCGAGGTCTCCTACGCGCTGTGCGACGACCGCCGGACGCTGCTGTGGTTCGCGAACCAGCGCGCCGTCGAGTACCACCCGCCGCTCGTCCTCGCGGACGCGTGGGACCGTCCGACCCATCTCGTCATCGACCTCGACCCGCCCGAGGGCGGCGGGTTCGACGCGGTCGTCCGGGCCGCCCACCTGGTGCGCCGCGCGATGGACGACTGCGGCCTGCGCGGCGCGGTCAAGACCAGCGGCGCGAAGGGCGTGCACGTGTTCGTGCCGCTGGACGGGCAGCCCGCGGACGACGTCGCCGCCGCGACCCGGGCCCTGGCCGCCCGTGCCGAGCGCCTCGATCCCGCGCTCGCCACGACGGCCTTCATCCGGGAGGACCGCGCTGGCAAGGTGTTCCTCGACTCGACCCGCGCCGCCGGGGCGACCGTCGTCGCCGCCTACAGCCCGCGCATCCGCCCCGGCGCGACGGTCTCGTTCCCCCTCTCGTGGGACGAGCTCGACGGCGTCGCGCCGCGCGACTTCACCGTCCGGAACGCGGCCGGCCTGCTGGGCGACCGCGACCCGTGGGGCGAGCTGATGCCGCCGCCGCAGCGGCTCCCCGACGATCTGGTCGCGGAGGGCCACACGATCCCGATCGCGCGCGTCCAGGCCATGCACGAGGGCAAGCGCCGGGCCCGCGCCCGCCGGAACACCTGACGCCCGCCGGAACACCTGACGCCCCGCCGTGCCGGGCCGCGGTCCTCAGATCGCGGTCCGGAAGTCCTCGCGCGGGACGGGCTCGCGCGGGACGGGCTCGCGGTGCGGCGGCGTCGTCCCGGCGAAATGGTTCGCCGCCGTCGCGCCCGCCTCCCCGCCCGGCGCCGCGCCGGACGCCGGGGCCTCGCCCCAGCCGTGGCCGGGGGAGACGACGTTGTCGGGCGGCTCCTCGGACGCGGTTCCGTAAAGGAAGGAGCCGAGCCCGATCAGCAGCCGCCGCACGTCCTTCTGCGGCCGGACGACCAGCCGCACGAACTGGCTCGACGACCCCAGCTTGTTGCCGCACTCCCGGACGAACACCCCGTGGCGCCCCATCAGATGGTCGCGCAGCGCGACGCCGTCCTTGCCGTCCGGCAGCTTCACCAGGACGAAGTTGCCCTGGGACGGGAACACCTTCAGCCCCGGCAGGCCCGCGAGCTGCTGCGACATCAGCAGCCGGTCGCGGACCAGCAGCCGCAGGCTCTCCCGGTATTCGGCGGCGTGCTCGCGCAGGAGGAACACCACGACCTCCGCGAAGGAGTTCAGGTTCCATTTCGGCAGCGCCGACCGGACCGTCCGCGCCAGCGCCGGGTTCGCGACCATGTAGCCGAACCGGACGCCGTGCAGCCCGAAGTTCTTCCCGAGGCTCTTCAGGACGATCACGTTGGGGCGGATCCGGGCCTCGTCGGCGACGCTGGTGTGCGGCTCGGCGTCCACGAAGTCGAGGAACGACTCGTCCACCACGACGAGGTCCAGGTCGATGAGGAGGTCCAGCAGCCGGGCGACCTCGCGCCGCGGGACGTAGCCGCCGTCGGGGTTGTTCGGGTTGCAGACGACGGCGACCCGTGAGCCGCGCATCCGGATGAAGTGGACGAACGCGTCCACGTCGAGCTCGAACCCGCGCATCTCGTGGAGCTGGAACATGTCGACGCGCTTGCCGGTCTCCAGCGGCTGGTCCGTCCACCGCCCGAACGTCGGGATCGGCGTGGCGAGGCTCTCCCGGACCAGCAGATGGTCGATCCAGGTGATCAGCTCCGTCGACCCGTTGCCCATCACCACCGTCTGCGGGTTGTGCCCGAGCGTGTCGCACAGCTCGGCGGCGATCGTGTCGGCGTCGCTCGGGTAGTACTTCAGGATCTGCTCCATCGCGCCCGCGAGCTGGGAGAACATCCCGGGCGTCGGGAAGTAGGGATTGCACGGGATGCAGAAGTCGACCAGGTCCCGCCGCCCGGACGAGGCGCGCTGGAGGGCGAAGAAGGACGGGCTGTGCGCGTTCCGGCGCAGGACTCCCGGATCGATCGCGTCCGATGACACGGATGTGCTCCTCGCGCGGCGGGGACGCCCGCCGCGGCCCAGGGCGGCGTCCGGTGTCGGGTGGGTCGCCCCAGGGGTACGGCCCCGCTGCCGTCCGGGTTCAGCGTCCGCCCGGGTTCAGCGTCCGCCGGCCGATGAGTTTCCGGGACGCGCCTGGTCTGCATTGCTGAGAACGATCCGATACAGGGAGGTACCGATGGGCGACGAGAAGCTGACGACGTGCTTGTGGTTCGACGGGCAGGCCGAGGAGGCGGCGAACCATTACGTCTCCATCTTCAAGAACTCCAGGCTCGGCGACGTCCAGCGCGTCGGCGAGGGCGGCCGGGGCGAGCCGGGATCCGTGATGACGATCGAGTTCGAGCTGAACGGGCAGAAGTTCGTCGGCCTCAACGGCGGCCCCGAGTTCAAGTTCAACGAGTCGGTCTCGTTCCAGATCCCCTGCGACGACCAGGCCGAGGTCGACTACTACTGGGACCGGCTCACCGAGGGCGGCGAGGAGTCCTACTGCGGCTGGCTGAAGGACAAGTTCGGCCTGTCCTGGCAGGTCATCCCGACCGTGCTGTACGAGCTGATGAGCGACCCCGACCCGGAGAAGGCGAAGCGCGCCTCCCAGGAGATGCTCTCGACCGTCGGCAAGCTCGACATCGCCAAACTGAAGAAGGCCCACGCGGGCGGCTGAGCGGCGGACGGCCCCGAGGGGCGTCCGGCCCGAGGGGCATCGCGCCGCGATGCCCCTCGTGGCGTCTGCCATGCGGGGCTCAGGCGTCCAGCGTTCCCGCGCCGAGGAGGGCGAACAGGAGCAGGCCGATCGCGACCCGGTAGACGACGAACGACGTGAAGGTGTGCCGCTGCACGAACCGGAGCAGCCAGGCGATGGACGCGTACGCCACGATGAACGACACGGCGGTGCCGACGACCAGCGGCAGCGTGCCCGCCCCCGTGCCCACCGCGCCGGGCAGCTCGTAGATCCCGGCGCCGGTCAGCGCGGGGATGCCCATGAAGAACGACAGCCGTGTCGCGGCGACCCGGTCGAGGCCGAGGAGCAGCCCGGTCGACATGGTCGCGCCGGACCGGGAGAAGCCCGGGAACAGCATCGCGAGGATCTGCGACGAGCCGATCAGCATCGCGTCGGTGAAGGACGTGTCGTCCTCGCCGCGCTTGTGCTTGCCGTACCGGTCGGCGAGCCACATCACGACGCTGCCGCCGATCAGCGACCCGGCGACCACCCACAGCGACGCGAGCGGGCCGTGGATGAGGTCGTCCGCGGCGACGCCGACGGCCACGACGGGCAGCGTCGCGAAGATCACCCACCAGCCGAACTTGTAGTCGTGGTGGTACCGCTCGGACGGCTTGACGATGCCGCGCCCCCACGCCTTGGCGATGCGGAGGATGTCGGTGAAGAAGAACACGAGGACGGCCGCGATCGCCCCGGACTGGATGACGGCGGTGAACCCGATCACGGCGCGGTCCTCGACCGGGATGCCCATCAGCCCCTCGGCGATCTTCAGATGACCGGTCGAGGACACCGGGAGGAACTCGGTCAGGCCCTCCACGATCCCGAGGACGATGGCCTGCCCGACGTTGATCACGCTCAATGATCCGGTTCCTCTCCTGACCTGCGACTGCCCGCGGCGAGCCTACTAAGGGAAACCGATCACTACGTCCGATGCGCGAAACATCTTCACCGCGCGTTAACCGGGACCCGCGCGGCGACGGCGGCGAGGGCGTCCCAGGCGTCGCCGGGACGCAGGGTCTCGGCCGGGTCGCCGCCGAACGGATCGAGGACGACGGTGTCGGCGCCGAGCAGCCGGAGCCGCTCCAGGTCGTCGGCCACCTGGTCGAGGGTGCCCTCGCCGGCGCGCCGCTCCGGGCCGGTGACCGGCGACGGCGTCAGGCTCAGGACGATGCGCGGCTGCAGCTCGGGAACCGGGCGGCCGTGATCGCCGGCGATGGCCCTGAGGCGTTCGACGGCGTCGCCGAGCCAGGGGAGCGCCGGGTGCAGCGGGTGCCACGCGTCGCCGAGGCGCACGGCGCGGCGGAGCGCGGCGTCGCTGTTGCCGCCGACCCAGATCGGGATCTCCCCGGCGCGGTAGTCGTCGGCGTCCCGCCAGGCGGCACGGATCGCGGTCAGGTGCTCGTCCGTCAGCGCGCCGCGGCGCTCGTAGGGGACGCCGAGCGCCGCGAACTCCTCGCGCGCCCAGCCGACGCCGGCGCCGAGGACGAGCCGCCCGCCGCTGAGGTCGTTGAGATTGGCGGCCATCCGGGCGGTGACCAGCGGATGCCGGTACGGGACGATCAGCACCGTGGTGCCGAGCCGCACCCGTTCGGTGACGCCCGCCAGCCACGACAGCGTCGTGAACGGCTCGTAGAACGGCGGCGGGTACTGGGCCCTCACGTCCGGCGTGAGGACGACGTGGTCGGAGACCATCAGCAGGTCGAAGCCGAGGTCCTCGACCGTCCGCGCCCACTGGCGGAGGACGCCCGGGTCGGTGCCGGGCCCGAAGTTAGGAACGTTCACCCCGAAACGCACCGGACCAGGTTATCCGGGCGCCCGCGGTCAGCCGGCGGCGGCCTCGCGCTCTACCCGCTCGAACTCCGCGGCCATCGCCGCCGCGAGGGCGTTGGCGGCCGACAGCGGCCGGACCATGACCGTCAGGTCCTCGATCAGGCCGTTGTCGTTCAGCCGGAGGAAGTCGCAGCCGGTGAGCTCCAGGTCGCCGACCTTCGCCTCGAAGAGCAGCGCGTGGTCGCGGCCGCCCGCGCCGCCGATCTCCCGGACGTAGCGGATGTCGGAGAACACCCGCAGGACGGCGCGCAGGATCGCCGCCGTGATGGCCTTGCCGGGATACGGCTTGTACGCGACCGGGCTGGTGAACACGACGTCGTCGGCGAGCAGGGCCTCGATCGCCTCGTGGTCGCCGGCCTCGGCGGCCGCTCGGAATGGATGCATGTGCCCGTCCCCCGACAGTCAGATTATTGACTAGTGAACGAGAAGAATATTGTCAGAGCCGCTCGCCGTCCGCCACCGGCCGCGTCGTGGTTCAGGCGGCCGCGTCGTGGTTCAGGCGACCGCGTCGTGGTTCAGGCGACCGCGTCGACGAGGCCCCAGGCCAGGGCGGTCGGGGCGTCGAGCGGGGCGCCGGTCAGGGCGAGGTGGAGTGTGCGCCAGCGGCCGATGCGGCGGGGGATGCTGACCGTCCCGCCCGCTCCGGGGACGAGCCCCATCCCGATCTCCGGCAGCCGGAAGGTGGTGCCGGGCGCGGCCCGGACCGTCGCCGCGAACGCGGGGATCTCCACGCCCGCGCCCGCGCACGCCCCCTGCACCCGGGCCTCGGCTCGCCCGCCCAGCCGGTGGACGAGCAGGCCGGGGCTCGCGGACGTCCGGACGAGATGCGCGGTGGACGGATCCGGCGCGGTGCCGAATTCGGCGAGATCGCCGCCGGAGGAGAACACCGGCCCGGCGCCTTCGAGCACGACCCGCTTCACGGTGTCGTCCAGGAGCGCCAGTTCGAGCGCGTCGATCAGCGCGGCGCGGAGCCTGCGTCCGAGGGCGTTGCGGCGCCCCGGCAGGTTCAGGGTCACTGTGAGCTGGTCGCCGTCGCGGTCGAGCAGGACCGGATCGGGGACCGGCGGCGCCTCGGGACGCGGGTCGCGCGCGCCGAGCCACCGGGCGAACTCCGCGCCGCCGAGCAGCGTGGAGTAGGCGAATGACTCGGCGTCCAGGGCGGCCCGCACGGGGAGGGCCGGGGTGATGCGGAGCAGGCGCGCCAGCACCAGCGCCGCCTGGGGATGCGCGGACACGGCGGCGGCGACGTCCGCGAGCGCGGCCTCCGCGTCCGGCACCGGGACGAGCGGCGCGTCGTCGTGCGCGTCGCCTTCGGTCAGGGTGAGGTCGAGGGCTTCGGCGAGGGCGCGTGTGGCCGGGGCTTCGACGTCATGGCCGGTCACTCCGACCAGCAGCCGGTCGCCGTCGCGGGCGCGTTCGACCGCGTCGCCGAGGACGTGCTCCGGGACGGCCCCGTGACGCAGGTCGACGGCGAGCAGCGGCGTCTCCAGGTCGCCGGAGGCGTCGACGAGGGGGAGGCTCGCGGCGCCCGCTGCCAGCCCCGCCGGGTCGGTCGTCGGCACCGGAACCATAGGCTCAGTAGACCATGACCGAGTCCGATTCGGCGGCCGACTGGGCCGCGAGCGGGGCCGTCGCGCTGACCGGACGGCCGGACGGTCCGCCGCTGGTCCCGCCCGGCCGGGCCGCGACGCACGCGCGGGTCGCGGCGGCGCGCGTCGCCGAGCTGACCGGCGGCGCGGTCCAGGTGGACGGGGCCGCGCTGCTCGCCGAACGGGCCGCGTTCACCGGGGCCTCGCGGCGCGGCTCGGTGTCGGCCGGGGGCGGCTGCCGCCTGCTGCCGACCGCCGACGGCTGGGCGGCGGTGTCGTGCGTCCGCCCGGACGATCCGATGCTGCTGGGCGCGCTCATCGGCGCCGAACTCCCGCACGACGACGTATGGCCCCCGGTCGAAGCGTGGCTGCGCACGCACACGGGCGCGGAGCTGGCCGAACGAGCCGGGCTGCTGGGTTTGGCGGCGGGGCCGGTCGCCTCGGTTGCGCCGTCCGGCGAAGCGACGCCGCCGCCTGCGCGGGGACGGTCCGTCGACGGGCTGCTGGTCGTGGACTTCAGCGCGTTGTGGGCGGGCCCGCTGTGCGCGCACCTGCTCGGCCTCGCCGGCGCACGGGTGGTGAAGGTGGAGACCCCGGCGCGTCCGGACGGGGCACGCCGCGGGCATCCCGGCTTCTACCGGCTCCTGCACGCCGGGCACAGGTCGGTCGTGCTCGATCCCGGTGAGCGGTCCGGCCGCCATGCGCTGCGGGCCCTGGTCGAGAGGGCCGACATCGTGATCGAGGCGTCCAGGCCCCGGGCCCTGGCCCGCTTCGGCCTGGACGCGCACGCCTCCGCCGCCGCCGGGACGACCTGGATCTCCATCACCGCCGCGGGCCGGGCCACCGACCGCGTCGGGTTCGGGGACGACATCGCCGCGGGCGCCGGGCTCGTCGCCCGCGAGCCCGGCGGCGTCCCGCTGTTCTGCGGCGACGCCATCGCCGACCCGCTCACCGGGCTCACCGCGGCGGCCCGCGCCCTCACCTCGCCGCCCGGCGGGACCGGCTCGTTGCACGACATCTCCATGACCGGCGTCGTCGCCGCCACGCTCGACCCGAGCCCGTCGCCGTCCCCGGCGGCGCGCCGCAGCGGTGACGGCTGGGTCGTGGACACGAGCGGCGGCCCGGTCGCCGTCGCGCCGCCCCGGCATCGGACGCCCGCCGGACGCGCCGCCCGCAGCGGCGAGCACACCGCCGAGGTGCTGCGCGAACTGCGGATCCCCGTCCCATGACCGGGCGGTTGCTGCTGCGCGACGCGGAACTCCTCGACGGCCGCCGCGCCGACGTCCGGGTCCGGGACGGGCGGATCGCGGAGATCGCCGCGTCCGTGCCCCGCGAGGCCGGGGAGGAGGTCGTCGAATGCCGGGGCGGTTTGCTGCTGCCCGGCCTGGTCGATCATCATCTGCACCTGCACGCGCTGGCGGCGGCGCGGCGTTCCGTCCGCTGCGGACCGCCGGACGTGACGAGCCGGGCGGGCCTGGCCGACGCGCTCGCCGCCGCGTCCCCCGGCCGGGACGGCTGGATCCGCGGCGTCGGCTACCACGAGTCGGTCGCGGGCGACCTCACCGGCGCCGTCCTCGACGGGCTCTGCTCCCGGCATCCGGTCCGCGTCCAGCACCGCAGCGGCGCGATGTGGATGCTGAACACCCGCGCCGCGCGGGCCGTCCGCCTGGACGAGGCCGACCATCCCGGGATCGAGCGCGACGCCGCCGGAGCGCCGACCGGACGGATCTGGCGGGCCGACGACTGGCTGCGATCACGGCTCCCGCCCGGCGCGCCGCCGGGGCTGGCGGACGTCGGCCGCGACCTCGCCCGGCTCGGCGTCACCGCCGTGACCGACGCCACACCCGACCTGAGCCCGGACGCGCTCGCGGCGATCACGGCCGACGTGCGGGACGGGACGCTGCCGCAGCGCGTCCACCTGCTCGGCGCCCCGCTCACAGCCCGCGCGGGCGATCCGTGGAAGATCGTGCTGGCCGACTCCGGGCTGCCCGCGCTGGGCGATCTCATCGGGCGGATCCGGCGGGCGCGCGCGGCGGGACGTCCGGTCGCCGTCCACGCCGTCACCCGTGAGGCGCTCGTCCTGCTGCTGGTGGCGCTGCGGGAGGCCGGGTCCGTCCCCGGCGACCGGATCGAGCATGCCGCGCTCGTCCCGCGCGAGCTGATCGGCGAGATCGCGGACCTCGGCCTGGCGGTCGTCACCCAGCCGGGCTTCCTCGCCGACCGGGGCGGCGACTACGCGCGCGACGTCCCGGCGGACGAGCATCCCGACCTCTACCGCTGCCGGTCGCTCATCGCGGCGGGCGTCCCGGTGGCCCTGTCGTCCGACGCCCCGTACGGGCCGCTCGACCCGTGGGCCGTCATCGCCGCCGCGTCCGGCCGCACGCTCAACCCGGCCGAACGGCTGCCGCCGCGCCGGGCCCTGGACGCCTACCTCGCCCCTCCCGAGCACCCGGGCGGTGTTCCGCGGCGGCTGCGTCCGGGCGGCCCGGCCGACCTGGTCCTGCTGCACGTCCCGGCCCGGGCGGCGCTGGCGGCCCCGGCAGCCGACGCCGTCCGGCTCACCCTGATCGGCGATGTAATCTACCAGTCGGTTGGTTGACTGGAGGTGCCGCGGCTGCGATGGTTGAAGGGCCCTGACCGCCCCGATCATGGAGTGACGATGAGGCTCGCCGCCATCCGCCGGAACGGCGCCGACACGCTCGCGGTCGCGGGACGGGACGAGGACGGGACCGGCCGCGTCCGGATCGTCCCGCCGGACTCCGGCCTCCCGACCGCCGTGACCTCGCCCGACGACGTCGCCTGGCTGGCGGTCGCGTGGCCCGACCTGCCGGAGGCCGAGGCGGCGGAACTGCGGTTCCTGCCGCCGGTGCGGGTGCCGGAGAAGATCGTGGCGATCGGGCTCAACTACGCCGAGCACGCGGCGGAGGGCGGCCTGGACGTCCCCAAGGAGCCCGTCGTGTTCGCCAAGTTCCCCAGCTCGCTCGCCGCCCACGGCGACGTCGTCGAGTGGGACCCGGCGGTGACCTCGCAGGTCGACTACGAGGCCGAGCTCGCCGTCGTCATCGGCGCGGAGGCGCGCCGCGTGTCCGAGCGGGACGCGCTCGACCACGTCCTCGGCTACACGTGCCTCAACGACGTGTCCGCGCGGGACCTGCAGCGCGACGACGGCCAGTGGGTCCGCGCCAAGTCCCTGGACACGTTCTGCCCCATGGGGCCGTGGCTGGTCACGGCCGACGAGATCCCCGACCCGCAGGACCTGACCGTCCGGTGCCGGGTCTCCGGCGAGGTGCGGCAGGAGGCGAGCACCGCCGACATGATCTTCCCCGTGCGGGAGCTGATCGCGCGGCTCAGCCGGGCGTTCACCCTGCGGCCCGGCGACGTCATCGCCACCGGGACGCCGCCCGGCGTGGGCGCGGCGAGCACTCCGCCCCGGCTTCTGCGCGACGGCGACGTCATGGAGGTCGAGATCGACGGAATCGGCAGGCTGAGCAACGCCTGCCGGGAGAGGACGGCGCCGTGACCACCGCACTGGAGACCATCCCGGCCGGGACGCTGATCGACGCCGCGACCCGCATCCTGCGGCGCGTCGGCGTGCCGGACGCGGGCGCGTCCCGGGTGGCGCGGAACCTGGTCACCGCCGACCTGCGCGGCGTCGAGACGCACGGCCTCATCCGGCTGAGCGCGTACGTGGAGCGGATCGAGGCGGGCGGGATCGCCGCCGACCCCGAGATCGAGATCGTCCGCGACCACCCCGCGACGGCGCTGCTGGACGGCGGGAACGGGCTCGGCGCCGTGGGCGCGTCCGCCGCCATGGAGCTGGCGATGGAGAAGGCGGCCGCGTCCGGGATGGGGCTGGTCGTCGTCCGCAACATCAACCATTTCGGGGCCGCCGCCGACTACAGCGTCACGGCCGCCGAGCACGGCATGATCGGCTTCTCCGCGACGAACGTCCTCGCCCTGATCGCGCCGACCGGGGCCTCGGTGCCGATGGTCGGCAACAACCCGCTGTCGTTCGCGTTCCCCGGCGACCCGCCGGTGGTGTACGACTCGGCGATGAGCGTGTCGACGTGGGGACGCGTCCTCGTCGCCGCGCAGCGTGGCGAGCCGCTGCCCGAAGGCGCCTTCCTCGACGGCGACGGGCGTCCGACGACCGACCCGGCGGCGGTGCTCGGCGGCGGGACGCTCCTGCCGGTCGCCGGATACAAGGGATACGGCCTGGCGCTCTGCGTCTCGCTGCTGACCGGCGTGCTCGGCGGCTGGCTGTCGGACGCGCAGCTCACCGGCCACCGCCCGGACGAGCCGGGCGGCAACACCGCCGTGCTGGGCGCGATCGACGTCGGCGCGTTCACCGACCCCGCGGAGTTCGCGCGGCGCGTCGACCGCATCGGCGCCGAGATCCGGACGGCGCCGCGGCGTCCGGGCGTCGACCGCGTGTGGCTGCCCGGCGAGAAGGAGGCCGAGCGCGAACGGGAGCGCAGGGCGGAAGGGGTGCCCCTCGCAGGGCCCGTCCGCGCCGACCTGGCCGCGCTCGCCGCCCGGCTCGGCGTCGAACTCGGCGACGAGCTGCGCTGACCCCGGGACCCCGGGACCCCGGGACCCCGGGACCCCGGGACCCCGGTCAGCGGAGCGGGCGGAAGAACGCGCGGATGCTCTGCGCGACCGCCTCCGGCTCCTCCCATGATGCGAAATGCCCGCCCGCCGGCAGGTCGGCCCAATGCCGGACGTCATGGGTGCGCTCGACCATCTCCCGGGGGGCCTGGCGCGGCGGGGTGCCCGGCAGCTCGGGCGGCATCGCCACGCCCGTCGGGACCGGGAGGCGGGAGCCGGGCGCGATCGGCGGGTCGGCGCGCACCCGCTCGTAGTACACGCGGATGGACGAGCCGATGCTGCCCGTCGCCCAGTACAGGGTGGCGCTGGTGAGCAGATCGTCCTTGGAGTACCGGCGTTCGATGTCGCCGTCGCAGTCGCTCCACGTCCGGTGCTTGTCCAGCAGCCAGGACAGCAGTCCCGCCGGTGAGTCGTTGAGCGCGTGCGCCAGGCTGGACGGCTTCGTCCGGTGCACCGCTCCGTACGCGCCCTCCTCGGCGCTCCACGACCGCGACCGGGCGAGGAACTTCACCTCGGCGGACGTGGCGGGCCCGAACGGCGGATCGAACGACGGCGGCGGCAGCAGCACCGGGTCGTGCGTGTGCAGGCCCGCCACGGCGTAGGGGTCGGCGAACGCCATCCGCCCGCCGATGTACGCGCCGAGTCCCGTGACGTGCAGGCCGTACCGGCGATGGCCGAAGCCCTCGGTGACCAGCCGCGACAGCGTCTCCGCCATCCGCGCGTACCCGAAGCCCCGCTCGCGTGGCGCGTCGGAGAACCCGAAGCCCGGCAGCGACGGGACGATGACATGGAACGCGTCGGACGGGTCGCCGCCGTGCGCGCCCGGGTCGGCGAGCAGCGGGATCAGCCTCGTCATCTCCAGGTAGCCGCTGGGCCAGCCGTGGATCAGCACGATCGGCAGCGGGTCCGGGCCCGTCCCGCGCCGGGCGACGACATGGACGCCCAGCCCGCCCAGGTCGGCCCACCTGTTGGGGAGCGCGTTCAGCTTCGCCTCGGCGGCGCGCCAGTCGAAGCCGTCGCGCCAGTACGCGACCAGCTCGCGCAGGTAGCGGCCGCTCGTCCCGTACTCCCAGCCGGCGTCCGCCACCTCGCCGGCCGGACGGACGCGTTCCAGCCGCCACCGCAGATCGTCCAGCACGTCCTGGCGGACGTCGATCGTGAACGGCTTCACCCGCGCGCCCATCACACGCCCTGCTGGAAGTGCAGCGGCAGGCCGGGCTCCGGCCAGGGGCAGGAGACCAGCCGCCCGTGCTCGGCGAGCGTGAGGTAGGCGGTCGACATGTCCGGGCCGCCGAAGCAGATGTTGGTGACCATCCGGTCGGACAGCTCGTCCGGCAGGAGGTACTTCGTCACCCGCGCGCCGTCCGGGGAGATGACGGTGACGCCGCCCTGGATCAGCGTGCCGACGCAGACGTTGCCCGCCGCGTCCACCGCCAGCGAGTCGAAGTAAGCCAGCTCGGGGAGCTGCCCGGTGAGGGTGGACGGGTCGCGCGGCGGCGCGTCGTCCAGCTTGCCCGGCGCCGGGACGTCGCGTCCGATGAGCCGGGCCGTCGAGGTCTCGGCGTAGTACAGCCGCCCGTCGCCGGGCGACAGCCCGATCCCGTTCGGCGTCTCCGCCGGATGGACCGCCTCGCTGATCTCGCCGTCCGGCGACACGTAGAACACGGCGCCGAGGTCGCGCCGACGTCCCTGGATCTTGCCGGTGTCGGTGAACCAGTAGCCGCCCCCGGCGTCGAACACGATGTCGTTCGGGCCCGACAGCGGGCGCCCGTCGCACTGGGTGAACAGGACTTCGGTGGTGCCCTTGGCCATGTCGACGCGTTCCATCCGGCCGCCTTGCCAGACGTCCGGCCACTTGCCGCCGTTGTTGCAGACGTAGACGAGGCCGTCCGGTCCGAGGGCCGCGCCGTTGGGCCCGCCGCCCGTGACCGCGACGACCTCCTTGCCCCCGTCGGGACGGACGCGGGTGAGCCGCCCGCCCGCGATCTCGGTGACGAGGACGCTGCCGTCCCCGAGCGCCACCGGGCCCTCCGGGAACTCCAACTCCTCGGCGAGGACCGCGACGTCCGTCAGCCGCCGCACGGTGACCTGGTGCGTTCGCGTCTCCACGACGGGATGAAGGCTCATGAGGAAGGCTCGATTCGTGCGTGGAGGGGCTTGTCATCTGACATGAGGGCCCGGAGGGCGTCCTCCGCGTTCTCCAGGGAGAAGGCGTGGCTGGCGAACCGCTCCAGCGGCCACCGGCCCGACTCGATCAGCGCGACCGCCTGCTCCATCGAGCGCAGCGACCGCGACACGGCGCCC
Organism: Actinomadura sp. 1N219; assembly: GCF_044326405.1. Classification (NCBI taxonomy): domain Bacteria; kingdom Bacillati; phylum Actinomycetota; class Actinomycetes; order Streptosporangiales; family Thermomonosporaceae; genus Actinomadura; species Actinomadura sp. 1N219. The sequence continues at coordinate 536,236 of NZ_JBIRAY010000003.1, read as the reverse complement.
TTCACGGTGAGGCTCTTCGCGCAGGCGAGATCGACCGGGAACGGCGCGAGGCCGTCGGCGCCCTTCAGCCCGGCCAGCACGACCGTGCCCTTCCGTCCCGCCATGCGGACGGCGTCGGTGACGGACGCGAGCGACCCGGGCGTGGTGTCGATCACGATGTCCGGCGCCTGGCCGAGGGCCGCCGGGACGGCGTCGGCGGCGGACGTGTCCGTCACGTCCAGCGCGTGGTCGGCGCCCAGCTCCAGCGCCAGGTCGAGGCGCTCGCGGTCGGCGGCCAGCCCGGTCACCGCGATCGGCCCGGCGCCCGCCGCGCTCGCCGCGATCACCGACGCCAGCCCGCGCGGCCCCGGACCGAGGATCGCCACCGACGTCCCGTACCGGGCGCCGCCCAGGTCGAGCGCCCAGTCGACCCCGTTCGCCAGGACGTTGAACAGCGACGCCGCTGCCACGCTCACCGACCCGGACACCGGGACGAGGATCGCCTCGGGCGCCAGGTAGAGATGCGTGGAGAACCCGCCCCACAGGCCCGGCCCTATGTCGGGGCCGCGGAAACCGTAGATGGTGCCGTCCGCGAACTCCGGCGCCGTGCAGCCCCGCAGCCCGGCCCGGCACGTCCGGCAGCGTCCGCAGGTCAGCGTGGAGTGCACCGCGACCCGGTCGCCCTCGTCGAGCCGCCACCTGGCCCGCGCCGCCGCGCCGATCGCCACCACCCGGCCGACCGGCTCGTGCCCCGGCACCAGCGGGAGCCGCGCCGCGGTCCGCCCCTCGAACACCTCGACGTCGGTGCCGCAGATCCCGCACGCCTCGACTGCCAGCAGCGCGTCGTCGGCGCCGACCTCCGGCAGCGCCCGCTCGCGCAGCTCGTACTTCTCCGGCCCGGTCTGCACGATGAATCTCGCCGCGTCCATCCGGCCACCTCCTAATGGAACGTCTCGCCCGCGTTGACGTCGACGGTCTGGCCCGTCATCCCCGACGACAGGCCGGACGCCAGGAAGACGATCACGCGGGCGCACTCCTCGTCGCTGGTCAGCCGGGGCAGCGCGTTGTCGGCGACCATGCTCCGCGTCTCGGTCTCGGCGCTCGTGCCGCGCTCGGCGGCGAGCCCGTCGATGTAGCCGCGCAGCGTCGGCCCCCACATCCGGCCCGGGACGATCGTGTTGACCCGGACGCCGTACGGCCCGACCTCCCTGGCCAGCACCTGCGCCGCCGTCACCAGCGCCGCCTTCGCCGTCGCGTACGGGCCGCGCCCGGCCTTGATCCGCCGCATGCTCTGCGAGCCGACGAACACCACCGCGCCCTTGCTGCGCCGCAGCTCGGGCAGCGCCGCCTTCGTCATCCGCAGCGACCCGAAGAGGGTGACGTCCATCGTCTCCAGCCACGGCTCCAGGCCGGAGTTCTCCAGCGTCGTCCCGTGCGGCGCCGACGCGAACGCGTTGTTCACCACGCAGTCGACGCCGCCGAACTCGCGCCGGGCCGTCTCGACCAGCGCGGCGCAGTCGGCGTCGGACGTGACGTCGCACATCGCCTCCGCCACCCGCGCCCCGGTCGCACGCACCTCCGCGGCGACCTTTCCGAGCATTTCCCCGGATCGTCCGCCCAGCACGACCGAGGCCCCGGCCGCCGCGGCGGCGAGCGCCGTCTGCAGCCCGAGCCCCGGCCCCACCCCCGAGACCACCACCGTCCGGCCCGCCAGCAACCGGGTTCCGTCATACGTCTGCGGCACGTTCGTCCTCCTCACCGACGCCGATCATCAGCCGTGCGAGCCGCACCGGGTCGGCGAACTCCGCGGCGGGCCCGCTGCCGACCGGGCGGCCCTCCCGCATCACCACGACCGTGTCGGCGATCCCCAGCACCCGCGACGCGACCTGCTCCACGATCAGCAGGCCCACCGCGCCCTTCAGCCGCCGGAACGTGTCGTAGATCCGGTCGGCGACCGACGGCGCGAGGCCGAGCGACGGCTCGTCCAGCAGCAGCACGGCGGGCGAGGCGACCAGCGCCCGGCCGATCGCCAGCATCTGCTGCTCGCCGCCAGACAGCGCCCACGCGCCGCGCCCGCGCATCGACGCCAGCGCGGGCAGCAGGTCGTACACGTCGGCGATGGTGAACCGCGCCTCCCGGCCGCGTCCCGCGACCGTGGCGACCCGCAGGTTCTCCTCGACGCTGAGGCTGCCGAAGACCCGCCTGCCCTCCGGGACGTGGACGACGCCCGCCCGCGCGATCCGCCGCGGCGACCGGCCCGGCAGGACGGCGCCGTCCAGCCGCACCGACCCCCGGTGCGGGACGAGCCCCGACACCGCCCGCAGCGTCGAGGTCTTCCCCGCGCCGTTCGGGCCGAGGACGGCCACGGCCGCGTCCGCCGCGACGGTGAGGCTCAGGTCCTCCACGGCCCGCACCGGGCCGTACCGGACGGACAGCCCGTCAATTTCCAGCATCGTCCAGCTCCCCGATGTAGGCGGCGCGGACCCGGTCGTGGCGCCACACGTCCGCGGGCTCGCCCTCGTGCAGCTTCAGCCCCTCCTCCAGCACCACCAGCCGGTCGCAGACCTCGTTGAGCAGCGAGATCCGGTGGTCGATGAGCAGCACCCCGACGCCCTCGGCGGCGAGGTCCGCGATCAGCGACCGCAGCGCGGTGACCTCCGCGTCGTTCAGGCCGGCGGACGGCTCGTCCAGCAGCAGCACCCGCGGCTCGGCGACCAGGACGCGGGCCAGCTCCACCAGCCGCCGCTGCCCGTACGTCATCACCGACCCGGTGATCCCGGCCGCCGCGGAGCCGCCGACCCGGTCGAGCGCGGCGGCGGCGTCACGCTGCCGCACCCGCTCCGCGGCGCCCGCCCCGAACCGCCGGAACAGCGCGGCCGTCGCGCTGCGGCCCGTCGCCAGCCGGTGGCCGGTGCAGACGTTCTCGATCCCGGTGAGCTTCGGGTGCACCCGCGGCGTCTGGTACGTGCGGCGCACCCCCAGCCGGGCGGCGCGGCCCGGCCTGCACAGCTGCAGCGGACGGTCCCGCACGCTGACCGCGCCCTCCGCGTCCACCACCCCGGTCACCGCGTTGACCAGCGTGGACTTTCCGGACCCGTTGGGGCCGGTCAGCCCGACGCACATCCCGGACGGCACCGTCAGCGACACGCCCTTGAGCGCGTAGACGCCTCCGAAGTGCACGCGGACGTCCCGTACTTCCAGCGCGTTCACGGCCTGCCTCCTTGGACCCCGAGCGGTTCCGCGTCGGCGGCGCGGACCGGGGCCGCTCCCCGGAGCCGGGACCGCGCCCACGCCCGGGACCGGTCCCAGACGCCGAGCACGCCGTCCGGCATCGCCACCAGGACGATCAGCAGCAGGACGCCGTAGATCATCCCCGACCATTTGCCCGCGCCGTGCAGGATCTCGGGCAGCGGCGTGACGACGGCGGCGCCGATGACCGGGCCGAGCACCCGGCCCGACCCGCCCAGCACGACCATGATCAGCACCTGCAGCGCCATGGAGACGTCGAACGAGGTGATGGAGATGAACGTGCCGGTGCTCGCCAGCATCACCCCGGCGAGCCCGGTGAACGCCGCGTGCACGGCGTACGCCTCCAGCTCGAGCCGCCGGATCGGCAGCCCGTCGTTCTGCCCGATGTGCCGCAGGTCCTTCACCACGAGCAGGTCCCGGGCCCACGCGGACCGGTAGAGCAGCGAGCCCGCGACGATCGAGACCGCCGACAGCAGCCAGGCGATCAGGAAGACGCCCGCGAGCTCGGCGCCGTCCACGAGCCCGAACGTCACCGCCGGGACCGGGCCGACCCCGGACGCCCCGCCGGACAGCGACTGCCAGTTGACCAGCACGATCGTGATCAGCCCGCCGACCGCGACCGACGCGATCGCGAAGTACAGCCGGCTGAGCCGGATCGTCGCGAGCCGCACCACCACCCCGAAGACCGTCGTGGTCGCCACCGCCGCCGCCATCGCCGCCTCGGCCGGCATGTGCCCGGCGAACCAGGCGTAGCCGAACGCGCCGACCGCCGCGAAGCCCGCCGTGGCGAAGCTGAACTGGCCGCTCTGCGCGTAGACGATGCTGAACCCGACCGCCAGCACGACGTTCACCGCCGCGAGCGAGGCCACCGTCAGCAGGTAGCCGTCGCCGCCCGTGGCGATCACCCAGCCCACGGCCAGGTAGCAGACGAGCCCGGAACCCAAGGTTGTCGTCGCGCGTGTTGTCGTCGCGCGTGTCGCCGTCATCGCGGTTCCCCTTCCTGTCGTCCGGTCAGAACCGCTCGGCGGCGATGGGACGGGCCAGCCCGGTCGGCCTGACCAGCAGCAGCGCGAGCATGACGAGGAACGGGTAGGCGTTGGTGTAGGCGCTGGAGACGTAGCCGGTGAGCAGCTGCTGCGCCACCCCGAGCACCACCGCCGACGCGGCCACCCCGCCCATGCTGTCGAAGCCGCCGATGGTGACCGCGGCGAAGACGAACAGCACGATGCTGAAGCCCATCATCGGGCTGATCGCGATCGACGGGCCGAGCAGCACCCCGCCGAGGGCGGCGAGCGCCCCCGACAGCCCGAACGTGAGGAAGTTCAGCCCGCTGGCCGGGACCCCGTACAGCACGGCGACCTCGCGGTCCGCGGCGAGCGCCCGGACCATGCGCCCGACCTGGGTGAACTGGAACAGCGCGTACATGCCGGCGAACACGATCGCGGTGATGAGGATCGTCCAGAGCGACAGGACGGGCAGCGGCGTGCCGAGGACGTCCACCGACCCGTGCCCGAACGCGGACGGCACCGACTGCGGGTCCGACCCCTGCCACACGGTGAGCCCGGCCTGGATCGCCAGCGCTATCCCGAACGTCGCGACGGCGACGGTGAGTCTCGGCTGGTCCCGCAGCGGCACGAACACGATCCGCTCGATCGCCCCGCCGACGAGGAACAGCACGACGATCGTCAGCGCCACCGCCGCCATCGGCGCCATGCCCCCGGTGAACGCCAGGTACACGAACGCGCCGAGGGTCAGCAGGTCGCCCTGCGCGAAGTTGACCGCGCCGCTCGCCTTGTGGACGAGCACGATCCCCGACGCGACCAGCGCGTACACCGCCCCGGTGGAGAACCCCGCGAACAGCAGTGCGATGAACCTGTCCATCGCGGCCGCCTCAGTACGCTTCCGTGAGGCCGGAGACGACGCCGCCGAGACTCTCCCGGCCGCCGTCCAGCTTCACGATCTTGTAGTCGTGGATGAAGTTCTGGTCGGCGTCGGCGGTCGACTCCCCGCAGACGCCCTTGAACCCCTTGATCGACGCGAGGCCCTCGCGGAGCTTGGGGCCCTCCAGGCTCTTCGCGTTCTTGACGCCCTCTGCGATGAGCTTGACGGCCTCGTAGTAGTAGCCGTTGACGTACGAGCCGGGGTGCTCGCGGGTGTAGTCGTCCATGAACTTCTTCGCGGCCGGGTCCCGGTCCCGCGTCGCCTGCGGGCGGCAGGCCGCGACGAGGCTCGTGTTCGCCAGGTCGCCGGGGGACAGGAGCTTCACGCCCGCCTCCGCGCCGGGGTCGAACACGATCGGGAGCCGGATGCCGTTGGCCCGCATCTGCTTGACCATCAGCCCCAGCGGCTGCGGATACCCGAGCGCCACGACCGCGTCCGCGCCGCGGGTGGCGAGCGCCGCGTTCGTCAGGTCCGTCGCCTCCGGCGTGTACGAGGCGGTCCGCGCCACGGTGATGCCCTTGGCCTTGAGGCCCTTGACGACGTCGTCCTTGACGTGCGTGCTGGTGTCGTCGGTGGAGTGCGTGACCACCACGTTCTTCGCCTTGAGCCGCTCGGCGACGACGCGCGAGATCGCCTCCGCCATCCGGTCGACGCGGTGGTAGATGCGGAACGTCCACGGGTTGCCCTGCGGCTGGCCCGGGTCGCTCTCCCGCTGCGCGGAGACGTTGATCAGCGGCACCTCCGCCTTCGGCAGCAGCCCGAGGAACGCGTTGGTCTGCGCCGACACCGACGGGCCGATCAGCGCGTCCGGCTCGTCGGCGAGCGCCCGCTGCGCGGCGGTGCGGCCCTGCTGCGGGGTGAGGCCGCCGATGTCATAGAACTTGATCTTCACCTTGCGGCCGTCGACGCCGCCCGCGGCGTTGACGTCGTCGGCCGCCATCGTGATGTTGTCGGTGGCGCCCTTCTGCGCCAGCGGGCCCGTCTGGTACACGAGGGCGCCGATGTCGATCGTGTCGTCCGAGGCGGCGCCGCCGCCGAGGTGGCCGCAGCCCGCAGCGGCGGACCAGCAGAGGGAGGCGAGGACGAGGACGTGCAGAGACCCGGACTTCTGGACGCGCATTTGGGGGGTTCCTCTCGCGAATCACGCTTCTTGGAGCGCGGTCACCAGTTCGTCGTCGTGGTCGTCCGCGCCCCCAAAGGCGAACTCCCAGTGCTTCGCGCGGCGGGTGAACAGCTGCACGTCGGACTCCAGCATGAACGCCATCCCGGCGTGCACCTCGTGCGCGCAGTGCACGATGCGTTGTGCGGCGCGGCTGCCGTACGCCTTGGCGGCGGCGACCTCGCGGCGCGCCGGGCGGCTCTGGTCCAGCGCCCAAGCGGCCTGGCGGGCCAGCAGCGCCGTGAGGTGGCCGTCGACGGCGATGTCGGAGCACAGGTACTGGACGGCCTGGAACCGTCCGATGGCCTCGCCGAACTGCTCGCGCTCCCGCGCGTACCGGACCGTGATCTCCAGCAGGGCCTCGCCCGCCCCGGCGATCTCGGCGGAGCGGAGCACGGCGGCCCGGTCCAGCGCGGGGGCGAGCAGGTCGTGTCCCCGTCCCGGCTCGCCGACCAGCGCGCCGGCTGCCGCCTCGACGCCGTCGAAGGTGACCGCGAACAGCGGATGGCCCGCGATGTTGGGCAGCCGCTCGACGGCGCATCCGGACGGGTCGACCAGGAACAGCGTCACGCCCTCGGGCGCCTGCGCCGCGACCAGCAGCCATGACGCGACGTGCGCGAACGGGACCAGCAGCTTGGTGCCGCTCAGTCGATGACCCGTCCCGGTGGGCTCGGCCCGGACGGTGAGCGCGTCCGGGGTGTACTCGCCCGACTCCTCCGCCAGGGCTGGGACGACGATCGTCTCGCCCTCGGTCATGGCGGCGACGAGCGCGTCGCGTCCGCCCGCCGCCAGAAGCGCGTGCGCGGAGATCACCGCTGACGGGAGATGCGGGCTGGGCACCAGGGCGCGCCCCATCTCGGTGTAGAGGGCGACGAGGTCGGCGACGCCCGAGCCGGTGCCGGGATGGCTGAGGCTCAGCCAGCCGAGCCGGGCCATCTCGCGCCACAGGTCGGGGGAGTGGCCCTCCTCGCTCTCCTCCAGGTCCCGGACGGTCTGCGCCGGGCAGCGTGCGGCGAACAGCCGCCGGGCGACCGCGGCCAGCTCGACCTGGCGTTCCTCCGGGGCGACGTCCATGCGGGGATCCTCCTGTCGGGGAGACGGATCGGCGGGGGAGGCGGATCAGCGGGGGAGCCCCAGGCCGCGGGTGGCCAGCACCATCCGCTTGACCTGCGAGGTGCCGCCCGCGTGGTTGGCGTACGAGGCGCGGTACCAGGCCTCGGCGTCGCCGTGCATCGGCGCCCACCGGCTGCCGGTGCGCAGCTGGCTGAGCGGCCCGACGATCTGGTTGATCAGCTGCGCGAACCGCGGCTGGTTCTCCTTGTGGACGACATGCCCCAGCGCCCCCGCGAACGCCGGGGTGCGGCCGTTCAGGGCGTCGCCGAGGGACTCGTAGGCCAGCAGCCGCTCGGTCTCGACCATCATCGCCAGCTCCGCGAGCTTGGACCGGACGATCGGGTCGTCGATCAGCGGCCGCCCGCGCCGGACGGTCGTCTCGCAATACGCGACGACCGTGTCGAGCATGCGCTGGATCTCGCAGTGCCGGGCGGAGATGCCGCCGGCGGCGTAGAAGGCGCTCATGATGTAGGACCAGCCCTTGCCGACCTCGCCGATCAGCATGTCGCCGGGGATCCGGACGTCGTCGAGGTAGGTGTGGTTCTGCCGTCCGCCGCCGAGGTTGTCGAGGCGGGAGAACGACACGCCGGGCAGCGTGAGGTCCAGGCAGAAGATGCTGATGCCGCGGTGGCGCGGCGCGTCCGGGTCGGTGCGGGCGGCGAGGTACATGACGTCGGCGCGGTGGCCCCAGGTCGTGTACGTCTTCTGCCCGTTGACGATCCAGTCGTCGCCGTCGCGGACGGCGCGGGTGGTGAGTGAGGCGAGGTCGGAGCCCGAGCCCGGCTCGGTCAGCCCCTCGGCCCAGAAGGTGTCGAACCGGGCGATCTCCGGCAGGAAGCGGTGCTTCTGCTCCTCGGTGCCGCCGATCAGCAGCGTCCCGGCGGCCAGCCCGTACCCGATCATGTTGACGAACGGGGCGTCCCGCCGGGCGAACTCCTCCGCCATGATCAGCCGCTCGGTCAGCGGGCGGCCGAGCCCGCCGTACTCGCGCGGCCAGGTGAGCCCGATCCAGCCCTTCTTGCCGACCTTCTTCGTGAACTCGCGGGCGAACTCCCAGAGCTCCTCGTCCTCGGTGAACTCGTGGTTGAACTCCTTGTCGGCGGGGAGCTCCGCGTCGAGGAAGGCCCGGACCTCCCGCCGCCACCGCTCTTCCTCGGCGCTGAAGGCGAACTCCACTGCGGGCCTCCTCGGTCGGGCGGGCGCGTCGATGATCCGGATGGTAGCCCGCCGGCCGCCGGATGTCTACCAGACGGTTGGTAGATGTAACTACCGGTCGTCTGGTTGCGTGGAGGCGGTGGCGCCGCGGCTCCAGTCGGCGTGCACGCGCCGGGCGGCGATCCGCCAGCGGCCGTCGTCGAGGCGGAGTTCGTCCAGGTAGCGGACGCCCATGACCAGCGCCTCCCGGCGGCCCTCGGCGTCGGCGAAGTGGTGCGCGATGCAGTACGTCTCCGTCCGGACGAGGTCGTCGCCGTCCACCTCGCGGAGCTGGTTGCCCATGAAGTGCATCGTGCGGGGATAGCTCCGGACGCCGTCGAGAAGGCGCGGCAGGTAGGACCGCAGCGGCCCGCCGAACGACGTGCCCTCGACGTGCGCGTCCGGATGGAAGCAGTCCCAGACCATGCCGAAGTCGCGGCGGTCGAGGCCGTGCGCGTACCGCAGGATCACCCGCCCGGCGCCGGACTCGGCGTCGAGCCGCCGGACGATCGCCTCGATGCTCTCCATCGGTTCCTCCTCGATCTCGATCCAACATGACATGCGCGTCTTGTCTTCAGCCGGAGGAGGGTAGGTCCGAGCCCGCCCCAAAACCAGTCTGGACATCTGAATCACCTTGTTATACGGCGTTGCAGCGGTGTGCCGAAGGTAGTTGACATTCATGTCTTGTCAGCGGGCTTGGACCGATACATACTCGTCATTCAACGGCCGGAGCGACCAAGGAGGAGCGATGCTCGACCTTGCCATCACCGGAGCGACCGTGGTCGACGGCGGCGGCGGACGGCCGCTGCGCGCCGACGTGGGCGTCCGCGACGGGCGCATCGCCGCGATCGGAGAACTCGACGAACCGGCCCGCGAAACCCTCGACGCGGACGGCCTCGTGGTCTGCCCCGGCTTCATCGACCCGCACACCCACTACGACGCGCAGCTGTGGTGGGACCCGTTCGCGACGCCGTCCAGCTGGCACGGCGTCACCAGCGTCATCGGCGGCAACTGCGGCTTCACGCTCGCCCCGCTGCACAAGGGCGACGGCGACTACCTGCGCCGGATGATGGCCCAGGTCGAGGGCATGCCGCTCGCCGCGCTCGAAGAGGGCGTCGACTGGACGTGGGAGAGCTTCGAGGAGTTCCTCACCGGCCTGGACGGCAACCTCGGCGTCAACGCGGGCTTCCTCGTCGGGCACTGCGCGCTGCGCCGCTACGTGATGGGCCCGGACGCCATCGGGCGGGAGGCGTCCGAGCGCGAGGTCGCCGAGATGGAGGCGGTGCTGCGCCGGTCGCTGGAGGCGGGCGGGCTCGGGCTGTCCACGACGCGCTCGTCCACCCACAAGGACGGCGACGGGAAGCCGGTCGCCAGCCGCTGGGCCGCGCCGGAGGAGCTGATCAACCTCTGCCGGATCGTCGGCGAGTACCCCGGCACCACCCTGGAGGGGATGGTGCAGGGCTGCCTCGACCGGTTCAGCGACGAGGAGATCGAACTGTTCGCGACGATGAGCGCGACCGCCGGCCGCCCGCTGAACTGGAACGTCCTCACCGTCGCCGCCGACGACGCCACCAAGATCGCGCACCAGCTGCGGGCCGCCGCGCGGGCCCGCGAGCTGGGCGGCCGGGTCGTCGCGCTGACCATGCCGATCCTCGTCCCGATGAACATGAGCTTCGGGACGTTCTGCGCGCTCTGGCTCATCCCCGGCTGGGACGAGGTGCTGCGCGGCAGCGTCGAGGAGCGCGTCGCCCGGCTCGGCGACCCGCAGGTCCGCGAGGACATGCTGGCGAAGGCGCGGACCAGCTCGTTCGCCCGCCTCGCCGAGTTCGGCAACTACGTCATCGGCGACGCGTTCCACCCCGACCTCGCCGAGACGGTGGGGCGCCGCGTCGACGAGATGGCCGCCGAACGCGGCGAGGACCCGTTCACCACGCTGGCCGGCATCGTCTGCAAGGACGGCCTCCGCACCGTCCTGTGGCCGCAGCCGACCAGCGACACCGACAACGACTGGGCGCTGCGGAGCCTGGTGTGGGAGCACCCCGACGTGATGCTCGGCGGCTCCGACGCGGGCGCGCACCTCGACCGGATGTGCGGGTCGCCGTACTTCACCCGGTTCCTGGCCGACTCGCTGCGCGGCCGCAAGCTCGTCTCGCTGGAACGGGCCGTGCAGCTGATCACCGACGTCCCGGCGCGGCTGTTCGGGCTGCGCGGACGCGGGCGCCTCGAACCCGGCAGCCACGCCGACATCGTGGTGTTCGACCCGGAGACCGTCGACGCCGGACCGGCGACGCTCGTCCCCGACCTGCCCGGCGAGAGCCCGCGGCTGATCGCCGAGTCGATCGGCGTCCGGCACGTCTTCGTCAACGGCGCCGAGACGATCCGCGACGGCGCGCCGACCGGGGCGCTGCCTGGCACGGTACTGCGATCCGGCAAGGAGACCGCGACCGTCGCCACCGCCTGACTGGAGGATGCAATGACCACGATCCCGCGCATCATCTCCGTCGACGACCACGTCGTCGAGCCGCCCGACCTCTGGACGTCCCGGCTGCCGCGCCGCTTCCTCGACCGCGGGCCGCGGATCGTCCGGCAGAAGGGCCGGCTGCAGATGCCCGGCGGCTGGCGGGAGGACCCGGACGGCGACTGGGCCGACGTCTGGCTCTACGACGACCTCGTCACGCCGCTGATGAAGCTGTCGGCCGCGGTCGGGTTCGACGACGTCGGGTTCGGCGCCGTGACGTTCGACGACATCCGGCCCGGCTGCTGGAAGCAGGCCGAGCGGCTCGCCGACATGGACGCCAACCACATGGAGGCGTCGCTCTGCTTCCCCAACACGCTGCCGCGGTTCTGCGGGCAGGCGTTCATGGAGCGGGACGACAAGGAGCTCGCGCTGCTGTGCGTCCGCGCCTACAACGACTGGATGATCGACGAGTGGTGCGCCGGCCCGGCGCGCGGCCGGCTGATCCCGCTGACCATGGTGCCGCTGTGGGACGCGGACCTGGCCGCCGAGGAGGTCCGCCGCTGCGCCGCCAAGGGCAGCCACGCGGTGACGTTCTCGGAGAACCCGCACCCGCTGGGCCTGCCGTCCATCCACTCGGGTGCGTGGGACCCGTTCTTCGCGGCCTGCGAGGAGACCGGGACCGTGGTGTGCCTGCACATCGGGTCGTCGTCCAGCATGCCGGGGACGTCCCCGGACGCGCCGTTCATCATCAGCTCCACGCTGACGTTCCAGAACGCGATGGGGTCGATGCTCGACTTCATCTTCTCCGGGACCCTCGCGCGCTTCCCCGGCCTGACTCTCGCCTACTCCGAAGGGCAGGTCGGCTGGATGCCGTACGTCATGGAACGCGCCGACAAGCTCTGGCACGAGCGCTCGGACAACTCGTTCGGCACCGACCTGCCCGAGCCTCCGACCAGCTACATCCGCGGCCGGGTGTACGGCTGCATCTTCGACGACGAGACCGGTCTCGCCAACCGCGACGTGATCGGCATGGACCAGATCTGCTTCGAGACCGACTACCCGCACGCGGACAGCACCTACCCCGACTCGGCCGGCGTCGCGGCCCGGATCTGCGACAAGGCGGGCCTGGACGACGCGGAGATCTACAAGCTGCTGCGCGGCAACGCGATCCGGGCCTTCGGCCTGGAGCGCTACGGCATCGCCGCCTGAACCGGTACGGCCCGCCCAGACCGGCTGCCGCCTGGACCGGCTCCCTCACCCCCTGCCCCATCGCACAGAGGAGACCACGGGCATGTCGCACAGGAGAACGATCACGCCCGCCGCCGTCGCCGCGGCCGCCGTCCTGGCCGCCGCGGCAGCCGGCTGCGGCGACAGCGGTTCCGGTGCCGGCTCCAACGAACCGATCAAGATCGCTTGGATGGGCGCGGAGTCGGGGGAGTACGCGACCAAGGACCGGCACTACGCCATCGACCTGGCGGTCGAGCACATCAACGCCAAGGGCGGCATCGACGGCCGGAAGGTCGAGTACAAGGCCTACGACGGGGGCCTCACCCCGCAGCAGGGCGTCACTGCGGTGAAGAAGGCGCTCACCGAGAATCCCGCCGCGATCGTCGGGCTCGCCACCACCGCGCAGGTGAAGGCCGCCGCGCCGCTGCTCAAGTCGGCGGGGATCCCGACGATGCACTTCGCGCAGTCGCACACGCTCGGCAAGTCGACGCTGAAGGTCGACAACATCTTCCGGTACGGGCCGACCGAGGCGATGCAGACGCACGCGCTCACCGACTACATGGTCAAGAACCGCAAACCGAAGAAGGTCGGGCTGCTGGCCAGCACCGACCCCGGGTCGGACGAGGCCGCCCGGCTGCTGCGGGCGGGCCTCACCGCGGGCGGCGTCACGAACATCGTGGAGCGGCGCGTCCCGCAGACGGCGACCGACCTCACCGAGGCCGTCCTCGCCTTCCGCGGCGTGGACGCCACCGTGTCCTGGAGCTTCCCCACGATCAACTCGCTGTACCTGCGGCAGCGCGGGCAGAACGGGCTCACCGCGCCGCACTTCGGCGACAACAGCGGTGGCTCCATCCTCGGCGGCAACCTCAACCCGCCCGCCGAGCTCAAGGGCTACCACTACGTGATCGCCTGCGACCCCGACCTGTCCGACACCCCGGAGGCGAAGGCGTACGTCGCGGCGTACAAGGCGAAGTACGGCCCCGGTCCGACCAACCCGCAGCTCGCCCAGGGGTACGACGGCTTCCGGGTGTTCGCCGCCGCCGTCGAGAAGGCCGGCTCGACCGAGCCGGAGGCCCTCACGAAGGCGCTGGAGTCCGTCCAGCACCAGGGCGTGTGCGGCGCCTACAAGGCGGACGAGGAGAACGACCTCTACCACTCCGACGTGATCATCGACGCGTCCGGCGGGCTGAACGGCCGCAAGCTGCTGCAGAAGTACGACAACCTGACGAGCCGGGCGGGCTGACCGATGGGCCACTTCGTCGGCCTGCTGGCGTCCGGCGTCGCGCAGGGGGCGATCGCCGCGCTCATCGCGCTCGGCATCGTGCTGCTGCACCAGACGACCGGGGTGGTGAACTTCGCGCAGGGCGACCTGCTCACCCTCGGCGCCTACTTCGGCGTCTGGCTGGTCGTGGCGCACGGCGTCGCCACGGTCCTGGCGTACGTCATCGTCGTCGCGCTGGTCTTCGCCGTCGGCGTCGCGATGGAGCGCATCGGGTACGCGCCGCTGCGCAGGCAGCCGATCCTCGCGGTCGTCATCTCCACGTTCGCGCTGGCGCTCGGGCTGCGCTCGCTGATCATCCTGTGGCAGGGCAACGACCAGAAGACGCTGCCGTCGCCGTTCGGCGGGTCGGTCTGGCATGTCGCGGGCGCGGCCGTCCCGTATCAGAGCGTCCTGATCGTCGGGGTCACCGGCGTGGTGCTCGCAGGGCTGATGCTGATGCTGCACAGGTCGTCGATCGGACGGCAGGTCCGGGCGCTCGCCGCGGACCGGGAGACCGCGCTGCTGCAGGGCATCCGGGTGACCCGGCTGTCGGTGCTGATGTTCGGGCTGTCGGCGGCGCTCGCCGGGCTCGGCGGCGTGCTCGTCGCGCCGACGCTGACGGTGTCGCCGCAGCTCGGGTTCACGCTGCTGCTGTCGTCGTTCGCCGCGACGGTGCTCGGCGGCTTCGACCGGATGGGCGCGACCGTCCTCGCGGCGTTCGGGATCGCGATCGTCCAGCAGATGGCCGCCGGATACATCTCCGCCGACTACGTCGAGGCCTACCCGTACCTGATCCTGCTCATCGCGCTGGTGCTGCGGCCCAGCGGCCTGTTCGGGGAGGTCGTCCGTGTCCGCTATTGACGGCATCGCCCGCCGGACCGGGAAGGCCGGGCCGCCCCCGACCAAGCCGGTGATCTTCGATCGGCGGCAGCGGGAGCTGCTCGCCGCCGTCGCGATCCTCGGCGCGCTGCTGCCCCTCGGCGTCCAGGGCCTGTACGGCACCGGCATCATGATCACGTCGGCGATCTACGGGCTGCTGGCGCTCGGCTTCTACTTCCAGCTCACCCTCGCCGGGCAGTTCAGCCTCGCCACCGTCGGGTTCTACGCCATCGGCGCCTACACCTCAGTGTGGGCCTCGCAGCACGGCGGGTTCCTCGTCGGGTTCGTGACGGCGGTGCTGGTCACCGGGCTGATCGGGACGCTGCTGAAGCTCGCCCTGTCGCGCAGCCCGCTGATCCAGTTCGCCATCGCCACGCTCGCCTTCGGCGAGCTGACCATGATCGTCATGCGGAACTGGACGAGCTTCACCGGCGGCGGCACCGGCCGCTTCGGCATCGAGACGAGCATCTTCGGGCTGATGCTCGACACGCCGCGGGAGTACTTCTACCTGTCGTTCGGCGTCCTCGTCGTCGGCCTCGGCCTCGCCGTGCTGGTGGAGCGGTCCCCGGTGCAGCGGGACCTGATCTTCGCCCGCGGCATGGGGGACGTCGCCCGCACCACCGGCCTGTCCACCCTGCGCCTCCAGGCGGCGGCCTTCGGCATCGGCGCCGCGTACATGGGCGGGGCCGGATCGCTGCTGGCGCACACCTCGGCCTTCATCGACCCGACCTCGTTCCACGTCGAGATCTCGCTGGACGTGCTGCTGATGCTGCTCCTCGGCGGCAGCGGCTCGCTGTGGGGGCCGCCCGTCGGCGCCGTCATCCTCACCCTCATCCCCGAGTGGTTGCGCGACCTCGCGGACTACAAGGAACTCGTCTACGCGCTGATCATCCTGCTGGTGATCGTGATGCTGCCCGGCGGGCTGGCCTCGCTGCCCAACACCGTCCGGGCCCGGCTGAAGGAACGGCGCAAATGAGCACCGAGACACGGACTCCCTTGCTGGAGTGCGATGAGATCACCGTGCGGTTCGGCGGCGTGACGGCGGTCGACGGGGTGTCGCTGGACGTGCGTCCCGGCGAGGTCGTCGGCCTGGTCGGGCCGAACGGGTCCGGGAAGTCGACGCTGCTGAACGTGGTGTCCGGGCTGGTGGACGCGTCCGGCGCGGTCCGCGTGGACGGCGCGGACATCCCGATCGGCAAGCCCGGCCGGATCACCCGGCACGGCGTGTTCCGCACCTACCAGACGCCGCAGGTCGATCCCGGGCTCACCTGCCTGGAGAACGTCATGGTCGCGTCCCGGGACCGCGGGCGGCGGACCACCGCGAGCGCCTGGCTGCTCCGCCGCTCGATGTGGGCGCGCGACCGGGCGCGCTGGACGGAGGGCGCCGAGGCGCTGCGCCGCGTCGGCCTGCTCGACCGGGCCCACCAGCCCGCCGCCGGGCTGGCGTACGGGGAGCGCCGCCATCTGGAGATCGCGCGGGCGCTGGTCGCGCAGCCCAGGCTGCTGCTGATGGACGAGCCCGCCGCCGGGCTCAGCTCCGTCGAGACCGAGCGCCTGGTGGAGCTGCTGGAGCAGGTCGCCGAGCTGGGCGCCAGCCTGCTGCTCGTCGAGCACAAGATCGCCTTCCTGGAGCGGCTCTGCCGCCGGATCGTCGTGCTGCAGACGGGCCGCCGCATCGCCGCGGGCACGCCCGCGGAGGTCTGGGCCCATCCCGAAGTGATCAGCGCGTACCTGGGGGAGGCCCGATGACCGGAGCGAAGCCGCGTCCACTGCTTGAGGTCCGCGGACTGGTGGTGTCGTACGGGCAGGTGGACGCCGTGCGCGGCATCGACCTGGACGTCGGCGAGGGCGAGTCCGTCGCGCTGCTCGGCGCCAACGGCGCGGGCAAGAGCTCCACGCTGCGGGCCCTGTCCGGGCTCGAACGGGGTCGCGGCGAGATCCGGTTCGCGGGCTCCGACCTGCGGAAGACGTCGCCCGACGCGATCGCCAGGGCGGGGCTCGTGCACGTCCCGGAGGGCCGGATGCCGTTCCGCAGCCTGTCCACGGAGGAGAACCTCCTGGTCGGCGCCGTGGCCCGCAGCGGGCGCACCCCGGAGTTCACGCTCACCGACGTCTACGACCTGTTCCCGGCGCTGACGCAGCTGCGGCGGCGCAGCGCGTGGACGCTGTCGGGCGGCGAGCAGCAGATGATGGCGATCGGCCGGGGCCTGCTCGCCGCGCCCCGCCTGCTCCTCCTGGACGAGCCGTCCCTCGGCCTCGCCCCCGCCGTCGTCGACACCGTGTACACGGCGCTGCGCGAGGTCCGCAGCAGGATCTCGGTGCTGGTCGTGGAGCAGAACGCCGGGCTGGCGCTGGACCTCTGCGAGCGTGCCTACGTGCTGGCCGCCGGGGAGATCGCCATGAGCGGCGCGGCGGCCGACCTCGCCGACCGTGAGAGCCTCCTCGCCTCCTACCTAGCCCGCGAAGCAGACACCGAGAGGCAGGCTGGATGACCACCCTCTTCGACATCATCGCCGGACACGCCGAGACCGACCCCGGCCGCCTGGCCGTGCTGTCCGAGCAGGACGGCGTCCGGACCTACGGCGAGCTGATCGAGAACGCGACGGCGCTGGGCGCCGCGCTCCACGTCAAGCTGGGGATCCAGCCCGGCGCGCGGATCTGCGTGTGGGCGCGGAACCGTCCCGAATGGGTGGAGACCTACCTGGCCGCCGCCGCCGCGGGCCTCGCCACGGTGGCCGCCAACCCGGAGTGGACGGACGCCGAGGCGAAGTACGTCTGCGCCCATTCCGACTCGGTCGCCGTGGTCTGCGACGCCGACCTCGCCGCCCGCGCCACCGCGCTGGCCGCCGAGATCCCCGGCCTCGCGCACGTGATCGCCGTCGAGGACGGGGAGACCGAGCCGCCGCCGTCCGCGATCTCCTACGGCGAGCTGATCGCCATGGCTCCGGCGGACCCCCGCGACCGGCTGCCGAAGAGCGGGCCCGCGTCGGCGGCGCTGCTGATGTACACGTCCGGGACGACGACCGGACGGCCCAAGGCCGTGGTGTCGGAGTCGAAGGCCGCCACCGGGATCGACTACAACGAGATGTTCGGCCTGACGGCGTCCGACCGGGCGCTGATCGTGACGCCGTTCTTCCACGGCAACGGGTTCGGCGGGCTCATGTCCGCGCTGGCCTACGGCGCCGCCGCCGTGTTCCCGAGAAGGTTCTCGGCGGGCCGTTTCTGGCGGCTGGTCGACCTCTACCGGCCGACGTACCTGTTCACGCTCGCGCCGATCGTCAACATCCTCATGGGCCGCCCTCCGGCGCTGCATGAGCGCACGCACGCATTCCGGGTGCTGATCGTGCTCGGCTGCGCGGGCGGCGCCCCGGCGATCGAGGAGCGCTTCGGCGCCCCGGTCATCGACTGGTACGGGATGACCGAGGCGGGCATGGGCACCTACACGCGGCTGGACGAGCCGCGCCGCCCCGGCTCGGCGGGCCGCCCGTTCCCCGGCTCCGGGATGGCGATCATCCGCCGGGACGGGACGGAGGCCGCCCCGGGCGAGACCGGCGAGGTCGTCTTCGACCGGGAGCGGATCGGCTTCGCCGGCTACCTCAAGGACGCGGAGGCCACCGCGTCCGCGCTGGACGACCGCTGGTTCCACACCGGCGACCTCGGCTACTTCGACGCGGACGGGTTCTTCTTCTTCGTCGACCGCAAGAAGGACATCGTGCGGCGCGGCGGCGAGAACATCTCGTCCATGGAGGTGGAGTCGGTGCTGCGGGAGCATCCCGGGGTGGCGGAGGCCGCGGTGCTGGCGATGCCGGACCCGGTGCTGGGGGAGCGGGTGACGGCGTTCGCGGTCGCCGCCGACCCGGCCCGCCCGCCCGCCGCGGACGAGGTCCGCGCGCACGCGGGCGAGCGGCTGGCGCACTTCAAGATCCCCGAGGAGATCGTGTTCATCGAGCGGATGCCCCGCACCGCCACCGGGAAGATCGAGAAGTTCCGGCTGCGGGACCGGCTGACCTCCGGGGAGCGGCCATGAGCCCCGTCACGTTCGGGCTGCAACTGCCCGTCCAGGCCCAGTCGACGCTGTTCGCCCAGCCCTGGGAGCACGGCGCGGGGCCGGACGAGATCGCCGCGGTGGCGCAGGCGTGCGACGCGCACGGCTTCGACTACGTCGCCGTCTGCGACCACGTCGCGATCCCGCGCGAGCACGCGCCCCGGATGACCACGACCTGGTACGACACGGTCGCCACGCTCGGCTGGCTGGCCGGGATCACCCAGCGGGTGCGGCTGCTGTCGCACGTCTACGTCGTCGCGTACCGGCATCCGCTGCTGACCGCCAAGGCGTTCGCCACGCTCGACGCGCTCTCCGGGGGCCGCGTCGTGCTCGGGGTCGGCGCCGGGCACCTCGAAGGCGAGTTCGACCTGCTCGGCGTCCCGTTCCGCGAGCGCGGCCGCCGGACGGACGAGGCGGTCCGCGCCATCCGCGGCAAGTTCGCGGACGAGTGGGGCGGCGGCGACGGCGGCCAGAGCCCCCGTCCCGTCCAGCCGGGCGGCCCGCCGATCTGGATCGGCGGCTCGTCGGCGCGGGCCGTCGACCGGGCGGCGCGGCTGGGCGACGGCTGGCTGCCGCAGGGCCCGCCGCCCGAGGGCACCGCCGCGGCCGTCGCCCGGCTCCGCGTGATGCTGGACGCGGCCGGACGGGCGGACGCGCCGTTCGTCGTCGGCGGCGGCGCGAGCGTCTACGTCGGCGTCCCGGCCGAGGCGGTCCCCGAGCGGACGGTGACGGGCGAACCGGAGAAGATCGCCGCGGCGCTGCGGGCGGAGGCGGACCTGGGCGTCACCCACCTGCAGATGTCCTTCCCCGTCCGCGGCCACGAGGAGCTCGTCGACCAGATCGCCGCGTTCGCGCACGAGGTCATGCCGCTGGTCAGCGGCGTCGGAGGAGGAGGGGCCTGATGGACGACTATCCCGTCAAGGTCGGCGCGATGCTGTTCACGATGGTGGACCCGCACCGCGGGCACGAGGTCGCCTACAACCGGTGGTACGAGCGCGACCACTACTACGCGGGCGTCATGGACGGCCCGCACGCCATCGCCGGCAGCCGCTGGGTCGCGCCCCGCGCCCTCAAGGACCTGCGGTTCCCGGCGGACAGCCCGTTCGCCGAGCCCCTCGACGCGGGCTCCTACCTGGCGATCTACTGGTACCTGAAGGGCAAGGTGGACGCGCACACCGCGTGGGCGGGCGAGCGCGTCTGGTGGCTGTACGGCAACGAACGCGGCTTCGCCGAGCGCACCCACGCGCACACCGGCATCTACACCTTCGAGTCGGCCCGGTACGCCGACGACGACGGGGTCCCGATCGAGCTGGCCCTCGACCACGGCTACAAGGGACTCGCGGTCGTCGTCACCGAACCCGGGGACGGCGGCTCCGCCGAAGGCCCCGAGGCCGCGCTGCTGGCGGCCGACGGCATCGACACGGTCGCGTCCTGGACGCCCAGGGGCGGCCCCGCCGACGGCGGTTCGCCGATGGCGCTGGGCACGGCGGGCGGCAGCGCGGAACGGGTCGTGCAGCTCGTGTTCATGGAGACCGATCCGCGCGAGCGCTGGGACGCCGTCCACGACTACGCCAAGGCCGTGGAGGACGCGGGCGCGGGCCGGGTGACGTTCGCGGCGCCGTTCCTGCCGACCGTCGTCGGCACCGACACCTACGTCGACGAGCTGTGGTGAGGCCACCTGTGGTGAAGGTCAAGGAGCCCCTGTGGTGAAAGTCAAGGCGCGCCTCTGGATCGGCGGCGAGCCGGTGGACGGCGAGGACGGCGCCTACCCGATCGTCAACCCGGCGACGGAGGAGGTCGTGGGCCTGGCGCCGAGCGCGTCCGCCGCCGACGCCGCGCGGGCGGCCGAAGCCGCCGCGAATGCGTTCCCCGCCTGGTCGCAGACCCCGCCCGCCGAACGCGCCCGGCTGCTCGACCGCGCCGCCGACCTGCTGGAGGCCCGCTACGGCGAGCTGTTCGCGCTCGTCCAGGCCGAGACCGGCGCGACCACCGCCATGACGCGGACCGCGCAGGTCCCGGCGGCGGTCGCCCGGCTGCGCCGCTACGCGCACAGCGCGGTGCGGGACGTCCCGCTGCCGCCCGCGCCGGATCCGGTGGGACGCGGCGGGCTGGTCAACGCGATGGCCGTCCGGCAGCCGGTCGGGGTCGTCGCGTGCGTCACGTCCTACAACGTCCCGCTCACCAACGTGGTCGGCAAGATCGGCCCGGCGCTCGCGGTCGGCGCGACGGTCGTGGTCAAGCCCGCCCCGCAGGACCCGCTCGGCGTGATCATGCTCGTCGGCGCCCTGCACGAGGCGGGGATGCCGCCGGGCGCGGTCAACCTCGTGGTGGCGCCGGGACCGGAGCCGTCCGAGGCGCTGGTGGGTTCGCCGCACGTCGACATGGTGAGCTTCACCGGCAGCACGGCGGTCGGCACGGCGATCGCCGAGACGGCGGGACGCGACTGCAAGCGCCTGCTGCTCGAACTCGGCGGCAAGGGCGCCAGCCTCGTCTTCGACGACGCCGACCTGGAGGCCGCCGCGCTCGGCACCGCGAGCACCTACACCTTCCATTCCGGGCAGATCTGCACCGCGCCCACCCGCCTGATCGCCCAGCGCGGCGTCTACGAGGAGATGGTCGACCGGCTGTCGGCGATCGCGGGCGCGCTGGTCGTCGGCGACCCGGCCGCGCCGGACACGGCCGTCGGGCCGGTGATCAGCGGCGCGCACCGGGAGCGGATCGAGTCTTACGTCCGCTCCGGCGCGGTGGAGGGCGGCACCGTTGTGGCAGGCGGGGAACGCCCACCCCTCGATCGGGGCTTCTACGTCGCGCCGACGCTCATCGCCGGGTGCACGGCCGGGATGCGGGCGGTCCGCGAGGAGATCTTCGGGCCGGTCGTGGTCGCGCTGCCGTTCGACGACGAGGAGGAGGGGATCGCGCTGGCGGGCGCGACCGACTTCGGCCTCTACGACTACGTCTGGTCGCGGGACACCGTCCGGGCGATGCGCGTCGCCCGGCGGCTCCGCGCCGGGAACGTCGGGATCAACACCGTCGCGCGCAACCCCGAGACCCCGTTCGGCGGCTTCAAGCGGAGCGGCGTCGGACGCGACGGCGGCGATTTCGCCCTGGACGCCTACACCGAGTTGCAGAGCCTGGTATGGCCGGGCTGACGGGAGGGCCGTGATGCGCGGCATCGTATGGACGGGCGACCTGGAGATCCGCGACGACGTCGAGGTGCGGGGGCCGGGGCCGCGGGAGGTGGCCGTCCGGGTCCACCGGGCGGGCCTGTGCCACAGCGACGTGTCGGTCGTGAACGGGACGATCCCGTTCCCCACCCCGGTCGTCATGGGGCACGAGGGCGCCGGGGTCGTGGAGGAGGTCGGAGCGGCCGTCTCCCACGTCTCGCCGGGCGACCACGTCGTCCTGACGACGCTCGGGAACTGCGGCCGGTGCGCCGCGTGCGACCGCGGCGAGCCGACGCTGTGCCGCGACTCGCTCGGCGTCCGCGACGACCGGTTCACCGTCGGCGGCGCGCGGGCGTACCAGTTCGCGAACGCCGGGGTGTTCGCCGAGCGCACGGTCGTCCACGAGTCGCAGGCCGTCGTGATCGACGAGGGCGTGTCGCTGGACGCGGCGTGCCTGATCGGCTGCGCCGTGCTGACGGGCGCCGGTGCCGTGCTCAACCGCGCGCAGGTGCGGCCCGGCGACACTGTGCTGGTGATCGGGGCGGGCGGCATCGGGCAGTCGGTCGTCCAGGCGGCCCGGCTGGCGGCGGCGGGACGGATCGTCGTCGTGGACGCCAACCCCGCCAAGGAGAAGGTCGCCCGCCGGTTCGGCGCGACCGACTTCGTCGACGCGTCCGCCACGGACGACGTGCCCGCGGCGGTGCGCGGCCTCGGCCTCCCGGACGGCGTCGACCACGCCTTCGAATGCGTCGGCCACCCCGCCCTGATCAGGCAGGCCGTGGACCTGCTGGCCTGGGGCGGCACCTGCGTGCTGCTCGGCGTCCCGCCCCGCGACGCCGAGGCCGCGTTCCAGGTCGCCTCCCTCTACCAGAACAAGACGATCATGGGCTGCCGGTACGGGACGGCGCGCCCCCAGCACGACATCCCGCTGCTGACCGGCCTGTACCTGACCGGGCGGTTCGAGCTGGACGCGATGGTGAGCCGCGTCTACGACCTCGCCGACATCGGCTCGGCGATCGAGGACCTGGCCGGCGGACGGCTCAACCGCGGGGTCCTGGCACTCGCCTGAGACGGCTAAAGTGACATGTCTGTAAACACCACGCGAGCCTTGGGCAATGGGCACTACCGGCTTCACCCAGGATGCCCGGAAACATCCATGTCACCAGGCGGCACGAGTCGAGGGGGTCGAGCCCGTTGGCCGAACCGGTTCCGGCCGGCCAGGAGAGCGGACTCCGGTCGAGGCTGACCGAGGCCGGCCTGGCGGCGTTCGCCCGCCACGGGTACGAGAAGACCACGGTCGACGACGTCATCCGGCTGGCCGGCACCTCCCGGGCCACGTTCTACCGGTACTTCGAGAACAAGCGGGCGCTGTTCCACGAGCTGAGCGGCGACTGCTTCCGCGCGCTGCGGGCGCTCGCCGACCGGCTCGGCGCGCTGCGTCCCGAGGAGGACGCGCGGGCCCGGCTGAAGCTGTTCCTGTCCGACTACGACGCGGTGCACGTCCGGTTCAGCGGCGTGATCCGGGCCTGGACCGACAACGTCGCGCCGCACGACCCCGTGCTGGCCGAGGAGGCGGGCACCGCGTTCGTGAAGCTCGTCAACGCGTTCTCCGGGCCGATCGACGCGGCCCGGGTCGAGTCCGACGTGCCGACCGAGCTGCGTGCGGCGCTGCTGTACGTCGTCGTGGAGCGCATACACTTCTACGCGCACTCGCAGTACTCCGAGGTGAACATCGACCGGCTGCACGACACGCTGTCGGTGATGCTCCAGCGCGCGTTCTTCGGCCAGGCCGTCGCCGGGGGCTCCCGGCTCCGCATCGGCGGCCGGTGACGTCCCGGCCCCGAGGGGTCAGGCGGCGGCCGGGGCGGGCGCGCCGAACAGCGACCGGTGGATGAACTCCGTCAGCACGGTGACGATCTCGCGGTAGCTCGCGACCAGCGACCCGTAGTAGTAGGTGTAGTTCGTCCGCTCCACGGTCGCGTAGATCACCAGCGCGGCGAGGTTGGGGTCGACGCCGATCGCGTCGCTCTCCCTGATCCGGGACGCGATGATCCGGCGGTAGCCGCCCAGCATCTCGACGCCGTTGCGGGCGATCTCCTCCGACGCGGCCTGCGCCTCGACCAGCGCGCGGAACATCGGCATGTGCCGCTGGAGCTGGTCGCAGATCCGCCGCACCCACGCTTCGAGGGTCTGGCGGCCCTCGGGGCCCGCCGTCAGCGGCTCCAGCGACTCCAGCGCCTCGGCCAGCCCGATCCGCATCGGCTCCAGCGACTCCCAGAGCACGTCGGTCTTGTCGGTGAAGTACAGGTAGAAGGTGCCGTAGGACGTTCCCGCGCGCTCGGCGATCCGGGCGATGCGGGCGTCGTGGTAGCCGTGCGCGGTGAACTCCTCCACGGCGGCGTCGAGCAGCAGCGCGGCCGTGCGGCGGCCCCGCGGCCGGGACGGCCGCTCCTCGGCCGGCGTCCGGTCCTCCGCCGGTTTCCGGTGCGCGGGCGTGTCGTCGTTCACATTCAGCACCCTAGATGAAGGCGGGGCGGAACCGCGGTCGCAGCGGGCCCCTGCCGCGAAAGGGGGAACGGGCAGGGGCCCGCTGCGTCCGGGCCGGACGGCGACGGGTCAGGCGGCGACGCCCAGCAGGCCCATCATGTTGCCGCCCATGATCTTGCGGATGTCGGCGTCCGGGATGCCGGACAGCTCGTCGACGTAGGACAGCGGGTCGGCGAGCCCTTCGACGTGCGGGTAGTCGGAGCCGAAGATGATGTGGTCGGCGCCGAGCAGCTTGATCAGGTCGCGCGGGTCCTCCTCGTGGAACGGGTGCATCCAGAAGTTCCGCTTGAACGTCTCCGACGGCGGCTCGGGGAACACCTGCGGCATCGTGCCGTAGGTCTCGTCGAGGTGCGACAGCAGGTGCGGCACCCAGCCGGCGCCGTTCTCGATCAGCGCGATCCGCACCCCGGGGTGCCGCCACAGCGCGCCGTGGAAGATCAACGAGGTGACCGCGTCCTGGATCTCGCGGTGGGCGTTGCGCATCGCCGCCGTGAACGGCATGGGCTGCGCGAACGCCTGCATCTCGAGCTGCTTGCCCTCCCACTCGTTCCAGTAGCGGTTGTAGCCGCTGTCGGACGCGTGGAGCACGACGAGGACGCCGGACTCCTCGACCAGCTTCCAGTACGGGTCGTACTCGGGCAGCGCGAACGAGCGCGGCCCCTGGTAGCCCCACGCGGGCGCGGGACGCATCAGGATGACCTTGGCGCCCTTGCCGAGGACCCATTCGAGCTCGGCGATGGCCTTGTCGACCAGGCCCGGCGTGATGATGGGCGTGGAGAAGATGCGGCCCTCGTGGGCGAACGGCCAGTCCTCCGACATCCACCGGTTGAGGGCGTGGATGACGGCGGAGCACAGGTCGGGGTCGTCGCGCATCCGCTCCTCGACGAGGCTGGCGAGGGTCGGCATCATCAGCGAGTAGCCGAGGCCGAGCTCGTCCATCAGCTCCAGGCGCGGGCCGGCCTCGCGGAAGGCGGGCGGGCAGTCGATGCCCCTGCCGATGATCTGCCGGAGGGTCTTGCCCTCGGGGTTGCCGTGCTTGAAGTACTCCTCCTGCGCGCCGGGCTTGCCGACGCGGTCGAACGTCGGGTTCGGGATGTAGTCGCTGATATGCCCGCGTACGACGATCTTGGTGCGGCCGTGCACATCGACGTAGTCGATGGCCCCCTTGTACTCGTCGGGCAGGTACCTCGTCAGCGCTTCGCGTTTCTCGTACAGGTGGTTGTCGGCGTCGAACACCGGGAAGCCGAGTTGGCGAGATGGCATGAAGGACCTCCTCTTCCGTACCCGTAAATCTATCAGACGACTGGTAGGTAAGTCAGGCCCCATTGGACGTCTCCAGCAGGGCGGGAGGCCACCAGCGCTCCGGCCTTCCGCCCGAGCGCACCAGCCGCCCGCGCTGTTCCAGCAGCACCATGTGCGCGAGCGTCTCGCCCGTCGCGGCGCGCTTGGAGTGCGTGTCGAACGACGACCAGGGACGCGACCAGGTGAGCCGGCTGCTGATCTCCCAGCAGCCCGCGCCCGGACGCTCGCCCAGCGCCTTCTCGATCTCGTCCAGGCGCTCCTCGTGGTGGGCCAGCAGGTGCGCGACCCGTCCGGACAGCCCGGCGAACCGGTACTCGTGGGCCGGGAGGACGTCGTGGACGTCCAGCGCGTCCACCTTGCGCAGCGAGTCGAAGAAGTCCTGGAGCGGGTTGGCGCGCTGCTGCGGATGCATCGAGATGTTCGGCGTGATCCTGGGCAGCACGTGGTCGCCGGAGAACAGCACCCCGCGGCCCTCGTCGGCGAAGCACAGGTGGCCGGGGGAGTGGCCGGGTGTCCAGACCGCGCGCAGGTCCCAGCCCGGCAAGCCGAGCCGCTGGCCGTCCTCGATGAGCCGGTCCGGCTTGGCGACCGACACGAACCGGCGCATCGCCATCGACGCGCTCGCCAGCTCGCGCGCCTGCTCCTCCGGCGTGCCGATGCGCTCCAGCAGGACGCGGTTGTCCTCGATCAGGCTGTCGACGTCGTCGTACCGCACCGCCAGCAGCGCCGCGTCCGCCGGATGCAGCCCCACCCACGCGCCCGACTCCTCCCGGATGCGGTGCGCCAGGCCGTAGTGGTCGGGATGGATGTGGGTGACCAGGACGGCGCGGACGTCGCCGATGCCGAACCCGGCGGCGCCGAGCCCCCCGGTGAGGGCGCTCCACGCCTCGTCGGTGTCCCAGCCCGCGTCGATGATCGCGACGCCGTCGTCCAGCTCCAGCGCGTACACCAGCACGTAGCGCAGCGCCTCCAGCGGCAGCGGGACGGGTATCGACCACAGCCCGCCGCCGAGTTCCTGCACGGGAGGCAGCAGCTTGCGGCTCCACGCCTCCCATTGGGCCCGGTCCAGCGGACCGGGCACGTCCTCGCTCACTTGTGGAACCCCCAACTCGACGGCGTCGCACCCCAGCCCCAGTATGAACCAGCCGTCTGGTAGGTGACCGAACCGGGGCCGGGTGCGCGCCGGCGGCTAGCGGCCCTGGAACTTGGGCTTGCGCTTCTCGACGAAGGCGGCGGCCGCCTCCTTGTGGTCCTCGCTGACGAAGGTGGCGCCCTCCAGGAGCAGCCCGCTCTCCAGGTTCAGCGCCATCCGATCCCGGACGATCTTGTTCAGCGTCGCCTTCGTGCCCTGGACGGCCAGCGGCGCGCCGTCCGCGAGCTTGCGCGCGATGCGCTCGGACTCCCCGGGCAGCTCCGCCGCGGGCACGGCGCGCAGCACCATCCCGTAGCGGGCGGCGTCCGCGCCGGTGAGGGGATCGCCGGTCATCAGGTGGTAGCGGGCGGCGCCGAGCGGCATCAGCAGCGGCCAGATCACCGCGCCGCCGTCCCCGGCGACCAGCCCGACCGCGACATGGCTGTCGGCGATCTTGGCGTCCTCGGCCGCGACGACCACGTCGCAGAACAGCGCGATCGTCGCGCCGAGGCCCATCGCGTAGCCGTGCACGGCCGCGACGATCGGCTGCGGCACCGCCAGGAGGGTGTCCAGGATCTCGGTGGCCTTCATCGTGTTCAGGACGCGGCTCGCCGGCGGCTCCTGCTCCGCCGCGCTCGTCTGCTCGTTGAAGCTCTTGACGTCGCCGCCCGCGCAGAACGCGCGGCCCTCGCCGCGCAGCAGCACCGCGCCGACGGACGTGTCCTCCGCGACCAGCCGCAGCACCTCCGACAGCTCCCGCTCCAGCCCGCCGCCCATGGCGTTCAGCCGGTCCGGGTTGTTGAGCGATACCGTCAGCAGCCGGTCGTCCTGCGTCACCAGGACCTTGCTGAACCTGCCGTAATCGGGCACGTGCCCTCCCTCTCAGCGCTTCATCTCGTCGATCTTGGCGGCGCGCGCCGCGGCGCGGCCCGGGGCGGCCACGGCCGCCTCCTGCGCCCGCGCCTCCTCCTCCAGCTGCTCGGCCAGGTGCGCCCGCGCGGCCCCGGACAGCAGCCGCTTGGTGAGCGGCACCGCCAGGCCCGGCTTGCCGGCCAGCCGCGCGGCGAGGTCCAGCGTCCGCGGCACCAGCGCCACGGGCTCGACGACCTCGCTGACCAGGCCCCACTCCAGCGCCTCCGCCGCGGCCAGGCGGCGTCCCGTGGTGAGCAGCTCGAAGGCGCGGGAGTAGCCGAGCAGCCGCGCCAGGTAGTACGAGCCGCCGCCGTCCGGGACCAGCCCGATGTCCGCGAACGCCGGGACGAACCGCGCCGCGTGCGAGGCGATCCGCAGGTCGGCCGCGCAGGCCAGCGACAGCCCGAACCCGGCCGCCGGGCCGTTCACCGCCGCGATCACCGGCTTGTCCAGCGCGGCCAGCGCCAGCATGGCCGCGTTGAACGTGGCGCGCAGGCCGCCGCCCGCCGGGCCCGCGTCCGGGCGCCGCTCCGCCTTCAGGTCGGCGCCCGCGCAGAAGCCCCGGCCCGCGCCGGTCACGACGACCGCGCGGACCGCCGGGTCGGCGGCCTCCCGCCAGGCCACCGCCATGCCCTCGATCACCGTCCCGTCGACGGCGTTCAGCACGTCGGGCCGGTTCAGCGTCACCAGCAGCACGCTGCCGTAGCGTTCGGTCAGCACGGCCGTCATCGGATGCGCCCTCCTTCGGTTCCGCGAGCCGCCGAGCCTGGCCGTGATCGGTTCGACCGTCACAATGTCGCCTCCACTCCCAGAACTGCCGTCACCTGGCTGGAGAGCTGGCCGCCGTTGCCGTGCGCGACGGCCACCTCGGCGCCGTCCCGCTGCCGGTCGCCGCACTCCCCGCGGAGCTGCCGCACCGCCTCGATGATCGTGAAGATGCCGAACATGCCGGGATGGCAGTACGACAGGCCCCCGCCGCTCGTGTTGACGGCCAGCTCGCCGCCGGGCGCGATCCGTCCCTCGCCGACGAACGCGCCGCCCTCGCCCTTGGCGCAGAAGCCCAGATCCTCCATGAACAGGATCGTGTTGATGGTGAACGCGTCGTACACCTCCGCGACGTCCACGTCCGACGGGCCGATGCCCGCCATCTCGTACGCCCGCGCCGACGACTCGGTCGCGGCGGTGACGGTGACGTCGGGCATCTGCGAGATCGACCGGTGCCAGTGCGCCTCGCCCGCGCCGAGCAGGTACACGGGCGGCTTGCGCGCCGCCCGCGCCCGCTCCGGCGTGGTGACGACGACCGCGCCGCCGCCGTCGGTGACCAGGCAGCAGTCGAGCTTCGACAGCGGGCTGGAGATCACCCGGCTGGACAGGACGTCCTCCACGGTCAGCGGGCCGCGCTCGAACGCCACCGGGTTCAGCCGCGCCCATTTCCGGGCCGCGACCGCGACCTCGGCGAGCTGCTCCCGGGTGGTGCCGTACTGGTGCATGTGCCGGGCCGCGGCGAGCGCGTAGCCGGTGATCGGCTGCCGCGGCTTGTAGGCGGCCTCGTAGTTCGGCAGCTCGGGCGGGCCCATTCCCAGCCGGGCCCGGCCGGAGTCGGCGCGGGGCGTGCTGCCGTAGACGAGCAGCGCGACCTCGCACGCGCCGGAGTGGATCGCCAGCGCCGCGTGGTGCAGGAACGACACGAACGCGCTGCCGCCGACCATCGTGCCGTCGCTGTAGCGCGGCCTGATCCCGAGGTACTCGCCGACGTCGAGGGGCGCCATGCCGCGTCCCGCGATGGCGGTGAACAGGCCGTCGACGTCGTTCTTGGTCAGGCCGGCGTCGTCCAGCGCCCGCGCCGCCGCCTGCGCGGCCAGGTCGATGGCGTACCGGCCGGTGCCCACCTCGCCGAGGTCGGACTCGGCCACGCCCGCGATCGCCGCCGCGCCCCTCATCGTCCGGCCTCGTGTCATCGTCCCGCCCCGTGTCATCGTCCGGCCTCCCGCCCGATCTCCGCGGGCGTGAACACCGGGCGGGGGGCGCGGTCGCCGTCGCGCGGCTCGATGCGCGCCCGCACCCGCATGCCGATGCGGACGTCCCCGGCCGGGACGCCGACGACCGTGCTCATCATCCGGAAGCCCTCGTCCAGGTCGACCAGCGCCACCGAGTACGGCTCGGCGTCGCGGCGGGCGAGCGCGCTCGCGGAGTAGACGGTGCCGCGCCCGGCGCTCTCCCGCCAGGCCAGCCGCCCGCTCCCGCAGCCAGGACACGTCACGCGGGGGTGGAAGACGGCTTTCGCGCAGTCGTCGCAGCGCTGGTAGGCCAGCACGCCCTTGTCGAGCCTTTCCAGGTAGGCGGGGTGCGGGGCGGGCTCCACCGGTTCGCTCACTTCTCCTCCTCGCGATCGGCCTCGGGGTAGACGGCGCTGGCGGTGCCGCGCAGGACGACCGCGCGCTCGCCGTCCGGGGACTCCCGCTCCACCCGCAGCTCGGCGTCCGCGACGTTCCCGCTGACGCGGGTGATCTCGCCGGACAGGATCAGCGTGTCGCCCGGCCAGACCTG
Organism: Actinomadura sp. 1N219; assembly: GCF_044326405.1. Lineage (NCBI taxonomy): Bacteria > Bacillati > Actinomycetota > Actinomycetes > Streptosporangiales > Thermomonosporaceae > Actinomadura > Actinomadura sp. 1N219. The sequence goes on along the minus strand of NZ_JBIRAY010000003.1, from coordinate 506,127 downwards.
CGCGACGTAGCGGACGCCGTACGCGCGCAGGTTCCGGCGTCCGAGCCAGTCGCAGGCGAAGCCGGACAGGATCCCGGCGGTGAGCAGCCCGTGCCCGAACACCGACGGGTATCCGGCCGACGCGGCGAAGCCGTCGTCGTGGTGGATCGGGTTGAAGTCGCCGCCCGCGCCCGCGTACCGGACGAAGTCGGTCCTGGTCAGCGGGCCGACCCTGACCACGTCAGCGCGGGCGCCCGGCGCGATCACGAGGCGCTCCCCGGGCCGAGTTCGATCATGGTGCCGCGCAGCCGGAGCACGGTCTCGCCGCGCTGGTTGACGAACGTGTTCTCCCGGATGATCAGCGTCATCGGGCCGCGGCCGCCCTGCTTCTCCACCATGTCGACGACCCGTCCGCGCACGGTCAGCACGTCGCCCGCGACGATGTCGCCGAGGTACTCCCAGTCGGTCCCGCCCGCCAGCACCCGCTTCAGGTCGACGCCCAGGTCCTCCTCGACGGAGACCTTCGGCGCCCAGTGCTGCCCGACGGCGCTGAACGTCGGCGGGACGGGGACGTCCGCGTACCCGGCCGCGCGGGCCGCCTCGCGGTCGGTGTAGACCGGGTCGGACGCCTTGATCGCCGCCGCGAACTCGGCGATCTTCCCGCGCTCCACCTCGATCGTGTAGGGCGGCCACTCGAAGCCGATCTTGCCGAAGTCGGCCATCCCGGTCAGCCCTCCTCTCCGTCGTCGGACGCGAGCACGATGAGGGCGTCCGCCGCGACCGCGGAGCCGTCCGCCACCCGGACGGGGTTGACGTCGATCTCGCCGATCTCGGGCACCTCGAGGGCCAGCTGCCCGAGGCCCGTCATCGTCGCGGCGAGCAGGTCCAGCTCGGCGGGGGAGAGGCCGCGGGAGCCGCCGACGAGGCGCCCGCCGAGCAGGCCGCCGATCGCCGCGCGGGCGGCGTCCGCGTCGAACGGCGGGCGCAGCAGCGCGGTCTCCGCCAGCATCTCGATCATGATCCCGCCGGGGCCGAGCGCGACCATCGGGCCGAACACCGGGTCCCGGCGCATCCCGCAGCCGATCTCCAGCCGGGCCGGGGCCATCTCCTGCACCAGCACCCCGGAGATGATCGCCTCGGGGGCGCGCCGTTCGACCTCCGCGAGCATCTCGCGGTAGGCGGCCCGGACGGCGTCCGCGCCGGAGAGCCCGAGCCGCAGCCCGCCCACGTCCGACTTGTGCGGAAGCTGGTACGACATCACCTTCAGCGCGACCGGCCCGCCGAGCGCCTCGGCCGCCGCCGCGACCTCGTCGGGCCCCGAGTCGCGGACGCCCCGCACGAACGTCTCGCGCGTCACCGGGATCCCGTACTCGGCCATCACCCGCTTGGACGTCGACTCCAGCAGCACGCCGTCGCCCAGCGTCCGCGCCTCGCCCAGCATTCCGCGCACCCGTCCGGCGCGGTCGGCGTCGGGCGTGAACGACGGCGCGGGCGGCGGGCGCCGCAGCGTGTGCCTGGCCAGGGTCGCCAGCGCGTGGACGGCCCGCTTCGGATCGGTATACGTCGGCACCCCGGCCTTCTGGAACTCGTCCAGCCAGGCCGTGCACAGCACCGCGAACGGCTTGTCCGTCGACCGGTACGTCTCGATGATCGCGTCGTTGGCGGGGCCGGGCCGCGCCCACGTCACCGTGGTCGCCATGTCGACCACCGAGCCGCCGACGACCTCGCCGAGCACCGTCTGGAACAGGTCGGGCGCGGCGGTGATCTGCGCGGTGGTGTCGACCGGGTTGGACGCCGACCCGTAGAACGGCTGCGGCATCTTGGCCGCGATCGCGTCCCGCTCCTCCGCCGGGAACTCCGGGACGGTCAGCCCCGACATCCCGGCGCCGTCGGCGAGCAGCACCCCTGCCCCGCCGGACGTCGTCATGATGCCGATGCGGTCGCCGCGCGGCCGCCGCCCGTCCTGGAAGATCATCCCGAGGTCGAGCATCTCCTCCATCGTGTCGGCGACGACGACGCCGTACTGGCGGCACACCGCGTCGAACACCTCGGCCGAGCCGACCACGGACGCGGTGTGGCTCAGCGCCGCGCGTGCCGCTTCTCGCGACCGCCCGGCCTTCAGCATGATCAGCGGCTTGTCGAGTTCGGCGGCGCGCCGCGCGGTCTCGACGAACACGTCCGGGTCGCGGAGCGTCTCGCTGAACGCCAGCAGCACCCGCGTCTCGTCCTGTTCAACCAGGTAGCGCAGCACCTGGGCGATGTTGACGTCGACCTCGTTGCCGGTGCTGACGAACCAGCCCAGCCGCAGCCCGGCGAGCTGCGCCTTCTCCGCGATGTACGACCCGAACCCGCCGCTCTGCGACACCAGCGCGACCGGCCCCGGCGGCGGTAGCGGCGTGCCGGGCGGCATCGCGAAGCTGGCCGCGACCCCGCCGGCCGAGCTGAGGTAGCCGATGCAGTTCGGCCCGGTCACCCGCACGCCGGTGCGCGCGGCGACCTCGGCCAGCTCCCGCTGGAGCGCCTCGCCCGCCTCGCCGGCCTCGGCGAAACCGGCGGTCAGCACCACCGCCCCGCCGACGCCGCGCTTGCCGCACTGCTCGACCACCCCGGTCACGTGCTGCGCGGGCACCGCGATCACCGCGAGGTCCACCGGCTCCGGCAGGTCGGCGACCGACCGGTAGGCCCGGTCGCCCTGGATCGTCTCGTCACGCGGATGCACCGGGTACAGCTCGCCCTTGAACGACAGCGCGAGGTTCCCGTACACCTGCCCGCCGATCCGCTCCACCTGGTTGGACGCGCCCACCATCGCGATCGACCGGGGGGAGAGCAGCCGCTCGATCCCCGTCGCCCGCCTGCCTGCTGCGCCTGCTTCGCCCACTGCGTCAACTCCCATGTCGGCCGTCACCGGCTCCCACACCCAGATAGATCTCGTTGATCACGGCCGTGTCGTCGAAGGACCTGGCGTCGCCCGCGGCGGCGATCCGCCCGTTGTCCACGACCGCGACGTCGTCGGCGACCCGCATCGCGTACTCCACGACCTGCTCGACCAGCAGCAGGGACAGGCCGTCCGCGCGCAGCGCCGTGATCATCTCGAAGACCTCGGCGGCGATCACCGGGGCGAGCCCGGCGGACGGCTCGTCCAGCATCAGCAGCCGCGGCCCCGGCATCAGCGCCTGCGCGATGGCGAGCATCTGCTGCTGGCCGCCGGACAGGCTCCCGGCCACCGTGTGCCGCCGTTCGGCGAGCATCGGGAAGCGCTCGTACTGCCGGTCCAGCGCCTCGCGCCGCGCGGCGCTGCGCTTGCGTCCGCCGGTCCAGCGGCTGAGGCCGCCGGTGGCGAGGGTGAAGCTGCCCAGCAGCAGGTTGTCCTCCACCGTCCGGCGCCGGAAGACCTGCTTGCCCTCCTGGACGTAGCCGAGCCCGGCGTGGACGCGGCGGTGCGGTGCTAGGCCGGTGACGTCCCGGCCGGCGAAGGTGACCGTGCCGGCGGTCACGGCGGGCGCGAACCCGGCGATCGCGTTCAGCAGCGACGTCTTCCCGGCGCCGTTGCGGCCGAGCACGGCGGTGACCCGTCCCGGACGGACGCGCAGGTCGACGTCCCACAGCACCCGGATGTCGCCGTAGCCTCCGCTGAGCCCGCTGACCTCCAGCATCAGCCCTCACCTCCGCTGCTCTCCTCGGACGGCCCGGCCTGTCCGGTCTGCCCGGCGGCCTTCGAGCCGGTGTACTCCTCCAGCACCCGCGGGTCGGCCTGGATCTCCGCCGGGGTGCCCGACACCAGCAGCCCGCCCTGGCTGAGGACGTGGATCCGGTCGGCGAGCTTCAGCACCAGCGGGAAGTTGTGCTCGACCAGCACGACCGTGCCGCCCGCGTCGCGGATCAGGCCGATGGCGCGTTCCAGCCCGGCGAGGTCGCCCTCGTCCAGGCCGGAGCCGACCTCGTCGAACAGGAACACCGCGGGACGGGCCGCGAGCGCCCGCGCCACCTCGACGAGGCGGCGGGTGCCGAGCGGCAGCGAGTCGACCTCCTGCCCGGCGACGTCGGCGATGCCGAGCAGCCCGAGCAGCCGGACGGCCTCGGCGTCGTCGGCGGCGTAGCCGCGCCGGAACCCGGGCAGCCGCAGCACCGCCGACGGGACCCGCACCCGGTGCGAGATGTACCGGCCCGTCGCGACGAAGTCCCTGGTGGTCATGCCGCTCGGGATCAGCGGCGTCTGGAACGTCCGCGCGATCCCGGCGCGGGCGATCCCGTACGGCCGCAGGCCGCCGAGGTCCCGGTCGCCGAGCCTGATCGCCCCCGCGGTGGGACGGTAGAAGCCGCAGACGAGGTTGAGCAGGGTCGTCTTGCCGGACGCGTTCGGCCCGATCAGCGCGGTGACCTGGCCGGGTTCGGCGTCGATGCTCACCTCGCGGAGCGCGCGGTTGCCGCCGAACGCCTTCGACAGGCCCTCCGTCCGCAGCCTGACCCCGGGCAGCGCGCCCACGTCCGCCTTCGCCGGGCCGGACGCGGGGCCGTCGGCCGGCGCGGGCGCCGCCGCCATGAACCCGGCGAACCCGAACCTGCGGGCCGCCCAGCGCAGCCACTTGCGGGCGAGCCCGGTGAGGCCGTCGGCCAGCAGGATCCCGGCGACCAGCAGGAAGACGCCGTAGATGATGAGCTGCCATTCCTGGAACGAGTTGAACGACTGCTGCCCCATCTGGACGATCGCCGCCCCGGCCAGCGCCCCGTAGATCGAGGTGGACCCGCCGACGATCGACGCCGCCAGGATGCTCAGCGCGAGCGTGAACGTGAACGTCTCCGGCGCGATGAACCCGTCCAGCCAGGCGAACATCACGCCCGCCAGGCATGCCGGGATCGCGCCGGTCACGTACACCAGCAGCTTCAGCCGGAACACCGAGATGCCGAGCGAGCTCGCCAGCACCGGGCTCTGCTTGAGCACCAGGAACGCGTTGCCGTGCCGCGACAGGATCATGTTGCGGGCGATGAGGAACCACACCGCCGTCACCGCGATGATCAGCATGTAGAGGGCGTCGCGGCTGAGCGCCGTCCCGAACAGGGTCGGGACGGGCGGCGCCAGGCCGTTGGTGCCGCCGGTGTAGGACTCCAGCACCTTCACCAGGTTCGGGATGATGAGGACGAGGAAGAACGTCAGCATCGCCAGCGACCAGCCGCCGAGCCGGAGCCCGGGGATGCCGGTGATCAGCCCGACCACGATCGCGCAGGCGATCGCGCACGCCATGATCAGGCCCACGTCGGTGATGCCGTGCGTCACCCCGAGGTAGCCGGTCACGTACGCGCCGACCGCGTACAGGAAGACCTGGCCGACGGCGAGCTCGCCCGCGTAGCCGAGGACGATGTTCAGCCCGCTGACCTGCAGCGACAGGATCGCTATCAGCAGGACGGTGCGGGCCCAGTAGTCGTTGAGGCCGAGCAGCGGCGCGAACAGCACGAGCGCCGTCGCGACGACGCCGGCGACCGGCATGCCGCCGCGCAGCAGCATCGGCAGGGACATGGTCTTGCGGGATGCGGAAAGGGTCGTCATCGCTTCATACCTGCCGTTCCGCCGCGCCGCCGAACAGGCCGCGCGGCCGGGTCAGCAGGATGAGCAGGAAGACCGCGAACACCACGATCTGGGGGTAGGAGTCGCCCACGTAGCGGGCGGTGACCGCGTACAGCAGCCCGATCGTGAACCCGCCGATCAGCCCGCCGAGCTGGCTTCCGGACCCGCCGATCGCGATGGCCACGAAGCCGAACAGGGCGAGCGTCTCGCCGAGATGGAAGTGCGCGTACGTCCGTCCGGCGACGAACACGGCGAACAGCCCGGCGATCAGCCCGGCCAGCGCGAACGCGCCGATGCCGAGCGCCCGCACGTTCAGCCCGCGCGCCATCGCCGCCTGCCGGTTCTCCGCGGTCGCCAGCGACGCCAGCCCGAGCAGCGTCTTGCGCGACCAGAGGTGCAGGCCGACGCCGAGCGCCACCACGAGCAGGATCAGCACCAGGTCGTTGCGCTGGATGGTGCCGCCGAGCAGCGTCAGCGGCTCGCTGGAGAACGGCGACGGCACCTTCAGCGGCTCGGTGCCCCAGATCTTGGACGCGATCCCGCCGAGCAGCGTGCCGACGCCGACGGTGGTGATCAGCGCGGCGTGCGTGCCGTGCCGGCGCAGCAGCGGCCGGATCGCGATCCGCTCCTCCACCACCGCGATCACCGCGACGGCCGCGCCCGCAAGCAGGACGGTCACCGCGACCGGAAGGCCCCAGTCGACCAGGCCGACATAGGCGAGGAACGTTCCGATCATGATGAGGTACGCGTTCGCGAAGTTCACCACGCCGGACGCCAGCAGCACGACGTTGTAGCCGATGGCCACCAGGCTGTAGAGGGCGCCGGTGGCCAGCCCGGACCAGATGGTCGTCATCGAACCCCGCCCTCAGTAGCCCTTGCCCGGCACGTAGAACCCGTTGCCGTCGTACGTCCCTGGCGGGACGTACTTGAACGACGTGGCGCTCGTCTTCGGGAAGTGGTTCGCCGGCGTGTACTCGAACTGGGTCACCTCGCCCTTGGGGCCCTTGCCGACCCAGGGCGGGCTCGCGGGCGTCTTGAACTTCTCGAACGCCTTCGCCAGCTTCTCCCCGTCGGTGGTCTTCTCCTGGCCCGCGACGTGGGCGACGTACTGGAGCAGGTCGTAGGTGGTGGTGAACAGCGCGAGGCCCGCCTGCGTCAGGTACTTCGCCGACTCGGACGCCTTGAACGCCTGGATCACCTTGCCCAGGCCGGGGTGCTGCTCGTCCCCGGCCAGCGAGGACGTCTGCATGATGACCTGGTAGTTCTGGATCTGCGCCGCGGTGACCTTGCCGGCGATGGGGGACGGGCTGGCGAGCTGGTCGCCGTAGGACGGGAGCGTCCAGCCGAGCTGCGACCGGCCGCGCAGGACGTACAGCACCGCGGTGCCGTAGCCGTTGACGATCAGCGCCTGCGGGTTCTGCGCCTTCAGCTGCTGGAGCTGCGGCGTCATGTCGAGCGCGGTGGCGTCGTAGCTCGCGCTGACCAGCTCGATGCCGGCCTGCTTGAGCGGGCCCTCGTACTGCTTGAACGAGCTCTGCCCGGTCGCGTCGTCGGAGTAGATCATCGCGACCTTCTTGTAGCCCTTGGCCTGCGCGAGCTGGACGAACGTGGGCACGTACGCCGCGCTCGGCGGGGTGACGCCGAAGTGGTAGGGGAACTTCTTCGGGTCGTTGAGCTGGATGCTGCTGGTGGCGCCGACCGACAGGACCTTGTCGCGGGTGAGGATCGGCAGCATCGACATCGACACCGCGCTGGACCCGCCCGGGTAGACGAGGTCGGGCTTGCCCTTCGCGAGCCGGCGCTGGAGCTCGCTGACCGCCTTGGTCGGGTTGTTCTGGTCGTTGGAGACCTCCAGCTTGATCTCCCGGCCGTTGACGCCGCCCTTGGCGTTGATGTCCGCGATCGCGGCGCGGGCGCCGCCGAGCAGGCCGCCGCCCAGGATCGCTGTCGGGCCCGAGGTGTCGATCGACACGTAGAAGACGAAGGGGCCGGTCCCCGCAGAATCCGCGGAGCCGCTTCCACATGCCGTGACGGTGGCCATAATTGTTCCCATCGCCATTGCGATGAGAATTCTCATGCCCCGTGATAGAGCGAGCATGACGTCCTCCGCTCAAAAGGGATTCTGTGAAGGTGAACGTGATTCAGTCTTGTCTAACATCCGGCCCGCCGGGCGTCAACGGTCTGGCGGGCACGAGTTCGCATGTACGAGAACGCTGCTAAGTATGCAGTTCAGGGCCGAAGGGTTGACAGCGCGGAGCTCCGCGGGGTATCCCTGAACAGGGTTCAGTTGCCTACCGGTCGTCTGGTAGTTCCGAGGTACTCTCTCGGAATGCTTTTGACGTCCGGCACATTGCCGCGCTTTTTCGTGCTCACAGGGAGCCAACAATGGTTCTTGCGCTGCTGAACGATGAACAGCAGATGCTGCGGGAAATGATGAGTTCGCTGGCCGGTTCGGTGAGAGCGGGAAATCCGCGGGACATCGGGGAGATCGACCGCGCGAAGGGCTGGGGCGCGCTCGCGGACGCCGGGATGCTCGGGCTGCGCGTCCGGGACGGCTCCGGCGCGCCGACCGGCTCGGGCGTCGACGCGATGATCGTCGCGGAGGCCCTCGGCGGCGCGCTCGCGCCGCTGCCCTACCTCGGGTCGGCCGTCCTCGCCACCGAGCTGCTCGCGCTCGCCGGCGCGCCCCCCGACCTGCTCCAGCGGGCCGCCGAGGGCGCCGAGCGCCATGCCGTCCTGCTCACCCCGGACCTGTCCGGGATCGCCACCGTCGCCGGCCTCGGGACGGCGATCGCCTTCGACTGCTGGGGGGCCGGGCACGCGCTCGCGCTGTCGGACGGCGGCCCGGCGCCGAGGCTCGTCCGCGTCCCGCTCGGCGACGCCGCCGACCGGGGGCCCGCCGCCGACCTCACCCGGGAGATCGCCCGCTTCGCCACCGCCCCCGCCGCGGCGGACGCCGAGGAGATCGGCCGCCCGCTGGAGCCGGCGGACCTCAGCCGGTGGCGGGCGCTCGCGCTGACCGTGATCGCCGCCGACGCCGTCGGGGCGATGCGCGCAGCTCTGGACGGCGTCGTCGCCTACTCCAAGGAGCGCGTCGCCTACGGCACCCTGATCGGTTCGTTCCAGGCGATCCAGCACATGTGCGCGGACGCCCTCGTCCACTGCGAGGCCGCGTCCGCCTGCGTGAGCTACGCCGCCTGGGCCGCCGACGAGGCCGCCCCGGACGAGGCGCTGCTCGCCGCGCACACCGCGAAGGCCTACACCGCCATCGCCTCCCTGGACGTCGCCGAGACGGTGATGCAGGTGTACGGCGGCATCGGGCACACGTGGGAGCACGTGGCGCACCTGTACGCCCGCCGCGTCCTGCTCGACCGCGAGGTGCTCGGCGACGCCGCGCACAGCCTGCTAAGCGTCGCCGACCTGCGCCTGGGCGAACTCCCCAAGCCGGAAGAGGGTTGATCATGGACTTTCGGGACACCCCCGAGGAGGCCGCGTTCCGCGCCCGGCTGCGCGAGTGGCTGGCCGCGAACGCCCCGGCGGACTACGACGCCGCCGCCGACCACGACACCAAGGCGGCGATCCGGCGCCGGTGGCACCGCAGCCTCTACGACGCCGGCTACATGGGCATGGCCTGGCCGCGCGAGTACGGCGGCCAGGACCTCAGCCCCGTCTACGACGCGATCCTCAACGAGGAGGTCGGCGCGTCCGACAGCCCGCCCGTGCCGGGCCAGGTCAACTACCTCGGCCGGGCCATCTACACGCACGGCGGCGAGGAGCAGAAGCGGCGCTTCCTGCCGACGCTGCTGAGCGGCGAGATCCAGTGGTGCCAGGGCTTCTCCGAGCCGGGCGCGGGCTCCGACCTCGCCGCCCTCCAGACCCGCGCCGAGCAGAAGGCGTCCGGCGGGTACGTCGTGAACGGCCAGAAGATGTGGACGAGCGGCGGCCAGTACTCCGACTGGTGCCTGCTCCTCGCCCGCACCGACCCTGACGCCCCCAAGCACAAGGGCATCTCCGCGTTCCTCGTCGACATGAAGACCCCCGGGATCACCACCCGGCCGATCGTCCTCGCCGACGGCGAGCCGGAGACCAGCGAGGTCTTCTGGGACGACGTAGAGATCCCCGCCGACCAGATGCTCGGCGCGCCCGGCCAGGGTTGGCACATCGCGATGACGACCGTCACCTACGAGCGCGGCCCGGCCGACGTCGGCATGATCTCCAACTACCGCAAGACGCTGCGCGCGATCGAGGAGAAGGCCGCCGCGAAGGGCCTCACCGGACGTCCCGAGGTCCGCAGGGAGCTGGCCCGCGCGTACGTCCTCGGCGAGGCGCTGCGGCTGAATGTCGCGCAGCAGCTCTCGCTGCGCGTGTCCGGACGAGAGCCGGGCCCGGAGGGGTCGGTCGGCAAGCTGCTGTGGTCGCAGGCCGAGCAGTCGCTGTACCACCTCGCGCTGGACCTGGCAGGTGCGGACGCCGTGACCGGCGCGGCCCCCGAGGTGCTCGCCGGGTACTTCCGGTCGCGTCCCATCAGCGTGTACGGCGGATCGTCCCAGATCCAGCGAAATCTCCTGGCATGGCACATCCTCTCGATGCCCCGCAAACCGTCCCGTTGAGCCGCGGCGGCGGGAGAATGGGGCCTATGCGCAAGTCCGATGGCGGGGAGAACGGTCAGGCCCAGGCCCTGCTGAACGCGGCGGAGGAGCTGTTCACCGAGCGGGGCTTCTACGGCACGAGCGTCACCGACATCACCGAGCGCGCCGGCACGAGCGTCGGCGCGCTCTACTACCACTTCGGCAGCAAGAACGGCGTGTACCACGCGCTGTGGTCCCGCTACATGGACGCGCAGTCGGGCCGGACCCGCGAGGCGGTGACGTTACTGCGCGCCGCGGGCGTGATGGACGGCCGCCGCCTGTTCCTCGCGGGCACCCGCGCCTACCTGACCAGCGCCTGGCACCACAGCGGCCTCGTCCGGATGGTCTCGGACGGCGACGCCCCCGCAGGGTTCGCCGGGGTGGCCCGCCGCTTCAGCCAGGAATGGGCCCGGCAGAACACCAAGCTGCTCCAGCTCAGCGATCCGCTGGCCGACCGGGCGCTGTCCTCGATCGTCACCGGCTCCATCGGGGGGATCGCCCGGGAGGTCGCCGACTGCGAGACGCTGGAGGACGCGGACGCGCTGATCGCCAAGGCCATCGAGATCTACGGCTCGCTCCTCGGGGTGCGTCCCGTCCTCGCGGCCGACGCCGCCGAGCCGGCCGGGCCGGGCATCCAGTTCGCGGACGCCCCGCGGGCCGCCGCCGACGGCGACGGCCCGCACCCACGTTGAGCCTCCGTTCGCCGCTGAACCTCCGATCTCCCGAGCCGCCGAACGCCCGCCCCACGTCGAACGGCCGCCCCACGTCGAACGGCCGCTGCCCGTCGTCAGGGGACCGCCGCTCGTCGAACGACCGTCGCCCGTCGAACGACCGTCGCCCGTCGAACGACCGTCGCCCGTCGAACGAACGCCGCTCGTCGAACGAACGCCGCTCGTCGAACGGTCGCGCCCGGCGTCAGGCGGCTGCCGACCGGCGTCAGGCGGTCTCCGCCTGGGCGGTGGCGGTCTCCTGGCGGTGCGGTGCCGGGCGGTAGCAGGCGGCGAGCAGGCCCGCGCCCGCGGCCAGGCCGCCGCCCGCCGCGACCAGCAGACCCCAGCCGGCGGTGTCCAGGCCGATCGCCTCGTCCAGCGACCAGGCGCCCGGCCCGGTCGTGGCGACGCCGGCGGCGACGACGGCCAGGATCAGGTTGTACTCCCATCCGTTGCCGGCGCTGAAGAAGCCGTTCTCGCGGTGCACCGTCCACGCGGCGACGAGCATGAGCCCGACGAACCCGGCCGCCGCCAGCGGCGTCAGCAGCCCGGCCGCGAACAGCACGCCGGCGCCGATCTCCGTCGAGGCCGCGAAGAGGGCGTGCAGCCGTCCCGGACGCATCCCGATGCTCTCGAACCAGCGCGCGGTGCCCGGGATGCGGCCGCCGCCGAAGAACTTGTTGTAGCCGTGGGCCGCGAGCGTCAGCCCCGCGACCACCCGGACGAGCAGAAGCCCGGCCGCCACCTCGTCCATCTCTGTCCTTTCTGCGAAACGCGCGGCGTGCCGCCCCCATCGAGCCGAGGCCGCCGATGAAGGCGGCACGCCGCGACTCCGCGGGCGCGCCGCTAGGCCTTCACCGGGGGATCGGCGGGCGTGAAGCGGAAGACGCGCTCGGCGTTGCCGCGCAGCACCTTGTAGGCGACCTGCGGGTCGATGTCGGCGAGCCGCTCCTGCGCCAGCTTGATGCAGTCGGGCCAGGTCGAGTCCGAGTGCGGGTAGTCGGTCTCGATCATGACGTTGTCCTCGCCGATGACGTCCAGGTTCCGGATGCCGTGGATGTCGTCGATGAAGCAGCCGAACACGTGGTCGTGATAGGTCTGCCGCAGGTCGAAGTTGTCCAGGTCGAGCGACCCGACCGCGTGCTTGCCCTCCAGCGACCCGCCGAACGCCTCGCCGCGCTGGATCCAGGCGCGCTGGTGGTCGAGGACCTGCTCGGCGCGCTCCAGGAAGTACGGGATCCAGCCGATGTTGCCCTCCGACAGCGCGATCTTCAGGCTGGTGAACCGCTGGAAGACGCCGCTGAACAGCCATTCGAGCAGGGCGCCCGAGGTGCGGTTGGCGCCCCACGTCATGTTCGCCATGAACGGCGAGTTGGGGCTGATCTTCGGCATGGTGGACGACGAGCCGACGTGCATGCACACGATCAGCTCGGTCTCCTGGGCCGCGGCGAACACCGGGTCCCAGTACCGCTTCGGGTCGTGGATGGTCGGCAGCCCGAGCGGCGCCGGGTTCTCGGAGAAGGCGACGCCCCGCGCGCCCTTGGCGGCGGTGCGCTCGATCTCCTTGGCGGCGGCCTTCGGGTCCCACAGCGGGACGATCACGAGCGGGATGTAGCGGCCGGGCGCCGACCCGCACCACTCGTCGATCATGAAGTCGTTGTAGGCCTGGACGCAGAGCATCGCGAGCTCCTTGTCCTCCGCCTCCCAGAACAGCTGGCCGCAGAAGCGCGGCACGGACGGGAAGCAGAGGGACGCGAGGATGCCCGCGCGGTCCATGTCCTCCAGCCGCGCGACGGAGTCGTAGCAGCCCGCCCGCATCTCCGAGTAGGGGATCGCGTTCGGGGTGAACTCCTCCTTCTTGCGCCCGGCGGACGCGGCGAGCCCGGACGAGGGGACCTTGCGGTCCTCGTACACCCAGACCTCGCCGTGCTCCTCGTCCTGGACGAGCCGCGGCGCGACGTCCTTGTACTTGGCCGGGACGCGGTCCGTCCAGACATGGCCGGGCTCGATGACATGGTCGTCGACGGAGATCAGCCAGTTGAGATCGGGAGTCTGCATGGTCGTCATGTCAGTCCTCTCACGTGGGTCAAGGTCCAGTTTGTCAACCGGTCGGCTGGTAGTCAACGAGCGACAGCTATCTACCAGCCGACTGGTAGACAATCCGATCTTCCGCGCTTAGGATGCGGGCAACGTTGCGGGCATCGTCCCGGGAAGCCTGGAGGTACCGGATGGGCATCGTCGCCGACCTCGCGAGCGCACTCGACCTGGAGCGGCTCGACCCGAACCGGTTCCGCGGCGACAGCGTGGACAGCCCGGAACGCGACGTGGTGTTCGGCGGCCAGCTCATCGGGCAGTGCGCCGTCGCCGCCGCGCGGGGCGAGCCCGCCGCCGGGAAGCGAGTCAAGACGGTGCACGCGCTGTTCGCGCGCACGGCGTCCAAGGCCCAGCCGATCGACTTCGAGGTCGAGTTCCTGCACGCCGGACGCACGATGGCCAGCGCCACCGTGACGGTCACGCAGGGCGGACGGCTCTGCGCCCGGGCGATGGCCCTGCTCACCGCCGACGACGACGACCTCATCCGGCATGCCGCGCCGATGCCGGACGTGGAGCCGCCCGAGGCGCTCGAATCGGTGACCGACCCGTACGTCGGCCGCGAACTGCGCGTCGCCGGCGGCGCCGACCTCAACGGCTCGACCACCGCATCGGGAGGCGCGTCCGCCGAGACGACCGAGCTGTCGGTCTGGACGCGGATGCCGAACGCCTCCGTCACCGAACCGGCGGTCGCGCAGGCGATGCTGGCGCACGCCAGCGCCGGATTCCTGATCGGCGCCGCGATGCGCCCGCACCCCGAGCTGACCATCGCGGACGCGCACGACAAGTTCTCAACCGGCATCCTCGGACATAGTGTCACGTTCCATGAGGAAGCCGACATGAGCGACTGGATCCTGCTGGCGCACGAGAGCCCGTACGCGGGACGCGGCCGCTCCTACGGGCGCGGCCACGCCTTCGCCCGCGACGGGCGGCTGGTCGCGTCGTTCGCGCAGGACGCCATCATCCGCAGCTTCGCGACGCGTCCCGGCGCGGCGGGCGGCGGCCGCGGCAAGGCGAGCGTCCTCTGAACCGGCCCGGAGACTCCGGCTCAGGTCCGGAACCCCGGACCCCGCAGCAGGCCAGGAACGTGGAGGGGAGCCCGATGGGATCGTTCGAGTTCGCGCCCGCGCCGAGACCGCCAGGACTGAACGCCCGCTACGAGCGGAACGGGCATCAGGTCCCCGTCTCCATCGGCTCGCTGATGAAGCGGAACCGGGTGGAGTTCGGCGCGCTGACCGCCGTGTACGACGGCGACGTCCGGCTGACCTGGCGGGAGCTGGCCGACACCGCCGGGCGCTTCGCCGGGTTCCTGGGCTCCCGCGGCGTCGGCCCCGGCGACGTCGTGGCCTGGCAGGCGCCGAACTGGTGGGAGTCGCTGGCCGTCGCGTACGGGATCTGGGCGGCGGGCGCGATCAGCGCCCCGGTCGTGCCGATCTACCGCGAGCACGAGGTCGCCGCGATCGTCGCCGCGGTGCGTCCGGCCTGCGTGGTGACGGCCGCCGACTTCCGAAACTGCCGCCATCCCGAGCTGATCGACGAGGCGTGCCGGATGGCGCGCTGGGAGCCGTCCGTCCGGGTGGTGCTGCGCGGCACCGCCACCGGCTGGACGCCCTTCGAGTCGACCATGACCGGCAAGCCCGAGATCGCGACCGACATCGACCCGGACGCGCCCGCGCTCATCGGCTTCACCTCCGGGACGACGTCGGGCGCCAAGGCGGTCGTGCACAGCACCCGCGGCCTGATCGCGTCGCCGGTCCGCTCGACCCGCACGTCCGGGACCACCTGGACGGACCGCGCCTACATGCCCGCGCCGGTCGCGCACGCCACCGGCCTCCTGTCGGCCATCGCCGTGCCCCTCTACACGGGCGCTTCGGTCGTCCTGCGCGACCGGTGGGACGCCGACCAGGCCATCGACGACATCCTCGCCTACAAGGTCACGACGTCCGCGGGCGCCGCCGTGTTCATGAAGGAGCTGGTGGACGCCCTCGACCGCCGCGGCATGGACAAGCTGCCGCTGCCCGGCGGCTACCCGTGCGGCGGCTCGTCCATCCCGACCTCGCTCGCCGAGGCGACCGAGGCGAAGGGCCTGGCCCCGGCCAGGGCGTTCGGGATGACGGAGTGTCCGGGCGTCACCGGCAGCAGCCCGCGCCTCGACCCGCCGCACATCCGGCTGGCGACCGACGGCTGGATCATGCCCGGCTGCGAGGTCCGGGTGCTCGGCCCGGACGGCGCCGAGCTGCCGGCGGGCGAGGCGGGGGAGTTCCTCGTCCGGGGGCCGCAGCTCGCGCTCGGCTACATCGACCCGGAGCACACCCGCGAGGGCTTCACCGACGAGGGCTGGTTCCGCACTGGAGACCTCGGGATCCTCACGGCGCACGACATGGGCGACGGTGAGGTCCGGCACTCCTGCCAGGTCACCGGGCGGTCCAAGGAGATCATCAACCGGGGCGGGGAGAAGATCTCCGTCCGCGAGATCGAGGACGCCCTCGTCCGGCACGCCGAGGTCCTGGACGCGGCGGTCGTGCCGGCGCCGCACGAGCGGCTCGGCGAGCAGCCCGCCGCGTTCGTGCAGCTCCGGCCGGGCGCCGCCGTGGAGCCGGACGGCCTCGCCGCGTTCCTGCGCGCGGGCGGCCTCGCCCCGCAGAAGATCCCGCGGATCTGGAAGTACGTGGACGACCTGCCGAGGACGGCGTCCGGAAAGATCAAGAAGTACGCCCTGCGGGAGTCCCTGGCCGGCTCCGCGCCCGCGTGAGGAACGGAGAGCTGCGAGAGATGGACGGCATATTCGACGGGATCCGCGTGCTGGAGGTGGCGACCTGGACGTTCGTGCCCGCGGCCGCCGCCGTGCTGGCCGACTTCGGCGCCGACGTCGTCAAGGTCGAGCATCCGCTGCGCGGCGACCCGCAGCGCGGCCTGTCCACCGGCGGCTACGCGCCGAGCATGGGCGGGATCAGCATCACGATGGAGCAGACCAACCGCGGCAAGCGCAGCGTCGGCCTCGACATCTCCAAGCCGGAGGGGCGCGCGCTGCTGCTGGAGATGGCGGCGCGCTGCGACGTCTTCATGACGAGCTTCCTGCCCGGCAACCGGGCCAAGCTCGGCATCGACGTCGACGACCTGCGCGCCGTGAACCCCGGCATCATCTACGTCCGCGCGGACGCGGTCGGTCCCGAGGGCCCCGAGAGCGGCAAGCCCGGCTACGACATGAGCGCGTTCTGGGCCCGCAGCGGCATCGCGCACGCGCTCACCGAGGAGGGCGCGGACCGTCCGACGCGGCAGCGTCCCGGTTTCGGCGACAAGACCGGCGCCATGAACCTCGCCTTCGGGGTGGCCGCCGCGCTCTACCGCCGCGCCACCACCGGGACGCCGTCCGAGGTGGACGTGTCGCTGCTCGGCACCGCGCTCTGGGTCAACTCCAGCGACGTCGTGTACTCCAAGGCGATCGGCGGCGACTTCAGCCGCCGGGAGGTCAAGGTCCCGAACCCGATCTCGCACGTCTACCGCACGGGCGACGGGCGCTGGATCGCGCTGCTGATGCTGGAGTCCGACCGGTGGTGGGCGCCGCTGTGCCGCCACCTCGGCCGTCCGGACCTTGTCGACGACCCTCGCTTCGCTGGTGCGGCCGAGCGGAACGCGAACAGCGCCGAGTGCGTCGCGGAGCTGACCGCGACGTTCGCCGCCGGGACGCTCGCGGAGTGGCGCGAGCGCCTCGCGCCGCTGAGCGCGCCGTGGGAGGCGATGCAGACGCTGCCCGAGGTCCTGGACGACCCGCAGGTCACCGCGAACGGCTACGTCACCGACGTCAAGCACCCGTCCGGGCAGGACATCACTCTCGTCCGGGCGCCGGTGCGGTTCGACGGACGGCAACCAGAACTGCGGCCAGCGCCCGAGGCCGCCGCGCACACCGAAGAGGTGCTGCTGGAGCTGGGCCACGACTGGGCGGAAATCGGCCGGTTGAAGGAGTCCGGAGCCATCGCCTGACATGCTTGTACCGGCGATTTCGCGACTCCGCCCTTGGTAGACTCTGCGGGCACGCCGAATCGATGAAGGGAATGATGATTTTGAGCGTGTCCCAGGGACGACAGCGCACCGCCACCAAATCACGGGTGGCCGGAGAACAGCGCTGGGAAGAGATTGTCGAAGCGGCTGCGAAGATCTTCTCGCAGAAGGGCTACGAGGCCACCAGCCTGCAGGACATCGCCAATACGGTCGGCATCCTCAAGGGCAGCATGTACTACTATTTCAAGAACAAGGAAGACTTGCTCTTTGAATTGGTGCAGCGCGCGCTGGACGCCCACCAGCCCTCCCTGGTGGAGGAGCCCGCGATCGCCGAGGCCGCCGCGCCGGTGCGGCTGCGGGCCTTCATTCGCCGGTGGATGGCGCTCAACCGCAAGCAGCGCCTCTGGCGCGGGGTCGCGGAGAGCGAGTTCGGCCGGCTGCGCGGCAAGCGCCTCAAGGAGGTCATCGCCGAACGCGACAAATTCAGCGCGTTCGCCAAGGAGATAATCGAGCAGGGAATGCGCGACGGCGACTTCGACTCGGGCATCGACCCCAGCGTCGTGACCAGCACGCTGTTCGAGCTGATGAACACGACGCAGACGTGGTTCAAGCCTTCGGGACGGCTCTCCTTCGCCGAACTCGCCGACTGGTACGCGACCTTTTTCATCCGCGGTCTCGGCGGTTCCGACGAGGTTGTGGCGAAGTCGTCCGGCGAAACCGGGTAAACCGGTCCGGCCGTTCTGCCGAGCCCTCGGATAAACCCTTGCCGGCAATTGGATATCCACCAGACGGTTGGTAGTCTAGCAGAGGGCGGGCGGCGCCGGGCGCGGCCCGTGACCGCCCCGGCTGGAGGGGTCGCCCTCCTTCGACTCGACGAGCAGAGGAGAACGGCAGTGGCGAGGATGTGCGAAGGCCGGGTGGCGGTGGTGACCGGCGCGGGACGCGGCATCGGCCGCGGGCACGCGCTGGAGCTCGCGCGCCAGGGCGCCCGGGTCGTGGTCAACGACCTCGGCGGCGACGTGCACGGCGCGAACCCCGACTCGGCCGCGGCCAAGGAGGTCGCCGAGGAGATCATCGCGGCCGGGGGAGAGGCCGTGCCCAGCGGTCACGACGTCTCCACCGCCGACGGCGCGGCGGGCCTCGTCCGGCTGGCCCTCGACAGCTTCGGCGCGCTGCACGCCGTGGTGAACAACGCGGGCATCCTGCGCGACCGCACCATCGTCAACATGACCGAGGACGAGTGGGACTCCGTCGTCGCCGTCCATCTGCGGGGCACGTTCCTGGTCGCCCGGGAGGCCGCCCGGCACTGGCGGGAACGCTCCAAGGCCGGCGAGCCGGTGGACGCCCGCATCATCAACACCTCGTCGGTGTCCGGCCTGTTCGGCAACACCGGGCAGAGCAACTACGGCGCCGCCAAGGCCGGCATCGCCGGGTTCACGATCATCGCCTCGCTGGAGCTGGCCCGCTACGGGATCACGGTCAACGCGGTGTCCCCGTCCGCGCGCACCCGCATGATCACGCCGCGCGGGCAGGAGCGGATGGCCGCGCGCGACGACTTCGACCCGTTCGACCCCGAGAACATCGCGCCGCTGGTGGCCTGGCTCGCCGGGACCGGGTCCAAGGACGTCACCGGGCGCGTCTTCAACGTCCACGGCGGCCGGATCAGCGTCCTCGAAGGCTGGAACGAGGGCCCGGTCGTCGACAAGGGGAAGCGCTGGGACCCCGACGAGCTCGCCGCCGTCATGCCGGAGCTCGTGGCCAGGGCCCGCGCGAACATCACCCTCGGCTGACCGGGGGGGACCGGCCGTGGGGTTGCCGGGGACGGGGTTCCCGGCGAACGCCACGGCCGGTGTGTCAGCCCTCCGTGAGCCGCAGGACGGCCTCGAAGCAGTCGTCCGGGTCGAGGACGAGGTCGTCGGACTGGCGCTCGGCGATCCGCACCCCGCACGACGCGAGATGCGTCCGCGCGGCGTCCAGGTCGCGGACCTTGAAGGTGACCGAGTGCATGATCTCGCCGTTGCGGGCGAGGTCGCGTCCGGCCCGGCTCCGCTCGTCGTCCGGACGGGCCAGCTCGATGACCGTGTCCTCGCCGACGTGCACGAACACGCTGTCGGTGGCGTCCGCGCCCCGGCCCCGGCGCAGCACT
Source organism: Actinomadura sp. 1N219 (assembly GCF_044326405.1). Classification (NCBI taxonomy): domain Bacteria; kingdom Bacillati; phylum Actinomycetota; class Actinomycetes; order Streptosporangiales; family Thermomonosporaceae; genus Actinomadura; species Actinomadura sp. 1N219. The sequence goes on along the minus strand of NZ_JBIRAY010000003.1, from coordinate 487,014 downwards.
TCGCCGCCGAGCGCGCCCGCGTAGAACGCGACCGCCCGCTCCAGGTCGCGGACGACCAGGGTCATGTACGCGACGCGCTCGACGCCCAGCGGATGCACGTCGCTCCAGTAGGACGTCGAGAACCCGGGCCGGAACCGCGGGTCCTCCAGGCCGCTCACGGCTTCGACGTCCACGAACTCGATGGCGCCGTGGCTGTCCCGCGGATGGGTGTAGAGGGAGCCGGGGAACTCGTCCGACTCCATGTCCGCGCCGCCCGGCCCGGTCACGCGCACGCCCGCCGAGCGCAGCCGCTCGTACAGGCCCCGCAGGTCCTTGACGTACCAGGCGAGCGAGTGGAGGTGCTGGCCGAACCTCGCGTAGAACCGGCCGACGGGGGTCGCCTCGGCGCCCGGCAGCCGGCTCGACATCATCGGCTCCATCACGAAGTCGGCGATGACGACGAGCGACGCGTCCCGCTTCTCGACGGCCAGATGGCCCTTGTAGAAGCGCTCGACGCCGAACACCCGGTCGTACCAGTCGTCGGCGGCGTCCAGGTCGGAGACCATGTGGATCGCGTGGTAGAACCTGCCGATCTCGAACAACGTTCCGCTCCCTCTCTCGGCCCTCTCCTTGCCCCGGCCCTGGCGAATCCGCTCGCCCGGCCCTAACATATCTACCAGACGGTTGGTTGTTTAATCGTTCGTTCGTGAGATGCCGGAGGCCGGGTTCTCACCGGTCGGAGGGGGTCTGCAGTGATACTGAGCATCGGTTCGCGCCTGCGCAGCGCGGTGTGCGACGCCGAGGTCGTGGTGGTCAGGTCGAGCGGCGGGGAGGTGGACCTGCGCTGCGGCGGCCGTCCGATGATCGCCATCGACGCCACGGCGCCGCCGGACGCCGCGCCCGAACCCGGCTTCGCGGACGGCGTCCTGCTCGGCAAGCGCTACGTCGGCGCCGGCGGGCGGTTCGAGCTGCTGTGCACCAAGGCGGGCGCGGGCTCGCTCGCGGAGGCGGAGGAGCCGCTCGGCATCAAGGACGCCAAGCCGCTGCCGTCCTCCGACTGAGCCGGCCGATGGACGTCACACTCCTGCTCCAGATGGCGGCCGACGGGTTCGGCGACCGCGTCGCGCTCGGCCCCGGGCACGGCGACCCGTCCGAGACGCTGACGTACGCGCAACTGCACGAGCGCTCCCGGCGCGCCGGAACCTGGCTCGCCGGACGGGACGCGCGCCACGCCGTCCTGGTGGGCGTGAACTCGCCCGCCGTGCCGCTGCTCCTCTTCGGCGCCGCGTTCGCCGGGGTGCCGATGGCGCCGCTGAACTACCGGTTGGCGGACGAACGCCTAGCAGCCGTGCTGCGCCGCGTCGTCCCCGGCGTCGCGGTCACCGACCCCGCCTTCACCAGACGCGTCCGCACCCTCCAGCAAGCGCTCGCCCCAGTGGACACGGCGACATTCCTCGACGCGACCACCACCGATGCGGGGCCCGTGCCATCAGGCGTGGATCCCGAGGGGATCGCGGTGCTGCTGTTCACCAGCGGCACCACCGGCGAACCGAAGGCCGCCGTGCTGCGGCACCGGCATCTGGCGTCCTACGTCGTGTCCACGGTGGAGTTCATGGGCGCGGCGGAGGACGAGGCGACGCTGGTGAGCGTCCCGCCGTACCACATCGCGGGCATCTCGGCCGTCCTGACCTCGGTCTACGCCGGGCGCCGCATCGTGCAGCTCCCGTCGTTCGACCCGCGCGAATGGGTGCGGCTCGCCGAGCGGGAGCGGGTCACGCACGCGATGGTGGTCCCGACCATGCTCGGCCGGATCCTTGACGCGCTCCCCGAACGCCCGGGCCCGCTGCCCGCGCTGCGGACGCTGTCGTACGGCGGCGGCCGGATGCCGGTGCCGGTGATCGAGCGCGCGATGCGGCTGCTCCCGCACGTGGAGTTCGTCAACGCGTACGGGCTGACGGAGACCAGCTCCACGATCGCTGTCCTTGGCCCCGGGGACCATCGCGCGGCGCTGGGGAGCGCGGACCCGGACGTCCGGCGGCGGCTGGGCTCGGTCGGCGTCCCGGTGCCGTCGGTGGAGGTCGAGATCCGCGACCCGTCCGGAGAGCGGGTCCCGGCGGGCGCGGCCGGGGAGATCTGGGTCCGCGGCGAGCAGGTCGCGGGCGAGTACCTGGACCGCCGCGCCATCCGCGCGGACGGCTGGTTCCCGACCAGGGACGAGGGCCGCCTCGACGACGCCGGCTACCTCTACGTCGAGGGCCGCCTGGACGACGTGATCGTCCGCGGCGGCGAGAACATCTCGCCCGGCGAGATCGAGGACGTCCTCGCCGCGCATCCAGCCGTAGCGGACGCGGCCGTCGTCGGCCTCCCCGACACCGAATGGGGCGAACGCGTCGTCGCCGCAGTGGTCCTTCACGACGGCAGAGACACCGACCGCGCCGAACTCCAGGACTGGGTGCGGGCGCGGCTCCGCTCGTCCCGCACCCCCGAGCACGTGGCATTCCGCACCGGACTGCCCTACACCGACACGGGCAAGCTGCTCCGCCGCGACCTGCGCGCGGACCTGCTCGGCGAACAGGAGGAGAGCACGCCGTGACCGACAAGCATGACTACAGGTTCGTCACGTACGAGGAGCTCGACGGCGGGACGATCGTCCGGATCCTGCTGAACCGGCCGAAGACCCGCAACGCGCAGAGCCGCGGCCTGCTGGTCGAGCTGAACGACGCCTTCCTGCGCGCCGAGCAGGACGACGCCGTCCGCGTCGTCATCCTCGGCGGGGTGGGCCCGATGTTCTCGTCCGGCCACGACATCGGCTCGGCCGAGGCCCGCGCCGAGTACAGCCCGGGACCGGACCAGCACCCGACCACGCGGATCAACGGCGGCTCCCGCACCGGCATCGAGAAGATGATGCTGCAGGAGTGGCACTACTTCTTCGAGAACACCCGCCGCTGGCGCAACCTCCGCAAGATCACCATCGCGCAGGTGCACGGCACCGTGTACGCGGCCGGGCTGATGCTGATGTGGGCGTGCGACCTGATCGTCGCGGACGACAAGGTCAAGTTCGCCGACGTCGTCGGCACCCGGCTCGGCATGTGCGGCGTCGAGTACTTCGGCCACCCGTGGGAGTTCGGCCCGCGCAAGGCCAAGGAGCTGCTGCTCACGGGCGACTCGATCGACGTCCACGAGGCGCACCGGCTCGGCATGGTCAGCAAGGTGTTCGCCCCGGACCGGCTCGGCGACGAGACGGTCGCGCTGGCCCGGCGGATCGCGGCGCTGCCCACCATGGCCGCGCTGCTGATCAAGGAGTCGGTGAACCAGACCGTCGACAACATGGGCTTCTACAACTCGCTGAACTCCTGCTTCACCCTGCACGAGCTGAACCACGCGCACTGGTCGAACGAGACCAAGGGCGAGAGCATCGTCGCCACCCCCGAGCACGGCATCCCGGACTGGCGCTCGGCCCCGCCCGTCAAGCCCGCCCAGAAGGACACCGCCGAGGCCCCCGCCTAGCGGCGGATTCCAGGCCCGCTCACAAGGCCCCGCTCACCCGAATGGCCGCCACCGGAGATCCCGGAGGCGGCCATTCGGATGAGCGGGCTGTTTACGGTGGACGGGCTATTCGTCGGTGTGGTCGGCGCAGGCCAGCAGGACGCCGGCGAGCTGACGGGCCTCGTACGGCGACAGGCTGATCACCCGGTAGCGGGAGCCGACGTGGTAGGTCAGCTCCACCGACGGCGACGCGGACTCAGCGGCGTCGCCGGTCTCGTCCGGCTCGTACTGCACGACCCTGACGTCGACCGACTCGGGCAGCCGCACGTCGTGGCGGTGCGACAGGGACAGGCCCTGCGTCTCGCTCTCGTGCAGCAGCGCCGTCCGCGTCCCGGAGTGGTCCAGCGTGCACCAGTCGGGGCAGCGCTGGTCCCGCGCGCAGGCGTCCTTCGAGGCCAGGGGCATGGGTCCTCTCCTCCTTCAACCACGCACCAGGGGTGACGTGACATCGCGGAACGACGTCTCCATCGAGATCCGGACGTCGACGACGGTAGGCAGCTGGTCCTCGGCGAACGCCTCGCGGAGCGCGTCGCCGAGGTGCGCCGGGTCGTCCACGCGGACGCCCCGGCAGCCCATCGACCGGGCGATCGCCGCATGGTCGAAGTCGTTGAAGTGCGACATCGACGAGCCGCCGTGCACGACCCATCCGAGCGCCGCGTTGTTGAACACGACGGTGACGATGGGGATGCCGTGCTCGACCGCCGTCATCAGGCCGTTCATGGTCATCGCGAAGCCGCCGTCGCCGGTGACCGCGGCGACGCGCCGGCCGGGGTGGACGAGCTTGGCGCCCAGCGCGGACGGGATCGCGTAGCCCATCGGCCCGATGCCCGCTGCTTGCAGGAAGCCGCCCGCGTTCGGCGTCCGGTAGTAGTGCGTCATGAAGATGCGGTTCTCGCCCGCGTCGCAGGTCACGATGCCGTCGTCGCCGATCGCGCGGGACAGCTCGGCGATGAGCCGCTGCGGCATGATCGGGACGGCGTCGGACGCGGCCGCCGGGTGGTCGAAATGCCCGTGCCGCTCCCGCAGCTCCGCCACGCGCTCCCGTCCGCCTCCGGTGCCGCCCCCGCCGAGCGCTTCGGTGAGGCGGTCGAGCGTGGCGGCGGCGTCGCCGAGCAGGACGTGCTCGCTCGGGAACGACCGTCCGGCGTTGAGCGGCTCCACGTCCACGTGGACGAGCGTCTGCCGTTCCGGGTCGAGCAGGGCCGGGTTCTCCATGGCGGTGTCGCCGGAGCTGAGCTTGGTGCCGACCGCGATCACCGTGTCGGCGCCGCCGACCGCCGCGTTCGCGGCCCCGGTGCCGAAGGTGCCGTACACGCCGAGCGCGAGGTCGTGCGTCTCGGCGATGCAGCCCTTCCCGGACGGGCTGGTGACGACGGGCGCGCCGAGCGTCTCGGCGAAGCGGCGCAGGGCGTCCTCGGCGCGGGCGATCCGCACGCCGTTCCCGGCGATCACGACCGGCCGGCGCGCCGCCGCGACGGCCTCGGCCGCGGCTTCGACGCGCTCGGCGGAAGCGGGCGGGGACGGCTGCGGCAGGTAACCGGCGGTCGGGTAGAGGCGGGGCCGCGACTCGGGGCCGACGTCCCCGGCGAGCGCCGCGCCCGAGTACAGGACGGCGACCGGCCCCGGCTGTCCGGTCAGCGCGTGCCGGATCGCGAGCTGCGTGCCGTGCACCGCCTCGGCCGGGCCGCGCGCGTCCACGACCTCCTTGGTGATGCCGGCGAAGCTCTGCCGCGCGTCCCAGTTCCCGTACTCGCCCGTGCCCGTCTGGTACGAGCCGTGCTGGGTGAGCCCGGCGCCGTCCGAGAAGTCGGTCAGCAGGAGCATCGGGCTGCTGGACAGGTGCGCCTCCAGCGTCCCGATCACGCCGTAGCCGAGCACCCAGGGGCCCTGGCCGATGAGCACGCCTGGACGGCCGGTGAGCCGCCCGTACACCTCCGCCATGGCGCTGGCCAGGGACTCCTGCCGGACGACGATCGTGCGGATGGAGTCCCGGTACTTCTCCAGCGCGTTGAAGATCCGGCCCGTCTCGCCGCCGGGGACGCCGAAGACCGTGTCGATCCCGGCCTCGGCGAGGACCGTGGCGATCGCCTCGGGGACCGGCGTCGGCGTCGTGAAGATCCGCTGTGTCGGCATGTCCTCACGATGCCATCCCCCGATCCGGCTAGTCAACCAACCGTCTGGTAGATATAGGATCGCCTTGCGCACCGTCGTACGGGAGGAACGGGACATGAAGTTCGGGCTGCCGATGTACGGGCTGAGTCCGCGGCACCAGCCGGAGGCCGCGCGGCTGGCGGAGGAGCACGGCTACGAGTCGGTGTGGGTGCCCGAACATCTGGTGCTCCCCGCCGAGATCCCCGCGACCTACCTCTACACCCCGGACGGGCGCCCCCCGATCGAGCCCCGCACCCCCATGTTCGACCCGTGGGTGGTGCTCGCGGCCATCGCCGCCTCGACCGAGCGGATCCGGCTGGCGACGAACGTGTACGTCCTGCCGCTGCGGCACCCGATCGCCACCGCGCGGTCGGTGGTGACGCTCGACCGGGTGTCGGGCGGACGCGTCACGCTCGGCATCGGGGTCGGCTGGCTGGAGGAGGAGTTCGGCATCGTCGGCCAGTCGTTCCGCGACCGGGGCGGCCGCACCGACGAGATCATCCCGCTGCTGCGCCGCCTCTGGAGCGAGGAGACCATCACCCACGAGGGCCGCCACTACGCGTTCGGGCCGGTCGCGTTCGAGCCCAAGCCGGTGCAGCGGCGCGGCGCCGGACGCGGCATCCCGGTGGAGGTCGGCGGCACCTCCCCGCCCGCGCTGCGCAGGGCGGGCCGCCTCGGCGACGGCTGGATCGAGATCGGCGCGAAGGACCTCGACGACGTCGCCCGCATGCTGGCCGTGGTGCGCGCCGCCCGCGAGGAGGCGGGCCGCGCCGGCGAGCCGTTCGAGGTCACGTGCAGCGTGCCCGCCGACGTCGACGGCGTGCGCCGCGCGGAGGAGCTGGGCGTGACCCGCGTCATCGCGTCCCCGGTGCGGGAACACACCGGGCGGATCACCAGGGAGGACGTTCTGGACGGCATCAAGCGCTTCGCCGACGAGGTGATCGCGCGGACGGGAGACGGCTGATGGGCGGCCTCAAGGACAAGTACTGCATCGTCGGGGTGGGGGAGACCGCCTACGTGCGCGGCTCGGGACGCACCACCCGGAGCATGGGCGTGGAGGCGGTCCGCGCCGCGATGAACGACGCGGGGCTGGACGCGTCCGACGTCGACGGGATGCTCTGCTACCAGGTCGGCGACTCGACGCTGTCCCAGACGATCGCGACCGACCTCGGCGTCCGGCTCAACTTCTACACCGACACCTACGGCGGCGGGTCCAGCACCGAGACGATCATCGGGCTGGCGATGGGCGCGATCGAGGCGGGCATGTGCCACACGGTCGCGGTGTTCCGGTCGATGAACGGCTACTCGTCGCTGCGGATGGGCGGCCGTCCCGCCCCCACCGGGCCGGGCCCCGCACGGCTCGTCGGCGACGCGCTCGACACGACGCCGTACGGCGTCAGCAGCCCGGCGCAGCGGTTCCAGTTCACGTTCGCGCGGCACATGCAGACCTACGGGACGACGAACGAGCAGCTCGCGCACGTCAAGGTGGCGCACGCCAAGCACGCGTCCAACAACCCGAGGGCCTACTACCGCGAGCGCGTGACCGTGGACGACGTGCTGGACTCGCGCTGGATCGTCAAGCCCGCCTGCCACCTGCTCGACTGCTGCATCGAGACCGACAACGCGACCTGCGTGATCGTGACGTCCGCGGACAGGGCGCGTGACCTGCGGCAGCGTCCGGTGCACATCATGTCCGTGGTCGGACGGGCCAACAAGCCCTACCAGGACCCGCTCGCCCACTACCAGTGCGACCCGATCACCCGGCAGGCCGGCTACTACGGCGGGCGGATCGCGTTCCGCAACGCCGGGGTCGAGCCCGCCGACGTCCAGCTCACCGGCTGCTACGACGCCTTCACGTTCACGCCCGTGCTGCTGTTCGAGGGGTACGGGTTCTGCGGGGAGGGCGAGGGCGGCGAGTACGTGTCCGGCGGGACGATCGAGCTGGGCGGGGCGCGTCCGAACAACACCAGCGGCGGGCAGCTCTGCGAGGGCTACACGCACGGCATGAACCTGGTGATCGAGAACGTCCGGCAGCTGCGCCACCAGGCCGACGACTCCTGCCCCGGCTGGCGCGAGGGGCGGCACACCTACGACCACGCCGAGGGCGGCTGCCGCCAGGTCCGGGACGTGGAGCTGGCGATGAACATGGGCTGGGGGACCCCGGCGGTGTCCAGCGCGCTGATCATGAGGAGGTAGCGGTGGCGGTCTACAAGGGCTTCGACATCGCGGCGGACCCGGCGGGCTCGGACCACCGGGGGTACTTCGAGGCGGCCGGACGCGGCGAGCTGGTCGTGCAGCGCTGCACGAACGCGGACTGCGGGCTGATGCGCGGGCAGATCGGCGCGGCGTGCCCGTTCTGCACGGGCCTGGAGTGGGAGTGGCGGCCGGTCGCCGGCACCGGGGTGATCTACAGCTACCAGATCGTCGCGCGGGCGGTGAACCCCGCGTTCGCCGACTGGGTGCCGTACCCGGTGGTGCTGGTCGAGCTGGACGAGCAGCGCGGCGTGCCGTGGCGCGGCGGCGCCGAGGACGAGTCCGTCTCGCTGCGCAAGATCGCGAACCTGGTGGACGGCGGCGACCCGTCCCGTCCCGAGGACGAGGCGAACGTCGCGATCGGGCTGCGCGTCCGGGTGTGCTTCACCGATCTCGGCGACGGCCTGGCGCTGCCGCAGTTCCGGCTGAGCGGCGAGCCGCCCGAGCACGCCCCGTGGCGCGCCCCGACGCGCACCGCCGAACGCGCCGCGTCGCGCGCCGCCGAGCGGGGGTCCTGATGGAGCCGTGGGAGACGGCCGCCCGGGAGAGCATCCGCGACCTGGTGGCCCGCTACAACTCCAACGGCGACAGCGGGCGGTTCGAGCAGCTCCTGGAGCTGTTCGCGCCGGACGCAACGATGGACGTCGGCGACGGCCGCGCCTACCGGGGCCGCGACGAGATCGCCACGATCTTCACCGGCACCGGGGACCGCTGGCGGGCCGCCGCGCAGGCGCGTGGCGTCCCGCCCTACGTGCGGCATTTCACCGCCACCCACCAGATCGATCTGCTGGATCGCGGGCGGGCGAAGGGCCGCAGCTACTTCCAGGTCCTGATGCCGCACGGCCTCGACCATTGGGGCCGCTACCTGGACGAATACGTCCTGATCGGCGATCGCTGGCTGTTCGCACACCGCCGCGTCGCCGTCGACGGCCGCGCCGCCCCGGGCTAGGCAAACTACCAGACGACTGGTAGATTCTAGGCGACCGGAAGGAGATGCCGTGCAGACAGCGCGCCGCCCGGAGCTCAGACGCAACGACTACACGCTCAGCGAGGACCAGCAGGACGTCGAGGCGGTCTTCGCCGAGTTCTTCCTCCGGGAATGCCCCAGCTCGCGAGTACGGGACGCCGAGCCGCTCGGGTACGACGAGACGCTGTGGCGCTCCCTCGCCCAGACGGGCGCGGTCACCATGGGGATCCCCGAGGCGCTCGGCGGGGGCGGGGCGTCCGTCCTGGACCTCGCGCTGGTGGCGGGCGCGTTCGGCCGCCACGTCGCGCCCGTCCCGCTGATCGAGGCGGCCGTCGCGCTCCGCCTGCTCGCCGACGCCGCACCGGACGTCGCGCGAACGTGGATCGACGGCGCGGCGGCCGGCGGCCGGTTCCCGACGCTCGCGCTCCGTCCCGCCGACGCCGACGGCGCCGCGCAGCTCGTCCCGGCGGGCGCGGTCACGGGCGCGGTCATCGCGCTGACGGGCGGCGAACTGGTCTTGCACAACGCCGCCGAGCCGCCGCCCCCGGTCGGGAACCAGGGCCGCGCCCCGATCGCCTGGTGGCGTCCCGCACCGGATAACCGCGTGGTCCTCGCGGACGGCGACAAGGCGCGCGAGCTGTACGAGGGCGCGCTGCGCGAGTGGAAGCTGCTCACCGCCGCCGCGCTGGCCGGGCTCGGCGAAGGCGTCCTCGCGCTCGGCCTCGACTTCGTCAAGGACCGCACGGCGTTCGACACGCCCATCGGCGCCTTCCAGGCGATCTCGCACGCGCTCGCCGACGCGCACACGGCGGTGGTCGGCGCCCGCAACCTCGCCCGCAAGGCGGCCTGGTACGCCGCCAACGAACCGCGCACCCGGCGCGAGCTAGTCCCGATGGCGTTCGCCTACGCCGCGCAGGCCGCGACCCGGGCCGTGACCGTCGCGACGCACGTCCAGGGCGGCTTCGGGTTCACGGTCGAGTCGGACGTCCAGCTCTACTTCCGCCGGGCCAAGGGCTGGAGCGTGCTCGCCGGCGACCCGAGGGCCGAGCTGTCCGCCATCGGCGACCTGCTCGCCGACCGCGTGAGGAGCTGACACACATGGACTTCAGCGTGCTGGAACTGGACGAGGACCTCACCGCCTTCGTGAAGGAGGTGAACGGGTTCCTCGACGAGCACCTCACCCAGGACGTCCTGGACGAGGAATGGGAGACCGGCGCCGGGCACAACCGCGCCTTCCACCGGGCCCTCGGCGCGAAGGGCTGGGTCTTCCCCGCCTGGCCGGTCGAGGAGGGCGGCGCCGGGCTCGACCCGCTGCGCGTCCACCTGCTGGACACCGAGCTGCGCCGCCGCGACGCGCCCGGCATCACCAAGGGCACGACCGGCCTGTCGGTGGCGGGCATCCGCGCCTACGCCAACGACGACCTCAAGGCGGACGTGCTGCCGGGGATCGCCAGGGGAGAGGTGTGCGTCTGCCTCGGCTACACCGAGCCCGACACCGGCTCCGACCTGGCCGGGGTCCGGACGAAGGCCGTCCTCCACGGCGACACCTGGACGATCTCCGGCTCCAAGATGTTCACCACCGGCGCGCAGAACTGCCAGTACGCCTTCCTGCTCGCCCGCAGCGAGCCGGACGCGTCCAAGCACGCGGGCCTCACGATGTTCCTGGTGCCGCTCGACTCGCCGGGCGTCGAGATCAGGCCCGTCCACACGCTCGGCGGCGAGCGGACCAACGTCGTCTACTACGGCGACGTCCAGGTCCCCGACCACTACCGGCTCGGGCCGCGCGGGCACGGCTGGGCCGTCCTGTCCGAGCCGCTGCGCGCCGAGCACGGCATCGGCCGCGACGACGCGCACGGGCTCGCGGAGATCAACCCGTCCGGGCTGACGTACTTCCACACGCTGGAGCGGCTGCTGGAGCACACCCTGCACTGGGCCGTGACCGACGTCCGGGCGGACGGCGCGCGGCCCATCGACGACCCGCTCGTCCGCGCCCGGCTCGGGCAGGTCGCGCTGGACGTCGAGGCGTCCCGCAACACCCCGCCGCCGATGGGCCGGGTGCTGGCGTCCGAGCTGCTGATCCGCGACTCCGCCGACATCATCGACCTGGTCGGCCCGAAGGCGCTGATCGGACGCGGCGAGAACGGCGCGCTGGAGGACGGCGTCATCGAGTGGGCCCACCGCTTCGCTCAGGGCACCGCGATCTACGCGGGCACCACCGAGGTGCACCGCAACATCATCGCCGAGCGCGTCCTCGGCCTGCCCAGGTACGCCCGCTACCCGCGCGGCGGCTGACGCCGGTTCAATCGCCGAGGGCTGCGCGGCGGGCGCGCAGGGCGGCGGTCTTGACGCGGTTCTGGCAGGTGGTCGAGCAGAAGCGGCGGCTGCCGTTGCGGCTGGTGTCCACGAAGACCCGTCCGCACCGGTCGTCGGCGCAGGAGCCGGCGCGGTCGGCGTGACCGCCGCCGAGCAGCCGTGCCAGCGCCTCGGCGCAGATGGACGTCCACATCGGCACCAGGGACGCGTCGGCGGGGTGGTGGTGCAGGCGCCACCGTCCGTCCTCCTTCGCCAGGTGCGGGTGGGCGGGGTGCGCGGCGAGGAGCCGGTTCAGCCGGTCGGCGGCGGCGTCCTCGTCCCCGCCGCCCAGGTCGTCGAAGACGGCCCGCAGGTCGCGGGCGAGGGCAGCGAAGCCGGGCACGTGGCCGGGCGCGAGCCGCGCGACCGAGGGCGGGTCGACGGCCAGGACCTCGCGCAGGACGGCCGTGTCCGCGGCCGGTTCGGGACGGATCACCATCCGGTTGACGAGATCGACGGCGACGAGCGCCCCCGCGTCCATGTAACTGTCTAGAAGCAATTGACCAGTGACCTCCGCCCCGGTTACCGTGTAACTGTCGTAAGAGGATACGCCAGTGACAGGACGTCCGGGAGAAGGTGACGGCGATGATCCTGCGGCCCGCCGAGACGGCCGACCTGCCGAGGCTCGCCCCGATGTGGCGCGCGGCGTGGCTCGACGGCCACGCCGGTCACGTCCCCGCCGAGCTGATGGACGCGCGCGGCCCCGAGCACTTCGCCGTCCACGCCGCGACGTACGCGGACTCCACCATCGTGGCCGCCGACGGCGGCGGCCGTGTCCTGGGCATGATCATCCTTGGTCGCGCCGAGGGCGAGGTCGTCCAGCTGGCGGTCGACCGGGCGGCCCGCGGCCGGGGCGTCGGCGGCGCGCTGCTGCGAAGCGCGGAGGAGCGGTTCGCGGGCGAGCACGAGGAGGCGTGGCTCGCCGTGGTGCCCGGCAACGCGCGGGCCCGCCGCTTCTACGAGTTCCACGGATGGCGGAACACCGGCGCCATGACCTACGCGGCGCCTACCTCGGCGGGCGGCACGGTGCCCGTCCCCGTCCTCCGGTACGCCAAGGCACTGAGCGCGCTAGCCGTTCGCTGAGGGGGCGGCCAGGATCGACTGCACCGTCGCGGTGACTATGCGGGCGGTGTCGTCCAGCTCCAGGCGTCCGGTGCGGTTCTCCTCTGCCGCGCCGTGCAGGACGTACTGGAGGACGCCCACCAGCCAGGCGATCGGCAGGTCGGTGCGGAACACGCCCTGCTCCTGACCGCGGCGGATCAGCTCTTCCACGCGTTCCGCCGGGGCGGCGTGCAGCTTGCGGACGCGTCCCGGCGGAAGCGTGCCCTGCGCCGCCGTCAGCAGCGCCGTGGACTCGGCCACGAGCGCCCAGCTCGAATCCAGCAGCCGGGTGAGCGCCTCGCGCGCGTCCCCGGTCAGGTCGACGGCCGACAGCACCTCGTCGCCGGCGCGCAGCGCGTCCGTCAGGGCGGCCTCGACCAGCTCGGCCCGGTTGCGGAAGTGGCCGTAGAGCGTCATCCGGCCGACCCCGGCGGCCTTGGCGATGTCGTCGATGCTGGCGTTCGGGTCTCGGCTGAGGCTCTCGCGGGCGGCGGCGACGATGCGGGCGATGCTGCGCTCGGCGTCTGCGCGCCGGCGGCGGCCGGAAGCGGCGGTGGGCGGCGGGCGATTGGGCATGGCGCCCATCCTAACTCGTACACGGGAATACGTGTTACTCTGCAAAAGTTGTACGGCCAAGTACGAGTTAAGGAGAGCCTGAGATGACGCAGAAGACCCACGACCCGGCCGCGCGGGACGGCGCGGCGCACCCGCTGCGGTGGCGCATCCTCGGATTCCTCGGCGTGGCGCAGCTCATGCTGATCCTCGACGTCACCGTCGTCGCGATCGCGCTGCCGCACATCGAGACCGACCTCGGCCTGGGCCGCCAGGCCGTGACCTGGACGGTCAGCGCCTACACCCTCACGTTCGGCGGGCTGATGCTGATCGGCGGCCGGGCCGCCGACCTGTTCGGGGCCAAGCGGGTGGTGCTGGCCGGCCTGCTGATCTTCACGGCGGCGTCGCTGGCGACCGGCCTCGCCGGCGGGGCGGCCCTGCTCCTCGGCGGCCGGATCGCGCAGGGGGCCGGCGCCGCGCTGATGTCCCCGTCCGCCCTGTCCTTCGTGGTGCGCCTGTTCGACGGCGACGAGCGGAACAAGGCGCTCGGCGTCTGGTCCGCGCTCGGCGGCGGCGGCGCGGCCCTCGGCGTGCTGCTCGGCGGCGCGCTCACCGCCGGACCCGGCTGGCCCTGGGTCTTCTACGTCAACGTGCCGATCGGCCTGGTGATCCTCGCCGCCCTCGCCCGGATGCTGCCGGACCAGGCGGTGGCCGTGCCGCGCCCCCGGCTCGACGTGCTCGGCGCGCTGCTGGTCACCGCGTCGTCCGGGTCGCTGATCTACGCGTTCATCCGCGCCGGGGACCACGGCTGGCTCACCGCCGCGTCCGGGGCGCTGGTGCTGCTCGCCGCCGCCGGCTACGTGGCGTTCGTGATCCGGCAGCGGACCGCGCGCTCGCCCATGATGGACCTCGCGCTGCTGGTGCGGCGCCCGGTCGCCACCGGCACGTTCCTGATCCTGATGGCGACCGCCCTGATGATCGCGGTGTTCTTCCTCGGCACGTTCTACTTCCAGCACGCGGAGGACTTCGGCGCCCTGCGGACCGGCCTGCTGTTCCTCCCGGTCGCGGTCGCGACGATGCTCGGCGCCAACCTCACCGGCCGCGCCATCGCCCGCGCGGGCGCGCGTCCGCTCGCGGTCGCCGGGCTGGTCGTCGCGGCGATCGGGATGGCCGTCCCCGCCCTGTCGATGAACCCCGCGACCGTCGTGGCCGGCACCGCCGTCGCGGGCGCCGGGACGGGCGCGATGTTCGTCGTCGCGTCGGCGACCGCGCTCGGCCAGGTGGCGCCGCACGAGTCCGGGATCGCGTCCGGGATCGTCAGCACGTTCCACGAGTTCGGCGCGTCCATCGGCGCCGCCGTCATCTCCAGCGTCGCGGCGGCGAGCCTGGTCGGCGACACGCTGGACGGGTTCACGGACGGCTTCGTCCTCGCCGCCGTCGCAGCCGCCGCGGGAGCGGTCGCCGCGGCCGTCCTGACCCCCGGCCGAGCACGCTGACGGCGCAGGCCGGGAAGGCTTTCAAAAAAGATCGGGGGCCGTGTCGATCCGCGCCGGCCCCCGTTCGACCTAGGGATGAGAAGGTCCCGGAGAGGGGCCCGGACGATCCCGAGGGGAGACGGAACCATGAAGTACATGCTGATCATGCGCGCCACCGACGAGGCCTTCGCGAACATGGGCGACATCGACCACGACGAGATGATCGAGACCGTCGGCAGGTTCAACCAGGAGATGATCCGGGCGGGCGTGGTCCTGGCCGGGGAGGGGCTGGCCGACGCGAGCGAGGGCGTGGTCGTCGACTACTCGTCCGAGCCGCCCGTGGTCACCGACGGGCCGTACGGGGAGACGAAGGAGCTGTTCGGCGGCTTCTACATCCTCAGCGTCGCGTCGAAGGAGGAGGCCGTCGAGTGGGCCAAGCGGATGCCGCTCACCGGGCCCGGCTTCAAGACCGAGATCCGCCGGGTCACCGAGGTCGACGAGTTCCCGCAGGACAACGAGTGGATCAAGAAGGAGCGGGAGTGGCGCGAGACGCACGGCCAGCTCTGAACGTGAGGTGCGGAGATGGCCGACCCGACGGGACGTGAGGCCGTCGCCGCCGTCTGGCGGATCGAGTCCGCCCGGATCGTCGGCGCGCTCGCGCGGTACACGGGGGACTTCGCCCTCGCCGAAGATCTCGCGCAGGAGGCGCTGGCCGAGGCGCTGGTGACGTGGCCGCGCGACGGCGTCCCGCGCAGCCCGGCCGGATGGCTGCTCACCGTCGGGCGGCGCCGCGCGATCGACGCGTACCGCCGCCGCGCCGCGCTCGACGACCGGTACGCCGCCCTCGCCCACCGCCTGGGCGAGGGCGGCGCGGCCGCGGGCGGCGAGCCCGCCGACCCGGCCCGCGACGACGACGTCCTGTGGGACCCGGACCAGATCGACGACGACGTCCTGGCGCTGATGTTCATCTCCTGCCACCCGGTGCTGTCGCGGGAGGCGCGGCTGGCGCTCACGCTGCGCGTCGTCGGCGGCCTGACCAGCGACGAGATCGCCAGGGCGCTGCTCGTCCCGACCGCGACCGTGCAGGCCCGCATCACCCGGGCCAAGAAGACGCTCGCGGCGGCGCGGGTGCCGTTCCGGGCTCCGCCGGCGGACGAGCGGGCCGAGCGGCTCGGCTCGGTCCTCGGCGTCATCTACCTGATCTTCACCGAGGGGTCCTCGGCCAGCTCCGGCGGCGACCTGATCCGGTTCGACCTCGCCGGCGAGGCGCTGCGGGCTGCCCGGGTGCTGGGCCGGCTGGTGCCGGAGGAGCCCGAGGCGCACGGCCTGCTGGCGCTGCTGGAGCTGACCGCGGCGCGCTTCCCCGCCCGCACCGGCCCGGACGGCGAGCCCGTCCTGCTGGCGGACCAGGACCGCCGCCGCTGGGACCGCGCCGCCGTCCGCCGCGGCCGCGCCGCCCTCACCCGGGCGGAGAAGGCGGGCCGGGGCCTCGGCGCCTACGGCCTCCAGGCGGCGATCGCCGAATGCCACGCCGTCGCGCCGTCGGTGGACGAGACGAACTGGAAGCGCATCGTCCTCATCTACGAGGCGCTCGGACGGCTCGCCCCCTCGCCGGTGGTCGACCTCAACCGGGCGGTCGCGGTCTCCATGGCGGACGGGCCGTCCGCGGCGCTGCCGATCGTGGACGAGCTGGCCGCCGCCGGCGCATTGCCGGCCTCGCACCTGCTGCCCGGCGTCCGCGGGGAACTGCTCGCCCGCCTCGGACACGCTGGCGAGGCGCGCACCGAGCTGAAGCGCGCCGTGCGGCTGTGCGGCAACGAGCGCGAACGCGCCGTGCTGGAACGCAAGCTCGCCGACCTGGGCTGACCGTCCCGGCTAGGGGCGGGCGACCTCCGGCGCGTAGCGCAGCAGGACCGCGCCGGAGACGAACCGCCGCGTCTCCAGGAGCCGCAGTTGTGCCGCCGCCGTCTCGAACAGCCGCGCCCCGTGGCCGACGACCACCGGGAAGACGAACAGCCGGTACTCGTCGACCAGGTCCGCGGCGATCAGCGCGTGCACGAGCTGGACGCTGCCCGTCGCGACGATGTCGCGCCCCGGGGCCGCCTTCAGCGCGTTGACCTCGTCCACGAGGGGCCCGCGCAGGACGGTGGAGTTCTGCCATTCCGGGTCCTTGACGGTGCTGGAGACGACGTACTTGCTCACCGCGTTCAAGTAGTCGGACACGCCCGTCGGGTCGTCCTTCTGCTTCGGCCAGAAGCCGCGGAAGGCCTCGAAGGTGTTCCGGCCGACGAGGAGCGCGTCGGCGGCCTCGCGATGCTCGGTGGTCGCCGCCGTGATGTCGGTCTGGTCGACGTCCTCGGCGAGCGGGTCGAACCAGCCCTCCGCCATGTCGATCACGCCGTCGAGCGTGATGTTCTCCGTGACTACGAGTTTCCGCATGCTTACCCCCTGTGCACGAGCCTAGGGGACGGCGCGGAGCGGCGGGCGTCCGGCCGGGGGCGGGGCGGGGACGGCCTGGGTCAGGCGCGCCGTCTCGTCGTCGGCCGCTGCGGGATCGGACATCGCCTGCAGACGCCGCACCACCAGGCCCTCGCGGATCGCCCACGGGCAGATGTCCACCCGGCCGATCTTCAACGTCGTCATGAGGGCCTCGGCCACGATCGCGCCCGCGAGGAGCTGCGCGGCCCGGGGCCGCGACACCCCGCGCAGCTTCGCCCGGCGCGCGGCGGTCCTGGACGCCAGCACCGGGATCTGCTCGCGCAGCCGCTCCAGCTCCAGCACGCGCGGCGCGTACGGGCCGGCCTTGCGCTTGGGCGCCCCGGTGAGGCGGGCCAGCTGCGTGAACGTCTTGGACGTCGCCACCGGCCGAACCGGGAGGCCGCCGTCCAGCCCCGGCTCCACCTCGGCGGCGGCGTCCGCCAGCTCCTCGTACACGCGGCGGCGCAGCCTGCGGACGTGCTTGCGGGACGGCGGGTCGCCCGGCAGCTGCTCGCGGGTGAGCCGTCCCGCGCCGAGCGGCAGCGACAGCGCCAGCGCCGGCTCCTGCGCGTCCCCGTGCGCGATCTCCAGCGACCCGCCGCCGATGTCGACGAGCAGCAGCCGTCCTGCCGACCAGCCGTACCAGGCGCGGGCGGCGAGGAACGTCAGCCGCGCCTCGTCCCGGCCGGACAGGAACCCGAGCCGCACGCCGGTCGCCGCCGCGACCCGGGCGACGATCTCGTCCTGGTTCGCCGCGTCCCGCACCGCGGACGTCGCGAACGCGATCAGCTCCTCGACGCCTTGCTCGGTCGCGGCGCACGCGGCCTCCCCGACCGACCCCACCAGGCGGCAGACCGCGCCGCCGGTCACGGCCCCGCCCGCGTCGATCGCCTCGGCGAGCCGCGTCGGGCGCTTGACCGCCGCGACCGGCCGCGGCGGCTCGCCGACGCTGATGTCCACCACCATGAGATGGGCGGAGTTCGACCCGACGTCCAGCACACCGATTCGCATGCCGACGCATTACCCGCATGAAGCGGATTCATTGGCGCGTGCTCCGGTGCCGCCGCTGTTTGCGGGACGCGGTCGCGGGTACCCGGTCGGCGTTCCGTCGGGGAGGTGCGGTGGTGGGGATTCCGGGCGCGTCCCTGGCCAGGTCGGTGCTGAGCGTCCCGGTCGCGGCGGCGGAGGCGGCGGCGGAGAAGGCGTCCCGGACCGCCGGCGCGTTCGCGGCCCTGGCCGCCGGAGGGCGCGGGCGGCGCGTGTGGGCCCACGCGGGACGCGCGCACATCCAGGTGAACGGCCTGGCGGGCGAAGGGCCGCGGCACCGGCGGTACGTGCGGGCGCTGACCGAGGCGCTGCGGCGGCTGGACGGCGTGAACTGGGCGGAGGTCAACGCGGTCACCGGCCACGTCCTGGTGGCGTACGAGGAAGGCGTGGGCGTCGACGCCCTGGTCGAGGTCGTCGAGGACGTGGAAGAGGCGCGCCGGGTCGGCCGGTTCGACCCGCGCGACAGGGACACAGACGCCCACACCCGGTGGCCCGATGACGAGATGGCCTGGGCCGCGGCGACGTCCGCCCTGGCGGCCGACGTCGCCGGGACGGTCGGCGCCGTCGCCGCCAGGCTGCTGGCCCTCCCGCCGGTGCCGAGCCCGGTTCGCGCTGCGGTCGCGGTGGCGGACTCGATGCCGCAGGTCCGGACGGCCGTGGAGCGGCGGCTGGGCGTGCTGCGCGGCGACGCCCTGCTCGGGGTCGCGAACGCCGTCGTCCAGGGTGCCGGGCACGGCGTCGCGCCGCCGGTCACCGACGCCGTCCACCGGGTCTTCCAGCTCCACGAGATCGGGGCGCGCCGCGCGGCGTGGCGGCGCCGGGAGCCGCGGCTGGCGGCGGCGGGACGGCAGCCGCAGGAGTGCGGCGCCCGCGCCGAGCGTCCGTGCCCGCTGCCGGACGGGCCGGTGGAGAAGGCCGGGAACCGCACCGCGCTGGGGCACCTGCTCGGCGGGGCGGGCGTCCTCGCGGGCACGCGCGACGCCTCCGCCGTCGCCGACCTGCTGCTGGCGACCGTGGCCAAGGCGGCGCGGCACGGCCGGGACGCGTTCGCCGCCGTGCTGGCCCACGACCTGGCGGGACGCGACACGGTGGTGCTGGACCCGTTCGCGCTGCGCCGCCTGGACCGGGTCAGCGCGGTCGTCATCGACTCCTCGGTCCTGTGCGACGGCGAGCTGCGGCTGCTGTCGGCGGTCGCCACCGGCGAGGACCTGGACGACGCGGGCGTGTGGCGCGCCGCCGGCGCCGTGCTTGCGGGCCGCGACCCCGACGACCTGGCGGGTCCGGGCCCCTGGGACGGAGGCGCCGAATGGCGCCTGGTGCGCGCGGCGGACGCCCCGTCCGGCGCCCCCGCCGACCCGCAGGGCGTCACCCTGGACCTGACGGACGAGGACGGCGGACTCTTCGGACGGGTCCGCGTCGGCTGCTCCCTGGACCCGTTGGCCGAGGCGCTGCTGTCGGCGGCGCACCAGGCGGCCGACGTGGTCTTCCTGACCGAGCACGCCAGCACCCGCGAGCTGGTCGCCTGGGGCGACGACTCCCCGCTGGCCGTCGAGGAGCTGGCGGAGTCGGTCCGGGCGCTGCAGCGCGAGGGCCATGTGGTGCTGGCCGTGTCGTCCGGACAGGACCTGGCGCTGGACGCGGCCGACGTCGGAGTCGGCGTCCTGCGCGGGGGCGGGCCCGCCGACTGGCGCGCCGACCTGGTGTGCGGGCCGGGGCTCGCGGAGGCGTGGCGGCTGCTCACGGCGGTCCGGCCCGCGCGCCGCGCCAGCGACCGCGCGGCGGAGCTGTCGCTGAGCGCGTCCGCGCTGGGCGCGCTGCTGATCGCGGGCCGCCGTCCCGGCCGCCGCGCCGGACGCGGGCCGCTGGGCCGCGTGGTCACGTCCTGGCAGGACCTGCCGCCGGTGCACGCGGCGGCCCTGGCGGCGATGCTGACCAACGCGGTGAGCGCCCGGCGGCTCGACCACCGTCCGCTGCCGCCGCCCGTCGTCCGCGACGCGTGGCACGCGTTCACCGCGGAGGAGGCCGTCCGGCGCCTGTCCCGCCCGGCCGCCGACGAAGCAGAGCCGGACGGCGCAGACTCGCGCCTCACCGCGGTGCGCGCACGGCTGGCGGGCGTGCCGCTGCTGAACAAGACGGTCGTCTGGCCGGCCGGGGCGGGCATGCGCCTGACCGCCGCCGTCCGGCAGGAGCTCGACGACCCGCTGACGCCCGTCCTCGCGCTCGGCGCGGCGGCCTCCGCGGTCGTCGGCTCCAGCGTGGACGCGCTGCTGGTCACCGGCGTCATGGCGGGCAACGCCCTCATCGGCGGCGCGCAGCGGATGCGCGCGGAGAAGGCGCTCGGCGAGCTGCTCCTCGGGCAGCAGGTCCACGCGCGGAGGCTGCGGCCCGGCGCGGACGTGTCCCCGCGCCCCGGCGCGGCGGGCGCGGAGGCGTTCGCGCATCTGCGGTCGGCCGCCGCCGAGCAGGTCATGGCCGGACGCCTGCGGATCGGCGACGTGATCGTCCTGCGGTCCGAGGACGTCGTCCCGGCGGACGCCCGGCTGCTGTGGGCCGAGTCGCTGGAGGTGGACGAGGCCACCCTCACCGGCGAGTCGGTGCCCGTCGACAAGAACGTCGAGCCGTCGCCCGGCGGCGACCCGGCGGACCGGCACTGCATGGTCTACGAGGGCACCACGGTCGTCGCGGGCGACGCGGTCGCCCTGGTCGTCGCCACCGCCGAGGCGACCGAGTCGGGCCGGGCCGCCGCGCTCGCCGGGGCGGCGGACGCGTCGTCCAGCATGCAGACGCGCCTGGCGGAGCTCACCCACCAGGCGCTCCCCGCCACCGTGCTCGGCGGCGCGGCCGTCACCGCGCTGGGCATGCTGCGCGGGCTGCCGCTGCGCCGGGCGCTCGGCTCCGGGGTCGCCGTCGCCGTGGCCGCCGTCCCGGAAGGGCTGCCGCTGGTCGCGACCGCCTCGCAGCTCGCGGCGGCGCGGCGGCTGTCGCGGCTCGGCGTGCTCGTCCGCACCACCCGCGCGCTCGAAGCGCTCGGACGGGTCGACACGCTCTGCTTCGACAAGACCGGCACGCTCACCGAGGGCAGGCTCCGCCTGGTCCGCGCGGCCGGGCCCGCCCGTCCGCTCCCGCTGACCGGCGACGGCGGGCGGCGCATCCTCCGCGTCGCCGCCCGCGCCTGCCCGCCCCCGCGCGGCCGACGGGTCGCGCACGCCACCGACCGGGCCGTGCTGAACCGGGCCGGCGACCTGCCGCCCGACGACCGCTGGTCGCTGGACGAGGAGCTCCCCTTCGAGACCACCCGCGGGTTCTCCGCCTCGCTCGGACGCGACGGCGACCGGACGGTCCTCGCGGTCAAGGGCGCGCCCGAGGTGCTGCTCGCCCGCTGCGCCCGGATCCACCTGCCCCGGCGTCCCGCCGACCGCGACGAGCCCATGACCGCCGCCCGCCGCCGCGCCGCGGCCGCGACGTTCCGGCGGCTGGCCGGGCAGGGGCTGCGCGTCCTCGCCATCGCCGAGCGGCCCGTCCACGACCCGGAGAAGGTCCGCGGCGAGATCGCGGACCACGTCGAGGACCTCACGCTGCTCGGCTTCGTCGGCATCGCGGACACGCCGCGTCCCACCGCCGAGGAGGCCGTGCAGCGGCTGGGCGAGGCGGGAGTGCGCACCACGATGGTCACCGGCGACCATCCGGCGACCGCCGCCGCCGTCGCCGCCGAGCTCGGTATCCCCGGCGCCGACCGGGTCGTCACCGGGGCGGAGCTGGACGCGATGTCCGCCGCCGAGCGGCTCGCCGCCGTCCAGGAGGCCGCGGTCTTCGCCCGCGTCTCCCCGGCGCAGAAGGTGCGCATCGTGAAGGACCTGCGCAGGGCCGGGCGGGTCGTCGCGATGACCGGCGACGGCGCCAACGACGCCGCCGCCATCCGCCGCGCCGACGTCGGCGTCGCGGTCGCCGGGCGCGGGTCGGGCGCCGCGCGCAGCGCCGCCGACCTCGTCCTCACCGCGCCCGACACCGCGCTCATCCTGGACGCGCTGCGCGAGGGCCGCGCCCTGTGGCACAGCGTCCGCGACGCCGCCGCGATCCTCGTCGGCGGCAACGCGGGCGAGGTGTCGTTCACCGTCCTCGGGACGGCCCTCAGCGGGAACGCGCCGCTGAGCACCCGGCAGCTCCTCGTGGTCAACATGCTGACCGACATGCTCCCGGCGCTCGCCGTCGCCATCACCCCGGCGGGCGGCGACTCCGAGGCGCCGCTCGGCGGGGCGCCGGTCCGCGGCTTCACCGGCGAGGACATGCGCCGCGCGCTGGCCGTCCGCGGCACCGCCACCGCGGCCGCCGCCCTGCTGTCGTGGCAGGCGGGCCGGCTGACCGGGCTCGTCCCGGACGGCGGCCGCCGCGCGTCCACGATGGGCTTGGCCGCGCTGGTCGGCGCCCAGCTCGGGCAGACGCTCATCGCCCGCTGGCGCAGCCCCCTCGTCCTCGCCACCTGCGCGGTGTCCGCCGGGGCGCTGTTCGCGGTGGTCGAGACGCCCGGCGTCAGCCAGTTCTTCGGCTGCACCCCGCTCGGCCCCGGCGCCTGGACGATCGTCACCACGGCGGCGGCGGCCGCGACGCTGGGAGCCGCCGTGGCCCCGCGTTTCCTCCCGTCCGCCGGAACGGGCTGAGCGAATCGCATTTTCGATTTCCCCGCGCGCCGCTCGTTGAAAGGTGAAAAACCGGCGCTTCACAGGTGCCGGACGGCCGAGTAGTTTGTAGTTCGATACCGAGCGCTCCCCTCGGTTGCGCTGCCCCAACGACCCCCCGCTCTACCGTTGACAGAGGCGCGCCAGAACCGCTCCCCGGTGCCCGTGAACTGCGAAATCGCTCGTCACCACGGGGCAGCAGCCGAGGTCACTTATTGGTTCGGGGGTGACTTAGGAGAGAAGATGCCCCGTAAATCGCGCACGCTGGCTCCCGCCGCGGCCCTCGCCGTCGCGGCCGTGCTCGCAGTCCCCGTCTCCCCGGCGACCCACGCGGAGGCCGGCCCGTCCGCGCGGAAGGCCGACCCCGCCTTCGACTTCACCAAGCCCACCGTCGCCGCGACCGGACTGACGGTCCCGTGGGGCCTGGACTTCCTGCCCGACGGCAGCGCGCTCATCTCCGAACGGAACAGCGCCCGCATCCTGCAGATGAAGCCCGGCTCGGCGCCGACCGAGGTGGCCCGGCTCTCCGGCGTCACGCCCACCGGCGAAGGCGGCCTCCTGGGCATCGCGGTGTCGCCGACCTACGCGCAGGACGGATACGTCTACGCCTACTACACCGCGGCGTCCGACAACAGGATCGCCCGGTTCAAGCTCGCGGCGTCGCCCCAGCAGGAAATCATCTTCTCCGGCATTCCGAAGAACTCCTTCCACGACGGCGGCCGAATCCATTTCGGCCCCGACAAGATGCTCTACGTCGGCACCGGCGACGCCGGCCGGACGGCCAATTCGCAAAACCCGAGCAGCCCGGCCGGAAAGATCCTGCGCATGAAGCCGGACGGCACCGCGCCCCCGGACAACCCCACCCCGAACTCGGTCGTCTACACCCTCGGGCACCGCAACGTGCAGGGCCTCGCCTGGGGGCCCGGCGGCCACATGTACAACGTCGAGCTCGGCAACAACACCTGGGACGAGATCAACCACATCGAGGCCGGCGACAACTACGGCTGGCCGAACGTCGAGGGCAAGGGCGGCGAGCCGACCTACCACGACCCGATCGCCGTCTGGTCCACGCGTGAGGCGTCGCCCAGCGGCGGCGCCGTCGCGGGCGACACGCTCTACGCCGCCGCGCTCGGCGGCCGCAGGCTCTGGACCGTCCCGCTGAACGGCAACGGCGGAACGTCCGGCCAGCCCGTGGCGGTCCTGCAGGGAACGTACGGACGGCTCCGCACGGTCGCCGTGGGCCCGGACGGCTGGCTCTGGGTGATGACCAGCAACCGCGACGGCCGCGGCCAGCCCGCCCAGACCGACGACCGCATCCTCCGCTTCCCGAAGGTCGCCCGCTGACCGACCGCGTGACGTCTCGCGATCGCCCGCCGTCCGGTCCACGGACGGCGGGCG
Source organism: Actinomadura sp. 1N219 (assembly GCF_044326405.1). Lineage (NCBI taxonomy): Bacteria > Bacillati > Actinomycetota > Actinomycetes > Streptosporangiales > Thermomonosporaceae > Actinomadura > Actinomadura sp. 1N219. The sequence continues at coordinate 463,042 of NZ_JBIRAY010000003.1, read as the reverse complement.
CTCTACGATGAGAGCTCCGCGCCGCAGGCTGAGAGGTAGGAGAGGCTCGTGGACGAAGAGCGCACACCCCATCCCCGGCCGGCCCCGGCGATCGACACCACGGTGTCGCATTCGGCCCGGATCTGGGACTACTGGCTGGGCGGCAAGGAGAACTACGAGGTCGACCGGCAGCTCGGCGACCAGATCGAGGCGGTGCTGCCCGACATCGTCCAGCAGGCGCGCGCGGACCGCCTGTTCCTCGGCCGGGTCGTGCGCTACCTGGCCGGCGAGGCGGGCATCCGGCAGTTCCTGGACATCGGGACGGGCCTGCCGACGGTCGACAACACCCACCAGGTCGCCCAGGACGTGGCGCCCGAGTCCAAGATCGTCTACGTCGACAACGACCCCCTGGTGCTGGTGCACGCGCGGGCGCTGCTGACCAGCACCCCCGAGGGCGCGACCGACTACCTGGACGCCGACATGCACGACCCGGACGCGATCCTGCGCGGCGCCGAGGCGACCCTCGACTTCTCCGAGCCCGTCGCGATCACCATGCTGGGCGTCGTGTGGCACGTCACCGACGACGACGAGGCGCGCTCCATCGTCGGGCGGCTGATGGACCGGACGGCCCCCGGCAGCCACCTGGCCATCGCGCACCCGACCATCGAGATCACGGGCGAGAAGATGGCCGAGGCGATCCGCCAGTGGAACAAGTTCGGCAAGCCGCCCGGCACCCACCGCACCCCGCGGCAGATCGAGGCCCTCTTCGACGGCCTGGACCTGGTCGAGCCCGGCGTCGTCTCCTGCACGCGGTGGCGTCCGGACGACACCCGGTTCGGCGAGCCCCCCGAGACCGACCAGTTCGGCGGCGTGGCGCGCAAACCCTGACCGGCCCCCGGACGGGGGCCGCGATCAGCGCGGGGTGAGCCGGACGACCGGGTACTGCCGGTCGGACTTGCTCTGGTACTTCGCGATGCGCGGCTGGGCGGTGGCGATGCGCTGCCAGGCCCGCTCGCGGTCGTCGCCTTCGAGCCGGTGCGGCGTCACCGCCACGGAGCCGCGCCCCGGCAGCTCGATCGACGCCTCGTCGGAGTGCGCCATCAGGTTGGCGAACCAGTCCGGGTGCTGGCTCCCGCCGCCGGACGCGACGATCAGCCGGGCGTCCTCATCGTCGTCGGGGAACCACGCCACCGGCGTCTCCCGCTGCTCCCCGCTGTGGCGGCCCACGGTGTGCAAGATCAGCACGTCCATGCCCATGAACTTCGCGCGTCCGCGCCGGACCTTGCGGTTCATGCGGGCGTTCATGCGCTGCTGCATCCAGCGTGAGAACGCGCCTGGCGTGCCGGGCTTGCGCTTCCCGCCGCCGTCCGCCTGATTCTCTGCCATCGGACGCCTCCCGTCGGTCACCTCACTGGTCATGGCGCTCACGCTAGATGCGGCCCGGTCATGCCCGCTTCTCGATTCCTGATCGGTCTCTTGACGCGGACGCGGGTCACTCGTACGGGCTCCTGGGCTTCTTGATGCGCTGCAGTGACCGTCCCTGCAATTCCTGGACCGCCGTCGCCCGCCGCCCGGCCGGAGGCGGCTGCCAGACGCCGACGACCTGGACCCACGCGTCCTCCGGCGGACGGGGGAGCCCGCGCACGATCACCGGGAACGGGACGGCGTCGCCCGCGCAGCACGCCATCTTCAGCCGGATCAGCCGCCAGCCGCGCTCGCCGTTCGCGGCCGGCGAGACGAAACCGGTCAGCCGCACCGGGACGCCCTGGAACCGCGCGGGACCGCCGGACTGCGCCTCGAACGCGCGGCCGATGAACTCGCCCATCGTCATCGGCGCCGGCGGACCCGTCCGCGGCAGCGGGCGGAACCCGCCGGACGGCGCGGCCGGCGGCGGCGCCGTGCGGGCGGCGTCCCGCGCGGCGGTGAACGAGCCGAGCGCGGGCGGCGCGATCACGAAGACCGCCAGCACCGGCAGGCACAGCAGCCAGGCCACCCGAGGCCCGCGCGAATGGTCGTGACCGTGGTCGCCGTCGTCCGCGGAGCCCCTGGCCGCCCGCCAGTCGCGGCGGACACCGGCGGCGCCCAGCGCCAGCAGCGCCAGCGCGGCCGGGACCAGCACGAACCGGAACCCCGGCCGGACGTAGTTGACGTACTCGCCGGTGCCGAGCGTGATCCACAGCACCGCCGCGCCGATCAGGATCAGCAGCAGGTTCTGCCCGGCCCTGCTCATCCCAGCAGCCCTCCCACCAGCGCGCTGACCGCCACCGCGAGGACGAACGTCAGCGGGACGAACCGGACCACGAACCGGCGCCCGAAGAAGCCGGCCTGCAGGGCGATCAGCTTCAGGTCCACCATCGGCCCGACCACCAGGAACGCCAGCCGGGCCGTGGTCGAGAACTGCGGCAGGCTCGCCGCGACGAAGGCGTCCGCCTCCGAGCAGATGGACATCAGCACCGCCAGCAGCGCCAGCAGCAGCACCGACGCCACGGGAATCCCGGCGACCCCCGTCACCCAGGCGGCGGGGATCACCGCGTTGATGGTCGCGGCCGCGGCGGCCCCGACCACCAGGAACCCTCCGGCGTGCATGATGTCGTGCCGCATCGACTGCCGGAACGCCTCCACCCGTCCGGCCGCCCCCTGCGCCCGCGGACGGGACGGCACCGTGAGCCACTCGCCCTTGCCCACCAGCAGCCACGTCCATCCGGCGAGGACGGCCACCGCGAGCGACGCGGCGAACCGGCCGGCGACCATCTCCGGGCTGCCGGGAAAGGCGACGGCGGTGGCGGTCAGCACGATCGGGTTGATCGCCGGGGCGGCGAGCAGGAAGGTGAGCGCGGCGGCCGGGGCCACCCCGCGGGCCATCAGCCCGCCCGCGACCGGCACCGACGCGCACTCGCAGCCCGGCAGCACCGCCCCCATCGCGCCCGCGACCGGGACCGCGGCCCCCGGCCGGCGCGGCAGCACCCGCCGCCACACCGACGGCGGCACGAACGCGGTGATCGCCGCCGACAGCGCGACCCCGAACACCAGGAACGGCAGCGCCTGCACGCACACGGCCACGAACATCGTCGTCCAGGCGTCCAGCGCACGCGCGTCGACGCCCGGCGCCACCCATACCCGGCCGGTGACCAGCACGGCCGCCAGCAGGCCGAACGCCCACGCCGCGCGGGTCCCCGGGGAGGCGGGGGAGCGGCCCCAGTCCGGGGGAGGCAGCAGATCTTCATCGGCGGTCCGGAGACCGGCTCCGTCGCTCATGACCGTCAATCGTTCCAGAGGGCGGGTGCGGAATGGCCGTTGCCGGGGCGCGTCAGCCACCGGTCAGATGGTGGCGGAGGAAGGCGGCCGTGGTGTCGAGGACCCACGATTCCTGGAACCGGACGTCCTCGTGCCCCGCGCCGCCGAGGACGAGCAGCTGCGAGTCGCGTCCGGCGGCGACCAGGGCCTGGTGCATGCGCAGGCTCTGGTCCAGCGCGATCTGCTGATCGCGGTCCCCGTGGACGATCAGCGTCGGCGGCGCGTGGTCGAGGCGCTGGTACAGCGGGCTGGCGGCACGCGCCCAGTGCGGGTCGAGCGTCTTGACGGTGGTCCGCAGGTAGCGGGCGTCGGGCGGGTCGGGCAGCACCTCGCGCTCCAGCTCGGTGCGCGCCAGGCGGGCCACCAGGTCGGTCGGCCCGAAGAAGTCGACGACGGCGTCGATGCGGTCGCCGCGCGGGTCGAGCGCGGCCATCAGCGACAGGTGCGCGCCGGCCGAGGCGCCCCACGCGCCGATCCGCCCGATGGCCAGCCCGTGCCGGGCGCCGTGGGCGCGCAGCCAGCGGACGGCGGCGCGGACGTCGTCGATGGAGGCGGGGAAGGCCCCGGCCTCGCCGAGGCGGTAGTCGATGCTCGCGATCGCCACGCCCCGCTCGGCGAGCCCGGCGGCGAACGATGTGGCGCCGCTGCAGCGGTCGCCGAAGAGCCATGCTCCACCGTGCACCCAGAGGGAGACGGGGTGCGGTCCCGACCCTTCGGGGATGTAGAGGTCGAGCAGCAGCCGCTCACCATCGGCGATGGCGTACTCGACGTCCAAGACCATGCGCTCGTGGGGAGAGGTCATCATGACGCAATGATAACCGTTCCCATTCTTCTGACCAGCCCGTTCGTCCTCCGGGGTCGACAAGCGGACGCGGCGGCCTCACATTGATCATGAGCGAAATGTGAGGAGTGTGCCATGTCATCACCGATGACCCGTCGATCCGCTCTCGTCCTGACTGGTGCGGCCGCGGGCACCGTGGCCGCCGGCCGCCCGCGCGACCACGCCGACCTGGTGCTTCACTCGGGCGTCGTCTGGACGGGCGACGGAACCGCCCAGGCGGTCGCCGTCAAGGGAAAGCGGATCGTGGCCGTCGGCTCCGACCGGCACGTGCTGGAATGCGCGGGAGACCGCACGCGCCGGGTGGACCTGAAAGGGGCCTTCGTCGGCCCCGGATTCCGGGACCAGCACACCCACCTCATCCAGCGCGCGCTGACCGGCGTGGGCCCGGAGGCGTACCGGCCGGCGTGGAAGCCGTACGACGAGGACGAGGCGTTCGAGGCGCGCAGGCGCACCGGGCAGCGGCACGTCGACATCCACGCGCGCGGCGAGACCCCCGTCGACCAGTGCACCCACAGCCCGGTCACCGAGAAGATGAAGAACGACCTGCTGGTCATGCAGGACGAGGTGGCCAAGCAGGGCGTCACCACGGTCGTGGAAGCGGGCCTGCGCGACCTCGGCGCCCTGGACGCGCTCTTCCAGCTCGCCGACGAAGGCAAGCTCAAAGTGCGTTTCCTGGTGCGCGTGGCCTGGGGCTGCATGGAGGAGGCCGCCCGGATGGGCCTGCGCACGGGCTCGGGCAACGACTGGGTCAAAGTCCTGGGAGTGAAGCTCTACTCGGACGGATGGCTAGGCCCCAGGACGTCCGCGCTACGCCAGCCCTACAGCGACGACCCGTACGGCTTCCCCCGCAAGGGCATCCTGTTCCTGGCCCAGGAGCGTGCCGACCGCGATGTCGCCCGCGCCCGCGAGCTGGGCTTCAACATCACCACCCACGCCATCGGCGACCGCGGGCTGAAGGTGACGCTGAACGCCTACGAGCACAACGACGTGTCGCCGCGGGACCGGTGGGCGGTCGAGCACGTCCAGGTCGCGGAGGACGACCTGCTGGAGCGGATGATCCGGCGCGGGGTGATCGCGAGCATCCAGCTGAGCTTCGCGACGTCCGACCAGCGGTTCGCCGAGGACGCGCTCGGACGGCACCGGCTGCGGTACGCCTACCGGTGGCGGGACATGCTGCGCGCGAAGGTGCCGATGGTCGGCGGGAGCGACTTCGACATCGAGGCGCTCGACCCGATGTGGGGGCTGCAGCGCGTGGTGACCCGCACCGAGTTCGACGGCACCCCGCCCGGCGGCTGGCTGCCGGACCAGCGGCTCGACGTCCCCACCGCGCTGCGCCTGGTCACCTCCCGCGCCGCGTTCGCCTCGTTCGAGGAGCGGGACCGCGGCACGGTGGAGCCCGGCAACTACGCCGACCTCGTCGTCATCAAGGAGAACCCGCTGACGATGCCCCCCGAGCGCCTCGCGAGCGCCACCCGCCTGATGACCATCGCCAACGGCAAGATCGCCTCGGAGGGCCCCGTCCGCTACCCGCCCGTGTCCTGACGCCGGGTTCGGTACCGAAGGCGCGGGCGGGCGGCTCTGGCACTACGATCTCGATGCGGTGCCGAGGGCCGAACGGAGCGCGACATGACCGATGGTTCCCCGCTGCAGGCCCACGATCCGGCCGCGGTCGGCGGGTACCGGCTGGTCGCGCGGCTCGGCGAGGGCGGGCAGGGCGTGGTCTACCTCGCGGAGGACCCGGACGGCCGCCGGGTGGCCGTCAAATGCCTGAAGGTCCGGCTCGACGGCGACGCCAAGGCGCGTGAGCGGTTCGCCGCCGAGGTCGCGGCGGCCAAGCGCGTCGCCGAGTTCTGCACGGCCCGCGTGCTGGACGCCGACCTCGACGGCTCCGTCCCCTACCTCGTGAGCGAGTTCGTCGACGGGGTCTCGCTGCTGCGGGCGGTGCGGCAGGGCGGCGTCCGCACCGGCGCCGACCTGGAACGGCTGGCGATCGGGACCGCGACCGCGCTGGTGGCCATCCACCAGGCGAAGGTCGTCCACCGCGACTTCAAGCCGGGCAACGTGCTGCTGTCGGCGCAGGGCCCGCGGGTCGTGGACTTCGGGATCTCCCGCGTCCTGGAAGGCGCGGGCGAGGACTCCAGCCAGGTGGTCGGCACGCCTGCCTACATGGCGCCCGAGTTATTCGCCGGCGGACGCGCCGGGCCCGCCGTCGACGTCTTCGCGTGGGGCTGCACCGTGGTGTTCGCCGCGACCGGCCGGTCCCCGTTCGCGGCCGCCACGATCGAGGCGGTCATGCGGCGCATCTCCGATGACGAGCCGGACCTCGGCGACCTGCGCGGACGGCTGCGCGACCTGGTCGTCCGCTGCCTGGACAAGGACCCCGCGCGGCGTCCGGACAGCGAGGACCTCCTGCTCGGGCTGCTGCGGCGCGAGCCGAAGAGCGAGGTCAGCCTCCAGGCCGCCGCCGCGGCCGCCAGACCCACAACCGAGGCGCCCCCACCCCCGCGCCGGGTGCGCCGCGCCGCCATCACGGCGGCCACGGCCATCGGCGCGGCAGGCGCGGCGGCCCTGGTCACCGCCACCCTGCTGCCGTCCACCCAGGCCGAACCCGACAACGACCCGGCGCGCGCTGGAAATCAGCCCCCGGCACCAGGAGCGACGGCGATGCCGTCGGCGCGCCCATCGAGCCCGACCGCAACCGTCACCTCCCGAACACCGCCCGCCGGCGCGAATCCCGGCGCGTCCCACGCCCCGGCCGGAGGCTCGGAAACCACCCCGAAGCCCGGCAGGGCAGGGGGATCGGCCACCACCTACAAATGGGCGTCGACGGAACTCACCCCGCAGCTGAAAAAGGCGGCCTGCCTCTACCGCATCCGATACGGCAATTTCGGCAACACCGCATTCGCCCAGGTCAGGACCTATGGCTCGGGCTGCGGAAAGGTGACCGTCTCCGTCTACGGGCAGTCCGGCTCGTTCTCCGGGACGTGGAGTTCGGCCGCCTCCTCGGTGCGGAACGGCCAGGACGGATGCGGCGCCTACGTCGAGCGGCAGGCCACGTCGTCCGCGAACCACATCGCGACCGGAATGGCCGTCGCCTTCGACAGCGTCGGCGGCACAGCGCGCTACCTGCACCACGCCGGACAACCGGTCAGCGCGCACCGAGCCTGCTGACTCCCGCCTGACCACCACCGATGTCGTCCTCGGCGCCCTCTTGCCAGAGTATGTCCGACATCGGACAATCGACGTATTACGTAGACCCTGACCTGGCCGCCTACCTAACCTGCCTGGCAGGAAACCCTTCGGTTCCCTACAGGTCTCTACGTTGCGTCGGGAGAGAAGGCGGGAGCGGCACCGGATCGCTCCGCTGGACGAAGCCAGCGACAGGAAACCCCCACGGAGAAGGTGGTCATGTACCGCACAGTTCGGCGACACGTCATCGTTGTCGCGACCCTCACCGCACCGCTGCTCCTCGGCTCCGCCGCACAGGCGGCGGGGACCCCGGCCGACGGCCGGGCCCGGATCTCCACGGCGTTCGAACTCCCCGGCGACCGGGTCTACCCCGAGGGGATCGCCGCCGATCCGCACACCGGAGACCTCTACGTCGGGTCGTTCGAGGGCGGCGCGATCTTCAGGGCCAAGCCGGGGCAGCGCGTCGCCGAGGAGTTCCTCCCCGCGCGCGGCGACGGACGCTCGCAGGCCCTCGGGCTGGAGGTCGACCGGGCCAGGCGCCTGTGGGTGATGGACCGCCTCACCGGGCTCGCGGTCTACGACATCCCCACCCGCCGCCTGCTGGCCCGCTTCGTCGTCCCCGGCCAGGCGACGCGCCTGGTCAACGACATCGCCATCACGCCGGACGGCACCGCCTACATCACCGAGAGCCGGCAGACCGTGGTCTACCGCGTCACGCCCAAGCAGCTCGCGGACGCCGGCGAGCAGGGCGGCGAGGTGCCGCTGACGCCCGCCTTCGACCTGTCCGAGGTGGTGGAGCCGCACGAGCCCAACACGATCACCCTCAACGGAATCGTCGCCGAGCCGTCGGGACGCTACCTGCTGACGGTCGACATGACCGGCGGCGACCTGTACCGCATCGCCCTGCCCTCGGGCAAGGTCGAGAAGGTGGCCCTGAGCGGGGGAGACGTCACCACGGGCGACGGCATGGAACTGCGGAACGGCACGCTGTGGGTGGTCCACCCCATCACGGACGCCAACGCGATCAGCCGGTGGCGCATCGGCGCCGACGGCCGGACGGCCCGGATGTCCCGGCGGCTCACCGACCCGGCGCTGGGGACCCCGACGACCCTGCTGCGAAAGGACGGCAAGCTCTACGTGGTCCGCTCCCAGTTCGACAAGGGCGGCCCCACGGGACCGGGCACCCCGCAACTCCCGTTCTCCATCGCCGTCGTCCGCGGATTCTGATCAGCTCGTCATCCAGTTAGGCGCGGCCTCGGGCCCTGGTCGCGGGGTACCGGGGGGACGTACGTCCCGCCGGCGACCAGGGCCCCCCTAGGACTACGCCGGGCCGGGCCTGCCGGGTAAAGGACTTGGGCGAGAGCTGGGGAGACAATTGACCCCGGCACACGTGAATTGCGGGGCGGTCCGTGCCTACGGTGGACGGAGACGTGAATAGCCGCCCCTTTCGACTTGAGCGCCACGCCTCGCCTAGGAACGAGGAGCGCGAACAATGTCACAACTCACGCATGAGCCCGAACCTCCGGTGGCGGCACTCGCCGCCGCCCGCGTGTATGCCGACGACTTGCTGGGACTGCCCAATGTGTTCGGTGTAGGCGTCGCCCGCAAAATCGTCGGCGGCCGCCGCACCGACACCACCGGCGTCGTCGTCTACGTCACCCGGAAGGAGCCTCCGGCCAATCTTCAGATGTTCCACCGCGTCCCCCGGGAACTGACCGTGAGCGACGAGAGGGTCCCCACGGACGTCGTCCAGACCGCGCCACCGGAACTCCGCGACGTCACCGACGGGAAACTGCGCCCCGTCGTGGGCGGCTGCATGCTCGGAACGAGCTGGGGGAGCACCGGCACCTGCGGGGGCGTGTTCTACGACCGCCACTGGCCGATGGACCCGGTCCTTCTCACCAACAACCACGTTCTCACTCGTCCGGAGACGCCCAATCAGCTCCCGAGCATGCCCACCGTGTGGCAGCCCGCCGGTGTGGAGGCCATCGGATCCACCCGGCGCGTCGAGCCGTGGTGGCCCGCACCACTCGGTGCCGGCCACGCGTATGAGTTCTCCGTGGACGCCGGGATCGTCGGGCTTCTGCCCGAGGTGAGGGCGCGGCCCGAGATCCTGAGCATCGCCGGAAAGCACCCGTTCGTCGTCCTTCCGCCGTCCCTGGACATGCAAGTCGTCCGTCGCGGATTCCGCACGCAGCTCAAACCCGGCACCGTGGAAGCCATCGGTTCCACGGTGTTGATGACCAACAGGGCCGGTAAGCGCGTCAAGTGCGGGGTGGGAGGCACCCTGTTCGCGATCCGCTCGGAGCCGGGCGAGGTCACCGCGATGGCCGGCGACAGCGGATCACTCGTCCTGGACGCCGCGGGCTTCGCCACCCGCGGGCTCGTCTTCGGCTCAGAGCCGGACTATGGCGGGATCACGTGGGCGTGCGACATTCTCGACGTCATGCGGGCGATGGAGATCGACACGGCCTGCAACGGCGGTATCCGCCGCCTGGTCGGCGACGCGGTGCTGAAGGCCCTCGCCTCCTTGATGGCCGAACGTGAAAAGCTGATCGGGGTGCACCTCCGCAAGTTCGCCGAATTCCGTGCCGACTACCTGAGTGGAAGCGGCGAGGGCGCGCTTTCCAGAGCCTTCGGCGCACTGCTGGACGAGGAATCCGGGCAGGCGATCGCCTGGGCCCTGCTCACCGACGAGGAATTCGCCGGCCTGCTGAACCGTGCGATCGGCGACTGGCTCGTCCAGCCCTCGATCTTCGAGATGCTGGAATACGTGCTGCCGGAGGAATTCGCGCCCGATCTGCTCGCGGCGTTCGCACGGCTCAACCGCATCGAGCCGGACGCGATCGACACCGGCTGGCTGGAGGACGTCCTCCAGGACGCCGCCGGCCGCTCGATGCGTGAAGTCCTCGACCGCCAGGTGAAGGCGCCGCAGAGCGGCCGCTTCAGGACGTGAGCGTCGGCGCCAGGCCGAACGTCCGCACCAGGTTCGGGTCGTGGAACGCCGTGATGCGGGCGATCCGGTCGCTCCTCAGGGTCAGGACCTCGACGCCGTGCGCCTCGTACCGGCCGTCGCGCGCACGCTCGTAGGCGGCGAGGGCGGGCTGGCCGTTGGCGGCGGTGGGCACCATCCGCCACCGGTCCTTCCGCAGCACCCTGGCGGCCAGGAACCCGACGACGGCGTCCCGGCCGGTGAACCAGGTGGGGATCGGCGGCATCTCGGCCTCGACGTCGGCGCGCAGCAGGTTCACCAGCCCGCCGGCGTCCGCCCGGGTGAACGCGTCGACGTAGTCGTCGAGGAGGGTTCGCCGGGTCCGCTCGTCCGGCTCGGCCAGGTCGTCCTCGACCGGGCCGATCTCGGCGAGGCGGGCGCGGGCGCGGCGGAGCGCGCTGTCGACGGCCGCGGCCGTCGTGTCCAGCATCTCGGCGACCTCGGCCGTGCGGAACGCCAGGACGTCCCGCAGCGTCAGGACGGCCCGCTGCCGGGCGGGCAGGTACTGGAGCGCGGCGATGAGGGCGAGCCGGACCCCGGCGCGCCCGCTCACGATCGCCGCCGGGTCGCCGGCGCCGAGCAGGGCGTCCGGCGCCGGCTGGAGCCAGGCCACCGCCGGCTCGCGCGGGGCCACCGGCACGCGATGATCGTCCGAGGGCGCCCCGAGGCCGGACGGGAGCGGACGCCGGGAGCGCGTCTCCAGCGCCGTCAGGCAGGCCATGGTGGCGATCTTGTACAGCCACCGCCGCGTCGAGGACCGCCCTTCGAACCGTCCGAACCCGCGCCACGCCCGCAGGTAGGTCTCCTGCACCAGGTCCTCGGCGTCGTGGATCGAGCCGAGGATCCGGTAGCAGTGCGCCAGCAGCTCGGCCCGGAACGGCTCGGTCGAGGCGGCGAACTCGGTGTCCGTCGGCGCCACGGCTACTCCAGGGGAAGCGGTGACGTCCACTGTAGGCGGCGGCTTCATCCGACCGGACGCAGTCCGTCGCCGCTGATCAGGTACTCGGGACCGCCGCCGGGGTCGCCGGCGAGTTCGACGACGGCCTCGGCGACCTGCTCCGGAGTGAGGATCGAGGACATGCCCGCGATGAACGTCTCGCGGTCGACGCCCTGCCGCGCGGCGTAGCCGGCGACCCCGGCCGAGCCGAGCCCGGTGACCGGGGTCAGCTGCGGAAGCAGCGTGACGAACCGGAGGTCCAGGCCGGCCCGCTCCGACTCGTCGGCGGCGTACCCCCGGATGTACCGGACGGCCGCCTTGGCGCTGGCGTACCCGCCGCTGAGCGGGGATCCGGCCAGGGCCGCCCCGCTGGACATCCCGACGACCACGCCGCCCGGGGCCAGGGGCTCCCGCAGCGCCGCCCGCGTCCAGGTGAAGACGTGCCTGGTGTCGGCGTGCCAGTTGCGGCTGAAGGTCTCCCAGGTCTGCTCGTGGACGGGCGCCATGTGCGGCGTGGCCCCCGCGTTGAGCACGACCAGTCCTGGACGGTGTTCGCGGATCACCTGCTGCGCGAGCGCTTCGCCGGTGGCGTCGCCGGCCACGGGGGTGAAGGCGTCGCCGAGTTCGTCGCGGACGGCGCGCAGGTCCTGCTCGCCGCGGGCGATGCCCACGACGTCGGTGCCCGCGGCGACGAGCGCGGCGGCGATCGCGCGCCCGAAGCCGCGGCTGGCGCCGGTGACGACGGCGGTCTTGAAGGAAAGGGACATCGGACGCTCCGAAGTGGTCTCGGTCGGGTTCCGCGTCAAGACCAGCCGCCGCGGCGAAATCCGTCGCCCCACTTCGAAATCCATGACGTGATGTGGACCACACGTCGTGCCGGGAGGTCGTCAGTCGGGCTGCCGGGTCAGCGCCATCGTCTCGCGCTCGTAGGTGCGCAGGGCGTTGATCACCAGGTTCCGCTCGGCGGGGGACAGCGGCTCGAACGCGGTGCGCCAGGCCGCCGCGCCCGCGCCCAGCCAGTCCTCGATCGCGGGACGGTGGGCGTCGGCGATGCTCACGATCGTCCGGCGGCGGTCCCGGTCGTCCTCGCGCCGCAGCAGGATCTCCTGCCGGCTCAGGTCGCCGACCATCAGGCTGACCGTCGTCGAGGCGAGCTGGAGCTGCTCGGCGAGTCGCTTGACCGTGGCGGACTCGTCGTAGAGCAGCAGCGCGAGCAGCGACAGGTGCCGGGGCGTGAGCGCGAAGTCGCGCAGCTGCTCCGGGACCGGCATCCGCTTGGCCCGCGCCACCAGCCGCGGCATCAGCCGGAGCATCTCGCGCACGCCCTCGTCGACGGTCGGGCCGTCGGTTGACATCGAACCCTCCGAGATTTAGTGTTGCTTTCAAATCTATTTTGATAGCAAGGCTTATTATGCCGGAGGGATCTCATGGCCGTCTACGACCTGGACCACTTCACGCTCGGCGTCCGCCACCTCTACGCCGGCGCCGAGCGGCTGCGCGCGGAGGCCGGGCTGCGCAGCCACGAGGGCGGATGGCTGGACGCCGTCCCGACCGCGCACCGCACCATCCCGCTGCCGGGCGACGCCTACGTCAACGTCGAGTCGGTCATCGACCACCACGCCGACGTGGCGCCCGGAGTGGACGCGTTCCGCACCTGGTTCGAGGAGACGACCCGTCTCGGCGACCACTGGATGACCTGGAACCTCAGAGCCCGCAGCCGCGCGGACCTGGAGGAGGTCGCGCGGCGCTTCGGCGGCGAGGTGGTCACGGCGCCCGGCGCCCGCCGGCCGGACGGCTCGACCTGGGCCACCACCATGGCCCCGGGGAACGTCGCGACGACCTGGGGGCGGGGGCTCCCGAACTGGTACTTCCACGAGGACATGGCGGAGCACCCCGCCCGCCGCGCCCCCATGGACCACGAGCGTCCGCTGCGCGAGATCTGCTGGCTGGAGGTGGGCGGCGACCCGGCCGAACTGGAGGAGCACGTCGGCGCCGAGACCTTCGCAGCACTCCCGCTGCGGTTCGTCGACGGCCCCGCCGGGCTGCGCGGCGTCGGGCTGACCACGCGCGACGGCGAGGAGATCGCGCTGCGCGCCCCCTCCGGCGCCCCCGGCCTGGCCGAACTCGCCGCCCGATCCTCCTGAGACCCGGCCGCGGCCCCGGAGCCGGGGGGATTACCGGCTTCTCTCGCGGGCCTCGGTGAGCGCGCGCCGTCCGGTGACCACGAGGAGGATCTCCTTCGCGGTCATCGCCATGACCACGGAGCCTTCGCCGACGGAGACGTCCGCGTCGGTGGCGGTCAGCCTCCGCCCGCCGAGGTCGACGCCGAAGTATTTCAGCTGCTTGTCACCGGCCGACGCCAGGACCAGCGCGAGCCGCTCGGGCGGCGGCGAGGGGAGGCCGAGGGGCTCGGTGACGTCCAGGCCGTGGATGACGTCGTGGCTGAGCGCGCCCGCCTGCCCGCCGCCGGGCGGCCGCCACGGGTGCTCGATGTTGCGCCGGAGAAGGCCGAGGAGCTCGGCCTCGCTCATCGCCCGCGCCGTCGACCGGGCGTCCCGGTCGGCGTAGCGGTTGAACGAGAACCGGGCCCGGACGAGGCCCGCCATCATCCCGAGCGGCTTGGTCCGGAACGGCATCGTCATATGGGCGACCACCTCGCGGACCCGCCAGCCGTCGCACAGGGACGGCACGTCCCACTGCTCCGGCGCGAGGTCGCCGAAAAGGCCGGCGAGCCGCTCCCGTTCCGCCCGGGTCTCGCCGGTCAGGTGGGTCGAGGGTGTTTCCATCGGGTTGTCCTTCCACGTCGTCGGGTGTTCATCGACTTGTACGACGCGGCATGCGACAACTCATCGCTCACACGGTGGCCTGCCCCGCACCCTGGAGTGACTCGGGGAGGCCGAACTCGGCGAAACGGTGCTGCGTGCCGAGGAACGTCACCAGCTGGGTGAGCTGCCCGTCCCGTATGTCGACCGACACCAGCGCGAACGGACGCAGGACGCCGTCGTCATCGGGCCGGTACTGCCCGAACCCGGGGGCGCCGTTGATGCGGCAGAGAACCAGCCGCGCGCCCGCGCAGGAATCGCTGTTGCCAGCGACCGAGGCGATCTCCCCTGCGCCTTCCAGCCGCCACTGGAACGGCGGCATCGAGGCCACCGCGTCCTCGCGCGTCACCGCGGTCAGCCCGGCGATGTCATGGGCCTCGAATGCGGCCACGTACCGGCGGAGCAGGTCACGCTGCCCGGCGTCTTCGGGGTCGTAGAGGTCGAAGGGATCGGGCCGGTTCGCGTCCAGCGTGGCGCGGGCACGCTGCAGCGCGCTGTTCACCGCGGGCACGGTCGTGTCGAGGATCTCGGCTGTCTCCTGGGCGGTGAACACCAGCACGTCACGCAGCACCAGGACGGCCCGCTGACGTGGAGCGAGGTGCTGGAGCGCCGCGATGAACGCCAGGCGAACCGACTCCCGCTCCACGACCACGTCACCGGGGTTCTGGACGTCCAGCAGACGCGAGTCGGGCATCGGCTCCACCCACACCTCTGGGGGGAGCGGCGCACCGAGGCCCGAGTTCTGGGACGACGCCGACCCCGACGCCGACCCCACGTCCATGACCAGGGCACGCCGCTTCGCCGCCCGGAGCATGTCGACGCAGACGTTCGTGGCGATCCGATGGACCCAAGTGCTCAACCGCGCCCTGCTCGGGTCGTACTGGTCCCGCTTGGACGACGCCCGGATCAGGGTCTCCTGCACCGCGTCGTCCGTGTCGGCCGCAGAGCCGAGGAGCCGGTAGCAGTAGCCGGTCAGCGGGACGCGCAGAGCCTCCAGCTCCTCGATCGCCACCCCGCCTCCCCGCACGAGCCACCCCCGTCAGTCGTTGAAGTAGGCCCTGGCGACGGCGTGGGTGTCCTCGTAGAGGTGGTAGCGGGTGATCCGGCCGTCCTGGACCGTGGTGTGCAGGACGAACGCGGTGTCGATGTCCCGGCCCGTCTTCCTGACCTCGGAGACCATGCGTCCGATGAACACCACGTCGGCGCCCTCGGCGATGACATGGCGGAGGTCGAACTCCTTGGGCTGCACATGGGCTCCCAGCAGCTCGAAGAACACCCGCATGCCGTCCGCCGAGTCGACCTCCGGCACCCACGGAATGCCCGGCGGGTGCGGGATCGAGAACGACACCGAGTCGGCGAACAGCGCTGCGGCATCCGCGGGCTTCCCCTCGGCGAGCAGCGCGAACAAGCGTTGGACGGTCTGCGCCGGCGACTCTGCTGTCATGCGGGCAGATGCTACCCGCGTCAGGCGCGGCCGAGGACGCAGAACTCGTTGCCCTCCGGGTCGGCGAGGACCGTCCACGGCACGTCGCCCTGGCCGAGGTCGACGTCGGCGGCGCCGAGGGCCCGCAACCGGGTCACCTCCGCCTCCTTGCCGTCGACGGGGTGCGGCAGCAGGTCGACGTGCAGGCGGTTCCACCATGACCGCACGTCGGGTGCGCGCTGGAGCTCCAGATACGGCCCGACACCGGCGGCGGAGCGCAGCGTCGCGTGATCGTCGGACGCCTCGTGCAGGGTCCAGTCCAGGGCCTCGTCCCAGAACCGGGCCATGGCCCGCGGGTCGGCGCAGTCGACCACGACCGCGGCGATCGGCCCGGTGTCGCGGTAGACCTCCCGGGGCTCCAGCACGCAGAACACGTTGCCCTCCGGGTCGGCCAGGACCGTCCACGGGACGTCGCCCTGGCCCACGTCGGCGGGCGTCGCGCCGAGATCCTTCAGGCGTGCGACCAGCTCCGCCTGGTGGGCGGCGGAGGCGGTGGCGAGATCGAGGTGGACGCGGTACTTCACCGTCTCGGGGTCCGGGACGGCGACGAAGTCGATGTAGAAGGCGGCTGGGTCCGGCCAGGTGAAGCCGGGGGGCGCGAGGTTGGTCACGCCCGGTCCCTCGCTGGAGACGTCCCAGCCGAGCGCGTCCGCCCAGAACCGGCCGAGCGCCGAGTCGTCCCGGGCCTTGATGTTCACCTGAATGAGTCGCAGCGCCATACCGGCTGATCATAGGCCCAGGCGGGTGCGGAACCGGTCTGGAGGCGGGGCGGCCCGGCCGACGACGAATCGTCGGCCGCGGCGTCTGGCGTGATGGCTTATCGGCGGCGCATACTCGCTGGATGGGCGACGACATCGGCGACATGGGCGTCGGCGACGCTTCGGCCGCCGACGAAGAGTGCCTGAGCTCCGGGCTGGAGGTGCTCGTCACCGCCCGCGGGCTGGACGAGCTGCAGGACCGCTACTTCGACTGGGTCGCCGGTCACGTGCCGTCCTTCGCCTACGGCGTCTACCTGTTCGACCAGCGGACGGGCCGGCCCAGGGCGTCGTCGGTGCGCGGGCTCAGCCGGTTCTACGCGCGCCGCTACGAGCGGTTCGGCCGGGCCGTCGACCCGGTGCTGCGCGGGGCGGTGGCGGCACGGCGGGCCTGGGACGACTCCCTGGTCAAGCCCGCCGAGGGGTGGCGGGAGGCGCCGATCGTCCAGGGGCTGTTCCGGCACTACGACATGGCGCACGTGATGTGCGCGCCGCTGATCAGCGGCGGGGAGATCGTCGGGACGATCAATTTCGCCCGCAACGAGGGCGAGCCCGCCTTCGACGACGGCGACCGGCGCAGGGCGACCACGGCGGCGCGGATGTTCCAGGCGGCGGTCGCCGCGACGGACCTGGTGACGGCGATCGACGCCGAGCGGGCGGCGTGGTGGGGCGCGCTGGAGGCGAGCGGGCAGGCGGTCGTTGTCACCGACCTGGAGCGGGCCGAGCGGCACGCGAACCGGCCCGCGCGTGCGCTGCTCGACGCCGCGGACGGCGCGTGGCCGTCCCTCGACGCGGCGATCGACGGCGGCGCGGCGACCCGGCGGCTCACGGTGCGGCCCGCGGGGCAGGACGCCGCGACCGACATCACGGTGACGTCGGCGCCCCTGCCCGAGCGTCCCTCGCTGATCGTGTCGATCCTGTCGGCGCAGTCCCGGACGGCGGCGCCGCCCCCGGCCCTGCGCCGGCTCCTCACCGAGCGCGAGGCGGCCATCGCCGAACTCGTCGCCGCGGGAAAACGCGACCACGAGATAGCCGGACGCCTCCACATCAGCCCGAACACCGTCAAGCACCATCTCAAGTCGATCTACCAGAAGCTCGGCGTGCATTCCCGGGTGGAGCTGGCGGGCCTGCTGCTGCGGTGATCCCACCTTCGGGTGACCCGCGCATTCCCCACGAACGGGCGATGCCGCCGGGAACGGACGATGAATAGCGTCCCAGGCATGGGATCACACAACAGCGTCACCGAGCTGAACGATCTGTTCGTCGAAGCGATGAACGCCGGTGATCTGGACGCCGCGCTCTCCGTGTGGGACGAGCACACGGTGTTCCAGACCGGCCCGGGCACCCCGCCGGCGCGCGGCATGGACCAGCTCCGCGCGGCGCTCGCGGACTTCCTCGCGCTCAAGCCGCACCTGACGATCGAGGAGCTGCACCGGGTCGAGGCCGACGACATCGTCCTGGTCGCGCTGCGCTGGGAGCTGTCCGGGACCGGGCCGGACGGGAAGCCGGTCGAGATGAGCGCGGTCGACTCCAACGTCTTCCGCCGCAGGCCGGACGGCACGTGGCGCATCGTCATCGACAACCCGTTCCACTCCGTCCACATCGGACTGGAGTCATGACCGCGGTCGGCACCGGACGGCTGACCGTCGACCGGCCGCTGCCGGCGATCATCGGCGGGAAGGCGCGGCCGGTCCAGGACGTCATCCCGGCGGTCGAGCCGGCGACCGGACGGACGTGGGCGCAGATCGCGGACTGCGACGCCGCCGTCGTGGCCGAGGCCGTGACCGCCGCGGCCGAGGCGTTCGAGACGTGGCGGACGACGTCCCTCGCGGAGCGGCAGGCGGCGCTGTGGGCCATCGCCGACCGGCTGACCGCGACGGCGGCGGACTGGCCGGCGCTGCTCGCCACCGAGAACGGGCGGGCGATCCGCGAGGCCGAGCTGATCGACGTGCCGACCGCGGCCGAGATCTTCCGGTACTTCGCGGGGATGGCGCGGGGCATCCACGGCGAGACGGTGCAGGGGGCGCCGGAGTCGTCGCACGTCTACACCACGCGGCAGCCGCTCGGCGTCATCGCCGCGATCGTGCCGTGGAACTCGCCGCTCATCTCCGTCGCGCACAAGCTGGCGCCCGCGCTCGCCGCGGGCAACACGGTCGTGGTCAAGCCGTCGGAGCTGGCGTCGGTGAGCACCGTCCGCTTCGCGGAGGCGATCGCGGACCTGCTGCCGCCCGGCGTCGTCAACGTGGTCACCGGCCTCGGCGCGACCGCGGGCGACGCGCTGGTCACCGACCCCCGCGTCGCCAAGATCAGCTTCACCGGCGGGACGGCGAGCGCGCGGACGATCCTCGCCCGCGCGGGCGCCCGGCTGACCCCCGCGCTCATGGAGCTTGGCGGGAAGGGCTCGCTCATCGTCGGCCCGGACGCCGACCTCGACACCCTGACCGAGGACGTGCTGACCGGCGTCTTCGCCGCCAACGGCGAGGTGTGCTTCGCCGCGTCCCGGCTGCTCGCCCACGCCGCCGTGCACGACGAACTGCTGGACCGGATCACGGCGCGGGCGGACCGGATCCGCGTCGGCGACCCGCTAGACCCCTCGACGCAGCTCGGCCCCCTCATCGGCCTCGCGCACCGGGACCGGGTCATCGAGGCGGTCGACCAGGCGGTCGCGGAGGGCGCCAGAGTATGCGCGGGCCACCGCGTCCCGGACCTGGACGGCGAGCTCGCCGGCGGCGCGTTCTACCGGCCGACCGTCCTCGCCGACCCGGACGGCAAGACGAGCGCCTCCTGCGATGAGTTCTTCGGCCCCGTCCTCACCGTCGAGCGCTGGACGGACGAAACCGAAGCCGTCACCCGCGCGAACGCCGTCGCCTACGGCCTCGCAAGCGGCGTGTGGACGTCCGACCTGGCCCGGGCGCACCGCATCGCCGGACGCCTCCAGGCCGGGATGGTCTGGGTCAACACCTGGTTCGCCACGCCCCTCGGCCAGCCGCAGGGCGGGGTCAAGGCCAGCGGCTTCGGCCGCGAGGGCGCCGCGGAGACCGTCCGCGAGTACCAGGCCGTGAAGGTCGTCAACGTCAGTCTCGACACCGCGCGTCCCCCCATGTGGGACTGACGCGCCGCACGAACGTGGAGGAACCATGGACTTCCAGCTGGACGAGCAGAGCCGGCGAATGGCCGAGACCGGGAAACGGCTCGCGGACGTGCTGGCCCAGCGCGCCGCCGACGCCGACGAGCGGCGCCTGATCCCGGCGGAGAGCTTCGCCGAACTGCGCGAGGCGGGCCTGTACGGGGCGGGGTTCCCCGCCGACCTGGGCGGGCTCGGCGTGCGGTCGACCGCGTGGCTGGCGACCGTCGAGCAGCTCGCGCAGGGCGACGCGTCGACCGCCCTCGGATTCAACATGCACTACGTGGCCACCCGCCTGGCGGGGGAGCTGCCGTCGTTCGACGCCGCGGCGCGGAAGCACGTCGCGGCGCTGGTGATCGACGACGGCGCGCTGATCTCGGCGCCGCTGTCCGAGCCGTCCTCGTCCAGCCTGCTGCCGGGCTCGTTCCTGCCGACGGTGACGGCGACCCGCACCCCCGGCGGCGGCCTGCGCGTGAGCGGGACGAAGATGTACGCCTCGATCTGGGAGGCGAGCGACTACGCCTTCATGCTCGCCCGCCCCGACTGGAGCGACGATCCGGCACTCGTCGTCGCGTTCCTGCTCCCGGTCGCCCAGCCCGAGCACATCGTGGTGGACGACGTCTGGGACACGCTCGGGATGCGGGCGACGCGCAGCAACAAGGTGAGCATCGACGGCGCGCACGTCCCGGCGGAACTCGTCCTCGGGCCGATCGGCGACTTCGTCAACAACTGGATCGTCGCGCAGGCGGCCGTCACGTGGGGCGGCTACACGGCCTGCTACCTCGGCCTCGCCGAGGCGATGGTGAGCTGGCTCGCGGAGAACCTCGGTACCCGGACGGCGAAGGGCTACGCCCAGCCGATGGGCTACCACCCGTCGATCAGCTCGGCGGTCGGGCGCATCTCGACGCACGTCGAGGCCGCGCGGCTGATGATGTACCGGGCCGCGTGGAAGGCGGACACGGAGGGCCCGGGCCTCGCCACCTGCCACGCGTACCTCCAGGCGAAGCTGATGCTCGCGGACGCGATCGGACGCGTCGTCGAGCTCGGCACCACCGCGGGCGGCCTCACCGCCCTGATGCGCCCCCGGGGCTACGAGCGCATGCTGCGCGACGTCACCACCGCCGCGATCATGCCGCCGAACGCCTACGCCTGCGCCGAGATGGCCGGCCTGATCACGATGGGTCTCGACCCGTCCCAGGCCCCCTCGCTGGCCACGGCCTGAGCGACGGGTGACCGAGATGCAGCAGGCCGCGGCGGACGTCGCCGCGCTCCGCCGGACCTTCGGGTGCTTCCCGTCGGGCGTGACGGCGGTGTGCGCCCTGATCGACGGGGCGCCGGCGGGGATGGCGGCGAGCTCGTTCACCTCGGTGTCCCTGGACCCGCCGCTGGTGTCGATCTGCGTCCAGAACACCTCGGCGACCTGGCCGCGGCTGCGGCGCGCGCCGCGGCTCGGGCTGAGCGTCCTCGCCGAGAGCCACAACGAGGCCTGCCTGCGCCTGTCCCGCAAGGAGGGCGACCGCTTCGACGGGGTCGACTGGGAGCCCAGGCCGGGCGGCGGCGTGTTCGTCCTCGACGCCGCCGCCTGGCTGGACTGCCGTCTTCACGACGAGATCCCGGCGGGCGATCACCTGATCGTCCTGCTGGAGGTCCTCGGCCTGCTCGCCAGGCCGGACACCCCTCCGCTGGTGTTCCACACGAGCCGCTTCCGCCGGCTGGCACCCGTTTGAGACACGGGCACCGGAATCCGGTGCCCGTGTTCGCGTTTCACACGTCCCGGACGCCGAGCAGCTTGGTCACCCCGCGGCCCGCCGCGTCCAGCAGACCGGCGAACCGCTCGGCCCTGCCCGCCGCGACGGGCCCGGTGACCGACAGGGCCGCGACCGTCGTCCCGGTGGCGCCCGCCAGGGGAATGGCGACGCTCATGTATCCGATGCGGGCCTGCTCGTACTCCACCGCGTACCCGAGTTCGCGGGCGCGCCTCAACTCCTGCTCCAGCAGGCCGGGCGCGACCGTCGTGCGCGGGGTCGGCCGGGCGAGCGGCCCGGCCACGACCTCGTCGAAGAGGCGGCGCGGCCCGAACGCCAGCAGGGCCTTGCCGGTGGCGGTGCAGTGCAGGGGCATGCGCCCCGCCACCCGGGACGGACGCCCGACCTGCCGGTGCCCGGAGACCTTCTCCAGGTAGAGGACCTCCAGCCCGTCGACGACGGCGAGATGGATCGTCTGGCCGGTGGCCTGCAGCAGGTCCTCCATGAACGGCCGGGCGAGCTCCCGCAGGATGCGCTGCCGCGGCACCCGCTGGCCGATCTCGAACAGCCGCATGCCCAGCCGGTACCTGCCGCCGCGCCGCTCCAGGAACCCCCAGCGCACCAGCTCCTGGCTGAGCCGGTGCACGGACGACTTCGCCAGGCCGGTCCGGCGCGTCAGCTCCGAGAGACCGAGGTCCTCGTCGTCGAGCCCGAACGCCTCGAGGATGAGCCGGGCCTTGCCCAGCACGCTCCCGCTCTCGGCGGGCGACTCCAGCACGGCGTCCATTGCCCGATGGTTCACCTGCGAAAACGTCCCTGTCAACGCCCAAAGTCCACCCACCGGACCAACAATGGCCCCCCGGTCACAACCTGCTGGCCGACTCGCGGGCCGGTCGCCGTGGCTGCGGTGGGCGTGTCGTGGGGGCTGGGCATCGCTGCAGGTAGTAGCCAACTGACCGACTGTTCGGTACGTCTCGCGGGTGCTACTGGCTCCTTGCGAGAGTCGTCAGATCATCTTGACCTCGCGGCGAGATTCGACTTACTATTCAGTAAAACTAGCGAAGGGGCGGCGGTGCGGACACGGTACGGCATGCTGGAGGTCTCGGTAGACGATCAGGGCGTCACCTTGGTGATGTTCGACCGGCCGGAGAAGTCCAACAGCCTCACCTACGAGTTCTGGACCGACATCCAGGCCCTCGCCATGGACGCCGAGGCAGACGACACCGTCCGGGCCGTGGTGGTCGCGGGCAAAGGGAGGAACTTTTGTGCCGGCGGCGACATCGACGGCTTCGGCGACCTCGCTGACGTCCCGGCTCGTCGCCGCTTCCAGGAAGTCGCGTTCGCTGGGTTCCGAGCGTGGGAGCGGCTGTCCAAGCCGACAATCGCGGCTGTGCACGGATACGCGCTCGGCGGCGGTTGCGAACTCACGATGATCACTGACCTGGTCGTCGCCGACACGACCGCACGGTTCGGGGTTCCCGAGGCGTCCGTGGGACTCATGCCCGGTCTGGGCGTGGTGCGCGGCCCGGCCAACACGAACCTCCACTGGTTGAAGTACATGATCTACACCGGCGAACACTTGTCCGGTGAAGAGGCTCGGCTCGCGGGGTTGGTGAACCTGGTGGTCGACGAGCGACAGCACCTCGAAAAGAGCATCGAACTCGGCCGGCGGATCGCCGGCAAGCCGGCGACGGCACTTCGGGTGGCCAAGAGGATCCTCAACCGCGGCAGCGACGAGGGATACGACTACAGCCTCGAGGCCACCTCGCTGCTGCACAGCACCGAGGACCAGCGCGAAGGAGTCGCGGCCTTCCGCGACAAGCGAGCCCCGCAGTTCAAGGATCGGTGAGGGCTGTGGCCGCATCGGAGTTCCCCAGCATGACCGAGCGCCTCACCGAGCTGCGGCGCAGACGAGAGATCGCCTACGGGATGGGCGGGCCTGAGAAGGTTGAACGCCATCACGCTTCGGGCCGGCTCACCGTCCGCGAGCGCATCGAGGGATTGCTCGACGAGGGATCGTTCTACGAGCTCGGTCTGCTCGCCGAGCCCGAGCTGCGGCACGAGCGGCCCATCCCCGCCGACGGCGCAGTCACCGGATGGGGTCGCATCGATGGTCGCCAGGTGTGCGTGATCGCAATCGACGCCACCACACTGGCGGGGACCACGGCGCCGGTCAGCATGCGCAAGCAGAACCGGATCGCGGAGGTCGCGGCGAAGAAGGGACTGCCGCTGATCCTTCTGTGCGACGCCGACGGCGGCCGGATCCCCGACGTCATGGGATGGCGCTTCTCCGGTCTGCCGCTGGACTTCACCACCTTCCTGCAGGTGCCCGAGGGCTACGCGGAGATCCCGCGCATCGCCGCGGTGTTGGGTCCGGGGTACGGCGACTCGGCGCTCCACGCCGGTACCGCGCACGTGACCGTGATGACCGAGTCTTCCTCGATCGCACTCTCCGGCCCGTCGGTGGTCGAGGGAGCGATCGGTGAGCAGGTCAGCGACCACGACCTCGGCGGCCCGGAACACGCCCAGGAGGTGGGGACGGCGCACCTCGTGGTGCCGAGCGAGAAGGAAGCGTTCGACGCGATCGCGGCGTATCTGTCCTACCTGCCCAACAACGCCGCTCGACCCGCTCCGATGGCGCCCGCGGTGGCCCCGCTGGGATCGGCGGAGTCGCTGCGGGAGATCGTGCCGACCAACTCGCGCCAGGCCTACGACATGTTCGACGTGATCTCGGCGGTGGTGGACGGCGACACCGTACTCCCGTGGCGTCCCCAGGCGGGGAAGGCGGTGATCACCGCGCTCGCCCGGATGGGCGGACAACCGGTCGGCGTGATCGCGAACCAGCCTCGCTTCGGTGCCGGCGCGCTGGACGCCCGGGCGCTGGAGAAGATCCACGACTTCGCGCACACGTGCGACACCTTCAACCTGCCGCTGGTCTTCCTGCAGGACGTCCCCGGCCTGATGATCGGTATCGAAGCCGAGCGCCAGGGCATCGTGCTGCGGTACGAAAAGCTCGTCGCCCGCCTGGCGCGGGCAAAAGTCCCCCAGGTGTCGGTCATCATCCGAAAGGCATACGGAGGCGGGCATTACGCCATGGGGGGTCGGCCGACCCGGCCGGACTTGCTGGTCGCCTGGCCGACCGCGGAGATGGGATTCATGGCGCCCGACATCGGCGTGAAGACGGTCAATCGACGACGTCTGGAGAAGGCCGAGGCCGAGGGCGGTCTGAAGGCGCGCCATCGGCTCGAAGCGGAGCTGACCGAGCACTGGCTCGACGAATCGGCTCCGTGGGAGGCTGCGGCGCACACCTATCTCGATGACATCATCGACCCGATCGAAACTCGTCGAGCGATCCTTACCGGCATCGAGTTCGGTTGGGGAGACAGGGACAGGGTGAAGTAGCCATGGCTGCAGGCGGAACGAAGACACAGAAGCGAGCCAAGCCCGAGCGCAAGAAACAGATTTTGGAGACCGCGACGGCTTTGTTCAAAAATCAGGGCTACCACACGACATCCCTGGACGACATCGCCGAAGTCGTGGGATTCACCAAGCCCGCGATCTACTACTACTTCAAGAGCAAAGAGGACATTCTCTTCGCCATCGTCGATGAGATCGTCGTCAGCGCTCTGGCCCGGATCCGCCTGATCGCGGAGGATTCCGGCAGCCCCACCGAGCGGCTGCGCGACCTGCTTGTAGAGAACACGCGCGCGGTGCTGGAGAACCTTGAAGCCAACACCGTGTTCTACAACTCTCGCGGCATGTTGTCCCCGGAGAGGGAGAGCGACGTTCAGGAGCGGGAGCGAGAGTACACGCGTGTCGTCCGCGCCCTGTAC
This sequence comes from Actinomadura sp. 1N219, assembly GCF_044326405.1. Classification (NCBI taxonomy): domain Bacteria; kingdom Bacillati; phylum Actinomycetota; class Actinomycetes; order Streptosporangiales; family Thermomonosporaceae; genus Actinomadura; species Actinomadura sp. 1N219. The sequence continues at coordinate 438,048 of NZ_JBIRAY010000003.1, read as the reverse complement.
GTCGAGGGCGTCGAGAAGGGCGAGTTCCTCGACATCGACCCAGCGGTCGCGACCGCGACCCTGCTGGGTGCCTCCATCTGGTCCTACACCTGGTACGCGCCGGGCGGCCGGCTCTCTCGCGAAAAGGTGGCCCAGGAAGTGGCCGAACTCCTGCTTTCGGGCTACCGGGTGTCGCCCGTCCGCGAACAGGATCCGACGCGCCACGCTGACCCCAGCACGAGCACGCGCGACAAGGACCAAAGGCAGGCACGTCGACGGGCACAGAAAGAGCAGTAATGCGCGAAGCAGTCATCATCGACGCCGTTCGGACTCCGATCGGACGCGGCCGCCAGGGCGGTGCGCTCACCGGCTGGCACCCGGCAGACCTGTTGGCACATGTGCTCCGCGGCCTGGTCGATCGGACCGGGATCGACCCGAAGACCATCGACGACGTCATCACCGGTTGCGTGTCCCAGGTCGGCGAGCAGGCCTTCAACGTCGGCCGGAATGCCGTGCTGGCCGCAGGTTTCCCCGAGACGGTGCCCGCGACCTCGGTGGACCGCCAATGCGGCTCGTCTCAGCAGGCCCTCCATTTCGCGGCCCAGGGCGTGATCGCCGGCGCGTACGACGTCGTGATCGCCGCTGGGGTGGAGTCGATGTCGCGCGTGCCGATGTTCTCCTCCTCCGTGGGCCAGGATCCCGCGGGTCCCGCGGTGGCCAAGCGATACCTGGCCCAGGGCGGCCTGGTTCCCCAGGGCATCTCCGCAGAGTTGATCGCAGCGAAATGGGCCCTGTCCCGCGCCGCACTCGACGAGTACTCCGCACAGTCGCACCAGCGGGCCGCCGCCGCGGCCGCCGCCGGTGTACTCGACGGCCAGATTCTGCCGACCCCGGCCGACCGGGGCGATGGCCGCACCCGCGAGATGGTCACCGCCGATGAGGGCGTCCGACCGGAATCGACGCCCGAGACGCTGTCAGCTCTCAAGCCCGCCTTCTACTCCGAGGAACTGGCGGCGCGGTATCCCCAGATCAACTGGGTGGTGACCGCCGGCGGTGCCTCCCAGATCTCCGACGGCGCCGCCGCCGTGCTGATCATGGAGCGCGGCAGAGCCGAAGCGCTCGGGCTCACGCCACGCGCCGCGGTCCGCGAGTTCGCCGTGGTCGGCGACGACCCGGTCTTCATGCTCACCGGCGTCATCCCCGCGACCGGGAAAGTCCTCACGCGGGCCGGGATCAGCATCGACGACATCGACGCGTTCGAAGTCAATGAGGCGTTCGCGCCGGTCGTCCTGGCATGGCTTGCCGAGACCCGCGCCGACCCGGCCAAGGTCAACATGCGTGGCGGCGCCATCGCCAACGGTCACCCTCTCGGCGCCTCCGGCGCCAAGCTCATGGCCAACCTCGTCAGTGTCCTGGAGGAAACCGGGGGCCGCTACGGCCTGCAGGTGATCTGCGAAGGCGGAGGCATGGCGAACGCCACCATCGTCGAGCGGCTGTGACACCCGAGTTGGGTCAATGGCCGCTTCGGTCGGCGCGACGAGCTCAAGGGTGTTGACACAGGGGTGTCCACCACCCATGAGGACCAGGAGAAACCGTGACCAACGACCTCTTCGACGTCTCCGGACGCAACATCCTCGTCACCGGTGGTACCAAGGGCATCGGGGAGATGATCGTGCGCGGCTTCCATGCCGCGGGCGCGACCGTCTGGATCTCGGCGCGCAACGTCGGGGAATGCCGGGGCTTGGCCGCCGACCTCGGCGAGCGCGCAGTCGCGCTTCCCGGTGATGTGTCCACTCAGGACGGGTGCCGCAAGCTCGCCGACGACATGCGCGATCACGTGGACCGGCTAGACGTTCTGATCAACAACGCCGGCACGACTTGGGGCGCTCCGATCGAGGAGTATCCCGACGCCGGCTGGGACAAGGTGCTCGCCGTCAACCTCAAGGGGCCGTTCCACCTTGCGGTGGCGTGCCTCGACCTCCTGCGCGCTGCGGCTTCACCGGAGCACCCGGCCCGAATCATCAACCTGGGCTCGGTCGACGGAATGCATGTCCCCATGTGGGAGTCCTATGCCTACTCCGCGTCCAAGGCGGCGGTGCACCAGCTCACCCGGCACCTCGCGGGGCGGTTGGCCCGCGACCACATCACGGTCAACGCGATCGCACCCGGGTTCGTGGAGTCGCGGATGATGGAGTTCGCCTTCGCCGCCGGCCGCGACGAGCTCGACCAGGCTACGCCGCTAGGCCGCACTGGCCTGCCCTCGGACATGGCGGGCACGGCGATCTTCCTCGCCTCGCGAGCGTCGTCGTGGATGACCGGCGTCGTCCTGCCGGTTGATGGAGGCTACGTCACGCTCACATGACGTTTTCGCGGGCCTGTTGTGTGCTCCTCGTGTGTGGGACGAGGGAATTCGTCCTCACTCGCCGATCGTGGCCAAGATCGCGCCCTTCTCGACCGCTGTGCCGGCGGCGTGCGGGAACCGGACGACACCGTCGCGGTGAGCATGGATGTGGTTCTCCATCTTCATGGCCTCGAGTACGCAGATCAGGTCCCCGGCAGTGACGGTGGTGCCGTCTTCGACCGCGAGCTTGACCACGACACCCTGCATCGGCGCGGTGAGCCGCGGACCGTCGGAGCCGCCGTTACCGGCGCCCGCGGCGCGCTCACGCTGCCGCCGCGACATGCCGCCGTCCTCGATGCGCGGCGTTGTGGTGCCATAGACCGTCACGTACGTCGTCTCACCTCCGATGGTGAGCGCGACCTCGCGCGATGTTCGGTGGCCATGACCGCGGTTCGAGGGCGGTGCCGTTGCCGTGAGGTCCTTGCTGGGTGACTCCGTCGACGAGGCGGGCATCTGGTCGAGTTCCCATTCGCGTTCGACGGACATGGTGGAGTGGGTGAGGGCAGCGAAGGCGGGGTGGTCGACCGCAAGCTGGTGGAACGGCACCGTCGTCGGGATGCCGGTGATCCTCAATTCGTCCAGGGCCAGCCGCAGACGGGCACGCGCCTGGTCCCGATCTGCGGCCCACACCACCAGCTTGCCGATCATCGAGTCGTACTGTGACGGCACCTCGTAGTTGCTGCGGGCTGCGGTGTCGAACCGGGCCCACGGGCCCAGGGGCGGGTCGAGCGTGGTGATCAGTCCCGGTGTTGGGAGGAAACCGCGGTGCGGGTCCTCGGCGTTGATCCGGGCCTCCATCGCGTGCCCCCGGACGGTCACGTCCTCTTGCTTGAATCCCATCCCGTCACCACAGGCGATCCGCAGCTGGGTGTGGACGAGGTCGATTCCGGTGACCAGCTCGGTGACGGGGTGTTCCACCTGCAGGCGAGTGTTCATCTCGAGGAAGTAGAAGGTCGTCTGGTCGGCGTCGAGGAGGAACTCGCAGGTGCCGGCGTTGACGTACGCCATGGCGCGGGCGACCTTGATCGCCGCGTCGGCGATCGCGGTGCGCACCTCCGGATTGAGCCCGGGCGCCGGCGCCTCTTCGATCAGCTTCTGATGGCGCCGCTGCAGCGAGCAGTCGCGGTCGCCGAGGTGCACGGTCGTCCCGTCCTGGTCGGCGACGATCTGGACCTCGATGTGCCGGGGCCGCTCGAGGTACCGTTCGAGGTAGCACTCGCCCCGGCCGAACGAGGCGGCGGCCTCACGCTGGGCACTCTCGAGGGCATCGGCCATCTCGCCGGCCTCGCGGACGACCTTCATGCCGCGTCCGCCGCCGCCGAACATGGCCTTCACCGCGACCGGATACCCGTGTGCCGCGCCGAACGCGAGGGCCTCCTCTACCTCCGTCACCGGGTCGGCAGTACCGGGCACGACCGGTACCCCGGCCTCGAGTGCGACCAGGCGTGCGGAGAGCTTGTCGCCCATGACCTCGATGGCGCGCGGCGCGGGCCCGATGAACACAAGACCGGCATCGGCGACCGCGTGCGCGAACGCCGCGTTCTCAGCTAGAAACCCGTACCCCGGGTGGATCGCGTCGACGCCGGCTTCGCGCGCCACCGCGATGATCCGCTCGATGGCGAGGTAGCTGGCGTTCGCCGGGGCTGGGCCCAGCAAGTAGGCCTCATCGGCCAGCGTCACGAACGGTGCATCAGCGTCGACCTCGGAGTACACCGCGACCGACCGCACGCCCAGCTCTCGGCATGCTCGGATGATCCGGCCGGCGATCTCGCCACGGTTGGCGACCAGCACTGACTCGAACACCAGGACAACCTCTCCACCCGCGGACCGACTTGCCCCACCCTAGCATTCGACTTACCATTCAGTAAAAAGAGGTGGGGGAGGAGGCCCGTGAAGAGAGACCTGTTCGGCGAGGAGCATGACGCGTTCCGGGCCAGCGTGCGGCGGTTCGTTGAGGAGCACGTGGCCCCGAACCGCGGGAAGTGGGAGCAGGAAGGCCTCGTCGGCCGCGAACTCTTTCGCGCCGCGGGGACGCTGGGGCTGTTCGGGATGTCGGCGCCCGAGAGGTACGGAGGAGCCGGGGTAGCCGACTTTCGCTACAACGCCATCCTCTCCGAGGAGCTTGCCGCGGCTGACGTCCTCTCCGTCGGCCTGGGCCTGTCGCTGCAGGCCGACATCGCGCTGCCCTATCTGTTGGGCGACTGCACGCCAGAGCAGTGCGAGCGGTGGCTGCCGGGTGTGATCTCCGGAGAGACCATCCTGGCGTTGGCCATGAGCGAGCCGGGTGCCGGCTCCGACGTCGCGAACATCGCCACCACCGCGGTACGCGACGGCGCGGAGTACGTCGTCAATGGCAGTAAGACGTTCATCACCAACGGTCTCAACGCCGACCTGGTCGTGGTCGCGGTGAAGACCGCGCCGACGGCCGGACGGAAGGGAATCTCCCTGTTGGTCGTGGAGGCGGATCGTCCTGGATTCTCCCGCGGCGCCAAGCTCCAGAAGATCGGCCAGCACGCCGCCGACACAGCCGAGCTGTTCTTCGCTGACGTCCGGGTTCCCGCCGACCACCTGCTCGGCGAGGAGAACCGTGGTTTCTACGTGATGATGAGCAACCTCGTGCAAGAACGGCTGGCCGTCGCGGTGCAGGCGACAGCCCAGGCCCGTCGCGCCTACGAGCTCAGCCTGGCGCATGCCACCACGCGGGAGGCCTTCGGCGCCCGGATCGGCAGCTTCCAGCACGCCGGGACGACAGAGGTCATGAAGGAGATCATCGGCCGCTCGATCGGCCTGTGACCGCGCCGATCACACCCACCACATCGACCGGCGCATCGTCGACAGGCCCATGAACGCAATCACCGGAGACTGATGAGCACTCAACTCGAACGGACCATCCGTCGCAGTGACGGGGACGGTGTCGCCGTCCTCGAACTCGACCGTCCCGATCGGTCCATGAACGTCGTCGGCGGGCGTCTGCTCGCCGACCTGGCCGGTGAGCTCGACGACGCCTGGGCGGACGAGGCGGTCACCGCCATCGTCCTCGGCTCCGCCAAGGCGACCTTCGGTGCTGGCGCGGACGTCTCCTGGCTGCCGGAACCGGCCGACGAGACCGGCGCATCCGAGGTGGTCAGTCGCTGCGGAGCGCTCGGGGACGCCGCAGCACCTGCCGCAGTCCCGCGCCTGACGAAGGAGCCGCAGTCGTGAACGCCGCACCGGACGGAGCACGCAGCGGGCCGCTGGTGGGGCTGCGGGTCGTCGAACTCGACGCGATCGGCCCGCTGCCGCACGCGGCCCAGGTCCTCGCCGACCTCGGTGCCGACGTGGTTCGCATCGAGCGGCCGCCGGGGCGCGCACTCAAGATCGGAGACCCCGGCGAGCCCGACCACGGCCTGCGCGGACGCCGGTCGGTCGCCGCCGACCTGAAGACGCCCGAAGGCCGCGCCACCGTCACGTCGCTCGCGGCTCGGGCTGACGTGTTCGTGGAGGGGATGCGCCCCGGCGTCGCGGAGCGCCTCGGCGTGGGACCCGAAGAACTCACCGTGCGCAACCCGTCCCTCATCTACGCCCGAGTCACCGGATGGGGCCAGACCGGACCGCTCGCCCAGACACCCGGGCACGACATCAACTACATCAGCCTTAGCGGCGCACTGCATGCCATGGGACGAGCGGGCGAGCCACCCGCACCGCCCCTCAACCTTGTCGGCGACTACGGCGGTGGCTCCATGCTGCTCCTGGTCGGCATCCTGTCCGCACTCTACGAACGTGCACGCTCCGGCCGCGGCCAGGTCGTCGACTCGGCCATGGTCGACGGTGCGGTGCTGCTGAGCCAGCCCCTCCTTGCTCTACGGGCAACCGGAGGCTGGGCCGACGAGCGGGCAGCCAATCTGCTCGACGGCGGCGCACCTTTCTACGACACCTATTCCTGCGCCGATGCCCGGTTCATTGCAGTGGGAGCGCTGGAACCGCAGTTCTTCCGTGCCCTCCTCGACGGGCTGGGCCTTCAGCCGACCTGGGGAGACCAGTACGACCGCGCCGCATGGCCCACCATGCGCCACGCATTCCAGGCCCGGTTCGCGGAACGAAGCAGGGACGAATGGGCCGAGAAATTCGATGGCACCGACGCCTGCGTGACCCCCGTGCTCACTTACGCGGAGGCCGCACGCCACCCGCACCTGACCGCGCGATCAACCTTCGTCGAAGTGGGCGGCGTCGTGCAGGCCGCGCCCGCCCCGCGCTTCTCCCGCACGCCCGCGGGCGCACCACGCTCGCCGACACCCCTCGAATCCGCGCCGGTAGACGAGATTTTCTCCGACAGGGCTCCGCGATGACCGTCACAGACCAGCCCCGTACCCTCAGCGACCTTTTGTGGACCTACGCCTACGCGTACACGGCGGCGCACGACTTCTCCGTTAGTGACCGCATCATGGCCGACGACTACGTGTTGCGCATGGGTACCTCGGTCCTGCGCGGACGGCAGGAGGAGTACCAGCGGGCGGCCAAGCGTCAATACCGGCAGTACCCGACGCTTGGATTCACCGTCCACCGCCTGGTCACCAATGGTGATCGTGCCGCGCTGCACTTCACCGAGCACGGCCGATCCATCCACGACGGGCGTGCGGCCGCGTGGCAGGGCGTGAGCCTGTACCGCTGGAACGGCGAGGTCCTCACCGAGTGCCGGGTGGAGCAGGACTATTACTCTCGCAAGCAGCAGTTGGCCAGCGGGATCGCAGCGGCCATCGACCCTCCCGGGATTGACCCATGGAGCATCGAGGTCGTCGCACCGAGGCCGGACGCCGAATGGCGCGTCGCGGGATGGATCGAATCCGGGCGCTGGCTCGACGGCTCCGGCCCGCGCTGGGATGACGGCACGTCCCGTGCCCAGTGGGACCGAGCACGGGCCGAGATCCTCGACCTCTTCTCCGCCGGCCGCACGGTCGCCTTCCACGCCATGATCCAGGGGACGTACACCGGTGGACTCACCGGTTCGGACCAGTGGATCGGCCGCTCCGCCGAGCTCTTCGTCACCGGCGTCGTCGACGTGAACGAGCAGCTCACCGGCCAGCTCGTCAGCGACCGGCATTCCATGCTGCGCCGCATGCAAGAGCTGACGTGAGTGCTGGCACGCCGGACGGCGGGCAACGTGTCGCCGCCGACGGCCCCACTACCCGACTGCTCGGCTCAGAGGTCCGGGGCCTGGTGCGGCTCACCAGCCTGTCGTGCGAGTCGTCAACCACGCGTTGAGCTCGGTGATGTCCTTGAGCACAGCGAAGTCTCGCAGGTCGAACACCGTGTCGCTGTGCTCGACGAGTTCTGCGACCGTCAGGTCCGGACTCCAGAAGCCCCGGGTCGAACCGACGAAGTTCATCGCCGCGCGGCCGGCCGCCGCTTCGATGACTTCACCGTTCAACGCGTTCTCTGGACGCACCAGCCAGGCCACCACTGGAGCCACGAGCCTCGGGGACATCATCGCCTCGGCCCGCTTCAAGGCCTCTTCATCGTGGGCGGATGGGCCGGCGGCCGTCATCGTTGTCAGGGCGCTCGGCGCGAGGACGTTCACGGTGATGCCGTGTTCCGCACCCTCCATCGCAAGGGACTTCGCCAATCCGAGGACCGCGCCCTTCGACGCCGCATAGTGGGCGATGCCCGCGGCGGGAAGGAAGGCGCTGGACGAACTGACGGCGACCACCCTCCCGTACTTCTGCTCGACGAGGACCGGCCAGCATGCGCGGAGCACATTGAAAGCGCCGTAGGCGTTGACCTTCATCACCCTGTCGAACACGGCAGAGTCCATGTCGATGAATGCCGTGCGGTCGATGACTCCGGCGTTGCTCACGACGATGTGGAGCCCACCGAACGCGTCGAGCGCTGTCTGTACCATTTCGCCGGCCTGGACAGGATCCGACACGTCGTGGTTGCTCACCGTGGAGCGTCCTCCGTGCCGCTCGATCTCGCGGACGACGTCGCTCGCGTGCGCAGACACATCGTTGACGACTACAGCCGCTCCCAACTCGGCGAGCAGCCGCGCATAGTGCCTGCCCAGACCCGCGCCTGCACCGGTCACGATCGCGACCTGGCCGTGGAGGAGGGATTCCTTCATGTACGCCTACCGACCAGCGCGGACGACCTGCCAGCCTTCATCGGCCTCGTGCCCTTTCACGTCAGCGGACCTGATCGGACGTTTACTGTCTGATCGGTAAATTAGCGATGCTCGCGCCACGCCGGCAAGCCGAGCCGCGGCGATCAAGTGAGTCACGGCGTCCCCGGGTGGCCACCGGACTGCCTCAAGGATCCGGTCAGGGCGAACCCGGCGGGCCGGCCGGCGGCGGAAGCGGGCCGGCCACGTCGATCACGAATAACGAGAGGCGATCTTCAGACCGGCGGGTTCCTGCGGTGTTCGGCTTCGCAACGCTCGCCCGGCCGGCCCGGCGAACTCCGAAACGGGCTTCGGCAGCCCCTTGCACGGCAGATGGATTCGACTTACCATTCAGTAAAACTGGCGTGGGACGGAAGGGAAGTCATGAACCTTCGCATGTGGGCCGCTGCCGGCCTTGCCTGCTCGTTGGCGCTCGCCGGTTGTGGCCGCGGGGAGGGCGAGGCCGGGTCCGGTGACACGCTGAAGCTGGCTCTCGTCTCGACTCTGGAGTCACGCGCCTACTCGCTTCCCTTCATGGAGGACTCCGCTCGTGCCGCGGTGAAGGCGCTCAACGAGCGCGGCGGTGTGGCGGGCAAGACCATCGAGCTGACGGTCTGCAACGACCGGAACGATCAGGAGGAGTTGCGCCGGTGCCTGCAGTCGGCGGTTCGTGACGGTGCCGTGGGCGTCGTCGGCCTGATCACGTCGTACGGCTCGACGGCGTGGCCGATTCTGGAGGCCGCGGGCCTGCCCGCGCTCGTCCCCGCCCCTCTCCAGGAGATCGACGGGAAGAGCGCCATGAGCTACCCGCTCGACTCCGGCTCGCTCAACTTCGTCGCGTTCCCGGAGGTCGCGCGTACCTACCTGAAGGCCGAGAGCCTCGTTCCGGTCCAGCTCGACGAGGCCTACGCGGCCGCTCCCTTCACCGGCCTGAAGCGCGGCGCGGAGCAGAGCGGCACGAAGGTGATGGGCCAGGTCCTGATCCCGCCGGACGCGGTCGACTTCGCGCCCTACATCGCCCGCGCGAAGGCGTCCGGGGCCGCCGCCATCGCCGGCAACGTGGACGCCGTGAACCAGGTCCGGCTCTGGCAGGCACTCAAGAAGTCCGGAACCTCCATGCCCCTGGTCATCACCAACGGCATCATCAACCCGGACATGCTCAAGGAGGGCGGCGCCGCCGCCGAAGGCACGGTCGTGGTCTCGGCCAACCCCTTCGTGCCCTCCGACGCGCCCGGTGTGGCGGCCTTCGCCGCGGAGATGAAGAAGTTCGCACCGGGCAAGCCCGCCACCTCTCTCGGCATGCGTGCCTGGGCCGGGGTCCAGTTGGCGGCTCTGGCGATGAAGAAGATCGACGGGGACGTGACCCGCAAGTCCTTCGTCAAGGCGCTGAACTCCATCGACGGTGAGACGGTCGCGTGGGCCGAGAAGGTGTCGTTCGCCAAGCCGGGCCCGGTCCAGGACTACCCCCGCATCCCTTCATGGACCGTGTACCCCGGCGTCATCAAGGGTGGAGCGATCAAGCAAGGCGAGCCGGTCGAGGCGATCAAGAGCGGCTCCTGACAACAGAACCGATCTGGAGAACCCACCTCTCATGTCCGACCTCATCACGACCGTGGTCCAGTCCTTGGGCCCGGGGGCGATGCTCGCGATGTTCGCCTTGGGCTTGGTCCTCATCTACCGCAGCACGGGCGTCATCAACCTCGCACACGGCGCTCAGGCCTCACTCGGCGCGCTCCTCTACTGGGACGCGGTCGTCAACTGGGGAATCCCCTCGATCGTCGCCCTTGCCGTGGCGGTCCTGGGGTCGGGCCTGGTCGGTGCGCTGATTCACGTGGCGGTCATGCATCCGTTGCGTGACGCGGCCAAGCTGACTCAGCTCATCGGCTCCATAGGCGTGATGATCGTTGTGCAGTCGGCTCTGCTGCTGACGTACGGCAGCACCACCCGCACGGTCCCCGCGCTCCTCCCGTCCGGAACGGTCGGGCTCCCCGGCGGGGCGACCGTGGGGGCGGATCGCCTGTGGCTGCTGCTCATCGGTATCGGCGTGACCACTGCGCTGTGGGCGACGTACCGCTACACGTCCTTCGGCGTGCGCACAGCCGCCGTCGCCGAGAACGCCGTCTCCGCCGCCGCCCTCGGCGTCTCCAGCACCCGGGTCGCGAGCGCCAACTGGTTTCTGGGGGGATGCCTGGCCGGTCTCGCCGGAGCCATGCTCGCCCCCGTTGCGGGCGCCAACATCGTGACCCTGAACGCCCTGCTCGTGCCGGGTCTCGGCGCGGCGTTGTTCGGCGGACTGCTGTCCTTCCCGCTCACGCTGATCGGCGCCCTGGTCGTGCAGGTGGTCCAAGCGATCGCAAGCGAGAACATCGACGTCCGAGGGATCGCCGGGATCGCGAGCTTCGCCATCATCGTGGTCCTCATGCTGGTCAGGGGGTCGGCCATCCCGGAGCGCGGGTTCGTGGGGATGCGGCTGCCGTCACTGGGCAGCGGGCGCATCGGCTGGTGGGCGGTCCTCTGGGTCGGCGTCTCGGTCGCGTTCGTGGTGAACGGGGACCCGGAGTGGGTGGACGCCGTCCTCACCAGCATGATCATCGCCATTGTCATGCTGTCGGCAGTGGTCATCACCGGATATGCCGGCCAGTTGTCATTGGCGCAGTTCAGCCTGGCCGGCTGCGGGGCTTACATCGCGGTCCAGCTCTCCCAGCGGTTCGACGTGCCCTTCCCGGTGTTGTTGCTGGCGTCGGCTGCCCTCACCATCCCGATCGGTCTGCTGCTCTCGATCGCGGCCATGCGCATGCGAGGCGCCAGCCTCGCCGTGATCACGGTGTCGTTCGCCGTCGCCCTGTACGCCGCCGTCTTCAGCCAGAGCCAGATACAGAGCGTCCCGTCACCGTCCCTGGCCGGATGGGACCTGTCTCCGATCATCTACCCGGAGCGGTACCTCGCCCTGGCGACAGCGGTGTTCGTCATCGCTGCGGTCCTGGCGGCGAACCTGCGGCGGGGCGCCACCGGCCGCCGGTTCGTCGCCGTCCGCGGCAATGAGCGTGCGAGCGCCGCGCTGGGAATCAGGGTCGGTCTGGTCAAGGCGACCGCATTCTCCATCGCCACCTTCATCGCCGCGCTCGGGGGAGTGCTGTACGTCTTCCGGAGCCCCTCGGTGGAGTTCGGCGGCTTCACTTTCGAGTCCTCGGTCGAGGTCTTGGCGTGGACGGTCATCGGCGGACTCGGCTTCATCGCGGGACCGCTGCTCGGCATGGGGTTCGCCCCCGGTGGCATCGGAACGCAACTGGTCGAGACGATCATCGGCGGGCAGTCATCGTGGCTTCCCTTGATCGGTGGGATCGCCTTGCTCGCCACGGTCGTGCTCAACCAGGACGGCATCGCCTCAGTGCTTCTGGACGCGGCCCGGCCGGTCAGACGCCGTCTGCGGCGAGGGCCCTCATCCACGCCGGGCCATGAGATGCCGTCGCAACCGGCTCAAGAACCGTCCGCGTCCGCCGCTCACTCTTTGGAGCCGGAGACGGTTACCGCGTCGAAGCCAAGCGCGAAGCCTGCTCGCCATTGTCTGCCGCTAGAGGTTCGCGGTGTCTCCGTGTCCTTCGGAGGCGTCCACGCGCTCACCGACGTCGACCTAGCCCTCGAACCGGGCACGGTGCACGGTCTCATCGGTCCGAATGGAGCCGGCAAGAGCACGCTGCTGGACGTCATCAGCGGTTTCGTCTCGCCGCGCACGGGTCGGATCACCCTCGGCGATCAGGGTCTCGGTCCACTCAAGCCGTGGCAGCGCGCCCGGATCGGCATCGGCCGCTCGTTCCAGTCGGTCGAGCTGATTCCGGACCTGGACGTCGAGGACAACATCCGGGTCGCGACCGAATCCTCCGCGGGACCGACACTGCTGCGTGACCTGGTCCTTCCGTCGCGGAGAGACCTGCCGCCCGCGGCTCGGGAGATCGTGCGGATGCTCGATCTCGAGGGTGACCTCCATCGGCGTGTCGGCGAGCTCTCGTTCGGCCGCCAACGCCTGGCCGCGATCGCCCGGGCCCTGGCCACCGACTCACAGGTGATCCTTCTGGACGAACCCGCCTCGGGCCTTGACGACACCGAACGCCGAGAGCTGACGAGGGCCATACGCCTCGTGGCGCACGGGAGAGGGATCGGGGTACTGCTCATCGAGCACGACGTCGACCTCGTGCTGGGCACGAGCGACGTGGTGACCGCTCTGGATTTCGGAAAGGTGATCGCGTCGGGATCGCCCGAGGAGGTCAGGGCGTCACCCGAGGTCATCGCGTCGTACATCGGCCGGGGTGCGGACGACCCCAACGTCCAGGGCGAAGGGGCGGTGGCGAAGTGAACGAGCCCGGGACGCCGGAGAAGCCGGTGCTGCTCAGCGCCCGCGGTTTGTCCGCCGGATACGGCTCCGTCGCGGTCCTGCAGGACCTGGACCTGGAGATCCGTGCCGGAGAGGTGCTGGCACTGCTCGGACGCAACGGTGCGGGCAAGTCGACGACGGCGATGGCTCTCGCGGGACGGCTCAAGCCGACGGCGGGCACGATCGAGGTGGCAGGCAGGGCCGTGCACGGGTCTTCTCTGTCCCAGCGCGCTCGACGGGGAACCGCCTACATCTCCCAAGAGCGGTGTGTGTTCATGGGGCTGTCCGTCCGCGACAACCTCCGCGTCGGCGGTGTCGAGCCGGACGAGGCGCTGGAACTCTTCCCGGAACTCAAGCCCCACCTCAAGCGTCGCGTGGGTCTCCTCTCCGGCGGACAGCAACAGATCCTGGCCGTCGCGCGGGCCCTCGCCCGACACCCTCAGATCATGATCTCCGACGAGTTGTCGCTCGGCCTGGCTCCCATGGTCGTGGACCGCATCTTCGACGTCCTGACGACCGCCGCCCAGGAGCGAGGGCTGGGAGTGCTGCTGATCGAGCAGCAGGTGGGGAAGGCGCTCGCCGTCTCCGACCGTACTGCCGTCATGCGGCGTGGCCGGATCGAGATCACCGAATCGTCCTCGGCGCTCACGGACCGGATGCAGGAGATCAGTGAGCTCTATGTCTGATGGCCAGACGGGGGAGACGGCCCCCGCCATGCTCTCCTCGGCCGACGGTGGGGACCGATGAAGGTCGGCTTGTACTTCGACCTGCGCAACCCCGGCCGGTCCGCTCACTCGTCGGTGTACGAACGAGCCCTGCGGACCTGTGAGCTGGGCGAGGCGCTGGGCGCTGACTCGGTGTGGCTCAGTGAGCATCACGGTGTCGATGACGGCTATCTCCCACAGCCTCTCGTCTTCGCCGCCGCGGTCGCCGCCCGGACTACCCGGGTGCGCGTCGGAACGGCCGCGACGCTCGCACCACTTCGGCACCCGGTCCACCTCGCCGAGGAGGCGGCGGTCGTCGACGTCATCAGTGCCGGCCGACTGGAACTGGGCCTGGGATCGGGATATCTGGCTCATGAATACGCCCTCTTCCAGACCCAGTTCGAAAAACCCCTGAAGATCCTCTTCGACAAGGTCGATGAGGTCAGGTCCGCGCTCCGCTCGCCCGGCCTGACGCCGCGACCCGTGCAGCCGTCGCTCCCGCTCTGGGTGGCGGGCGGTGGTCCACGGGCCGCGCGTCGGACAGGGCAGGCCGGCCTTCGGCTGCTCTCGGCCGACCGCAGGCTCGAAGCGCCCTACATCGAGGGGCTGTTCGAGGCAGGATTCGACCTCAGCGCCGCTCACATGGCCGGGCCTGTGAACATCTTCCTCAGTGAGGAACCCGAACGCGTCGCACCGGTCGTCGAAGAGGCGTACGAGTACCTCTGGGCGTCCTACAACTCCCAGGCTGTGCGGTCAGGGGCGCGTCCCCCGGCCCCCGCCGGGGCCGTCGAAGCAAGGGCGGGCGGCCTGGACCGCGGGATGCGCGGACTGCTGATCGCCACCCCCGATCACGCGGCGGAGCTGGTCTGCGACCACTACACGGGGAGCAACGTCGGAACCGTGTTCACCTGGGCGATGCTTCCCGGAGTGCCGGCCGAGCCGATGCAGCGACACGTCGAACTGTGGTCCTCGACGTTCCGGGCCGCCATCGAAGATGTCTGAGCAGTGCACCGCGGGTCACACGCGTGCCGAACACAACCGCGAAGGAGTCACGCTGACATGAGTGGCATCTCGGAGTCCCGCCTCGTCGTCCTCACCGAGGAACAGGAGGCGCTCGCATCGCTCGCCTTCGAACTAGGGCGCCGCTTCGAGGACCGCCGCTTCGACGATCTGGAGGCGACCGCCGACCAGTGGCGGCTCGTCCGGCAGGCGGGCATCACCGGCCTGGGCATCGCCGCGGACTACGGCGGTGCCGGCGACCTCTTCGACCTCTGTCTGGCGATCGAGCGGATCGCGGCCGGGGGCCTGCCCTGCGGGCGCCTGGCCATCTCCCAGGGGGTGGCCGCGGGCATCCTGTCCAGCCACGCGAGCGAGGAGCTGCGAAGCACATGGCTGCCGAAGATCGCGGACGGGAGCGCACGCTTCTGCTTCGCGATGACGGAAGCGGGGGCCGGTTCCAACCTCAACCGGATGACGACGACCGCTCGACGCGTGGAGGGCGGTTGGCGGATCACAGGGGAGAAGACCTACATTTCGGCGATCGACGACTCCGAGGCGCTGATCGTCGCGGCCAAGGACGCCGACAGCGGAGGGATCACGCTCTTCCTCCTTCCGCTTCCGCACCCGGCGCTGAGCCTTGCCCCGGTGAAGCTGGAGATGGCGACGTTCGAGCGCCAGTGGACGGTGCATCTCGACGACGTCGAGGTCGGCGACGAGTCCGTCGTCGGAACGGCCGGCGCCGGAGCGCGCGCGCTTTTCGACGGTTTGAACCCCGAGCGCCTGGCGGTCGCCGCGCAAGCCATCGGCATGGGCCGTTGGTCGCTCGCCAGGGCGGTGGCGCATGCGCAGTCCCGAGTCGTCTTCGACGTGCCGATCGGTCAGCACCAGGCGGTCCAGCATCCGCTCGCCGAGGCATGGGTACGGCTTGAGGGAGCGTGGCTGATGACCCAGCGCGCGGCCTCCGTCGCGGCTGCGGGCGCCGCTGGTGCGGGTGTCCTGTGCAACGCTGCGAAGGTGGCGGCATGCGACGCGGGGCTCGCAGCTGCCGACGCCGCTCTGCAGGCATTCGGTGGAAGCGGATTCACCGCCGAGTCCATGGTGTATCAGCGGTTCGCGCACCTGCGGCTCAACCAGACGGTCCCGGTTGCCCGCGAGTTGGCGCTGAACCACATCGCGACCGCGGCGCTCGGCCTGCCGCGGTCCTACTAGGAGGTGGTCCCCATGAGTACACACGACGTAGTTCTTCTCGGCGGCCGCCGTACGCCCTTCGGCAAGTTCGGCGGCGCCCTGCGCTCTGTCCCGAGCGTCGACCTGGCCGCCTACACGATCACCCAGACCCTGAAGTCGGTCGGTGTCCGGCCCGATCAGGTCGACGTGACCTACCTGGGGGTCACGACGCCGTCGGAGGTGGCCATGGACGGCACCATCCCGGCGCGAGTCGCGGCCGTACGCGCGGGTATTCCGGTCGACCGCCTGTCGCTCACGATCGACCGGGCCTGCTGCTCCTCGATGACGGCGATCTCCATGGCGGCCAGGGACATCGCGACGGGTCAGGCCGACGTCGTGGTCGCCGGCGGAACAGACAACATGGGACGCGCGCCGATGCTGGTGCCCTCGGACGTGAGGTGGGGGATCAAGCGGGGTGCTCCCGTCCTCAAAGACCCGATGTCCGATCCCGGCGCGGACATCGGAGGGAACCCGGTCGCGCTCGACGCGAGTGAGGTCGCCCAGGAGCTCGGTGTAACGCGTGCCGAGACCGACGCCTGGGCCCTGCGTTCCCATCAGGCGTACTTCGAGGCGCTCGACCGGGGCTTCTTCGACGACGAGATCGTGCCGTTCGACAATGGCGCGTCCACCCTCGACCACGACGAGCTTCCCCGCCGCGGCGGGTCACTGGACAAGCTCGCCGCGCTGCCGGCGGTCCTCGGGACGGCGCTGGTGACGCCGGGCACCGCGCCCGGCCAGGACACCGGCGCGGCCTTCGTCGTGATCGTCAGCCGGAGTTTCGCCGAGCAGCATGGGCTGCGGCCGCTGGCCTCCATCGCGGGAACCGCGAGCATCGCGCGCCCGATGCGGGAGATCGCGATCGCACCCGCCGACGCCGTCGAGAAGTCTCTGGAGCGCGCCGGGTGGACCCTGGACGAGGTGGACGCCATCGAGATCAATGAGGCGTTCGCCTGCGTGCCCCTGGCGTCCGCGACCGTGCTCGAACAGCGGACCGGTATCGCGAAGTCGACCGTCCTGGAACGGACCAATGGCAACGGAGGCGCAGTGGCCATCGGGCACCCGGCGGGCGCGTCAGGAGCTCGGCTGGCCCTCACACTCGCCCGACGCCTGGAGGCAATGGGAGGCGGACGCGGGGTCGCGGCGATCTGCGGTGGACTGGCCCAAGGGGACGGCATCGCCCTGCAGCGCGAGCACTCCGAACCGAGGAGGGAACGGTGAGCATGGGCGGAATCTCCAGCTGGCCGGAGTTCAACGCCCGGTACACACCGGCGAGCCCGGCGATCCTCTTCGAGGGCGCGAGCGAGACGTGGGCTGATTTCGAAGGCGCCGTCGGCCGTATCGCCGGCGGCTTGCGGCACCACGGAGTGGGCAAGGGCGACCGGGTGGGAATCCTGGCGCACAACCATCCCGGATACCTGCACGCCGTCTTCGGGATCGCCCGTCTCGGCGCCATCGTGGTGCCGTTCAACACCCGGCTCACCCACGCCGAACTCCGGTTCCAGGTCGAGCACACCGCGGTGTCCTGGCTGTTCCATGACGACGCCTTCACTGGCGCTGCCGCCGAGCTCGCAGAGCTGGTGCCCGTGGAACGGACCACCCGGATCGACGGCGACGGCGACTCGATCGACGAGCTGACGTCCCACGGAACGGTTCACACGGCCGAGGACGTCGCCCGGGACGATCCGGTCGCGATCCTGTTCACGAGCGGGACCACCGGCCATCCCAAGGGAGCGGTGCTCACCCATGCCAATGTCATGGCCGTCGCCGAAGCATCAGCCCGGTGCGACGATGTCCGCAGCGATGACCGGGTACTGATCGCCGTGCCCCTCGCCTTCGCGGGTCCGCTGCTGCCGACCGCGATGCCGATGATCGCCTCCGGCGCCGGCATCCTGCTGGCCCGGGCCGCCGAGGTGGACCAGATCTTCGACTTCATCGAGCATGACGGGGTCACCATGCTTTCGCAGGTCCCGCTCGTCTACGCCAAGATGGCGCAGCACCCGAGATTCGGCACCGCCAAGCTCGATGGCCTCCGGGTCGCCCGCAGCGGCGGCTCGCCGATTCCCGAGTCGCTGATCGCCACCTGGCACGCGCGAGGGATCGCCCTCGTCGGCTCCTACGGCTTGACCGAGGCATCGGGACTGACCCTGCAGCTGCCGGTTGGCGAAGCACGACGGAAGATCGGATACGCGGGGATCCCGGTACTGCACCACCGGGTCCGCATCCGCGCGGAGGACGGGAGCGAGTGCGGGGCCGGTGAGACCGGAGAGCTCCTCATCCAGGGGCCCACGGTGATGTCGCACTACCTCCACGACGCGGAAGCCACCGACGCGGCATTCGACGGGAACTGGTTGAAGACCGGTGACCTTGCGCAACGCGACGACGAGGGCTTCGTCAAGATCGTGGACCGGAAGAAGGACATGCTCATCTCCGGCGGGCTCAACGTCTACCCCGCCGAGATCGAACGGGTCCTGGCAGGTCACCCCGCCGTGCTCGAGGTGGCGGTCGTGGCCACCCGCGACGACAAGTTCGGTGAACGGCCCGTGGCCGTGGTCGTGACCGACCACCCCGAACTCTCCCTGGACGACCTCTCCTCGGTGCTCAGCGACCTGGCCGACTACAAGCGTCCGGTGCGGATCGAGATCGTGCCCGAGCTTCCTCGCACGATGAGCGGAAAGGTCATGCGTCATGTTCTCAACGAACAGTTCTACGACAACGGACACGTCAGGTGAGCAGCATTAACGTCGGCGAGTCGGCCCTAACGTCGGGTGAGCCGGGGCAGTCGGGAACGTCCGTCCAACAGCAGGTAAGGAACCAACGGTGAAGAAGACACTCGTCGTGGGCGCCGGGACCATGGGGAACGGCATCGCACAGGTACTCGCTCAGGCGGGATTCGAGGTCGGGCTCGTCGACGTCACGAAGGAGGCACTCCACCGTGGCGAGGACCGGATCGACAAGAGCCTCGGCCGGCTCGTCAAGGCCGGAACGCTGACCGAGGGCGAGGCGACCGCCGCGCGTGCCCGGATCGCGTCCACGACCGATCTGGACGCCGCCGCCGCCGGAATCGACTACGCCATCGAATCCGTCCCCGAGGATCTCGAGCTCAAGCGCGACATCATGGCCCGCTTGGACGCCGCGGCCCCCGATCACGCGATCCTGGCCACCAACACCTCGCAGTTCGGCGTGAGCGCCATCGCCTCGGCGACCCAGAGGCCGGAGCAGGTGATAGGCACGCACTGGTTCAATCCGCCGGCCGTGATGCGGCTCATCGAGATCGTGCGCGGAATCGCCACCTCCGATGCCACGCTCGACGCCACTCAGGAGCTCGCCGCCGCATGCGGCAAGGAGACGGTCGTCTGCAAGAAGGAGAACCAGGGCTTCATCACCTCGCGGCTGATCCTGCTGTTCAACCTGGAGGCGATGCGGATCGTCGAGGAGGGCATCGCGACCGTCGAGGACGTCAACAAGGCCTGCGTCCTCGGGTTCAACCACCCGATGGGGCCGCTGGACACGATGGACCTGGGCGGCCTCGACACGGTGCTCTACGCGGCCGAGGCCATGACGCACCACTACGGTGATCGGTTCCGTGCGCCGCAGATGCTGCGGTCCCTGGTCAGCGCGGGGCACTTGGGCCGCAAGACCGGCCGCGGACTGCGGGACTATCCCGAGGAGAGCAAGTGACTGCCGAACTCGTCCACCTCGAGGTCACCGACGGCGTCGCCATCGTCCGGGTCGACCATCCTCCAGTCAACGCACTCAGCGGAGACGTCCTGGACCAGCTGTCCAAGCAGACCGACCGGCTGGAGGCCGCCGACGACGTCCGTGCGGTCGTCATCACGGGAACGGGGTCCAAGGCGTTCGTGGCAGGCGCCGACATCACGGAGTTCGAAGAGTTGATCAAGACGGGCGCGATGCCGCAGCGGGCGGCCCGCAGCCGAGTCCTGTTCGACCGGATCGAAGCCCTGCCGATCCCCGTCATCGCCGCCGTGCAGGCGAGCGCGGTGGGTGGAGGGCTGGAACTGGCTCTGCTCTGCGACGTCGTCCTGGCCGCGGAGGACGTCCGGTTCGGGCTCACCGAGACGAGGCTCGGGCTGATCCCCGGCGGCGGCGGTACCCAGCGGCTGAGCCGCAAGGTCGGAGTCGGCGTCGCCAAGTATCTGCTCTTCTCGGGCCGCGTGATCGACACCTCCGAAGCCTTGCGGGTCGGCCTGGTCGAGCAGGTCTTCCCCGCCGACGAGGTCGTCGCCGAAGCCGTACGGCTGGCGCGGACGCTCGCCGAACTCCCGGCGGTCGCCGTGCAGGCCGCGAAGGCGGCCATCGACCAGGGCACCGCCCTGCCTCTGGCCAAGGGCCTCGACCTCGAGCGAGATCTCTTCCTCCAGACCTTCGAGTCCGAGGATTTCGAGGAGGGATTCAGGGCCTTCCTGGAGAAGAGACCCCCCAGGTTCAACCGGACCCCGTACCGGCGACGATGAGCGGCACCTGGCCGGCGCTCCAGCCCTGGGTCGAGGATGTGCTCGGAGCGAGGGTCGTCGAGGTGACCCGGCTGTCAGCGGGCAACTCCCGCATCGTCTGGAAGGCCATGGTGCAGGGCGCCGACGGAGCGGTGCGGCCGTTCGCCGTTCGCTGCGAGACCGGGAGCGGCCCATTGAGCGGAACCGCGCTCAGCCTGAACCGAGAACAGACCGTGTACGCCGCACTGGCCGGTCAGGGTCTCGCCGTGCCGCGGTTGAGGGCGGTCAGTCCCGCCGGCGACGCTCTGATCACCGACTGGGCCGAGGGCGACGACCGGTGGCGACCCGAGCTTCTCGCGCCGTACCTACGCGAGCTGGCGAAATTGCACACCTTGAACGTGAGTGAGCTATCACTGCCCGGGTTCGCGACCCATTCCCGGGCTGACATCGACCTGTGGTGGGACGTGCACCGGCAAAAGGCGGCGCGCCCCTCCCCGTTCGTCGAGTTCGCCCGGGACGTCCTCCTCGAGTGCCATCCGGGGGAGGGGCCACTCGTGCTGTGCCACGGCGACCCGGGACCGGCGAACTTCCTCCACGACGGTCGACACGTGACGGCACTGCTCGACTGGGAGTTCGCGCATGTGGGGGACGTGCACGACGACCTGGCATGGATCGCGGTCAGGGCCTGGATGTTCGGCGTCACCATCCCGGACTTCGCCGACGAGGTCCGCGACGTCTACGGGAGGCGACTTCCGCAGATGGCGCTCGACCCGGGTCGACTGGCCTACTGGCAGGCCGTCGTCCTGATGCGAAACCTGATCATCGTGCTCTCGGCGATCGAGCACGGCCGGCCGGGACGCGGACGGTTCGTCCACCTCTCGCTCAGGCCGGCTCTGCAATGGGCCCTGCTCGTACAGGTAGCGACCGTCGCCGGCCTTCCCGTACCCGAGTTGAGCGCCGCGCCGACGGTCAGCCGACCAGGCGGTGATGTCATGAAGGAGATCGCCCTGGGGCTCACCGAACTGCTGCCGTCGGTCCAGAACGACGCCGACGCGACACGACGGACCAAGCTCATGCACCGCCTTGCCGACCAGCTCGCCACCACCTGGGAGTCGGGGACGGCCTCGGCCGCAAGCCACTCATCGGCGCCCGGAGCGGGACGGCACGAGGCAACCGCCGGGCGCGAGGATCGGCTCCACGCGCTCGCCGAAACGGCCGCGGCGGAGTTGTCCCCGTTCCCACGCGCGGTCCGCATGACCCGTACCCCACTGCCGACTCTCCGATAGCCACCACCACGCGAAGGAACCTTCGCCATGCCCATGACACCGAAGGACGACGGCTTCCACCCCGCCGTGAAGGACCCCGAGCACTGGGCCGAGACCGCCTGGTTCGCGGCCAACGTGCCCGAAGATGATCTCGTCGTATGGTTCTACCCGCTGTTCCGCCCGGAGCTCGGGGTCATGTCGTGCGGGATCTATGTCTTCGGCCCGGGGACGGCCGAGCCCTGGGAGATGCTCTATTACAAGCAGGCGTGGCAGCTGCCGATTCCGCAGGACGTAGCCGGCCCCTGCGACTTCCGGCTGCCGAACGGCCTGAGCTTCGAGGTGCTCGAACCGCTGACCTCCTACCGCCTGCGGTTCGACGACGGCGGGGAGTTCTCCGCCGACATCACCTTCACGGCGGTCCACCCGCCGCACGAACTGGGCGTGCGCGACGGCGTCGGCCATATCGACCAGTTCGGCCGGACGCGAGGCGTCATCACCCTGCAGGGCCGGAGCATCCCCATCGACGGTGTCGAGATGCGCGATCGCACATGGGGTCCGCGCCGGGAGAACAAACAGCTCACTCGACTCGGCTACAGCTACGGTGCCGACAGGCAGGGCTCCGGATTCCACTGCTCGGTCCGGTTCGACTCGGACGACCGGCCACGCTTCATGACCGGCTTCTCTCTCGCCGATGGAGTGACGCGCGACTTCACGCTCGCCGAACGCACGGTCGACCGCGACGACAGGGGCAGGCCCGTGTCGATCAGTCTGATCGTCGAGGACCCGACCGGCCGTCGCGAGATCACCGGCACGGTCCGCGGCCAGATGACGCTCTACACCAGCCCGTACGTCGTCTTCGTCTCCTCCGTGGCCTGGACACTGCCCGACGGGACCACGATGTACGGCGAAGACCAGGACACCTGGTCGCCGGGTCGGCTGCGGACCTATCGACGGACCGAGGGCTACGCGAGACTTATGCCCGGCGGCTCCTGAAGCTCAGCGGGCGAATATGGCGTCGGACTTGCCATTCAGTGAACTTCCCGACGGAGGAACCATTGATTCCCTGGGGCGATCACCACGGCAGGGGTTGCGCATCTCGCGCCAGCGGGGTGCGGCTAAGAAGGGGCCCCTTGAGGTCAGAGCGAGAGGGGTGCGGAGTTGTTGCGACCACAATCCGCGCAAGAGCAAGGGTGGTGCTCTGATGGAACAGGCGTACGACCCGAGGGATCTGGTGGGCGCCGACTCGACGCTCGTTACCGCGCTCTCCAGGACGGTGCGCCGCCGTCCTGAAGATTTGGCGGTACGGACGGTGGACCGGTCGCTCAGGTGGACCTGGCGCGAGGTGGACGAGGTTTCGAACCGCATCGCCGCGGGATTCGAGGAGCTGGGGATCCGCTCCGGTGACCGCGTAGCGCTGCTGATCGGCAACAGCCCCGAGTTCTTTGTCGTCGACTTGGCACTGGTGAAACTAGGTGCGGTGCCGTTTTCGCTCTATGCCAGCTCATCGCCGGAGCAGCACGAGCACGCCCTAAGCGACTCAAATGCCGTCATGATAGTCGCTGAGTCGACGCGCATTGCCTCGCTGGCAGACGTCCGACTACCGGCTCTCCGCGTACAAGTGGACGAACCTGAGCGGCCGGGCTGGGCGTCGTTGGCTGAGTACATATCGGACGCCGGCCAACGAACCAAATCCTTGCCGCCGACGTCGCTGCCCCCGCTCTGCGCCGACGACCCGGCCACGATCATCTACACGAGTGGGACCACCGGTCCGCCCAAGGGCGTGGTCCTGAGCCATAGGAACCTGCTCACCGCGGCGGTCGCCTCGGTGGTGGACCTCCAGATCGCCGAGGGAGTAACGGTGGCTTCGTGGTTGCCGTCGGCGCATGTGGCGGATCGGATCGGTGGGTACGTGATCCCGCTCGTTCGCGGACTCGAGATCGTCACGGTGGATGATCCACGCACCATGCCAGGTGCCCTGTCCGCTATCCGTCCCGGTTACCTGTTCGCTCCGCCACGGCTCTTCGAGAAGCTCCGCTCCGATTTCGAAACTTGGGTTCTGGGCCTGACGAGCGAGAGGGCCACGGCGGTCCGGGACGCATTCGCCGAAAGTCTCGAACTGGTACAACGACGGCGTCGGGGAGAGGCCGTCGACGTGGCTCGGACAAACGAGATCCTCCAAGCCCGAAATAAATTGTTCGGCCCGTGGAAGCGCAGGGTCGGACTTGACCGGATGACGGTCGGTGTCGTGGCCATGGCTCCGAACGCCACCGCGCTGATGGAGTTCTTCCATGCCCTCGGTGTCCCGCTAGGCGAAGCTTATGGCCTTACGGAGAGCGCCGGATCCGGCACCGCCTCACCGCCCGACACGATGCGTTTCGGCACTGTTGGACGACCGACCCAATACATGAACATAACTCTCGCTGATGACGGTGAGGTTCTCATGAGTGGCCCTGCCATCATGCTCGGCTACCACAACAACGTGGAGGCGACCGGCGCCGCGATCGACCCGGAGGGCTGGCTGCACACCGGTGACTTGGGCGAGTTCGACGACGCGGGTTTCCTGCGAATTATCGGCCGCAAGAAAGAATTGATTATCAGTTCCGCGGGTAAAAACATTTCGCCCGCCGTTGTGGAGGCGGCGATCCTGGGCTCGTCGAAACTGATCTGCCAGGCTTGCTGTATCGGGGACGGCCGACCGTACAACGTAGCCCTGTTGACTTTGGACCTGGAGTACGCTCGGGCATGGGCGCGCCGAACCGGATCGAACGCTTCGTCGTTGTCGGAACTTGTCGGCGACCCGGCGCTACGTTCCGCGCTAGAGGATGCCGTGGCCGCAGCGAACGCACGGCTCAATCACCCAGAGCAGATCAAGAAGTTTCGGGTCGTTGAAGAAGAATGGCTGCCAGGTGAACTGCTGACGCCGACCTCCAAGTTGCGTCGTCGCGAAATTCTCAGCCGATACGCAGAAGTCATCGAGGAGTTGTACACATGAGCCACAGATGGGCTCCGCGACCCCGATCGCGATTCGGCGCGGGAAGGAGTCCCCAACCTCAACCACCAGCTCACCCGAGCGCCACAACACAATCTTGGTGAGTGGCCGGGCCGGTTGATTCAGCGGGCTCACCACCGGTGACCACTTCCGTGCCACTGCGGACATCGTCAGCGGTGATGCCACGTCCGCCTGCCTCCCATGATGGCCGTGGAACGAGGTGAAGCCTCACCGAAGGGCTCGCGCAAACCGTCCAGTCAAACCAGCGAGAACGCACAGAAGGTTCTCGCCGCCTTTATCGATCGACGCAAACCATACATCTGGATGTTAAACGCGTTCGGTTTTGAACGAAGGGTAATTGTGGACGTCCAAGGAATTTCAGCGGTGATATCGGGAGGCGCTTCCGGACTCGGGCTCTCCGCAGCGCGGCGATTGGCTACGCGCGGCGTCTTCGTGGTCCTCCTCGACCTGCCCGCCTCGCGAGGCGAAGATATGGCCCGCGAACTGGGAGCAGCCGCGCGTTTCGTGCCGGGCGATGTCCGTGACGAGGCGGCGGTGGAGGAGGCGGTCGCCGCGGCCGCTGCCGTCGCTCCACTGCGGGTGGCCGTCGCGTGCGCGGGAACGGCCACGGCTCACAAGACCGTCGGTCGCAACGGTCCCGCACCGATCGATGGCTTCGCTGACACGCTGACCATCAACGTGGTCGGGACTTTCAATCTGATTCGGCTCGCTGCGGCGGAGATGGCCAAACTTGACCCGGTCGGCGGCGAACGCGGCGTCGTTGTCGCGACAGCCTCGATCGCCGCCTACGACGGGCAGCGCGGACAGGCCGCCTATGCCGCGGCGAAGGGCGGCATCGTCGCGATGACGCTGCCCGTTGCTCGCGACCTCGCGCCTTTGAAGATCCGGATGATGACCGTGGCGCCGGGCATTTTCGACACTCCCATCCTCGACGGGCTCACGCCGGCACAAGTGGCCACGCTGCGCGAGCAGGTCCCCCATCCCGCACGGCTTGGTGCGGCCGACGAGTTCGCCGCGCTCGTAGAACACATCGTGGACAACCCGATGCTCAACGGGGAGACGATTCGTATCGACGCTGCAGTACGGCTGGGAACGAAATGAGCCTGCGTGCAGAATCCGCGGCAATACCCTGATCACCATACGCATCACCGATGGTCAGATCGTCGCCGGCACAACAAAGACGCTCACCAATTCCGGCGGTCAGCGGCCCTCCATTGCTCTTTACGACGGACACGTGCGCCCTCGACAAGCCCAGACCACCGGCCCCGAAGGCCGCCTGGTCTCCGACACCTTCTACGACGACCGCGGTCAGGTCGACAAGGCCTACGCCACCTATTCGGTTGCGGCGCCCCCGAGCTCGCATTGTTCAACGTCAACTCCCCGGGGATGTCGAGTCTCAGAACCATTTCTCCTATGACGGACTCGGTCGCCGCACACAGGAACGCCTGGTCGCCGGTGCCTACACCCACGCCCAGACCTACAACCTGGACGGCACACCCCACCAGGACGTGCTACCCGCAGCGGGCGGGCTGCCCCAGGAAACCCTCACCCGCACCTACGACGACTACCAGCGCCCCATCCGGTTGATCAGCGGGCAGGCCACCTATGTGGGATCGACCGAGTACACCCCCACCGGCGAACCCGAACTGGTCGAACTGGGCTCTGGCGACAAACGGACCTGGAACACCCTCACCTATCAACACGGCACCCAGCGCCTTTCCATCTCCAGCACCCGCCGCGAGAACGTCGTCGGCAACGACCGCAACGCCACCTACACCTATGACGACGCGGGCAACATCCTGGGCTGGTGAGCGCACGCGGGACGGTGGCTACCGTGTCTATATGTTGGCCGGGTTGGTGATGTGCGGGATCTGCATGCGGCGGATGGACGCGCACCAGGTCAACGGGCGCGCCGGGTATAGGTGCCGTCACGGTCACGCCAGCGCCTAGCTCCGCAAGCCGGATCAGCCGAGGAATCTCTACGTGCGTGAGGACCGGCTGTCAGCCGTCCTCCCTGGGCTTCTCGCCAGCCTCGACAAGAGCTTGGAGGGCGATGGGCCGGGTGAGATCGCGCTCTTCCGCGCCAACGACCTGAAGATTTTTGTGAATGCTCAGGCTGGACTATCGGTGACGAAACGGAACTGGTGCCCTTGCGTTTTACTCACCCCGCTTCATGGGGTAATTCTCTGCCCGAGGACTAACCCAGTGAACCCACGCCGGATCGTCGCCGCTGGCGTGCTGGGTGGGTCTCGGTATCGACCTTATGGATACGTAGTGTCGGCTCTACGTAGTCGTGTAGGTGCGGATTTCTGCGGCGACCTTGTTGGGGGAGTCGAGTGTGGGGAAGTGGGTCGGGCCGTTCAGGGGGCGGTAGTCGAACCAGGGGTGTTCGGTTCGGAAGTCGATGTGTGCTTGTTCGTAGGAGCGGGTGGTCGGCTGGGAGAACAGGTGCTTGATCGGGCGGTGCTCGCTCAGCCGGGCCATCCGTTGGAGGGGGGAGCCGAACTCGGCGTAGGCGCCGGCGATCACGCGGCAGGAGCGGGCCCACATCTCGAAGCCGAAGCCGGACATCTCCTCGTCGAGGTGGCGCTGGACGCGTTCGTGGTGGTGTCCGTTGAGCCACACGTCGTACAGGGCCTGGCGGGCCTCCGTCCAGCGGTCGGGGTCCTGGACGGCGGCGAGCCCGGCGGCGAAGTCGGGTGACGGCGGCGTCATCAGCCAGTCGACGACGATGAGGCGGGGCACGCGTGCGGTGCCGGTCCGTTCGGCGATCTCCAGGTTGGCCCAGCCGCCGTGCGAGTGCGAGACGGGCAGGAACCGGTCCACGCGCAGCGCGTCGAGGACGGCGAGGGTGTCGGCGGCCTGTTCGGCGTAGCCGAAGTCGCCGACGGGGGAGCGGTCCTCGCCGTGGCCGCGCCAGTCCACGCACAGGACGCGCAGGTCCTCGAGGTAGGGGACGAGCTGGTCGAACAGCCGGTGGTCGTGGCACCAGCCGCTCAGCAGGACGACGGCCGGCGCGTCCGACGGGCCCCGGTCCTGGTAGGTGATCGGGTGGCCCGCGACGTCGATGGTCTTGAGGTCGGTCATGTCTTCCTTTCAGCGGGACGTTCCGGCGAAGCGTCCCGCGCCGGTCGGGACGGTCAGGGCCGCGCGCATGCGGGACGCGCCGAGGCGCGGAAGGAGGCGGCTCCCCCTGAGCAGGGACGAGCGGGCGGCGTCGGGCAGGTTGTTCAGGTGGCCGAGGCGGTAGGACCAGCGCTGGGTGTGCTCGATCGTCGGGCGCTCGGCGTACTCCCAGTCGCGTAGCCGCTGGTCGACGGGCGCGGACGGGTCGCCGAGCGCGTCGGCCAGGCCGAGGGCGCTCATCATCGCGCAGCCGCCGCCCTGGCCGAGGTAGGGCGGCTGGGCGTGCGCCGCGTCGCCGAGGAACGCGAGCCTGCCCATCGACCAGCGGGTGAGCGTGAGGAACTGGAAGGTGTCCCAGCGTCCGGCGACGCCGGCGCAGGCGCCGAGAAGCGCCTCCAGGTGGGGGAAGGACCGGATCCAGGACGCGGTGTCGATCGGGATCCGGCTGGCGGGGCGGTCGTCCTCGTCGGCGACCAGCGCGACGTAGAGGTTGGTCTCGCTGCTGGGGGTGTAGAGGACGCGGCGGCGGCCGCTGAAGTACTCGATGTAGTTGCCCTGGTCGGCCGCGGGCACGAACTCCGCGGAGCGGGGGACGGTCAGCCGGGTCGCGCCCTGCTTGATGGCGGCGCGGCGGGCGACGACGTCGTACTGGCGGCGGATGCGGGAGTTGACCCCGTCGGCGGCGAGGACGGCGTCCGCGCGTGCCGTCTCGCCGGACCGCAGCAGGACGCGGCCGTCGGGGGTCGCCTCGACGGCCTCGGAGCCGGTGCGGATCTCCACGCCGGCCCTGCGCGCCCCGCCGATCAGCGTGTCGATCAGGTGGTCCCGCATGATGGTGAGGACGCGAGCTTGCCCGGGTCCGTTGATCGGCAGCTCTTCGACGGTGCGGTCGCGGTGGTCGCGGGTTTCGAGCGCGGTGCCGACATGGGCGCCGGCCGCGGCCTCCTCGTACATGCCGAGCGCCTCCAGGGTGGCCAGGCCGTTGCCCCAGACGTAGATCCCGGCGCCGATCGCGCGGATCTCGGACTCGCGCTCGTGCAGCCGCACCGACCAGCCGCGCTGGGCCAGCGCGGTGGCGGCGGTGAGCCCGGCGAGGCCCGCTCCGATCACTTCCGCGGTCCTGGTCGGTGGCACGGTTCGGTTCCCTTCCGGTCGATGGGAGGCGGACGGCGGTCAGGCCGGGAGGCCGTCGGCGTAGGCGTCGCTGAAGTTGCGGCTGGCCATGCGCTCGGCGGCGCCGAACCATCCGGCGATCTCCTCGGCGCCGTGCTTCGGCAGCCGCGCGTGGCCCTCGTGGATCCGGTCGAGCGCCGCGTTCGCCCGCGCGCGGACGGCCGCCAGGTCCTGCCCGACGAGCGTGCCGCCGCGCTTGCGGACGACGCCGTCCACCATGACCGTGTCGACGTCCGCTGCCGTGGACTGCAGGACGACCGTGCCGGCCATGTGGCTCGGGCGCACCAGGTCCATCCGGGGCCTGACGATGATCACGTCGGCCTTCTTGCCGGGGGTCAGCGAACCGACGCGGTCCTGGAGCCCGAGGGTGTGCGCGCCGTTGACGGTCGCCCATTCGAGCGCGTGGCGGGTGGTGAGGTCGATCGTCCAGGGCATGGTGCCGGTGGCGTGCACCTTGGCGTTGTCGAGCATGCGCTGCATCTGGAGGCCGAGGCGCATCTGCGAGAACAGGTCGCCGGATCCGACGCACACGATGTCGGTGGACACGCCGGGACGCAGGCCGTGGTCCATCGCGGCGCGGAAGGGCGGGAAGCCCATGCCCATCTGCATCTCGGTCTCGGGCGCGATGGTGACCCGCTGGTCGTGCCGGGCCATCAGCCGCCATTCCTGCTCGTCCAGCGCGGGGCAGTGGATGTGCACGTGCCCGGGGATCAGCAGGCCGTGGTCGGCGAGCTCGCGCAGCCCCTTCAGCAGAATGGACGTCGTCGCCGCCGCGGTGTGCGAGGCGCGCAGCACGCCGAGCTCGCGGGCCAGCCGGATCTCCGCCGCGATCTCGCCGAACGGGAGGATGCCGAAGTCGGTGAGCAGCATCCCCATCGTGACGAGCGCGTCGTCGGCGGAGAGCCGCTCGCGGCGCAGGCGGGACGCGTCCTTGAGCCGGTCGTCGTGCGAGGCGAACGCGCGCGGGAACTCGTACGCCTGCATCCCGTAGTTGTAGACGGCGCGGATCCCGGCGGCCTGCAGCGCGTCCACGTTCGCGTCGGCGTGCTCGGGGGTGTTGACGCAGTCGTTGCAGTCCATGATCGTCGTGACGCCGGCGTCGAGCGCCTCCAGCGCGCCGACCGTGGACGCCGCGCCGAGGTCCGCGGCCTCCAGGAAGGAGCCGGTGCCGTAGAAGGTGCCGGCGAGGAACTCCGGCAGCGATTCGTCGGCGGACACGGCCCGCATCAGCGCCATCCAGGTGTGCCGGTGGCTGTCGATCATGCCGGGGAGCACGATCCCGCCGGCCGCGTCGACGGTCTCGGCGTCGGCGCCCTGGAACTCCGCCGCGTCCCGCGCGACCGCCGCGATCAGGTCGTCCTCGATCAGGACGGCGCCGCCCGGCAGGTCGCCGAGGGCCGGATCCATCGTGATGACATGGCCGCCGGTGATCACGATACGTGAGACGCTCATGAGCTGACCTCCGGAAACGTGGGCGCTTGTGTGTCCATATCTTGAGCACACCGGAGCGGTCGATTCCCAATGCCGGTTACGGACGGTGCTATATCCGGACCGTCATAGCGCTAGGTCACCCGGTGTGACGGTGATCACAAACTCCCCGGTCGGCCGGGTGCCGGCGGCGATCAGGGCGAGCGCCTCAACGAACTCCACGACAAGCTGGCCGAGTCCACGGTGGCGCCGGTGTTCGCCTCGTTCTCCACGATCATGAATGTGGCTGTACGGGCGCGGAAGATCCCGGCTAGCCCATGCCAGGGCATTCGCGTCACTACCGGGCGGGGTCGAGCATCAGGTCGCCTCACCGGTCCAGGTGCTGCGGGCGGCGCTGCGGCTCTACGGAAGCTTCGGCTATCGCGGGTTAGTGCTGGCCCTGCTGGACGCCTACAGCGGGGCCCGCTGGTCGGAGCGTACGAACCCTTGCTGGAGCAGGCTGAGCACCCCTACGTGATCGTGGGGGACAAGGGCGGGCAGCTGCGCCGCAGCCACTTCGCCCGCCGGTTCTGGCGGCCGGCATGGGACGGTGATCCCGACAACTCCGACCCGGACCGACGTCGGCCACCGGTGCTGCGGGGCTTCACCTTCCACGAGGTACGACATACCCAGCGGACCTGGCTGGCCGAGGACGGCATCCCCGATGTCGCCCGCGCCGCCCGGCTCGGGCACAAACTGCCCGGGATGGCCGACGTCTACGAGCACGTGACGCCCGTGATGAAAGAGCAGGTCTTTCGGACCCTGCAGAAGCGCTGGGAGACCTCACCGCTGGCCCTGCGAGCCGTGCCAGCGGTCGAGGGTAAGATCATCGCCCAAAAGGCCTGAGGCCTCGCTCGTCAACGACACAAACAAGGCCCCTGACTTGCGCAGGAGTGTGGTGGGCGATACTGGGATTGAACCAGTGGCCTCTACCGTGTCAAGGTAGCGCTCTCCCACTGAGCTAATCGCCCTTGCGAGGTGGAGACGGGATTTGAACCCGTGTAGACGGCTTTGCAGGCCGTTGCCTCGCCTCTCGGCCACTCCACCAGAGCGAGGCCTGTTCGGGGGCCTCTCAGAGCGGACGACGGGATTCGAACCCGCGACCCTCACCTTGGCAAGGTGATGCTCTACCAGCTGAGCCACGTCCGCGAGCGGGCCGGTGGGCGACCCGCAGGCACAACTCTAGCGGAATCCCGGCGTTGTTGCGTACTGGGACTCGGCGAGGTCGGCGTGCAGCGAGTTCCAGAACGCGAGCTCGCCGTCCTCCTCGAGATGGGCGATGCGGCCCCAGAATTCGCGGTCCTCGGCCTCGTGCGCGGCGGCGAGGGAGAGGGCCGGCATGACGGCGGTGCCGGCGTCGGCGGAGTCGAGGTCGGCCGGGGTGAGGTCGGCGGGCAGGGCGACGGGGACGGACGGGCGGTGGTGCTTGCCGCGCTTGCGGACGCGGATCGGCGCCGCGCTCGGGGCCTTCGCGGCGGCGGCGCGCCCGGCGGTGACGGCGAGGGTGCCGCAGAGGATGAAGGCGAGGATGCCGCCGAGGACGACCTCCTGGGAGGGGAGCTGCTGCGGGGAGGTGTGCTCCCGTTCGAGGGCGTTGGTCGAGGTGGCGGGCGAGCCGACCTTGTCGACGGTGGGGGCGGGGGCGGCGTGCTTGGGGGCGTACTTGGCCGCGACCTTGATCTTGGCGGGGTAGCCGAAGCCGACGACGTGGTCCATGTCGCGGGTCTTGCGCATGAGCTTGTAGCCGTCGGCGTTGCCCTCGATGGTGTGCAGGGTGCGCCCGTCGACCTTCTCGACGATGCCGACGTGGTCGATCTGGTCGAGGTCGCGGGAGCCGCTCCAGTCGTAGAAGACGATGGCGCCCGGTTCGGGCTCGCGGCCCCAGGCGTCGTTCTTCTTGAACCATTTGGCGTGGTCGGACGTGGCGGCGAACTGCCCGGTCTGCTCAGTGACCCCGGCCTTGTCGGCGGCCCAGGCGAGGAACATGTCGCACCAGGGGGCGGTGGAGAAGTACTCGTCGTGGTCGCCGTCGACGTTCTTGCGGTACCACTCGCCGAACTTGGTGTAGCCGTCGCCCTTCTCGGTGTAGCCGAGCTCCTTCGTGGCGATGTCGAGCAGCTTCTTGCCGATGGGGTCCATGTCGCTCCCTGCCGACGCGCTCGTTCGGGCAGGGTGCCGCCCGACCGGGGTAGGGAACGTGCCGCGTTCCAAGGTCACGTTCCGGTCTCGACGGAATGTAGCGAAGGTAAAGCACGGGCGGCAACCTGTTCCGGGGAACCGGCCAGAAGGGACCAGTCAGAAGTAGCCACGCGGGAGGACGGTGACCGGGCAGGGCGCCGCACGCAGGACCTTGAGCGCCACCTCGCCGACGAAGACGCGGTGCGCGGCGGCGTCCTCGCTGGACGCGCAGATGAGGAGCTCGCCGTCCTGCCAGTCGACGTCGTCCAGGGCGTCGGCGACGTCGTCGCCCTCGGCCAGCTCGGCGGACACCTCTTCGGGCGGCAGGTCGGCGGAGCCGACGGCGAGGCGGATGGCGAGGGCCAGGTCGTCGCGGAGCCGGTCGGGCCCGCCGTTCCCGACGTCGCCGACGGCCAGGGTGACCAGGCGGAGCGGGACCTCCAGGCTCTCGGCGGCCTGGGCGGCGCGGATGACGGCGTCGTCGCACTGGGGACGCCGGACGTACATGACCGTGAGGCGGGCGAGCTCGTCCGGCGGGCTGTGGCCGGACGGGGCGAGCATGACGGCCTCGGTGGCCGAGTGCAGCAGGTGGTCGGCGGCGGCGCCGACGCCGATGCGGCCGCGGGCGCCGCCCTCGGGGGAGCCGACGACGATGAGGTCCGCGCCGATCCGGCTGGCGAGCACGGTAAGGCCGCGGCCGACGCTGCGTCCCGCCTGGACGTGCAGGTCGGCGGGCTGGTCGTCCAGCAGGTCCGCGGCCTGGTCCAGCAGCGTGCGGGCCTCGCCGGCGGCGGCGGGCAGGTCCGGCGGGTGGACGGTCGCCACGCTCAGCCGCCCGCCGGTCAGCGCGACCATCGCGCACGCCAGGTCGAGGGCCTCCCTGCCGCCGGCGTCGTTGACGTATCCGGCGAGGACGTGGTCCCCGATCATGCGACCCGAGCTCCGATCATGCGATCAAGCATTCCCCGCAGGGCGCCGGTCAGACCAGGGGCAATTTGAGGTAGTTTTTCCTGGTTGTCAATCTTTGGGGGGATGTGACATGGGGCCCGAGGCGTCGGACCTCGAACCAGGCCGCTGGACGATCGACCCGGTCCACTCCGAGATCACCTTCACGATCCGGCACCTGATGACCACCGTCCGCGGCACGTTTCCCGACTTCGGCGGCGAGGTGGTGATCGCGGACGATCCGCTCGACTCCACCGCCCGCGCCGAGATCCGGATGTCCTCGATCGACACCCGCAGCGCGGAGCGCGACGAGCACATCCGCTCGTCCGACTTCCTCGAGGTGGCCAAGCACCCGGTCATGGCGTTCGCCGCGACCGGCGTGACGCGGGCGGCGATCGGCCGCCGGGCCCGCACGCCCCGCTACCACCTGGACGGCGACCTGACGATCAAGGACGTGACGCGTCCGGTCCGGCTGCTGACCGAGTTCCACGGCGCCGGGCCCGACCCGTGGGGCGGCACCCGCGCCGGCTTCACCGCGACCGGGACCCTCAGCCGCCGCGACTTCGGCATCGAGTTCAACATCCCCTTCCAGGGCGACAAGGTCATGCTCGGCGACGAGATCGCCATCGCGCTGGAGATCCAGGCCGTCCTGGCCTCGGAGGACGCCCGCGTCTAGGCGGGACGGGCCTGGAATACGGGCCTGGGTCGCGTGGTTCCGGTAGAATGATTGAACGTTCTACTATTGGGAGGCCGGCATGCAGTTCGGGGTCTTCACCGTCGGGGACGTCACGCCCGACCCGACCACCGGGCGCGTCCCGTCCGAGGCCGAGCGGATCAAGGCCATGGTCGCGATCGCCGACAAGGCCGAGGAGGTAGGCCTGGACGTGTTCGCGACCGGCGAGCACCACAACCCGCCGTTCGTGCCGTCCTCCCCGACGACGATGCTCGGCTACGTCGCCGCCCGCACCGAGCGCCTCATCCTGTCCACGGCGACCACGCTGATCACCACCAACGACCCGGTGAAGATCGCCGAGGACTTCGCCATGCTCCAGCATCTGGCGGACGGCCGGGTCGACCTGATGATGGGACGCGGCAACACCGCCCCCGTCTACCCGTGGTTCGGCAAGGACATCCGCGACGGCATCGACCTCGCCATCGAGAACTACCACCTGCTGCACCGCCTCTGGCGCGAGGACGTCGTCGACTGGGAGGGCAAGCACCGCACGCCGCTGCAGTCCTTCACCGCGACCCCGCGCCCGCTGGACGGCGTGCCGCCGTTCGTCTGGCACGGCTCGATCCGCAGCCCGGAGATCGCCGAGCAGGCCGCCTACTACGGCGACGGCTTCTTCGCCAACCACATCTTCTGGCCGAAGGAGCACTTCCAACGGCTGATCGGCCTCTACCGGCGGCGCTACGAGCACTACGGCCACGGGTCCGCCGACCAGGCGATCGTCGGGCTCGGCGGGCAGGTGTTCATGCGGAAGAACTCCCAGGACGCCGTCCGCGAGTTCAGGCCCTACTTCGACAACGCCCCGGTGTACGGGCACGGCCCGTCGCTGGAGGAGTTCACCGCCGAGACGCCGCTGACCGTGGGCAGCCCGCAGCAGGTCATCGACAAGACCCTGACGTTCCGCGACAGCTTCGGCGACTACCAGCGGCAGCTGTTCCTGATGGACCACGCGGGGCTGCCGCTGAAGACCGTCCTGGAGCAGATCGACATGCTGGGGGAAGAGGTCGTCCCGGTGCTGCGCAGGGAG
The DNA here is from genome assembly GCF_044326405.1 of Actinomadura sp. 1N219. NCBI lineage: Bacteria > Bacillati > Actinomycetota > Actinomycetes > Streptosporangiales > Thermomonosporaceae > Actinomadura > Actinomadura sp. 1N219. The sequence continues at coordinate 402,867 of NZ_JBIRAY010000003.1, read as the reverse complement.
TTCGAGGCGCTGCGTCCGGCTCACGTCCCCGCGACCGCCCCGACCCACGCTTCCCGCATCACGGAGGAGGCCCGATGACCGCGCTCGCCGTCATTTCCGCCGGGCTGGGGCAGCCGTCGTCCACCCGGCTCCTGGCCGACCGGCTGGCCGCGGCGACGTCCACGGCCCTGGGCGGGGACGCCGCGGGCGGCGGGGACGTCGCCGTCGAGACGATCGAGCTGCGCGACTACGCGCACGCCATGGTCGACGCGACCCTCACCGGCTTCCCGTCCGGGACGTTCCGGGCCGCCGTCGAGACGGTCGCGAACGCGGACGGCCTCATCGCTGTGACGCCCGTCTACAGCACGTCCTACAGCGGGCTGTTCAAGACGTTCTTCGACGTCCTGGAGCGCGACGCCCTGGACGGCACGCCGGTGCTGCTCGGCGCGACCGGCGGCACCGAACGGCACTCCCTGGCCATCGACTACGCGATGCGGCCGCTGTTCGCCTATCTGCGCGCCGCCGTCGTCCCGACCGCCGTGTACGCGGCGTCCGAGGACTGGGGCGGGGCCGACCGCCTCGCCGACCGCGTCACCCGCGCGGCCGGCGAGCTGGCCGCGCTGATGAGCGCCCGTCCCGCGCCCGCGAAGGCCGATCCCTACGATGATCCCGTCCCGTTCGAGGACCTCCTGTCCGGCCGACCATGATTAAGGCTTGGCTTATATAAGTGAAGGCTGTAACTTGTGGCCGTGCACGCGTTCGATGTGCTGGGTGACCCGGTCAGGCGCCGGATCCTGGAGCTGCTCGCGGACGGCGAGCGGTCGTCCGGGGAGGTGTCGGCGGTCATCCGGGAGGAGTTCGGGATCTCGCAGCCCGCGGTGTCGCAGCATCTGAAGGTGCTGCGGGACGGCGGGTTCGCGGTGGTGCGGGCGGAGGGGACGCGGCGGCTCTACGCCGTCGACTCCGGTCCGCTGCGGGAGATCGACGCCTGGCTCGACCGGTTCCGCCGGTACTGGACGCCGCATCTGGACGCCCTGGCGACGGAGATCGCGCGCGGCAAGCGCGCCCGCCGCCTGGATCGGAGCGACTCAGGGAGCGAATCATGATCGATGTGACGGGCGAGATCAACGCCGTGCGGCGCCGGGTCGGCGAGCGGGTGATGGAGGCCGGGACCGCGCGGACGGTGACGATCAGCCGGGCCTACGACACCGACGTCGAGGACCTGTGGGAGGCGGTGACCACCGCCGACCGCATCTCCCGCTGGTTCCTGCCCTGCTCCGGCGAGCTGCGGCTCGGCGGCCGGTTCGACCTGGAGGGCAACGCCAGCGGGACGATCGAGCGCTGCGACCCGCCCAAGAACTTCTTCGCGACGTGGGAGTTCGGCGGCCAGGTCAGCTGGATCGACGTGCGGCTGACGCCCGAGGACGGCGGCCGGGCCCGCCTGGAGCTGGAGCACATCGCGCACGTCGACGACCACTGGGAGCAGTACGGCCCCGGCGCGGTCGGCATCGGCTGGGAGCAGGGGCTCCTCGGCCTCACGCTGCACCTGGAGTCAGACGCGGACGTCCGGTCGGACATGGGCCCCGAGTGGGCCATGTCGGACGAGGGCAAGGAGTTCACGCGGCTGAGCGGCGAGGGCTGGTTCATGGCCCACGTCGAATCGGGGGACGACGAGGCGGCCGCCCGGAGCGCCGCCGACAACACGATCGCGGCCTACACCGGAAGCGTGGAATGATCTCCGGTTCGTGACGCTGCTCCGTGGCCTGGACGACATCGACTGGACCGCGCTCCGGCACGCCTACGGCCCGGCGGGCGACGTCCCCGGCTTGCTGCGCGGCATCGCCGAAGGACCCGATCCCGGCGGCGACCTGGACGATCTCGACGTCAAGATCTTCCACCAGGGCGGGTTCGTCTGCTCCGCCGCCACGGCCGCGCTGCCCTACCTGACCGCGATGGCCGGATCGCCGGCCATCGCGGTGCGGCCCGGCGTGCTGGAGCTGATCGGACGCCTCGTCCACGAGGCGAACACGGTGCGGGGCGTCGACGGCGGGTGGCCGGACGCGTGGGCCGCCGCCCTCCCGCGCGTCCTCGCGCTGCTCGATGATCTGGACGTCGCGGTGCGGCGGGAGCTGACGAGCGCGCTGTCCGGCGCGACCGGTGACGCCGACGTGATCGTCCCCGCGCTGCGCGCACGGTGGCCGTCCGAGGACGACGGCGCGGTGCGGATCGGCATCGTCCTCGCGACCGGCGAGCTGGCGAAGGGCTGCACCGCCGACGTCCTGCCGGAGGCCCTCGGCTGGCTCCGGGATTTGCGCGACGCCGACAGCACGCAGGTCGGGCAGGTCGGACTGGCTGCGCAGATCGCGCTGGCGGAGGCGGTCGGCGCGCAGCGTCCCGATCTCGGCGCGATCGTCGACGCCGTCCGCGGCGACGTCGCGGTGTGGCGGGACGTCCCGTGGGTCGGGGACACGCGCGCCGACCTGGCCGAGTTCTACGGCGGCGTCGCGGCCCGGCTGCTCGGCTGGATCGCGTTCCGGCTCGCGGCGTCCAGCCCCGGAGTCAGTGCTGAGGACACCGACCCCGCTGCTCCGGCGGCGGCCGCCGCCGCGCGCGCCGACCTGGCCGCCGCGTTCCTCGGCGCGCCGGACGCCGACCGGCGGATCGGGGCCGTCATGATCGTCGCCGATGTCGTCAGCGACTGGCGCTCGCCCGCGCGGCGGCTCCTGCCCGACCTGGCCAGGGCGTCCGCCGACGCGGCGCCGGCCGTGCGCGCCTACGCGACCCACCTGCTCGCGGCGCTCGACGAAGACGAGGACGACGCAGGCCCGCCCGGCGCCCGCCCGGACCTGCTCGCCGCCCGCCTGGACGACGACGCCCGCCTGTTCCGCCACGGCGACGACTGGGTCGCCGACCTCGCCGCATGGGGCCTGGCCCGGCGGCGGGATCCGCGCTGCCTGCCGCGCCTCGTCGAGCGCCTCGGCGGCGAGCCGCCCGCCTTCGACATGGCGTCCGGCTCGTCCGCTCCGTTCAGCCCGGTTTCCCCGCCGATGCGTCACGTGCTGGCGCCGCTCGGCGGGCACGCCGACGTCCTGCTCCCGGCGATCCGCGCGCGGCTCGGCGAGCCCGCCCTCGCCCGCGGCCTCGCCGGGGTCCTGGAGGAGTGGGGCCCGGCGGCGGCGCCCGCAGTCCCGGACCTCGTCCCGCTCCTGCGGACGGACGCGGCCGTCCACGCCGCGAAGGCGCTCGCCGCCATCGGCCCGGCCGCCGCCGACGCCGCCTCCGCCCTCGCCGCGCCGTTCGAGCCGGAGAACGACTGGGTCGCCGGGCAGGGGAAGGTCGTCCGGCCGTGGGCCTTCTGGAAGGTGACCGGCGACCCGGGTCCGCTGCTCGCCGCGGTGGAGGACTACTTCGAGCGCGCCGGCTCCGGGGACGGCGGCGCCCCCGCCGCGCTCGACCATGTCGCCGACCTCGGGCCGCTCGCGGCCGTCCACGCCGCACGGCTGCGGGCGCTCCTCGACGTCCGCGCGGACTGGACGAGGGTCATGGCCGCCCACGCCTACCAGCGGGTCACGGGCGACACCCGCAGGGCGGCGGACGTGCTGTCGCGGGAGGTCCACGAGCTGGCCCGCGGCCGGTACCTGCCGGTCCGGTGGGCCGCGATGCGGTACCTCGCGGAGCTGGGGCCGGGGACGCCGGGCGTCCAGAGTGCGGCGGAGACGCTGCTCGACTCCGACCGGCGCCACCACTGGGGCGGCGGCTGGCGCGCGTTCACCGAGGACCGCGAGCTGCGCGCCCTCGCGTCCCGCCTCCTCACCGATCCGCGCGATCCCGCCACGAATCATGCTGAATAGCCCCACGACGGGCGGCCGGCACGGCATGATCACCCGATGGCTGACGAACGGGATGAGCCGCAGGACCGCGAACCCCCGTCCTGGCGGCTCCGACGATGGGCGGCGCCGATCGCCCTGGCCGCGTCGGTCGCGGCCTCCATCGGCGCGGTGCAGCTGCTGACCGACGACGTCCCGGCCGGCGCGTGGCTCGGCGGCCGTGAGCCGCGCTTCGTCCTCAGCGTGGGAAGCGTCCAGAGGGCCGCGCCGCAGGACGCGCCCGCGCCGTGGATCAGGGTGGAGGCGTTCCGGCGGGACGGACGGTACCGGCCGGTGGACTCGGTCCGGCCGCCGTCGCCGTCCGCCGGCGAGGCGCGGGAGATCATCGGAGGTCCCGGCGGGACGTTCGTGGTCGCCTCCACCCGGGACGAGCCGTGCGAATCGCGGCTCTACCGCCTCGCGCTCACCGGCGGCGGCCGCGCGAAGGGGATCGCGCCGCTGACGAACGACGTCGTCCCGGCCCGCGTCGGCGGGCTGGCGATGAGCCCGGACGGCGACAAGCTCGCCTACACCACGGCCCCCTGCGCGGACGGCCAGAGGGCCGCCGCGCCGTCGGGCGCCGCCGTGACCGTCCTCGACGTCGAGTCCGGGCGCCGCCGCACGTGGAGCACGCCCGGCCGGACGCTCGTCAGCCAGATCGTCTGGGCGGAGGACGACCGGACGCTCGGCTACGTCCTCAGCGACGTCCGGCCGGACGCCACGCCCGGGATCGACGTCGGGAGCGGCAGGCCGGGGGAGCCGCCCGCACGCGACATCGGGAACGCCGCCGTGCACGCGCTCGACACCGAGGCGCAGGGCGCCGACCTGCGCGCGGGCCGCGTCCTGTTCCGGCGGCCCGACGCCTCCACCGTCGTCACCAACGCCGTGATGGACCTGGACGGCCATACCGGCTACGGCATGATGCAGAAGGGCGTCCCGGCGACCACCATCCTCTTCACCTTCGCCGAAGGCGAGCCGCCGCGCGTCACCAAGACGATCGCCCCCAAGCCGGGCGTCGCGCAGTCGATTGGCCTGGTCGCCGTGAACGACCCGCCCCGGTACGCCTGCCTGAGCGGCGTCGACCCGTTCGGCAGGGCCATCGGCGGAGACCTCTCGGATTCCGCCGCCGACATCCCGCTGTGCGGAACCGCGTACGCCTACTAAGGGACGCCGGGCCGCCCTGCCGAAATCCGCGCCGGGTTCGGGTTTGGCAGGGAGGGACAAAAGCAGGTTCCCATCCGGCACTGCGTGCAATGGCGCACGTTGGCACTGTTTCCTACGCTGCGGCCAGAACCACGTGGGTGAAGGGCGGGGGAGTCAGCTTTCGCAACCCTCTAGGAGCCCTCCGTGACCATCAAGCGAGTCGTGTTGTCCGCCCTGCTCGTCGTCTGCGCGGGCGGGACCACCGTCGCCGCCACATCGCCGTCGTCCGCGTCGCCCGACGCCGGGACGGCCGGTGCCGCGCTGGCCATCACGAGCACCGCCTTCACCAATGGCGGGCGGATCCCGGTCGTCCACGAGTGCACCAGCAGCGGCGACAACGACCCCCGCAAGAAGAACGAGTCACCGCCGCTGGCGTGGACGGGCGGTCCGGCCGAGACGCAGAGTTACGCGATCATCATGCGGGACGTCGACAACCGCAACCTGCTGCACTGGATCATCTACGACATCCCGGCGACGGTGGCGGAGCTGCCGCAGAACGTCGAGCACGTCTACCAGCCTTCGGTCCCCGCCGGGTCGAGGCAGATCTACTACCGCGGAAGCGCGAGCCTGTTCGGATACCAGGGCCCGTGCTCGCCCTCGTCGGTGAACGCCTACACGTTCACGGTCTACGCCCTCAACCGGGCGAAGCTGACGGAGCTCAACGAGAACTCGACGATCCAGACCGCCGCCAACAGCATCACCCAGGCGTCGCTGGGCTCGGCCGTGATCTCCGGAGAGTCGTAGACCCGGACGGCGGCGGGCGTCAGACGCGCCAGGAGCGGACGAGCTCGTCCAGCGCGGCCTGGTCGTAGAGGATGCCCTGCGACATCAGCTCCTGCGCGACCAGCTCGCCGTCGCCGTGGTGCTTGGCCAGCAGCCGGTACACCGCGTACGGGAACCAGTGGTTGTCGCTGATCCGCTGGATGTCGGCCTCGCCGCAGACGTGGCCCTGGGCCCTGACCTCGGCGAGGGTCGCGGCGACGTCGCCGTGCCGCCGTTCGAGGACGTCGATGACGAGGGCCCGCAGGGTCTCCGGGTCGGCGACCGGCGGTGCGGCGGCCGGGGCGGCGGGCTCCTCGGCGGCGGCGCCGTAGCCGCTGCGGCCGTTGACGCTCCCGCGCGCGGCGGCGCTGACGACGGCCAGTTCGGGCTCGGGATCCGGAACGGGCGCGGGTGCGGGCGCAGGCGCGCCCGCGGGCGCTTCGGCGGGCGGCCGGGCGGCTGCGGGCTGGGCGGCCGGGCTCGGGGCGGGCTCGTCCGTGGACTCCGCGTCCTTGGACGTTCCGTCCGCCGCCTGCCGGGTCGCGGTGGCGGACGCCGACGAGCCCGACTCGATCGCTCGCCCGGAATGGCCGGGGACCTGGATGCGCGGGAACGGGCCGGTGTTCCGCATCGGCATCAGCGTGATCTGGTTCAGCGTGACGGGCCCGGCGATGGCGCGCGCCTGCGCCTCGGGCGGCTTGGGCTTCTCGTTCTCCGCCTCGACCTCGCGCGACACGTACCGGTGCAGCGTCCGCAGCAGGACGAACAGGCCGAGCATCGACACGATCGGCGGGACGGCGGCCGTCGCCTGGTAGGAGAACGACTGCTGGCCGACGTGGCCGACGTTGAAGATGAGGCTCGCCGTCCAGCCCGCGATGGCGATGGTCAGCGGCAGGGAGAAGTCGAGCCAGCTCATCAGGTGCCGGCGGCGCAGCACGAACGCGTCGATGGCCAGCAGGAAGAGGCCGAGTTCGCCGACGATGATGAAGAGGTCGACCAGCAGCGGGAACGACTCGGCCTTCCAGCCGCGCAGGCCGTGCTCCATCGCCCAGTGGTAGAGGCCCGCGTAGGACTGGGCGAAGCCGCCCGCGGTCGCGGTCAGGACCGCGGCCGCCATGAAGGCGATGGCCCCCCACCGCGTGATGACCTGTGCCTTGTTGGCAGCGCTCATGCCGCGTGTGCTCCCAGTTTTCCTTACACAACGGAAAGTGATCGGTGGGAGACTATCCATTTCTTTCGCGCTTCGCGGCGGTTTTGGATCACTTCCAGGTTTCATCCGGGCCGGACGGGCCGGATTCTCGTCCGGTTCTCGTCCGGTTCTCGTCCGGGCATGCGGAAGTCCCCGCCGGGGCGCGCCGGTGCCCGGGCGGGGACTGGATTCCGCGGGAGCGACGGAACCGTGCCTCAGTACGCGGTCAGACGCGGATGACGAAGTCGAGGGTGCCGGTCATTCCGGTCGGGCCCTGGCTCATCGTCATCAGGAGGCGTGGGTCGAAGATCGTGTCGGTGTTGTTCCGCGGCTCGTTCGGGAAGTACATCTGCGTCGTCAGGATCCGCGCGTTCGGCGCCTGGACCTTGACGTGGATGTGCTTGGTACGCCCCGGGTAGAGGCCGGGCACGATCGTCGTCAGGGTGTACCGCCCGTCGGCGCCCGAGAACAGGTGGCCGCGCAGGACGTAGCCGCGGTTGTCGTACACGCCGGCGGCGTCGCACTGCCAGAAGTCGAGCAGCGCGCGGTTCACCGGCTTGCAGTCCTGGGAGTAGACGATCCCTGTCACGGTGAGCAGGGTCCCCTGCTTGCCGGCTCTGATGTCCGACCGCTCAGGCGAGCCGGGGGTGAAGTACGGGCCCTCCGTCTGCGCGGGAGTGGGCTCGTCGTCGCCGTCGGTGCACTTCGGTGTCAGCGGCAGCCGCCGGGGCTGCGTGCCGGCCTCCGCGGTCGCCGAGGTCACAGCCGTCACGGCCGTGGGCACGGCGAGCGCGCCGATGCCCGCGGCGACGATGAAGTTCTTCCGGCTGATGCCGGATTCCAGCTGTTCCTTCTCGTCCTCTGGCATGGGGGGTTTCCTCTCGAGGTCTTTCCGGACTTTTCGGGATCTTCCGATGTCCGGCTGGCGGGGCTCCCAGGAGTCGTCGCGACATGTATAGGCCGGTCACGAGGGGTTGGTCTTGGGTTTCCCTGCCCGACATTTGGCGTCGAGTGACAAAGCCCGCCGCGAGCGTCGTGCCGACTCGCTCATTGACCTTCCCGACACCTCGTAGAAACCTGGCGGGTGGCGTCCGAGACCCCCCGCCCGCCCACCTCGGAGGAGCGTCATGTCAACGCTCGCTGACACCTCGGATCATGCTGCCCGCGATCAGGCCGAGTACTGGCGTCACCTGATCACGTCAGCCTTCGGTCCTTTTCATATTCACCCGCGTCTGACCAGCGGGTTCTCCGCCCGGCTGGTCGGCCGCACGCTCGGCCCGGTGGAGGCCGGCGACGTGTACGCTCCCGCCCACGCGGTACGCCGCAGCGCCCGCCAGATCGCCCGCGACACCAGGGAGTGCTACAAGCTCGGCCTCGTCCTGCGCGGCTCCTGCGTGCTGCGCCAGAACGGCCGGCACGCCCGCGTCGGCGTCGGCGACGTGGTGTTCTACGACCTCACCCGCCCGGTCGAGATCTCGTTCGACGAGCACCACATCTTCACGGTCGTGATCCCGCACCGGGCCGTCCCGCTGCCGCCCGAGCGCCTGGCGTCCTTCGGCGGCACCCTGCTCGCCGAGCGCACCCGCCACGGGCGCCTGGTCTCCTCGCTGCTCGGCGCGCTCGCCGAGGACGGCGTCGGGGACGGCGCCGCGACCGACGAGCCCTACGCCCACCACCTCGGCGGCGCGATCGTCGAGCTGGTCACCGGCGCGGCCAGCGAATGGCTGGGCGCGCCGCCGTCCCCGTCACCGGAGGGAGCCGAGATGCTGCGCGCGATCAAGGAATGGATCGAAGGACGGCTGCACGACCCCGCGCTGTGCCCGGCGACGATCGCCGAGGCGCACCACATCTCCGTCCGGCAGCTGTACCGGGTGTTCCAGCCCGCGGGGACGACCGTCGCCCGCTACGTCCGCACCCGCCGCCTGGAGCACTGCCGGCGCGAGCTCAGCGACCCGTTCCTCGGGACGCAGCGGATCGGCGCGATCGCCAACCGCTGGGGCCTGCCCGACGCGGCGGCGTTCAGCCGCGCCTTCCGCGCCGCGTACGGCGTGACCCCGACCGCGTACCGCGCCGCCACCACCGGCATCCTGCGGGACGGCTGACGCCACCGGTGACCCGCCGGCCCCGGATCGGTTTGCATCGTTCGGGCGATCCGGGGAACGTGGGGTCTGCGCGGATACGGGCCGGCGCGAAGACTGTCACATTCTGCCGACGGCGCCGCGGCCGCGATACGGGCCCGCCGCCGCACGCGCGGGCCCGGTTCCCGTCGGAACGCACGGCAAGTTGGGAGGGACTGCATGTCGCTGACCATGCGGCCGGGGCCGCTCGCGGGCTCGCCCGGAGACGAGGTCAACTTCACGATCGACGGCCCCAAGCACAAGTTGTTCATGCACGATTTCCCCCGCCGCGTCCGCGCGCGGTTCGCGGGGGAGACCGTCCTGGACACCGAGCGCGGCAAGCTCCTGCACGAGACGGCGCTGCTGCCCGTGCTGTACGTCCCGGAGGACGACGTCCGCACCGGCCTCCTGGAGAAGACCGCGCACACGACGCACTGCCCGTTCAAGGGCGACGCCGCGTACTGGACGATCCGCGCCGGCGGCCGGACGGCGGAGAACGCCGTGTGGGCGTATCCGGAGCCGAAGCCGGAGGCGGCGTGGCTGCACGGGCTCATGGCGTTCTACTGGGACCCGATGGACGCCTGGTACGACGAGGACGAGAAGGTCCGCGGCCATCTGCGCGACCCGTTCCACCGCGTGGACGTCCGCGACACGTCCCGGCATGTCCGGGTCCTGCGGGACGGCGAGGTCGTCGCCGAGACCGAGCGGCCGAAGCTGCTGTCGGAGACGGGCCTGCCGAACCGGTTCTACATCCCGGCCGCGGACGTCCGGCGCGACCTGCTGCGGGAGAGCGCGAAGCGGACCTACTGCCCGTACAAGGGGGAGGCGACGTACTGGTCGCTGGACGGCGCGGACGACGCCGCCTGGTCCTACGAGGACCCGCTGGAGGACGCGGGCAGGATCAGGGGCCATCTGTCCTTCGACCACGAGGCGCTGACGATCGAGACCGGGCCGCCGCCCGGCACGTGACGCGCGGGCGGCGCCCTCGTCGGGTTTACTGTTTCTGGTAGGCCACAGGCAAGGGAGGCGGCTGGTGGCACCGTACGCGGCGCCCGCCCCGCGCCCGGGGTTCTGGGCCGCGCTCGATCCGGCGCAGCGGTCCGCGCTGCGCGCCGCGGGGCGGCCCCGGCAGTACCCGGTGAAGGCGCCCCTGGTGTACCAGGGGGACGAGTCCGACCACGTGATCGTCATCGAGCGGGGCTGGGCGAAGGTGACCTCGGCGACCGAGGACGGCCACGACGTGGTGCTGGCCGTCCGGGGGCCGGGCGACCTGCTCGCCGAGAGCGCGGTGCTCGGCGGCCGGACCCGGTCGGCGACGGTGACGGCGCTGTCGCCCGTCCGCGCGCTGGTGGTCCCGGCGGCCCGCTTCACCGGCTTCCTGGACGTCCACCCGGACGTGTGGATGCTCGTCACCGGCACCTTCGTCCAGCGGCTCGACGACTCCGACCGGCGGCTGACCGCCCACATGAGCAGGGGCGGCGCGCAGCGGCTCGCGGCGCTGCTGACCGACCTGGCGGAGCTGTCGGCGCACCACGTCCCGCCCGCGCCGGACGGCTCGATCGAGATCGGGCCGCCGCTGTCGCAGGAGGAGCTGGGGAGCTGGATGGACGCGTCCAGGGAGACGGTCGCGCGCGCCCTCAACGGCCTGCGCCGCGAGGGCCTCATCCGGACCGGCTGGCGCAGGATCACCGTCGTCGACCTGCCGGGCCTGCGCGAGTTCGCCAAGGAATCCGACTGAGCGCACGAAACTTGCCACTGGAAAGATAGACTTTCCGGCATGACGGACCAGCCGAGCCACCACGCGAGCGACCACGCCGGTTACCACCATGGGAACCTGCGCAGGGCCGTCCTGGACGCCGCCGTCGAGGCGATCGCCGAGCAGGGCGCGGCCGCGTGGAGCCTCCGCCAGCTCGCCCGCCGCGCCGGAGTCTCGCACGCCGCGCCCGCCCACCACTTCGGCGACAAGGCGGGCCTGCTCACCGCCGTCGCCGCCGAGGGCTACACCCGGTTCGCGGACGCGCTCGAAGCCGCCGGCGACGACCTGCACGACGTGGGCCTCGCCTACGTCCGCTTCGCCGTCGAGCACCGGGCGTACTTCGAGGTGATGTTCACGCCGGCGCTCTACCGCGCCGACGACCCGGACGTCGCCGCCGCCCGCGACCGCGCCGACCGGGTCCTCGCCGCGGGCGTCCGCGGCCTCGCGGCGGGCGACCGCCCCGAGGACGAGCGGACGGCCGGGCTCGCCGCCTGGTCGATCGTGCACGGCTTCGCGCACCTCTGGCTGAGCGGCGCGCTGTCCGGCGTCGGCGACGACCCCGTGGCGGCGGCCCGTCCCGTCATCCGCGTCCTCTTCGAGCGCTGACCGGCCTGACCGGCCTGTCCTGCCTGACCGGCCTCACCGGCGCGAAACGGACTCCGACTCTCCCTCGGTGATCGCGTGGCCGTTGCCGTCCTCGTCCGGATGCCGCTCCGGGACGGCCACCAGATCGGCCCGGAACCGGCGGTTCAGCGCCGCGCGCACCCGCTTCACACTGCTGCGGGCGCGCGGGCTCTCCACGCCCTCGATCGGCGGCGGCACGTCCAGCGGGACCGCCACGGCCGGACGCGGGTCGGTGATCGCGGCGATCGCCTCGTCCGTCATCGGCCGCTCGACCTCGCTGAACTTCCCGTCCGGCGACATGCGGATGACGCCGGTCTCCAGCCCGTGCGCGGCGACGCCGAGGTCGCGGCGCTGCAGCCCGACGCAGATCCGGTAGGCGACGATGTAGCCGATGATCGGCCCGAGGATGATCGCGAAGCGGAAGAACCACGTCGTCGCGAACAGCGAGATGTGGAACCGCTCGGCGAGGACGTCGTTGCCGCCCGCCAGCCAGAGCATCCCGAAGAACACCACGCCCGCGACGCCGATGCCCGTGCGCGCCGGGACGTCGCGCGGACGGTCGAGCAGATGGTGGATCTCGTGGTCGCCCGTCACCCAGCGTTCCAGGAACGGGTAGACGGCGAGGCCGGTGAACAGCAGCCCCGGCACCACCAGCGCCGGGACGACCACGCTCATCGTGACCGTGTGGCCCCACGCGTTGATCTCCCAGCCCGGCATGGTCCGCAGCGCGCCCTCCAGCCAGCCCATGTACCAGTCCGGCTGCGACCCGGAGCTGATCGCGCCCGGGTCGTACGGGCCGAACAGCCAGACCGGGTTGATCTGGAAGAACGCCGCCAGCAGGGCCGTCACGCCGATCACCCACAGGAAGAACGCGGTGGTCTTGGCGATGAACACCGGGAAGAACGGGTACCCGCGGACGGTCGTGTTCGAGCTCCCCTTGCCGGGGAACTGCGTGTGCGTCTGCCGCCACGTCAGCACGATCGCGTGCAGCGGGATCAGCGCGGCGAGGATGCCCGGGATCAGCAGCACGTGGACGATGTACAGCCGCGGGATGATGTCGGTCCCCGGATACTCGCCGCCGAACACGAACATCACCGCGTAGGTGCCGACCAGCGGGATGGCCGCGAGCACGCCCTCCAGGATCCGCAGTCCGGTGCCCGACAGCAGGTCGTCCGGCAGCGAGTAGCCGAACAGCCCGTTCAGCATCACCAGGATGAACATGAGGATGCCGATCAGCCAGTTCAGCTCGCGCGGCTTGCGGAACGCGCCGGTGAAGAAGTTCCGCAGCATGTGGATGAGGATCGCCGCCATGAAGATCAGCGTCGACCAGTGGTGCATCTGCCGGACGAGCAGCCCGCCCCGCACGTCGAAGCTGATCTCGAGCGTGGACGCGTACGCCTCGCTCATCTTCACGCCCTGCAGCTTCGTGTAGGAGCCGTTGTAGATGACCTCGTGCATGCTCGGCTTGAAGAACAGCGTGAGGTACACCCCGGTCAGCAGGATGACCACGAACGAGTACATCGCGATCTCGCCGAGCAGGAAGGTCCACTGGTCCGGGAACGCCTTGCGCATGGCCTTGCGGACGAAGCCGTTCGTGCCGAACCGCTCGTCGACGGCCCGCGCGGATCCGTCCACGAGCTTCGATGGTGCCCGCCCGCCCGGCCGCGCGCCGGGCCGGCCGCCGGCCGCCGGATTCTCCGCCATCGTCAACGTCCTCTCGTCGCCGTCGGACACATGCGCCTCTGCGCATAAGACCGGCTAGGGCAGGAGAATGTGACATCCCGCGATGTGGACCGCGTCACACCGCCTGTCCGGGCCGGCGTGGGCTCGGCCGGCGGGCTCAGCCGGCGTGCACGGCCGGTCGGTGCCGCCGCCGGTAGCGGGGCCGCCAGCGCGCCCGGTAGACGACCCGGATCGGCGGCGGCAGCAGCCGCAGCACCGCGCGGCGGGTGGGGTCGGGCGCGCCGTCCAGCAGCCACGGCAGGAACACGCCGAGCCCGCGCAGGCCCAGCTCGCCGCGGAACTCGACGTCGAACGTGCCCCACTCGAACGCGGTGAGCGTGTCCGGGATCAGCGGGAGGACGTTCGACTCCTTGAACTCCAGGAGCGTGTCCACGGCGGCGTGGAGGTCCCGCGCGTACCGGGCGAACATCGCGCGGTCTCGGTGCTCCAGCGCCGCGTCCACTCCGTCCATCATCGGGACGACGCGCAGCGCGCGCAGTGCCATCGCGTCCAGGACGACTCCCAGCCGCCTTCCGCCGCCGCTCGGCTCAGGGTCCGGTTCCTTGGCGTACATGACCGTCCACAGGGTGCGCTTCTCCGCGATGTCCTGGACGTGCCAGTGGAACTTGAACAGGGCCCAGCCGTTCCTGACCGCCGCATCGGCGAGCGGGCCGTCCGCGCCCGCCGCGGCCTCCAGCCGGGCCGTGTGGCGGCGGAAGGCGTCGTACGCGGCGTACAGCATCGTCAGGTCGAACCGCCGTGGCTCGGTGCCCATGCCGCCTCCCAAGCTCTCCGCTCCCCGGGCGCCGCCTCCGGAGGGGCGCCCGAACAGAAGATGCGCCGAGCACCCCGAAATGTGACGCGATCCAGAGCGTGACTCCTGTGATCTGCCCCACGGTTCGTCCGGTATTCGGCCGCCCTGTACGTTGTCGGGGGTCAATGCACGGGGGGACGTCACCTCCCCGAGCCGGAAAGGGGCCGCTCATGGCAGTGGACGCGGCGGGCGCCGACATCGCGTCCCTCATCCTGCGGGTGTCCGTCGGCGGCACGCTCGTCGCCCACGGCTGGAACCACGCGTTCGGCGGCGGCAAGATCGAGGGCACCGCGGGCTGGTTCGAGTCGATGGGGTTGCGGCCGGGTCGCCTGCACGCGCTGATGGCCACCGGCACCGAGCTCGGCGCGGGCGTCCTGCTGCTGCTCGGGCTGCTCACCCCGCTCGCCGCGGCGGGCGCGGTCGGCACGATGGCGGTCGCGTTCGTCACCGCGCACCTGCGCAACGGCTTCTTCATCTTCCGGCCCGGCCAGGGCTACGAGTACGTCGTGATGATCATCATGGTGGCGTGCGCGGCCGGGGCGCTCGGCGGCGGCGCGGTGTCCCTCGACCGGGCGCTCGGGGTGTCCGACGACCTCTCCGGCTGGACGGGCTTCGCGATCAGCGCGCTCGCGGGCGGCATCGGCGCGGCGCTCCTGCTGGCCGTCTTCTGGCGTCCGGCAGCGAAGGCCGCGAAGGCCCAGGAGGCCCGGGACGAGTCCGCGGCCTGATCAGCCGGGCGGGTGCGCGCCCAGGGCCCGCAGCGCGAACCTCGTGATCTGGGCCGCCGCCTCGGCGGCGGTGGCCTCGGCCGTCCCCGCCATCTGGTCCTCGAACGCCTGGCCGAGCGCCGCGCGGACGAACCGCGCGTCGGGGCCGGGGTCGGCCCACGGGAACGAGCCGTCCGCCCGGCCGGCCGCGAGGATCCCGGCGATGATCGCCTCGTGTTCGGCGATGACGCGCCCGCGCTCCCCGGCGTAGCCCCGGGCGCGGGTCGCGTCGCCGGACGTGAGCGCCACGACGCGCGCGCGGCGCTGCTCGTCGGCGGTGATGCCGAGCATCCCCGCGATCAGCGCGCCCAGCGCCTCGGCCGGGGACGCGGCGGCCGCGGCGAGCTCGCGGAGCTCGGCCATCACCCGGCCGCCGTCGCGCCGGAACATCGCCAGCAGCAGCGCGTCCTTGGACTCGAACTGCCGGTAGAACGCGCGGGTCGACAGGCCCGCCGCGGTCAGGATCTCGGTGATGGACACGGGCGCGCCCTGCGCGTCGGCGAGGCACCGGTACGCGGCTTCGATGATCAGCGTTCGCTCGGCGGCCTGACCGGGCACGGGACGGCCCCTCTCCTGCGCCTGCGGTGAGGGGCCAGCCTATCCACCTGCGGCCCTGAGCCGCTCCCGTTGCGGAATCACCGTGTACTTGGGGTCGCGCGCCGACTGGATCCCGGCGTGGAACACGCCGAAGCGCGTGCAGGCCGAGCCCGCCAGGAGCGCCGCCCCGCTGAGCGCCGCCGCCGCACGGCCGCGCCGACCGGACGGGACGCGCCCGCCGAGCAGGACGCCCCCGGCGGTGCCCGCTGCCGACAGGATCTCGCCCGCGCGCACGAACCGGCCGGCCTTGCCCTCCTTGTACGGCTCGGCGGCCAGTCCGGCTCGACGCTCCAGCAGTTTGGCGGCCGCCAGCTCCAGCGCCGCGCCGAGCACCGCCGCGGTGCGCATCGGCCCGGTCTCGCGGGGCGGGGCCGCGATCAGGGCCATGCCGGACGCGGCCGCCACCGCCGAACCTGCGAACACGAACGGCAGCTCGCGGTGCGCCTCATGCCAGGCGGGCACGGCCGTGTCGGCGGCCAGGACGGCGGTGTAGGTGCAGACGGCCGGGCCCAGCGCGGCGGCTCCGATCGTGGCCGCCCCGCCGAGGCGCGGGAAGAGGCCGGTGACGTCCAGGACGGCCGCCGCGCCCGCCGCCGGGCCGTAGGCGGCCAGCAGCCACGACCCCATGCTCATCGGCGACGTCGGCTTCATCACCCGCAGCATGTTGGCGAACCGCTCGGGCCGTCCGAGGTCGTGGATCAGCGCGGCCGTGGACCCGCCGAGCGCGGCCACCGACGAGATCTTCAACGCCCGCGCCGCGACGGGACGCCCGGTGAGGTGCGCGCCCGCCGCCAGCACCGAACCCGCCCCGGCGAGGCCGCCGAGGAAGAAGTACGCGGCGACGTCGGACGCCTTCCAGACCGGCGGGTTAAGGATCGGCTTGCCGTAGTAGGAGGTGAACTCGGCGTCCGGCACCATCGCCTTCTCGCCCCGGTGCCTGCCGCGCCTCCGGCCGCGCCGCCGCAGGCCCCCGCCGATCTGCGCCTCCCGGCCTGGACGTTCACCGCTCATGCCGTCCTTGCCGACGTCCGATGTGCTCATCGCCGGCCTCCCGCGCGGCCGTGGACGGCGAAGACGGCGGCGAGCCCGCCGAGCATCGCGGCCGCCGCCGCGCCCGCGTGCCTCCACATGGACGGCAGGTCGCGGGTCGTGACGACCGGGTCCGGCGGCAGCCCGTACACCTCGGGCTCGTCCAGCAGCAGGAAGAACGCGCCGTCGCCGCCGACGCCGTCGTCCGGGTCGTGGCCGTACAGGCGGGCGTCGTCGACGCCGAGGTCGTGCAGCTGGTCGACGCGCAGGGCGGCCCGCTCGCGCAGCTCGTCGAGCGGTCCGTACTGGATGGAGTCGGTCGGGCACGCCTTCGCGCACGCCGGTTCCATGTCCGCGCCGATCCGGTCGTAGCACAGCGTGCACTTCCACGCCCGGCCGTCGCCCTTGCGCTGGTCGATGACCCCGTACGGGCACGCGGGAATGCAGTACCCGCACCCGTTGCAGATGTCCTCCTGGACGACGACCGTGCCGAACTCGGTGCGGAACAGCGAACCGGTGGGGCAGACGTCCAGGCAGGCGGCGTGCGTGCAGTGCTTGCAGACGTCGGACGCCATCAGCCACCGGAAGTCCTGCGCACCGTCCGCGCCGGTCTCGGCGTTGCCCATCGGCTTGTTCTGCTCGATGAACGCGACGTGCCGCCAGGTGTCGGCGCCGAGCCCCTGCGTGTTGTCGTAGGACATGCCGGTGAACTCCAGGCCGTCCTCGGGCACCGCGTTCCATTCCTTGCAGGCCACCTCGCACGCCTTGCACCCGATGCACACGGACGTGTCGGTGAAGAAGCCCATCCTGGGCGGCGGGTCGGGATGGCCAGCATCGGCGGCCGGGTTGGGACGAGCCGCGTCCGCGGCGATATCGGGTTCGGCTCCGGCGAGCAGGTTCCGTCCCACCAAGCTGCCCATCCCAGACCTCCCGACCGCGGCGGCGACCTTCTCCGACTTCCCCGCGGCGCGCCTCCTACACCACCGGCGCGGGGTCAGCCGTCCGCCATCGCCTTCCACTGGCGCTCGGCGGCGGGACGCCACGCGGCGTGGCGCTCGTGGAAGAGCGCGGACGCCCGGAAGCCGCTCCAGCCGTCCGGCAGCAGCTCCGCCGGGAGCCCCGGGTCGAGGAACGGGAACCGGCGCCATTCCTGGACGAGCCGGGTGTGCGCGGCGAACGTCCCGGGATCGCCGGCGGGGCACAGCTCGCGGACGGCGTCGGCGAAGTCGTCGTAGGCGGGCTGGATCGCGTCCAGGTCCCACGCCTGCCGGGCCACGCGCCGCGCCTCGGACAGGTCGCCGAGCCGCCCGGCGAACAGCGTGGACGTGCCCGCGACGCCGATCTCGGCGAGGACCTCGCGCACCTCGGGCTCCCGTCCCGGATGCGGGCTGACCCACACGCCGGGGGAGAGGTTCCCGAGACCGTTCCAGGCCAGCCGCGTGCGCAGCATGTGGCGGAGTTTGCGGCTGGTCTCCGGGACGGTGGCGAGGACCACCAGCCACTGCCCGTCCCAGTCGCCGCCGGGTCGCCCCAAGCCGCAGATGCGCTCGGCGCCGTCGGTGAGGAGCCGCACCCCGGACGGCGTCAGCCGCCAGGCGGTGCGCCGTCCGCGGCGCTCACCGGCGATCCAGCCGTCGGCGGCGCTGCGGGCGAGCGCCTGCCGGACGGCCTTCTCCTCCGCGCCGAGCAGCCCGAGCGCCCGCAGCAGCGCCGCCGTCCAGACCGGCCCGCCGCCGGGGAGGACGAACTCGCCCAGCACCGTCAGCAGCAGCGACCGGGCGCTCGCCGTGCCGAACTCGCCGGGTGGGGCCATCCGCTCCGCCTCCTCCGGCCTGCTCAGCGGGCGAGGTGGCGGGAGATCACCAGGCGCTGGATCTGGTTCGTGCCCTCGAAGATCTGCATGACCTTGGCCTCGCGCATGAACCGCTCGACGGGGAAGTCGCGGGTGTAGCCGGCGCCGCCGAGGACCTGGACGGCGTCCGTCGTCACCTTCATCGCGTTGTCGGTGGCGACCAGCTTGGCGATCGACGCCTCCCGGCCGTAGGGGCGGCCCGCGTCCTTGAGCCGCGCCGCCGACAGGTAGGTGGCGCGCGCCGACTCGACCGCGGCGGCCATGTCGGCGAGCACGAACGCCAGGCCCTGGTGCTCGATGATCGCGCGGCCGAACGCCTCCCGCTCCTTGGCGTAGGCGACGGCCGTGTCGAGCGCGCCCTGGGAGAGGCCGGTGGCGACGGCGGCGATGCCGAGCCGTCCGGCGTCGAGGCCGGCGAGCGCGATCGTCAGGCCCTCGCCCTCGCGGCCGATGAGGTTGCCGGCCGGGACGCGGGCGTCCACGAAACGGACGGTCGCGGTCGTCGACCCCATCAGGCCCATCTTGTCCTCGGGCCGGTCGAACTCCAGGCCGGGCGTGCCCGCGGGGACGTGGAAGCAGGAGATGCCGCGCGCGCCGTCGTCCGACGTGCGGGCCATGACGGTGTAGAAGTCGGCCTTGCCGCCGTGCGTCGTCCACGCCTTCGCGCCGTTGAGGACGTAGGAGTCGCCGTCCCGGACGGCCCTGGCCCGCATCGCCGCAGGGTCGGAGCCCGCGTGCGCCTCCGACAGGCAGTACGCGCCGAGCCGCTCGCCGGACAGCAGGTCGGGAAGCCAGCGGGCGCGCTGCTCGGCCGTCCCGTAGGCGAACAGCGGGAAGCAGGACAGCGCGTGGACGCTGACGCCCACGCCGACGCTCGCCCAGGCCGCGCCGATCTCCTCAAGGGCCTGGAGGTAGATCTCGTACGGCTGGTCGCCGCCGCCGAACTCCTCCGGATACGGCAGCGTCAGCAGCCCGGCCCGGCCCAGCGTCGTGAACACCTCGCGCGGGAACGTCCCGGTGCGCTCGGCGTCGGCGGCCCGCGGCGCCAGCTCCTTCGCCGCGATCTCGCGGGTCAGCGCGATCAGGTCCTCGGCCTCGGGGGTGGGCAGCTGGCGGGTGGCGGGCATGGGCGGCTCCTTTCGCGCCCCCAACAGTAACGCCGCCCGGCCGGCCGCCGTCCCCGGCGCGTGGGCCGGGGTCAGCGCCGCGACGACTGGAGGGCGTGCTCGACCAGCGCGACGAGGACGCCCTTCGCCGTGTCCCGGTGCCGGACGTCGCACAGCAGGATCGGGACGTCCGGGTCGACGTCCAGCGCGTCCCGGATCTCCTCGACCCGGTAGCGGCGGGCGCCGTCGAACACGTTGGCGGCGATGACGAACGGGATCCGCCGCTGCTCGAAGAAGTCGATGGACGCGAAGCTCGTGGTGAGCCGCCGCGTGTCGACCAGCACGATCGCGCCGACCGCGCCGTAGGAGATCTGGTCCCACATGAACCAGAACCGCTCCTGGCCCGGCGTCCCGAACAGGTAGAGCCGGACGCCGCCGGAGAACGTCAGCCGCCCGAAGTCCATCGCGACGGTCGTGGTCGTCTTCCGCTCGACGCCGCCGAGGTCGTCCACGCCGACGGACGCGTCGGTGAGCGTCTCCTCCGTGCGCAGCGGGCGGATCTCGCTGACCGACCCGACGAGCGTCGTCTTGCCGACCCCGAAGCCGCCGGCCACCAGGATCTTCAGCGTGTGCAGCGGGAC
Source organism: Actinomadura sp. 1N219 (assembly GCF_044326405.1). Taxonomy (NCBI): domain Bacteria; kingdom Bacillati; phylum Actinomycetota; class Actinomycetes; order Streptosporangiales; family Thermomonosporaceae; genus Actinomadura; species Actinomadura sp. 1N219. The sequence goes on along the minus strand of NZ_JBIRAY010000003.1, from coordinate 382,843 downwards.
GTCGACGTCCTGCCCGTACGGCGCCCCCGACGGCGCGACTGACGGCGGCATGGCCGGTGACATCGGCGGTGGCATCGGGGGTGACATCGGCGGGGCGGGAAGGGGAGCTGACATCGGCATTGCGGGCTCGTTCCTGGGAGCGGGTTCCCAGCCCCCCCGGGGTTCGCCCGAAGCGCGGTCAGAGGCGGCGAAGTTCATCGAGCACTCTCATCAGGATTCGAGGGTCGGGGCGGTCGGGCTGCTCGGTGCGGGTCGTCTCCTCGATCAGTCCGTACTGGTGCAGGTCCTCCAGGAGGATCTGCACGACGCGGAACGGCAGGTCGATCTCCGAGGCGAGGTCGGCGGGCGTGGACGGCTGCCGGCAGAGCTCCAGCAGCCGCCGCTGCTCGCGCGACAGCCACACCCGGTCGCCGGGCGTCCGGCCGGTGGCGACGAGGATCGTCACCAGGTCGATGACGATCCCCCGGGGACGGGTGCGTCCCCGGGTCACCGCGTACGGCCGGACGATCGGGCCCGCGTCCAGCCCGACCCAGCGCTCTCTCGGGGTCTCCACGGCGGCCTCAGCCCGAGGCGCCCGTACGCAGCGTCGGATCCTGAGCCTCGGCCGCGGCGCGCGGCGACGTCGCCAGATGCCGCCGGACCCGCTTGATCAGCATGGTCGTCTCGTAGGCGACGAGCCCGGCGTTGCCGCCGGCGTCGCTCAGCACCGCCAGGCAGCTCCCGTTGCCCGCCGGCATGACGAAGAACAGCAGGCCGTCGAGCTCGACGACCGTCTGCCGCACCTGCTTGGCCTTGAAGTGCTCGCGGGCGCCGTTGGCGAGGCTGTGGAACCCCGACGACAGCGCCGCGAGGAACTCGGCGTCCTTGCGGGTGACCCCGCTCGAGGCGCCCATCACCAGGCCGTCCCTGGACAGCAGGACGGCCTGATGGACCTCGCCGACCCGCTGCACCAGGTCTTCGAGCAGCCAGTCGAGCTCGCCGGACGCATGGCCCTGCTGCGTCATCGTTCCCCCCATTCATCGCGTGGACCGGGTTCTTCCGGTTCGTCGTCCATGACCCTGCCGCGCAACCATCCCGACTGTAGTGAGGACATGAGGGCGCGGCTGAGTTCCGGGCTGGGCTCGTCGAAGTCGTCGTCCGGCACGGCGACCTCGGCGGGCTCGGCGCGCTGGGGGGCGGCCCCCCGGCGCAACTGCGGGGCGAGGCTGCTCTGGCGCACGCGCCGCGGCAGCCTGCCGGTGACCTCGCTGGACTCCACGTCGGCCGGCTCCTCGCCGCCGCCGGGCGGCCGGGGACGGTCGCCGTGCGGCCCGGCCGGGCCGGACGGCGCGGCCTGGCCGAACGACACCGCGGGCCGCTCGAACGCGACGGTGGGCGGGTCGAGCGAAGGAGTCCGTTCGTAGTGGGGCGTCTCGTACTGAGGCGCGTCGTACTGAGGCGTGTTCTGCTCGTACGGTGCGGCCTGCTCGTACTCGTATGGGGAAGAGTTGTCGTCGAACCACGGCGCGGGCTGGTCGAGCGTGGGCGACGGCGACGTCACGATCGGCGGCGGCCCGGCGGGCGGCTCGTCCCGGGGGTCGTCCTGCGTCTCGTCCGACTGCGGCTGGACGATCGCGGCCGGGATCGCCGGGCGGGCTGGGCGGCCGAGCCGCTGGCGCCCGTCGCCGGCGGCCATCGCGGCGACCATCGTGCGGGCCGTCCCCGGGATCGGGCCGCCGCGCGCCAGGTCGTCGTCCATCGTGACCAGCGCGTGCGGGATCAGGACGACCGCGGTCGTGCCGCCGTACGCGGACGGCTGCAGCGACACCTTGACGCCGTGCCTGGCGGCCAGCCGCGCGACGACGAACAGGCCGAGGCGCTCGGTGTCGATCAGGTCGAACTCGCCGCCGCCCTCCAGCCGCAGGTTGAGCTCGTCCAGCTCGTCGGGGTGCAGGCCGATGCCGCGGTCGATGACCTCGACCGCGAGGCCGTTGGCGACGGTCTCGACCTTGACCGTCACCTCGGTGGTGGGCGGGGAGAACACGGCCGCGTTCTCGATCAGCTCGGCGAGCAGGTGGATGATGTCGGCGACGACGTCGCCGGTCACGGCGACCGACGCGGTGCCGGTGAGCTCCACCCGCGTGTAGTCCTCGATCTCGGCGACCGCGGCGCGGACCACGTCCTCGGCGGCGACCGGATGGTCCCAGGCCCGGGCGGTCGGCGACCCGGCGAGGATGACCAGGCCCTCGGCGTGCCGGCGCATGCGGGTGGTGAGGTGGTCGAGCCGGAACAGGTCCTCGAGCTCGTCGGGGCCGGCGGCCCGCCGCTCCATCTGGTCGAGCAGCCTGAGCTGCCTGTGCAGCAGCGACTGGCTGCGCCAGGACAGGTTGATGAAGACCCGGTTGATGCTCGCGCGCAGGTCCGACTCGGCGACCGCGGTGGCGACCGCGGTCCGCTGGACGGTGCCGAACGCCTCGCCGACCAGGGCGACCTCCTTCGTCCGTCCGGTCTTCGGCGGCGGCGACTCGGCCTCCACGTCCACCTGCTCGCCGCGGCGCAGCCGGGCCACGACCCGCGGCAGCCGCTCGTTCGCCAGCCGCTGCGCCGACTGCTGCAGCTCGCGCAGCTCGGCGCTGAGCCGCCGCGCGAACAGCAGCGAGAGGATCACCGAGGCGATCACGCCCAGCAGCCCGACCACGCCGATCACGAAGAACTGGAGCATGATCCGGTTTCCGGCGGGCTTGACGTCGTTGTTGTTCACCACGGACTCGGCCGTCGCGGCGTCCTTCGACCACTTCGGCGACAGCGCGCCGATCGCGCCGCGCCACTCGGCGGGGTCGGGGACGATGCCGTTGTTCACGACATTGTTCTCCAGCGTCGTATACGCAGTGAACTCCCCCGAGTTCGCAAGATCGTACATGATCTGTTCGATCTCGCCAGTGGCCTGCGCGCGGCCCAGCTCGAAGTACTGGATGCGGGCCTCCGACCAGGCGGCGAACGCCGCGCGGTTGCTGGCGCTCATCTGGCCGGCGCCCAGCGTGGACAGCAGCGCGTGCTCGCGCAGCATGAACTCGCGGGCCCAGAAGTTGTGCAGCAGCGAGGTCGTGTGCAGGTAGACGGTCCTGTCGTCGACGCTCACCAGCGTGGTCAGCAGGCGGATCGTGATGTCGGCGACCTGGCTGTACCCCTCGATGGCGCCGAGCGGCGTGGTGCCGCCGATGCCGACCCGCTCCCGCAGCGTGATGAGGTGGTTGTAGGCGTCGCTGAGCTTGCGCACCCGCGTGGTCATGACGTCGTCCATCGCGCCCCTGGTGTCGGACGACAGGGCCTGCTTGCGGAACGCGGCGACCGCCGCGTCGGTCCTGGCCACCAGTTCGCCGAAGCGCTGCCGGTCCGCGATCTTGAACCGGTGCAGGAACTGGACGGCGCCGGCCCGCTCCTCCTGCAGCGTCTCGGTCACCTTCGTGGCCGGCGTCGCGACGTTGTTGTACACGGTCGCGAAGTCGAACCGCTGCAGCGCGTTGGACACCGTGACGGCGGCCGGCATCCCCCACTGCACGAACAGCGCGGTCAGCGGCACCGCGAGGAGCAGCGCGATCCTCCGCCAGATCGGATACGTGCGCGACCGGCCGCGCGGCGAGCCTGCTGCCTCCGACTTCGACACTGGTCACTCCCATGCGTATATCGGTCATCACCGAAGTGCACGGAGCCTATAGACGCTGACGTGGGGAAAGCCAGAGGCCGAACCGATTTCGGACAAGTCGGGCCCATTCCGTGTGCGGACGGCGATCTCGCGCTTACTTTCTGAATTCTTTCAAGGCCGATGTTGGCCGCGATATGTGAGAGTTGTGGCTTGTTGTGCGAAATGTCGTCGTGCAAGGCTGCGGCATGCTTCGTCCCCCCACCAACGGAGACCGAGTCATGCGCAGAGCCGCGCTAGCAACGCTTCTCGGGCTGTCCCTCGCCGCGACCACGCTGGCGGCGGGCCCGGTCCTGGCGGCGCCGAACAATCCGGCGCTGGCCGACCTCGTCACACTGAAGAACGTCCGACATCACCAGAACAACCTGCAGAAGATCTCGGACGCCAACGGCGGCAACAGGGCCGCCGGACTACCCGGCAACGTGATCACTGTGAAGTACCTTGCGGACCAGCTGAAACGGGCCGGATACAGCCCGACGGTCCAGCAGTTCGAGTTCGATTTCTGGCAGGAGGTCTCCGAACCCTCCTTCGCCCAGACCGCGCCCGAGCCGAAGACGTTCGTGCCGGGAACCGACTTCCAGAGCCTGCAGTACTCCGGCGCCGGCGACGTCACCGCCGCCGCGAGCCCCGTCGACCCGGGCGCGACCGGCCTGGGCAGCGGGTGCGAGGCCGATGACTTCGCGGGCTTCCCCAAGGGCAACATCGCGCTGATCCAGCGCGGCGGGTGCTTCTTCTCCGTCAAGTCCGACAACGCGATCGCCGCCGGCGCGGCCGCCGTCGTCATCTACCAGCTGCCCGACCAGCCGGGTCCGGTCGCGGGCACGCTCGGCAAGCCGTACGGCGTCCCGGTGGTCGGCCCGACCAACGCGGTCGGCAAGGCGCTGGTCCAGCAGGCGCAGAACGGCGGCGTGACGCTGAAGGTCAAGACCGACACGTTCACCCAGAAGCGCACGGCCGCCAACGTCATCGCCGACACCGAGCGCGGACGGGCCGACAACGTCGTGGTCGTCGGCGCCCACAACGACAGCGTCGCCGAGGGCCCCGGCATCAACGACAACGGGTCGGGCACCGCGGCGCTGCTGGAGATGGCCAAGCAGATCGGCAAGCTCAAGCCCAAGCAGCTCCACAACAAGGTGCGGTTCGCGTTCTGGGGCGCCGAGGAAGAGGGCCTGCTCGGCTCGCAGTACTACGTGGACAACCTCCCCGAGGCCGAGCGGAACAAGATCGCGCTCAACCTCAACTTCGACATGATCGGCTCGCCGAACTTCGTGCGGTTCGTCTACGACGGCGACAACAGCACCGGCGGCAGCACCGTCCCGCCGCCCGCGGGGTCCGGCGCGATCGAGAAGGCGTTCCACGACCACTTCGCGAGCAAGAAGCTGGCCAGCGACCAGTCGCCGTTCAACGGGCGGTCGGACTACAACGCCTTCATCACCGTGGGCATCCCCGCCGGCGGCCTGTTCACCGGCGCCGAGGGCATCAAGACGGCCGAGCAGGCCAAGGTGTACGGCGGCACGGCCGGCAAGGCGTACGACCCGTGCTACCACTCGGCCTGCGACACCTACGGGAACGTCGACCTCAAGGGCTTCGACCAGATGATCGACGGCGCCGCCGCGGTCACCCAGGCGTTCGCCCTCAGCACCCTGACGGTCAACGGCAACGAGTTCGTCCGGCGGCACGCGCCCGCCAGGCGCGCCCTGCCCGACCAGATCGGCCACTACGCGACCCGGTAAGCCAGCCGGTTCCGCTTTGGGGGACGCGCCCGCAGGCCGGGCGCGTCCCTCGATTTCTTTCAGCGCGGCAGCGGTTCTTTAGCGCAGCGGCAGGGTCTCGGCGAGCGAGCGCAGAGCGGGAAGCGGATCGCCGCCGGGCTCGGTCAGCACCTGGACGGCCACCTGATCGGCGCCCGCGTCCAGATGGCCCATCAGCCGCGCCGCCACCGCGTCCGCGTCGCCGTGCGCGATGACCGCGTCCACGAGCGCGTCGCTGCCGCCGTCCGCCACGTCGGCGTCGGTGAAGCCGAAGCGCTTGAAGCTGGCGACGTAGTTCCCGAGCCCGAGATAGTGCTGGAGCGTCCGCCGGCCCAGCGCGCGGGCGCGGACGGGATCGGGGTCGAGCACGACCTTGTGCTCCGGGACGAGCAGCGGCCCGCCGCCGAGCGCCTCCCGTGCGACGCGCGTGTGGTCGGGCGTGGTCAGGTACGGGTGGGCGCCCGCGGCGCGCTCCGCCGCCAGCCGCAGCACCTTCGGCCCGAGCGCGGCGAGCACGCGCCCCTCGGCGGGGACGTTCCCGGCGTCCAGGCCGTCGAGGTAGCGGACGATCGTCTCGTACGGGCTGCGGTACTCGCGCGTCCGCTCCGGATGGCCGATGCCGACGCCGAGCAGGAACCGCCCGCCGTACGCGTCGTCGAGCCGGTGGTAGGACGCCGCGACCTCCTCGGCCGGCGTCTTCCACATGTTCACGATGCCGGTCGCGACGACGATGCGGTCGGTCGCGGCCAGCAGGCGTTCGACGTCCTCCAGGTCCCCGGTCGGTGAGCCCCCGACCCAGATCGCGCCGTAGCCGAGGTCCTCGACCTCCTCGGCCAGCGCCGGGTCGAGCTGGTTCCACGGGCGCCAGATGCCGATGCGCCCCAGTTGGGTCTTGGTCATGTGCAGCCCTAACACCTCGTCCGGTCGTTTCATGCCGTCGTACCCAGGTGCCAGGATGTGACCATGGAAGACCGGCCCCGCCTGCTGCTCCTGGACGGCCACTCGCTGGCCTACCGGGCGTTCTACGCGCTCCCCGTCGAGAACTTCAGCACCACCGCGGGTCAGCCCACGAACGTCGTGTACGGGTTCGCGAACATGCTGGCCAACGCGCTGCGCGACGAGCGCCCGACGCACGCGGCCGTCGCGTTCGACGTGTCGCGCCGGACGTTCCGCACCGAGGCGTTCCCCGAGTACAAGGCCGGGCGGGCGAAGTCGCCGGACGAGTTCGGCAGCCAGCTGGAGATCCTCGACCGGTTCCTCGCCGCGATGAGCATGCCCGTGCTGCGCGCGCCCGGCTACGAGGCCGACGACATCATCGCGTCCCTGACCGTCCGGGCCGAGGCGGACGGCCTCCAGGTGCTGATCGTCACCGGCGACCGGGACGTGCTCCAGCTCGTCAGCGACGACGTCACCGTCCTGTACTTCTACCGGACGGCCGCGGAGATGATCCGCTACACGCCCGCCGCCGTCGAGGAGAAGTACGGGCTGACCCCGGCGCAGTACCCGGACTTCGCGGCGCTGCGCGGCGACCCGTCCGACAACCTGCCGAGCATCCCCGGCATCGGCGAGAAGACGGCCGCGAAGTGGGTGCGCGAGTTCGGCTCCCTCGCCGCGCTGCTGGACCGCGCGGACGAGGTGAAGGGCAAGGCGGGCGAGAAGCTGCGCGCCGCGGCCGACACCGTGCGGCTGAACCGGCGGCTGACCGAGCTCGTCCGCGACCTGGACCTGCCGGTCGAACTCGGCGATCTGCGGCGGCGGCCCTACGACATGTCCGCGTTCACGTCCCTGCTGGACGAGCTGGAATTCCGCAACGCCAGCCTCCGCCAGCGCCTCTTCGCCGCCGACCCGGGCGGCGGCCGTCCCGCGGAGGCCGCCGAACCGGAGACGATCGAGGGCCGCGAGCTGGAGCCGGGCGAGCTGGCGGCCTGGCTGGAGGCCCGCGCGACAGGGCTGACCGGGCTCGCCGCCGACTACACGTGGGTGCGCGGCGCGGGCGACATCACCCGGATCGCCCTCGCGACCGGCGACGACCACGCCGCGTCGTTCGAGCCGTCCCGGCTCACCGCGGACGACGAGCGCGCGTTCGCGGGCTGGCTGGCCGACCCCGGCCGCCCGAAGGCGCTGCACGACGTGAAGTCGCTGCTGCGCGTCATCGGCGAGCGCGGCTGGCGCCTCGACGGCGTCGCCACCGACACCGCGATGGCCGCGTACCTGCTCCTGCCGGGCCTCGCCGCCTACGGCATCGCCGACCTCGCCGGACGCCACCTGGGCCGCCGCCCGCCGACCGAGGGCGCGGCCGGGCTGATGCTGAACGCCCGCGCCGTCCTCGACCTGGCCGGGAAGTTCACCGCCGACCTCGCGTCCACCGGCATGGACGAGGTGCTCCGCGACGTCGAACTGCCGCTGTCCGGCCTGCTGGCCCGCGCCGAGCGCGCGGGCGTCCACGTCGACGCGGGCCTGCTGGACGAGCTGGAGAAGCACTTCGCCGCCGCGATGGAGCGCGCCGCCGACGACGCCGCCGACATCGCCGGGCACCCCTTCAACCCGGGCTCGACCAAGCAGCTCCAGGAGGTGCTGTTCGGCGAGCTGGGGCTGCCGAAGACGAAGAAGATCAAGTCCGGGCACTCCACCGACGTGGACGCGCTGACCTGGCTCGCCACCCAGACCGACAACGGCCTCCCGGAGATCCTGCTGCGGCACCGCGACCAGGCGCGGCTGCGCACGACCGTGGCCGGGCTGATCAGGGAGATCGGCGCGGACGGCCGCATCCACACCACGTTCCAGCAGACGGTCGCGGCGACCGGGCGGCTCTCGTCCATCGAACCGAATTTGCAGGTCATCCCCATCCGGACGGAGGAGGGCCGGCGCATCCGCCGCGCGTTCCTGCCCGGCGCCGGGTTCGAGTCGCTGATGACGGCCGACTACGGCCAGCTCGAACTGCGCGTCATGGCGCACCTGTCGCAGGACCCGACGCTGCTGGCCGCGTTCGAGTCCGGCGAGGACCTGCACACCACGATGGCCGCGCAGGTGTTCCGGGTCGCCCCGGACGCCGTCGCCCCCGACATGCGCCGCAAGATCAAGGCGATGTCGTACGGGCTCGCCTACGGGCTGTCGGCGTTCGGGCTGGCCCGGCAGCTCGGCGTCCCGATGGCGGAGGCGCGCCCGCTGATGGACGCCTACTTCGAGCGGCTCGGCGGCGTCCGCGACTACCTCGGCCACGTCGTCGCCGAGGCCCGCGTCACCGGCTACACCCGGACGCTCCTCGGCCGCCGCCGCTACCTGCCGCACCTGACCAGCGACAACCGGCAGCGCCGCGAGACCGCCGAGCGGATGGCGCTGAACGCGCCGGTGCAGGGCTCCGCCGCCGACATCGTCAAGATCGCTATGCTGCGGGTGGACGGGGCGCTGACCGCCGCCGGGCTCCGCAGCCGCCTGCTCCTCCAGGTCCACGACGAGGTCGTCCTGGAGGTCGCGCCGGGGGAGCGGGACGCGGTGGCGGAGATCGTCCGCGACCGGATGACCACCGCCTATCCGCTGTCGGTCGGCCTGGACGTCGCGATCGGGACCGGCGCGGACTGGGACGCCGCCGCCCACTGACGATCGAGCCCGCCCCCGCCGGGCAGGGCCTTCCCGGGAGGGAAACCGATGGACATCGAGATGGTCGTGGAGATCCCGCGAGGATCGCGGAACAAGTACGAGATGGACCACCGGCTCGGCCGGATCCGGCTGGACCGGATGCTGTTCACCTCGACCCAGTACCCGGCCGACTACGGCTACATCCCGGACACGCTCGCCGAGGACGGCGACCCGCTGGACGTGATGGTGCTGCTGGAGGAGCCGACCTTCCCCGGCTGCGAGATCACCGTCCGCAGCCTCGGGGTGTTCTGGATGCACGACGAGGGCGGCCCCGACGCCAAGATCCTCAGCGTGCCGGCGCGGGACGTCCGCTACGCCGGGCTCCGCGACCTGCCGGACGTGCAGGACTACGTCCTCGACGAGATCGGCCACTTCTTCGACATCTACAAGAGCCTGGAGCCGGGCAAGGGCTCCGACGTGCGGGGCTGGCAGGACAAGCGGGTCGCCGACCGCACTATCGCCGAGGCCGCCGACCGCGCCCGGAGTACGTCAGCCGGAACGCCCCGATGAGCGCCGCCAGCCCGGCCACCGCGACCGGGGCGCCGGACGCGGGCGGCAGCGCGAGCACGGCCGCGACCAGGACGGTGCAGGAACCGCCGGCGATCAGCGGCGGCAGGTAGCGCCCCGGGCCGCCGTACGCGCCGAAGGCGTCCGCGAGCAGCAGGAGCGCCATCACCAGCAGCCCGGCCGCGGCCGCCGCCGGGACGCCCGGGTCCCAGACCGCGCAGACCGCCACGACGGCCGCCGCGGCCGCCGTCGTCGCGCCGGGCCGGAAGCGGATCACGAGTGCCTGCCCGAGACCCGGTGCCCGAACGACCCGACGACGACGTCCAGGGAGTCCGCGGGCGTCCAGGGCACGACGGGCACGCCGAGGTCGGCGAGCCCGGCCCGCAGCGCCCGCCGGTCGAGGCGCCACAGCCGCAGGGACGGCTCCAGGTACTCCTCGCGCCCGCCGCCCGGCGGCTCCCGGTCGAGCGTGTCGATGACGACGACGGGCGTGCCGCGGCGGCGGAGGTCCTGGACGGTGCGCACCGCCCGGTCGTCCAGCAGCGGCGAGAACACGATCACCAGCGCGCCCGGCGGCAGCGCGGACCGCGGTACCCGGCGGAGGTCGGACGTGGCGTCGCCGCCCGCGTTCCGGGCGTCCATGACGGCTTCGGCGAGCCGGTAGAAGTGGTGCTCGCCCTGGCCGGGCGCCAGCCACCGCAGCGTCCCGCCGAACGCGACGATCCCCACGCGGTCGCCGCCGCGCAGGTATGCCGTCGCCACGGCCGCCGCACCGCGCACGGCGCGGTCGAGCAGCGTCCCGCCGGGCTCGCCGAGGTCGGTGTAGGCGTCCAGGGCGAGGACGATCTCGGCCTGCCGCTGGTCGGCCCGCGTCGTGACGTGCAGCCGCCCGCGCAGGCCGCTGGCCTTCCAGTTCACGTCCCTGGCCCGGTCGCCCGGCAGGTACGGGCGGATGCCGGCGAACTCCGTCCCGGACCCGGCGGCGCGGGCGACGTGGTCGCCGAGCCGCCGCAGCAGGTCGAGCGGCACGAGCCGCGGACGGACCGGCGGCCCGGCGGGATAGACGCTGATCTCGCCGAGCGGCAGCGCCGTCCGGGCCTCGCCGACGCGGTGGCGGCCGCGGCAGCCGACGGTGACCCGGGGCAGCGTGTGGCGGCCCCAGTATCGGGGCCGCAGCGCGAACGTGGCCCGCGCGGTCCCGGCCGCGCGGTCCTCGGTGTAGGACGTGACGTCGACGCCGAACGCGGGCGCCGGGGCCAGGCGCAGCGCGATCTCGTCCAGCGGGGTCCCCGCGTCGGCGGTCACGGTGATCTCGACAGGTTTGCCTTCGAAGCACCGCCGGGGGAGTTCCGTGGTCCGGACCGCGACGGCGTCCGGGCGGCGCGCGGCGAGCCCGGCGGCGAGGACCCCGATCGGCGGGGCGGCCAGGAGCAGGAGGTTCGGGCGGGACAGCAGCAGCGCGGCCAGGCCCGCGAGCACGGCGATCGTGGCCAGGCCGTGCGCGACCGGCGCGGGCCGCCACGTCAGCGCGAGCGCGTCCGGCGGGGGCGGGTCGGGCGGGGGCGGCCTCATGCCGGCTGGTCCGCGGCGCGCGGCACGGGGACCCGGCCGAGGATCTCGGTGACGACGTCCTCGCCGCTGATCTGCCGGACCCACATCTCCGGCCGCAGCACGAGCCGGTGCGCGAGCGCCGGCGCCGCGACGGCCTTCACGTCCTCCGGCAGCACGTAGTCGCGGTCCGCGAGCAGCGCGTGCGCGCGCGCGACCTGGACGACGCCGAGCGTCGCCCGCGAGCTGGCCCCGACCGTCACCTTGGGGTGCTCGCGCGTCGCCGCCGAGATCGCGACCGCGTACCGGACGATCGCGTCGTCGACGTGGACGCGCTCGACGCACTCGCGCATGGCGAGCACGTCGTCCGGCCCGGCCAGCGCGCGCAGGGCGGGCGGCGCCGCGCCGCGGGACAGCCGCCGGGCGATCATCTCGCCCTCCTTGTCGGCGGAGAGGTAGCCGAGCCTGATCCGCAGCGCGAACCGGTCGAGCTGCGCCTCCGGCAGGGGATAGGTGCCCTCGTACTCGATCGGGTTGTCGGTGGCCAGCACGATGAAGGGCCGGGGCAGGGGGCGGGTCTCCCCGTCCGCGCTGACCTGCCGCTCCTCCATGGCCTCCAGCAGCGCGGCCTGGGTCTTCGGCGGCGTCCGGTTGATCTCGTCAGCGAGGAGGAACTGGGTGAACACCGGGCCGGGCCGGAACACCACGTCCGATGTGCGCGGGTCGTAGACGGCGGCGCCGGTCAGGTCGGCGGGCAGCATGTCCGGCGTGAACTGGACGCGCGCGAAGTCCAGGCCGAGGACGGTCGCGAACGTCCTGGCCAGCAGCGTCTTCCCGAGGCCCGGGAGGTCCTCGATCAGCACGTGCCCGGACGCGAGGACACCCGTCAGCACCAGCTCGACGGCGGCGTGCTTGCCGACGACGGCCTTCTCGACCTCGGCGATGACGTCCCGGCAGCGCGCCGCGGCGGCGGCGGGCGAGTCGATGGTCAGTCGTTCGGCCACAGTTCCTCCAGTCGGTTCACGACCGCTCGCAGGCCGGCGAGGTCCGGGCCCGGCGGGAGCGCGTCGGTGGAGCGGGGACGGTCCGGGACGACGAACGGCCACACGTCGTCGCCCACCAGCTCCCTGGCCCGCGCGGGCTCGCGGTGGACGTCGACGCCGTGCCGCTCGGCCAGCGCGGCGGCGAACAGCCGCACGAGCAGCGGCCGCGTCACGGAGTCGTAGTGCCTGGCGGACACCTGGGACCACGACACCGCCTCGCGGACCCGCCGGTACGAGGGGAACTCCCGCAGCTCGTCCGGTTCGCCCGGCGTCCGGACGGCCGGGCGGGACGGGAGCGCGGCGGGCAGCGCCGCCCGGGCGGCGAGCAGCCCGAGGACCGCCAGCCCGGCGGCCAGGATGACCACGGCCGCGGCGCCGGCGGCGAGGTAGGCGGCGGCTAACCCGCACCCGGCGGCCGCCGCCAGCGCGGCGGCTCTCATGCCCGGCTCCCGGCGCGGAGCGACTCCAGCGCGGCCGCCGCCTGCGCCCGGTGCCGTTCGGTCACCGGACGGTCGCTGTAGCGGGCCTCCCTGAACAGGCCGGTCAGCCGGGTCGCGGCGTCCAGCCCGGCCAGGCCGGAGCCGGAGGCGCGGGCCAGCACCTCGGCCGGGGTGTCGCTGTCGTGCGGGGCGGCGCCCGCCTCCGCCAGGACGCCCTCCATCGCGAGGTAACAGGCGATCACGGCGGCCCGCGCGTCATCGGTGGCCCGGAGCGCCCGGCTCCCGGCCGCCGCCGCCTCCTCGAACCGGTCCGGGGACGGCGGCCCGGCGGGCGCCGCGGGCGGGCGGCGGTGCCCGCCGAGGCGGTTCCGCCACCGCCGGCGCCGGTACCGGACGGCCACCCAGGCCGCCGACACGATCAGTGCGATCATCGCGAGGGCGAGGACGGCCGCCATGGCCGCCGGGGGGACCTGCCAGGGGGCTTCGCGCTCCAGGTCCTCCCTCGGCCACTCGTGCTTCGGGCCGTAATCCGGCGGGGGCAGCTCCACATGGAGGGGCCCGCGCAGTGCGAGGACCGCCAGCCCTAGGGGCAGCCCCAGCACGAGAAGTACGAAACCGGCCGCCAGGGGAGCCGTCCAGCGGCCGAACACCGGTTCGCCCGGCCCGTCGCGGCGCCTGCGCAAGGCGGCGAACACCAGCACGACCGCGACCGCGTCCAGCGCCGCGAGCGCGATCAGCGACGACGTCGAGGGCCGGTGCACGTAGAGGTCCAGCCACAGGCCGGTGTAGGCCCGCAGCCCGTACGCGCCGGCCGCGAGGAGGAGCGCCGCGGCACCCGCCCTGCCCAATTCCCGGCGGGTCGGCGTTCGCACGCGGGACATACGCCATTGTGCGCACGGGCCGGGCCCGACTTGATCAAGTATGGCCGCCCCTGGCCATCGCCGCCCGTGCCGGGGCACCATTCAGAGGTGGGCTCCTGGAGTGACGGCGAACCGGTCGTGATCGTCGGCGCCGGGCCGGTCGGCCTGGTCACGGCGCTGCTGCTGGCCCGGCACGGCGTGCCGAGCGTGGTGCTGGAGGCCGCGGCGCGGCGCGATCCGTCCGGGTCCAAGGCGATCTGCTTCCAGCGGGACGTCCTCGACGTCCTGGACCGGGTCGGCTGCGCCGAGCGGATGATCTCCCGCGGCGTGACGTGGACGACCGGCCGCACCTACTACCGGGGCGAGGAGCTGTTCTCCGTCACGTTCCCCGAGGCCGGGCGGAGCGCGGTGCCGCCGTGGCTCAACATCTCGCAGGCCGAGGTCGAGGCGCACCTGCGGGACCTCGCCGACGCCGACCCGCTCGCCGACGTCCGGTACGGGCATCCCGTCTGCGGTCTCCACCAGGACGAACGCGGCGTGCAGGTGGACGCGGGTGCGACCGTCCGCGGCAGCCACGCGGTCGGCGCGGACGGCGGGCACAGCACCGTCCGGCGGCTGCTCGGCATCCCCTTCCCCGGACGGACGTTCGCCGACAAGTTCCTCATCTGCGACATCCGGGCCGAGCTGCCGTTCCCGAGCGAGCGGCGGTTCTTCTTCGACCCGGAGTGGAATCCGGGGCGGCAGGTCCTCGTCCACCAGTGCCCGGACGGGACGTGGCGCATCGACTGGCAGGTGCCCGGCGACCACGACCTCGACGCCGAGCGCGCGTCCGGGGCGCTGGACGCCCGCATCCGGAAGATCGTCGGGGACGTCCCGTACGAGATCGTGTGGTCGAGCGTGTACCGGTTCCACGAGCGGCGCGCGGCGACGTTCGCGTCGGGCCGCGCGTTCCTCGCCGGGGACGCCGCCCACCTGTACGCGCCGTTCGGCGCGCGCGGGCTGAACTCGGGCGTGCAGGACGCGGAGAACCTGGCGTGGAAGCTCGCGTTCGTCCGGCGCGGCTGGGCGCCCGAGAGCCTGCTGCGCAGCTACGACGTCGAGCGGAGGGCTGCGGCGGGGGAGAACCTCCGCGTGACCACGCGGACGATGGAGTTCCTCGTCCCGCACACGCCCGGGCAGCGCGCCCGCCGCCTGGAGGCGCTGGAGAAGGCGCGGACCGACCCCGCCGCCCACAAGGTCATCGACTCGGGCCGCCTGGCCGAGCCGTTCTGGTACCTGGACTCGCCGCTGACGACGCCGTCCGGCGCGGCCGAGGAGTTCCCGCGCGGGCCGGGGGCCGTCCGCCCGCCGGTGCCGGGCGTGATCTGCCCGGACGGACCGTGCGTCGTCTCCGGCGAGCCGACCCGGCTGCGCCGCCTGCTCGGCACGGCGTTCGTCGTCCTGACCGCGAAGCGGCATGCGGCGGAGCTGCCGACCGGCGTCCCGCACCGCGTCCACACGCTGGACGACATCGACGTAGAGGGCGTCCTCCGGGCGGCGTTGCAGGCAGGGCCGGACACCGTCCACGTCGTCCGCCCGGACGGCCACCTAGCGGGCGTGCTCCCCTCCTATGACCCCGAGGCGGTGGCGGGGGTCCTTGACAGGGCGTGTGGCCGTTCGGTGTAGCGTCGGTCATCCCGCCTCACGGGCCCGCCGTCACGGGCGAAGGAGGAGCCGCATGGCCACGGACGACACCGCGCACCCCGACCCCACCAGAGCGGACAGGCCCCTCTCGGCGCGGGTGTGGGACTACTGGCTCGGCGGCAAGGACCACTACGAGGTCGACCGGGAGGCCGGGGAGCGCGTCGCGCGGCAGGTGCCGGGGATCGTCGCGGCGGCGCGGACCGACCGGCTGTTCCTCGGACGGTGCGTCCGGCACCTCGCGGGGGAGGAGGGCGTCCGCCAGTTCCTCGACGTCGGCACCGGGCTGCCCACCGTCGACAACACGCACGAGATCGCGCAGCGGGTCGCGCCGGAGTCCCGCGTCGTCTACGTCGACAACGACCCGCTCGTGCTCGTCCACGCGCGGGCGCTGCTCACCAGCGCGCCGGGCGGCGCCACCGACTACATCGACGCCGACGTCCGCGACCCGGACCGCGTCCTCGCCGAGGCAGCCGCGACCCTCGACTTCGGCAGGCCGGTCGGGCTGATGATGCTCGCCCTGCTCCACCTCGTCACCGACGACGACGAGCTCCGGCGCATCCTCGGGCGGCTGGTCGGCCCGCTGGCGCCGGGGAGCTTCGTGGCGCTGTCGCACGCCTGCCTGGACGTGGACGTGACCCGCCTCGCCGTCAGCGCGTGGAACGAGAGCGGCACCCCGCACCCCATCAAGGCCAGGACGAGCAAGGAGATCGAGGCTCTGTTCGACGGCCTGGAACTGCTGGAGCCCGGTGTCGTGTCGTGCTCGCGGTGGCGTCCCGAGCCCAACCCGTGGGGCGAGCCGCAGGAGACCATGACCTTTTGTGGAGTGGCGAGAAAACTACCCGCGTGACGGCGTTCGGTAGAGGATCAAGGGACCAGGCGTACTTCCGTGGAGGGCGGTCCCGTGGCGCACATCGACTTGGACGACGCCGTCCCCGGGCTGCCGTCCCTGCTCCGGTACCGGCCCGAGACGGCGGGCCCGCTCAGCGCGCTCGCGGAGGCCCTGCTGCGCGGCCCGAGCCCGCTGGAGCGCGGTGAGCGTGAGCTGATCGCGGCGTACGTGTCGGAGCTGAACGGGTGCCGCTTCTGCGCCGGTTCCCACGGGGCGTGCGCGGCCGCGCAGCTGGACGGCGGCGCGACGCTCGTCCAGCAGGTCCACGCCGACCCGGCCACCGCGCCGGTCGGCGGGAAGCTCAGGGCGCTCCTCGGGATCGCCGCCGCCGTCCAGCGCGGCGGCCGGGAGGTCGGCGACGAGCACATCGCCGCGGCCCGCGAGGCGGGCGCCACCGACGTCGAGATCCACGACGCCGTGCTCATCGCCGCCGCGTTCTGCATGTACAACCGGTACGTCGACGGCCTCGGCACCAGCGTCCCGGCCGACCCGGCCGCCTACACGCAGGCGGCCGAGCGTCTCGTCGCGCACGGGTACGCGAGCTTGCCCCGCCCGCGCTGACCCCGCCGAAACCCCGTTGGCCGGGACGTCCGGGACGGGGATGATGGGGCGCGTGAAGATCAGGCTCGCGGGCGGTGTCGTGGCCTCGGGGCGGTGCGCCTGGGCCGCGCGTCCCGCGGGCCCCGTCCGGCTGCCGGACGGCACGGCCGCGCGCCCCGGCGAGCCCGTCGCGCTCGGCCCGGACGACGCCTCCGGCCAGGACGTCGAGCACGCCGTCACGGAACTGGCGCGGCTGGTCAGGGCCGGGGGAGCGGTCGCGGCCGGCGCGGGCGTCGACCTCGGCGGGGGCTTCCGCTCCGCGCGCCTGGACGGTGCGCGCGGCGATCAGCGCGACGCCGTCCTCGCGGCGCTGCGCGTCATCGGCCTCGACAACGCGCACAAGCTGGGAGATCGCGCCGGGTACCTGGTCGCGCTGTTCGGTCCGGCGGTCACGAAACGGGTGGGCGCGGCGGCCGCGCGAGCGGTCGGCGAGGGACGGTGGGCGGCGCTGCACCTGGCGGTCGCGGCCAGCGACGTCCTCGGTCCCGAGCAGCTGGAACGCGTCCTCGCGCTGGAGGCGCCCGAGGACGCCGACCTCATTCCCGGCGGGCAGCCGTCGGTCCTGGGGCAGCATCTCCGGCAGGTGTTCCGGGACGTGCCGCGGCCCCGGCGGCTCGACCTGATCCTGGACCTGTGGGCGCGGGTGCTGCAGCACCACGAGGGCGTCGCCAGGCGCAAGCGGCGGCTGGCGACGCAGAGCAACCGAGACCGGGTGCCCGACCTGCGCAAACGCCGCACCCATTTCGAGGACGAGCAGATCCTGTGGCGGGTGCGGCACGCGCTGGGCGTCGCCGAACCGTCGCTCGCCGATGCCGCGCGCTGGGTGCCGGACGAGCATTACTGGCGGCGCCGGCTCAACTGGATCATCGATGACGCCCTCGGCGCCACGGCCCTGCTCCGCACCGCCGTCGCGGTCGCCGACCACGGCCTGGAGGACGGCCTGGAACGCTCGGCCAGGGTCATCGCCGCCGCGGCGGCGGAGGTGGACGACCTGCACGCGACGGCTTCGGCGCGGCGCGTCCCCGGCCTGACCGGCCTTCCGGCGCGTCCCGCCGCCTACGTGCGCGACATCCACCGCAAGCTCTCCGGCGGCAAGCCGCGCGACGCCAGGTTCGCCGCCTACGTCCGGCCGCGCCTGTCGTGCGCCCGCGCCTTCGCCCTCCTGATCATCGAGGACGTCGGCCTGGCGATGCGGGAGCTGCGCGGCCCTTCGGCCGAATACCTGCGGCAATGGGCGGCGACCGGCCTGCACAGCTGGCGGCAGGCGGCCGGGTACGCCCGCCCGCCCGCCGAGTGGGCCGGCATCCCGCCGTGGACGGGCCCGCTGCTGGAGAACGCGGCCCCGCTGCACGAACGGCTCACGTCCGGCCAGGACCCGGCCGCCGTGGAGATGGCCGGCGATCTGCTCTGGTACGCCGACCTGGTCGACGCCCTCGCCCGGCTGCACGGGCACGAGCGGGCGCAGGCCACGCCCGGCACCGGGGAGCCGTGGTTCGAGCACGACCCGGAGCCCGTCTCCGAGCGGCTCGCGCCGCGGCTCGACTCGGTCACCCTCGCGGTGTCCGGCGCGGCGCAGCTCGTCGCGCTCGGCGGCGTCCCGCCGCGCGGCGCCCGCAGCTGGACCGGCCTCACCGCCGGGCTGCTGGCGGGCACCGCGATCGCCGAGGCCCTGACCGGCGACTTCGCCGTCCCGGCCGCGCTGCTGGAGCGGGACGGGACGGCCGTCCCCGGCGCCTCCGTCCGGTTCAGGATCGCGCGCAGCGCCCGCGACCTGTCCGAATGGTCGGAGTACATGGGCAACTGCATCGCCGGGCCGGTCTACCTCGACGACGCCAGGAGCGGCCGCAGCGGGCTCGCGGGCCTCTACGACAAGCACGGGCTGCTGGTCGCCAACGCCGAGCTGCTGCCGCTGCGGCCCGCGTCGCGGGGATGGCGGGTCAGCGAGATCGCGGCGCGGTTCAACGACGACCCGGACGAGGAGCTGGAGCGGCGGTTCCGCGACTGGGTCGCCGCGATCCCGGGCCCGGTGAAGACCGAGCCCGTCCAGGTCTCGGAGGAGCTGCCGCCCGTCCGGCCCGCTCCCCGGCGGCGTGCCGCGCCGCGCCTCGTCGAGGACGTCGGCCCGGTGCTCGGGCCGCTCGCGGAGCGCGCCTGGCGGGAGACCGCCCCCGAGGTCCTCGGCGTCTTCGCCGCGCTCGCCGCGACCCCGCCGGACGCCGCGCTCGTCCGGCTGCGCCGCCTCGGCGTGGAGCGGCTCACCGGCGCCGTCCGGCGTGCGCTGGAGAGCGGCGCCGTCGATCTCGTCGGGCTGTGGACGGCGACCGGGAGCCGCCCGCTCGGCACGGCCCTCGACACCCTCGACCCGGCGCTGCGCGACCGCTTCGACCAGCTCCCGCTGCTGCTCGGCGAGCCACCGCTCCCGAAGGCGCTGCGCAGGCTCGTCAAGCTCCCCGCCATCGCCGACGCCTACGCCCTCGACCTGGCCGGACGGCGGGCGCGTCTGGCGATCGGGGTCCTGGCCGTCCAGGACGACCCGGCCCTCGCCGCCGCCGTCGCGCGGCGCACGACCGCGCCGCTCCTCTGCGCCCTGACCGTCGCGGTCACCTGCGCCGCGCCCGAGACCGAGCTGGCGACCGTGACCGCTCCGCGCTCCGTGCGCGTCCCGGGGTTCCCGGCCACCGCCCTCGATGACGACGACGGCCCGTGGCGGCGCCGCGCCCTCGCCGTAGCCCGCGAACTCGGCGCCGACACCACGCGGTTCTGGGACGAGATCGCCGCGCACGGGCTGCGCGTCCCCGCGTCGTGGCTGCCGCCCGGCGGGTGGACGGCGCTCTGGGCCCGCGCCCATCGCTGATCAGCGGCGGCGGAAGATCGTGATGGAGTGCCCGACCTCGTCGACGGGCTCGCTCGTCGCGATCAGCGGGGTCAGCCTCGGGTCCGACTTGGCGATCCAGCTGTCGGACACCACGAGCAGCCCGCGCACCCGTCCGGGCGGCGCGCCGAGCGGGTCGGACGCGCGGATGCCGTAGTAGGACGGGACGCCGCTGCCCTTGTAAGCGAGCCACACCTGCTCACCCGGATACCGGTCGCGGAGGCGGTCGGCGAGACGCCGGAGGTCCTGGCCCCAGTCGACGTTGGAGTCGTGCAGGCGCAGATGGGTCTTGGACGGGCCGCCGAACGCCTCATTGGAGTAGGGAAGGTAGAACGGGTACGTCCGCAGCGAGCTGACGGCGACGAACAGCAGCAGCGCGCCCGTCACGGCGGGCGTCCACCGCCATCGGAGCGCGGCCGCCGCGCCCGCCGCGCCCGCCGCCACCGCCAGGAACATCGGGACGGCGATGGCGTACCGGACGCCGAGATCGCGGGAGCCCGTCATCGCGGCGCCCAGCAGCACTGCGGCGGGCACGAGAACGTACGGCGCGGCTGGACGAAGCCGCGGCACCGCGCACAGCGCGGCGATCCCGATCACCCACAGCGCGAGCATCCCCAGCGGCGTCTTCACCAGGAGCGCGGCCGGAAGGTAGTACCAGCGGGAGCCCACGTAGACGTCGCCGAACAGGAACCCGGTCCAGCGCAGGTCCTCGAAGCCGAACTGGACGCGCATGCCGTCGCGGAACGGCTCCGGGAAGGGCAGCCAGGCGGCGGCGAGGCCGCGCAGCCCGTCGACGGCCGGGACGTCGGCGGGCGCCGTCCAGCGGAGCCGCGGGTCCACGACCAGGTAGGACGCCCACACCACCGCGACCACCACCAGGGCGACCCCGCCCGCCCACGCGAAGCCGCCCACGATGCGCCGTCCGCGTGCCGACCAGACCGAGAACACCACCAGCACCAGCAACACCGGAACTGTCGGCAGCGCACTCATCTTGGTGGCGACCGCCGCGCCGAGAGCCGCCCCGGCGAGTGGGAGACAGAGCCGTGGACGTCGCCGCGCCCGCCACAGCAGCCACACCGACGTGAGCAGGAACCCGGCCATCGGCACGTCCAGCGTGGCCAGCGAACCGTGTGCGATGACGTCGGGGGAGAAGGCGTACAGGGCGAGCGCGACGAGCCCGCCGCCGGGGCCGGTGAGGTCGCGGGCGAAGGCGAACACGACCAGCCCGAACAGCAGCGTCAGGACGATGACCGGCAGCCGCGCCGCCAGCAGCAGGCCCTGCGCGTCGTTGCCCGACTCGTACAGCAGATGCCGTCCGACCGCCTGCTGGTCTCCGGGGAACGCCGGGTCGAGACGCGGGCCGGTGAGCACCGCCCCGGCGCCGATGATCAGCTTGCCGAGCGGCGGATGCTCGGCGTTGGGCCGCAGGTCGCGCTCCTTCAGGTAGATCACACCGGCCGCCACGTACACCGGCTCGTCGATCGTCGGGCTCTGCCGCACGGCCGTGGACACCATCGCGAAGGCCATCTCCGCCAGCAGCGCCACCACGACGAGGCCGAGCAGCCACTGCCGACGGCGGCGCGCCGGTGCCTCGCGCGCAGGCGCCGAGGCGTCTTCGGGCTCAGCGGACAGCGACGTCACCGCGCCACGCCCTCCTCACCCGCCGAACGCGGTCAGGAACCGGTCGCGGAAGTTGCTCATCGGCCAGACCGGGCCGTTCTTCGCCGGGCGGAGACCGTCCTGCCAGCCCCATCCGGAGACCTTGTCGAGGACGGCCCTGTCCTTGGCGACGATCGTGATCGGGACGTCGCGTCCCGCGTCCGGGCCGGTGATGAGCGGCGCGGGCTCGTGGTCGCCGAGGAAGACGAGCACGAGGTCGTCGTCGCCGTAGGTCTCCACGTACGAGACGAGCGTGTTCAGCGTGTACTCGATCGACTTCCGGTATTCGGTGCGGACGCGTCCGCCGGTCGGCCATGCCGCGTCGTAGCCCTTGCCCATCCCGGTGAACACCGAGCCGTCGCCGACCTGGTCCCACCCGACGAGCCGCGGGACGGACGCCCACGGCGCGTGACTCGACACCAGCGCCGTCTCCGCCATCACCGGCCCCCGGTCCTTCCGGTCGAGCTCGGCGCGCTGCAGAACCGACAGCGTGTACTGGTCGGGCATGGTCGCGAAGCTGAAGCGCGGCCCCCGGTAGCCGAGGTTGCGGTTGTCGTAGACCTTGTCGTAGCCGAAGAACGACCCCTCCGGCCAGGCGCGCGTGATGGCGGGCATGAGCGCGACCGTCCGCGAGTCGGCGCGGCGGAACGCCTGGTTGAGCGTGAACCGGTCGCTCTGGACGAGCGTCCGGTACCGCTGCGAGTTGTCGACCCACAGCCCGGACAGCAGGGTCGCGTGCGCCAGCCAGCTCCCGCCGCCCGCCGTCGAGGAGGTGAGCCAGCCGCTCCGCGCGGCGAACCCGGCGTCGGCGAGCCGCCGCGTCCCGGCGTCGAGGACGGCGCCGACCTGGGGCGCGTACTGCGGGTTCTCCACGGCGGTGCGCCCGTAGCTCTCCACGAACGCCAGCAGGACGTCCTTGCCGCGCAGGCCCGTCAGCATCCTGTCGGCGGGAGTGTCGCGGAACGCGTCGACGGCGGCGGCCCTGGCGAACTCCTCCTTGTCGTTCAGGCTGTCGCGGACCTGCCGCGCGTGGTCGTAGGCGAGGACGGCGTCGCTCCGGGCCGCGACCGGCGCCCCGTCCACGAACTGCACCCCGAGCGCCGCGCACACCACCCAGGTCACGCCGAGGACGGCCGCCGTCCCGGCCGCCTTCCCGCCGTGCCGGACGACCACGCGGCTGAGCCGCAGCGCCGCCATCGCCATGAGCACGACCACTGCCGCGATCAGCGCGACCACGACGACCACGGCGCCGATCGCACCGGCCCCTCCGGCGGACTCCTCGACGAACTCCACGGCCGGGTGCAGCAGCGGCCAGTCGAGCACCAGGTCGAACGGCCGGACCAGCACCGCGTCGAAGCCGATGTCCATGACCTTCAGGACGGTCAGCACGCCCAGCAGCCCGCCCGCCGTCAACGCGCCGTACCGCCGCGCCCGCTCCGGCGCCGCGAGGATGAACACGACCCCCGCGATCCCCTCCACCGGGATGCGCGCGAACGCCGCCGGGGTGAGGTGCGCGAACTCGTCCGGCAGGACGAGCGCGACCAGCACGAACAGAAACGCCGCGACGGTGACGGCCCGCGCCGCGACGCGCCGCCGCCCCCTCCGCTCATCCGCCGGAGGCGTCGGCACTGCCTTCTCGTCCCGCTCCGCTTCTTCCCGCTCCGCGCGGCTATCGGTGGTCAGCGCGTCCTCCCCAGCTCGTCCGGCCGCCGTCTCGCGACACCCACAGCACGGACGTCGCGCGGCCGCGGGTTCAACGCTTCCACTGATCACCGGGGTGAGGCCATCACCCCGGGCCGGAGCGGCGCGGCAGGATCAGCGGGCGTCCCGTGCGCGGATGCGGGACGACCTCGACGTCATGCCGGTAGACGTCGCTGAGCAGCTCCGCCGTGAGGACGTCGCCGGGCGGCCCGCAGGCGGCGAGGCGGCCCCCGGCGAGCACGGCGACGCGGTCGGCGTGCGCGGCGGCGAGGCCGAGGTCGTGCACGACGGCGACGACGGCGGCCCCGGCGGCGGCGCGCTCCCGGACGACGCCGAACACCATCTCCTGGTGGTGCAGGTCGAGCGCGGCGGTGGGCTCGTCCAGCAGGAGGGCGCCGGTCCGCTGCGCAAGGACGCGGGCCAGCGCGACCCTGGCCTGCTCGCCGCCGGAGAGCTGCGGGTAGGGGCGGTCCGCGAATTCGGTGACGTCCGTCTGGCGCATCGCCTCGGCGACGGCGGACTCGTCGTCGTCCTCCAGCGGCGTCCCGGCCCAGGGCGCGCGGCCCATGCCGACGACCTGGGCGACGGTGAACGGGAACGACACGGTCTGCCGCTGCAGCAGGATCGCGCGCCGCATCGCCAGCTCGGCGTGGCTCCACGCGCCGAGCGGCTTGCCGTCCACCGTGATGTCCCCGGTGGACGCGACGTCCCCGCCGACCGCCGCCAGCAGCGTCGACTTCCCCGCGCCGTTCGGGCCGACCAGCGCCAGCACCTCGCCCGTCCGCACGGTCAGGCCGACGTCCGCGAGGACCGTCCGGGCGCCGCGTTCGACGCGCAGGTCCCGCACCTCGACCGCCGCCGACCCGGCCGGGACGGGACGGGGCGTGATCGGCCTCCGGACGCGCAGGCCGATCACGCCCAGCCTCCCGAGCCGTGCCGGGCGCGGCGCAGCAGCCAGAAGAAGAACGGGCCGCCGAGCAGCGCGGTCAGCACGCCGAGCGGGAGCTCCTGGTAGGCGATCGCGGTCCGGGCGACCATGTCCGCCGCGACGAGCACGACCGCGCCGCCGAGCGCGCTCGCCGGGATGAGGATCCGGTGTCCCGGCCCCGCGACCATCCGGACCAGGTGCGGGACGACCAGCCCGACGAACGAGATCACCCCCGCGAACGCGACCGCCGCCGACGTCAGCAGCGCGATCAGGACGATCGCGGTGAAGCGCAGCCGCTCCACGTCGACGCCCAGGTGGCGGGCGGTGCGCTCGCCGAGCGCCAGCAGGTCGAGCCGCCGCGCGCAGCCGAGCGCGACCGCGATTCCGGCGGCGGCGAGCGGCGCGACGGTCGCGACGGCGTCCCAGTTCGCGCCCGCCAGGCTCCCGAGGTTCCAGGACGTGATGGCGCGCAGCGCGTCGTTCCCGGCCGCGAACATCAGCAGCCCGAGCAGCGCGCTCGCGACCGCGTTCACCGCGATGCCGGTGAGCAGCAGCGTCACCACCTCGGTCCGTCCCGCCGACCGCGACACCGCGTACACCAGCAGCGTGGTGACCAGGCCGCAGGCGAACGCGGCGGCCACGATCGTCCAGTTGCCGAGGACGGTCAGGCCGAACACGATGACGGTGGCGGCCCCGACCGCCGCGCCCCACGACACGCCGATGACGGCGGGCTCGGCGAGGGGGTTGCCGAACACGCCCTGCATGACGGCGCCGGAGCAGCCGAGCGCCGCGCCGGTGACGACGGCCAGCGCGACGCGCGGGAACCGCACGATCCACAGCGCGTTGTCGCCCTGCGCGGCGGCGGGACGCGGCCCGGCGTCGATCCCGGCGCGGTGCAGGATCGACCCGACGACCTGGTCGGGCGGAACGCTGACCTGCCCGATCCCGGCCGCGACGACGCACAGCA
This sequence comes from Actinomadura sp. 1N219, assembly GCF_044326405.1. Classification (NCBI taxonomy): domain Bacteria; kingdom Bacillati; phylum Actinomycetota; class Actinomycetes; order Streptosporangiales; family Thermomonosporaceae; genus Actinomadura; species Actinomadura sp. 1N219. Next base: position 358,080 of record NZ_JBIRAY010000003.1, on the reverse strand, counting down.
CCACCAGCACCACGCCGAGCGCGACGAGCAGTACGGGACCGCGCCGCATCAGCACGTCCGGTGGACGGCGGTGGCGAGCGCGGAGATCGTCTCGCCGGTGCGCGGGCCGAAGGACAGCAGCGTCCCGTCGTCCACGTCGATGATCCGCCGGTTCAGCCCGGCGGGGGTCTGCGCGACGCCGGGCAGCTTGAGCAGGCCGGAGACGCCGCCGACCGACTTGAGTCCGGCGGTCATCACCAGCAGCACGTCCGGCGCGGCGTTGATCAGCCCCTCGCTGGTCAGCGGCCGGAAGCCGGACAGGCCGAGGGACGAGCCCGCGTCCGCCGCGCCGATGGCCTCGATCATCGCGTCCGACCCGGCGCCCTTGCCGCCGATCAGGTAGACGCCCGCGCTGCCCCGGACGTAGAGGAACGCGACCTTGACCCGGGCCCCGGACGCCGATTTGGCGGCCTCCTTGATCTGGCCGTCCACCCGGGCGGCGAGTTTCCGGCCCGCGTCCGGGACGCCGAGCGCCCCGGCCACCGCGCGGATGTGCGGGCCGATCGCGGGGAGCGTCTGGCGGTCGTCCACGAGCACGACGGGGACGCCGGCCTGCCGGATCTGGTCGAGCACCTCCGGCGGCCCGATGCTCTTGTCGGTGATCACGACGGACGGGTCGAGCTTGAGCACGCCCTCGGCGGCCAGGTCGTGCCCCTGCCCGGTGACGAGCGGAAGCGCCCGCGCGGCCGGGAACGTGGTCGAGATGTCGCGCCCGACGAGCCGGTCGCCGAGCCCGAGCCCGTAGACGATCTCGGCCAGCGACCCGTACAGGTTGACGGCGAGGACGCGCCGCGCGTCGCGGACGGTCACGTCCCTGCCGTCGGCGGACCGGACGGTGACCGGTAGCTTCGGCTCGTCCGGCTTCCCGACGGGCTGCGGATTCCCGTTCGGCGCGGACACCGTCCCCGCCCCGCACCGGGCGGCCGGATCGGCGCCGCCCCCCGACACCCCGGCCTTGCCGATCCCGCACCCGCTGAGCAGCAGCGCACCGCCCAGCACGACCGCCGCCACCGCCTTGCTCGATCGGATCACGCCGCCGCTCCCGCGGGCGCGGCCGGGCCCCGGCGGCGGCGCAGGACGAGCAGCGCACCGCCACCGACCACGGCGACCCCGCCGACGCCAATGGCGGCCCAGGCCCATACAGGGATTCCGCCGTCGCCTCCGAACGTCACCGGCACCCTGACGTCCTGCGAACGGTCGGAGGCGCGCGTGTGGTCGGACCGGGACACCACGGCGCACCGCACCTCGGTGCAGTCGACCGACCCGGAGAGAGCCGACCCGATGCGGATCTTCACGTCGAAGGCGCCGCCCGGCCCGTACGGCACGGCGAGCCCCTTCCCGTACGGCGGCGGGTTGGACGAGACCCACTGCGACGCCCCGGCCGTCCCGGACGTGTCCGCACCCCCGCCGCACGGCGACGGCACTTTCCCGGCCCCGTTGTCCTTGCACAATGCGACGTAGATGCCCTTGCGCGTGTCGAACCCCGCCCCCTTGACCTGAACGGTGGCGCCTTTGGTGGGCAGGCCGTCCACTTGCGAGACGGTGAGGGTCTGCCCGGACGGTCCGGTGGCCTTCCCGGCGTCCGCGTCCGCGTGCGCACCCGCGTGCGCGGCCGGAGTGAACGCGGCGGCACCGCCGGCACAGGCCGCGGCCGTCAGGACGAACGCCGCGATCGGACGTGCGGTGGTGCGTGTTGCGTGCATCGGGCGTCAGTCCCTCGGAGGCGATTCGCGGCCCACCAGGGCCTTTACCAAGATTCGCCGAATACATTAGCTTAGGCTTGCCTAACTTTTAAGAGGTGAGCCTTGCCTAACTTCACAGCGTCCCGGCGCGGCGCCGTCGTCGCCGCGACGACCGCCGCCCTGCTCGTGGCCGCGCCCTTGCCCGCCCATGCGGCGTCGGTTCAGGTGTCTCCGACGTCGGGCGTGAACCCGGCGGGGCAGGCGGTCACGGTCCGCGGCTCCGGTTTCGATCCCGTGCGGAACAACAAGTTCGGCGTGTACGTCGTCTTCGGGCCGCGCCGCCCGGACTGGACGTCGAACTCCAACGCCTACCTCGCGGCGAACTGGGTGCATCCGGGCGGCTCCGGCGGCGGGCAGGCGCGGATGAGCGCCTCCGGCGGCTTCTCGGTGACGCTCTCGGTGAAGGCGAAGTACACCGACGGCGACGGCAGGAAGGTCGACTGCCTGGCGACGCAGTGCTACGTCATCACGATGGCGGCGCACGGCGTCCCCGACCGCAGCCAGGACACCTTCACGCCGATCCGCTTCAAGGGCTCCGGGGCCGGCTCCGGCTCCGGGCCGGGGTCGGCGACCGGCTCCGGCGGCCCGGCGGGTCCGGCCGGAAGCGGCCAGGGGAGTGCGGCATCGGGTTCCGGAGGGGGCGCGCAGGGTGCTCCGGGCGCACCCGCGACGACCGGCCCGTTCGGCACGGCCTCGCCCGCGGCGGCACCGGACGGCGCATCGCTCGCCGGCGCCTCTCCAGCGGGCGCGTTCGAGCAGACGGCATCGGGCGGACGGGCCGCGTCCCCGTGGCCGTTCTGGGTCGCGACGGCGGCCGCCGCCGGGGCCGCGCTGATCGCGCGGACCCTGCTGCGCCGCCGGTCAGCGCGGTCCGGGCGGCATCGCGATCTCGGTCACAGTCCTTGATTCCGGCCGGGACTCCGATACAGCCCTCGATTTAGGTAAGGCTTACCTAAGTTCTTGCCTTCCGTTCTCCCCGCGAGAGGAAGCCATGAGACAGGCGACCACACGATTCACCCGCGGCGGCGCGGTCATCGCCGCCGCCGGGCTGATCACGATCGGGCTCGGCGCGGCGCCCGCGCTCGCCGCAGGTCCCGCCACCACCGTCACCCCGGCGACCGGGGCCGACCCCGCCGGGCAGGACCTCGCCGTCCAGGGCGGCGGGTTCGACCCCGCCGCCAACGGCGGCCTCGGCGTCTACGTGGTGTTCGGGCCGAAGGTCCCCGACTACTGGACGAACGCCGGCGCATTCCAGGCGTCCAAGTGGGTGCACAAGAACGGCGCCGGAGAGAACAAGCTCAACGCCGACGGCACCTTCGCCCTGACCCTCGCCGGCGTCAAGGCCAAGTACACCGACGGCAGCGGCAAGGCCGTCGACTGCCTGACGACGCAGTGCTACGTCATCACGATGGCGGCGCACGGCTCGGCGGACCGCAGCCAGGACAGCTTCACGCCCGTCACGTTCGTCGGCGGCGAAGACCCTGGCCCGGGCCCCGGCGGCCCTGACCCGGTGGGCAACGGCGAGCAGAAGCTGTCCACGAAGGTGCACAACGGCGCCCTCACCCTCTCCCTGGACGGCGACACCGCGCAGCTCAGCACGGTCGCGCCGGGCCAGCACTCCACGGGGGCGCTGCGCACCGCCACGGTCACCGACGCGCGCGGCACCCAGGCGGGCTGGAACCTGGTCGGGGAGGTGACGGACTTCAGCCACGCGCAGGGCGCGACGATCCCGAAGGCCAACCTCGCGTGGAGCCCGACCGCGCAGGTCGTGGACGACGGCTCGCGGGGCGCGGTCGTCCCGGGCACGGCGGGCCCGCTCGGGACGGCCCGGACGCTGGCGTCGTCCGCCGCCGGGAGCAGCGGCGGCGTGTTCCAGGCGGGCGCCGGGCTGGACCTCGGCGTCCCGGCCGGGACCTCGCCCGGCGACTACACCGCGACCCTCACCCTGACCCTTTCCTAAGAGGCGGAGGCGGGGTGGGAATGGTCGAAGCATCCCCACCCCGCCCGGACAGAGAGTACGCGGGGCGAACCAGATGAAAGCATTCCGTGGCGCGGCGACCCTGGCGGCGGCGCTGACGCTCGCGCTCTCCCTCGCCGCTCCGGCGCAGGCCGCCGCCGCGCCCGCTGGGACGCCTGCGCCGGGCGGGCTCGCGTGGTCGGTCAAGCCGTCCGGGGCGAAGGGCCAGGCCCGGCGCGACTTCTTCGTGTACACGCTCTCGCCGGGCCGGCGGGTCCGCGACAGCGTCGTGATCACCAACCTGAGCGACCGCCCGCTGGCGTTCCGCGTGTACGCCACGGACGCCTTCAACACGTCCGACGGCTCGTTCGCGCTCCTCACCGCCGACCGGCAGGCCACGGGCGTCGGCACCTGGATCTCCATCGCGGGCGCGCCTGCCCGAACCGTCCAGCCGGGCGGATCCGCGCGCGTGCCGTTCACGCTGACGGTGCCCCCGGGAGCCACTCCCGGCGACCATTCCGGCGGGGTGATCGCCGCCGTCACCGAGCAGACGACCGGAGCGCAGGGGCAGCGCGTCAACGTCGACCGCCGCGTCGCCGCCCGCGTCTACGCGCGCGTCAACGGGGCACTGTCCTCGTCCTTGCAGGTGGAGTCGCTGAAGGTCGCGCCGGAGAGCGCGTTGCTCGGGACGGGGAGCGTCCTGGTCACATACCGGGTCCGCAACGCGGGCAACGTGCGGCTCGCCGCGACGACGCGGATCGGCGTCAGCGGCCCGTTCGGCATCGGGCTCGGACGCGCCGCCACCCGGCGCGTGCCCGAGCTGCTGCCCGGCAACGCCTACACGTTCACCGACCGCGTCCGGGGCGTGTTCCCCGCCGGGCCGCTCACCGCGACGCTCAAGCTGACGCCGCTCGACGCGATGGTCGCCTCACCGGACGCGGCGCGCCCGACCGTCCGCACGGCCGGATGGTGGGCCGCGCCCTGGACGGCCGCGGGCGTGCTCGTGATCGCCGTCGCCGCCCTGTTCCTGCTGCGCCGCCGCAGGACGCGGTCATGAAGGCGCTCCTGGCCGCGACGTTCGCCCTCCCGTCCCTCCTCTTCGGCGCGCCCGGGCCGTCCGTCGAGATCGACCGCGCCGAGGCGAAGGCGGGGGACACCGTCACCGTCGACCTCGCCGCCTGGCCCGCCGGGAACGTGCTGATCGAGCTGTGCGGCAACGGCGGCGAGCGCGGCTCCGCCGACTGCGCGGTGGCCGCCGCGGCGACGACGTTCGTGAACGGGCAGGGCCGCGGCACCGCGATGATCACCGTGGTGAGGCCGCCGATCGGCTGCCCCTGCGTCGTGTCGGCCCGCCCGGTCACCGGCGGACGGGCGCGCACCGTCCCGCTGAAGATCGAGGGCGTGCCGGTGCTCACGGCGGCGCAGCGGCGCACCGTGTCCGCCGGTCCGGCGCGGGACCTCACCGTGTCGGGGGTGCGGGTGAGCGGGGGCGGGCCGTCCGCCGCGTGGTTCGCCGGGCCCGCCTCGCGGACGGTGACGTTCACCGTCCGCAACACCGGCGCGGTGCCCGTCACCGACCCGCCGCTCACCCTGGCGGCCGGACGCGGCGCCGAGCCGACCGGCATCCTGGACGGCCCCAGGATCGGGACGCTCGCGCCCGGCGAGGAGCGCACCTACAAGGTCGACGTGACGCTGCCCGGTCCCGCGTTCGGCCGGTACACGGTCGTGGGGGAGCTGACCGGCGTCGACCGTCCTGCCCGGTTCACGGCGCACACGTCCTCCTACCCGTGGGCGCTGCCCGCGCTGCTCGCGCTGGCCGTCCCGGCGACCGTGGTCAGGGAACTCACGAACAAGCGCAAACCCGCCCGCCGCCCGGCTCCCGCCGAGCCCGCCTCGCCGACGGCGGGGGCCAGCATGAACGAGATCGTCGCCGCGAACGTCCGCCAGTGGCGACTCGTCCGCGACCTCCCGACGGCGGCGCTCGCCGAGAAGCTGACCTCGCTCACCGGGACCGCCTGGACAGCCGACCAGGTCGAGCGCGCGGAGACCTTCACGCCGCCCCGCCGGTTCGACGCCGACGAACTGCTCGCGTTCAGCCGCGCCCTGGACGTCCCGCTCCCCGCCCTGTTCCTCCCACCCGCCGGATACAGGATCTCCAGTGCGGAGGCAGGGGACGCGGGCACGGCTCCGGCCATCGTCACGCGCGTCACGTCCCGTGCCGCCCCGCCGGGCGGATGACCGCCAGGAGGCGCGCGACCTCGGCGGCGACGGCGTCGCGGCCCGGGGCGACGTAGCGGCGCGGGTCCACCAGGCCCGGGTCCGCGGCCAGCCGGGCGCGGACCGCCGCCGTGTAGGCCGCGTTCAGCCGCGTCGCGATGTTGATCTTCGTCATGCCATGCCGGACGGCGGCGGCGAGCGCCTCGTCCGGCACGCCGGACGAGCCGTGCAGCACCAGCGGGACGGGCACCGCCGCCCGCAGCCGGGCGATCAGCACCAGGTCCAGGACGGCGTCGCGGGTGAGCATCGCGTGCGACGTCCCGACCGCGACGGCCAGCGCGTCCACGCCGGTCGCCGCGACGTAGCCGGCCGCCTCGCCGGGGTCGGTGCGGGCGTGCGGGGCGTGCACGCCGTCCTTGCCGCCGACCTCCCCCAGCTCCGCCTCCACCCAGACGCCGTCGGCGTGGCAGCGGGCGGTCACCTCGGCCGTCCTCGCCACGTTCGCGTCATGGCCGAGGCGGGACGCGTCGAACATCACCGACCCGAACCCCAGCGCGACGGCCTCGCGAACGAGGTCTTCGGACGTCGCGTGGTCCAGGTGGGCGACGACCGGGACGGCGGCGGCGCGCCCGACCTCCAGCACCGCCCGGCCGATCGGCGCGAGCGCGCCGTGGTAGGCCGCGCAGTTCTCGCTCACCTGCAGCACCACCGGCGCGCCTGCGCGCTCCGCCCCGGCGACGATCGCCTCCGCGTGCTCCAGCTGGATCACGTTGAACGCCCCGAGCCCGCGCCCCCGCGCGGCGGGCCCGGCGACGACGTCACTCATGGCTGCGAGCGGCATGGCCCTCCTCGGTCCGGACGGCGACACGCGAGAGCAGCGCGGGGAGTTCGCCGGCGTCGACCTCACCGGCGACGGGGGAGCGGACCGAACACGCCGCCAGCGCCACCGCGTTCCGGAGCCGCTCCGGCCAGGGCAGACCCTCCGCCAGGCCCGCCGCGAGACCGGCCGCCAGGGCGTCGCCCGAGCCCGTGGGATTGCCGGTTTCCGGACGGTCCAGGGCCGCGCGGAGCAAGCCGTCCGGGGTCCAGGCGAGGACCCCGTCCGCGCCGAGCGAGGCGACGACGGCGCCCGCGCCCGCGTCGCGGAGCAGGCGGATCCCGGCGGCCGGGTCGCGGACGCCGGTCGCGCGGGCCAGCTCCCCGGCGTTCGGCTTCACCACGGCGGGGCGCCCGGCGAGGCCGAGCCGCAGCGGCTCCCCGTCCGCGTCCAGGATCACCGGGGCGGGGGCGCGGCGGGCCAGCTCGGCGTAGGCGTCCGGCGGGACGCCCGGCGGGAGGCTCCCCGACAGCACCACCACGGCGGCGTCCCCGGCCAGCCGCTCGTATCCGCCGAGGAAGGCGGCCCACTCCTCGCCGGTCACCGCGGGCCCCGGCTCGTTGAAGACCGTGACCTCGGCGCCGACGACGGTGACCGTCCGGCGCGATTCCCCGGACGTCCGCGTGAACGACGCGGGCACGCCCAGGGACGCGAGGCCCTCCTCGATCCGGCGTCCCGCGACGCCGCCCGCCAGCCCCGCGGCCGTCACCTCATGGCCGAGGCCGTGCAGGACGCGGGCCACGTTGACGCCCTTGCCGCCCGGCCGCCGGTGGACCGCCGCCACCCGGTTCACCTCGCCGAACCGGACGTCCGGCACCTCGTAGGTGTCGTCCAGCGCGGGGTTGAGGGTGACGGTGAGGATCATGCGCCGTCGTCCAGGATCACCGCGTCATCCAAGATCACTGAGCGGGTGAGGTGGCGGGGGCGGTCGGGGTCCAGGCCCGCCGCCTCGGCCAGCGCGACCGCCACGCGCTGGACGCGGACGAGCTCCGCCAGCGGATCGGCGCCGGACGCGCGCAGCAGCCCGCCCGTCGCCCGCACCTCGCCGGCCAGGCCGTCCGGGAGCTTTCCGAACGTCCACACCGCGCGGCCGGGGCCGGTGATGCTGATCGGGCCGTGCCGGTACTCCATCGCCGGGTACGCCTCCGTCCAGAACCCGGCGGCCTCCCGCATCTTGAGCGCGGCCTCCTGCGCGACGCCGGCCGTCCAGCCGCGTCCGAGGAAGGTGAACTGGCGGGCGTCCAGCAGCTCCGGCGGGAGCGGGTCGCGGACGGCGGCCTCCGCGTCGGCGATCGCGCCCGCCACGTCCGCGCCGAGATGGGCGCGCAGCAGGATCAGCTGCGACGTGGCGAACCGCGTCTGGACGACCGACTCCTCGTCCGCGAAGTCCAGGACGATCACCTCGTCGGCGCGCTCCGCCACGGGCGCGTCCGGGACGGCGGTGATCGCGGTCGTCCGGACCTTCCCGGCGAGCCGGCCGAGGACGTCGAGCACCTCGGTCGTCGTCCCGGACCGGGTCAGCGCCAGCACCCGGTCGTAGCGGCGGCCGAGCGGCGCCTCCGAGGCGGCGAACGCGTCGGTCTCGCCGTGCCCGGCGGCCTCCCGCAGCGCCGCGTACGCCTGGGCCATGAACCACGAGGTCCCGCAGCCGATCACGGCGACCCGCTCGCCGCGTCCGGGCAGCGCGCCGCTCGTGCTCTCCGCGAGCCGGGCGGCCCGGCGCCAGCACTCCGGCTGGGCGGCGATCTCGACGCTGATCCGGCTGTCGCCCATGAGTCCTCGCATCTGCACGTTTCAGTTCAAAACTATCCTCAATCATTCATAAACGTGCAGCAAGGCACAAGACATGGAACGTCGCCGGGTACGCGGACGAGTAGTACGGCGGTCGCGGATTGCGACATCGCGCGCAGCGCCTATCATGGCGGCTCCCGGATCCCGCCAATCCGGCAGCGTCGTACACACCCGCCAACGAGGCGCGGGAACGACGGAGGGCGCGGCCGCCGCCTCTTCGTCCCCCTCGCCCCCGATCACGCTGACGTTGGAGCTGTCACCCGCATGACCAGGCAAGAGACCGCGCCCCCCGCGCCCCCCGCCGCCCTCGACGACGTCAAGGGATGGTTCCCCAAGATCGACCAGATGCTGTTCACCTGGTTCCTGGAGCGCCAGGAGCGCCTCGGCGAGACCGGCGACCTGGTGGAGCTCGGCTCCTACCTCGGCAAGAGCGCGATCCTCATGGGCCGCCACCGGCGCGACGGCGAGGCGTTCACCGTCTGTGACCTCTTCGACTCCGAGGCCCCGGACGACTCCAACCAGGCCGAGATGAACGGCTCGTACGCCACCCTGACCCGCACCGCCTTCGAGTCGAACTACCGCGCCTTCCACGACCGGCTGCCCGAGATCATCCAGGCGCCCACGTCGGTGATCCTCGACCACGTCGAGCCCGAGACCTGCCGCTTCGTGCACGTCGACGCGTCCCACCTCTACGAGCACGTGGCGGGCGACATCCAGGCCGCGCACGTCATGCTGCCCGCCGCGGGCATCATCGTGTGCGACGACTACCGGTCCGAGCACACGCCCGGCGTCTCCGCCGCCGTCTGGGAGGCGGTGGCCGTGGACGGCCTGCGCCCGATCTGCGTCACCACCCAGAAGCTCTACGGCACCTGGGGCGACGTCGGAACGGTGCAGGACGAGCTTCTGGAGTGGCTGGCGGCGCAGGACAACGTCTGGCACGAGGTCCAGCAGGTCGCCGGACGCCGCCTCCTCCGCGTCAAGGGGAGGTGGGCGCCGTCGAGCGAGGTCCAGCGGCTGAAGGAGCGGCTCGCCAAGTCGCAGGACAAGCTGGCCCGCACGGAGGACCGCCTCGCCCGCGCACGCGACGAGCTCGCCAACGTCCGCAACTCGGTCAGCTTCAAGGTCGGCCGGTCGGTCACCGCGCTGCCGAGAGCCGTCCGCCGCCGGAACCCCGGCTCATAGCCCCGCCGCCGGGCCTACTGGTCGGCGAACGAGCAGTCGGCCGGCATGTCCGGCGGCTGGAAGTCACCGGACGGCAGCCGCAGCGGCGCGTCCTTCACCGTGTAGCCCTTCAGCCACTTCCCGAACGGGCCGGAGCTGTTCTCGCTGAACGGCGCCGGTCCGGTCCCCATCTGCTGGCAGTGCGGGATCACGACGCCCCACGAGAACCCCATCCGGTCGAACCGGTGGCCGCGCGGCGACTGGTAGAACGTCAGGTTCGCGCGCTTCTGGTTCGGCGGGACCTCGTGCGTGTCTTCCTGCCGGATCCCGGACACGACCGCCACCGGCCCGGTCGCCATCACGTAGTCGACCTTGATCCAGCCCCAGTGGTGCTTGGACGGCCCGCCGGGAACGTCGGGCGCGTAGTGGTCGAACTTCACCGTGCCGCGCGCGGCGCCCATGACCATCTTGCCGTCGACGAGCTTCCACGGGCCGCCGTGCGCGTCCACGATGAACCGCCGGTACGGGTACTCGGGGTCGCCCGGGTACTTGAGCCACGCGTCCCCGGTCACGTGGGCCTCCTCGGCGGCCTGCGGCGCGCCGGCGGGTTTCGCCGGCGCGCCGCCGTCCGCCGCGGCGCTCCCGCCCGCCGCCGTCACGACGACGCCGAGCGCGGCGAGCCCGGCGACCAGTGCGCGTCTGTTCCGCGACATGTGGATTCCCCTTTCGCGGACGTCCCTCGTCCGCTCCCACACGTTCGCAGCGCAGCCCCGGGGCGATCTTCCCCCGTGCGGCGGAGCCCACTAGCCCGCAGGGCGGATTGCCGCCCCGTCCGCAGGGCCTAGGCCGGGCCTAGACCGTCGGGGAGATCACGCTCTCGATCCAGGCGCGGTGCACGGTCACGTCGGTGTAGATGCCCATGCCCGTCCTGCAGTCGGGGAACTGCGGGGGGTCGTCGGGATTCTGGGGGAGCACCTCGACCCGGCTGAACGCGCCGATGAGCCGCCAGCCGTCAGCGGTCCGGCGCAGCATGGGCCCGCCCGAGTCGCCGAAGCAGGGGCCGGTGGCCGTCTCCGGGTTGCCGGTGCAGACCTCCGAGTCGGCGTCGATGGGCGCCTGGACGTTCACGCAGGACGCCGGCGCGCGGGCCGCCGAATCGAGCTGTTGCAGCACTTCAGGGGTGCCTTCGTCGCCGCAGAAGATGCCGACCTGCGTGCATCCCCAGCCCAGCAGCCGGGCCGGGGTGTCGACGGGCTGGCGGACGTCCAGGGCCACCGGCGCGTTCGCGACCGGCTCGTCGAGCTTGACGAGCGCGATGTCGAATCGCGCGGGGCTGCCGTCGGGGTGCAGGACGATCTGCTCGGCCAGGCGGGCGCTTCCGCCGCCGTCCAGGCGGAGGCTCCCGACGCGGAGCCGGAGGTCTTCGGGCTGCCTGCCTCTGACGCAGTGCAGGGCGGTGACGACCCAGTCGGCGGTGAGCAGGCTGCCCCCGCAGAAGTGCCCCGACTGGACGGTCTGCAGGGACACCATGAACGAGTACGGCTCGGGCGCGTCCTCCCCGCCGATGATCATGGGGGAGATGGTGGCGTCCGGCGCCGGTGGCCGGGGCTCGGCGGGGGAGGTCGGTGCTGTTGGTGCGGTCGGTGCGGCGAGCGCGGCCGGCGCGGATAAGCCGAGCCAGAGCAGCGCCGCGACCGACGCGATCAGCGTTGGGCGGAGGGTGCGCACGTGCATGTCCTTCCGGTGCGGGGCGGCGCGACCGGGGACGGGGAGCGGGGGGACGCGCCGCCGATGATGATCATTACGCACCTTGATCGTGTCACAGCGCGGCGCGCGCCGCCTCCCGCTCCAGGTTGTCGAGGACCAGCTCGATCACGACGTCGTGCTGCCGCCGGATCACCAGCGGCCACATCAGCCGGAAGAGCCCGCCGGTGCGGCCCTTGAGCTCGTGCCGGACGAGCGTGCCGCCGTCCCGCTCGGTCAGCGTGAAGCCGTGCCCCTCGCTGAGCTGCTTGCCGGTGTCGAACCAGAGCCTGCGGCCGGGCTCGACCGTCTGGACGCGGTAGCGGAGCGAGGAGTGCTCGACCGGGGCGCCGGGGGCGAGCCCCTCAGGCAGCCGGAAAGACCCCTTCCCTTCGGGCCACAGCCGGTCGTCCGCGGAGCCGATCGTGGTGAGCAGCTCCCAGACCCGCGCGGGCTCGGCGCGGACGAGGCGTTCGTGCATGTTGTAGACCATGATCCGATCCTCCATACGGTGGCGTATGTTCTCACCGTACGCCGCCGTATGGAAGACTGGCAATGTGACCCGACTGACAGCCGACGACTGGGCCGGGGCCGCGCTGGAGGCCCTGTCCGGCGGGGGCCTCGCCGCGGTCGCGGTGGAGCCGCTCGCCGTCCGGCTGGGCGCGACGAAGGGCAGCTTCTACTGGCACTTCCGCAACCGCCGCGCGCTGCTGGAGGCCGCGCTCGCGCGCTGGGAGCGCGACACCGAGGCCGTGATCGCCGAGCTGAACGAGATCGGCGACCCCGCGCGGCGGATGCGGACCCTGCTGGAGAGCGCCCTCTCCGATCCCGTCGACGCCGCGATCTCCTTCCGCCTGATCAGCGAGGCCGACGACCCGGTCGTCGGCGAGGTGGCCCGCCGGGTGAGCGCCCGGCGGCTCGGCTACATGCAGGCGTCGCTGGAGCAGCTCGGCGTCCCGCCCGGCCTGGCCCGCCGCCGCGTCGTCGCCGGGTACGGCATCTACCTCGGCGTCGCCGCCCTCCGCAGGATCGGCGCGACGGACGAGCCCCCGGCCTCGTTCATCGACCAGGCCATGACCGAGCTGGGCATCCCCCGCGACCCCGCGGACGAGGCCTAGCCGCCCAGGGCCTCCAGACCGGCGGCGACCGACAGGAGGCGCTGCTCGTCGTAGTGGCGGCCGATGAGCTGCACCCCGGCGGGACGGCCCGCGGGCGCGGTGCCCGGCGGGACGGACACGGCCGGGTGCCCGGTGTGGTTGGCGAGCGACGTCAGCCGGACCATGGCGGCCACCGCGTCCTCGGGACGCCCGTCCAGCTCGACCTCTGTCCGGCCCATCTCAGGCGGGTCGATCGCCATCGTCGGCAGGGCGATGACGTCCACGCCGGACAGGGCCGCGTCCACCTTGGCGCGCAGGACGGGACGGCCGCGCTGCGCGGTCAGGTACTCCTCGGTGGTGACGGTGGCCCCTGCGGAGATCCCGTCCTTCATCGGCGCGTTGTAGCGGTTCTCGGACGCCCCGAACCGGCGCAGGTGGTACGCGGCCATCTCGGCGGACAGCACCGGCCAGTGGACGCCCTTGACCTCCTCCTGATCGGGCAGCTCGATCCGGAGGACCTCGGCGCCCGCGTCCGCCGCGGCGGCGAGCGCGGTGCGGAAGTCCGCGAGCAGGTGCGGGTCGGCGACGCTCAGGTACTCGTCCGACGGGATCCCGATGCGCATTCCGCCGAGCCCGGCCGCCGGGCCTGAGTCGCCGGCCCCGAAGCCGGGACCGGAACCGGAACCGGAGCCGGAGCCGCCGGAGCCGGTGACGCCGCTGAGCAGGACGCCGAACATCGCCGCGACGTCCGCGACCGTCCGGCCGATCGGCCCGGCGTGGTCGAGCGACCAGGCCAGCGGGATGATCCCGTCGGTGGGCAGCAGGCCGTAGGTCGGCTTGAGCCCGACGACCGCGCAGCACGCCGCCGGGATCCGGACGCTGCCGCCGGTGTCGGTGCCGATGGCCGCGAAGCACATCCCGGCCCGCACCGCCGCCGCCGACCCGCCGCTGGAGCCGCCCGCCGTCCGGCCCCGGTCGAACGGGTTGCGGGCCGGGCCGAGCGTGGTGAGCGCGAACTCGTCCATGGTGGTCGTGCCGACGATCACGGCGCCGGCCTCCTTGAGGGCGCCGACCAGCGTCGCGTCGCGGTCGGCGTACTGCCCCGCCAGGACGCGGGAGCCCGCGTCCTGCGGCATCCCGGCCATCGCGACCATGCTCTTGACGGCGATCGGGACGCCGTCGAGGGGGCCGAGCGAGGCCCCGGCCGCCAGCCGCCGCGCCGCCGACTTCGCCTCCTCGCGGGCCTGCTCGGCCCGCAGGTGCGCGAACGCGCGCAGCCCGTCGTCGACGCCGTCGCGGGCGATCCGGGCGAGCGCGGCCTCGACGGCGTCCACCGGGGTGGTCTCCCCGGCGTCGTACAGGGCGCGCAGGTCGCGGATCGTGCGGCCGTCCTCCGGCGCGAAGGTGGACATCGGGACCTCCTAGATGGTTGCGATACAGGTCATCCGGCGTGCCACACCCGGCGGCCGCCGACCCACGTGGACAGCACCGGGATCTCCGCCAGCGCCTCCGGCTCGGCGCGCAGCGGGTCCTCGCCGAGCACGGTGAAGTCGGCGAGGCGGCCCACGGCGATCCGGCCCTTGTCGTCCTGCTCCCCGGACGCCGCCGCCGACCCGGCCGTGTAGACCTCCAGCGCCTCGTACGGGGTGAGCCGCTCGTCCTCGCCGAGGACGGTCCCGTCCTGGGCGCGGCGCGTGGTCAGCGACTGCAGCGCGTACAGCGGCTCCAGCGGCCCGCACGGGTAGTCGGACGAACCCGCCACCGTGATGCCCGCGTCGCGGAAGGTGCGGTGCGGGCTGATCCGCGCGGCGCGCTCCATCCCGTAATGGCCGACGAGATTGCGGCCGTGGTACGAGATGAACGCGCCGAAGGGCACCGGGATCACGCCCAGCGCACGGATCCGCGCCACCAGCTCCGGATCGACCACCGAGCAGTGCTCGATGCGGTGCGTCTGGCCGGGGCGCGGGGGAGCGGCGGCGATCGCGGCGTCCATCGCGTCCAGGACCTTGGAGATCGCGAGGTCGCCGTTGGCGTGCACGGCGAGGCGGCTGCCCGCCGCGTGCACCCGGTGGACGACCTCGGCGATCTCCTCGTCCGGCATGACCTGGATGCCCGCGGTGCGCTCGCCGAGCGCGCCCTGGTACGGCTTCCGGCACAGGCAGGTGCCGCCGGAGACCGCGCCGTCCGTCATCATCTTCACGCCGTTGAAGCGCAGCATCGTGTCGCCGAACCCGGTGCGCATGCCGAGCGCCCGCGCCGGTTCGAAGAACTCGTACCAGAGCAGCATCCCGACCCGCGTGGTCAGCGCGCCGGCGTCGCGTGCGGCCTGGTAGAGCGCCCAGTCGGCGGGATGGACCATGGCGTCGGTCACCGAGGTGATCCCGACCGAGTTCATCCGGGTGAGCATCCGGCGCAGCGACTCGACCCGCGCCTCCATCGTCGGCTGCGGGACGAGCGGGGGCCGCGAACCGTGCCCGAGGTAGCCCTCCATCCAGGCCCGCTCGTACAGGACGCCCGTGAGCCGCCCGCCGTCCCGCACCAGCTCGCCGCCGACCGGGTCGGGCGTGTCCTCCGCGTACCCGGCGGCGGCCAGCGCCCGGGAGTTGGCGACGGCGCCGTGGTACGAGTAGTGGATGATCAGGACGGGGTGCCGCTCGGAGACCTGGTCGAGCAGCGTCCGGTTCACGCTCCGGCCGTCCTCGGTGCGGGAGACGTCGAAGTTGTGCCCGACCACCCATTCGCCTTCGGGCGTGGCGGCCGCCCGGTCGGCCAGCGCCCGCCGCACCTGCTCGGCGCTGCCGGTCACGGTCGGCGCCAGGTCCACGTAGAGGCCGCCGTCGGCCAGCACGGAGGGGTGGGCGTGCGCGTCGTCCAATCCGGGCAGCATCACGCCGCCGCCGAGGTCGACGTCCTCGGCGTCCGGGAACCGGTCGCGCAGGTCGCGCCGGGCGCCCACGGCCACGACGCGCTCGCCGAGAGTGGCGACCGCCTCGGGCTCGTCGCCGTTCATCGTGATGATCCGGCGCGCCGAGAAGATCCGGGGACGGATGGCGTGCGGGCTCATACGAGTCCCGCCGAGTCGAGCAGCTTGAGCACGGGCACTCCGATCGTGGTGATGACGGTCATCGACATGACGCTGCCGATGAACGGATGGAAGTCGGCGGGCAGCCGCGCGGCGATCGCGCGGGCGAGCGGCGGTCCGGCGGCGGCCCCGGTGACGGCGGCGAACAGGATCACCGGCCAGCCGCCCTCCATGACGATCACCGCCGCCGGGGCGAAGGACACCACCGGCACGAACGTCGGGTACCAGCCGTGCCGCCGCCATTCACCCGCCCACAGCCACACGCCGAGGACGGCGGTGAGGATCTGCGCGGTGAGCAGGTCGGGGAACACCCCGCTGCCGTAGGCCGGGCCGGTCGTGTTGACGGCCCAGGCCAGCACCGCCCCGCCGACCAGGCCGAGGGACGCCCACTCGTTCCCGTAGAACTGCGCCTCGCTGAAGTCCGCCAGCGCCCGGCGCGGCAGCCACCACTTCGGCAGCCCGTCGCCGCCCTCGGCGGGACGCTCGGGGACCGGATCGGGCTCCGCGTCGACCCCCTCGCCCGCCGGGCCCTCGGGCGGGGGCGGCGGGAGGGTCATCCAGGGCAGCCCCCGGCAGATCAGGAACGCGAGCAGCGCGCCCACCCACATGCCGGTGACGTTCCCGATGACCGCCGGGAGATCCAGCGGCGTGCAGAAGTGCTCGACGACGAGGATCGACACCGGCGTCGTGAGCACCGTGCCCAGCCCGGCGGCGGTCAGCGCGACCCGCCAGCCCGCCCCGTACACGAGGACGACCGAGGGCGCCACCGACACGAACGGCACGAACGTCGGCTGCCAGAGGTCGGGCGCGAGCGTCCAGCCCCACAGCAGGTTGGACAGCAGCAGCGAGAGCCCGGCCGCGGCCAGCAGCCAGGGCCACAGCCCGGTGCCGTAGGCGATGTCGAAGCCCCTGGCCCGCAGCCGCCGCCGCGCCGCGTAGTGCGCGGCGGCGGCGAACAGCAGCAGGCCGATCCCGCCCAGCGAGGTCTTGTAGAACTGCGCCTCGTTGGTGTCGCCCAGGATCCACAGGGCCCATTCGCCGAGCCCGCGTCCCGCCGGGCTCGCCGCCTCGGGCGCGGTGCTCGGCAGGCCGTCCTCGGCGGCCCGCATGAGCAGGTTGAGCAGCACGGCCCCGCCGCAGACGAGCAGCAGCTGGGTCACCAGCCGCGACCGACGCGGTGCGATCACTTCGGTCGCCATGGGTGTGACCTCCCTGGACGGGGCCGGCCGGATGCCGACCAGCCTACGCAAACGTTTGGCTATAACGTTTGCTCAATGAGAAACTGCTAGCCTGGACGCTGTCAAGAGCCGGTCCCAGGAAATCGGCCGACGAGTACGGCCAGGGAAAACGGGTGGTCTTGCAAGGGGCGAGGGACGGAAAGGCCGCCGATCCAGAGCCGCCGGGGGCGAACGGGCCGGAGGGGCCGGACGCGCCCGCGGCGTCCGGCGGGCGGGCGACGCTGAAGACGATCGCCGAACTCACCGGGCTGCACGTGTCCACGGTCTCCCGCGTGCTCAACGGCACCACCAGCGGCGCGCGGGCCGCCTCGGCGGCGACCGCCGAGCGGGTGCGGCAGGTGGCGCGGGAGGTCGGGTACGTGCCCGACATCCAGGCGGCCGGGCTGCGGCGGCAGAGCTCCCGGCTCCTCGGCGTCATGATGGCCCGGCTCACCGACCAGGTCCTCGCCTCGATCTACGAGGGCGTCGAGCGCTCCGCGTCCCGGCACGGCTTCCACACCATGGTCAGCAACTCCTGGGACGACCCCGCCACCCGGCAGGCCCACATCTCGATGCTGCTGTCCCGCCGCGTCGACGCAATGATCTTCGGCGACGCGCACGTGGACGGGGCGTTCCTCGCCGACTTCGCCGCGCACGGCGTCCCGTTCGTGCTGGTCAACCGGCGGGCGGGCGACCATCCCTCGGTCACCTGCGACGACCTCGCGGGCGGCCGGCTCGCCGCCGAGCACCTCTACGCGCTCGGGCACCGCCGGGTGGGCGTCGTGGCCGGGCTGCCCTACGCCGCCAACGGCATCGACCGCACGACCGCGTTCACCCGCTACTTCGCCGAACGCGGCCACCCCGTGCCGGGTGACCGCGTCGTCCACGCGAGCTTCGACGCGGCCGGCGGCGCGCTGGCCGCCGAGCGGCTGCTGGACCGAGCGCCCCACCCGTCGGCGATCTTCGCGGTGAGCGACTTCGCCGCCATCGGCGTGCTCGGCGTGCTCCGCGAGCGCGGCCTGCGCGCCGGGCGGGACGTCGCCGTCGTCGGCTTCAACGACGTGCCCATCGCCGCGCAGCTCACGATCCCGCTCAGCAGCGTCCGCAACCCGATGTTCGACGTCGGCGCGCAGGGCGTCGACCTCCTCGTCCGCATGATGCGCGGCGAGCCTCCCGAGCGCATCACGCTGGCCCCGGAGCTGCGGGTGCGCGAGTCGAGCGCGTCCCCCTACACCGGCGCCTGACCGGCCGCCCCGCCCCGGGCCCGCGCTAGGCGGGGTTCAGGTCGACCGCCTTCGGCGGGGTGGCGTTGCCGGCGAGGTCGTACCCGATCGCGCAGTACCGCCACGCCTGGGTCTTGGCGAGGAACGCGGGGAAGCGCCGGTACGGCTGGTATCCGGCCGGGTCGGCGCAGTCGGTCGCGTCCGGGGCGCCGTACTTGATGTCGTAGTGGACGATCTCGAAGATCTGGAAGATCGGCTCCACGGCCCACTGGGCGCCGAGGTCGCGTGCGCTCACCACCGGCGGGACGGTCGGCGGGGTGTCGTCCACCTGCACGGTCGTGAACGAGGCGAACCGGGCCGGGACCCATTCCGAGTCCTGGCCGCTGATCACGCACAGGACGTAGAAGTCCTCCCGGGCCGGAAGCGGGTCGTTGATCGTCGGCCGGTCGCTGATGGCGAACGGGGGGCCGTAGCCCGCGGGGTTGCGGCAGTCGGTCCGGCCGAGCGGGCCGGTCTTGATCCGCGCGTGCGTCCGGCCCTTGGCGTCGAGCGTCGCGTTCCACGTGGCCTTTTCCGACCGGACGGCGCCCCTGGTGTCCGACGGCGTAGCGCCCAGCCCCGGGTCGAGCCGGCAGGACGGGGCGCCGAGGTCGTCGAGCTGGCAGCCGGAGAGCGGGGCCACGCCGATCGCGTACGAGGTGCCGGGACGGATCACCGCGCCGCCGGGCCCGATCTCGCAGGGCCGCCCCAGCCTGCACACCCCGGACACGCTGCTCTCGACGGTCGTGTTGAGCACCGCCACGACCCGCCGCCCGTCCCGCTGCACGACCAGCCCGCCGGACGAGCCGCCCGCGACGCCAGCGCAGTCGTTGGGGGAGGCCCCGTGCCAGATCCAGGGCGACTCGGCCACGTCAGTGCGCGCGGCGCTGCGGCAATGGGAGCGGCGGAGATACTGCTGGTCGTGCGGCAGGCCGTCCACGGGCGCGTGCACCACTTCGATGGACGCGCCTTCCGGTGGCGGAGCCGACGAGGTCTCCAGGGGACGGACGTCGACGGCGGCCAGATCCCCGTAGCTCGCGGCCAGTTCGACGACGGCGAGATCGACGCCCTTCATGGTGGCGTACCGGATCGAGGCGACCGGGAACGACCGGTGCCGATCGACGGTGTCGACGTAGTAGGCCGGGGTGAACGTCCAGTCGTCGGGCGCGTCCACGCCGGTGCGGACCTCGTTGGCCGAGAACCGTCCGACGCAGTGCCCGGCCGTGAGGACCAGCGCGCGGGCCTCCGGGTCCGGGGCGAGGGCGGCCGTCGTCCCGGGGCGGCCGGGCGGCGAGATCAGCGTCGCCGTGCACTGGCTCGACGCCTTCAGCCGTCCGACCGGCCTGAAGCGCTCCGCTCCCGGATCGGTGGACCGTAACAGCGGGGCTTCATGCTTTGCGGGCGCTGCCGCTGTCGCTGCGGGCGCTGCCGCCGCCGTCGCCGGGACGCCCGGCACCGCACCGATCGCGATGGCGAGGATCACCGCCGTCCGGAGGATTCGTCCACGCATCCGTCATCCCTCCATGCGACCGGCGCCGGGCCCGGCCCTCGCCGCGCTTGATCGACTTCGCCGACAGATTAGACCTTTCCCGCCGATTGGGTACGTCTCTCTCATGGAGCCGAAGGACAAGATCGACACCACCGTGCCGCATTCGGCGCGCGTCTGGAACTTCCTGCTGGGCGGCACCGACAACTTCCCGGTGGACCGGCGGGCCGGCGAGCAGGTCATCTCCGTCTTCCGGGGGATGGTCGACATGGCCCAGCAGTCCCGGCAGATGCTGCGCAGGGTGGTGCGGTACCTGGTGGGCGAGGCGGGCGTCGAGCAGTTCCTGGACATCGGCACCGGGCTGCCCACCGTGGACAACACCCACGAGGTGGCGCAGCGGCTCGTCCCGCAGGCCCGGATCGTCTACGTCGACAACGACCCCCTCGTCCTGACGCACGCCAAAGCGCTGCTGACCAGCACCCCCGAGGGCGTCACCGACTACATCGAGGCGGACGTGCACGACCCCGACGCGATCCTGGCCGAGGCCGCCCGCACCCTCGACCTCGACCGGCCGGTCGGGCTGATGCTGATGGGCATCCTGGGCCTGGTCAGCGACTTCGACGAGGCGCGGTCGATCGTGGCGCGGCTCATGGCGGCGCTGCCGTCCGGCAGCTACCTCGCCGCCTACGACGGCACCGACCGCGACCCGGCCTACACCCAGGCGATCAGCGCCTACAACGCCGGCAGCGGCGCCGCCCCCTACAAACCGCGCAGCCAGGAGCAGATCGCCCGCTACTTCGACGGGCTGGACCTGGTCGACCCCGGCGTCGTCCCGGTGACGGACTGGCGGCCCGATCCCGGGCATGAGGACGTCCCCGAGGTGTCGTGCTCCGGCGGCGTCGCACGCAAGCCCTGACGTCGCTCCGCTCCGTCATGCCGTCTGCGCCGCCACGAGGGCGTCGCCCGCGTCCGTCCGGTAGTAGAGGACGGATCGTCCCGCCCGGCGGCGGTCGATCAGGCGGGCGTCGAGCAGCACCTTGAGATGGCGGCCGACGGAGCCGAGCCCCTGACCGGTCAGCGCCACCAGCTGCGTCGTGCTCAGCGGTGAGGCGAGCAGCATGAGGACGCTCGCCCGCGCGGCGCCGAGCAGCCGTTCGAGCGCTTCGGGCACGGCGGCGGCGTCCGCCCCCGGCCTGACCCCGGCCCCGGACCTGGCCCCGGCCCCGGACCTGGCCCCGGCCCCGGACCTGGCCCCGGCCCCAGACCCGGACCTGGCCCCGGCCAGCGGGCCCGAGCAGGGGTAGACGATCATGTACCGGTCGGGGTCCGGCTCCTCCCACGCCACCCAGCCCGTCCGCGGGGTGACCGGGACGAAGAGCAGCCGCGCGCCGGAGACGTCCCGCGGCGGGAAGTCGCGCACGTTGATCTGCAGGCGGCCGTCCCCGAGCCAGCGCATCCCGGGGCGCATGTCGTCCAGCGCGGCGGCCCACCCGCCCCGGCTCAGCTGCCCGGCCCGCGCGACCGCGTCGGCCTCGATGACGCGGCGGCGGCGCTCCCAGTCCGGCTCGACGGTGTGCGTCCACACCCATTCCAGCAGGCCGGCGAGCCGTTCGGTCGCGTCGGGACGGCGCAGCGCGGCGGGCAGCGGGCGCCCGAGCGAGACCTCCAGGTCGGCGTGCGCCCGCTCGGGCGGCGTCCGGCGGACGGTCGCGAGCTCCTCCTGGAACGTCGGCGACCCGGTGCCCGGGTGCGGCGGGGTGAGGAAGTCGGCGGTCCACTTGGTCTTCACGCCGAGCGCGGCCTCAAGCAGCGCGGCGGTGACGGGGTCGCGCCGGAGCAGCCGCCGGTACGCGGCCAGATGGGCGTCGAGCCAGGCCCGCTCGCCCGGATGCGCGGCGGCGCCCGCGTCCAGGAGGCGCAGGGACGCGGACGTCTCCGCCAGCGCCGACACCACGAACCGGCCGCCCGCGAGCGTGTCCGCGTTGACCAGCCACCAGCCCATGTTTCGCCTCCACGCGAAACATTACCGGCGCCGGCCCGGATTTCCGGAGCCTTGGGATCATGCGCACGTATGGGGATCTGTTCCGCACCCCCGAGTACACGCCGCTCTTCGCGTCGTTCACGATCCAGATGTCCGCGCAGACGGTCGGCGCCCTGGCGCTCGGCACGCTGGTGTACGAGTCGACCCGGTCGCCGCTGCTGTCGGCGCTGAGCATGTTCGGCGGCTCGTTCGCCCAGATGGTCGGCGCGCTGACCCTCCTGTCGGCCGCCGACCGCCTCCCGCCCCGGACGGCCCTGGCCTGCATGGCCCTGATCTTCAGCGCGGGCACGGCCGTCCTCGCCATTCCCGGCCTGCCGCTGGCGGCGCTGTTCGCCATCGTGCTGGGGCTCGGGCTGGTGGCGTCGCTCAGCGGCGGCGTCCGCTACGGCCTGCTGAGCGAGATCCTTCCCGAGGACGGCTACCTCCTCGGCCGCTCCGTGCTCAACATGGCCGTGGGGACGACGCAGATCTGTGGTTTCGCGGCCGGCGGCGTCCTGGTCGTCGCGTTCTCGCCGCGGGGCGCCCTGCTCACCGGCGCCGTGCTCTACCTGCTCACCGCGGTGACGGCGCTCGCCGGGCTGAGCCGCCGCCCGCCCAGGGCGACCGGCCGTCCGAGCCTCGCCCTGACCTGGCGCACCAACGCGCACCTGCTCTCGTCGGCGCCGCGCCGCTGCACCTACCTGGCGATGTGGGTGCCGAACGGCCTGATCGTCGGCTGCGAGGCCCTCTTCGTCTCCTACTCGCCGCAGCACGCGGGGCTCCTGCTCGCCGTGGCGGCGGTCGGCATGCTGATCGGCGACACCGTGACGGGACGTTTCGTCCCGCATCGCCTGCGCGAACGCCTCGGCCCGTCGCTGCGCCTCCTGCTGGCCGCCCCGTACCTGCTGTTCGCCGTCGACCCGCCGCTGCCGCTCGGGACTGCGGCCGTCCTCCTCGCGTCCATCGGCTACGCCGCGACGCTCTTGCTGCAGGAACGCCTCATGGCCCTGACCCCGATCTCCATGCACGGCCATGCCCTGGGGCTGCAGGCGTCCGGCATGCTCACCATGCAGGGCGTCGGCGCGGCCCTCGCGGGCGGCGTGGCGCAGGCGACCTCTCCCGCGACCGCGATGGCGATCATGGCCGCCGCGTCGGTGGCCGTCACCCTCGCGCTCGCCTCCGGCCTGCGCCCCCTGCCCGCCGGGCCGGGACTCCGCGAATCACCCCTGTAGGCAGAAGTTGCCGTCCGATCGCCCGAAAGTCGGGAGAATCTGACGATTATTTCGCGGGCCGCGAAGTGGTTCGGTCGCTGGCCTGCGGGGGCATGTCCCGTGCCAATCCGCGCTCACCAGCGAAGCCTTGCCCCTTATCGGACGCCCGGTTAACGTTCAACTATCCAATAGGAAATTTCCTATTGATGGAGTCATCATGCCTCGCTCCCCTCCATCCCCCGCCGCCCCAAAAAAGGCCCTCGCGACAGAAGCCTGATCACCCACCCCGAAAAGCAAGGACCCCCTGCATGAAATCATCAAGGCGCAAGCTTGCCGCCGTAGCGGCAGGCGTGGGAATCGCCCCCCTCGTCACCGTGGTGCTCCCCGCCACCTCGGCCTACGCCCACGGCTATGTCTCGTCGCCGCTGAGCCGGCAGGCCCAGTGCGCGCAAAGAATCGTCCAGTGCGGACAGATCCAGTGGGAGCCGCAGAGCGTCGAAGGGCCGAAAGGCCTGCAAAGCTGCAGCGGCGGAAACGGCCGCTTCTCCGATCTCGACGACGACAGCAAGCCGTGGCGGGCCACCACGGTCGGCAACTCGGTGACCTTCTCCTGGACGTTCACCGCCCGCCACGCCACCAGGGACTACGAGTACTTCATCGGCGGCAGGAGCCTCGGGAAGTACAGCGCGCAAAGCTCGTCCCACACGGTCAATCTCGGCGGAGTGACCGGCCGGCAGAAGGTGCTGGCGGTCTGGAACATCGCCGACACCGGCAACGCCTTCTACGCCTGCGTCGACCTGCAGGTGCAGTAGCACGCGGATCCCCTGTCCTGACCTCCTCGGCACGGTGCTGCTCGCGACGGGTGCGCTGCCGACCGTCCTGCCGATGTCACCGGTCACCCCCGCGAACGGCACCGAGTCGAGGCAATCGCAATTACCTCCTGCGGCGCCGACCCGCCCGCGCCGATTAGCGGAGCCGTTTGGCGAAGATGATGCCCTGCCGCTCGTATCCCATCCGGCGTTCATAGAACGGAACCGATACCGGGCTGGCGGCGTAAGTGTCCAAGGTGATCAGTTGCGCTTCTCGCGCCCTGGCCCACTGCTCCACCGCCGCCATCAGACCCGCCCCGGCTCCCGACCGCCAATGGCCGCGCTGAACGGCGAGCGCGTTGACGAAAACCCGGGGCAGCGAGAGTTCTCGGACCGGCTGGCGATCCGCATCCTCATGCGGCTCCATGAACATCGCGCCGACAAAGCCGACCGCCTGCCCGCCGAGGTCGGCCACCCGGACGAATCTGTCCTCGTCGTCGGTCAGCAGCTTGCCCTCAAGCCAGACGTCAAGGCCGTCACGGCTCGGGGACCGGAACGACTCTGGATCCATCTCCTGGTAGAACTCGGCGAAATCGCACCACGCCACCGCGACCCCCGCACCGTCGCCGGGCCGTGGAGCGCGAATCCGAAACTCGATCACGACTCCAGTCTCCGCCATCCGCACCTCCGCCATACCCGGCTTCGCGGCCCCGCAGCCGTCACCCGCGGCGGGCGTCACGCGCCTGCTCCGGGCCGCCTGGAGCGGGGAGGCCCCGCCGTTTCCGCGTCCGGCGTGACGCCGGCGAACCGGACGGTGATCGACAGCCCGCCTTCGGGACGTGCGGTCGTCGTCAGGTCGGCGTGGTGGGCATGTGCGACGGCGTCGACGATGGCGAGGCCGATTCCGTAGCCGTCGCGACGGCCGTCACGGGCGGGCGCCAGCCTCTGGAAGGGCTGGAAGAGGCGCTGCACCTGGTCGTCCGGGATGACCGGCCCCGTGTTGGCGACCGTCAGGATCGCCTGCGCACCAGAGGTCTGCGTGGTGATCCGCACGTGCCCCGTTGCGTGGTTGTGGCGGACGGCGTTGTCGATGAGGTTCGCGACGAGGCTCTCGACCAGTCCCGGGTCCCCGGCCGTCAGCGCGGGCGCGAGGTGTTCGGCGAAGTCGATGTCTTGCTCCGTCGCGTGGTCGCGGCGGGAGGCGAGCACTCCCTCGACGATTCGGGCGAGGTCGACGGTGTCCCAGCGGGTGACGCCGCGTTCGCTGGTGGCCAGGGCGAGCAGCGCCTGGACGAGCCGCTCCTGATGTCCGCCGAGCGCGAGCGCCTCCTGGCACGCGGAGCGGAGGGTGTCGGCGTCGGCATCGGGGTCGGCGAGGGCGACCTCAAGGAGGGTGCGCAGGCCGGCGAGAGGGGTGCGCAGCTCGTGCGAAGCGTTGGCGACGAAGTGGCGCTGGGCGTCGAAGGACGCTTGGAGGCGGGCGAACAGGTCGTCCAGGGTGTGGCCGAGCTCGGTCAGTTCGTCCGCGGGTTCGCCGAGGTCGAGGCGGCGGTGGAGGTCTCCGGCGGAGATGCTCCGGGCGGTGGCGGTGATGGCGCGCAGCGGGCGCAGGAACCGTCCGGCGACGAACCAGCCGAGGGCCAGCGCGACGGGAGTCAGGACGACCAGGGCGACAGCGGAACCCGCGAGGAGCTGCGCGAGACCGATCCCGGGCCCGTTCTCGGCGGGCACGTCCGATGAAGGGCGGCCTTTGGGTGTGCCCGCGTCCACGCTGGCGAGCGGGACCGCGACGACGACGAGCACGAAGACCCCGGCCGCGTAGATTCCGGCCGCGTAGGCGAGCGCGAGCCGCGTCTGCAGCGACCTCCTCGCCGGCTGCGGGGCGGTCATGACGATCCGATGCGGTAGCCGCCTTCGCGGACGGTCTCGATCACGGGCGGGTCGCCGAGTTTCGCCCGCAGCCGGTGCACGGTGTGCTTGACGGCGCTGCTGAACGGGTCGGCGGCCTCGTCCCAGACGCGTTCGAGCAGTTCCTCCGCGGAGACGACCAGGCCCGGCACGGCGAGCAGGCATTCGAGGACGGCGAACTCACGCGGGCTCAGTTCGAGCCGCCGCCCGGCCCGGAACGCGATGCGGCGGGCCGGGTCGAGCGTGATGTCGCCGCACGCCAGGGTGGGCGGCAGCGGCGGGGTGGCGCGGCGGGCCAGGGCGCGGACGCGGGCGACCAGCTCGGCGAACGCGAACGGCTTGGGCAGGTAGTCGTCGGCGCCGAGGCTCAGCCCGTCGACGCGGTCCTGGATCGTGCCGGACGCGGTGAGCATCAGCACGCGGGTCTCGCGCCGGTCGCCGGCGAGCCGCCGGCAGATCTCGTCGCCGTGGACGCCGGGCAGGTCGCGGTCGAGGATCACCACGTCGTAGCGGGTGACGGCGAGGCGGTCGAGGGCGTCGGTCCCGTCCAGGACGACGTCGACCGCCATGCCCTCGCGGCGCAGCCCGGTCCCGATGGAGCGTGCCAGGACCTCGAAGTCCTCGACGACGAGAACCCTCACCTCCACTCACCCCCGTCCCCGGTGCGGATCGAGCGGGCGGCGCGGCGGGACCGGCCGCCAGGTCGAGGTGCCATGCCGCCAACGATGCCAGGTCCACGGTCGCAACCGGGTCGCAGCGGCCGCGACCCCGGTGGAACCGGCCGCCCCGTAGAACCGAGGCCATGAGTCGATTTCAGACCGCGAGCGGCCCGGGGATCGTCGTCGCCGGGCTGCGCAAGCGGTACGGGGCCGTCCTGGCGCTCGACGGCATGTCCTTCACCGTCCGTCCGGGCGTGGTGACCGGCTTCGTCGGGCCGAACGGGGCCGGCAAGTCCACCACCATGCGCGCGATCCTGGGCCTGGACGCCGTCGACGAGGGCACGGCCCTCATCGGCGGGAAGCCGTACCGCGCCCTTCGGCGCCCGCTGAACCACGTCGGTTCGCTGCTGGACGCGGCGGCGCTGCACCCCGGCCGCACCGGACGCGACCACCTCATGTGGCTGGCGCATTCGCAGGGCCTGTCCGCGCGGCGGGTGGACCAGGTCGTCGGACTGGTCGGCCTGGGCCCGGCGGCCCGGCGCAAGGCCGGCGGCTACTCGCTCGGCATGCGCCAGCGGCTCGGGATCGCCGCGGCCCTGCTGGGCGATCCGCCGATCGTCATGCTGGACGAGCCGTTCAACGGCATGGACCCGGACGGCATCGTCTGGACGCGCGGATTCCTGCGGTCGCTCGCCGCCGAGGGCCGCGCTGTGCTGGTCTCCAGCCACCTGATGAGCGAGCTGCAGGGCACGGCCGACCATCTCGTCGTGGCCGGACGCGGGAGGGCCATCGCCGACGCCGCCGTGGCCGACCTGATCGCGGCGGCGTCCGGGCGCCGGGTGGCCGTGCGGACGACGGCGAAGGCGCACGCGACGAGGGTGCTGGCGCACTCCGGCGGGACCGTCGTGGCGACCGGCCGCGACACCGTCACCGTGTCCGGCCTGTCCGCGGACCGCATCGTGGCCCTGCTCGGCCAGGGCGCGGTGCCGTTCTCCGAGGTGTCGGCCCATCGCGCCACCCTGGAGGACGTCTACCTGGAGCTCACTCGCGAGGCGGTCGAGTTCCGCGCGGTGACGTCCACGGAGGCATCACGATGATCCCCGCTCACCGGTCCGGCGGGCCGGACGGCTTCCCCCGGCTGCTCCACGCGGAATGGACCAAGTTCCGGACGGTCCCGGGCTGGGTCGTCGGCATAGTGGCGGCGGCTCTGCTGGTGGTGTTGTTCGCCCTGTTCGCCGGGGTCAGCAGCGATCAGAAAGGCGCACCGCCCGTCCCGACCGGGCCCGGCGGCGAGCCGGTCACCGACAGCTTCTACTTCGTGCACCGTCCGCTGGCCGGAAACGGCGGCATCACCGTCTCCGTCTCCGCGCTCGCGAGCAGCATCCCCACCGGCCCCGCCGAGCTGCGGCCCGGCAGCGTGCCGTGGGCGAAGGCCGGGCTCATCATCAAGGACGGCACCCGCCAGGGGTCGCCGTACGCCGCGATCATGGTCACCGGCGGCCACGGCGTGCGGATGCAGCACGGCTACGTCAACGACACCGCGGGCCTCCCCGGCCCCGTCTCCGCCGCGTCCCCCCGCCTGCTGCGGCTGGAGCGCTCAGGCGACACGATCACCGGCTACGCCTCCGCCGACGGTGCGCACTGGACGAAGGTGGGCGCCGTCCAAGTGCGTGGGCTCGGGCCGTCCGCGCAGGCTGGGCTGTTCGTCGCGTCCCCGCCTTCCGTGCACGGCAAGAGCACGCGCGGAAGCGTGTCCACGGCCGTCTTCGGGGATCTTCGCGTCCAGGGGCGCTGGGCCGGTGGCGGCTGGACGGGCGACCAGATCGGACCCGAATCTCCCACCTTCGCCGGCTACCCGGAGAACACCTCGGGTTCGTTCACCGGTTCTGACGGCCGCTTCACGGTGACCGGCGCCGGAGACATAGCGCCCGCCGTCCGCGAGTCCCTGCCGACAGGCGGCACCCTCGGAGAGATCCTCACCGGCACGTTCGCCGCGCTGATCGCGGTGATCGTCGTCGGGTCGCTGTTCATCACCACGGAGTACAGGACAAACCTGATCCACGTCACTCTCGCCGCGAGCCCCAGGCGGCCTCGGGTGTTGATGGCCAAGGCGATCGTGCTGGGAGCCGTCACCTTCGTCGCCGGGCTGGCGGGAGCGGCGGCCGCGATTCCGCTCGGCGAGCGGCTCGCCCGCGCCAACGGCGTCTTCATCTTCCCGACGGCGGCTTCGACCGAGCTGCGCCTGCAGCTCGGGATCGCGGCGCTGCTGGCCGCCGCCTCGATCCTGGCCCTCGCCACCGGCACGATCTTCCGGCACGGCGCCGGGGCGGTCACCGGCGTCGTCGTCGCCGTCGTCCTGCCCTACATCCTGATGGCCATCCCGTTCATGCCGGCGAGCGTGTCGAACTGGCTGGGACGGGTGACACCGGCGGCGGCCTTCGCCGTCCAGCAGACGCTGGTGGAGCATCACCAGGTCGCGAGCGTCTACACGCCGTCCAACGGCTACTACCCGCTTGCGCCGTGGGCCGGGCTCGCCGTTCTGGCCGGTTACGCGGTGGTCAGCCTGGCGGTCGCGGCCGTCCTTCTCCACCGGAGGGACGCATGACACCGGCCCTCCACGCGGAATGGACGAAGCTGCGAACCGTCGCCGCCCCTCTCTGGCTGCTGCTCGGCGCCATCGCGGCGACGGTGGCCCTCAGCGCGGCGGCGACGTCGGTGGTGACCTGCACGTCCGCGGGTTGCGGCGGCGACCCGACCAGGCTCGACCTCACCAGGCTCAGCCTCATCGGCGTCCAGCTGGGCCAGGCGCCGGTCGCCGTCCTGGCCGTCCTGGTCATCGCCGGCGAGTACGGCACGGGCATGATCCGCACCACCCTGACGGCGACGCCGCACCGGATCACCGCACTCGCGGCCAAGGCCGTCGCCCTCACCGGCGTCGTGGCGGCGGCCGGGACCGCCGCGGTTCTCGGGTCGCTGCTGGCCGGACGCCTCATCCTCCCCGGCCGTGGTTTCACGGACGCCCACGGCCACCCCGCCCTGTCCCTGGCCGACGGGCCGACGCTGCGCGCGGCCGCCGGATCGATCCTCTACCTGATCCTGATCGCCTTGCTCAGCCTGGGCGTCGCCACCATCCTGCGGGACTCCGCGACCGGGATCGGGGTCGTCCTCGGACTGCTCTACCTCTTCCCCGTCCTCGCCCAGGTGATCGGCGATCCGCACTGGCAGCGGCTGCTGCAGCGGATCGGGCCCGGCGTGGGGCTCGCCGTGCAGGCGACCGGCGACGTCCGCGGCCTGCCCATCGGCCCCTGGACCGGTCTCGGCGTGACCGCCGCATGGGCCGCCGCCACGCTCATGGCCGCCTCCCTGCTCCTGCACATCCGCGACCCCTAGCCCGAGGGCCCGCGCCGGACGTTAGCCGCCCGCCATGAGGTCCGCGAACGCGCGGCCAGCGGGACCGGACGCGAACAGCCGGTCCAGCCGGGCCCTGGCCAGCTGGCGGCGGAACGTCCCGGCGAGCGCGGAGTCACCGGCCTCGTGCGTCAGTTCGGTCAGCCAGCGGGAGAACTCCTGCTGGTTCCACACCCTCTTGAGACAGGTGTCGGAGTACGCGGCGAGCGGCTTCTCATCGCCGTCGTGCACGGCCGCGCGAAGTGCGCGGGCGAGCACGTCCGCGTCGGCGATCGCGAGGTTCATCCCCTTGCCGCCCATGGGCGTGATGATGTGCGCGGCGTCGCCGACGAGGAAGAGCCTCCCGTACCGCATCGGGTCGGCGACGAAGCTGCGCATCTCCACGACGTTCTTCTCGGTGATCGGACCGGTGGGCAGTGCCTCGTCGCCGAGGCGGAGCCGTGACTGCTCCCAGATCCGGTCGTCGTCCCAGTCGGCCGGTACGTCGTCCGGCGCGCATTCGAGGTAGAGGCGGCAGGCCGCCGGACCGCGCGGGAACTGCGCGGCGAAGCCGTGGGTGCTGATCGCGAAGAGCGGGCGGCGCGGCGGCGGCGCGTCGGCGAGGACGGTGAACCATCCGATGCCGTGGTCGTAGGAGTAGGTGGTCATGGCGTGTGCGGGCACGCTGGCCCGGGTGACGCCGTGGTAGCCGTCGCATCCCGCGATGTAGTCGCAGGCGATCTCGTGCAGGGCCCCGTCAGCGTCGCGATAGGTGACCTTGGGGCCGGTGCCTTCGAGGTCGTGGGGGGTCACCTCGTCCGCGTCGAACCGTAAGTCGCCGCCGCCGTCCAGGAAGGCGGCCATGAGGCGCGCGACGAGTACCTGCTGCGGGATGGCCCGGCCCGTCCTGCCACCCGAGAGGGCGTGCATGTCCAGGACGCGAGGTTCCCCGTCGACGCGGATCTCGAGGACGCGGTCCTCGGGCGTGCCGGCCAGCAAGGCGTCCGCGAGCCCCCACTCCTCGAAGATCCGCGTGCTGGCGTGGTCGAGCACGCCCGCGCGCTGGCGCCGCTCCACATAGGACCGGCTCTGCCGCTCCAGCACCACGCAGCCGACGCCGGCTGACCGGAGCAGGTTGGCCAGGGTCAGTCCCGCCGGACCGGCTCCGATGACGGCGACCCGCGTGCTCTCGCGCATGGTCGAGGTTTACCCCACCGAGCCCGGCCGGTGTGGGCACTGAGGCCGACCGGTATGGGACTCGCCGCGGCCCACATGCAGCCGCCGTCCCCCGGCGGTCCAGGTCAGTGGCGCACGCGGTCAGTGGCGCACGCGGTCAGTGGCGCACGCGGTCGGCGGCGGTGCGCGGGGCGTGCCGGACGTCCTCCGGCGTGAACTCGCGCAGCCAGCACGCGAACTCCAGCAGGATGCCGTCCGGGTCCTGGAAGTAGAAGGAGCGTACGTAGACGCCGGGGTGCATGTGCTCGGCGACCTGCGTCTCGCTGTCGTCGTGGTTGACGATCGGCGCGACCTTGACGCCCCTGGCCTTGAGCCGCGTGCGGTACTCCTCGAACTTGTCGGCCGGGACGTCGAAGGCCACGTGGTTGAGCGAGCCGATCGCGCTGATCCACTCGCCGAAGCCGGGGACGGTCACCGGCGCGGCGACGCCGGGCGCGGCGGCGGGGGAGTCCGGGAACCAGAAGAACGCGAGGGAGTTGCCGCCGCCCGCGTCGAAGAAGAAGTGCTGGCCCATGCCGTCCGGCAGGTCG
The DNA here is from genome assembly GCF_044326405.1 of Actinomadura sp. 1N219. Classification (NCBI taxonomy): domain Bacteria; kingdom Bacillati; phylum Actinomycetota; class Actinomycetes; order Streptosporangiales; family Thermomonosporaceae; genus Actinomadura; species Actinomadura sp. 1N219. Next base: position 326,649 of record NZ_JBIRAY010000003.1, on the reverse strand, counting down.
ATGGTCTTGATCAGCGGCATCCCGAGGACTCCGCCGTAGAACTCGACCGTGCGCCGCATGTCGGAACAGACGAGCGCGACGTGGTTGAAGCCGCGGACGCGGAAGGGCGGTTCCTCGTTACTCAATGATCACTCCCGGGGGGTGCGGTCGGCTCATATGATGCTAACATCAGGTTCATATCTGGCCGTGTCAGGCCCCGGCAGGCCGTCCGGCGCGCTCCCCAGCGCGGCGTGTTCCAGCGGGAGAAAACCCGATGTTAGGTTCAGGTGTGGAGAAGGATCAGACCCCCCGTCCGACGCAGCGCGGGCGCAAGACGCTCGCCGCCATCGAGGCGGCCGCGCGCCGGATCATCGCCCGCAAGGGCTTCCTCGCGATGACGGTCGCGGACATAGCGCAGGAGGCCGGACGCTCGCCCGCCTCCTTCTACAACTACTACGACTCCAAGGAAGACCTGCTCGCCCACTGGGCGGACGACTTCCGCAAGGAGGCCAAGGCGCGGGCGGTCGTCGCCTACAAGCACGGCGTCCCGCACCGCGAGCGCGTCATGGAGTCGGCGCGCGCGCACTGGGAGACCTACCGCGAGCGGCTCGCCGAGATGGTGGGCGTCTTCCAGCTCGCCATGATCAACGAGGAGTTCGCGGGGCACTGGCGGGAGCTGTGCGACGACGCCGTGCAGGGCATCGCCGAGAGCGTCCGGCGGGCCCAGCGGGAGGGGTACTGCCCCGGCGCCGATCCGCAGCTCACGGCCAGGGCGATCGTCGCGATGCTCAACCAGTTCTGCTACGACCTGCTCGCCGGGGCGGGCGAGGACGCCGAGATCGACGACGAGGACGCCGTCCGCACCCTCGGCGAGATGTGGTACCGGGCGATCTACTGGCGGGCCGACCCCGGCTGACCGCCCGCCGGGGCCCCCGCCGCGCATTCCTGGAGTGAACCGTGACCCCTGCAACGCTCGCCGGCAAGGTCTGGGACCGGCACGTCATCGAGCGCGGCGACGCCGACCTTCTCTACATCGACCTGCAGCTGCTGCACGAGCTCACCTCGCCGCAGGCGTTCGAGGGGCTGCGGCTGGCCGGACGCCCCGTCCGGCGGCCCGACCTCGCCGTGGCGACCGCCGACCACAACGTGCCCACCGCGCCCGACGCGCTGTCCCTGCTGGACGGCCTGAGCGCCCGGCAACTGCGGATCCAGCAGGACAACTGCCGCGGCGCCGGGATCGAGCTGCATCCGCTCGGCTCGCCGGGGCAGGGCATCGTGCACGTCATCGGCCCCGAGCTCGGCCTGACCCAGCCGGGCATGACGATCGTCTGCGGCGACAGCCACACCGCCACGCTCGGCGCGTTCGGCGCGATCGCGTTCGGCATCGGGACCAGCCAGGTCGAGCACGTCCTGGCCACGCAGACGCTGTGGATGCCCCGGCCGCGCACCATGGCCGTCACGCTGCGCGGGACGCCGCGTCCCGGCACCGCCGCCAAGGACCTCACGCTCGCGATCATCGCCCGGATCGGCACCGCCGGAGGGGCCGGCGCGCTCATCGAGTACCGGGGCGAGGCGATCGCGGCGCTGCCGATGGAGGGGCGCATGACCGTGTGCAACATGGCCATCGAGGCCGGGGCGCGCAGCGGCATGATCGCCCCCGACGACACCACCTTCGCCTACCTGGAGGGCCGCGAGCGCTCCCCGCGCGGGCGCCTCTGGGAACGCGCGCTGGACGACTGGCGCACCCTCCATACCGACGACGGCGCGGCGTTCGACCGGGAGGCCGTCATCGACGCGTCCGCGATCGGCCCGCAGGCGAGCTGGGGGACCAACCCCGGGCAGACCACCGGCATCGACGGGACGGTGCCCGCCCCGGAGTCCTTCGCCGACCCCGCCGAACGCGCCGCCGCCGAACGCGCGCTGGACTACATGGACCTCGCGCCCGGCACCGCCCTGCGCGACATCGCGATCTCCACCGTCTTCATCGGCTCGTGCACCAACGGCCGCCTCGCCGACCTGCGCGCCGCCGCCGGGGTGCTGCGCGGCCGCCGGATCGCGCCGACCGTCCGGGCGCTGGTCGTCCCCGGCTCCACGCGGGTCAAGCGGCGGGCCGAGGAGGAGGGCCTGGACGAGGTGTTCCGCGCCGCCGGGTTCGAGTGGCGCTCGTCCGGGTGCTCCATGTGCGTCGGGATGAACGGCGACGTCGTGGAGCCGGGGACGCGCAGCGCGTCCACGTCCAACCGCAACTTCGAGGGGCGCCAGGGCCCGGGTGCGCGCACCCATCTGGTCTCGCCCGAGTCCGCCGCGGCCTCGGCCGTCCTCGGCCACCTGGCGAGCGCCGCCGATCTCCCAGGGGCGCGCTGATGGAGCCCGTCACGCGGGTCGCCGGCCGCGCCGTCCCGCTCGACCGCGGCGACGTGGACACCGACCAGATCATCCCGGCGCACTGGATGAAGCGGGTCGAGCGCACCGGCTACGAGGACGGCCTGTTCGAGAAATGGCGCCGCGACCCGGGGTTCGTGCTGAACCGGCCGGAGTACCGCGGGGCGTCGATCCTGGTCAGCGGCCCGAACTTCGGGTGCGGGTCGTCCCGCGAGCACGCGCCGTGGGCGCTGCGCGACTACGGCTTCCGCGCGATCGTCGCGCCCGGCTTCGCCGACATCTTCCGCGGCAACCTGCCCAACAGCGGCCTGGTCCCGGTGCAGGCGGCGCCCGACGTCGTCCGCGCGCTCCTCGCCGCCGCGGCCGACGACCCCGCGACCGAGATCGTGGTGGACGTAGTGGAACGTTCCGTCCACTGCCCGGCCGCCGGAATCCGCGACGCCCCCTTCCAGCTGGACGACTCGGCGCACCACCGGCTCGTCAACGGGCTGGACGAGATCGACCTGACCCTCGCCCGGCACGAGGCCATCGCCGCCCACGAGCGGGCCCGGCCGCCCTGGCTGCCCACCGGCCGTCCCTGACCGGCCCGCGCTCGCCCGGCCGGGCGAGCGCCCGGCGGTGAATGTGCCCAGATCAACGTATGGACATCCCCTGAACCCGCGGCTAAGGTACGAATACGACGTCAGGTTTACTTTGGGAGTATCACCATGGCGGTGGAACAACTCTTCGTCGGCCTCGCCTCGCCCACGGCGGGCCGGGCCGGCGCCGGGGGACACCCGTGCCAGGGGCTGTACCACCGCCCGGCCGGCCGGACGCCGAAGATCGCGCTGATCGCGACGCACTACTCGGTCGACTTCTCCGAGCACTACCTCGCCGACTTCCTCGCTGAGCGCGGCCTGGGCTTCCTTGGCTGGAACACGCGCTTCCGGGGCGCCGAGAGCCACTTTCTGCTCGACCACGCCCTCGTCGACATCGGCCAGGGCGTCCGGTGGCTGCGGGAGGAGGCGGGCGTCGAGCAGGTCGTCCTGCTGGGCAACTCGGGCGGCGGGTCCCTGATGGCCGCCTACCAGTCGCAGGCCAAGGAGCCCAACGTCACGCCGCTGGACGGCATGCGCCCCGCGCGGGGCGTGCTGGACCTTCCGGCCGCCGACGCCTACATCTCGACGGCCGCGCACCTCGGCCGTCCCGAGGTCCTCACGGCCTGGATGGACCCGTCGGTCGTGGACGAGTCCGACCCGGTCTCGACCGACCCCGCGCTCAGCCTGTTCGACCCCGGCAACCCCGCGCCCTACTCGGACGAGTTCCTCGCCCGGTACCGCGAGGCCCAGGCACGCCGCAACCACCGCATCACCCGCTGGGTGAAGGACGAGATGCGCCGCCTCCGCGACGCCGGGTTCGGCGACCGGCTGTTCAACGTCCACCGCACCTGGGCCGACCCGCGCATGGTGGACGCGACGATCGAGCCCACCCGGCGTCCTCCCAACTCCTGCTACGCCGGCGAGCCGGCCCGCGCCAACGCCTCGGTCTTCGGCATCGCGGGCACCTGCACGCTGCGGACCTGGCTCTCCCTCTGGAGCCTGGAGGACTCCCAGACCCGGGCGACGCCGCACCTCGCCCGCATCAAGGAGCCCGCGCTCGTGGTGAACGCCGACATGGACACCGGCGTGTTCCCCAGCGACGCCGACGCGATCCTGGAGGCGCTGGGATCCGAGGACAAGGAGTCCCACGTCATCGCGGGCGACCACTACTTCCGCAGAGACGGAGGCGACGCGGCGCGGGCGGAACTCGCCGACCTGATCGCCGCCTGGACCACGGCGCGCCTGGCATGACGGGCACGTCGGCCGACATCGGGCTCCTCGCGCTGCGGGCGGTCTTCGGGCTCTACCTGGCGGGTCACGGGCTGAAGAAGTTCGGCCTGCTGGACGGGCCGGGCCTGGCGCAGACGGCGCTCGCCTTCGAGAAGGGCGGGTTCCGTCCGGGACGGCCTATGGCGACCCTGGCCGGAGTCCTCGAAGTGGCGGGAGGGCTCGCGCTGGTCGCCGGGTTCCTCACGCCCGCCGCCGGAGCGACGGTCGTCGGCGTGATGCTCGTCGCCGCCTCGCTGCACGTCCCCAACGGCCTGTGGGAGAGCGACAAGGGAGTCGAGCTGCCCGCGGTCTTCGCGGCCGCCGCCCTCGCCCTCCTGTTCACCGGGCCCGGACGCATCTCCATCGACCGTCTCGCGGGAATCGACGATCTCGCCGGCCTGCCCGAATCGGCGCTCCTGCTGGCCGTGGTCGTGGTCGCGGTCACCCTGACGCTCATACGCCGCCAGTCTCACCTGCGAGCTGCGGCTTCGAATCCCCACGAATAGCAACCGGAAAAGCTCGACACCGACATCCACCATTCCCGGCAGCCTTCAGCGGATGACGAGGTACCCCCTGTGAAAACACGACTCGCCTGCATCTCCCTGGCGGTCACCGCCGCGCTCGCCGGCGCCTGCGCCACCCCGGGAGCGTCGACCAGCAAGGACGGCGTCAAGGTCGACGCCGGCGTCACCGACGACGAGATCAAGATCGGCCTCTTCAACGGCTACACCGGCCCCGTCGCCGCGGGCGCGATCGCCGGCGCCGCCGGGTTCGACGCGCGCCTGGCCAAGGCCAACGCGGCCGGCGGCGTGTGCGGGCGGCAGCTGAAGTCCGTCCGCGCCGACACCAAGTACGACCCGGCCGTGGCGGTGCAGGCGTACCGCGCGAACGTCAAGGACATCGTCATGATCGGGCAGCTGCTCGGCGCGACGAGCATCTACGGCCTGAGCCAGCAGATCGCCCGCGACGGCATCGCGACGCTCGCCGCGACCAGCGCCGCCGAGGTCATCAAGCTGGAGAACGTCTACCTGTTCACCACCCCGTTCCCGATGTACGTCATCAACGGGCTGGACTGGGCGAAGAAGGAGCAGGCCGGCTCGGACGGCAAGCTCAAGGTCGGCGTCATCTACCAGGACGACGCGTTCGGCCAGGAGGGCCAGAAGGCCGTCCGCTACGTCGAGGCCAACGACCCGGCCATCGAGGTCGTCGCCGAGGCCGCCTACGACGTGAAGGCGGAGGACCTCACCGCCCAGGTCCTGAAGATGAAGAAGGCGGGCGCCGAGACCGTGTGGATCCACGGCATCGCCTCCAAGACCGGGCCGATCCTCAGCCAGGCGTCCCAGCTCGACTACTCGCCCCACTGGCTGACCGTCGACTCCGGCTACGAGACCGCGATGGCGAAGCAGCTCGGCCGCCTCGTCGACAAGCTGCACGTGGTGACCAGCAGCGTCCTCTACACCGAGAACGTCCCCGCGATGGCCGAGGTGAAGCAGAACGTCGAGAAGGTCGCGCCCGGCACCAAGCCCGACCAGCTCGTCATCGCCGGCTGGGTGGACGCGTCCGTCGCGGTCGCCGCACTGGAGAAGGCGTGCAAGGAGAAGGACCTCACCCAGAAGGGCGTGGTGGCCGCCATGTCCGGGCTGAACGTCACGACGGACGGGCTGAGCCCCGACCTCAAGTACGGGGCGGGCGACGCCGACACCCGGATCCCGTCGCGGCAGACCCGGATGAACAAGATCGACACCAGGAGCGGGGTGCCGGTGCCGGTCACCGGCTTCGGCGCGACGGACCTGGCCGCCAAGTGGCGGCTCGCCGACGGCTCCAAGAGCTGACGGGCCACTGAGGCGATCATGGACAACTTCCTCCAGCTGAGCTTCCAGGGCATGGCCCTGGGCTGCATCTACGCGCTCATCGGCCTGGGTTTCGTCATGGTGTTCAAGAGCTCGGGCGTGTTCAACTTCGCGCACCCGGTGTTCGTGATGATCAGCGCCTACATCGTCGCGGCGCTCGTCCCGTACGGGTTCGGCTGGGGCGTCCTGGTCGCGCTGGTGTGCATGGTGGCGCTCGCGATCGTGTGCGAGAAGGTCATCCTGCGCCGCCTGGCGGGACGCTCCCTCTACGTCGTGATCATGGCGACGCTCGGCCTGTCCGTGATGGGGCAGGCCGTGGTCGCGATGGCGTGGGGCGTCAACCCGCGCGGGTCCACCGAGGGGCCGATGGGACGGGGCGTGCTGCGCGTCGGCGGCGTCGCCCTCTCCTGGACGGGCGTCTGGATCATCAGCGTCTCCCTCGTCCTGCTGGCCGCGCTCTGGCTGTTCTTCCAGAAGACCCGCCACGGCCTCGCCCTGCGGGCCGCGGCCGACCACCACGAGGCCGCCCTGGCGCAGGGCATCAACATGCGCTGGGTCCAGACCGTGTCCTGGGGCATCGCCGGGGTGCTGGCCGTCGCCGGCGGGATCTTCCTCGGCGCGTTCCCGCGCCGCGTCTCCCCGGACATGGTCGACACCGCCCTCGGGGCGCTGCCCGCGCTCGTGATCGGCGGGTTCAACTCGCTGGCGGGCGCGGTCGTCGGCGGCATGAGCGTCGGGCTGATGCTGGTGCTCGGGTCCGGGTACCTGGCGGAGTACGGCGGCGTGCACGTGGTGCTTCCGTACGTGGCGATGCTGCTGGTCCTGACGCTGCGTCCCTCGGGACTCTTCGGGCACCACGAGGCGGAGCGCATCTGATGACCTCCACCGTGAAGACCCGCGCCGACGCGGACGTCGTGTCGTCGCCGGCGGACCGTCCGGAGCATTCGTGGACGTCCCGCGGCGCGCGCATCGCCACCGTGGTCGTGCTCCTCGCCGTCCCCCTGTTCAGCACGCCGCAGTGGCAGGCGATCGCGGTGTTCTCGGCGATCTCTGCGATCGCCGCGCTCGGCCTCCACGTGCTGACGGGCCTGGCCGGGCAGGTCTCGCTCGGCCACTCCGCGTTCGTCGCGGTCGGCGGCTACACCGCGATCTGGCTGGGCGCCGACCAGGGCCTGCCGATCTGGGTGTGGCTGCCGGCGGCGGGCCTGGTCAGCGCGGCGGTCGGGCTGCTCGTCGTCCCGTTCGCCGCCCGGCTGCGCGGGCTCTACCTCGCGGTCGTCACCCTCGCGGTCCTGTTCGTCGCGGAGTACGTGTGGGACGTCTGGGAGGGCCTCACCGGCGGCACCAAGGGACGCGCCGCGCAGCCCGTCGAGCTGTTCGGCCACGACCTGCTGGACGACGTGATCGCCGGCCCGTTCATGCTGACCGGCGACCAGCAGTTCTTCTACCTCGCGTGCGCCGTCCTCGCGGTGGCGGCCCTGGCGGCCCGCAACCTCAGCCGCACCCGGCCGGGACGCGGCTTCGCGGCGATCCGCGACCGCGACCTGACCGCCGGGGTCGTCGGCGTCCCCGTCGCCCGGATGAAGAGCGCGGCGTTCGGCGTCGCCGCCGCGTACGCGGGCCTCGCGGGCGCCCTGATGGTCTCGTACCAGACGTACGCGGTCCCCGACCAGTGGGACCTGATGATGTCGGTCGAGCTCCTCGCGATCATCATCATCGGCGGCGTCGGATCGCTGCGCGGCGCCATCGCGGGCGCGGTGTTCGTCACCGCGATCCCGCAGGTCGTGACGCTCCTGGCGGGCGTCGTCCCCGGGATCAGCACCACCCCGTCGGCGGGTGGCGGGGTGTCGGTCGACGTCCTCGCGAACTGCCTCTACGGGCTCGCCATCGTGGCGGTGCTGGTCTTCGAGCCGCGGGGACTCGCCGGCATCTCCGAACGGGTCCTGAACGCGGTCGGGCGGAAGGGGCGGTCAGATGCCTGAGAAGAGCACCCGGATGACTGAGAAGAAAGCGGCGGCGGCGGGACTCGCCGTCGAGGACCTCACAGTCGGCTACCGGACGGGCGGCGTCGTCCTCGAAGACGTCTCGCTGACGGCGCCCGCCGGGAAGATCGTCGCCTTGGTCGGGCCGAACGGCGCCGGGAAGACCTCGCTGCTGCGCGCGGTCTCCGGCCTCCTCAAGGCCCACCAGGGCGTGATCCACAAAGGGCGGGTCAGCCTCGACGGAGACGGCATCACCGGCGCCGACGCGTCCGCCGTCGTCCGGCGGGGGGTGGCGCAGGTCCTCGAAGGGCGCCAGGTCTTCCCGAACCTGACCGTCCGCGAGAACCTCCTGACCGGCGCGCACACCCTGCGCCGCGACGACGGCCGCCGGGACGCGACGTACGAGGAGATCCTCGACCTGTTCCCGGTCCTGCGGCAGCGGCTCGGGCAGCGGGCCGGCTTCCTGTCCGGGGGAGAGCAGCAGATGCTCGCGATCGGCCGGGCGCTGATGACCCAGCCGCGGCTGCTGGTCCTGGACGAGCCGAGCCTCGGCCTGGCGCCCCGCATCGTGGAGGAGATCCGCGACGTCGTCCGGGCCATCAACGCCAAGGGCACCACCGTCCTGCTGGTCGAGCAGAACGCGCTGCTGGCGTTCGAGGTCGCCGAGTACGGCTACGTGCTGGAGGCCGGCCGCATCGTGACCGGCGGCCCGGCCGCCGAACTCGCCGGCGACGAGCGGGTCGCGCAGTACTACCTCGGCGGGCAGGACGTGAGCGGCCGGCGCGCCCGGCGGACGGCGGAAAGGGCGGCCCGATGACCACCACGGTTCTCGAACTCGAGGACGTCACCCTCAATTTCAGCGGGGTCAGGTCCCTGGACGGCGTCTCGCTGGAGATCCGGGAAGGGGAGACGTTCGGAATCATCGGCCCCAACGGCGCGGGGAAATCCTCGCTCTTCAACTGCGTCTCGGGCGTGTACCGGCCGCAGCAGGGTTCGATCCGCCATCGCGGCCGGGAAATTCGCGGCGCGCGTCCCGACCGCATCAACGCGCGAGGCATCGGACGGACGTTCCAGAACGTCGAGTCCTTTCCCACCATGACCGTCCTGGACAGCGTCCTTCTCGGATGCATCAGCAAGCAGCGGGCAGGCGTGCTGCGCGGAATGCTCTGGTACGGATGGGCCGCGCGCGAAGAGCGCGAGAGCAGGGCCAAGGCCGAAGAGGTCCTGGAGATGTTCGGTCTCGGCGCGCTCCGCGACACGCGGATGGGCGAGCTTCCGGGCGGCACCCAGCGCCAGGTCGAACTGTGCCGGGCATTGGCCGCCGAGCCCGACGTCCTGCTGCTGGACGAGCCCGTCGCCGGAATGACGCACGACGAGGTCGAGTCGATGGTCGACGCCATTCTCGACGCCAATGAGCGCCTCGGCCTCACCGTGGTGCTGATCGAGCACAACATGGGCGTGGTGATGGACATCTGCGACCGGATCGCCGTCCTGGACTTCGGCCGCCTCGTCGCGGTCGGCACGCCCGCCGAGATCGGCGCGAACCCCGAAGTCCTCGCGGCATATCTCGGCAGCGCCCAGGCCGATCCGGCATGAAATCCGATCCGGCGTGAACAGCGAAATGGAGGATTGCGTGGCGGAGCCAGATCTGTTCGATCTCACCGGCCGCGGCGTGGTCGTCACCGGCGCCTCGTCCGGCCTGGGGAGGCGGTTCGTCCAGTGCCTGGCCGGGCGCGGAGCCCGGGTCGTGGCGGCGGCGCGGCGTACCCAGGAACTCAAGGAACTGGCACGGGACCTGGGCGAGGACCGGGTGCTGCCGGTCACGACGGACGTGACGGTGGAGGCCGACGTCCGCGCCCTCGTCGCCCGCGCGGAGGACTGGGCGGGACGGCTCGACGTGCTGGTGAACAACGCGGGCACGACCCACGTCAAGACCGTCGCCCAGGAGACCACCGACGACTTCCGCCGCATCCTGGAGGTCAACCTGGTCGGCCTCTACACCTGCGCCCGGTACGCCGGACTCGCGATGGCCGAGAAGGGCGGGGGCAGCATCGTGAACATCGCGTCCGCGCTGGGGCTGGTCGGGTCCAAGCGCATCCCGCACGGGGGCTACTGCGCGAGCAAGGCCGGGGCCGTCAACCTCACGCGCGAGCTGGCCTCGCAGTGGGCGCGCGACGGCGTGCGCGTGAACGCGATCGCGCCCGGCTACTTCGAGTCGGAGATGAGCCAGGAGCTCTTCGCCACCGAGGAGGGCCGCGCCTACATCCGCCGCACCATTCCGATGGGCCGGGGCGGGCGCGCCGACGAGCTGGACGGAGCGCTCGTCTACCTTGCGTCGGACGCGTCCGCCTACGTCACCGGGAGCGTCCTGTCGGTCGACGGCGGCTGGACGGCGGTGTGAGAGATGGCCGTTTCAGTTGACGACGACGGCGCGGTGCGCGTTCTCAGGCTCAATCGTCCGGCGAAGCGGAACGCGTTCACCCTCGAATCGATGGCCGCGTTGCAGGAGCGCCTGGACGACGGCCTGGCTGATCCAGAGATACGCGCCTTCGTCCTCACCGGGTCGGAGGGGACGTTCTGCGCCGGGGTCGACATCGCCGTCCTGGAGAACGCGACCGTCGCCGGGACCTACGGCAACCTGAACGCGCTCCACCGCACCGTCCGCACCCTGGCGGCGGGCGCGAAGCCGGTGGTCGCCGCGGTCGAAGGGCACGCGGTCGGCGCCGGGCTGTCCCTGGCGCTGGCCTGCGACCTCGTCGTCGCCGCCGAGGACGCGACGTTCCGCTGCGCCTTCCCGCGCCTCGGGCTGATGGCGGACCTGGGCCTGCTGTGGTCGCTGCCGAAGCGCGTGGGCGACGGCAGGGCCCGCCGGATGCTGCTCCTCGACGAGCCGGTGCGCGGCGACGAGGCCGCCGGCATCGGCCTGGCCGACTACCCGGCCGCGCCGGGGGAGGCGCTGCCGGCCGCCATGGACGTGGCCCGCAGGCTGGCCGAGCAGCCGCCCATGGCCGTCGCGTTCACCAAGGCCATGCTCGCCGGCGGCCACCAGAGCCTGGACGCGATATTGCGCCACGAGGCCAGCGACCAGGCACTGCTGCACGGCACGGCGGACTTCCGCGAAGGCGTCACGGCATTCACCGAACGCCGGGACCCCTCGTTCACCGGCCGCTGAGCCGCCCTCAGAACCCGCAGAACCCCTTCAGAAACAGAATTCCCCTTCTTCGATACGGAGGTACTCACGTGCCCGCTCCCGGAATCCACCACGTCGCCTACGCCTGCCGCGATCTGGAGGCGACCACCCGCTTCTACGAGGAGCTGATGGGATTCCCGCTCGTCCACACCGAGGTGGCGGCGGGGCCAAGCGGCGGATTCTTCCGCCACACCTTCCACGACACGGGCGACGGCAGCTGCATCGCGTTCTTCGACCTGCACGAGGCCGGGGAGCGGGAGGGCTGGAGCTCGGAGATCTCCATCGGCAACAAGCTGCCCCGCTGGGTGAACCACATCGCGTTCAACGTCACCGCCGCCAAGGTGGAGGAGGTGCGCGGCCGGATGCAGGCCGCCGGGGTCGAGCCGTACATGGAGGTCGACCACGACTACCTGCGCTCGCTGTACTACATCGACCCCAACGGGATCATGGTCGAGCTGTGCATCGACACGCCCGGCTTCGAGGCCGACCCGGCGGAGGCGCACCGGCTCCTGACCGCGACCCTCGACGACGTCGACCACAGCCGGCACAAGTCGATGGTGAATTGACGTCCTCCCTCGCCTGAAGGCGGGGGATTCCAACCCGTCCGCTACACAGAGAGGAGAACGGGTTGAGGTTCGCGGTTCACCGGCCGGGCCGGCGCCCCGCCTCCCCGCGCAGCCACCGTGCGTCCCACGGCGGTGTCTCGGATGTTGCAGGCGGCGTTGACATCGGCGTTGTCGCGGTGCCCGCAGGCAACGCACCGGAACACCGCTTGGCTCTCGCGGTTGTCCCGGGCGCGGTGCCCGCAGGCATGGCAGGTCTGCGAGGTGTAGGCCGGGTCGACCCGGACGAGGCGTCCGGGTGCCTTGTGCTCCAGCCGGGTGACCAGGCGTCCCCATCCGCTGGCCAGGATCGAGCGGTTGAGCCCTGCCTTGGCGCGGACGTTGGTGCCGGGGGCGTCGATGGTGCCCCTGGCCGAGCGGGTCATGGCGCGGACGTTCAGGTCCTCGACGGCGATCAGGTCGAACCGGCGTGCCAGATCCGTGCTGGTCTTCTCCACCCAATCCTTGCGGCGGTCGGCCTCACGCGCTTTGAGCCGTGCGATGGCAGCTTTGAGGCGGGCGCGGCGGTTGGATCCCCGCCGGGCGCGGGCCAGACGGCGCAGCAGCCGCTTCAGCCGGACCTTCTCACGCGGCCTCAACCCCGGCACGGTGGAGGTCTCGCCCGTGGACAGCGCGGCCGAGGCGGCCACGCCCCGGTCGACGCCAACCGCCGCACCGTTACCGGGCGCGGGAACCGGGGCGGGGACCGCGGTGAACGCGACATGCCACCGCCCGGCGCGGTCACGACCCACCCGAAAGGACTTCACCCCCGGCGGGACAGGCCGCGACCAGCGCAACCGCACCCACCCCACCTTCGGCACCCGCACCTCACCGGTACGGCGGGACAACCGCCGAACGTCCCAAGCCCGGCCCCGGGCCCCGACGATCCGGAACCCCTCATGCACACCGGCCTTGCGCCAGGTAGGGCGGCGGTGCGTGCCCGCAAAGAAGTTCGCCATCGCTTGGGCGAAGTCTCTGAGCGCCTGCTGCTGCACCGTCTGCGACCCCGCCGCCAACCACGAATTGGCCGCGCGGGCCTCAGTCAACTGACGGGCCTGAGCGACATAGCCCGGGGCCGGGCCCCGCCGCGGCGTCCACCACGCATGCTGCTCCACCGCCAGATTCCACACGAACCGGGCATGTCCGCAATGCTCCAGGAGCAGCGCCTCCTGGGCGGGGGTCGGGCACAGCCGGTACCGGGACATGTCCCGCAACCTACCGAACGCCACCGACAAACCCCGGACAGTCATCATGCCGCACCGTTCCACGTTTCCTCCCCGACCTGAAGGACGGGGTTTCCACGCTGGAGGTATCCGATGAAGCCGCCGAGCGCGTTCTCGGTCCCCGAGCACGTGCTGCCGCTGCGCGAGGCCGTCCACCGGTTCCTCACCGAGCGCGTCGAACCCGTCGAGCACGCGCTGGACGTGCGGACCCCCGAATCCCGCGAGCTGCTCGCGGAGCTGCAGTCCCAGGCGAAGAAGGAAGGGCTGTGGGCGCTCGGGCACCCGGCGGAGATCGGGGGCGGCGGGATGCCGTTCCTCGACTACGTCTACGTGAACGAGGTCCAGGGCCGCTCGGACTTCGGGCAGTACGCCCTCGGCACCTGGACGCTCCAGGACTCGCTCATGCTCCGCCGGCACGCCGAGGGCGAGGTCCGCGACCGGTTCCTCGACCCGCTGGTGCGGGGCGCCATCGGGCCGAGCTTCGCCATGACCGAGCCGGACGTCGCGTCCTCCGACCCGACCCAGCTCGAGACCTCCGCCAGGCTGGAGAACGGCGAGTGGGTGCTGAACGGCCGCAAATGGTTCATCACGGGCGCCGGTGACGCGGCCTTCACCACGGTCTTGTGCCGGACGGAGCCGGACGACGCGCCGCCGCACCGCGCGTTCTCGCTGATCGTCGTCCCGACGGACACGCCCGGGTACCGGATCGTCCGCGAGACGCCCGTGCTCGGGATCGAGGGCGGGCACTACGAGCTGTCCTTTACCGACGTGCGGGTGCCCGCCGGGTACCTGCTCGGCGAGCGCGGCGCGGGCTTCGCGATCGCGCAGGAGCGGCTCGGCCCCGGACGCATCTTCCACTGCATGCGCTGGCTCGGCCAGGCGCAGCGGGCCTTCGAGCTGATGTGCGACCGGCTGAACAGCCGGATGCTGAAAGGCGAGAAGCTGGGCGACCGGCAGCTGATGCAGCAGCACGTGTTCGAGAGCTGGGCGCAGATCCAGTCCTGCCGCCTGCTCACCCTGGACGCCGCCAGCAGGATCGACCGCGGCCACGACGCGCGCGTCGAGATCGGCGCGATCAAGGTCGTCGGGGCGCGGATGCTGCACGACGTCATCGACCGGGCCGTCCAGGTGCACGGGGCGGCCGGCCTCACCGGCGACACCCCGCTGAGCCGGATGTACCGCGCCGCGCGGTTCGGGCGCATCTACGACGGCGCGGACGAGGTGCACGTGGTCAACGTCGGGCGGCGGCTGCTCCGCGAGTTCGAGCGCGGGAACGGCTGGGACTTCGGAGCGTGAGCGTGGACGGCGAAAGGGGCGGGGCATGGTGACGGACGGAGCCGGGCCGGAGGCCGCGGGAGCCGGGGCCGGGCTGGACGAGCTCGTCCGTCCCGACCTGCTCGGACCCGCCGTGGCCGCGGCGACGGGCGACGCGCGGTGGGCCGGGCTGACCGCGACGCTGCTGGCCGGGGGGAAGTCGAACCTGACGTTCCTGCTGGCCAGCGCGGCCGGTGAGCTGGTGATGCGCAGGCCGCCGTCCGGCGAGCTGCTGCCGAGCGCGCACGACATGGGACGCGAGGCGCGGGTCCAGCGGGCGCTCGGCCCGTCCCCGGTGCCGGTTCCCCGCATCGTCCTCAGCGACGACGGCGGGCTCACCGGCTCGCCCTTCTACGTCATGGAGCGCGTGAGCGGCCACGTCATCCGGGACCGCATCCCCGACGGGTACGCCGACGCCCCCGGACAGCGCGCGGAGCTGGCGTGCGCGCTGGTCGACGCGCTGGCGGCCCTGCACTGCGTCGACCCGAAGTCGGTCGGGCTGGACGGCTTCGGCAGGCCGGACGGCTTCCTCGCCCGGCAGGTCCGGCGGTGGAACGACCAGTGGCAGCGCTCCCGCACCGAAGCCGTGGCGCCCGTCGAGGAGCTGGGGCGCCGCATCGCCGAATCGGTGCCCGCGTCGCAGCGGAACGCGATCGTCCACGGGGACTTCCGGCTCGACAACTGCGTGATGGACGCGGACGACCCCGGCACGGTCCGGGCCGTCCTCGACTGGGAGATGTCCACGCTCGGCGACCCGCTGACCGATCTCGCGCTGCTGCTTTTCTACTGGCAGGAGCCCGGCGAGCCGGGGCTGCGGCTGACCCCCGCCGTCACCGCGCTGCCCGGCTTCCCGCCGCGCGGCGAGATCGCCGCCCGCTACGCGCGCCAGGCGGACGTGGAGCTGCCCGACCTGCCCTTCTACGAGGCGCTGGCGCACTTCAAGTGCGCGGTGATCACCCAGGGCATCGCCGTCCGCGTCCGGGCGGGCGCGATGGCCGGGCAGGAGTTCGGCGACCTCGACGGCGAGGTCCGCGAGATCGCCGAGCGCGGCCTGCAACGTCTCGACGCCCGCTGAGGGCGGCCAGTTGGAAACGACGTCAGATTTCTGCTAATAACGGGTGACCCGGAGGCGCATTCATGGACGACCGATTCACCGGTTCGCTGGCCGATATGGCCGATCACTGGGCCCGGGAGGCGCCCGAGGGTCCGGCCACCGGCAACGCGGGCGGCAGGCTGCTCACCTTCGGCGCGCTCGCGCACCGGTCCGCGCAGGTCGCGAACGCGCTGGAGGGCGCCCGCGGCCCCGTCGCCTACCTGGGCCGGGACTCCGCCGTCTGGGCCGAGCTGATGGTGGGCGCGAACCGGCGCAGCGTCCCCGCCGTCCCGCTCAACTGGCGGCTGGCGCCGGGCGAGCTGGCGCGCGTCCTCGATCACGCCCGGCCGGGAACGATCGTCAGCGACGCCGCGTACCTGCCCGCCCTCGGCGTGACGGACGAGGCCGCCGGAGAGAACGCCGTGGTGCTCGGCGGCGACCTCAGTGTCGCCGGAGGCTACGACGCCTGGCTGGACGGGCGGCCCGCGGTCGCCGACCCGCGTCCGGCCGACCCCGGCGCCGCGACCCTGCTCATCTACACCTCCGGGACGTCGGGCCAGCCGAAGGCGGTGCAGCTGACCAACGGCAACATCGCGGCGAACCTGGCGTCGTCCGCGCCGTGGGAGGTCGGCCCGGGATCGGCGGTGTGCGTCCCGTCCCCGCTGTTCCACGTCTCGGGCACGGGCTGGCTGTTCTACTGCCTGGGCCGGGGCGCCAGGTCGGTGTTCCTCACCGACGCGTCGCCGGAGGGGGTCCTGCGCGTGCTGCAGGACGTCCGGGCCACGCACATGCTGAGCGTCCCGGCCGTCGTCCAGACCCTGGTCCAGAGCCCCGCGGTGGCGGGCGCCGACCTGAGCAGCCTGGGGACGCTGATCTACGGCGGGTCCCCGATGCCGCCCGCCGTGATCGAGGAGGCTCAGGCGGTGCTCGGCTGCGACCTCGTCCAGAGCTACGGGATGACCGAGGCCTGCGGGCCCATCACATTCCTCGGCCCCGACGACCACCGGCGGGGAGGCGCGCGGCTGGCGTCCGCCGGGCGCGCCGCGGACGGGGTGGAGATCCAGGTCCGCGACCCCGAGACCGAGCGCGAGCTGCCCGCCGGAGCCACCGGCGAGGTCTGGATGCGCAGCGCCCTCCTCACTCCCGGATACCTCGGCGGCGAGGCCGACAACGCCCGCGCCTTCCGCGCCGGGGGCTGGTTCCGCACCGGCGACGCCGGCCACCTGGACGGGGACGGCTACCTGTTCCTGACCGACCGCATCACCGACATGATCATCACCGGGGGCGAGAACGTCCATCCGGTCGAGGTCGAGAACGTCCTGGCCGAGCACCCGGACGTGGCGGAGGCCGCCGTCGTCGGCGTCCCCGACAAGCGCTGGGGCGAGACGGTCGCCGCGATGGTCGTCGCCAGGGACGGCGCCGTGCTCACCGAGCCGGAGCTGATCGCCTTCTGCCGGGAACGGCTCGCGCACTACAAATGCCCGACCCGGGTCGACCTGGTCGGCGAACTGCCCCGCACGCCCAGCGGCAAGGTGCTCAAACGGCGGCTCCGCGAGCTGGCCGTCCCGCGCGTCTCAGGCGCGCATTAGCAGAAGGACCGCCTTTGCGTATCGTCGAGATTCGAGAGACATCCGTTCCGCTGCAGGGGAACGTGGCCAATTCCGTGGTCAGCTTCGCCGACCACACCGTTTCCCTGGTAGCGGTGATCAGCGATGTGCGCAGGAATGGACGTCCGCTCACCGGCGTGGCGTTCAACTCCATCGGACGCTTCGCCCAGGGCGGGATCCTGCGCGACCGGATGATCCCGCGCGTGCTCACCGCCGACCCGGATTCGCTGCTCGCCCCCGACACCGGGCTTCTCGATCCGGGACGCGTCCTGAAGCGCGCCATGAAGGACGAGAAGCCCGGCGGCCACGGCGACCGCGCCGCCGCTGCCGCCGCCGTCGAACTCGCCTGCTGGGATCTGCTCGCCAAATACACGGGCGAACCGGCCTACGCCGTCATCGGCAAGACGTACGGACGCGCCCCGGAAAGCGACGGCGTCCCCGTCTATGCCGCCGGAGGCTATTACCGTCCCGGCGACGACATCGGGCAATTGACGGCCGAACTGCGCGGCTACCGGGACGGCGGGTACCCGGCCGTGAAGATGAAGATCGGCGGCCTGCCGCTCGCCGACGACCTGCGGCGCGTCGAGGCGGCCGTCGAGGCGATGGGCGGCGGCTCCGCGGTCGCTGTCGACGCGAATGGGCGGTTCGGCTGGACGCAGGCGCACGCGTACGCCGAGGCCGTCGCCGGATACGGGCTCCGCTGGTACGAGGAGGCCGTGGACCCGCTCGACTTCGACCTGCACCGGCGCCTCGCGGAGGTCTACCCGGGCGCCGTCGCCACCGGCGAGAACCTGTTCTCCGTCCAGGACGTGAAGAACCTGCTGCTCTTCGGCGGCGTCCGCGCGGGCCTGGACGTGTTCCAGATGGACGCCGGGCTCAGCTACGGGCTCACCGAGTACGTGCGGATGATCGAGCTGATGGAGGAGCACGGGTTCGACCGCAGGTCGGCGTTCCCGCACGGCGGGCACCTGATCAACCTGCACATCGTGGCGGGTCTCGGCCTCGGCGGTTGCGAGGCCTATCCGGGGGTGTTCCAGCCGTTCGGCGGCTACGGCCCCGGCTGCCGCCTGGCGGACGGCCGGATCCGTCCCGCCGACGACCCCGGCTTCGGCCTCGAAGCGAAGCCGGGCCTTTCGACGGAGATCGCGCGGTTGGTCGGATGAGCATGGAGAGGGAAGCCATGAGAATTGCGGTGGTCGGCTGCGGGGCGATGGGGTCGGTGTACGCCGGACGGCTCGCGTCTGCGGGCCATGACGTACTCGTCGTCGACAGGTGGGCCGCGCACATGGCGGCCATCGCCGAGAACGGGCTTCAAGTGTCCGGGCCGGACGGCGAATTCCGGGTCTCGGTCCAGGCGCACACTTCCGCTCCCGATGACCCGGTGGATCTCGTCGTCCTCGCGGTAAAGGCGGCGGACGTCGGAACCGCGACGGCCGAAGCGCGGCCGCTCATCGGGCCCGCGACCGTCGTCCTCACCATTCAGAACGGTTTCGGCTCGGCCGACGTCGTCGCCGCGGAACTCGGGGGCGACCGGCTCGCCGTCGGGGTAGCGAGCGGATTCGGCGCGTCGGTGAAAGGCCCGGGGATCGTCCACCACAATGCGATGCGCGCGCTCCGTTTCGGCGGCCACGGCGGGCTCGGCCACTCCGAGGTCGAGCGCGTGGCCGCGGCCTGGCGGCTCGGCGGATTCGACGCGCAAGCCGTTTCCGACATCGCCGCGATGCAATGGGAAAAGCTCATCTGCAACGTCGCCTACAGCGCTCCATGCGCGCTGACCGGGCTGACGGTCGGCGAGGTCATGGACGACGAGCACATGGGCCCGGTCAGCCGCGCGGCGGCCACCGAGGCATGGGACACCGCGCGGGCTCTCGGCGTCGCCGTCTCGGCGCCGGAACCCGTCGAGTTCGTCCGCGACTTCGGGGCGCAGATGCCCGCCGCGAAGCCGTCCGCGCTCCTCGACCACGAGGCCCGGCGCGTCAGCGAGATCATGTTCATCAACGGCGCGGTGCCCCGCGAGGCCGCCAAGGCGGGCCGGGAGGCCCCGGTCAACGCCACGCTGACGGCCCTGGTCCGCGCCCGCGAGACCGCTTGGGCGAATGACCGATAGAGAATTTCAGCGTGCAGATCGTTGGGGGGCCTGAGGCGCGAGACGCGGACATGTCGGAGGCCGCCAGATTGGCTGCGGCTTTCGCTGAGGTGACCTATAGAAGCGAGAGCGGATGCGCCGGACTGGGGTCCGCCGCACCGAAACCGTGCGCGCCGAATTCGGTGATCTCGCCCACCGAGGGCTGCGGCATGGGCCCGCAATTCCTGTCGTCCACTTCGCGGCCCGCTCTCCCGGCCAAATACACATTGAGGGTCACCTGGTCCCTTTCGAAACTCTGCACGGACACCGCCGTCGGGCCGTGCCAGAACATCCGCGGAGCCCAGCCGGGTCCCGGCCGCCCCGTCCGGGCCACATGGCAATCCACCACCGACCTCCCGGCCTGCGTGGAATGGGTGCCCAACTCGGTGGAGCCGTACTTTGGAGAGTCCGGCTTTGGCCAGTGCTGACCGCGGGTCCGACCGGCTGGCGAGAGCACGCATGAGGGCCGAGCGGCGGCGTCCTGCCGAGGAACCGGCGCCCGATCCCGCGCAGGACTGGACCCAGCGGCTGGCCGCCCTGAGCACCTTCGGCCCGCCGACGACGCTCATCGCCGCCGTGCTGATCTGGTACGGCTATGTCGCCACGTTGCAGCGTTTCCGGTATTTCGGCGTCGATCTGCAACTGACCGAGCTGGCCAATCAGGATCTGCTGAAATTCGGCGTCGAGGTGGCGTATCCGGCGGCGGCCCTGCTGCTCCTGATCGCACTCGTGGTGCTGGGCGCGCACGCGCTGATCAGCGGAACGATCCTGCCGTCCCGGCCGCGCCAGGCCCGCCGGCTCGGCGTCGGCATCGCCCTGATCGGCCTGGCGCTGCTGGTCCGGGCCCTGGTCGGGCTGCTGTCGACCGAGGTGGCGCGGAACGAGACCCCCGGGGTCACCCCGCTGTCGCTGACCGCGTGCGCCCCGCTGCTGGTATACGGGTTCTGGCTGGCCCGCCACGCCGGCACCCAGGAACCGGCGATGGACGGCATCGAACGCGGCGGACGCCTGGCAGCCATCGCGATCGGCGTGATGGGCCTGTTCTGGGCCGCCAACAGCCTCGCCGGAGAAGTCGGAATCGCCCGCGCCTACGACGACGCGAAAAACCTCGGCAAACTTCCCGAGGTGGTCATCTACACCAAGGAACCATTGGTCGACGTCCCGCAGGAAACAAGGCACGCCGACTTCGGCGACAAGGTCGCCTACCGGCACCGCTATCAGAACCTGCGCCTTCTCCCGGCCTCGGGCGGACGCCTTTTCCTCATTCCGCTCACCTGGAAGCCCACCGACTCCACCGCCCGGATCTCCACGTTCGTCATTCCCTACGACGAGAACGTGCGACTGCAGCTGATCCCGCAGCGAACCCGCTAGCCCGCCCCGGCGCCTGACGTCCGGGGCGGACCAACCGGACCAACCGGACCAACCTGGCCGGCCGGGGTCAGCCGGTCTGCCCGGCGCCGCGGTCGGGGGCGCTCATGTCCCCCGTCCCGGGCGTGCCGTCGGCCAGCCCGTAGCGCAGGTACACGGTGCCCGACGGCGTCGCCACCGGCGGTTCGAGAAGGGCGAGGTTCGTGGGCACCGCGCCGCCGTCGAACACCTTCTTCCCGACGCCGAGCACGATCGGGTGCACCCACAGGTCGAGACGGTCGAAGAGCTTCTCCCGCAGGAGCGTCTGCACCAGGTTCAGGCTCCCGACGACCTTCACGTTCTCGTGCCGGTCGCGGACCTCGCGCACTGCGGCGGCCAGGTCCGGGCCGAGCTGCGTGGACCCGGCCCATGACAGGTCGGGCTTGCCGCGGGAGGCCACGTACTTGGGGACGCGGTTGAACAGCGTCGCGATCTCGTCGTCCTGGCCGCCCTCCTGGTGCGGCCAGAAGGCGGCGAAGATGTCGTACGTCCGCCGGCCGAGCAGGAGCGCGTCGGTGCCCTCATAGGCGGCGCCGACCTGCGCGCCGCCGACCTCGTCCAGCAGCGGCGCCTGCCAGCCGCCGAACTCGAATCCCAGCGGATCTTCGCCGGGGGCGCCGGGCGCCTGCCCGACCAGGTCGAGGGTCGCGAACATTTCGATGTGGATCAGGCCCATTGCATGCTCCCGATGAATTGGTTGTCCCGCCACGAGGTAGACCTGCGGGCGTCGGCAGAATCATCGCTGCGACATCACCGGCATCCCCCCGGGCGAGCGTCTCGCACAGGCGGCGGCCAGTTGGCGCTCGGTGACGGGATCTTGTTGAAGGCTGCCGGATTCGGAGATCGCCGTTGCCGTCCCGGTGCGGCTGCCACTACCAAGACTTGCGTGGTAGAGGGTCGTCCCACTCCTAGGAAGAGACGGATATGAAGAGAGTCGTTTCGGTCGCTCACTTGGCCGTGCTGGCCACACTCGGGGGAGCGGCGGGGGTGGTGGGGATATCGGCGGCCGTCCAGGCTGCCACCGGCGATGGCCGCCAGGGCCTGACCGCGCAGGTGACGGACGTCCAAGGCAAGGAAGTGGGGAGGCTGACCGTCACGGGAGCCGGCTGGGGACGCCAGCGCGTGTCGGTCCAGGTGTGGAACCTGCCCGCCGGTTTCCACGGTTTCCACGTGCACGCGGTCGGCAAGTGCGATCCCGCCGCCGTCGACCCCAGCACCGGCAAGGTCAGCCCGTTCTTCACCGCCGGGCCCCACCTGGACGTGGGCGGCCCCCACACTCATGGAACCCACGCGGGCGACCTCCCGAACTTGCAGGTCGGGCAGAACGGGCGGGGCACGGCCGAGACGCTCACCGACCGGTTCAAGACCCAGGACCTCCTGGACGCCGACGGCAGCGCGATCGTGGTCCACGCGCTGGCCGACAACCACGGAAACATCCCGGAGCGGTACGAGTCAGGAGGCAAGAAGGGCCCGGACGCGGACACCCTGAAGGCCGGTGACTCAGGGGGCCGCAGCGCGTGCGGAGTCATCAAGGACCAGGAGAACTGACACCAGGGCCCCTGGACGCGGACGTCGCGTTGAGGCGGAGGCGGACCATTTCCGCAATGTCGTTGATGGTGCCGTCCGCGTCCTGCCGCCGCCGCGGGGCGCGGGCGGCGTGCTCGTGGGCGGGGCGACCGCCGAGGTGATGGACGACCTGGACCTGATCGCCGGGGCGCTGCCGTGGACGCTGCTGATCATCGTGGTCAGCACGGGGACGCTGCTCGCGGCGGCGTTCCGGTCCGTCCTCCTGCCGATCAAGGCGCTGGCGGTGGCGGCGCTGTCGCTCACGGCGTCGTTGGGCGTGCTGGTCTGGGGCTTTCAGGACGGAGGGCTCACCCCGATCCTGGGAGTGCCCGCGACCGGGCAGCTGTCGTCCACGACCCCCGTCCTAGTACTGGCGGTGGCCTTCGGGCTGTCGGCCGACTACGAGACCCTGCTCCTCAGCCGCGTGCGGGAGGAGTGGCTGCGCAGCGGCGACAACGTCCACGCGGTCGCCACCGGACTGCAGCGCACGGGCGGCATCATCACCAGCGCCGCGCTGCTGCTGACCATCGTCACCGGGGCACTGGCCACCGCGCAGGTCGTCCCGGTCGCGATGATCGGCGTCGGGCTCACCGTCGCCATCGCGGTGGACGCCATAGTGATACGGCTGGTCCTCGTCCCCGCGGCGATGCGCCTGATGGGCCACTGGAACTGGTGGTTCCCGCACCGCCACCGCACCCCCGCACCGGTCAGCCGGGCGACCTGACTACGGCTGCGGTGCACGAATGTGCAGAGGGCGCTTTAGCGGTGTGTGAGGTGGCCGTGCCGTAGACGGCCTGTCAGGCGGATGTGCAGCGTCTCCGGTGCGTCGTCGTCCGCGTTCCTGTCGATCGCGATGCTGCTGTGCCGCACTGACAGTTCGTTGGCGTCCACCGCCATGCCCGGCGCCAGGATCAACTCCACGTTGCCTCCGCTCACCCGCAGCTCGATGACCAGTTCGGGGCCGGTGCGCACCGCGCTGGTCAGGTCGAGCATCACGCCGCACCATGCGGTGCGGAGCACGAGCCGGTGCGGCAGCGTCCAGCGGCCCTCGCGGCGCACCGAGCCGTGCCGCTCCTTGATGGTGAGTCGTTCGGCGGGCGGCTCGGCCGGCGTCCCGGTGAACGGCGACATGGGTGCGCCGTCGCGGCCCGGGGTCGCGATCAGATCGGCGGTGAGCGGGGTCAGCGCGTCGATGGTGCGGGCGGCGAGGGCCGCGTCCAGCCGCTCGTCGAACTCGGCCGGGTCGAGCCGGCCGTCGGCGACGGCGGCGCGCAGCAGCTCCATGACCCGGTCGCGGTCCGCGTCGGACGCGCGCAGCGCGGGTGGCCTCGGCGGATCTGGCGACATCCGGCCTCCTCGGCGACGTGGTGAACGCCACCGAAATTCTACGATCTATGTTTGCTGGAGAGGTTGTCGCCTATGAGCCAGCCCATGCCGAAGGCTGCGAGCAGGCCGTTGCCGGACAGGTAGCCGTCGGAGTGAGGGCCTGCTAGGCCGCAGGCGGTGCCGCCGCCCGCGTACAGGCCGGGGATCGGTTCGCCCGCAGCGGTCAGGACGCGTCCGGACGGGTCGATCACGAGACCGCCCTGGGTGGCGAGCAGGCCGTGGGTGACCCAGGCGAGGTGGTACGGCGCGGTCAGGTGGCGGCGGCCTGGGAATGGGATTAGCGCGCGCTCGGTTTCCTCCGGTGTTCGGTGCAGGGACGCGGCCAGGTCTTTGATGGTCGGGTGATCGTGGATGGCGCCTGCGGCTAGGCATTCGCGCATCATTTCCGACTCGCGGGTGGCGGCCATTGCGGTGGCGTCCCAGATCATCGCGGCGCGTTCGCCCGGTTGCCGCCGCAGGACGCCCGCCATGGACGAATAGCCCTTCGATTCCTCGTCGACGAAGCGCTCGCCGTCCAGGTTGACCAGGACGGCGCCATTGAACGGCAGCGCGGGGGACACGCGGGTGCCGTGGTCGACGACGACCAGGCCGGAACGCAGTGCGGCGCCCATGTTCCGCAATTGCCCACCCAGCCGCAGCGCCCAGCCGAGTGCGTCGCCGGTGGACGTGGAAACCCCGCCGTAGAAGGGCGTCCCGAGGTGGGGGAGGTGCTCTTCGACCAGCGCCCGGTTTCCAGCGAAACCGTCGGCGGCGAGCACGACGGCACCGGCCCGGATTCGCTGCGGGGAGCCGTTCTGGGACACGACGACGCCCGTGGCCTCGCCCAGGTGGGAGACGAGGTCGATGACGGGGGCCTCGTCGACGAAGGCGACGTTGCCGTGTTTATCGATAAGGGCGCGCAGGTGGCGCATAAGGCGGCCGCCGCCCAGGCGTCCGGTGTCGGTGTGCAGGCGCCGGGCCGTCATTCCGGCCCGGGGCATGTCGGTGCCGAGTTCTATGGGATAACCGGTGTCGGCGATCCAGTGCACCATTTCCGGGGCCGCCCCGCAGAGCGCCTCCACCACCTGACGCCATTCCTCGTCGCCGCTGGCCCGGAGGATGTCCTCGGCGTGCCGCTCCGGCGAGTCCTCGATGCCCGCGGCGGCCTGCCAGCGGGTGCCTCCGGCGGCGAGGGAGCCCGAGGAGATGGCCGCGTTGCATCCTTCGCGGGCGGACTTCTCGAAGACGGCGACGGTCACGGCCGGGTTCCGTGCCGCGCGGAGGGCGGTCATCACGCCGCATGCCCCGCCTCCGACGACGGCGACGTCCACTTCGGCGTCCCAAACGGTCATCCCAGGGTCCTCGACGTCCCGTAGAAGTCGCGGGCGGCGTCGACCAGGGGACGGGGCGGGCGCGCGCCGTGGAATCCCGTGCGCGCCGGGGCCAGGCCGGTGGCCCGGAACTGCGCGGCGCGGAGTTCCGCGACGCGGACGCAGGTGCTGAGGGAGTCCAGCACCGGGACGTCGTCGACCCGGGAGATCCCCCGGTCGGCGAGGAACACGTTGAGCGGCCCCTCGCCGGGGACGATGACGTTCGCGCCCGCCTCGATCGCCTTCCGCGCGGCCCGGACGAAGGCGTCCACCAGCGGCTGAGGGTCGGCGTAGGCGGCCATGACATCGGTGAATTGCGCGTCCACCTGGACGATGGGGCCGACGAGCGAGTCCAGCCGGTAGTCGCGCATGTTCCGGCGCAGTTGAGGTTCGAGGGCGCCGATGAAGTTGACGATGCCGACGCGGTCGCCGAGCTGTGCGGCCATCAGCACCGAGGTCTGGCCGAACGCGACGACCGGGATGTCGACGAGCGTGCGGACCTCCTCGTACGCGGTGTCAGGGATGGTCGCGATCAGGAAGGCGTCGTATCCCTCGTCCTCCGCCCGCAGCGCCGCGTGCGCGAACTGCTCCTTGTGCAGCCCGGCGAGGTAGGCGTAGCCGATGTGCGTTCCCGGATAGTCGGACGGGTACGTGCCGGGCTTCATCCCATGGAGGTCGATCTCCGTACTGGGGGCCGCCTGCGACCGCAGGTGCCGGGCCAGGGCGTCGCGGTAGTGCGGGACGTCGTCCAGGACCGTGAACGACTGGTGCCAGATCCGCATGCTCAACCCCCTGCGGCGGCGTTCGCGCCCGCGATGCGTCCGAACGTCGCGCCGCGCAGCACCGAGGTGGAGCCGGTGTAGTTCGAGTAGTACAGCCCGGTCAGCTCCCCGGCCGCGTACAGGCCGGGCATGGGACGGCCATCGCGGTCGACGACCTCTGCGGCCGCGGTGGTCTTGAGGCCGCCGAAGCTGAAGACGTTCGCCGCCATGATCGGGTAGGCGGCGAACGGCCCGTCCGCGATGGGACGGGCCCAGTTCGACTTCGCGGGGACGAGCCCGCCGGTCGCGAGCCCGTCAGGACGGGCGTGGTCGAATCCGTCCGGGGGAGGGCAGGCCGCGTTGTACGCCGAGATGGTCGACTCCACGGCAGCGGCGGGGAGCTCCAGCCGCCGCGCCAGGTCACCGATCGTGGCGGCGGTGACGGGCGCGACGTCGGTGCGCACCCCGGCCATCAGGTTCGGCACCGCCAGGCCCCGCTGGTCGAGGATCACCCAGGCGATCCCGTCCGGCTGGGCCTGGATGGAGCGGGTCGTCCGCTCGTACCAGGCGTCGACGGTGCCGCGCGCCTCGTCCACGAACCGCAGCCCCTCCTTGTTGATCAGCACGCCGTAGGGGAAGCAGAAGACCGCGGCCTCGGGCGCGCCGCTGCGCGGGTCGATCGGCTCGGCGTGGAAGAGGGCGAAGTTCCCGGCGGTGGCGGCGCCGAGCGCGAGCGCCATCTCCAGCCCTTCGCCCTTGTTGTAGTTGCCGCCCCTGGCGACCGGACGGCAGGTCAGCGCCCTGTCGCCGTGGTAGCGGGCCATCAGTTCGAAGTTCCCCTGGTAACCGCCGCTGGCCAGGACGACCGCGCCCTCGAACACCGCCGGGCCGGTGGGAGTGTGCGCGAACACGCCGCCGACGCCCTGCCCGGAGGAGGTGAGCCGGCGGGCCGTGGTCTCGAAATGGAATTCCGCCCCGAGCCCGCGGGCGGCCTCGCCCATCGTCTCGACGATGGCCTGCCCGCCGCCCACCGGCGCCATCCGGGTCGTCGACTGAGTGAGGAACGGGGTGGGCATGAAGTCGAACCTGACTCCGTGCCCGGACATCCAGCGCAGCGTCGGCGGCGCGTTCTCGGCCAGCGTCGCGACGTAGTCGGGGTCGACGGTGTGGGCGGCGCGGTAGAGCGCGCTACGCCGCCGCGGCGGGAGTGCCGCGTCATTGACGATGGACGGGTCCGGGTGGCCCATGAAGTCGTCGACCAGGGCGTCCTCGAATCCGTCGGCGACCTCGTCCAGCGACTTCATGCGCAGGAACGCCTCGGTGTGGCGGGTGTTGCCGCCGGTCTCGGCCTCCGGGGAGCGCTCCAGGACCGCGACGCGGGCGCCGCTCTCCGCCGCCGCGACGGCGGCGGACAGGCCCGCGACTCCGCCGCCGACGACGACGACGTCATAGGTGTGGGTCCGCACGGCCGTCCCCCTCAGAACCCGAGCTCGGCGGAGCCGATCACGGAACCGAAGAGCGGCAGCATGTGGGTCACGGAGAACTCGTGGAAGTCCGGGCGGAACGAGGCGCACATGTCCTCGACGACCGTCACCTGGAGGCCGGAGTCGGAGGCGTGCCGCGCCGCCGACTCGACCACCAGGTTGGTGGCGACGCCGCCGAGGACGACCTCCGCGACCCCTTCGGCGGCCAGCAGGTCGCGCAGCGGCGTCCCGACGAACGGGTCGACGCAGCCCTTGTCGACGACGGGCTCGCCCTCGCCCGGCGCGAGCGTCTTCACGATCTGCGCCTCCGGCGAGCCGGCGAGCATCGCGCGCTGCTCCTCGTACGGGTCGAAGCGCGGCAGGCGGTTCGTGCGCAGCTTGTAGGACGCGTCGAAGGCGAGCCGCACGTGCACGACGAGCGTCCCGGCGGCGCGGGCGGCGGCGAGCACCCGCTCCGCCGTCGCCAGGACGCCGCGTTCGGCGATCTGCGCGGCGAGCGGCGGCATCCGCAGATGCGGGCCCTCCTCGCACAGCGCGACCTGGTAGTCGAGCATGAGCAGGGCCTTCTTGGCGGCGGTCATCACAGTCTCCTCGGTCGGAAGGGGTTACCACGCGGACCAGCCGCCGTCCACGTACACGACCTGACCGGTCATGTACGCGGCGGCGGGGCTCGCGAGCAGGAGCAGGGGGCCGGCGAAGTCGGCGTCGGGGTCGCCGAGGCGGCCGAGCATGGTGCGGTCGCCGAACCACTTCAGCCGGTCGGGCTGGTCGCCGAGCGCGGCCGTCATCTGCGTGGGGTAGAAGACGCTCGGGGCCAGGCAGTTGACGTTGACGCCGTGCGGGCCGAGTTCGGCGGCGAGCGCGCGTGTCACGTTCACCACCCCGGCCTTGGACGCGTAGTACGCCGACTCCGGCACCGGCCCGACACGTTCGGCGTAGACGGTGGTGAGGTTGACGATGCGCCCGCCGCGGCCCTGCCGGGTGAGGGCTTTGCCCGCTTCGCGCCCGACCAGCCAGGTCCCGGTGAGGTTGACGCGGACGACGTGCTCGAACTCGTCCACCGTCGTCTCGTCGTAGGGCTTGCGCAGCATGACGCCCGCCGCGTTGACGACGACGTCGAGCCGTCCGTGCTCGGTGATAACGCCGTTGATAGCGGCCGCGACGGACGCCTCGTCGGTGACGTCGACCTCGTGTTCGCTCGCCCCGCAGGCGCTCGCGGTGGCGGCGAGGTCGGCGGCGCGCGACGCCAGGTCGGCGGCGGCGACCCGCGCGCCCGCGTCCGCGAGGGCCCGCGCCGCGCGCTCGCCGAGACCGCCGGACGCCGCGCCCACCACCAGCGCGACCTGCCCGGACAGGTCGAACAATTCCGCCGGCCTCACCATTCGAGCTCGCTTTCCTCGGCCGCGGCGTGGTGACCGGCGAGGCGGCCGAAAACACCCGACTTCCCAATGGACGTGCCGGTCATGTAGCCCGCGCCGTGGAATCCGCCCGTGACCTCACCGGCCGCGTAGAGGCGCCCGATCGGCGCGCCCCACCAGTCGAGGACGCGCATTCGCGTGTCCACCGTGAGCCCGCAGTACGTGGCGAGCACGACCGTGCCCGACGGGTGCGCGTAATAGGGCGGGCGATCGATCGGCGTTGGCTTCCCGACCCCGCCGGACAGATGCGTCCGTCCGAATGGATCGGGACGGCCCCGCAGAATCGCCTCGTTGTATTCCTCGACGGTGCGCAGCAAGGAGCCCTCGGGAAGGCCGATCTCGGCTTCGAGCCCCGCGATCGTGGCGGCCTTGGCGAGCATTCCGGCGCGTTCGCGTCCGGCGAACTCGTAGATCGGCACCTCGTCGTTGGCCAGCGCCATCGTCCGGGAGTCGAAGACCTGCCAGGTGGTCACGCCGGGCTGGACGAGCGCGGCGTCCCCGATCTCCTTGTAGTTCCTCGACTCGTCGGCGAACCGGTTCCCTTCGCGGTTGACCGCGATGGCGCCCTTGTAGACGGCGAGGATTCCGGTGCCGTCCTCGTCCGGGTGCTCGACGTGATAATGGCCGTAAGTGCCTTTGATGCAAGGGGTGTCGCGCAGCCCGGCGCCCAGCGCCATGGCCATTTTCAGGCCGTCGCCCTGATTGCCCGCACCGCCTTGGCGCAGCGCGTGCTCCATTTGCGGCGCGAACGTGGCGAGCAGTTCCGGATTCATGGAGAATCCGCCGGTGGCGAGGACGACCGCGTCTGCGCGCACGTCGCGTCCGTCCGCCAGCCGGACGCCCGTGACCCGCGAGCCGTCGTGCAGCAGCCGCTCCCCGGGCGCGTCGAGCATGATCCGCGCACCCCGCTCACCGGCCGCCCTGAGCAGCAGGTCCAGCATGCGGGTGGTGTCGGCGGGATGGCTGCGCGGCGCCGACTGCCCCGACGCCGCGTGGATCTCCCCGTACTGGACGCCGTGCCCCTTCAACCAGCGGTACGTCTCCAGCTGATGCTCGCAGTACAGGTCGACCAGCGCCGGGTCGTTGCGCCGCCCGCCGACGTCCAGCAGATCCTCGCGGAGCAGGTCGACGGAGTCGGCGATGCCCTGCTCGGCCTGCTCGTCCGTCCCGGCGAAGGCGGAGAGCCCGGCGGATTTCACGGTGGAGCCGCCGATCTCACCGGTCTTCTCCAGCAGCAGGGCGTACCGTCCCGCCTCGGCGGCGGCCAGCAGCGCGGCGCATCCCGCGAGCCCCGCGCCCAGGACCAGGACGCCGACGCGCTCGGGCAACTCGGTCTCGACCGGCAGGCCGCTGACGCCGGTGACGCCGTTCACCCGAAGCTCCCGTACTCCCGGTCCAGCGCGCTTTCGGCGGCGCTGAACCGCGGCAGGTTGAACAGGTTCTGCCGCTCCGCCCAGCCGACCATCCGCCCGGCCCGGGACGCGGTCTCCCCGTGCTCCCGCAGATGGGCCAGCGCCTCGCGTCCGGCGAAGTGCATCGAGCGCATCAGGTAGTTGGCGAACAGCACGACCGCGAAGCCGAGTTCCGCGTACTCCGCCACCGTGAGCTGCGGGGTCTTGCCGCCCTCGACGACGTTGACGACCAGCGGGACGCCGGCCAGCTCGCGCCCGACGCGGGCCAGCTCGGCGACGGTCCGCGGCGCCTCGACGAACAGCACGTCGGCGCCCGCCTCCGCGTAGGCGCGGCCCCGCTCGATCGCCTCGTCGATCCCGTGGACGGAGCGGGCGTCCGTGCGGGCGATGATCACCAGCGCGTCGTCCGTCCGCGCCGCGCACGCCGCCGCGATCTTGGTCTGCATGTGCCCGGACGGGATCAGCGCGTGCGAGTCGAAATGCCCGCACCGCTTCGGCGTCTCCTGGTCCTCGAGCTGGAGGCCCGCGACCCCGGCGCGCTCCAGCAGCCGGACGGTGCGCATCGCGGCGAGCGGCCCGCCGTAGCCGGTGTCGGCGTCGCAGACCAGCGGGACGCGGGTCGCCTCGGCGAGCCGTCCGGCGTGGCCGGCGACCTCCGCCTGGGAGATCAGCCCGATGTCGGGCAGCCCGTAGCCGGCGTTGGCCAGCCCGGCGCCGGTGGCGTACGCGGCGGCGAAGCCCGCCTCTTCGGCGAGCCGGGCGCCGAGGGCGTCGGTCACTCCGGGCAGCACCAGCGGCTCGCCCCCCGCGCCCGGGACGGCCGCGGCCAGCGCGGAGCGCAGCGCGAGGCGCCTGTCGCGGGCGCTCGGGCCGGGGCCGACGCCGGTCAGCGACGCGAGCAGGCCCGGCTCCCAGGGCGGGGTGTGCGGCACGACGAGCTCCTCCATGTAGTGATTACTACAGACGCTAACCGTGACATCAGTCATCGCGGAAGCGCAAGTTCCTGATTTACCTGCTGAACACTTGCGTTCCCTGGAGCGATCGTTCTACCGTCCATGTAGTGAATGTTACAGAGATGCCGGTCACGCCCGGATCGCCCGCCCTCGACCACCGAAGGAACTGACGCCGATGACCGTCCTGGACGAGATCCGCCGGCTGGAGCCGGAGTTTCGCGCCGAGGAGGACCTGTCGGCCGAGCAGCGCACGCTGACCGGCCGGGCCTTCTCGCTCATGCGGGAGACCGGCCTCCTGCGCGGCCTGCAGCCGAAACGCTGGGGCGGCGCCGAGCTGTCGCTGCGGGAGCACCTCACCGCCGTGTACGAGCTCGGCCGGATCGCGCCCTCGGCGGGCTGGGTGGCCGGGGTCATGGGCTCGCACCCGTGGCAGCTCGCGCTGTT
Organism: Actinomadura sp. 1N219; assembly: GCF_044326405.1. Lineage (NCBI taxonomy): Bacteria > Bacillati > Actinomycetota > Actinomycetes > Streptosporangiales > Thermomonosporaceae > Actinomadura > Actinomadura sp. 1N219. Next base: position 295,275 of record NZ_JBIRAY010000003.1, on the reverse strand, counting down.
CCCCGAGGAGACGCAGGCCGAGATCTGGGCGTCCGACCCGGACTGGAACGCCTCGTCCTCCTACGCCCCGACCGGGAAGATCGAGCCCGTCGACGGCGGCTACCGGGTGTCCGGACGCTGGTCGTTCTCGTCCGGCTGCGACCACGCCCAGGGCGTGATCCTCGGCGGCTTCGCCGGGAAGGTCGAGGCCGCGCCCGGCGTCGAGGTGCCGAACTACGGCTCCGCGCTGCTGCACCGCGACCAGTACGAGATCGAGGACACCTGGCACGTCCGCGGTTCGCGCGGCACGGGCAGCAAGGACATCGTCGTCGCGGACGCGTTCATCCCCCGGCGCCGCTTCCTGTCCAGCCCCCTGTACGAGTACAACCCGGACCGTCCCGCCCCCGGCATGGAGACGAACCCGGCCGCGCTCTACAAGGTGCCGTGGGCGGTGATGTTCAACCTCGTCCTCGTCGCGCCGATGCTGGGGCTCGGACGCCGCGTCCTGGACGACTGGACGTCCGACACCCGCGTCCGCAAGGCGAACTGGGGCGGCACCTACGCCGACGACCCGCTGATGCAGATGCATCTGGCCGAGGCCGAATGGGTGCACGACGCGGCCGTCATGAAGATGTACGACGCGATCGACACGATCACCGACGCCGCAGAGGCGGGCGTGCACCTCGACAAGCGGCAGCGGGCCCGGCTGCGCTGGAACATCACCAAGGGCTGCCAGGAGGTCGGCTTCGCGATCAACAGGCTGATGCGCGCCGCGTCCGGCCGGACGGTCTTCGTCGGCCACCCCCTCCACCGCGTCTACCAGGACGTGATCGCCGAGCTGGGGCACGCGTTCCTGGTCTCCGACGGCGTCGGCCGGTACTACGGCGCCGCGCTTCTCGACTCGTCCGCTCCGGAGGTCATGCTGTGATTTCGCAACTCGCGTACCTGGGGATCGCGTCCCCGAAGGCCGGGGAGTGGCGCGACTACGCCACCCGGCTGCTCGGCGCGGTCATCGCCGAGGACGGGGCGGACGGCGCCGTCCGGGTCAAGGTCGACGACCGGGGCTACCGCATCGCCGTCCACCCGGCGGAGCAGGACGAGCTCCGCTACGTCGGCTGGGACTGCGCCAACGAGACCGTCCTGCGGGCCTACGTCGCGGAGCTGCGCGGCAAGGGCGTGGAGGTGCACGCGGGCGGCGCGGACGAGCTGAAGGAGCGGCAGGTCCCGGAGCTGTACTGGTTCGCCGACCCGTTCGGGAACCGGCACGAGCTGGTCTGGGGCCAGCACTCGCATCCGAACTCGTTCTTCCCGGGACGCCCCATGCGCGGCCGCTTCGTCACCGGCGACCTCGGTCTCGGCCACGTCGTGCTGATCGTCCCGGACCTGGAGAAGGCCAACGCGTTCTACGCCGACACGCTCGGCTTCCGCCTCTCCGACCGGGTGAAGAGCGACGTCTTCAACCTGCGCTTCTACCACTGCAACGGCCGCCACCACTCGCTGGCCGTCGCCGAGATCCCCGGCATGACCGGCATCAACCACCTGATGCTGGAGGTCGAGTCGTTCGACGACCTCGGCGCGGCCATCGACCTGTTCACGGCCGATCCGGAGCGGGAGATCCTGCTGTCGCTCGGACGGCACACCAACGACCTGATGACGTCCATCTACGTGCAGACGCCGTCCTCGATGCAGATCGAGTACGGGTACGGCGGGATCACCGTGGACGACCTCACCTGGGTCGCGGGCACCCACGACCTGCCGTCCATCTGGGGCCACCACCGCTCCCAGGCGTACTTGGACGGCCCGCCCGGAATCTTCCGCACGATCCCAGGGGCGGGCGAATGACCGCCGCGATCCGGGTCGAGGACGTCGCGATCGGCAACGGCCGCCATCTGCGCGTCAACCAGACCGGCACGCCGGGCGCGCCCGCCCTGCTCTTCCTGCACGGCTCCGGGCCGGGGGTGACGGCCGCGTCGAACTGGCGGGAGGTCATCGAGGGGCTCGGCGACGACTACCACTGCGTCGCGCCCGACATTCTCGGCTTCGGCGACTCCAGCTACCCGGACCCGCAGCCGCAGGGCTTCGCGGCGCAGGCCGAGGTCCGCATCGACGCGCTGTTCCAGCTCGTGGACGCGCTCGGCCTGGAGAAGGTCGTCCTCGTCGGCAACTCGATGGGCGGGATGTACTCGCTGCGCATGGCGCAGCTCCGGCCCGGCCTGGTCGACGGGATCGTGCTGATGGGCTCGGGCGGCATGCCCGGCCTGGCGCCGACCCCGGAACTGATCAAGCTGATCACCTATTTCGACGACCCGACCGTCGAGGCGATGGCGGAGCTGCTGATCCAGTTCGTCCACGACAAGGGCGCGTTCGGCGACACGGTGGAGAAGGTCGCGGCCGAGCGGATGCCGATCGTGGAGCGCCCGTGGATCGAGGCGGGGCACCGGGCCATGTTCGGGCCCGAGATGCTGAGCTTCACCCCGGACGACCTCGCGAAGATCGACAAGCCGGCCCTCGTGGTGCACGGCCGCCAGGACGTGATCGTCCCGCTGGAGTGCGGCTACTACCTGGCCGAGCACCTGCCGCAGGCCGACCTGTACGTGCTCAACGAGTGCGGGCACTGGACCCAGATCGAGCAGGCCGCGCGCTTCCAGGCGATCCTGCGGACCTTCCTCGGAGGACGGGAACGATGAGCATGATCGACAAGGCGCGGGCGGCCGCGCCCGCGCTCGCGGCGGCCGACGCGGCGAGCGCCGAGCAGGGCAGACTCACCGCGGACGCGGTCGAGGCGCTCGAATCGACGGGCGTGCTCCGCGCGCTGCAGCCCGCCCGGTGGGGCGGCGGCGAGGTCCATCTCGCCGAGTACGCGGAGACGGTGATCGAGATCGGGCGGGCGTCCGCGTCCGCCGGGTGGGTGGCGTCCGTCGTGGGCGTCCACCCGTGGCAGCTCGCCCTGTTCCCGGACGAGACGCAGAAGGAGGTCTGGGGCGCCGACCCGGCGCGGCGGATCGCCTCGTCCTACACCCCGACCGGCAAGATCGAGAAGGTGCCCGGCGGCTATCAGGTGTCGGGACGGTGGAGCTTCTCGTCCGGCAGCGGCATCTGCTCCGGCGTCATCCTCGGCGGCATCGCCGGACGGCGCGAGCTGGACGGCGCCGAATACCCCGACTTCACGTCCGTGCTCCTCGACGAGGGCGACTACCGGATCGAGCAGACCTGGAACGTCGCGGGACTGCGCGGCACCGGGTCCGACGACATCGTGGTGGACGGCGTGTTCGTCCCCGAGCACCGGGGCCAGTCGCACGTGTTCTACACGCACGGGCTCGGCACCCCGCTGCCCGGCCAGGAGCTCAACGACGGGCCTCTCTACCGCACGCCCTGGGCCGTCGTCTTCAACCTGATCATCGCGGCGGGCGCGGTCGGCGCGTGCCTCGGCTTCTACGACCAGTGGGTCACCGAGACGCGCGGCCGCCGCACCAACTACGGTCAGCTCCTCCGCGAGGAGGCCACCGTGCAGAACCAGGTCGCCGAGGCGGCCTGGCAGCTCGACGCCGCCGTCCTGAAGGTGCGGCGCACGGCCGGCGAGCTGATGGAGCACGCCGGGCGCGGCGAGATCCCGTCGCTGGAGCAGCGCGCCTTCTGGCGGTGGGACGTCGCCCGGTCGGCGAACGCGGCGCTCGACACCGTCCAGGCGCTGATGCGGGTGTCGTCCGGCCGCTCGGCGTTCGTCGACCACCCGCTGCAGGCGAAGTTCCAGGACGCGGTGGCCGCCGGAAGCCACGCCTTCCTCTTCGGCGACCCGCTCGCCAAAGCCTGGGGCGGACGCCATCTCGGCGCCGAGAACCCCGCCGAGGTGCACCTGTGACCTCGACCATCACCTCATCGGACGTGACCGTCCGCGTCCGCGGCGACGAGCTGTCCTTCCGCCTGCACGAGACCGGCGAACGCGGCCCGGAGGCCGTGCTCTTCCTGCACGGCTCCGGCCCCGGCGCGACCGGCCTGTCGAACTGGGAACGGATAATCGCCGATCTCGGGCACCGCTTCTGGTGCCTGGCGCCGGACCAGATCGGCTTCGGCGACTCCGCGCACCCACTAGACGCACCGCGCGGGATGGGCCCCTTCAACGAACTGCGGGCCGAGGCACTTCTAGCTCTGGTGGACGTCCTGGGCCTGGAAAAGGTCCATCTGGTCGGCAATTCGATGGGCGGCCAGCTCGCCATTCTCATGACGCTGGCCCGCCCGGACCTGGTCGGCAAGGTGCTGCTGATGGGCAGCGGCGGCGCGCCGGACATGCCGGTCAGCCCCGGCCTCAAGCATCTCCGCGAGTTCTACGCGTCACCGAGCGCGGAATCGTTGAAAGGGCTGCTCAGCGAATTCGTGTACGACCTCGAACCGCTGCGCGACACCGTCGACCGGGTCGTGGCGGAGCGGATGGCGTATGTGAACCGGGACGACGTCCGCCGATCGCACGAGGCGTCCTTCGACCCGAACGGCGCCCGCCGGTTCTTCACCCGCGAAGAACTCGCCACCATCACGCACGACGTGCTGTGCGTCCACGGCCGCGACGACCGGATCATCCCGGTGGACGCGAGCCGCTACTTCGCCGACTCACTCCCGAAGGCCAATCTCTACGTCATCGGCCAGTGCGGCCACTGGACCCAGATAGAACACCCCGAGACGTTCGAGAACCTCCTGCTGGGTTTCGTCGACGGCCAGATCTGAGAAGCCGATACCGCCCACGCAACGGCCCCGGGACTTCGTCCCGGGGCCGTTGAGCGCGTCCTTAGAACAGATCCCAGAAATCGGTGCGGCGCTTCATCTGTTCGGCGGTCTCCTCGAGGATTATTTGGCCTGAGCGCATTACGTAGGCGCGATCCGTGACCTGGAGGGCCTGCTTGACGTTCTGTTCCAGCAGGAGAATTCCGATGCGCTCGTCGTCGGCGAGCGAACGGAGGCGTCCGACGATGGCCTCGACGACGGACGGCGCGAGGCCGAGGGACGGCTCGTCGAGCAGGAGGAGCCGGGGGCGGGCCATTAGTGCCATTCCGAGGCTCACCATCCGTTGCTGGCCGCCCGACATCGATCCGGCCGGTTGCTTTTCGCGCTCGTCCAGGATCGGGAACAGTTCTTTGACGGCTGCTAGGCGTTCAGCGGTGTCCGAGCCGGACGGGGCGTTCGCCGCGCCGAGGAGCAGGTTGTCGTGCACCGAGAGGTCGGGGAAGACGAACCGCTCGGACGGGATCATCGCCACGCCCGCCGCCACGACCCGCCGGACGGGATCGCGCGTCGTGTCGCGTCCGGCGATCCGGACCGTCCCGGACCTGGGGCGGACGGCGCCGAGCACCGACCTGATCGTGGTGGTCTTCCCCGCGCCGTTGTGGCCCATCAGCGTCACGATCTCGCCCGCGGCCACGCGGAGGGCGACGCCGTGCAGCACCTCCTTGCGGCCGTAGCCCGCCACCAGGTCGCTCACGTCGAGCAGTGGCGCGTCCCGCACCGTGGTCATCGGCGGCCCTCCCCTCACTGTGCGCCGAAGTAGGCTTCGGCGAGCCGGGCCGAGCCGGTCAGCTCGGCGATCGTGCCCGACGCGGTGATCTCGCCGAGTTCCATGAAGTAGGTGTGGTCGGACAGCTCGCGGACCACGTCGAGGTTGTGCTCGACCAGGCAGACGGTGCGGCCCTCGTCCCGGACGGCGGCGACCATGGCGAGCATGGTGTCGACCCAGGCCGCGTCCACACCGGACGCGGGCTCGTCCAGCAGCAGGACGTCCGCGCGGGTGGCGAGCGCCCGCGCCAGCGAGACGAGCTTCGACTGGCCGTAGGAGAGCGCGCCGGCGGGCGTCCCGGCGTGGTCGGCCATGCCGACGAAGCCGAGCCATTCCATCGCCTGCGCGGCGGCGTCGCGGTCGGCGCGGGAGACGTGGCGTCCGGGTACGAACAGGCGGCCGAGGCGTTCGCCCGGCTGGCCGGGCACGGCGAGCATGACGTTCTCCAGGCACGTCAGCCGGTCCAGCAGCCGGACGTCCTGGAACGTGCGCACCAGCCCCGCCCGGACGATCAGGTCGGGGCGCATCCCGACCAGCTCCGCGCCGTTCAGCCGCACCGACCCGGCATCGGGGACGACGGTGCCGGTGAGCAGGTTGAACGCCGTCGTCTTCCCGGCCCCGTTCGGGCCGACGAGCGCCGTGATCGTGCCGCGCCGCAGTTCGAGCGCGATGTCCTTGGCGGCGGTGATGCCGCCGAAGCGCTTCGACAGCCCGTCCGCGCGCAGCACCACCTCCGCGTCCGCGTCCACGACCCGCTCCGACGGCGCGCGAGGCGACACCGCTGCCCGACCCGCCGCCGTGCCGGGCGCGACGACCCGCCGGGAGCGCTCCGGGAACAGGCCCTGCGGCCGGACGATCATCACGAGCACCAGCAGCGCGCCGTACAGCACGACCTGCCACAGCGCGGCCTGGGTGCTCTGCACGCCGAGCACCTCGCGCAGCACCGGCTCGATCATCGTGAGCGCGACACCGGCCACGACCGAGCCGAGCAGGTTGGCGTTGCCGCCGACGATCACCATCGCGAAGACCGCCATCGCGAGCGGGAACCCGAACGCGGACGGCGTCGCCTGCCCGAGCCAGCCCGCGTAGACGCCGCCGACCAGCCCGGTCAGCCCGCTGGTGATCGCGAAGATGCCGACCTTGCGGCCGAAGGTGTTCTTGCCGAGCGCCCGGGTCGCGACGGCGTCCTCGCGGATGCCCTTGAGCACCCGTCCGTACGGCGACTCGCCGAGGCGGTGGCAGACCGCGAAGACCAGCGCGAGGACGGCCGCCGACGGGACCAGCCAGTCGGACGGGCCGTCCAGTTCCACTCCGAACAGCCGCAGGCCGCCGACGCCGGTGATGCCCATGACGCCGCCGAGGGAGTCGAACGTGGCGAAGACGCCGATGATCCCGAGCGAGAACGCCAGCGTCATCAGGATCAGGAACTCCTGCGCGAGCCCGAGCGCGATCAGCCCGATCACGACGCCGAACGCGGTCGCGACCAGCACGGCCACGGCCAGGGACGCGAGGTAGGGCCAGCCGTGCACGCCCGCGAGGAAGCAGACCGCGTACCCGCCGACGCCCGCGAACGCGGCGTGCGCGACGGAGACCTGCCCGGCGTAGCCGACGAGCAGGTTGACGCTGACGGCCAGCGCCGCGAGCAGCAGCGCCTGGTCCAGATAGTTGATCCACATGGCGTCAGGCCCTCCGCACCGGCACGAGACGAATTGGGGGCAGCCGGTCCTTCACCGCGAGGAACGCGAGGTATCCGGTGAGGACGGTGAACACGGCGGTCTGCGTCCACTGGAGCGACAGCCAGATCGACGCCCACTGCTCCAGCAGCCCGAGCCCGACGCCCACCGGCAGCGCGCGCAGCGGGGAGGACCGCGTCCCGGCCAGGAAGGCGACGACGAAGCCGTAGATGACCGTCGTGTCGCCCATGGTCGGCTGCACCGTGTAGAGCAGGCCGTACCAGAGCGCGCACGCCCCGGAGACGAGCCCGGCGATCGCGAAGCAGACGAGGTTGACCCGGCGGACGCCGATCCCCAGCACGGACGCCAGGCCCGGGTTGCTGCGCACCGCCTTGATCGAACGTCCGATCGGAGTGAACGCCAGGAACGCCGCCAGCGCCGCGACGAGGACGAGGCACGTCGCCACCAGGTAGAGCTCGAAATTGGAGACCCGCACCGGGCCGGCGTCGTGCCGCACCTGGTCGGGCCCGTAGAACGGCACGCCGCTGGTGCCGAACTTGAGTTGGAGCAGCGCGATGCCCGCGGTGCTGACGCCGATCGACGTGACCAGCACGGCGAGCATGGCGCGGTCGGCGGCGCGGCGCGCGACCGGCTCGTACACGCCGGCCTCCAGCAGCATGCTCACCGCGACCGCCGCGGCCAGCCCGATCAGCGCGGACGGCCAGAAGGGCACGCCGAGACCGTCCATCGCCCAGAAGGCGGCGTAGGGCGCCACGGTGTAGGTGAGCGCGTACGCGAAATGGAAGCGGGCGGTGACCCCGATGACGAGCGCCAGCCCGGCCCCGAGCGCCGCGTAGAACGCGCCCCGGACGAGGCCGTTCGCGGTCAGCTGCCAGAGTTCGGCGTCCAGCAGGTCATGCATGACTTCCCCCTGAGCACCGATCAGTCCGCGAGGCGGAAGTCCTGACCCTTGACGTCGTAGGTGGCGAGCGCCTTGACCTTGCCGTCCTTGTATTCGAAGACGCCCATCGGACGGCGCGCGACACCGTGCGTCGCGAGGTCGATCTGCAGGGTGCCGACCGTCCCGCCGTCGCCGCCGTAGACCGACGCGAACTTCGGGTCCTTCTCCAGCGCGGCCTTGAGCTGGGCGCTGTCGGACGGGTTCCCTCCGGCGGCCACGACGCGGCGGATGAGGTCCCAGACCATCAGGGTCTCCTCGTAGGCGTTCGCGGCGTAGAAGTCCGCGGGCTCCCCGTACGCCTTCTCGTAGGCCGCGGCGAACAGCTTGGCCAGCGGGTTGGACGGCTTGGACGCGTCGAAGTAGTCCATCGCGAACTTGAACCCGTCCTTGTCGAGCACGCCCTTGGACGCCTTGACCGCCTCCTGCGTGAACTCGATCCCGAGCAGCTCGGCGCCGATCCCGGCGCCCTTGGCCTGCGCGGTGAACGCGCCTGGCGCGGCGCCGCCGAAGGCCACCCAGAGCAGGTCGGGCTCGTTCTTCTTGACCTTCGAGATCATGCTCGCGTAGTCCTGCGAGCCGGGCGCGACGGTCTCCCAGAGGCCGTTGAAGGTCAGGCCCGCGGCCTCGATCTTCGCCTTCATGTCGGCCTGGATCGCCGCGTTCAGCGGGCCGAGGTCGACGCCGACGAGGCCGACCGTCCGCCCCTCCGGGCGGGTGCGCTTGAACCACTCCAGGGCGCCGGGCACCGCGTCGGACGGCGCGACTTCGCGCGTCCCGTAGAAGTACTGGGTCCCTTTGGTGAAGACCTGGGCGCCGCCGACGCCGTCCAGGCTGAGGATCTTGTTCTTGTCGGTGTCGGCGAGCATCGCGCCGAGCCCGTCGCCCATCGAGGTGATCTTGGCCGGGACGCGCTCGGACGCCAGCTCGGACGCGGCCTGCTTGGCGGCGACGGGGTCGGGGCCCTTGATGTCCTTGACGCTCAACTGGATCGTGGGACCGCCGGCCGCCTTGATCTGCTTGGCCGCGAGCTCGATGGCGTTGCGCATCGACTCGCCGTTGGCGGCGGACGGGCCGGACAGGGTCAGCGCGGCGCCGAGCTTGAAGTCGACCTTGCCGCCGAGGTCGGCGCCGTCCTTGACGCCGAGGAGTTTCACCAGGTCGGTTGCCTGGTTCTTGGCGTCCTCGGCGCTGACGCCGGTGTCGCCCGAGCCGCAGGCCGCGAGGGTCGCGGCCGCGGTGAGCGCGGCGAGGACGGGGGCGAGCAGCCGCCGGCGGCGGGGTCCGTTGCGAGGGATGAGCATGTTTCTTCTCCGTTTCGCTGACCAACGCCGCGGCGTTGCCACGAAGCAACCGCGTCCGAAGATTCCGTATTGATCACTACATTTACTGGAGTGATCACTACAGGGACGCGTTGTGACCGTACCCATGATGTGATGGGCGGCACAACCCCCTGCCGGGGCCGAGTTTTCACAGGCCAGAGGAGCGACAGCAGATGCGGAAGACGGCGCGCCGCCACCAACGGGGCGAGGAGTCGAGGGAGCGGATCCTGGAGGCGACCCTCGCCATCGCCGCCGAGCGCGGCTACGACGGCACCTCGATCGCCCTGGTCACGGAGGCCACCGGGCTGCCGGCCAGCTCCGTCTACTGGCACTTCCGCAACAAGGACGAGCTTCTCGCCGAGACGCTGGAGTTCAGCTACCGGCGCTGGCGGGAGACCGCCCCGACCTGGCAGGAGCGGGTCGGCATCGCCGACCCCGCCGAGGAGGTCCGGGACCGGCTGCAGCGGGCCTCGCACGCTATCGCCGACCGTCCCGAGTTCTGGCGGCTCGGGCTGATGCTCGGGCTCGCGAACCGTCCGAAGGAGCCGGCCGCGCGCCGCCGCTACATCGAGGTCCGCGGCGAGACCCGCGCCGCCATCCGGGACTGGTGGGAGCAGGTGCTCCCCGGCGGCGCGCCGGAGCGGGCGCGCGAGGTCGCCGACCGGATGTCGCGGTTCCACCTCGCCGTCATGGACGGGCTCTACATCGGCGTCCACTCGGGCCGGAACTGGGACCTGGAGCGGCTCGTCGACCTGATCGCCGCGGGCGTGCACGCGCAGGCCATGGCCTGGCTCGGTGAGGGGAAGTGAGCGCGGTGCCGCCGTCCTCCCGCCGCGCGTCGCCGTCGTCCCGCCGCGCGTCCCGTCCCGCCGACGACCGGGAGATCTCCCGGATCCGCATCCTCAAGGCCGCCGCCGAGATCGCCTCGGAGCTCGGCTACGAGGGCACCACGATCTCCCGGGTCACCAAGCGGTCCGGCCTCCCGGCCAGCTCCGTCTACTGGTTCTTCCGCGACAAGGACCACCTCATCGCCGAGGTCGTCCGGCACAGCTTCGAGCAGTGGATCGCCGCCCAGCCGCGCTGGGAGCGCGACCCCCGCGACGAGCGCCCGCTGGCGGACGGGCTGCGCGCGATCCTGTCGCGTTCGGCGCGCACCCTGCCAGGCGCCCCGGACTTCCTCCGCATCGGCCACCTGCTGCTGCTGGAGTCCCGCGAGGTGGAGGCGGAGGCGCGGCAGTACTTCCTGTCCACCCGCGACGCGGTGGCGAGCAGCATCGCGGCCTGGTTCACCTCGTACTTCGACGCCGAGCTGCAGGCCCGCCGCCCGGAGCTGGCGATGGACCTGGCCCGCATCGTCCTCGCCTCGACCGACGGGCTGTTCCTGGCCCACCAGATCCACGACGACTGGGACCCGGACGACTTCATCGAGATCATCGTGGCCATCGTCGAGGCGGCCGTCGCGGACTGAGCCCCGGGACACGGTTGTCACGCCGGGGTCGCTCATGGCAGTCTCTGTAGCGATCGCTACAGGGAGGAGCTCCGCCATGCCGCTGACCGCGAACGGCGCCATCGACCCGGATTGCTTCCGTCACGTGCTGGGCCGGTACCCGACCGGCGTCGTCGTCGTCACCGCGCTCGGGGCTACCGGCACGGCCATCGGCATGACGGTCGGCTCGTTCACCTCCGTGTCGCTCGACCCGCCGCTGGTGGCCTTCCTGCCCGACAAGAACTCCAGCTCGTGGCGGGCGCTGCGCGAGTCGGGCGAGCGGTTCTGCGTGAACGTCCTGTCCGCCGCCCAGGAGGACGTCTGCCGCGCGGTGGCGATGCGCAAGACCGACAAGTTCCACGACATCGGCTGGCGTCCGTCCCCTGCCGGGAACCCGGTCATCAACGGCGCGGTCGCCTGGATCGACTGCGTCACCGAGCAGCTGCACGACGCCGGCGACCACCAGATCGTCGTGGGACGCGTCGTCCACCTCCAGCTGGGAGACGACGACACGCCACTGCTGTTCCACCGCGGCTCCTACGGCACCTTCACCCCGCACTGACCCGGCGCGACCCTGTGCGACCCGACCGGCCGGGTCGCGCCGGGTCGCGCCGGGGCGCGGGTCAGCGCCTCCTGCGCCCGACGCCGATCTGCATGAGGTCGCGCCCGGGGACGACCGGCCCGCCGAGGTCGCGGCCCGCCCGGCGCCACCGCCCGTCCGGGAGGTGGCCGGGCGTGAAGTGGTTCAGGACGAGCTTGCGCGCCCCCGCCCGCCGCGCCACCTTCCCGACCTGCTCCGTGGTGGTGTGAGCGCCGATCATGTGGTTGATGTAGCCGTCCTTGGTCTCCTGCGGGACGGGCAGCGCCGCGATGCTCTGCTCCACCCACGCCCGGTCGATCACCTCGTGGACGAGGACGTCGCAGTCTCCGGCCAGGTCCACCAGGTTGTCCGAGACCGTCGTGTCGCCGGAGAACACCACCGAGCCGTCGTCGGTGTCGAACCGGAACCCGAACGCGGGGAACATCTGCCCGTGGTCGACGAGCGTCGCCGTCACGCGCACCCGGTCGTCCTCGTAGACCCGGATGGGCCTGTGCAGACGCGGAACCTTCTGACCAGGCGCGGCGCCGTCCGGCAGCGCGATGTCGTGGGCGCTCACCCGGGCGGTCACGGCCGGGGACCCGGTGTCGAAGAGCCGGTCGTTGAAGTCGGTGGCGAACGCGGCGACCAGGGACGCGGTCATGTCGACCGTCCCGGGCGTGGGGGCGGCCGGGTTCACCGGATCGGGCACGGGCCGGGCCGGCGGGAACACCGCCGGGAGCGCCCCGCGCCTGCCCGGGCCGAACACCCGCACGGGCCGGTCGTCCCGGCCGAGCCCGCCGCCGCAGATGCCGTAGAGCAGCAGCCCCGGGTAGTCGGCGATGTGGTCGGAGTGCAGGTGGGTGAGGAACACGGCGCGCAGGTGCCCGAGGTCGTTCTTGCCCTCGCCCGGCCCGAGCAGCCCCGCGTCCCGCAGGTTGTGGACGGACGAGTTCCCGCAGTCCACCAGGTAGAGGGCGTCGCCGACGACGAGCGCGGAGGACACGCCGTCCCGGTCCGACCCCTTCCACCAGATGGGCCCTCCGGAAGTGCCGAGGAGGACGAGCCGAGTCCCGTACCCCTCCGCGCCGCCCGGGGAGGACGGCCCCGCCGCCGCCGCGGTACCGCTCAACACACCGGACACGGTCACCGCACCGGCCGCCGCACCGGCAGAGCGCAACAACCCCCTGCGAGACAACTGCAGACGTGACTCATCGCACATGATGACGACCTCTTCTTTCGCTGGGGACGCGGCGAAGGAGTCGCCGACGACCGACGAGGACCTTTCTCTGTAGTAATCACTACAGGAACTCGGGCGACCCTACGGCCGACCGGGCCGCACTGGCAAGAGGTCCGGCCCACTGTCCGCAGGCGCCACGCCGATTCCCGGGCGCGCCGAAAAGAGGTGATCGCGACAAAGCTCCACAGCGGTCGCCGACGAGAGGCCGGCCGCGCCCGGGCAGGCGCTTGCGTTGGCTCGCCAATAGGACGGGCTGCTCAGAAGGGTGGTGGGCCGGTTCCGGTCAGGGCGATGACGTCGGACCAGGCTGCCGAGTTGCCGAGCGTGACCTGTGCTTCACGGCCGTCTGGAAGCCGCAGCGTCCGGTCGTCGAGACCGGTGGCGTCGAAGTCGCCGATGGTCGCGGTGCCGGACCACTCCCGCTGCTTGGAGCGCAGGTCGACGTAGACCTCGACCTCGGCCCCGTCGCTGCTGATCAGGGTGGCCGGTCCCCGGTAGCGGCTCACGCTCGGGTCGTCTCAGGAGGGCTGCTGTGGAGTGTCGTCATGAGACGCACCATAGCGCTCGGTTCCGACGTTCTCGGGGTGTGGGGAACGACGGCGCGACATCGCTGCCCGGTGGGCGGAGTTCGTCCGGACGCTTCCCTTCTGCCCACGTGAGCGCTACCGTGCGAAGCGGAAACCAGAATTGACTTTAGTTTTGGGGTGGTCGGGATGACCTCAGCCGCGACGGTCGGGCGGCCGCGATGCAGCTCGCCGGAGCTTCCTCCGTCCATGGTCGAACGGATGACGCTCATCCTGGACCTGTTCCGCGGCTCGACCATGCGGCTGACGCTCGAAGAGATCGCCCAGTCGACGGGCCTCCCGAGGTCCACGACGCACCGGATCCTCGATCAGCTGGTGAAGACGGCGTGGCTGGAGCACTCGGCGTCCGGCTACGCGCTCGGCCGGCGCTCCCTGCGGCTCGGCGGCGACGCCCAGGGGTTCGTCGATCTGCGCGCGGCCGCGGCCCCGGTGCTGCACGAACTGCTGCTCAGAACCGGCATGGTCGTGCACCTCGCCGTGCTGGAGGACGCCCGCGTCCGCTACCTCGACAAGGCGGGCGGCCGGTTCGCCGCCGAGGTGCCCTCCCGGGTGGGCGGCGGCGCCCCGGCCCACTCCACCGCGCTCGGCAAGGCGATGCTGGCCTGGCTGCCGGCCGAGGAGGTCGACGCGCGCGTCGGCGACTCGATGAGCAGGCTGACTCAGCGCACGATCGGCGACCCGGGCACCCTGTACCAGGAGATGCACCGGATCCGCGCCCGCGGCGGGATCGCCTTCGAGCGCGGCGAGCACAGCCCCGGCATCGCCTGCGTCGCCGCGGCCGTGCGCGGCCCGGACCGTCCGGTCGGGGCCGTCTCGCTCGTCGGGGACGCCGAGTGCCGGCTGGAGACCGTCGCCCCGCTGGTGGCCGCCGCCGCCCGGACGATCTCCGGAGAGCTCGTCTCGCAGGCCGAAGGCCGGGCCCGCCGGCCCGCCGGCGCGCCCGAGCAGACCGTGCCGTCCGAGCAGAACTCGCCGGCCGAGCAGACCTGGTCGGCCGAGACGCTGGCCCGCCTCATCGCGATCGGCCGGGACGGCGACTGGATCTGACCGGCAGAATCGACGGCATCGACCGAAGGAGACGCAGTGGCACGCATCGCCGACGCACGCCCGGCGGCGGAGCCCAGGTCGCCGCGCCAGAAGGACCGCCACGAGCGCATCCTCCGGGCGGCGCGGAAGCTCGGGTCCGTGCACGACCTGGACCGGGTCCAGATGCAGGACGTGGCCGACGAGGCCGGGGTCGCGCTCGCCACCCTGTACCGCTACTTCCCCTCGAAGATCCATCTGTTCACCGCCGTGAAGCGCAAGCAGATCGAACGGCTCTCGGAGGAGGCGTCCCGGACGCGGCCGGAGCCGGAGGCCCCCCTCGAAGCCGTGGTGAAGGTCCTGGTGCGGGCCAGGGAGCAGATGATGCGGCGGCCGCGGCTGGCGCGCGCGGTCCTCCAGGCCGACCAGACCGCGCAGACCATCGCGAACGGCCCCTGGTCGTCGGACCGCACGTTCCGCGACATGCTGCTGCGGGTCGCCGGCGTCGACGCTCCGGAGCCCGCCGACGAGCGCCTGATGCGGCTCCTCGAATCGTGCTGGTACGGCGTCCTGCTGTCCTGCCTCAACGAGAGGCTGTCGCCGGAGGAGGCGGACGCCGACATCCGCGTCTCCTGCGAGATGCTGCTCGGCGCGCGGCTGGGCGGCGCGGCGGCCTGACGGTCAGCGGCCCGCGCCCCCGCCGGACGCCGCCGGGTCGGCGACGGCGACCTCCCTGCGCACGACCTTGCCGGTCGCGTTGCGGGGGAGCGGCTCGGTCGTGATCCGCCAGCGCGCCGGGACCTTGTAGTAGGCGAGGGCCGCGCGCGCATGCTCGGTCAGCTCGGCCTCGGTGACGCTCGTCCCGTCCCGGGTGACGACGACGGCCAGCACCTCCTGGCCCAGTTCCTCGTGGGGCACGCCGAGGACCACGCATTCGGCCACCGCCGGGTGCTCGGCGAGGACGCCCTCCACCTCGGCGGGGTAGACGTTCTCCCCGCCGCGGATGATCAGGTCCGAGCGGCGGCTGCTGAGCCGCAGGCGGCCGTCGTCCAGGACGCCGAGGTCCCCGGTGTGCAGCCACCGGTCGGCGTCGATGGCCCGCGCGGTCGCGTCGTCGTCGTTCCAGTAGCCGAGCATGTTGAACGGGCTGCGGACGCAGACCTCGCCCTCGACCCCGTCCGGGACGGGCCTGTCGTCCGGGCCCCGGATCTCGAGTTCGACGGTCACGACGGGCCGTCCGAGGGTCCCCGGCCACCGCGCCAGGTCCTGGGCCGTGGCGACGGTCACCGCCGTGCACGACTCGGTCAGGCCGTAGCTGTCCACCAGCGAGCCGGCGGCGAAGGGCAGCCCGCGCCGCAGCCGTTCTTTGAACGCGGGCGACGACGGCGCCGAGGACAGGGAGAAGGCGGTGAGGGACGACAGGTCGTAGCCGGACAGGTCGCCGTGGTCCAGCAGCCGGTGCGCCATCGTGGGCATGGCGCCCCAGTGCGTGACGCGTTCCCGCTCGATCAGCCGCAGGACGCGCCCGGCGTCGAAGGCGCCGGTGTGCATGACCACCGTGCTCCCGGTGGCGAGGCGCGGGACGGCGAGGTTGTGCAGGCTTGCGATGTGGAAGAGCGGGGACGCGAGCAGATACCGCTTGTCCTCCGGCGCGACGGGGCTCCCGAAGGCTTGTGCCAGCGCGTCGTTCAACCGGTGGTACTCCACGACGGCCAGCAGGTTCCGGTGGCTGTGCACCGCGCCCTTGGCCCGTCCGGACGTGCCGCTGGTGAAGATGATGACGGCCGGGTCGTCCGGCCCGGCCTCGGACGACGGCATTGGCGCGCCGGCGTGCCCGGCCGCCAGGGCGTCGAGACCGGCGGGAAGCTCGATGACCGGGACGGCGGCGTCGTCCAGGAGGGCGGCGCGGCGCTCGTCCGCGACGATCACCCGCGGCTCGGTCAGGTCGAGCGCCCGCGCCAGCTCGCGCCGCGACCACCAGGCGTTGCACGCCGTCGCCACGGCGCCGATCGAGACGGTCGCCCAGAACACCGTGATCCAGGCGGGGCTGTTCGCCGCGGCGATCGCGACCCGGTCGCCGGGACGGACGCCGTACCGGTCTCGGAGGGCGCGGGCCACGGCCGACACGGTGTCCGCGAACTCCGCGAAGCCGATCCGCTCGGTCGCGGTCACGATGTAGTCGCGGTCGCCCCAGGCGGCGGCCTCGGCGAGCACCTCGTGCAGGGCGCGGTACCGGCTGGGGAGCGCGGCGAGCCGGGCGCCCAGGATCGGCGTGGCCACCGGCTCGAACTCCCCGCCCGGCCCGGTGAGCGCGGCCATGACCTCGGCGGCGTCGGGGAACTCGGCTGCGGAATCCATGGGCTGCTCCAGACGTCGACGGCCGGGGTGTCCGGACGGCCGATCCTGGCCTGGCCGCCCGCCGCCCCGGCGCTCCGCTCCCGCTGAGCAAGACGGCGGGCCGGACGGGGAATTCCCATTCTCGGGTACGCGGGGGCCGCCGCCACTCAGTGGGATCCGGGCCCGCTCCCGGGACGCCGCTCGGCAGGCTGCGTGCATGGCGCTGAACCGTGACGCATCACCGAGACGCGGGATCTGACCGATGGGCATCGACATCGACGAGGCGCTGTCCGCCGCCCCGGCCCGCAGGACGCTGGCCTGGAACCGCCGCGACGTGCTGCTCTACCACCTGTCACTGGGCGCCGGCCCGGACGCCGACGCCGGCCCGGACGCCGACCCCGAGCTGCGCTACACCTTCGAGCGGGACCTGCGGGTCCTGCCCACCTTCGCCATGGTCGCGGGGCAGGGCGTCTCGTCCGGCGACGGGGGAGTCCCGGCGATGAGCCTGCCCGGCATCGACGTCGATCTGCGCCGCGTCCTGCACGCCGGGCAGGCGCTGACGGTGCACCGTCCGATCCCCGTGGCCGGCGAGGCGACCGTGTCGTCGCGCGTGACGCACGTGTGGGACAAGGGCAAGGCGGCGGTGATCGTGCTGGAGGGCGCCGCGACCGCCCCGTCGGGAGAGCCGCTGTGGACGACCGAGACGCAGATCTGGGCCCGCGGCGAAGGCGGCTTCGGCGGTGAACCGGGGCCGGAATCCACGTGGTCGGTACCTGAGCGGGCGCCTGACCACGTCCTGGAATCGCGGACGACCCCGGGCCAGGCGCTGCTCTACCGCCTCAACGGCGACCTGAACCCGCTGCACGCCGACCCGGAGTTCGCGAAGGCGGCCGGTTTCGAGCGGCCGATCCTGCACGGGCTGGCGTCGTACGGCATCGTCGCCAAGGCCGTCGTGGACGGCGTCCTGGACGGCGACACCGCCCGGCTGCGGAGCATCGGCGCGCGCTTCGCCGGTTCCCTCCATCCGGGCCAGACGATCCGGACCTCGGTGTGGCGCGACGGGAACACGCTGACCCTCTCCGCCGCCTGCCCCGAGCGAGGGGACGCGCCCGTGCTCACCCACGCCGTCGCGCACGTGACCTGACGGCGGACGACGATTTCCAGGAGGGTCCATGGTGCATGAAGTGGAGGCGCGCTGCGCGCCGTTCGCGGGCGAGGTGGCGGAGCCGCCCCGGGTCGCGAGGTACGACGTGAACGCGGCGATGATCCGGAACTGGGTCGAGGCGCACGACGACCTCAACCCTGTGTACGTCGATCCGGAGGCCGCGCGCGCGACCGGCCGCCGCGACGTCGTCTGCCCGCCCGCGATGATCTCGACCTGGGTGATGGCCGGGTACCGCCGCCACCGGGAGATCCACCGGCTCCGGGCGGAGGGCGTCAGCGAGGACTTCGCCTACTCCCGGCTGCTCGCGGTGCTGGACGAGGCCGGTTTCACCTCGGTCGTGGCGACGAACGTGGAGCAGGACTACGTCCGGGAACTGCATCCCGGCGACCACGTGACCGCCCACTTCGCCATCGAGGACGTCTCGCCCGTGAAACGCACCGGGCTCGGCGACGGGGTGTTCATCACGCTGCGCAAACGCTACGTGGACCGGCACGGCGACCTGCTCGTCGAGGAGCGGTTCCGGCTGCTGCGGTTCAACCCGGACACCGTCCACCCCGACACCGAGGAGGGCAGATGAGCGACGCCGTCCGCACCGCCGTCCCCCATCTGATCATCACCCAGGACAACGAGTTCTGGTTCACCGCGGCCCGCGCGGGCCGCCTGGCGATCCAGCGCTGCACCGACTGCGGCACGCTCCGGCACCCGCCCGCCCCCGCCTGCGCCTCCTGCCGGTCCCTGGCCTGGGACAGCGTGGACGCCAGCCGCCGGTGCACGCTGCACAGCTACACCGTCCTGCACCACCCGAAGGACGGCGCGTTCGACTACCCGCTCGCCGTCGGGCTGGTCGACCTGGAGGAGGGCACCCGGCTGGTGGCCGACATCTCCGGCGTCGGCCTCGACGAGCTGAAGATCGGAATGGAGCTGGAGGTGGGGTTCGCCGAGCACGCCCACGGCGAGATCCTGCCCCGGCTGACCCTGCCCGGAGGTGACCGGGCATGACCTTCCCGGACTGCGCGGTCGGCACGGCGCTGCCCGACCTGGACCTCCCGCTGGACCGGACGCTGATCGTCGCGACCGCGATCGCCTCCCAGGACTTCGAGGACGTGCACCACGACCCCGGCAAGGCCGGCGAGCGGGGCACGCCCGACATCTTCATGAGCATCAACTCCACCAACGGCTTCGTCGACCGCTACATCACCGACTGGACCGGTCCAGAAGCCCGGATCACCCGGGTCGCGCTCCGCCTCGGCGTGCCCAACTTCCCGGGCGACACCATGCGCCTGACCGGCGAGGTGACCGGCGTGACCGGCGGCTCGGTGACCGTCCGGGTGACCGGCCGGAACTCGCGCGGGACCCACGTGACCGCCGACGTGGTCGTGGCGCCGATCCAGGACGGCGTGACGCCGATCAAGGGAGGGGACCGATGAGGGACGGCGGATTCTCCGGAGCCGCGGCGATCGCCGGCATCGGGGCCACCGAGTTCTCCAAGAACTCCGGCCGCAGCGAATGGCGGCTCGCGTGCGAGAGCGTCCTCGCCGCCCTGGCGGACGCGCGGATCGGCGTCGAGGAGGTGGACGGGTTCGCGCTGTTCACCATGGAGACCAACCCGGAGATCGCCGTGGCCCGCGCCCTCGGCATCCCGGAGCTGAGGTTCTTCAGCCGGATACCGCACGGCGGCGGAGGCGCCTGCGCCCCCGTGCAGCAGGCGGCCCTGGCCGTCGCGGGCGGCGTCGCCGACGTGGTCGTGGTGTACCGGGCCTTCAACGAGCGGTCCGGGCACCGGTTCGGCGCCGGCCCGCCGCCGTTCGCCTACACCGCGAACACCGACCAGGAGTACCGCAACTGGATCAACCCGTACGGGCTGCTGACCCCGGCGCAGCAGGAGGCGTTCCTGGCCCGGCGCTACATGGAGAAGTACGGCGCCACCAGCGAGGACTTCGGACGGGTCTCGGTGCTGTCCCGCGAGCACGCCGCCCGCAACCCCAAGGCGTGGTTCCACGAGCGTCCGATCACCCTTGAGGACCACCAGAACTCCCGGATGATCGCCGACCCGCTGCGGCTGCTCGACTGCTGCCAGGAGAGCGACGGCGGGCAGGCCCTCGTCATCGTCAGCGCCGAGCGCGCCCGCGACCTGCCGCACCCCCCGGCCGTCATCACCGGCGCGGCCCAGGGCGTCGGCCCGCAGCAGATCTCGATGAGCAGCTACTACCGTCCCGACATCGACGAGATGCCCGAGGTGGAGCTGGTCGCCCGGCAACTCTGGGACCAGGCGGGCATCGGCCCGGACGGCATCGACGCGGCCGTCCTCTACGACGCGTTCACCCCGATGGTGCTGCTCCAGCTGGAGGAGTACGGATTCTGCGGGCGGGGCGAGGCGAAGGACTTCATCGCCGCCGGCGAGGTCGGCCTCGGCGGCCGGCTCCCGATCAACACGCACGGCGGCCAGCTCGGCGAGGGCTACATCCACGGGGTCAACGGCATCGCCGAGGGAGTGCGCCTGATCCGCGGCACGTCCGTCAACCAGCCCGCGAAGGAGATCGGCAACGTGCTCGTCACCGGCGGCTCGCCGGTGCCGCACAGCGCGATCGTCCTCACCGCGGACCGCTGACCCTCGGACCGCCGACCGGCCGCGCCCTGCCGCCGGACGCCGCGCCCCACCACCGGAGACAAGGAGCCACCGTGACCGAACGCATCACCTATGCCCGCGCGACCCACGGGGAGGAGGAGATCCAGGCCGTCGTCGACGTCCTGCGCAGCGGCCCCCAAGGGCTGCGGATCGGCAAGAACGTCGCGGAGCTGGAAACCCGGATCCCCGCGCTGTCGGGCAAGCGGTACGGGGTCATGTGCAACTCCGGCTCGTCCGCGCTGTACCTGGCCGTCGAGCTGCTCGGCCTGCCCCGGGGCAGCGAGGTGATCACCTCGCCGCTGACGTTCTCCACCGACGTCGCGCCCCTGGTCCGCGCCGGCCTGGTCCCGGTCTTCGCCGACGTCGAGCCGGACACCTACAACGTGGACCCCGGCGGGATCGAGGCGCTGGTCACCGACCGGACCCGGGCCGTGCTGTTCCCGAACCTGGGCGGCAACGCGCCGGACTGGGACGCGATCCGCGCGATCGCCGACCGGCACGGCCTCAAGGTGATCGAGGACTGCTGCGACGCCCTCGGGCCGAAGCTGCGCGGCACGCCAACCGGCGCGCGCGCCGACATCAGCGTCACCAGCTTCTCGATGGCGCACATCATCACCTGCGCGGGCACCGGCGGGATGGTGATGGTCGACGACGAGGAGTCGCGGGACCGCGCGCTGCTGCTGCGCCGCTGGGGCCGCCGCTCCGAGCCGAACCTGTTCGGCGGCGGCGCCGGCCGGGCGTTCCGCGAGGACCTCGACGGCGTCGAGTACGACAACGACTTCATCTTCGACCTGCTGCCGTGGAACTTCGAGCCGTCCGAGCTCGGCGCGGCGTACGGCGTCGTCCAGCTCGGCAGGCTCGAGGCGAACCACAAGCGCCGCCGCGAGATCTTCGACGCCTACACCGCCGCCTACGCCGCATACCCCGCCTTCTTCACCCCGCCGCGGCAGACCGCGGGCCTCGACACCGCCTGGCTCTGCTACCCCGTGATGGTCGACGCGGACGCCCCGTTCTCCCGCGGCGACCTGCAGGAGGCGATGGAGGCCGACGGGATCGACACCCGGACCGTCTGGAGCGGCAACATCACCCGCCATCCCATGATGGCCGGCGTCGAGCACCGCGTCCCCGACGGGGGGCTGCCCGTCGCCGACGCGGTGTTCGAACGCGGCATGACCCTCGGCATGAGCCACGGGCTGACCGACGAGCACGTCACCCGCATCGTCGAGTCGATCCACCGCTTCGCGAGCGCCCGGTGAGCCGGTCCGCGGGCCGCACGAGCCCAGTGATCATCGACGCGGTCCGCACGCCGTTCGGGAAGCGCGCGGGATGGCTCTCGGGGCTGCACGCCGCCGAGCTGCTCGGGCTCGTCCAGCGCGGCGTCCTCGACCGCGCCGGGGTCGAGCCCGCGCTCGCCGAGCAGGTCGTCGGCGGGTGCGTGACGCCGGCGGGCGAGCAGTTCGGCAACGTCACCCGCACCTCGTGGATGCACGCGGGCCTGCCCCCGCGCACCGGGGCGACCACGATCGACGCCCAGTGCGGCACCGCCCAGCAGGCGGTGCAGCTCCTGGCCGGGCAGATCGCGATGGGCGCGCTGGACGTCGGCGTCGCCTGCGGGGTCGAGGTGATGTCGAGCGTCCCGCTGGCCGTCGCCGGCGAGATCAAGCTCGGCAAGGGCTCGCCCCGGCCCGCGACCTGGAGCATCGACCAGCCGGACCAGTACACCGCGGCGGACCGCATCGCCGCCGTCCACGGCATCGCCCGCGAGGAGATCGACGCCTTCGGGCTGCGCTCCCAGCAACGCGCGCGGGCGGCCTGGGCGGCCGGGGCGCTCGACCGCCAGGTCATTCCGGTCGAGGCGCCGGACGGCGAGGGCGGCGGCGCGCTCGTCACCCGCGACCAGGGGCTGCGGGAGACGAGCATGGAGGCGCTGGGCGGGCTGCGGCCGACCGTCCCCGACGGGCTGCACACCGCCGGGACGTCCTCCCAGGTCTCCGACGGGGCGAGCGCCGCGCTGCTGATGTCGGCCGAGCGGGCCCGCGAGCTCGGGGCGGCGCCGCGGGCGCGGCTGCTCGCCCAGTGCGTGGTCGGGGGGAGCACCGAGCTGCTGCTCGACGGCCCCGTCCCGGCCGCCCGCAGGCTCTTCGAGCGGACCGGCATGACGACGGCCGACATCGACCTGTTCGAGGTCAACGAGGCGTTCGCGTCCATCCCCATGGCCTTCGCGCGGGAGCTGGACGTGCCCGCGGACCGGCTGAACGTCAACGGCGGCGCGATCGCGATCGGCCACCCGGCCGGCGCGACCGGCATCCGGCTGCTGGCCACGGCCGTCGACGAGCTGGAGCGCCGCGACGCGCACACCGCGATGATCGCGATCTGCGCGGCGGCCGCCACCACCTGCCTGATTCTCGAACGACTCTGACGAGGAACCCCATGCCGCTTCCCATCGAGGACGAGCACCGCGCCCTCGCCGACTCCGCCGCGGCCTTCGCCCGGCGCCACGCGCCGATGGCGGCGACCCGGGACGACCTCGCCGGCCTGGGGGCGGGCAAGCGCCCCCGGCACTGGGACGCGCTCGTCCGGCAGGGGCTGCACGCGGTGCACCTGCCCGAGGAGCACGGCGGCGCGGGCGCCGGGCTCATGGAGCTGGCCGTCGTGACCGAGCAGCTCGGCCGGGCGCTGGTTCCGGGCCCGTTCCTGCCGACCGCGATCGCCGGCGCCGTCGTGGCCGCGTCCGCGGCGTCGGCGGCCCGGGACCGGCTGCTCGCGGCCTACGCCGGCGGCGCCACCGGGGCCCTGGTCACCACGTCCGGGCTGGTCGCGACGCGGGAGGCGGACGGCTGGCGGGTGGACGGCGCCTGCCTGCCGGTGCTCGGCCTGCCCGGAGCCGAGGAGATCGTGGTCCGGGCCGCCGTCGCGGGCGACGCCCGCCGCACGCTGTGGTTCCGGCTCGCCCCGGCGGAGACGGCCGTCGTACACGCGGACGAGGGGACCGACCTGACCCGGCCGGTCGGACGCCTGGAACTGGCGGATCACCGGGTGTCGGACGACGACGTCCTGAAACCGCCGGACCAGTCGCGCGCCGACCTGATCGTCACCACGGTCCTCGCCGCCGAGGCGGCCGGGATCGCCTCGTGGTGCCTGGCCGCCGCCGTCGAGTACGTCCGGGCCCGCGAGCAGTTCGGCCGGCCGGTGGGCGCCTTCCAGGCCGTCCAGCACAAGGCGGCCCTGATGCTCGTCCGCGCCGAGACGGCCTGCGCCGCCGCCTGGGACGCGGCACGCGCCGAGCACCAGCCGGACGACCAGCGGCGGCTGGCCGCCGCCGCGGCCGCGGTGACGGCCCTGCCCGCCGGGATCGACGCGGCCTTCGAGTGCGTCATGCTGCACGGAGGCATCGGCTTCACCTGGGAACACGACGCGCACCTGTACTGGCGCCGCGCGCTCAGCATCGCCTCGTCGGCCGGCGCCGAGGAGGAATGGGCCCGCCGGCTCGGCGCCGCCGCCCTCACCGGCGCCCGGGACTTCACGTTCGTCGACGAGGACGCGTTCCCCGAACTGCGGGCCGGCGTGCGGCGCGTCCTCGACGAGGTCGAGGCCCTGCCCGCCGCCCCCGGGGAGAACGAGCGCTTCGCCGTGCGCGGCGGGCCGCGCCGGGCGCGCCTGGCCGAGGCCGGGCTGGTGGCGCCGCACTACCCGCCGCCGTACGGCCTGGCCGCCGGTCCCGGCGAGCAGTCCGTGATCGCGGAGGAGTTCGCGCGGCGCGGCATCTCGCAGCCCACGACCGTCATCGGCGAATGGGTGCTCCCCACGATCCTGGAGCACGGCACGCCCGAGCAGCGGGAGCGCTTCGTCCAGCCGACGCTGCGCGGCGAGGTCGTGTGGTGCCAGCTGTTCAGCGAACCGGGCGCGGGCTCGGACCTGGCGGCGCTGACCACCCGGGCGGGACGGGTCCCCGGCGGCTGGTCGATCACGGGCCAGAAGGTGTGGACGTCCGGGGCGCACGAGGCCGACTGGGGCGTCTGCCTCGCCCGCACCGACCCGGACGCGCCCAAGCACGGCGGCCTGTCGTACTTCCTGGTCGACATGAGGACGCCCGGCGTCGACGTCCGCCCGCTGAAGCAGGCGACCGGCCGCTCGGAGTTCAACGAGGTCTTCCTCGACGACGTTTTCGTCCCCGACGAGTGCCTCGTCTCCGAGCCCGGCCACGGATGGAGGCTCGCCACGACGACGCTGTCCAACGAGCGGCTGAGCATGGGCGGCATGCTGACCCACGGCTCCGCCGGGACCGTCCGCGCGCTGATCGAGCGGGGCGACCACGCGGCCTCCCGCGAGGAGGCCGTGCGCGTGCTGGGCCGCAACACCGCCCGCGAGACGGCGCTGTCGGCCCTCGCCCTCCGCGGCGCCCTGGCCCGGCTGTCCGGCCGCGACCTCGGCGCCGAGACCAGCGTGCAGAAGGTGTTCAGCGCGATCGCCCAGCGGGACGGATCCCGCGCGCTGATCTCCCTGCTCGGACCGGCCGGGACCGTCTCCGCCGGCGGCTACGCCATCGACCACATCGGTCTCCCGTCCGTCCTGTTCGGCGGCGGGACGATCGAGATCCAGCTCAACGTCATCGCGCGGCGGGTCCTCGGGCTGCCGCGCCAGGACACCTGAAGGAGCGGCCAGTGCATCCCGACCTGTCGGCGGATTCCAAGCGGCTGCGCGCCGAGCTGCGCGCCTACTTCGCCGAGATCATCACCGCCGAGGACCGGCGCGACCTCGCCGACCAGACCGAGGGCGGCCCGACCTTCAGCCGGATCCTGCGGCGCATGGGCGAGGACGGCTGGCTCGGACTCGGCTTTCCGGCGGAGTACGGCGGACGCGGCGAGGACCCCGAGGCGCTCTACGTGTTCTACGACGAGGTGATCCGCGCCGGCGCGCCGCTGTCGCTCGTCACCCTGAACACCGTCGCCCCTTCGCTGCTGAAGCACGGCACGCGCGAGCAGAAGGACTACTTCCTGCCCAGGATCCTCGCGGGCGAGCTGATCTTCGCCATCGGCTACACCGAGCCGGGCGCCGGGACCGACCTCGCCTCGCTCCAGACCCGCGCCCGCATCGAGGGCGACGAGCTCGTCATCGACGGCAACAAGATCTTCACCAGCGCGGCGATCTTCGCCGACTGGGTGTGGCTCGCGGTGCGCACCGACCCCGGCGCGCCCCGGCACCAGGGGATCTCCGTCGTCCTGGTCCCCACGGACACGCCGGGGTTCGCCGCCACCGAGATCAGGACCGTCGGCGGCATCAGCACGGCCGCGACGTACTACGAGGACGTCCGCGTGCCGCTGACGAACCTGGTCGGCGAGCTGAACCAGGGCTGGCACCTGATCACCGACCAGCTCAACCACGAGCGCGTCGCCCTCGCCGCCCGCGGCGGCATCGCCAACGAGCTGTTCGACGAGGTCCTCGCCTGGGCCAGGCGGGAGCGGCTCGGCGACGGCACCGTCTACGACCTGCCGTGGGTGCGGCAGGCGCTGGCCGAGGTGTACGCGCTGCTCAGCGCCGCCGAGCTGTTCAGCCTCCGCCTGGTGGCGGACGTCGCGGCGAACACGCTCGGCGGCGGGGACTCGGCGGCCGCCAAGATCTTCGGCACCGAGGCGGTGGTGACCGCCTACGGCAGGCTCCAGGAGGTGCTCGGCGCCGCCGGCCTGCTGCGGCCCGGCACGCCCGGCGCCGCGCTGGAGGGCCGGGTGGAGTCCCTCGGACGCCGGGCGCAGAACAACACCTTCGGCGGCGGCACCAACGAGGTGATGCGCGAGATCGTCGCGTCCAGGAGCCTCGGCATGACGCTCGCGGCGCGCCGCCGTTCCGAGCCGAAGACCACTTCCGCAAGGAGCTGACATGGAGTTCGACCTGGACGGCGACCTCGCCGCCGCGCACGACCTGGCGGGCGAGATCTTCGCCGACCTCGCGACCCTGGACCGCGTCGTGGCGGCCGAGAACGACCACGGCGGCTTCGACCGCGCCCTGTGGAAGACGCTCGCGGGCGCCGGTCTCCTCGGCATCGCGCTGCCCGAGGAGGCGGGCGGCGCCGGCCTCGGCATGCTCGGCCTGGCGACCGTGCTGGAGCAGCAGGGCCGGCAGGTCGCGCCGGTCCCGGTATGGCCCGTGGTCACCGCCGCCCTGACGATCGCCCGGTTCGGCACGCCGGAACAAGCCCGTGCCTGGCTGCCCCACGTCCTGGACGGATCACTGCTGATCACCCCGGAGCTGGAGGAGAGCACGGGCGACGCGGGACTGGCGGGAACGCGCACCGCCACCGGACTGTCGCTCACGGGAGAGCTCCTCTCCGTCCCCGCCGCGCGGGAGGCCGGCGCCCTCCTCGTCCCGGCCCGGCTGGACGACGGAACGACCGTGATGGCGATCGTGCCCACCGGCGGCGCGGGCCTCGCCCTGACCGGACTCGCGGCCACCAGCAGGGAGAGCCGCGCCTCCGTCCGCTGCGACGGCGTCGCCGTCGAGACCGCGAACCTGCTGCCGGCGGACGGGGCCGAGGTCCTCTCTTGGGCCCGCCGCCGTGCCCGGGTGGCCCTCTCGGCGCTGCAGGCGGGGGTCTGCGCGCAGGCCCTGCGGGTCACGGCGGAGTACACGTCCCAGCGCGAGCAGTTCGGCCGCCCCCTCTCGACGAACCAGGCGGTCGCGGTGCGCGCCGCCGACGCCCACCTGGACACCGAGGCGATCCGGCTGACCACCCGGCGGGCGGCGTGGCTCATGGACACCGGAGAGGAGGACGCCGCCGAAACCGCGGCGCTGGTCGCGAAATGGTGGGCGTCGCGGGCGGGACTGCGGGTCGTCCACGCCACCCAGCACCTGCACGGCGGCATCGGCGCCGACGTCGACTACCCCGTCCACCGCTACTTCCTGTGGGGACGGCAGATCGCCTTCTCCCTGGGCGCCGCCGACGCCACGGCCGCCGCCCTCGGCGACCGCCTGGACCGCGCCGCCCCCATCGGAGCCCCGGCCTGACCTGGCCTGAGTGATGAATTAATCACACTCGGTAGTCAGACGAGTTTCGGGGTATGGCGATGGCGGCCCCCCACGCAGACCGGCTGGCTGTATCAGGGAGGTTCCAGTGCCCGCTGACGGCGGCAATGACAAGCAGCGGCAGCTCGATCACTACCGGGTGCAGGAGGACGGCACCCGCTACACGACCGACCAGGGGATCGGGGTCGAGGACACCGACAACTCGCTCAAGGTGGGGGACCGGGGCCCGACCCTGCTGGAGGACTTCCACCTCCGCGAGAAGATCACCCGGTTCGACCATGAGCGGATCCCCGAGCGGGTGGTGCACGCCCGCGGGTCGGGGGCCTACGGCGAGTTCCAGGTCTACGAGTCGCTGTCGGAGCTGACCTGCGCCGACTTCCTGTCCGACCCGTCGCTGGTGACGCCGACGTTCGTGCGGTTCTCCACGGTCGCGGGGGAGCGCGGGTCGAGCGACACGGTGCGCGACGTCCGCGGGTTCGCGACCAAGTTCTACACGCGGCACGGCAACTACGACCTGGTCGGCAACAACTTCCCGGTGTTCCCGATCCAGGACGGCGTCAAGTTCCTCGACTTCGTCCACTCGGTCAAGCCGGAGCCGCGCAACCAGATCCCGCAGGCGCAGTCCGCGCACGACACCCTGTGGGACTTCGTGCAACTGCAGCCCGAGACCATGCACTTCATCATGTGGCTGATGTCGGACCGCTCGATCCCGCGCAGCTACCGGATGATGCAGGGATTCGGCGTCCACACCTTCCGGTTCGTCAACGCCCAGGGCAAGGGCACGTTCGTGAAGTTCCACTGGCGGCCGAAGCTGGGCACCTACTCGCTGGTGTGGGACGAGGTGCTGCGCGTCCAGGGCAACGACCCCGACTTCAACCGGCGCGACCTGTGGGACGCCATCGAACGCGGCGACTTCCCCGAGTACGAGCTGTGCGTCCAGCTCGTCGCCGAACAGGACGAGCACAGGTTCGACTTCGACCTGCTGGACTCGTCCAAGATCATTCCGGAGGAGGAGGTGCCGCTGCGTCCGATCGGCCGGATGGTCCTCAACCGGAACCCGCGCAACTTCTTCGCCGAGACCGAGCAGGTCGCGTTCTGCACCGCCAACATCGTGGCCGGCATCGACTTCACCAACGACCCGCTGCTGCAGGCCCGCAACTTCTCCTACCTCGACACGCAGATCACGCGGCTCGGCGGCCCCAACCACCAGCAGATCCCCATCAACCGGCCCATCGCGCCCGTGCACAACGACCAGCGCGACGGCTTCCACCAGCACATGATCCACGACAGCGACACCGCCTACTCCAAGAACTCCATCAGCGGCGGCTGCCCGGCGACCGCGGCCGACACCGGGAACATGGAGGGGGTGTTCCGGCACTACCAGGAACAGGTGTCGGGAGAGGTGATCCGCCGCCGCAGCCCGAGTTTCGACGACCACTACAGCCAGGCCACGCTGTTCTGGAACAGCATGGCCGGCTGGGAGAAGACCCACATCGTCAACGCGTTCCTGTTCGAGCTCGGCCACGTGGAGCGCCGCTACATCAAGGAGAAGGTCGTCGAGCGCCTGGTCAACGTGGACGGCGACCTCGCGCGGCAGGTCGCGCGGGGACTCGGCTTCCCTCCGCCCGAGGCGACCGTCCCCAACCACGGCCGCTCGTCCCCGGCGCTCAGCATGGACGACCAGCCCAGATCGGTCGCCACCCGCAAGATCGCGGTGCTGGTCGGCGACCGGAGCGACGCCGACGCCGTGCGGCCGGTGCTGGAGGCCCTGCGCGTCCGGGGCGCGATCTGCGACGTCGTCGCCCCGCACGAGGGCACGGCGGCGACGTTCGAGGTCGACAAGCAGCTCAGCGCGGCCACGTCGGTGCTCTACGACGCGGTGCTGGCCGCCGGCGGGCAGGACCTCGTCCCCGACGGGTATGCGGTCCACTTCGTCCGGGAGGCGTTCAAGCACGGCAAGGCCATCGGCGTCCTGCCCGGCGCCGAAGCGCTGCTGGAGGCCGCGAACCTGCCGGGACGCCAAGGCGTGGTCGACGCCGCCGCCGGCGACGACTTCGCCGAGCGGTTCACCGACGCCGTCGCCGCCCACCGCCACTGGGACCGCGACCTCGCCGCCTTCCCCGCCTAACGGCACCCGCCCGTCCGGGCACGCCACCCCGCCATGACGCAGAGGAGTAATCAGATCACGCTGGGTAGCAGGCAGGTGGGGTGTCCGTGATCAGAAGGAGAGAACATGTCCGAAAGCAGCTTCAGCATCGATGTGGAGGCGATCCGCGAGCGCGCCCGTTCCAAGATGGACGCCGGACCCGTGACGAGTACCTACGGGCGGGACGTCGGCAAGGTCATCGAGGTTCTCAACGACGTCCTCGCCACCGAGCTCGTGTGCTGGATGCGCTACACCCAGAACGCCATCGCCTGCTCCGGCATCGACAGCGCCCAGGTCGCCGAGGGTTTCCACGAGCACGGGAAGGAGGAGCGCCACCACGCGATGCGGATCGCCGAGCGGATCAGCCAGCTCGGCGGCGACCCGGACTTCGATCCCGAGACCCTCACACGGCGTTCGCACACGCCGTACACGACGTACGCCGACACCGACCTCACCGCGATGCTCAAGGAGAACCTGTTCGCCGAGCGCATCGTCATCCAGTCCTACCAGGACATCATCCGCTGGCTCGGCTACGCCGACCCGACCAGCCGCCGCATCATGGAGAGCATCCTGGCCGAAGAAGAGGACCACGCCGACGACCTGACCGACCTGCTGGGCATCTGACCCGTCCACCTGGGCTCCGGGCGTCAGCACGGCCCGTCGTCGGTCCAGACGTCCTGGGCGTTGTCGCCGGGCACGTCACCCCGCGTCCACCATCTGGCGGTCCAGGTGTGGTCGTTGTACGACACCTGCTGACCGCCGGCGTATGCCGCCGAGGCGTCCCACGCGAGCGCGGAGCACGCCCCCGGGTCGCCGGTGTCCCACGGCACCTGGCTCGATCGATAGAAGTCGATGCCCATGACCTGCCACCGCGGTCCCTGCGCCGCCAGCCGCTGCCGGAAGGCGCTCCAGTTGTGGGTGGACTGCGGCGACCAGCCGAGCTCGGCGATGGCCGCCAGCCGGGGGAACGCCATGAACTCGATGTCGTCGATGTTCTGCAGAGTCTCCGACCACAGCGGCGCCTCGACGCCGAACACCTGAGATTCGCTCACGCCGGTCAGGTACGCGCCTGGATTCCACTCGTAGGCGGTCTGCACCTCGATGAAGCCCGCCCAGCTCAGCCCGAGACGGGTGCTGGAGTTGTATTTCATGTCGAGGTAGGCCTTGTTGGCGGGTGACATGAGGATCTTGTTGCCGCGACGCGCCGCCGCCTGGACCCCCGCGTGCGACGTCCCCGTCTGCCAATACTGCGGTACGGCCGAGGTGGGCGGGGTCGCGTCGACGATGTCGTGCCAGCCCATCGCCGTCTTTCCCTGCTGCTGGACGAGCGGCAGCACCTTGTTGAGGAACGTGACGTAGTCCTGCTGGGACGTGGAGTTGGCCTCGTCGCCGCCGATGTGGAGGTAGGGGCCGGGGGTGAGCGCCGCGACCTCGCGGATGACGTCGGCGACGAACCGGTAGGTCACGTCCTTGCCGATGCACAGCGAGCTGTAGCCGACCTCGATGTCGGTGCGGCGCGGCGGCGCGACGTTGTTGCAGTTGAGCTCCGCGTACGAGGCCAGCGCCGCGTTGGTGTGGCCGGGCATGTCGATCTCGGGGACGACGGTGATGTGGCGGCTCTGCGCGTAGGCGACGATGTCCCGGTACTGGTCCTGGGTGTAGTACCCGCCCGGGGTGCCGCCGACTTCGAGCTCGCCGCCGTACGTCGCCAGCCGAGGCCAGCTGTTGATCTGTATCCGCCAGCCCTGGTCGTCGGTCAGATGCAGATGCAGATGGTTGATCTTGTACAGGGAGATCTCGTCCACGTACCGCTTGACCTCGTCGACGGTGAAGAAATGCCGGGCGACATCGAGGTGGGCGCCGCGATAGGCGTACCGCGGATGGTCGACGATGCGGCCGCCCGGGACCACCCACGGACCCGGTTGCGTGCTGGTGCTCTCGACCGCGGCCGGGAGAAGCTGCCGCAGCGTCTGCACGCCCGCGAACAGTCCGGCGGGCTGATTCGCCCGGATCACCACCGCGGACGTCGTGACGTCCAGCTGATAGCCCTGGTTGCCCACGGTCGGGTCGGCACCGGTGAGCAGCAGCGATATGCCGTCGGTGGGCGCGGAGGGCGCGGTCTTGACCGGCAGCGGGTAGCCGGTCGATCGCCGCAGGAGGGCGGCGAGATAGTCGCCCACCCCGGCCGAACCGGCCTGGACATAGATCGCCGTTTCGCTCGTGATCGCGTGGTCGGCGCCCGTGGCCGGCTCGGTCTTGACCGGCACCGGAACGACGTCCTGCATGCTCGCGACCCGGGCGGCGGGCGCCTGCTGCACGCCCGCACGCACCGCCGGCCCCGCACTGGCCACTGGCAGCACCACCAAAGAGAGGATGACCAAGAGCTGCTTGGAGCGCGATCGCGCGCGCGGAAGCCGGACGGAGTTCATCGGAGCGGACCCTTCAGCGGCGGGGAATTGAAAGGTTTGTTGCCAGTTAGAACGCTTCCCGCCCCGCTGTCAAGGGGTGCCCTGAAACCCACCGAGTCCGCCGAAGCCGCGCACCGATCGGTGCTGAGACGCGTCCCACGGTCGCCGTGGAACGGTGGCAGGTGCTGTGACCTGGAGGTGTGTGGTGGGCGATACTGGGATTGAACCAGTGGCCTCTACCGTGTCAAGGTAGCGCTCTCCCACTGAGCTAATCGCCCTTGCGAGGTGGAGACGGGATTTGAACCCGTGTAGACGGCTTTGCAGGCCGTTGCCTCGCCTCTCGGCCACTCCACCAGAAGGAGACCTTCTGGTCATAGCCTGAAAGGCCCCTCAGAGCGGAAGACGGGATTTGAACCCGCGACCCTCACCTTGGCAAGGTGATGCTCTACCCCTGAGCCACTTCCGCTTGCGCCTCGCGGCGACGGGGAAAACCTTAGCGCGTCCTCGGCGGTTCCCCAAACCGGTTTCGCGGGCGGACGCTTCGACGTGCGGCGAAAGGCGGGTCGCCTAGAGTCGGGGCATGGGCTCGGAGCATGTCCTGAGTGCGGACTTCGCGCCGGTCGCGGCGCTGCTGGCGGACCGGGCGCGGGCGGCGATGCTGACCGCGCTGCTGGAGGGGCGGCCGCTCGCGGCGGGGGAGCTGGCGCGGGCGGCGGGCGTCGGCGCGCCGACGGCGAGCGCGCATCTGGCGCGGCTGCTGGACGGCGGGTTCGTGACGGTGGTCAAGCAGGGGCGGCACAGGTACTACCGGCTGCGGGGCGGCGAGGTCGCGGAGGTGATCGAGGCGCTGTCGCGGATCAGCCCGCCGGTCGAGGTGCGGAGCCTGCGGCAGTCGCGGGACGCGCGGCGGCTGCACGAGGCGCGGACGTGCTACGACCATCTGGCCGGGGCGGCGGGCGTCGCGCTGTTCGCCGCGCTGGTGGGCGGCGGGCTCATCGAGGCCGTGGACGATGAGTCGTTCGAGGTGACGGAGAAGGGCGCGGAGCGGTTCGGGGCGTTGGGCCTGGACCTGGCGGCGTTGCGGAAGGCGCGGCGCAGGTTCGCGTGGCAGTGCCTGGACTGGACGGAGCGCCGCCCCCATCTGAACGGGGCGCTGGGAGCGGCTTTGACGGCGCGGATGATCGAGCTGGGCTGGTTCGAGCGGGGGACGACGCGCCGGGCCCTGGTCGTGACGGAGAAGGGCCTGGCGGGGCTGGCCGATTCGTTCGGGTGTGTGCTGCCGTGAATTTCGCTTATGCGGGGGGTCTGCTGGCGACGGGGCTTGTCGATGTGACGAGTGACCTGGGGGCGCTGGATTCGCAGGGCTGGTGGGCCGTGGTCGTCACCTATGAGGGGGAGGCCACGTGTGCCCGGTTCGAGAGTGTGGAGGCGGCTGAGCATCCGGGGGGTGTGTGGGCGCGGCCGGGGGAGTGGAGCAGTTCGCTTGATCGGGGTGCCTATATGGCGGGCGTCCAGAGGATTCGGGACGCTATCGCTGATGGTGTCGTCTACCAGGCCAACCTGTGCCGGGTGCTTTCGGCGGAGCTGCCTGGCGAGTCGAGCATCGCCGGGCTGGGAGCGAGGCTCGCCAGCGGGAATCCGGCGCCCTACGCGATGACGGTGAAGGTGCCCGGCCTGGAGGTCGCGTCCGCTTCGCCCGAGCTGTACCTGTCCCGGGACGGGGACGTCGTCGAGTCCCGTCCGATCAAGGGGACGGCGAAGACCGTGGACGGGCTGACCGCCAAGGACGACGCCGAGAACGTGATGATCGTCGACCTCGTCCGGAACGATCTGGGCCGGGTCGCGGAGGTCGGCTCGGTGGAGGTGCCGGGGCTGTGCGAGGTGGAGGAGCATCCGGGGCTCGTCCATCTGGTGTCGACCGTCCGGGCGCGGATGGCCGGGGGAGGGTGGCCGGAGCTGATCGCCGCGACGTTTCCTCCGGGTTCGGTCACGGGCGCGCCGAAGGCGAGCGCGCTCGACCTGCTGGAGGTGCTCGAACCGGTGCCGCGCGGCCCGTACTGTGGGGCCATCGGCTGGGTGGACGCGGACTCCAGGCGCGGCGCCCTCGCGGTCGGGATCCGGAGTTTCTGGGCGGAGGGCGGCCTGCTCCGGTTCGGCACCGGCGCGGGCATCACGTGGGGGTCCGATCCGCTTCGCGAATGGCGCGAGACCGAGCTGAAGGCGGCTCGGCTTTTGGAGGTGGCTTCCGGTGACGGCGCAGGGTCCGATCTGGCTGAACGGGGAACTCGTCGACCTTGAGCGCGCGACGGTGTCGGTCTTCGACCACGGCATGCTGGTGGGCGACGGGGTCTTCGAGACGGTGAAGGCGACGGACGGGGAGCCGTTCGCGCTGACCCGGCATCTGCGGCGGCTGGCCCGGTCCGCGGCCGGCCTCGGCCTGCCCGAGCCCGACCACGACGCCCTCGCCCAGGGGACCCTCGAAGTGCTGGCGGCGGCGCCGAAGTGGCCGCTGGGCCGCGTCCGCATCACCTACACCAGCGGCCCGGGGCCGCTCGGGTCGGCGCGCGGCGACGCGGGGCCGACGGTGTCGATCATCGCGGCGCCGCAGACCCCGTTCCCGGCGACGGCGGACGTGACGGTCGTGCCGTGGACGCGCAACGAGCGCGGCGCGCTGTCCGGGCTCAAGACCACGTCCTACGCGGAGAACGCGCTGGCCCTCGCCTACGCCAGGGAGCGCGGCGGCGGCGAGGCGATCTTCGGCAACACGGCGGGGAACCTGTGCGAGGGGACGGGCACGAACGTCTTCGTCGTCCTCGGCGGGCGGCTCGTCACGCCGCCGCTCGCGTCCGGCTGCCTGGCGGGGGTGACGCGCGCGCTGACGCTGGAGTGGTGCGGCGGCGAGGAGGAGGACGTCGCGCTGGACGACCTGTACCGCGCGGACGAGGCGTTCCTGACGTCCACGACCCGGGACGTCCAGCCGATCCGCGCCGTGGACGGGACGGTCCTGCCCGCCGCGCCTGGCCCGATCACCGCGAAGGCCATGGCCGCGTTCGCCGCCCGTTCCGCCGAGCTCATGGACCCTTAACCAAGACGCGGCCCCGGACGCCTTTACGTGATCGACCTATTCGTTCACCGTATGTGGTGACGCTTGTAGGAGGTCACGCATGGGCCATTCCGGCAGGGACTTCTCCAAGAGGCGGATCGGCGCGGCGGCCGCGCTCGTGATGGCGGGCGCGGCGCTCGCCGGGTGCGGTGACGGCGGGTCCTCGACCGATCCGAACCGGGGCAAGGACGCCAAGAGCTACTCCCTGACGATCACCCGCAACGCCATCGAGGGCGGCAAGAACACCGAAGAGGCGGAGTGGATCACCAGGACGGTGATCCCGCGGTTCGTCGCGGCGCAGAAGGCGAAGGGCGTCACCGCGAAGGTGACGTTCCGCGGCCAGGGCGTGGACGACGAGTCGTACAAGACGAAGCTGGCGCTCGACCTGAAGTCCCGGTCGGGCGCCGACGTCATGGACGTCGACGGCATCTGGGTCGGCGAGTTCGCGCAGGCCGGGTATCTCAGGCCGCTGCCGGAGGTCGTGGGGGCGCCCGCGGACGCGTGGGACGGCTGGCCCACCATCCCTGGAACGGTCCAGAAGCTGGCCATGTTCGAGGAGAAGCGCTACGGAATCCCGCCCGCGACGGACGGGCGCCTCCTGTTCTACAACAAGAAGCTGTTCGCGCAGGCCGGGCTCCCGGGCGGCTGGCAGCCGCAGAGCTGGCAGGACGTCATCACGGCCGGCCGCGCCCTGAAGAAGCTCCCCGGCGTGACCCCGATCCAGCTCAACGCGGGCACCGCGATGGGCGAGGCGACCAGCATGCAGGGCGTCCTGCCGATGCTGGCCGGCGCCGGCGCCGAGATCTACGCCGATGGCAAGTGGACGGGCGGCGGGCAGGCCGTCAAGCAGGTCCTCGGCCTGTACGCGCAGATCTACGGGCCCGAGGGCCTCGGCGACCCGAAGCTCCAGCAGGAGGCGAAGGGACGCGACAAGTCGTTCGAGGAGTTCGCCGCGGGCAAGATCGGCATCCTGGCGGAGGGCGACTACTTCTGGCGGGACGTCGTCAACCCGAAGACCGGCGTCGCGAAGATGAGGACCCGCGACCAGGACGTCGGCTACGCGCTGATCCCTGCGGTCGCCCCGGGCAAGGGCGTCCGCGGGCAGTCGTTCGTGAGCATGTCGGGCGGCGCGGTCACCGTCATGAACCCGAACACGAAGTATCCGCAGCAGGCGTTCGAGCTGCTCGCGTTCATGAACTCCGCGGAGATGACCAAGGCGCGGACGGCCGGGACGCCCGAGCTCACGTCCCGCACGGACGTGAACAAGGAGATCCTCGCGGGCGACCCGTTCCTGACGTTCGTGTCGGAGAAGGTCCTGCCCGTCACGTCGTACCGTCCTGGCCTCGCGGTCTATCCGGAGGTCTCGACGGCGTTGCAGGAGGCCACCGCGAGCGTCGTGGCGGGAAAGAGCCCCGACCAGGCCGCCGCCGAATACACGAGGAAACTGGAAGGGATCGTCGGTGGCGCCGCCAACGTCACCCCGCGCTGACCTCGAACCCGCACGGCACGCCAGGGACGACGCGGCGGGGCTGGGACGCGGCCGGGCCGCGGCGTTCGTCGCTCCCGCGCTGGTCCTCGTCGCTGTGTTCCTCGTGTTTCCGGCCCTCTGGACGCTGTACCTCGGCACGACCGACTACCGGCTCACCGGCATCGCGGCGAGCGATCCGAAGTTCGTCGGCGCGGACAACTACGGCGACGTCCTCGGCGACGGCGACTTCCATCGGTCGCTGTGGCTGACGCTGCAGTTCGTCGTCGGGTCCGCGGTGCTGGGGCAGACCGTCCTGGGGTTCGCGATCGCGTGGGTGATGCGCGACCGGTGGGGGCCGCTGCGCCGCCTGGTGGAGGGCCTGGTGCTGCTCGCGTGGATCCTGCCGGGGTCGGTCATCGCGTTCCTCTGGATCGCGCTGCTCGACCGCGACGGCGGCACCCTCAACGCGCTCCTCGGCACGCCGGGCACGGCCTGGCTGCTCGACCATCCGATGGCCTGCATCGTCGTGTTCAACATCTGGCGCGGCACCGCGTTCTCGATGATGCTGTACGGCGCGGCGATCGGGAACGTCCCGCCGTCCCATCTGGAGACGGCGCGGCTGGCGGGCGCGTCCACGTGGCAGACGCTGCGGGACGCGGTGCTGCCGCGCATCCGCGGGCACGTCCTGACGAGCCTGCTGCTGGTCAGCCTGTGGACGTTCAACGACTTCACCCCGTTCCTGATCACGGCCGGAGGCCCGGACGGGCGCTCGGAGATCATGTCGGCGTACGTGTACCGGACGGCGCTCGGCGACGGACGGCTCGGCTTCGGCGCCGCCATCTCGCTGATCATGATCCTGATCAACCTCGTGATCGCGCTGCTGTACCTGCGCGCCCTGCGCGACCGCTCCAGGAAGGCGGCGGTGGCGTGAACGAGACCGTCCGGGAGGCGTTGCGGAGGATCGGGCTGGCCACGTTCGTCTCGGCCGTCCTCGGGTTCTTCTCGCTGCCGCTGCTCTGGCTCGCGTTCGCGCCGTTCGACGCCGATCCCGGCATCTCCGCGTCGCTGCCCGAGTTCACCCTGCACAACTTCCAGATCCTGATGGACAACCCGTACGCGCTCGCGTCGCTGCGCAACTCGGTGCTGCTCGCCGCGGGGACGGCCGCGCTCGTCGTCACGGCGGCGGCGCTGGCGGCGTACGCGCTGAGCCGCGTCCGCGTGCCCGGACGGGACGCGCTGCTCTACGTCCTGCTCCTGCTGTCGTCCATCATCACCGGGACGGCCGCGATGGTGCCGATCTTCCTGCTGGCCTTCAACCTGCACCTGATCGACTCGCGGCTCGGCGTGATCCTGGTGCTGACCGGCGGGCTGCTCCCGGCGGCGATCTTCCTGCTGAAGGACTTCACCGACGCGACGCCCACGTCCTACGAGGAGGCCGCGCGGGTGTTCGGGGCGTCGCCGCTGCAGATCCTGCGGCACGTGGTCGTCCCGGTGATCCGGCCGGGCCTCGCCACCGTCACCGTGTGGACGGTCGCGCAGGTGTGGGGCGACTTCCTGATGCCGTTCCTGCTGCTCCGCGACCCCGACAAGGCCCCCGCCTCGGTGATCATGTACACGTTCTACACCGAGGGCGGCCAGCCCGACCTGCCCCTGATCTCCACGTTCTCGCTGCTGTACTCGCTGCCGGTCGTGCTCATGTACCTGTTCGTGAGCCGCCGCTACGGATTCCGCTTCCACGGAGGGATCAAGCGCTGATGGCCGACATCACGATCCGGGGGCTGACGAAGGTGTACCCGGGCGGCGTCCGGGCCCTGGACACGCTCGGCCTCGACGTGGCGGAGGGCGAGTTCTTCGCGCTGCTCGGCCCGTCCGGCTGCGGGAAGACGACGCTGCTGCGCACGATCGCCGGGCTGGAGACCGCGACCGGCGGGACGATCCGGCTCGCCGGCGCCGACGTGACGAGGTTCCCTCCCGGACGCCGCGAGGTCGGCATGGTGTTCCAGGACTACGCGCTGTTCCCGCACATGAACGTCCTGGACAACATCGCCTACCCGCTGCGCGTCAAGCGGGTCGCCCGGGCGGAGCGGCATCGGCGCGCCAAGGACGCCGCCGACCTCCTCGGCCTGCTCGGCCTGGACGGACGCCGTCCCGCCGAACTCTCCGGCGGCCAGCAGCAGCGGGTCGCGCTGGCCCGCGCGCTCGTGGCCGAACCGCGGATCTTCCTGCTGGACGAGCCGCTGTCGAACCTGGACGCGCGGCTCCGGCTGGAGGCCCGCACGCAGCTCAAACGGCTCCAGCTGCACCTCGGGATCACGACCGTTTTCGTCACCCACGACCAGGCGGAGGCGCTCGCGCTCGCCGACCGGATCGCGGTCATGGAGGCCGGGCGGATCCGGCAGCTCGGCACGCCGGTCGAGGTGTTCCGGCGCCCCGCGAACCTGTTCGTCGCCGGTTTCATCGGCTCCACTCCGATGAATTTGCTGCCGGGGACGGTGCGGGACGCGTCCGTCGCCGTCGGCGGGGCGCGGCTGCCCGTCCCGGACGACGTGCGCACGGAGATCCCGGACGGAACGGACGTCGTCTGCGGGGTACGACCGGAATACCTTGACTTCAGCGAGGCCATGGTGGACGGGGCGTTCGGCGGAGTGGTGTCCGTCATCGAGCACCTGGGCGGGTCCTCGCTAGTGACCCTGGACGGGGAGGACGGACCGGTGCGCGTCGTCGTGGCAGAGGGCCGCGAGCCCGAACCGGGCACCGAGGGCTGGGCGGTGCCGCGTCCCGGCCGCGTCCTGCTCTACCGGGACGGCGAACTCGTGACGGCGGCGGAGCCGGACGCGGCGGAGTCGGAGGCGGCGGGGCCGGACGCCGCGATGGCTCCGACGATCAAGGACGGGGGACAGGGAGGATGACGGTGACGGTGCATCGAGGGCGCTGGAGCCTGGAAGACCGCCTGGAGGACGGGCTCCGCGAACTGCCCTTCGACGTCCCGCCCGGCACGGCGTCGGTCACGGTCGAGCTGTCCTTCGAGGGAGGCGTCATCGACCTGGGCTGCCACGGGCCGGACGGGTTCCGGGGCTGGTCCGGCGGCGCACGCCGCCAGTACACGGTGGCCGCCGAATGGGCGACGCCGGGGTACCTGCCAGGCGAACTTGAACCGGGCACCTGGCACGTCTGGCTCGGCCTGCACCGGATACCGCCCGATGGCGTCCCGTACGAGGTCAAGGTCACCACGTCCGGGACGCTTCCGCCGCGCCCGGACGAGACGCCGCCGCCACGGCCGGAACGTCCGCCGCGCCGGGATCTGCCCGCATCGGACGGCATGCGCTGGCTCGCCGGCGACCTGCACTCCCATACCGTCCACAGCGACGGGACGCTCACCGTCCACGAACTGGCGTGCCTCGCCGCGTCCCGCGGGCTGGACTTCCTCGCCGTCACCGACCACAACACCGTCAGCCACCATCCGCACCTGCCCGCCGCCGGGGCGCACGCCGGGATCACGCTGCTGCCCGGCCAGGAGGTCACCACCGACCTCGGGCACGCGAACGTGTTCGGCGACACCGGCTGGGTCGACTTCCGGCGCCCGAGCGCCGACTGGGCCGCGTTCGCGGACGCGCGCGGCGGGCTCATGTCGATCAACCATCCGCTGAGCGGCGACTGCGCCTGGCGCCGCCCGCTGCCCGCGGCGTCCCGGCCCCGGTTCGCCGAGATCTGGCATCCGACCTGGTGGGACCGGCGCTGGGGCGCGCCGCTGGCCTGGGCGGACGTCTGGCGTCCGGACGGCGTCGTCCCGCTCGGCGGCAGCGACTTCCACGACCCGGACCAGTTCAAGAACGTCGGCGAGCCGGTGACCTGGGTCCTCGCCGAGGACGGCGGAGCGGCGGGCGTCCTGGCGGGCCTGGCCGCCGGGCGGACGTCGATCTCCGCCGGGCCGGACGCGCCCGTCCTGCTGCGCGTCGACGGCGAGCTGATCGCGCTGGACGCGGACGGGACCGTCCTCGTCCGGCCGGACGGGCGGCGCGCCGCCGTCCGAGGCGACCGCGTCCTGATGCCGGCGGACGGCCCGGGAATGCACCGCCTGGAAACCCACGAGAACGAGGTGATCGCACTGTGCGGGTAGAGACCGCCCCGGACCGGGCTGAGGCCCCGGAGATCGTCGTCGTCCCCCACACCCACTGGGACCGCGAGTGGTACCTGCCGTTCCAGCGTTTCCGGCTCCGGCTCGTGTCGCTGCTCGACGGCGTCCTCGACCACATGGACGCCGACCCGCGCTGGCGTTTCACGCTGGACGGGCAGATGGCGGCGGTCGACGACTACCTGGAGATCCGTCCCGAACGGCGCGCACGCGTGGCCGCGCTGGTCGCCGAGGGACGGCTGGCGGTCGGGCCCTGGCAGATCCTGCACGACGAGTTCCTGTGCTCGGGGGAGAACATCGTCCGGAACCTGGAGCTGGGGATGCGGCGCGCGGAGGAGCTGGGCGCCGCGATGATGGTCGGCTACCTGCCCGACCAGTTCGGGCATTGCGCGCAGACGCCGCAGATCCTGAAGCTGGCGGGGATCGAGCACGCGTGCGTGTGGCGCGGCGTCCCCGACCGCGTCCGGGCGCACGCGTTCGCCTGGGAGGCGCCGGACGGGACGGCGATCCGCACCCAGTACCTCCCCGAAGGCGGCTACGGCAACGCCGCGTCGATGTTCGAGGAGTTCGGGCACGGGCCGTCGAGCGCAGCTCGTCCGTTGGACGGTGGTGGGCGGGGGCTGGAGGACGGTGCGTCGCTGCTCCCGGGCCGCGCCGCCGGTTTCGCCGAGGCGATGGGCCGCTGGTATCCGCGCGGCGGTCCGCTGCTGGCCATGTACGGGGCCGACCACACCGCGCCCGCCGCCGACCTCGCCGACCGGATCTCCGCCGCCGGCCCCGGCATGCGCCTCGACACCCTCGCCGGGTACTTCGCGGGGGAGGAGGCGTCCGTGGACGGGCTGCTCCGCGTCCGGGGCGAGCTGCGGTCGCACGCCCGCGCCAACATCCTGCCGGGCGTGATCTCGGCGCGCGTCCGGCTCAAGCAGTTGCTCGGACGCGCCGAGCGGCTCGTCGAACGGTACGCCGAGCCGCTCACCGCCCTCTGGTACGCGGGCGACGCGCGGACGTTCCTCGACCTCGCGTGGCGGCGGCTCATCGAGACGAGCTGCCACGACTCCGTGACCGGCTGCGGCAGCGACGAGACGGCCGAGCAGGTCGCGGCGCACATGGCGGAGGCGGAGCAGCTCGGACGCGCCGTCTGCGACCTCGTCACCGCCGAACGCGCGGCGTCCGTCCCGCTTGGCTCGCACCTGGTGTTCAACCCGACCCCGGTGCCCCGCACCGGCCTGATCACGGTCGACGTCCCGGCGCCGGATGGGGAGCCGGGTCTCGTCACCGGCGACGGGCGTCCCGTGCCCGCGCAGACCCTCGACACCGCGCCGACCGTGCTGGACGACGCCGTCCATCCGGCCACCGACCTGCCGATCGTGCTGGAACGCGTCTACGGGCGGGTGCTGTTCGGGCAGGAAATCCGTGACTGGACGGTGTCACAAGACGACCGCACGCTCACCTTCCATGTGACGTCCCGCGCCGACGCGCCCTTCGACATCGGCGACGTGCGGGAGGCGCTGCGCGGTGCGGAGGGGGAGTGGCGCGTCCGTATCCTGGCCGACCCGCGCCGCACGGTCGCCGCGCTGGTCGACGTCCCCGCACTGGGCCTGACGACCGTGACCCCGGCCGCCGCATCGGCCGCACCGGACGGCCCGGTCACGGCGACGGAGAACGTCCTCGACAACGGCCTTCTCCGCGCGGAAATTCAGGAAGACGGCACGCTCGGCCTGCGCACCCCGTCCGGCCAGATCATCGAAGGCGTCGGACGGATCATGGACGGCGGCGACCTCGGCGACTCCTACAACCACGCCCCACCCGCCACCGACCGCCTCATCGAAGACCCCTTGACCGTGCGTATCGAGCCCGTCTGGAGCGGGCCCCTGCTGGCCGCCTACGACATCACCCGCACGTACCGCTGGCCCGCGTCGGGCGACTTCGACGGCGACGCGCGATCAGAGGCCGAGGAGGACGTGACCGTCACCACCCGCGCCGAACTCCGCGCCGGTGAGCCGTTCCTGCGGCTGCGCGTCACGTTCGACAACCGCTGCGAAGACCACCGCGTGCGCCTGCACATGCCGCTGCCACGCCAGGCGGCCTCCTCGTTCGCCGAAGGCCAGTTCACGATCACCGAGCGCGGGCTGACGGCCGAGGGCGGTTTCGGGGAGCGTCCCGTGCCGACGTTCCCGGCGTCGGGATTCGTGGCGGCGGGTGGCCTCGCCGTCCTGCTGGAGCACGTCACCGAGTACGAGGTGATCAGCGG
This sequence comes from Actinomadura sp. 1N219, assembly GCF_044326405.1. NCBI lineage: Bacteria > Bacillati > Actinomycetota > Actinomycetes > Streptosporangiales > Thermomonosporaceae > Actinomadura > Actinomadura sp. 1N219. The sequence goes on along the minus strand of NZ_JBIRAY010000003.1, from coordinate 252,241 downwards.
CGGACGGGAGCTGGCGCTCACCCTGCTCCGCTCGATCGGCTACCTGTCGCGTGACCGCAACGCCTACCGCGACCAGCCCGCGGGCCCGCAGCTCCCGACCCCGCAGGCCCAGTGCCGCGGCCTCCGGACGGTCGGCCTGGCGATCATGCCCTACGTCGCCGAACGGCCCGGCCCCGACGTCCTCCAGGCGGCCGAGACATACCGGCACGACCTGCTCACCGCCGCAGGCTACGGCCCCGCCGCCGCGCCGCCCCCGCCGTCCCGCGAGGGCGTCGCGATCGAGGGCGACGGCGTCGTCATGACCTCGCTCCGGGCCCGTGACGGCTGGATCGAGACTCGGCTGGTCGCCCAGTCCGAGGAGCCCACAACGGCCGTCCTGCACGGCCCGTTCACCGAGGTCACCCGCGTCGACCTGCGCGGACGCCCTGGCCTGCCCATCGACGTCCACGACGGGACGGCCACGCTGGCACTGCGCCCCTGGGAGATCGCGACGGTCCGGCTCAGACCTTAGACGGGGCGTGCGCGTGGGAGGCGGCCATCGCCGTGCCCACGATGCCCGCGTTGTTCACCAGCCGCGCCGGCACGATCTCCGCCCGCACCCCGTGATCAGCGGGACGAAATGCGCGGACCGCCTGCTCACCCCGCCGCCTACGATGATCAGCGAGGGGGAGATCAGCGCCTCCAGATGCCGCATGTACACGCCGAGCCGCCTGGCCCACTTCTCCCAGCCGAGCCCCTCGTCGTCCCGGGCCTTGGCGGACGCGCGCTCCTCGGCGTCCCGACCGCCGATCTCCAGGTGCCCGAACTCGGTGTTCGGGACGAGGACGCCGTCGGTGAACAGGGCGCTGCCGATGCCGGTCCCCAGCGTGAGCACCACGACCGTCCCGCGGCGGCCGCGTCCCGCGCCGAGCCGCATCTCGGCGAGCCCGGCGGCGTCGGCGTCGTTGAGCAGCGTCACGTCCCGCCCGGTCGCGTCCCCGATCATGGACGCCGCGTCCAGCCCGATCCAGTGCTTGGACACGTTCGCCGCCGACAGCGTCACGCCGTCGATCACCACTCCCGGATAGGTGACGCCGACCGGTCCTTCCCACCCGAAATGCTCCACGATCTCGGCGAGGACCTGCACGACCGCCTTCGGCTTGGACGGCTGCGGCGTGTCCACCCGGAACCGCTCCCTGGTGAACGAGCCGTCCGACAGATCGACCGGCGCCCCCTTGATCCCCGACCCGCCGATGTCGATCCCCAGCATCTCCGTGGCCATGCCTTCACTCTGCCCGATGCGCGCCGGACCGACGAGCTGCGGGCCTACGAGTCCTCGACGAGCTGCAGGCCGATCACGCCGACGAGGATGAGCGCGAGGAACGCCAGCCGGACGGGCGACGTGCTCTCGCCGAACGCGACCATGCCCGCCGCCGCGACGCCGACCGCGCCCAGCCCGACGAAGATCGCGTAGGCCGTGCCGACCGGCAGCACTCGCAGCGACAGCGCCAGCACCACGACGCTGAGCACCGCGACCGTGAGCCCGATGACCGTCGGCCAGAACTTCGTCAGGCCGTCCGACTCCTTCAGCGCCGTCGCCCACACCAGCTCCATCAGCGAGGCGACGACGAGCAGCACCCAGGCCATCAGGCCGCGTACCCTCCGTCCACGGCGATCGCCGCTCCCGTCACGTAGTCGCCGCCCGGACCCGCCAGATGCGCGACCATCGCGGCGATCTCCTCCGCGCGCCCGTACCGGCCGAGCGCCGTGAACCCCCGCTCGAACTCGGCGTCCGCCGAGTCGGCCGGATTCATCTCGGTGTCGGTCGACCCCGGCTGGACGACGTTCGCGGTGATCCCGCGCGGCCCGAGATCGCGGGCCAGGCCGCGGGTCAGCCCGGTCAGCGCCGACTTGCTCATCGCGTACAGCGTCCAGCCCGGGTACGGGACGCGCTCGGCGAGGCTGCTGCCGATGTTGACGATCCGCCCGCCCGGACCGAGATGGCGGGCCGCCGCCTGCGCCGCCACGAACGCCGCCCGGACGTGCAGCGCGAGGGTCAGGTCGATCTCCTCGGCCGTCACGTCCTCCAATGGCCCATAAGGTGCGATCCCGGCGTTGTTGACCAGGATGTCGAGCCGTCCGAACTCCGCCGCCGCCCGGTCCACCGCCCCGGCCGCGGCCGCCGGGTCGGACGCGTCGGCGGCGATGGCCAGCCCGCGCCGTCCCTCCGCCTCGATCCCGCGCACGACCTCGGCCGCCCGCTCCGGGGCCCGCACATACGTCACGGCGACGTCCGCGCCCTCCCGCGCCAGCCGCAGCGCGATCGCGGCGCCGATGCCGCGCCCGCCGCCGGTCACCAGGGCGGCCCGTCCCGCAAGCTGATCCGTCATTTCAAGCCTCCGGCACTAATAGGAGAAGTTTCCGCTTAGCGAGGTTAACCGGAGAGTTCTCCGGATACAAGTCCGGTTAGTCTGCTGTGCTGTGCCGAGAGGGGACGGAATGCGCGAGCTGCCGGTCGTGGGAAGCCCGCCCGCCGAACGCGCGGACGCGGCGCTCAACCGGCGCCGCATCCTCCGCGCCGCCGCCGAGCTGATCGCCACCCGCGGCCCCGAGGCCGTCTCCATGGACGAGGTCGCCCGCGCCGCAGGCGTCGGCGTCGGCACCGTCTACCGCCGCTTCGGCGACCGCGCCCGCCTCGTCTACGCCGTGATCGACGAGCGCGAGCGCGACTTCCAGGCCGCGTTCATCCAGGGCCCGCCGCCGCTCGGGCCCGGCGCGCTCCCGTCCGGCCGCCTCCGCGCGTTCCTGCACGCCCTCGCCGACCGCACCGAGGCCCAGGCGGACCTCCTCCTCATGGCCGAGTCGGGCCCGTCCGACGCCCGCTTCCGGGACGGCTCCTACGGCCTGTACCACCGGCACGTCGCGATGCTCCTCCGCGAGATCCGCCCCGGCGCGGACGCCCCCTACCTCGCCGACGCGCTCCTCGCGCCCTTCGCCGCGAACCTGTTCCTCTACCAGCGCCGCACCCGCGGCATGCCCCTCGACCGCATCAAAACCGGCCTGGACGCACTGGCCGAAAGCCTGATCACCAGCCGCTCCTGAGCGACAGCCCTTTAACGGGACGGCCGCGTCCCGTCAGACTGGAGGACGTGAATGACTTCGATCTCCTCGTCCTCGGTTCGGGCCCCGGCGGGCAGCGCGCCGCCATCGCCGCCGCCAAGCTGGGCCGCAGGGTCGGCATCGTCGACCGCCGCGACATGATCGGCGGCGTCTGCATCAACACCGGGACGATCCCGTCCAAGACGCTCCGCGAGGCCGTCCTGTACCTCACCGGCCTCAACCAGCGCGAGCTCTACGGCCAGAGCTACCGGGTCAAGGAGGACATCACGGTCGCCGATCTCGGCATGCGGACGCAGCACGTCATCGGCCGGGAGACCGACGTCGTCCGCAGCCAGCTCGCCCGCAACCGCGTCACCGTGGTGGCCGGCCGGGGCCGGTTCCTGGAGCCGAACGTGATCGGGATCACTGGCAACGGCGACCGCGAGCAGAAGATCACCGCCGACCGCGTCGTCATCGCGACCGGCACCCGTCCGGCCCGTCCCGACACCGTCGCCTTCGACGACCGGACGATCATCGACTCCGACGGCATCATCAACATGGACCGCATTCCCGAGACCATGGTCGTCGTCGGCGCCGGCGTCATCGGCATCGAGTACGCCTCGATGTTCGCCGCGCTGGGCACCAAGGTCACCGTCGTGGAGCGGCGCGAGCGGATGCTGGACTTCTGCGACCTGGAGATCGTCGAGGCGCTCAAGTACCACCTGCGCGATCTGGCCGTCACGTTCCGGTTCCGCGAGAGCGTCGCGTCCGTCGAGCGGATGCCGCAGGGCGCGATCACCGTCCTCGAAAGCGGCAAGCGCATCCCCGCCGACACCGTCATGTACTCGGCCGGACGCTACGGCATGACCGACGACCTGGGCCTGGACGCCGCCGGCCTCGCCGCCGACAACCGCGGCCGGATCAAGGTGGACGAGCACTACCGCACCGACGTCCCGCACATCTACGCCGTCGGCGACGTGATCGGCTTCCCGTCCCTCGCCGCGACGTCCATGGAGCAGGGCCGCCTCGCCGCCCACCACGCCTGCGGCGAGCCCGTAGCGGAGATCCACGAGACCCAGCCCATCGGCATCTACACGATCCCCGAGATCAGCTTCGTCGGACGCACCGAGGACGCCCTCACCGAGGCCAAGGTCCCCTTCGAGGTAGGCGTGTCCCGCTACCGCGAACTAGCCCGCGGCCAGATCATCGGCGACTCCTACGGGATGCTCAAACTCCTCGTCTCACCCGAGGACCGACGCCTCCTCGGCGTCCACGTCTTCGGCACGGGCGCCACCGAACTCGTCCACATCGGCCAGACGGTCATGGGCTGCGGAGGCACCGTCGACTACCTGGTCAACGCCGTGTTCAACTACCCGACCCTGGCCGAGTCCTACAAGGTCGCCGCCCTCGACGCGATGAACAAGATGCGTCACATCGCCCGCCTGTCCTCCTAGGACGGCCACAGCAGGTTCTCCAGCTCGGCGTCGATGTCGATGAACTCGGTCTCCTCGCCCGCAGGGACGGCCTGGTACGTCCGGTGCAGGAAGTCGGCCAGCGGCGACAGCGGCACCTCGAACAGCGCGTCCCCGAACGGGGACGACAGCGCGATGTTCAGCGAGCCGTCGTCGGAGCCAGGCCAGACCTCGACGTCCCCGTCCCCGACCTTCCGCACGATGCCGACCGTCAGGAGCTCCCTCGCGAAGATCCACTCCACCGGCTCGTCATCGCCCACGAAGAACGCCATCCGGATCGCGTACGGATCGTCGGCCGCGTAGTCCAGCCCGGCGAGCAGGGGCACGGTCGTACGGTCGGGGACGACGAGTCGAAGGCCCAGCTGCGCTGAGACGGTGGTGTTCATAGGCCATTCCCTCTAACGTCGTGTCCCGCAGGCGGGGCTCCCCGGTGAGTGCTTCTCCTCCCCACGGACATCCCCGCGATCTATGACGCCTAACTGCCTGATCGCGCCTGAACATTCCGGCGTCCCAGACCTTTGTGACTCATCTCACCGCGCCTGACCTGCGCAAAGACGGATGTTTCCGCCCTTGTGCACCCGCCCTGTGCGACGATCGCCCAGGTAAAACCTCCCGTTCCCACCCCCGCTCACCTGCCTTTAAGGTAAAGCCGTGGCAATCAAGAACGAAAAGGACGCCCCGCCCGCGGAGCCGCGCCGCATCCACCGGTTCCGCGAACGCGTCCGGCGCAACCGGCTCCTCAACACGGCCTGGCGCCTCGGCGTCTTCGCGGTCGGCTCCGCCGTCCTCCTCGGCGGCCTCATCATGATGGTCACCCCCGGCCCCGGCATCCTCGGCATCGTCGTCGGCCTCGCCATCCTCGCCACCGAGTTCGCCTGGGCCCAGCGCGCCCTCCACCGCGCCAAGGCCGCCGCCGACCGCGCCAAGGAAAAGGCCCTCGACCCCCGCGCCCGCCGCCGCAACCTCCTCCTCGGCACCCTCACCGCCGTCCTGGCCGCCGCCGCCCTCACCGCCTACCTGGCGATCTACGGCTTCGTCGTCCCCTGGAACATCGACGACCCCACCTTCTGGACCTGACCCGTACGCATGCGCACGCAACCCCCAACATGCGCTAGAGTTTCGGACGTCCAGGGCGATTAGCTCAGTGGGAGAGCGCTTCGTTCACACCGAAGAGGTCACTGGTTCGAACCCAGTATCGCCCACCACAACAGACCTACTGGAACCCTTAACCCTCCAAAGGCCACCCAGTAGCACACCCAGAGAGTCCGAACCAGCACCTTCCTCCGTCAGGATGAGGGTGCTGCTTTCGCCTCGGGGTTCGTTGTCCAGTCCCTCGCTGCCGTCTCCGATGAGCCGCACCGCATCCTCCGGGGCTGTCTGCGAGCCGCTGCCCGCCTCGGTGTCCTGCCCCTGCTGCAAAGCATGCAGCTCCCCAAACGGCTCCTTAAGCTGATGAGCCACACTCAGGTCACCATCGGCCTCCTCGTCGATGTACAGCCCCGTAAACAGTGCTTGGTTCAGCATCCGCCGCTGCTCGTCGTTGCAGCGCAGATAGAGTGCCTGCGGGTCTTCAAGCATCACCCACCCGTCAAAACTGAGCTTCACCGCAGGCGTCGGCACAGACTCAGGAGTCTCGGCAAGCCGGGTCGGTTCCGCACTAGCAATAAAGTCCAATGTGCTGACGCTCCGAATCCCGCACCCGCCATACCGTAGTGCCACCTTGAAACCATTGGTAAGCGCCCCAACTTTCAGTGCGAACAGGTGCCCATGCCGGCGAACAAGCACCTTGTAGGTGTAGGCAATCGTCACCTCGCCAGGTGACGCCGACGCAGCAGGCTTCTCGTCGTGTACGGGAGCGAGGTCGACCATGTACGTCTGGCTGGCTCTGCGCTTGCTGCGGCGGATGCGGCGCGACGCGCCATCGACCGTGAACTGGACAAGCTGGAAGGCTTCGGGTGACCCACCGTGTAGCTCGCCGGTGGGCTTGAAGAACCAGGCCAGCGACGAGGTCGGGTCGTCCAGCAGTTCGCGGTACTCCTCCGGATCAGACACTGCGGAGAAGCGCATGACCGAGCTGGTGAGGGTTGTGCGGTACTCCCAGCGCACCGTCGCCACGAACATGGCATCCTCGTCGCTTGCCGGGCCATCCTCCCACGGCGCTAGGTCGATCGATACATCGGCGTCGGCGCGGCGTTCAGGGGAGCGGATGACTAGTTGGCGGAGGTCGGCGTGGACGTCCTCGGCGAGCTGACGGTCGCCGAGCTGGAGCGCCAGGACGTTGCGGCTGATCTCGTCGAGTGTCTCCGGCGAGGCAACCCGGGACAGGTCATCGGCGTTGAAGGCGAACCCCTGGATGACGGCGTCACGGATGGCTGGCGCCTTCGCTGAGATGGCCTGATCCAGCCGCTGCATGGCGCGGGCTTCGCTGTCTTCGCGGTCGAGATACTCGAAGGCAATGACGATAAGCCCGGTACCCAGCAGCGTTGACCCGATCTCGGTGAGTGGCCAAGTGTGCAACCAGAGCGGACCAGCGTTCGTTGCCCACTGCGCCAGGAACAATGCCCCAACGCCGGCCACGGTGGTGATCGTGGCGAGCAGTGCGAGTTTGGTCCGGTAGAGGCGTTGTAACGGTTGCATGCGTCAAGATTAAGTATACCAAAGATGATCTTGCTGTGAACCTCACGATGTATGTCACCGAACGGACATGGCAGCGGCCCGAGGCGGGGAATGCCTCGGGCCGCTGCTTTCTTTTTGGGGCGGATCAGCCGCCCTGGCCGCCGTCACCGTACATGGCGGTCACCTCCCTTCCTGTCCGAACTGCGGTGGTCGAGTACAAGGGCTCCGACGCGTGCCGTGCCCTTGTGGCTTTGATTTGCCTTCACTCACGGCCAACAGCTCGGCCCACACGACTTTCCCGGATTGGCGTCGTTCGCCGCTCAGATCGGTCGTGAAGGTGGGATACCATCCCCACCGTTCGCAAAATGCCCGCACCACGAACAACCCGCGACCGCTCTCGGACTCAAAGTCCGGCAATTGCTCGACAGGTGGCTCCTCATTGCCATCCCAGACTTCAATGAGGAGCAGCCCGCTGCCGTAGTAAAGGCGTAGCTTGACCTGCTCGAGCTGTGCCAGCTCGACATAGGAAACGGCGCGCGGTTCCTGGACGTATGCCGCCTGCGTCTGGACATCCAGCGTGCCCACGACCCGCACCGCGTTGCTGATGAACTCGCTCACGACCAGCTTGGCATCGGCCCGCAATGCTTCGGCATGCCACTCAGCAAGAACATTCTCGAGGTGGCATCGTGCCCAATACGCCGCATTCGGCATGGCGGCCAGTGTCAGGTGACTTTGGTGCGACCAGGTGTTCATGATGCAGCCCTCAGTGAAGTGCCGGCGGGGTGGCAGCAGGGCCGACGCCGGAGCATGGCTCGCGCAAATCCCGCGTATGGGGGACGGGAGTTCGCATACGGCGTCGGCCCTGCGTTTGAACACGGCTGGCAGGCCCCTCCCTTACCAACCTGCCAGCAGTGCGCATGTGCCCTCCGCCTAGGTAGTGCTTTGCGGTGGGTGACTAGCCTGTGGTCTGGGGCCGCGCCGGGCTACGCTAGTTGCGCATACGGGCTATACGCCCGAGGTATAAACGGTGGGACAAGCCGCTACCAGGCGGCATATACTTGGCGTAATCGGCCAGGCGCAGGGAGTTACTGTCGGTAATGAGTACCGAGAATGCCCGCATTTGCCATAAATGCGGTACTCGCCTTGCCCGAGATAATCAGGGATCACAATGCGCGCCATGTCAGGCGAAGGCGCGTGACCGGTTCATCGCCCCGCCCGCCGTGCCCACGAACTTCTGGGACGCCGAGCCACTCCGCGCGGCCCTGGACACCTGGCACTTAGGGAAAGTCATCCGGGCATACCGCCACCACCCGCACCACGGGCCTCGGCCGCTGTCACAGGGCTTGATCGCCCAGTGGCTGCACATCACACAGGCCCAGCTCAGCCGCATCGAGAGCGGCCCGCCGGTCACCGACCTAGATCGGCTCATTCCCTGGGCACGCACGCTCGGTATCCCAGCAGGGTTGCTCTGGTTCAAACTGCCGGAGGAACGCCAGTTGCCGGTCGGTGTCGTGCCGCGTCCTCGCCAGCCCGCGCCTCCCTCGCTGCCGACCGCGGTGAAGTACGCGACCCTGAGCCCACTCGGCGACATCGTCCAGGCGACCCATGACCCGGATATGGCCACCTTGCACGCCTTTCGAGCAGCAGATCGCCAGGTAGGCGGTGGACACCTGTACACCACGGTGACGGGCTACTTGCAATCGGCGCTCGCGCCCCGGCTCTTCGGGAGTCGCGCAGGCAAGGGAAGCATGAGCGTGTTCACCGCCGCCGGTGGCTTCACCGAGATGGCGGGCTGGATGGCGCACGACGCGGGGCACGACGAGATCGCCCGTCAGCACTTCCGCCGTTCGCTCGACCTGGCGCAGATGGGCGGCGATCCGCAGCTCAGCGCGCATGTGTACGCCAGCTTGAGTCACCTATCCCTGCACCTGGAGGAACCGGACGACGCTATTTCGCTCGCCCGGCAAGGCCACACGGTGCTTGTCAAGGCTCCGCCAGCACCAGCGCTCTCGGCCCGGCTCTACGCGATGGAGGCGCGCGGACTGGCCGTGCGAGCCGAAGATGCCGCCTGCTCAGATGCGCTGAAACGCGCCGAGAGGGCACTGGCCCGCGCCCCTGCCGAAGCTCCGTCGCCGTGGGTCAGTCCCTTCGACACCGGTTCGCTCGCCAGCGAGACCGCCCGCTGCATGCGCCAGCTCGGCGACTTGAACGAGGCTGAGTACCAAGCGAGGCGCATCATCGAACTGCGCGCCGACGGCCACACTCGCAGCCGGGCCTTTGCCAAGCTGTTGCTGGTCACGGTGCTCATCGCCCAGGGCAAGCCCGACGAGGCGTGTTCACTGGCCCGCGAGGTCGTCGACGTCATCCAGGGATTGAGTTCGCACCTGGTCGTTCAGCAGCTCCAGGAGCTGCATGCTTTGCTGGAGCCCTACCGCTCAAACACCACGGTCGCTGAGTTCCTACCCTCCCTTGATGAGGCCGTCCGTGGCCGACTTGGTCTCTACAGTTGGCTCGGCAGCGACGCCAGCACGAGTGGATGAGCCGAGGAACTGATGACCGCGAAGAAGCCGCTTTACGAGCGCGACCCCGACGCATGGCGGGCACACCTCGCCGAGGGCAATGCCACCCAGCCTCGCAAGCGCGTGGGTGCAGACGTACTCATCCGCGACGACGACGGCCGGCTGCTTCTGGTGGATCCGAAGTACAAGCCGGACTGGGATTTGCCTGGTGGGATGGGCGAAGCCAACGAGCCACCGGCTGAGACCGCGCGGCGGGAGCTCAAGGAAGAGCTGGGATTCGACATCCATCCCGGGCGTGTGCTGTGCGTCGACTGGGTGTCGCCACACGGGCCGTGGGACGACTCACTGATGTTCATATTTGATGGTGGCGTGCTCGCACAGGAACAGATCGCGGGCCTCACCCTGCATGACGACGAGTTGCGGGCCTTCGTCTTCTGCACTGAGGACGAAGCCGCCGAACGGCTACGGCCGTATGTGTGGCGGCGAGTGGCAGCAGCGTTGGAGGCGGTGCGGTCGGGGAGGGCGGTGTATTTGCAGGATGGGCGACGACAGTAGTCCGTTCATCAGATACTGCGGTGAGCTACCAATAGCCACTTGCTTGCATAGCAGGCAACGGAGATAATATTTCTAAGGCGAGAATGAGAAAATGCAAAGAAGCTCAGCGAAAAGGAGAACGGTGCAATTATGAGTGAAACTAATCGTTCGTTTGTTCCGTCTGCATTGTCTTGGCTCCAGGACGCCATTGGGGACAGGCTGCTCAAATATCTACTGGATTGCACCTCGCGAAGCCTTGAAGAAATGCTTTCTGGAGATCTTTCGCCTTCCGAGAAGCGGATCGAGATAATTAATATCCTCTCAGGTATGAAGCAGCAGCTTCCGGAAAATCTAGACGAGGCCGCTAAGAATGAAGCACTGCGCAACTGGCTCACACAGGTCGACAGCAATGGTAAGCCAGTCGTAGGGGTGTTGCGTCAGCATGTTAGCGGCGCAGAGCCCGTGCCTGAGTCGCAAGACTCCCTTGAGGCTGTAATGGGCGTGCTGGCTGTTGAATGCTATCCGGCTTTCCTTTTTCCTCTAGATTCCTTCGGTGGGCAGATGCCGATCTTGCAAGAGGTTAGTCGCCAGGTCTATTCTCTGATTCTGCGCCACCCTCAGGCAGAAGAGTTTTCAAATCTCATATTGAGTGATCCCACTTTCCGAGACGCCTTTGCGGCGGAGGAGAAGCATTCGGGTCGTGTTGCTATGGTTTATCGAAATACGGGTAGGGCGGGCGGTGTGCAGCTGTCTATGCTGCCAGCTACGATCCTCATAGCAGCATGGCGACATACTCAGGATGCGCCGTCTCCACAAGCATTTGCCACCGAGGCAATGGAGCAGCTACGGCTAGTGCGCAACGTATTCGCCGGGAGGCAGGGCATTGTTTCCGCCAAACTTGCCTTTGCTGGTGTGTTGCTGCCCAGTAATGCCAACCTGAACTTTGGTGAGGCAACTGTCCGACCTGTCAATGAATCAGATCGAAAAATCGTGCCTGAGTCACTCAAAGGGAAGCTCGGTGGCACAGATTCTTCGGGGAACAGCACAACAATCAATTATGATGGCGATGTGCTCCTCGAATGCAGCTTTTTCTACAAGGTGCGAGTAGAGAAACGTCAACAGAATATCGAGCTCCCATTTCCTGAAGATATGCGCCCTCCTCCTGTGCTAGAGCAAGTGTCAACCCGCTTGCGCTTTAGCCTGATGCTGGCGACGAAGCGTGTACCGCGAGCACAACTAGTTCCGACCTGGCGATACTTCGACGAGCCGCTCGGGCAGGGTACTGATATTTCGTGGTCGGATCCTCGCATGGGGAGTCCCATCATGCCGACTCAATTGACGGAAGCGGAAGCCCAATCTTGGGGTGAGTGGTACCAGCGGCTTGACGCTCAGCATGTAGATACTATTGAGCTTGCGCTTTCTCGTATCCTGCGGGCCGTTGCCGAACGACGGGAACCTTCAGACGTACTCATCGATTCTGTCATCGCCTGGGAAAACCTTTTTGGCACTAAGGAAGGTGAGCCAACCTTCCGCGTTACTATGTGCTTGGCCAGCCTCCTCAAAGAATCGCTCCAAGAGCGGAAAGAGTTCAAGACGAGACTAGGCAAGATCTACGCGCTCCGGAGTAAGGTCGTCCACGGCAGCGGCAAGCCCAAGGAAGGCGAGTACCCACTCTGCTACGAAGCTCTAGACGTAGCTATTGATGCCGTCCGTCTTTTGACATCCGATCGTGTTGATATCCTCAAACTGCGGGATGGCGCGGCTCGTAGCGCAACCCTACTTCTGGAGAACTAAGCGCAAACACCAGGCGAGATTTCAACCTACCGATGCAATCCTAGTGGCCAAAGGTTCACTAATACGGAAGTCTGCAAGGCTTACTAGAGCCCGAACCGATCCAGTGGCCGCTCAGTGACCGAGGGTACAGAAACTCTGTGGCATCCCCAACCGCAGCGGAGCAGACTGACCCTATGACTGCCACCTCGCCCGACGACTGGTCGCCCGCCGACAACCCGTACGCCATCGCTGTATCCGAGGCGCAATGGTGGCTGCACACGGTCGAGCTGGCCATCTCCCGTATGAGGAAGGGCGAGAAACGTTGGACGTCCGTCTTCAGTGATGCCAGCGGCAAGCTCAAGCGCGTGCTCCTCGCTGTCCGTCGTCGTCAGAACTTGCACGTAGTCAGCCATGATGTGCTCCCCTTGAGCTAACGGAAGATCGCGCTGCCTCAACCCTATGACGCAGACACCGACGGGACAGCCGGTCATGCGACAACAGCAGCCCTGTCTCAACGATGCTGCGCCAACGCTGCGGCCATGAGTCCGCCCCGATCTACGTCAATCACCAGTTCATAGAAGCTAACCGTGTACCACCAGGATGAACCCATGAGCTCACAGGGTTCACTTGCGCCCACCGTGCTCGCGCCCATGCCACTCGCAGACATGGGATCTGCGAACGTCTCAAGCGATCACGAGCCGCGCAGTGCAGCATGCAGCAGACCACCCAAGACTGTCGGTCTCCTCTGGCATAATGCTCCTACGGCAAGAAGTTACCCGAGAGCATCCAGTGACCAGGCAAGAATCCACCCGCAGTAAAGAACCTCGAAAGCTAGGAGCGTACCGCGACAGTGCCCACAAGCCCATCCTCCCCTAAGGCAACCGGCGGAGCGGGAATCATCTTCGAGTATCGTCTCGCTGCTGTGCTATTCGCCATGATGCTCGATCGAGCGCATCCACCATTTGGCGTGCAAGTGCCGATCGAAAGAATCGGGCTACAACAGAGATCTGCCGGTTACCAGTTGGATGACATTGTCGTATATACACAGCGCGGCCCCAACGGTCCTAGGATCCAGTTCCAGGTCAAAAGGACGCTACCGAAACCCTCCAGCGATGAGTTTATTCAGCTCGTCACAACCATGAGGCAAGCAATTGAGGAGCAAGCCGCCGATATTGACAGCGGTGGACTTCTCTTCGGACTAGCTGTAGGTGGGCCAGCAGGTAGCGCACAACAACTCAGGGAGCTCACAGAACTCGCACGAGCGCAGCCCGACCTTGAGAGTCTTCAAATTTTGCTCCGCAGCGGTAGCATTTCATCGGATATCCGTGGCCGCTTCGACCTTTTCGAGCTCGCGGTCAGGAAATCGGTTAAACTGGCCCCGATTATAAGTGATTCCAGTGCTGCAGAAGTAGCTTTTCGGCTTCTAGCTGCACTCCACGTATGGCTGGTGGAAGTCGAGCACGACGGCCGAGACACAAGATGGGCTCTTGACCGAATTGCGGCATACGTACCGCATGGTGATTTAACCCCGTCTGATGTCTTTTCACACTTGTGCTCAGTTGCCGAGGAGCTAGGGCCGAGAGCAGCTAACATCGATGCAAATATGCTGCGACGGCGAATATATCAGCGCTCAGGAATTCGTTTGGCGAGTAGCGACGACATCCGTGCGACAAGTCGACACGATGTCATTGCAAATCAACTACCGCATGACGATCCGACCTTCTTGGGCCGAGAAGAAGAGCTTCATGAACTGCGTCGCATCGTCTTCGGGGCGAGGGCAGATCATAGTCCGCTAAGTGGTGGGCTTGTTTCAATAGTGGGCAAGCCTGGGGTCGGTAAGACAGCATTGGCAGTACGCCTCGCCTATGAAGCGAAGTCAGATTTCAATCAAATCCAACTATTTGTCGACCTCAGGGGTTTCGACCACGATCCACTTACGCCTGAGGATGCTCTTGTCGGATTCCTGCGCACCCTGGGGCTAGCGGAGGGGCAGCTAGCCGGAACCGTGGCTGAACTCGCCGCACTGTTCAGATCGAGGATAAGAGGTCTTAAGGCCCTCGTCTTGCTTGATAACGCTCGCGACAGCGAGCACATAAAACATCTGATTCCCCCAACAGAAACGTGTTTCGTGATCGTGACGAGTCGCAATTCTGTCGTCGGGCTAGTCGGAGGTCATCAGCTTGAGTTGGATGTGCTAAGTAGCCAGAGTTCCATAGATGTGCTGACGACCTGTTCCGGCCGCACAGATCTCCGTGAGAATATACACGCACCCGAGATTGCCAAACTCTGCGCCTATCTGCCACTTGCTCTACGAATTTCAGCTAATACGCTCGGTAGTTGGGGTAAGTGGTCAATCGCTTACTATGCAAAGCGGCTTGCCGACGAGGCCAGCCGACTCGATCGGCTTTCACCTGGGGATAGTGTTGGTGTACGTGCAAGTTTTGGCCTCTCCTATCGAGAATTGACCTCGCGCACACGCATGGTATTCAGGCGTCTCTCTATTATCCCAGATACATCGTTTCCGCTTGTTGTCGGTGCTGCGGCCTGTGATCTTGATCGGCAAGAGGTGGAACGCAGACTCGAAGAGTTGCTTCAACTAAACCTTTTGGAACTTGCAGACGCGGATGGCAGGTATCGCTTCCACGATCTAATTCGCCTATACGCGACCGAGCGACTCGCGGAAGAGGAGCATCAGGATGGCCTCTCTGCTGCAGAAATTCGAGTATCAATAGAAGTGCTCCGCGTGGCGCGCCGGGCTGGACGGTCACTCGACACAGAAGGTTTCCAGACGCTCAATCCCGAAGAACAGCAGGCCGCGCAGGCCGGGCTCCCTATCCGTTGGTTGGACCGGGAGTGGAGTCTTGTCGTGGGGGCTATCGGGCTACTCGTTAAGAATGAGCTATCGGATGATCTAATTGTGGTGGCCATTTCCCTCCAACGCTATGTGGAGATGAGGGGTCAATGGCGTTCGTTGATTGACACCGTTGAGGCTGCCATTGAACTTACCCGTTATCACTTGGACCAATCAGGGCACCTGATTCTTTTGACTACACTGACAAATGCGAAACTCTCTGTCCGAGATTTCAAGGGCGCCCTTCATTGCGCTGATCGGTTACTTGATATCATTGGCGATGAGACAGATCCACTGCTCTGCGCCGAGGCCCTGAATGCCCGAGGTAATGCCTTGAGGGGCGCGGCGCATCTAGATGAAGCACTTGCATGTTTTGAGAGAGCGTACGAGATATATTCTTCGATCAAATTTCAACAGGGACTCGCTTCGTGCGCGCATAATATGGCATCCTGTTACCGCGATTATGGCAGGTACACAGAAGCCATCGAATGGTACGAGAAGGATCTCGAATATTGCAGATCAAACAATGACCAGTGGGGCGTCGCCTGGACGTTAACGAGCCTTGGCGGAGCTTTTGAACTTTCAGGGCATCTTGAAGAGGCAAGGGCCGCACTCGTTGAGGCTTTTAGGGTTTTCCGCGAAATAGATGACCGCGCCAATATGAGTCGCAGTCTTCATGATCTCGGGATTACTCTCACAAAACAAGGCCACTTTGCGGCCGCCGTCCGGTGTCATCTGGCAGATCTTGCGATCTGCTCTCGACAAGACGATTTGCGCGGAGTAGCTATGGCCCTAGAAGGAATAGGTCAAGCCGCGGGTTATACTAATCCTGAGATCGGCCTCTCCTACTTGGAGCCTGCCCTTACATTGTCACAGGCCGTCGGCGACCCGGAGGAGGAGTCCACGGTCCGTGTCGCGATAGCGCGCCTTACTTGCGTGCTGGGGCACCCGGGTGCTCAAGAGAAGCTAGACGATGCCCTTGCATTCGCGCGTGAGCACAGCACCAAGCGTCGTTATGGCCAAGCACTCCTTAGCGCCGCTAGCGTTGATCAGCTTTCACATGAGGCGCGAGTAGCTCTCTTGTCGGAAGCTATTAGTGCGTTTGAGGAAATTGGCGGCCGATACGACCTGTCAATCGCAAAAGCGATGCTTGCGACACTAAATGATGAATAGCGTGAATGTACGCGCGAAAGGGAGTATTTCTGTGGCTGCGATGGAGAATGCAAATACACAAGACCTCCGCTGCCCCGAGGCTCGGATCAGCGGAGGACTCGTCTTAACCGTGATGGTTCAGCTCTGCACCACGTTGGCGATGATCTGTTTGACCTTGCGTCGGTCGATGCCGTGCCGCTCGGCAAGTGCCCGTTGCGAGAGCGGCTTTCCCGGACCGTTCAGGCTCGCCATGTAGTCAGCGAGAACCGCTTGTTCGGGGGTGTGCTCCACTTTGGTGCGGTCTGGTTCGGACTCCATCGACGCTGGCTCCATGGCCCCGGCCTGTTCGGACGTTCCTGCTGGTGACGTGGCGTCCCGTGTGAGCGTCATCAGCAGTTCGAATGAGCCGACGAGGGCGAGTGCCGGCCATGCACTGACGAGGGCACCGGTGGGGCCGTGGTTTAGGCCGTGCGCCACATTGGCACCGATGGTGGCCACGATGCCCACAGCGAGGCTCCACTTGGCCAACGTTGGTACGCGTTGCTTCCGGCGACTCGCGTCGAGGATCACCATGGAGGCTGCCCAGATGAGGCCGTCCACGGTGAACGGAACCAACCGGGCCGTAAGACCGGTCTCGCCATGGGTGCGTACCAACTCGTACGCGTGCCGGTACGAGATCACGGCTGCGATCACTGCGACGATGCCCACGGCGAGACCGGTGGTGATCCGGGTGAGGCGATCAGCCATGGGCCAACTCCTCCCGGAACGTGATCACCAGCGGGTCATTCTCGTTGTGCCCCGTGGCGAGGAGTTCGGCGATGGTGAGGGCCGTGATTGCTTGGTGGCGGTTGAGGGGCGTTGGCCACGTGCTGACGTGCCAGACTCCATCGACGAGAGCGGCGTTGCCGATCACGGCGTCGTTCACCGTGAGGATCATGCGGGTGTCGTTGATCTTGATTGCCATGTGGGCTCCTCTCCCGCTCCGGAGGGAGCCGCGGGAGCCGAAACGGGAGCCAATGCCGTCGAACGGCATGGGACCCATCCCGACTCACCGCGACCCCATCCGGGCGTTGATGCAGGTGAGGGGCACCCCATTTGGCTCTGAGTTGACCTCGACGAAGATCGATTCGCCTGATTTGCTTCACACCGAAGAGGTCACTGGTTCGAACCCAGTATCGCCCACCCTGCATAGACCAAGCTCAGAGGCTACTTCCGATCTTCCGGAAGCGGCCTCTTCGCCGTTTCTGGGCGTCCCAGGCGCATGGAGCCTGCCGAAGAACCTGACGACGGACTCTGGTAGGCCGTCCATCGCCGTAGCGCCGACGTCCCTCATCGGGTCCGCCAGCGGGCATGACGTCCGCGGCCGATGGCTTGGGCGGCACGTCCCGTTTCGGGGCCGTTCGGGCTGCCGAGGCGTGGATATTGCTCATCACGCCTCGCGTCATCGCCTGCGACGTGCGCAGACTGGAACCGACACGGAACCAGGTGGAGCATCTTGTGACGGAGGAGCGCCCGGGGTGGGCCAGGCGGATCACCGCTGAACGAGCCGCCCGCGGCTGGAGCAGGCCCCAGTTCATTGACGCCTTACGGGCCCATGCGGGCCGTCCACTGCCGGACGAGGCGTCGATGCTGCGCTGCGTACATGCGTGGGAGAGCGGCGACTCATGCCCCGACGATGACCACCGGCCGATCATCGCGAAGACTTTCGGCACTGTCACCGCTGCCATCTGGCCCATGGCGGGCGGACGAGACGGCGACGCCGAACTCATCGCCGGAACCGGCATGGACACCCAGGAGATCCTCACCGGCTTGCGAGCGTCCTCCGTGGACCCCGCCATGCTCGAAGGCCTCCGGATCACCGTGGATCGGTTGTGCAGCGAGTATCCGCACAAGCCCGCTGACCAACTGCTCGTCGAGGGACGGGCCTGGCTGCGCCGCATCACAGCGTTGCTCGACCGGCAGCTGCCCCTGGCTCACCGTCAAGAGACCCTTTCCCTGGCCGGATGGCTTGCCGCACTGGTCGGATGCGTCGAGTACGACACGAACGACTGGCCGGCGGCCGAAGCCACTCGGCAGGCCGCGTTGAGGCTCGGCGCGGAAGCCGGCGACGCTGAGGTGATGGCGTGGGCACACGAGATGCGCGCCTGGTTCGCTCTCACCCAAGGGGACTACCGAGACGTCATCGTGTCCGCAGAAACGGGATGCGCTATTGCGCCCGACTCGCGAGCGGCCGTCCAACTCCATGCCCAGAAGGCGAAGGCGTGGGCCCGTATCGGCGACCGCCGGCAGGTCGAAGCAGCGCTCGACCTAGGGCGGACGCTGCTGGAGCGGCTGCCCTACCCGGAGAACCTTGATCACCACTTCGTCGTCGATCCGGCCAGGTGGGACTTCTACTCCATGGACTGCTACCGGTGGCTCGGCAACGACCAGCCTTCCACCGCGGCCGAGAACAGGCTTGCTGAGACCTACGCCGAGGACGTCATCCGCCTGGGCACCGACGCCAGTGGTGTTGAACGCTCACCGATGCGGAACGCAGAAGCCCGCATAACACTTGGGCTGATCGCTGCTAGAGAAGGCGACCTCGAAAGGGCCGTGGAATTCGGTGAGCGGGCGCTCCAGGGTGAGCGCCGGTCGCTACCTAGTCTGCTGATGGTGTCCCAGGAGCTCGGAGCCGCGATCAAGGACCGGTACGGGACGGACCCCAGCGCCGTCGAGTATCTGGACCACCTTCGCCAACTGCAGCAAACCGCGCGCTAGGCCACCAGTGGGCACGCCACTGAAGCGACCAAGCCGGGACGGTATCGCGTCGAAGAAGCCACCATTGTGGCCGTCCTGCTGAGCAAGAGTCACGATGCCGCACGAACACGGGACAAGTCACAGGGTCGAGCAGCCGCACGCGCCTGAGGGCCGGTTGTGGTCGCGTCTGGCGTCGCTGCCAGGGGGGTGAACCTGATCCGGGATGCTGGCGGAATGTCCAGGTGACACGGTTCGCGGGGCTGTGTCACTATTGTCCGCGCTCGGCGGCCGGTACCGGCGGCTCATGGCCGGGCGGCGGGGAAACGGGGAGGTCGAGTGCACCGGACGGCCGTCGCGGGTGTACGTGGGAGAGGACGGGGCTGCTGATGGCCCACGCGCGTCCTCCCTCTAAAACTCCTGCGCAGCGGCGATACGTCGTGCTCGGCGTCGTCCTCGCGATCGTGCTCTTCGTGGCCGTTGGGTATGCGGCTGCTCGGCCGTCCGATTCCTCAGGGCCGTCCGCTGCTCCGGCGACGACCGGTGGGGATCCGGATGCCGGGGCTCGGACGCAGAGCCCCGCGCCGCCGGATTCGGTCGGGGTGGGGCGGAAGGGGACCGCCACGCCGTCCGAGACGCCGTCGACCTCGTCGCCGACGCCGTCGACCGCCACGCCGACGGCGTCCGCTACTGGACGCGTCACGCCGACGCCGCCGCCCAGGAGAAGGCCCGGCGCCGCCGCATGGACACCCGGCGTCTACTACCGTCCCGGCGACGCGGTGACCCATCGCGGCGCGGACTACGTCTGCCGCCAATCGCACACCGCGCAGGCCGACTGGCAACCCCAGGACACCCCCACGCTCTGGCGCGCGACGTAACCCATGCCCTCCCGGCGGGCCTTGGCCTTGTGGTCAGGGGCCCGACCTCGGTGATTCGGCTGAGCGCGGGTGGAGCGGAACGCTATATTGCCGTTCAGGCAGATCACGCCTGCCGGTCTGAGCACCTAGCGCCTACGCCGCTGGTGCGCCGACGACAAAGCGTCTCGGACGACGCGTGATACCCCCGGTTCGCGTCGTCCGACGGTGTGCGTAGGACTCCGTCCAAGGACGCCATGACCGCAGAGCCCCGCCGTCGCCCTTCCCGTCACCAGCAACGTCGTATTCGTCGCCGCCAGGATGCGACCGGCGAGCCCTATCTGGTTGCGGCCGCGGCCGTCGAGGAGGAGTGGGCGCGAGGGCAGCGCTACCTGGCCGACCCGTCGGTGCCCGCCGAAGTGGCCGCCGCCGTCCGCCGGGCCGGGCTCATCCCCCTTGAGGCGCTGGACCTGTCGATCCACTGGGAATGGTGGTGCCGCTGCCGGTGGTGCGGCCAGGTCGTCGAAGTGCGTCCCAAAGGTCACGGGTATCAGAGTCCTGGACGCTGCCCGTACTTCCTGCACGAGTACAAGCACAAAGGCGGTCGCTGTACGCGGCCCGCGCCCGACCTGGTGGTGTTCGAAGGGTCGCTGAGCACCGAACGCCTCGAACAAATGTGGCCGCTGTTCCCGCAGCGGGCACATCGAGTGGACCCGCGGTCGGAACCTCCAACGTCAGATTCCCGACCCAGCCGATAAGGGTGGGTCCTGGGCCGACTGGGACACCGCAGTGTGGACGTCGGTGCCGTGTCGGTTTATCGAGCCTGCGGCTGTTTGCTCTGGCGTGGTGATGCCGTGACCATCTCATGAAATGGCGGGTGTTCTGTAAGGATTGGCTTTGGTTATCGCTGTGGTCGTGGCAATGGGGGGATCACCTAGTAAGCGTGTGTTCAGATTGGGGGCGGCGGAAGAACGCTTCGAATCTTCGTGGGAGCAGCGGCATGAGGCATGGGTGGGCTCGGGTTGCGGTGGCGGTCGGGGTCGGTACCGTCGCCCTCGCGTCGTTTGGGCATGCGACGGCGTCGGGCCAGCGGCCGGGCTCGGTGCTGGTCGAGGAGGCGTTCACCGGAGTCACTGCGGATTCGCGCTTCATCGGGTACGGGGCGGCCTGCCTGACGGGTGCGCGGCGCGGAAAGGTGGAGGCGGAAGCTGAGAATCATCCGCTCAGGGGGTGTCGCCTGGATCCGGTTGGTCCGGTGCCGCCGGGCGGCGCGGCGCCGCGTGGGTATCTGCAGCTCACGGACGCCCACCCCGAGGTGACCGGCGCTGCGCTGTTCGACTCGCCGATCCCGGCCAGGGGTGGTCTGGAGGTGGTTTTCGAGCAGTGGCAGTACGGAAATACCACGCGGTCGCCGGCTGACGGAATCTCGTTCTTTCTGACGGACGGTGCTCGGCGGCTCAGCACGCCGGGCGCGTTCGGCGGGAGCCTCGGTTACGCCCAGAAGTTGCCGGGCGGCGACCCCGATGCCCAGTTCGTTCCGGGGGTGGACGGTGGGTATCTCGGCATCGGACTTGACGTGCTGGGCGAATACTTCGGTGACGGAGAAGGGCGCGGGAATGGGTGCGAGCGGCGCTCTCCGGCCGGGACGTCGTTTCGTCTGCCTGCGCCGGGACCCAACATCGTCACTGCTCGCGGGCCCGGAAACGGCGTCACCGGATACTGCCTGCTCGCCGCCACGACCACCAACAAGAGGACGACCGGGCCCTGGCCATCGTCGCTCCCCGGACGGTTGCACGGGACCTTGAGGACGATGCCCGCCGAAATCACGCCGACGCGGGCTGAACGGCTGTTGGAACCGGTGAAAAGGGTCGTCCGGGTGGCAGTGCCGTCCGGACGGGATCCGGTTGTGACGGTCGACATCGACTTTCGCGACGGCAATGGCTTCAAGCGGGTTCTGAGATTTCCCGCTCCCGAGCCCATGCCGGAGACCTTCAAGTTCGGATTCGCCGCGTCCACGGGGCCTCTCACCGATGTGCAGCTCATCCGCAGAGTCGTCGTGCGTTCCATGCCGCCGGTGGAAAGGTCGTAGCCGGACAGGACGGAGTCACAGGGGCGAGGGGACAGGGCGGATCGTGAGGGTGTTGACGTCGACGCCGTGCGGCTGGTCGATCGCCCACACGATGGCGCCCGCGATCTGGTCGGCGGTCATCATCGCGCGGTCCGGCGGGCCGCCGGCGGCGTCGAAGAAGTTGGTCTCGGTGGCTCCGGGGTTGACCAAGGTCACGCCGATGCCGTCGTCCGTCACCATGCGCCTGGTGTTCTCGGCGAGGCCGGTCACCGCCCATTTGGTCGCGCCGTAGATGTT
Organism: Actinomadura sp. 1N219; assembly: GCF_044326405.1. Taxonomy (NCBI): domain Bacteria; kingdom Bacillati; phylum Actinomycetota; class Actinomycetes; order Streptosporangiales; family Thermomonosporaceae; genus Actinomadura; species Actinomadura sp. 1N219. Next base: position 230,294 of record NZ_JBIRAY010000003.1, on the reverse strand, counting down.
GCCGGGACTGTAGACGACGCCGGCGACGCTCCCGATGAGCACGATCCGGCCGCGGGTTTCGCGCAGGGCCGGCAGGGCGGCCCTGATCAGCAGCGCGGGGCCGAGCACGTTGGTCAGCACCATGTCGCGCCACACGGCGGGGTCCCCGTCGGTGACGTGGTCGAATGAGGTGAATCCGGCGTTGGCCACGACGGTGTTCAGCTGTCCGAACTCCTCGACGGTGGCGCTGACGGCCGCCTGGACGTCCTGGTAATCGGCCGCGTCCCCGACGAGCGTCAGCAGGCCCGCCGGTTCACCCAGTTCTTCGGCGAACCGGCGCAGACGTTCCGCGCCGCGTCCGGTGACGGTCACCCGATGCCCCTGGTCCAGAAGTCGCCGGGCCGTCGCCGCCCCGATGCCGCTTCCGCCCCCGGTGATGAGGGCTACAGGAGAGTCGGTCACGTGCGGCCTCCCAGAGTCGCGTGATCCGTGCAGGTCTCGATCAACCCACGGACAGGCTACGCATGGGCGGACGGTTGCGCGTCCGGGTCGAGTGCGAAGTCGGCGGCGGCGTCATTCCCGAACGGTGAGTGGACCCAAGTGCCCATCATGGGCCTTCATCTGGAAATTGGTCAGTTTTTGTTGCCTTCCCGAGTCCCGATTGAAGTCAACCGATTTCGCCGAGCAGGTCGTCTAGGTAGACCTGGTGGTTCTAGAGTGAGGACGACAACCACATCGCTGACATTACGGGCGATGACGAGCAAACTGCACACCTGGGTGGCGGGCGGCCGACGTCCGCATGGACGGTCGGCGTCGGACACCGGGGTCCGCGTCGCAGAGGTCACGGAGGCCGCGTCGTGAGCATCGCCGGCGTGACGGCCGCCCGTTGGGCGCAAGCCTCTGCCCGGACGGGCGGTGCCTGACATGGCCGGGGCGGCCGCGCCGGTGTTGGAGTTGCGCGGTGTGTGCAAGACGTTCGGCGGAGCGCACGCGCTGACCGGCGTCGATTTCACGTTATCGGCGGGCGAGGTCCACGCCGTTGTCGGGATGAATGGTGCTGGTAAATCCACGCTTGTGGAGACGATGTGCGGTGCCATTGTTCCCGATGAAGGGGCCGTGCATATCGCCGGACGACGCCACGCTGCGTTAACGCCGAGGCGCGCCCATGCGTCCGGTGTGAGCATTGTTCATCAGAAGCGGTCGCTGGTCCCGGGGCTGACCATCGCCGAGAATCTTCTTCTTGGACGCCTTCCCACCCGGTTCGGCGCGGTGTCGTGGGGAGAGGCGCGGCGCGAGGCGGCTCGGGCGCTCGGGGAACTCGGTATCGGGATCGGCGTTGAGCGGGTCGCCGCCACCCTCGGCCCGGCCGAGCAGACTCTGGTCGAGATCGCGCGGGAGGTGCACCGGGGCCGCCGCATTCTCATTCTGGACGAGCCCACCGCGTCACTCGGCGCCGCCGACGCTCTCCGGATTCACCGGCTCGTGCGCGCTCTGCGTTCTCGCGGCACCGGTGTCGTCTATATCTCCCATGACCTGGACGAGGTCCTCGACCTCGCCGACCGGATCACGGTGTTGCGAGACGGCAAGCGAATCGTCACCGTCCCGGCAGCGGACGTCGACCTGCACGAACTCGTCCGGGCGATGGCCGGCGGCGACCGCCTCCGCAAGAAGGTCGATGACGAAGCCCGTGTCGCCGGTGGGCCGGTGCTGGAACTCAAGGGGCTGACCGCCGGGCGCCTCCAAGCGTTCGATCTGGAGGTTCGCGCGGGGGAGATCACCGCCGTGCTCGGGCCGTCCGGGGACGGGCAGGCCGAGCTGTTTCCGCTGCTCAGCGGGCTCCGCCGGGCCGAGGCCGGACGGGTGCGGATCGCCGGACGCGACGTCCCGTCCGGCAGTGTCGGCGCGGCGCTGGCGGCGGGGATGCGCTGCGTGACCGGCGACCGGCTCGGCCGCGGCCTGGTCCCGGGGCTCAGCGTGGACGAGAACCTCGACCTGGTCCGCCGCGGGCTCCGCCGCCCCTGGCTGGTGCGGTGGAGCCGGATGCGCGGGCACGCGCGCGCCGCCCGCGACCGGTACGGCATCACGGCCATCCACGCCGACCCGCCCGTCGCCGAGCTTTCCGGAGGCAATCAGCAGAAGGTGCTGCTCGCCGCCTGGCTCGACACCGCGGTGACCGCCTGCCTGCTGGAAGAGCCGACGGGCGGCGTGGACGTGGCGTCGAAGGCCGACGTCCAGCGGCTGGTCCGTTGGCTGGCCGGGCGCGGGGCCGCGGTTCTGCTCGCGTCCAGCGACGTCGACGAGGTCGTCGCGCTCGCCGACCGGGTCGTGGTCGTCCGGAACGGCCGGACGGTCGCGGACCGCCCCATCGCCCGGGTCACCCGCGACGAACTCGTCGCGCTCATCGCGGGGGGACGGACGACGCCATGACCGCCCTCGGCATCCTCCGCGACCGCATCGGCGTGAGCCTCCCGGCGGGGCTGACCCGGCATCTGGGGCTGCTGTCCGTCCTGCTGGTCATCGGTCTGATCACCGCGCTGAACAGCTCCGCGTTCCTGACCGGGGCGAACCTGCTCAACGTGTCGCAGCAGGTCGCCGTCACCGCCGTCCTGGCCGCCGGGCTCACCCTCCTCATGACCGCCGGCGGGATCGACTTCTCGCTCGGCTCCATCGCGGCCGTGACCGCAGGGGTCGTCGCGCGGCTGATCGCGTCCGGGACGGGGGAGTGGACGGCGATGCTCGCGGGCCTCGCGGTCGGCGCCGGGATCGGCCTCGTCAACGGCACCGTCGTGACGCTGTTCCGCGTCGCGCCGTTCGTCGCGACGCTCGCGACGTCCACCGTCCTCGGCGGCGCGGCGCTGCTGGTCATCGACGGGCAGAGCGTGTCGATCGGCGACCACCTGGCGGGACTCGGGTTCGGCGAGGTGCTCGGCGTCGTGCCCGCGACGGTCGTGGTCGCGGCGCTCGTCTGCGTCGCGGCCGGGCTGGTCATGCGCTGGACGGCGTTCGGCCGCAACGCGTTCGCCATCGGCGGCAACGAGAACGCGGCGCGGCTGGCGGGCATCCCGGTGGCGCGCACGAAACTGCTGCTCTACACGCTCGGCGGCCTGCTCGCCGGGCTCGGCGGCGTCATGCTCGTGGCCCGGCTCGGCGCGGCGAGCCCCGGGACCGGCGGGCTGCAACTGGAACTGACCGTCGTCGCCGCCGTCGTGATCGGCGGGACGGCGCTGCACGGCGGCAGCGGCACCGTCGTCGGGACGGTCCTCGGGGTCGTGCTGCTCGGCGTCGTCGCCAACTCGCTCAACCTCCTCCAGGTGGACGCGCATTTCCAGGACGTCGCGGTCGGCGGCGTCCTGCTGATCGCGGCCATCACCAACCATCTGCGCGGCCGATTCGGCTGAAAGGGTCCTCATGCTCGATTTCGCACGCGGACGCGTCCGCGGCGTCACGGTCCAGGCCGTGGCGCTCGCCGTCGCCCTCGGTGTCACCGCCTGCTCGGTGGACGACGACGCGGGGAACGCCGCCGTCCCGTCCGGGAAGAAGATCACGATCGGCTTCGTCAACGGGAACCGCATCCAGTTCCACATGTGCCTGCAGAAGGCGCTGCACGCGCGGGCCGCGAAGAAGGACGTCGAGGTCCTGACGGCGAACTCCGTGACGGACCCGGGCCGGGAGCTGGCGAACATCGACGACATGATCGTCAAGAAGGTCGACGTCATCGTCGTCCAGACCGTCAACGTCGACGCGCTCCGGGGCGGCGTGAGCCGCGCCAACCGGGCGGGCATCCCGATCTTCCTCACCGGCGTCACGGGCGGCATCGACCAGTCGAAGATCCTCGGCGCGGTCGTCGCCGACGTCGAGCAGGTCGGACGCTCGCTCGGCGCCTGGCTGGCCGAGGACACCGGCGGCCGCCCCGCCGAGGTCGCGGTCATCGGCGGCGCCCCCGGCGGCGCCGCCGAGCTGATGACCGCCGCGTTCAAGAAGAGCAGCGGGCCGCGGGCGAAGGTCGTGTTCGAGCAGCCCGCGTTCTGGCAGCGGGCCAAGGCGCAGGACGTGGCGGAGAACCTCCTCCAGGCCCGGCCGCGCGTCAAGTACGTCCTCGTCCAGAACGAGGACATGGCCCTCGGCGCCGAGGCGGCGTTCCGCGCCGCGCGCCGCACCGACATCAAGATCCTCAGCAACGGCGGCACCGACGAGGGCGTCCAGGCGATCAAGGCCGGGCGGTTCGCCGTGACGGTCAGCAACACGCCCAAGGACATCGGCGAGATGGCCGTGGAGAACGTCGTCGCGCTGCTCCGCAAGGACGCGTCGGCCAAGAAGATCGACAACGTCCCCCAGATGGTCGTCACCAAGGCCAACGCGGACAAGGCGCCGCCCTACTGCGTCTAGGTGCTCGTCGACGCGATCGCTTCCCAGTGGTGTCACGTTCGAGGGCCCGGCGGTGTCTTCATGTCGACCAGCCAGAACGCACACCTAAAGGGAGAACGTCGTGGCGTTGCGCGTACCGAAGGCCGAGCTTCCCGCCGACATCAAGGAGAGCATGATCAGGCAGCTCGGCGACGTTCCCGAGAACGTCGAAGTGCTGTGGCACACCCCCGCGGTCGCCCGGGACAACCTGGAGTTCGGCGCCAAGGCGGGCGCGTGGGGTGCGGCCGACAAGAGCCTCAAGTCGTTCGCGCACATGGCCGTCGCGGCGCAGGTCGGCTGCAGCTGGTGCCTCGACGCCGGCTACTTCCAGGCGCGCAACGACGATCTGGACCTGACCAAGGCGAGCCAGGTGCCGCGCTGGCGGACCTCGGACGTGTTCACCCCGCTGGAGCGGGACGTGATGGAGTACGCCGAGGCCATGTCGGCCACGCCGCCGACCGTCACCGACGAGCAGTACGCGGGCCTGCTGGAGCGGCTCGGCCCGGCGGCGATGGTCGAGCTCACCGTGCACATCGCCTACGTCAACATGGCGACCAGGGCCAACGTGGCGAACGGCGTCACCTCGCAGGGCTTCTCCGACGCCTGCGAAATCCCGCTGGCCGACGTCCCGTCGGCCGGGGGCCCGTCGGCCGGGGGCCCGTCGGCCGGGGGCCCGTCGGCCGGGGGCCCGGAGAAGCCGGGTGCGGCGGCGTCGACGGCATGATCGGGGACGCGACGGCCGAGGACCCGTTCCTCACCCACCGCAGCCTGCTGTTCACCGTCGCCTACCAGATGCTCGGGTCGGCGGCCGACGCGGAGGACGTGCTGCAGGATTCCTGGCTGCGGTGGGCCGGCATCGACCACGCGCAGGTGAGCGACCCGAGGGCCTACCTCATCCGGGTCGTCACCCGGCAGTCCCTCAACCAGCGGCGGACCCTGTCGCGCAGGCGCGAGGACTACGTCGGCGAGTGGCTGCCGGAACCGCTGCTGACCAGCCCCGACGTCGCCGAGGACAGCGCCCTCGCGGAAAGCGTCTCGATCGCGATGCTGACCGTCCTGGAGACCCTCGCTCCGGTGGAGCGTGCGGTGTTCGTGCTCCGCGAGGTCTTCGACGTTCCCTACGGCGAGATCGCCGTGGCCGTGGACAAGCCCGCGGCCACGGTCCGGCAGATCGCCCGCCGGGCCCGCGAGCGGGTGGCGGCCCGGCGGCCCCGGGTGCGGGTGAGCCGGTCGGAGCAGCGGGCCGTGGTGGAACGGTTCCTGGCCGCGGTGCGCACCGGGCAGGTGAAGGAGCTGATCGAGGTCATGGCGCCGGACGTGGTCCTGATCGCCGACGGCGGCGGGCTCGCGCCTGCCGCGCGGGCTCCGATCCATGGGGCCGAACTCGTCGCGGAGTCGCTCGCGCAGCCTGGCCGGACGGTGTCGGCCGTCTGGCTCAACGGCGCGCCCGCCGCCCGGATCGAGATCGACGGCCGGGTGGCCGCGGTGAGCCTGGTCGTCGAGGCCGGCCGCGTGACCCGAATCCACGCGGTGGCCAACCCGCAGAAGCTGACACGCTTGAAGGAGCCCGCCGACCTCGCTAGATAGCCCCCGCCGGGGCGGTTGGTCGCCGCCTCAGGAGTCGAGGACAGCGGCGATGGCTTCGATCTCCACGAGTTGATCTTCATAACCCAGCACCGTGACGCCCATCAACGTGCTGGGAACGTCGTGATCACCGAAGGAGGCCCGGACCACCTCCCAGGCGATCCCCAGGTCCTGCTGCCTGCTGGACGCGACGAGGACCCTGGTGCTGATGACGTCCTGCAAGGACGCACCGGAGTCCGCCAGGGCGGTCTGCATGTTCTCGACGGCCTTCGCCGCCTGACCTGCGTAGTCTCCAACCGCCGCCGTGGATCCGTCCTCGTTCAGCGGGCAGGCCCCGGCAAGGAAGATCAGGCGGGATCCGGCGGGCGCCGTGGCCGCGTAGGCGTACTCGGCGACGTCGGACAAGGAGGACGAACGGATCAACGTGACGGCACGGCCCATGTGGCCACCATCTCAAAGGATCTTCCGTTACGCCTCAGGTTTTCTGGCCGGGTGCCTTGTCGCTGAGCTTGTCGTTCAGCCAGTTCGGCGGTGCTCAGTGCCCTTGTCGTAGTGGATGGGGCTCAACTGTGCCCGGGTGGTCTCTCGACGCGGTCGGCGAGCTTCTGCCGTCCCGGACCCGAGAGTTCCTGGACGATGCCGCGCCGCCCCGCGACCACCATCAGCAACGCTTCGGCCGGGCCCCGCACGTCCGGCCCGGACCCTCTCGACCAGTCGAGGTCGGTGGCCACGAGCCGCACTCCCCGCGCCCTCCAGAAGCCGCCGATCACCGGGAACCTCAGCGCGCCCCGCAGCGCGAGCAGCAGCCGCTCCGCCGGAATCTCGCGGGACATGCCGAGCGGACGGCGGATGTCCTGATGGTGGATGACGGCGTCGGTCAACGCGATCAGGCCGCTGAACCCGGTGGTCAGGCCCGTCGGCTGGAGGCGCTTCCGCAACATCGCCAGGAGTTCGTCGGGTGTCAGCGCGCTGGAGTCGGCGACGCCCACGGCGTTCGTCCGGTTCAGCGTGAAGCGTCCCTTGGCGAACCGTCCCGCCAGATCCCGGACGCTCAGCTCCTCGTAGCTGATCATGTGGGCGACGACGTCCCGCACCCGCCATCCCTCGCACAGCGACGGCGCCTCCCACTGCTCGGGCGTCAGCGTCGCGAGGAACGCCGCGAGATCGGCCCGCTCGTCCCGCGCCAGCGGCTTCAGATCCATGAGCACCTTCCCTAACGCACACCTGCGCGTTCCGGCAACCTGCGGCTTGCGCAGTGCTGGACGGACGTGGCGGCGCCTCAATGGCGCTAGCTGTCAGTGAGGGGTGAATCACGGAAAACACCCAAGTTGATCTTTAAAACGGACGTCCGGTAAGTTCCTTTGCAGTGGACCAAAAGTTCACGATTTCATTGTGGGACAAGGAGACTACGTGAAGCAGCGGATGGGCCGGATTCTCGCGACGGGACTCGTCGCGACGTCGCTGACCGGGCTCGGCACCCTCGCGCTCGCAGGCCCGGCCAACGCCGACGCCAGGTGCGCGACCAGCTCGAAGGAGTACCCGACCAACGGGTTCAACGCCGACGTCAAGGTCGAGCTCTGTTTCAACCGCAACTGGGGCGGCCCGGGGGGCAGCAACAGCTACAAGTGGGCGACCGCCAAGGTCACCTGGGGCGACTCGGGGTCTGGCAAGTTCGAGAATTTCGACGTGCAGGTCCGGATCGAGCAGAACGACTCCGACGTGAAGACGAAGACCTGCGACTTCACCGCGGAGATCAATGGCAGCAGTTCCGGCTCGAAGACCTGCAGGCTTCCCGCCTCGGGGTCTTACGTGAACATCAGCGGCAACACCGCCGATGGGCACGTCGTGGCCAACGTCAACGACGACGGTGACGGCAACAAGACCTGGGGACTTCAGGGCACAGCGAAGCTCTGACCGTCGCGAAATAGCAAGCGGCCCCGTCCGGACTTTCCGGACGGGGCTTTTCCTACTGCACAACGGTCATCGACGGGAGCGGGCCTGAATGATGGCCCGCGCGAGGCCCGGAGGGTCCTCCGCATTGACGATCCGCCACTGCGTTCCGCCCGGGACGATGGCCCACCATTCATAGGTATGCGCACCCCACCAGCAGACGACGCCGTCGAACCGTCTTTGCAGTTCGGCGATCGCGGCCCCATGCGAGGGATCCGAGCGGGGCGGGGGAGTGGGGTGCGGCCTGTCTGCCTCCGCCCCCAGCCGGCGGTGTGACTGAGCCGCGAGGATCGTCGTCACATACGGGATGAGAATCCGCACCACCCCCGCCGCGGCGACGTCCGGCTTGGTGTGCGGGGCCAGGTTCTCACCCGTGCTCGACCTGAACCACCACAGGTTGGACCTCCCTCCTCCGGGGACGAGGGTGACGCTCTCACTGAACTGCGGGACGGACGGCTCAGTGACGCGCACGAGCGGCTCCGGCCCTTCATAGCAGGGGACGGCTTTCCACCCTTTTCGCGTGAGTTCTTCTACGAGTCGGTCGAGATGGACGGTTATGGGCGTGGCGCGAACGGCCGCATCGACGCTTAGCGGTCCGCTCCATCGGACTACCAACGGTCCCACTTGCTGCGCTGACCCGTGGGTCGACCGGTGGCGCGACTGAGCTCGACGGCGAGCGCCTTACGAAGCTCTTCTGCGCTGCTACGAACAATGGTCGCGTCTACACCGGCCTTTGGGTCGTGCAGAGTGGCGACCCAGTCTCCGAGTAGTCCGTCGTGGCGTGTCGCGCGCCAGATTCGATGACCCCGGAAGTCCTTGCGGAGCTGGGTCAACGCCTGGTCCGCGACGTTAACGGGCGATTTCATGATCAGTTGAACCTTTGGTCCGATTTCTCTGTGTTACCACTCCCCATCTTCCTGTGATCGGGTTATGTTCTGGAAGAGCAAGAAGCCCGGTGTAAGAAAGTCCCCGCGTGCGATGAGAAAGTCGCATCACTTTCGGATCTTGGAGGCTCCCCCATGCCCCGTCGCCCCCGTGACCCCGGCGTCCCCGCCTCGCCGAGCGAGTACTTCGGCACGGAATTGCGCGCTTGTCGTGAAGCGTCCGGATTGTCCCGGCCGCAGCTCAGCGAGAGGCTGGGATTCACGCCGCAGTGGATCGGCCAGATCGAATCGGGCAATGCCGCGCCTTCTGAAGAATTCGCCCAGGCGTGTGACACCCTCTTCGGGACGAACGGGACCTTCTTCCGAATCTGGGAATGGATTCAGGAACTCGGCAAATTGCAGGTACTGCCCCCTGGGTTCCGGCCCTATGCCGAGGCTGAGGGCGACGCGTCGTACGTCAAGGCGTTCGCGCCTTTGCTGGTTCCCGGCCTGTTGCAGACGCCCGAGTACGCCCGAACGGTGCTGGAGGTCGGTCAGCGGGCCGGGAAGATCGAGGAGTTGCTTGCGGTCCGCATGGAGCGCCAGGTGTTGCTGACCAGAGAAGACTCGCCATGGTTCCTTTTTGTGCTGAGTGAGTACGCTCTCCGACGGATGGTGGGAGGTCGCGAGGTGATGTGCGGACAGCTCGAACGGCTTCGGGATCTGGCGAACGAGCCGCATATCACGCTCCAGGTCGTCCGAGACGACGCCCCCGTCTACCAGGCGAGCGGATTCGTGCTTTTGGACTTCAAGGAACGCGCCAGCATGTGCTACATGGACAGCGGAGGTGGATACGGTCCCCTCCTGGAGAACCCTCGCGACGTGAACGAACGTGCCGTAGCCTTCGATCAAGTGCGATCTGCCGCACTACCGGCTGGCGACTCCGTGCGGTTCGTTCGCACGGTCCTGGAGGGTCTATGAGCGTGGTCAACTTGTCATCGTGCATCTGGCGTAAGAGCAGTCATAGCGATTCGTCGGGCGCGGAGTGTGTTGAAGTTGCGTCGATACCAGTGAATTGGCAGAAGAGTAGCTACAGCACTGACACCGGCCACCAGTGTGTCGAGGTGGCGCCAATGGTGCCGGTCTCGTCTGCGGAATGGATGAAGAGCAGTCGGAGTGACAACACCGGAGGTGCGTGCGTCGAGGTGGCGGATTTGGCGGCGGCGGTGGCCGTGCGGGACTCGAAGGACCCGGACGGGGCGAAGCTGGTGTTCGGCCCCGCCGCGTGGCAGGCGTTCGCGTCCAAGGTCAAGTCCGGAACCCTAGACCTGGCCTGACCCCCTAGCCAGACAGCGGCACCGCTCGACCAGACGGCGTCTGCCTTCCGCTGAGAGCGGCGCGTTGCGGTGCGTCACCGGTCACCGCCTGGACCTACGTCTCCGGCTACTGGCTGGTCGGCACTCCGGCGCTCCGCCCGACGCTTGGCATCTTCATGTGCCTGGCGCAGGAGACGGGTTGCGAGCAAGAGTGTGCCGACGCCTGGATTGGTGATCGAAACCCAGCCTTGCGTGCGATACACCGGGTGCGGGAGGACGGCGTCCGTGGCGGTGTAGTCCCTGGTGAGCACATGGTCGCGGGGCTCCTCACCTGTGAGCGTGACGAACGCGTCCGTGCCGACGTGGATGTTCAGGCGCCAACGCTCGGGGTGGTCGAGGTCGCACAGGGTATCGCCAGGGTAGTTCTTTGTGACGATGGTGGCGTAGGGCTGTTCGCGCTGTGGCAGTTGGCCGCCGGGCGCGTAGTAGAAGAAGTGGTCGCCCCAGGCGATCTCGGGGAAGGCGCTGCCTTCGGCGGGGGCAAGCTCAAGTACCCCATCGAATGCTCTGACGGTCTCAAGGAGTTGCTCCATGCTCATGGTTCAAGTGTGTGCTTGAACTGCTTATGGAGGGTTCGCATGAACCGAGCGGGCGGAAGGGCGTCGCCCATGAACACCAGTGCTGTCGCGGCAGCGTCGGGATACTCCGTGCAGCAGGTTCGTGATCTGGAGGCGCTAGGTGTGATCCCCGCTGCCGCCAGGTCAAGCAACGGGTACCGGCAGTTCGATGCGGCACACGTCCGCGCCCTCAGCGCGTACCGCGATCTCGCTCATGCTGTGGGACCTGTCGAAGCTCGACGGGCGATGCGAGAGGTTCGCCTCCAGCCGCCAGGCCAGGGGGTGGCTTTGATCTGCGGTTTCCATGCCAGGCTCAACGACGAGCGAGAGCAGGCGCTCGCGGCACGCTTTGCGCTGGAGTCGATCCCGGCCGAGGCGACGACCGATGCCGAGCCCGCTGAAGGCGACTCCATGACCATCACCGAACTGTCGCAAGCCCTTGGAGTCAAAGCGTCCGCACTCCGCTTCTGGGAGAAAGCCGGTCTGGTAGCGCCCGATCGGGTCAGCACTCGATCGGGGACAGCGCGGCGCTACACCCTCACCGCCATCCGGGAGGCACGCGTCGCCGCTGCCCTCCGAGCCGGTGGCTATCGCATCCCGGACGTACAGCGAGCGATCACAGCGATCCGCGACCTCAAAGACGTGAGCCACACGCTCGCAGCGCTCGACACCCGACTGGACACCATCACCCACCGCACGCTCGCCCTTCTGCGAGCAGGAGCGTACTTGGCGCGGATCATCGAATCCGCTCCGGCCGCGTGACAGGCGTTCGCGTCCAAGGTCAAGTCCGGAACCCTGGACCTGGCCTGACCCCCTAGCCAGACAGCGGGCGGCACGAGACCGTCGTCGTGGCGGTCGATGACTGGGTGCGCGAGGTTCACGGGTTGAGGTTGCACCGCAATCTGACGCTGATCAGCCCCGAAGGCGAGTACGTGCCCGGCGGGATCGCCGCACCCAAGGGCGCGTTCGCCGGACGTGAGTGGCACAGCAAGCCCGACGGCGTGGCGATGGTCCTGGAGGTGACCTCCGGCGGATCACGGGACCGCAAGAGATCGACAGGCTGGAGGACAAGGCGACGATCTTCTCCGAGCCTCGCGGTGACGACTACACGCACAGCGCCTCGGTCGTTCTTGGTGAAGACCTTCGCATTCCCGCGCCGCTTGAAGGCGTCCTGCCCACCGGCGAATTCTGAGCCTCCGCCGTCCCGTAGGCGATCGCGGTGTCGATGAGCGTGACGCCGGCGTCCAACGCCGCCCGCCGATGTCCGGCCCGCTGACGTCATGAAGGACCTGACCGTCCTCGGGGGGCCGGGGAGGGGATGGGACAATGGGGTTATGACGGAGCGAAAGCCCGCGGGGCTCAGCTTTGAGTCTTGGATCGACGGGCAGATCCGCGAGGCGGAGGAGCGCGGCGAGTTCGACGGGCTGCCGGGCTCGGGCAAGCCGCTGCCGGACGCGGGCAGGCCGCTGGACGACAACTGGTGGATCAAGCAGAAACTGGCCAGTGAGGGTCTCGTGGCCATGATCCATCCGACCCTGGCGCTGCGCAAAGAGATCGAGGACGTCCTGGAGGAGGCGCTCAAGGCGCCGTCCGAGCGGAGCGTGCGGCGGCTGCTGGAACCGGTCAACGAGAAGATCGCCGCCAACCTGCGGATGCCTCCGCCGGGCCCCGCGCTCGGGTACCGGCCGATCGACGTCGACGAGGTCGTGGCGAAGTGGCGGGAGGCCCACAGCGCGGGCGCGGAACGGCCGCGGGGCGCGGTGGGGGAGGGCGACGGCAAGCCGAGCGGCGGCAGGTGGAGGCTGCGCGGTCGGCGGCGGCGTCGCGGCTGAGCAGGACGGTCTGGAAAGGCTGGACGGGCGGCGGCGTCCGGGCTCAATACTTTGCTCTTGCGCTAAGTATCTTGGGGCGCAATACTTAGCCTCATGGCACAGTATTCGGCGGAGATCGACGGTGTGTTCGTCGCGCTCGCCGACCCGACGCGGCGGGACGTCATCCGGCGGCTCGGGCGCGGTCCGACGAGCGTGGGCGAGCTGGCCCGCGAGTTCCCGATGACCCTTCCGTCCTTCATGAAGCACGTGCGGACGCTGGAGGCGAACGGCCTGATCCGCACGGTCAAGGCCGGACGGGTGCGCACCTGCGTGCTCAACCGCGAGCGGCTCGCCCTCGTGGACGACTGGCTCGCCGAGCAGCGCCGGATCTGGGAGGGGCGGACCGACCGGCTCGAACGCCTCGTCACCGATGCGAAGGAGAAGACCGATGAATCCTGATCTTGACCTGGCCCTGGAGCGGGTCATCCGCGCGCCGCGCGCCGTGGTGTGGAGCGCGTGGACCGACCCGTCCCGGCTGGAGAAGTGGTGGATCCCGGCCCCGGCCGTGTGCCGGGTGGACCGGCTGGACGTCCGGCCCGGCGGGGCGTTCGTGACGCGGATGAGCGAGGACGGGGCGGAGTTCGTCCCGCAGGTCGACGCGATCTTCCTGGTCGTGGACGAGCTGGAGCGGATCGTGTTCACGAACGCGATCGACAGCGCGTGGCGTCCGGCCGATCCGGCGCCGGTGCCGATGACGGCGGAGATCAGCCTGGCCGATCATCCGGACGGCACGGACTACCGGATCGTCGTCCGGCACGGCGACCCGGAGGCCCGCGCCCGCCACGAGAAGCTCGGCTTCGCCGAGGGGTGGGGCACGGTCGCCGGGCAGCTCGCCGAGTTCGCGGAGAGCGGGGCGTCGAGATGAAGATCGTGCTCACCGAGTTCGTCACGCTGGACGGGGTCAGCCAGGGGCCCGGTTCGCCGTCCGAGGACACGAGCGGCGGGTTCGAGCGGGGCGGCTGGCTCGTGCCGCACATGGACGAACTCTTCGTCCAGCAGACGTCCGAGTGGCTGGACCTCGCGGACGGCCTGCTGTTCGGGCGCCGCACCTACGAGGCGTTCGCCCGGGACTGGCCGCAGATCACCGACCCGGACGACCCGTACACCGAGCGGATGAACTCGCTGCCCAAATACGTCGTGACCAGCACCTTGCGCGAAGGGAGCTGGAAGCCGACGACGGTTCTGCGCGGCGACCCGGTCCAGACGGTCGGAGAGCTGAAGGCGCGGCCCGGACGGGAACTCCAGATCCATGGGAGCGCGCGGCTCGGCAACGCCCTGCTGGCGGCGGGGCTCGTCGACATGCTCCGGCTCGCCGTCGCGCCGACCGTGATCGGGTCCGGACGGCGGCTTCTCGATCATCCGACCCGTCCCGCCGGGCTGCGGCTCACCCACCATGAGGTGACGGTGAACGGCGTGTTGTTGCTCCAGTACGAAGCCGTCGGCGCCGCCCCCGTGGCGGAGTACGAGGGCGTGACGGCCTTCGTCTGACGGACGCTCGGCTAGGTCATCTTGAGGACGAACAGCACCAGGCTCACGCCGGTCGCGACCACGGCCGTGACCGACCAGGCCAGGACGAGGGTCTTCCAGCGCCTCCAGAGACTCCGGAAACTCTGCGGGCTGCCGGCCAGGTCGGGCCTCCACAGCTCGACGACCAGCCTGCCTCCGAACGCGCTGAAGGCGACGATCGCCGCCCAGGCCCACCACTGCACATCCACCTCGACGGCGGAGGCCGCCGGCAGGGCCACCACCGTGTACACGGCGATCATCGCCAGCATCAGCCAGAGCGAGCGCAGGATCGCGCCCCCGCCCGCGAGGCGCAGCGCGATCGCGGTCGACAGCAGTGGTACCAGCACGAAGATCGGGGCCACCAGCGCGAGGATCAGGTAGATCATGAGCACCGCGAGCACGACTATCAGGAGGAACCCGATGATGATCGTCTCGACGAGCGACATCTCAGGCGTCAGTTCGCCGGAGACGATCTCCTCGAGGAGCGGAATGCCGACGTGAATGAACAGAACGAAGAACAGGAGGACGGCGAGGGGAACGGCCACCGCCGTACCGGCCACCGCGCCGCAGGCGGCGGCCGCCGACCTGGCCAGCGCCGGAACGGTGATCACTCGGCCGTTCACCTGCGGCGACAGGGGCCCCGGGCGGCCGCCCGGGTGAGGTGATCCGTGCCCCTGCATATGACGACCTCCCCGCATTCAAGGCAATATCAGATGATCTCCAGGGCGACCTGTCACGTTACAAACCGCGGGCCCAGGCGACCCCGCAATGGAAGCCGGATGAGTTTCCGCGCCTGAGCGGCACGCTTTTGTGGGACCCCTCCCGGGAGCGCGGGCGAACAATGGGCGAAATCCGCGGCTGATGGGAAGCGCCCATGTTTGATCGTCCGATGTACGCCTCGCCGGAGCCCGCGCCGCCGCCGGTGCGCGTTCACGACCCGCTGGCCGTCGCAATCGGCAACGCCTCTCTGCTGGGCGTCGGATATCTCATCCTGGGGCGGCGCAAAACGGCCGTGAGCACCGGGATCATCACCCTTGTTCTCCTCTCAATTCTTATCTCGGCTGCTCAGTGGTGGTGCGAAGCCATCGTGATTCTCTGGTGGGCGGCCGTCGTCGCACATGGATGGTCCGCGGCGGGCGGACGCGCCGGGCGGGTCACGGTCGGCGGGCAGCGGATGGTCGCGCTCGCCGTCACGGTGCCGGTCTTACTCGCGGTGGGACTTCTGCGGTTCGACGCGTCCAGGATCGAGCAGCGCGTCGCCGAAGCCCGCGAGGACGGCGACTGCGCGCAGGTGCTGAGCGCCGGGCCGAGGGCCTGGTTCGGACACCGCATAGCGGGAGCGCCGGTGATTTCACGGAGCGATGAAACCGTCGAGGCATGTCGGCGGCTCCGAACGGCCGAAGCGAAGCTCACCACCGGACTGGCCACTGGGGACACCAATTCCCTGAACGCTGGATTCGACATTCTCGCCTCGGTTCTAGCCGAACCCGGCAATAGGCGAACGGTCGGGACGTCCATCGACGGATTCCTCGGCCGCCTGCCCACACCGGACGCGTGCCGCACGGTCACGGTCACCGACTGGCTCCGAAACCGGCGGCCCAGCGATAACCCGCTCGACCGATCGGCGGCCGCCGTCACGCGGGCCGCGCCCGCGGCGCTCGTCGGCTGCGGTGACAGTCTCATGCAGGCCAAGGAATGGACGAACGCACGCGCGCGATATCAGCAATTGCTCGACCAGTACCCCCAGGACGGACGCGCGGACGCGGCGAAGAAGGGGGTCAGGCAGGCCACGCTGTCGATCGAGCTGGCGAACGTCCGGACCCTCCTTGAAGGGTCGTCCGACGAGCAACCCAGCTACTGCAGCTCACCGGCGAAGTACAGCGGCGCCGCCCCGTACGGCAAGGGCGTCAACCGGACGCTGTTCTACGGCAACGACGAATACACGGACGACCTCCCCGGCAAATGGAAGGCCAAGGACGCGGCCGACGCCGAACTCATCGTCTGCGTCGGGGAGCGGAAACAGGGCAGCACCGTCGAGACGTGCACCTATCGGAGCAAGAGCTCCGGCAAGCTGTACCAGGTGAGCTTCCACAAGATCGCGCTCCCGGTAAAGGTGTACGAGCTGCGGACCGGAAAACTCGTCGTCAACCGGAAAGTGCAGATCGGCGGCAGGAGCTGCCCGTCCGTCATCAAATACAGCTCATCTTTCCTCGATGACTTCGGCCCGGACCCCGACCGCTACGTCAACCCGTCCAAAACCGACGTCCGCGCCGCCTTCACACCCCTGATCACCCGCTGACCCGCCGGTGTGAGGGATGCGCCGCTACCGGGCTGTTACGGGGAGTGGCTGGATGCGGTCAGTTGGTGAGGGTGGTGCGAGTTTGTCCGGAGGTGTGGTTACCCTGCCGTGATCTGGTGGTTCACGTGGTGTCTGGGTGGGGTGCATGGGCGAAGAGGCGGCGGGGCGGGTCATCGGGCGGGTGCTGGGGACGCAGTCGGCCACGCCGCTGTCGTTCTGGGTCGGGCTCGAACCGGGGACGGTCGTCCAGCTGGACGAGGTCGTCGCGGCGACCCGGGAGGTGCCCGGACGCGGCGAGGTGCTCATCGCCGGGGTCGTCACGAGCGTCGAGGCGAGGCATGAGGGGGCGGCGTACGACTCGGACGTGTTCCTGATCGCGCAGGGCGTCCTGCCCGCGGCGGTCGTGGAGTCGGTCGAGGTGACGGTGACGCGGGTCGAGCCCGAGGTGTACGTGCCGCCGCTGCCCGGCGCGGTCGCGCGCAGGGCGGGCGAGCAGGAGCGGGAACGGGCGCTGTACTTCGACGTGATGGAGCGGCGGGTGCCGGTCGGGCTGGGCCGGGACGGCGAGCCGATCCACGTGAACCTGGAGTTCCTCGACGGGACGCGCGGCGCCCACGTGTCGATCTCCGGGATCTCCGGGGTGGCGACCAAGACGTCCTTCGCGACCTTCCTGCTGTACTCGATCTTCAACTCGGGCGCGCTGGGCGCCGAGGCGCACAACACCAAGGCGCTGATCTTCTCGGTGAAGGGCGAGGACCTGCTGTTCCTCGACCACGCCAACAAGCGCCTGGACGACGACGCGCGGGCCGCCTACCGGAAGCTGGGGCTGGAGCCGGGGCCGTTCGGGAGCGTGCACGTGTTCGCGCCGCCGCGTCCGGGCGACCCCAACGGGACCCCGCACGTGTCGGCGCGCACCCAGGACGTGAGCCCGTTCTACTGGACGCTCGCGGAGTTCTGCCGGCAGGAGCTGCTGCGGTTCGTCTTCGCCGACTCCGAGGACGAGCGGGCGCAGTACACGATGCTGATCGGGCAGGTCGCGGCCCGGCTGGCGAGGCTCGCGGAGCCGGTCGGCGGCGCCGTCAAGCTGCGGAGCTCCGACGACGCGGAGCCCAAGGTCTGCCGCACCTACGACGACCTGGTGCGGTTCGTCGAGGAGACGCTGACGGACGAGGGCACGCGGCACGGGTGGGGCGCCGGGCTCATGGGCCTCGGGACGGTGAACGCGTTCCTGCGGCGGCTGCGGTCGTCGGTCCGGGCGCTGTCGCCGATCGTCCGGGGCGACCTGTCGTCGGACGCGTCGATCGACACGGGCGCGCAGCTCACCGTCGTCGACCTGCACAACCTGCCCGATCGCGCGCAGCGGTTCGTCGTCGGGGTGGTGCTGCGCGGCGAGTTCGCGCGGAAGGAGAGCACGGGCAGCGCCCGGCCGCTGCTGTTCGTGGTGCTGGACGAGCTGAACAAGTACGCGCCCCGCGAGGGCGGCTCCCCGATCAAGGAGATCCTGCTGGACGTGGCGGAGCGGGGCCGGTCGCTCGGCGTGATCCTCATCGGCGCGCAGCAGACGGCGTCGGAGGTGGAGCGCCGCATCGTGGCGAACTGCGCCGTGCGGGTGGCGGGACGGCTGGACGCTGCGGAGGCGGCGCGCGGCGAGTACGGCTGGCTGCCTCCGGCGGCGCGGGCGCGGGCCACGATCGCCAAGCCCGGGACGATGTTCGTCGGGCAGCCGGAGATACCCGTGCCGCTCGCCGTCGATTTCCCGTTCCCGGCGTGGGCGACGAGGCCGGCCGAGGCCGAACCGCGCGAGCCGTCGCGGTCGGGGCGGTCGCGGGCGGCGTCGCGCGACCCGTTCGCGGGGCTCGGGGACGCGGGCGACGACGACGAAGTTCCCCCCTTCTGAGGAGCCTGGAGCGGACATGAAGTTCCTGCACACCGCCGACTGGCACGTGGGCAAGGTGCTCCGGGGCCGGTCGCGGTTCGACGAGCACGTGAAGGTGCTGGACGAGCTGGTCGGCGTCGCCCGGGAGGAGGACGTCGACGCGGTCATCGTCGCCGGGGACGTGTTCGACGGCGCCGTCCCGACGCCGCCGTCGCAGGCGCTGGTGATGAAGACGCTGATGGCGCTCCAGGAAGGCGGCCGGGAGGTGGTCGTCCTCGCCGGGAACCACGACGACCCCCGGCTGCTGGACGACGTGTACCGGCCGGTGCTGCGGCAGCTCGGCATCCGTGTGATCGGGCGGTTCCGGCGTCCGGACGCGGGCGGCCTCCTGTCGTGGACGGCCCGCACCGGCGAGCCGGTCAGGCTGGCCGCGATGCCGTTCCTGTCGCAGCGGTACGTCGTCCGGGCGCTGGAGGCGCTCACCGGCACGCCCGACCAGCACAACCGCGACTACGCGCACCGGTTCGCGCAGCTCGCGGAGGCGCTGACCGAGGGCTTTCGCGCCGACACCGTCAACCTGATCGCGGCGCACGGCACGCTGCCCGGCGGGAGGCTCGGCGGCGGCGAGCGCGAGGCGCAGACGATCTTCTCGTACTACTTCGAGTCGGCGGCGTTCCCGCCGTCCGCGCACTACGCCGCGCTCGGCCACCTGCACCGGCGGCAGCGGATGCCCGGCCCGTGCCCCATCTGGTACAGCGGGTCGCCGATCGCCGTCGACTTCGGGGAGGAGCTGAACACGCCGGGCGCGCTGGTGGTGGAGGCCGTGCCGGGACGTCCCGCCGACGTCCGCGAGGTGGCGTTGACGAGCGCCCGCGTGTTGCGCACGGTGACCGGCACGCTGGGCGAGCTGGAGGCGATGGCGGACGGTCTCGGGGACGCCTGGCTGCGCGTCGTCGTCGCGGAGAAACCGCGCGCCGGGCTCGCCGACGACGTCCGGGAGGTGCTCCCGAACGCGCTGACCGTGGACGTGGACGAGGCGTTCCGGCCCACGGCCGCGCGGCGCCGGACGACCGTCGGCGGGGACGCGGCCCCCACGCCGCGGGAGCTGTTCCGCGCCTACCTCGACCACAAGGGCCACGAGGACGAACGAGTCGTGGCGCTGTTCGACCGGCTCTACGACGAACTCGACGAGCACGGGCAGGAGGGCTGATGCGTCCGCTGTGCGTCCACATGGACGACTTCTGCAGCTACCGCGAGCCGACGTCGGTCAGCCTGCACGATGTCGACTACTTCGTCCTGGTCGGGCCGACGGGGTCGGGGAAGAGCACGGTCATCGACGCGATCTGCTTCGCCCTGTACGGGTCGGTGCCCCGGTGGGGGAAGGAGAACGTGATCCGGCTGGCGCTGGCGCCGTCCGCCAACTCCGGCCGGGTGGCGCTGGTGTTCGAGGCGGCGGGACGCCGGTACGGGGTCGTCCGGGCGCTGGCCCGCACCAAGCAGTCGGTGACGACGAAAGAGGCGCGGCTGGACGAGCTGGACCCGTCCGTCGACCCGGCGGACGGCATCGAGGAGATGCTGGCCGCGCAGGTCCGGACGATCGCGGACGGCGACCGGGTGACCGACGCAGTCGAACGCGTCACCGGCCTGGAGTTCCGCTATTTCACGCAGTGCGTCGTCCTCCCGCAGGGCCGTTTCGCCGACTTTCTGCAGGCCGAGCCGAGGAAGCGGCAGGACCTCCTCGTCCAGCTCCTCGACGCCGGGACGTTCGAGGTCATCATGCGGCGGGCGGGGGAGGAGGCCAAGGCCGCCGAGGCGCGGGCGCAGGCGGCCGAGGCCCAGCTGGCGAAGCTCAGCGGCGCGGACGAGGCGGCCGAGACGGCGGCGAGGCAGCGGGTGGAGCGCCTGCGGACCCTCGGTGACCAGGTCCGTTCGGCGCTGGACGAGCTGCGGCGCACCGACGACGCGATCCGCGACCGGAGCGCGGAGGCCGCGGACGCGGCGCGCTCGCTCGACGCGCTGACCGTCCTCGCCATGCCCGAGGACGTCCCGACCCTGGCGGGCGACCTCAAGGCCGCGACCGGCGAGGCGGAACGGCTCGCGCGCGAGGCGGCCCGGTACGAGGAGGCGGAGTCCGCGGCGCGCGATCGGCTCGCCGGGCTCGGCGACAAGGCCGTCCTGGACCTGGCGGCCAGGGCGCACCGCGACCACGCCCGGCTCACCGCCGAGATCGGGACCGTCCGCGCGGAGGCGGAGGAGACGCGCAGGGCGGCGGCCGATGCGGAAGCCGACGTGGCCCTTGCCGTCGCGAACCTCGAACAGGCGCGGGACGAGGTGCAGCGCACGCGCGACGCCCACACGGCCGCCGATCTCGTCCAGCGGCTGGCGGTCGGCGAACCGTGCCCGGTGTGCCTGCGCGAGGTCACTCATGCCCCGGAGCGGCACGCCCCGCCCGCGCTCGGCGCGGCCGACCGCAATGTGAAGGCCCGCACCCGCGACCTCGAAAACGCGCAGAACGAGCACCGCAGACTCGAACGCGAAACGGACCGTCGCGACGAGAAGCTGGACGGGCTGCGGCGGCAGCTCGGCGCGCAGGACGAGCACATCCGCGCGCACCCGGACGCGGACGACGTCCGGCGCCGCCTGGACGCGATCGGCGCCGCCGAGGAGGAGGCCGGACGGGCCCGGCGGGATCTGCTCACCGCCCGCGACGACCTCACCAAGGCCGAACGGCTCCTCGCCGGGCTGAACGACGAGGCGGGCAGAGCGCTGCGCAAACTGGACGACGCCCGCGACACCGTCGTCGAGTTCGGCGCCCCGGCGGTCGACCGGGCCGACCTGCACGCCGCCTGGACGGCCCTGCTCGCCTGGCGCGACCAGGAGGCGGCGCGCCGCGGCGAAGCGGCCGAGACCCTCGCGAACGAGTTGACTGAGCTGCGTGCCCGGCGGGACGACCGGCGCCGCGCGCTCGCCGCCGACCTGGACGCGCACGACATCGCCGTGCCCGCGTCGATCGACACGGAGACCGTCCGCGAGGCCGTCCTGAACGCCCGGAACCGGGCGGAGAACCGGCTGGCGGACGTGGAGCGCGACCGGCGGCGCGCCGAAGAGCTGACGGACGAGATCCGCAAGCACCGGCAGGACACCGCCGTAGCGCAGGAACTCGCCCGGCACCTGCGCGCCAACAACTTCGAGAACTGGCTGTGCGGCGAGGCACTGGCGCTGCTGGTCGAGACCGCGTCCGCGACGTTGCGGGAGCTGTCGGGCGGGCAGTTCGAGTTCGTCCTCGACGAGAAGAACGCGATCGAGGTGACCGATCACACCGAGGCGGGGCTGCGGCGCAGCGTCCGGACGCTCTCAGGCGGCGAGACGTTCCAGGCGTCCCTCGCGCTCGCGCTGGCGCTCTCGGACCAGATCGCCCGCCTCGGCGGCGGCGCGGCCCGCAGCCTCGACTCGATCTTCCTGGACGAGGGCTTCGGCACCCTCGACCCGGCGACGCTCGACACGGTCGCGACGACGCTGGAACGGCTGACGTCGGGGGGTGACCGTATGGTCGGGATCGTGACGCACGTTCCGGCGCTCGCCGAGCGCGTTCCCGTCCGGTTCGACGTGTCACGCGACCACACCGGCTCGCATCTGGAGAAGAAGCTCACGTGACCACGGCACCGCCGGCCGCGACGGCCGCCGCCATCACCGTCGACCCCTGGGACCCGGGGTACGCGACCTCGCTGACCGCGGAGGCGATCGGCGAGCTGGACGCGACGTCCGTCCGGCTCGACCTGGACGTGGAGCTGCCGTCCGGGCGGTGGCGCCCGATCAGCCCGGCCGCCGGGGGCCTCCCGCCCGCCGGGCTGATCGTCGCGGACGGGGTGCGCCGCATCGAGGCCCGCGTCTGGGTGGGCCACCCGGACGGCGGGCCCGACGGCGGGCCGGATGGCGACATGCCCGCGCCCGGCATCGCCGCGTCCTGCGCCGCCGGGCTCGTGCGCTGCACACCCGGCCGCCCGGCCGAACTGGCCGAGGTGGACGTGCGCCGCTCGCTGTTCACGCCGTCCCCACACGCCGCCGACCTGGTCACATGGGCGGGCACGTACGCCGCGGTGCGGGCCGGGGGCGGGGCCGCCGAGCAGCTTTCCCTGGCGCTGCAGCGGCAGCTGTCCGACATCGAGGTGGGCCTCGCGACCCGCTACCGGACGGCGTCCGGCCACGACGACGACCTGCTCATCGTGGACGGCCCGCTCCGGGGCCGCGCCCACCTCCCGCGAACCATCGGCTACGTGAAGACGCACCACGCCGCCTACCTGACGGGGGCGGAGACGGCCGTCCTCACGGCGCTGCGGCCGGGCCAGCGCACGCCCGTGTTCCTGATGACGACGGGCTGGGCGCGGCATTCGTGGTACCTGCGGCTGCCGACGCCGTCCACCGCGCCGTGGGCGGGCATCGCGCGCTGCGAGGCCGCGCCCGACCTGCCCCGCGACGCGGTCGTCGACCTCGCCGACCACAGCGCGGCGATCATCCCCGCGCTGGCCGGGATCGACTACAAGGACCCGCGCGCGCCGCAGAACCTCGTCCCGATCGGCGGCCTGGAGAAGCTCCTCCGCCACCGCCTGGGCGACGCCGGTCTCCTCTACCGGGCCCTCCGCACCGCCACAGGCCGCCGCTCCTAGCGGCTCCGCCTCCACGTCGGTTCGAGGCCGTCCCCGTCCCCGTCGTCGTCCGTCGTCGGTGTCGTCCTTCGCAGGACGGGGCTCCCGCCGGCGAGGCGGACGGCGATCTCGTCCTCGATGTCCTTGGGGGCGCTTCCGGAGTAGCCGTTGAAAACGGTCGAGAAGATGAGCGTGCGGCCGTCCGGGTCCTCGACGTAGCCGGACAGGGCCGTGACGCCGGTCAGCGTGCCCGTCTTCGCGTGGACGTTCCCCTCCGCGGCGGTGCCCTTCATCCGTTTCGCGAGCGTCCCGCCGACCAGGCGATCGGGCTTCCCGGCGACGGGCAGCGACGCGTACCAGGCCGGGAACCACGCCTGTTCCCGCGCGTTTCGCAGCAGGGTGCTGAGCTGCATGGCCGTCGTCCGGTTCGACCGGGCGAGGCCCGAGCCGTCCGTCATGGCGACCTGCGACGTGTCGACGCCGAGCCGCCCGGCGTACGCGGTGACCGCGGGCAGCCCGGCGGCCCAGGTGCCCTTGCCGCGCACCTTCCGGCCGATCGCCTTGACGAGGGTCTCGGCCATGACGTTGTTGCTCAGCTTCATGAACGGCTTGGCGAGCTGCGACAGCGGCATGGACGTGCGCGTGGCGATCGTCTCGGCGCCCGCGGGCGTCCGGCCCCGCTCGGTCCTGCCCGCCACGCGGACGCCGTGCGCCTTCAACGCCCGGCGGAAGACGTCCGCCGCGTAGCGCGTGGGGCCCGCCACCGTCCGCAGGACACTGGCCTTCGGCGCGCCGGCCGGATGCCTGCCCGTGATCCTGATCGTGTTGGAGCCGTTGCGCCGCTTCACCGCGAGGGTGGACGGCGAACCGGCCGCCCCGGTCGTGGCCCTGTTGTCGATCTTCACCACGCCGGTCGCCGGACGCAGGCCGACCCTGACCGGCCTGCCCGGACGGGTCGCGGCCACGGTGACGTCGATCGAGCCCGCGTCGAAGTCGGCGTTGGGGGAGACGGTGAGCGCGGACGTCTGCGCGGCGTAGGCGTACTGCAGGTCGGCCGGGTCCCAGCCGTCCGGGACGCGGTCGGCGTCGAACCAGGTGTCGTCCGCGACGAGATCGCCCCTGACCTCCTTCACGCCCTTCCCGGCGACGGAGGCAGCGAGCCGGTCGTAGTCGGACGCCCGCATGGTGGTGTCGCCGGTGCCCTTGAGGTAAAGGTTGCCGCCCTTGGTGCTGACCGTCGTCCGGAACCTGTATCCCGCGCCCAGGATGCCGAACGCGGCGGCGGACGTCGGCAGCTTGTTGTTCGACGCAGGCATGACCTTCCCGCCGCCGTTCCGGTCGTACAGGACCCTTCCGGACTGCGCGTCCCGAACGACCACGCCGACCTTCGCGCCCTTGAGACGCGAATCCTTGAGAATGGCGTCGAGGTCGCTTTTCAGGTCTCCGGCGAGGCCCTCACCAGGGGCGGCGCCGGCGGGGAGAGCGGTGGCGCCTCCGGCGATCACGCTTCCGGCCAGCACCACGGCCGCCCCGAGGCTACGGATGATCATGTCGCCGCAGTCTAGGCGTCCCCCTTCTACTACGCGCGGTGAGCGCGCAGACTTGGCAGAAGGAGGGCAGGCACATGGACGAAGGAGAGAGGATTCAACGACCCCACGTCCTGTTCGGCTTCGACGGGACGGCGGAGAACGACGCCGCGCTGCGCTGGGCGGTCGACGAGACGGGGCGGCGCGGCCTCGACCTGGTGCTGTGCCACTGCTGGCACTGGCCCTACGCGAGCGGCCACGTGGACCGGGACGCCGAGGCGATCAGGAAGCGGGCGGGGGAGAACCTGCTGGAGCAGGGCGTCCGGCGGGCGCGGGAGCTCGGCGCGCCGGGCGCGGTGCACGGGCGGCTGATGCGCGGACCTGCGGCGGAGGCGCTGCTGGACGCGTCCGGCACCGCGGAGCTGGTCGTGATCGGCGCGCGCGAGCGGCCGGGCGACAGGGCGACGGCGCTGGAGGTCCCCGCGCGGGCGGACCGGCCGGTGATCGTCGTCCCGGACGGCTGCGGCGGGCGGGGCGAGCTGGTCGTGGCGGGCGTCGACGGGACGGAGCGCAGCGCGGCCGCGCTCGGGTTCGCCTTCGAGGAGGCGGCGCTGCGCGACTGGGACCTGCACGTCGTCTACGGCTGCTGGGAGCCCGGCGCGGTGACCGACTCCGAGCTGGCGCTGTTCAACGACCGGGAGCTGCTGGAGAAGACGCGCGCCGCCGAGCTGGAGGAGGCCGTCGCGCCGTGGCGGGAGCGCCATCCGGCGATCGGCATGCGGGTGTCGCTGCTGCTGGAGCGTCCGTGCGAGGCGCTGCGGGACGCGGTCGAGGACGCCGGGCTCCTGGTCCTCGGCGACCGCGGCACCGGCTCGGACCCGCTCGGCGCGACCAGCACCCGCATGCTCGGCCACGCGCGGTGCCCCGTCGCGATCGTCCCGGGCCGCCGGGCCTAGATCTTGCGGAGGACGCCGCCGTACTCGGTGAGGTCGCGTCCCAGCTTCGACGCGCCCGCGTACGGCCGCAGCTCGGCGGGGACGGGTGCGAGCGGCGGCTGCTCCGGGTCGGGACGCCACTGGACGATGTCGACCAGGCCCGGCTCGACGGCCTTCAGCCCGTCCGGGATCAGCGCGGCCGTCTCGGCGCGGTCGCGGGTCCGCCAGCGCAGCCCGGCGCCGTTGGAGCGGGCGTCGATGTCGGCGGCGCGCTCGGGGTCGGAGCAGACGATCTGCGTGAACGCCAGGTGGCTGCCGGGGACGGCGCGGTCGATGACGGTGCGCAGGATGCGGCGCGGGTCGTCCTCGTCGAGCAGGTGGTGGCCGACGGACAGGAACAGCACGGCGAGCGGCTCGTCGAAGTCGATGAGGCGCAGCACGTCCGGGTGGGCGAGGAGCTCCTCCTGGTCGCGCATGTCGGCGGTGATCACGGCGGTGGAGCGGTCGGCGGCCAGCAGCGCGCGGGCGTGCACGAGCACGATCGGGTCGATGTCGACGTAGACGACGCGGGCGTCGGGCGCGAACTTCCGCGCGACCTCGTGCACGTTCTCGTCGGCCGGCAGCCCGCACCCCATGTCGAGGAACTGCCGGATGCCGGCCTCCTGCGCCAGGTACCGGACGGCCCGGTACAGGAACTGCCGGTTCTGCCGGGCGAGGTCGATGAACTCGGGGAACTCCGGCAGGTTCTGCAGCATGAACTGCCGGTCGGCCTGGTAGTTGTCCTTTCCGCCGAGGGCCCAGGCGTAGATGCGGGCGGCCGTGGGCACGTCGTGGTGGATCTCGGCGGGGATGACCTCGTCTGCGGCCACGGCGCACTCCTGAGACGTCCGAAAAGCGAATTGTCCAGCATCTCAGAATAGCGGGCCCTGTCCCGTTCCACCGGGAAACGGTTAAGAAACGATCATGGTATTCCGACGAGGGCGGCGGTGGCGTCCAGGGCCGGGTCGGCGGGCAGGCCCGGGTCGAGGATCAGCTGCAGCATCAGGCCGTCCAGCAGCGCGGTGACCAGCATGGCGGTGCCCTCCCGGCGCGCCGGCGGCCAGTCCGGGCACAGCTCCTCCAGGCGGGCGGCGACCCGGCCGCGGACGGCCCGCGTCCAGTCCCGCCGCTCGGCGCCCATCCGCGGATCGCGCAGCGCCCTGACCAGCAGCTCCGCCGCCAGCCGCAGGTTCCGCTCCCCGGCGATCATGTCCGGGACGAGATCGCGCAGCGCCTGCACCGCGGCCGGCGTGTCCGGCGCGGCCAGCAGCGCGTCCACCACCGGATCGATGATCATCTCGCCGGCCCGCTGCGCCACCGCGACGTGCAGGCCCGGCAGCCCGTTGAAGTAGTGGTGCAGGAGGCCCGGCCTGATCCGCGCGCGGTCCGCGACGGCCCGGGCCGTGATCGCGGGCCAGCCGCCCTCGGCGAGCAGATCGAGGCCGATCCGCACCAGCTGGTCGCGGCGCGCCCGCCCGCGAGGAGTCGCCGGGCGGCGCGCGCCGGGCGGGTCCTCGTCGGTCATGCCGCCCAAGCTATCCCAACGGTTGCACCGTGCAAAGATCGTTCGCGGTGAGTCGGCCGGTCGCTTCGCGGGCCCTCTCGCAGGGCCTCCTCGCACTGTGCGAGGATGAGCCTTTTCAAGATCTGGCGCGGTCCCGCTCGGAGGCTGAGGTGAGCGACGACGCGGCTTCCGCACTGCCCATGTCGATCGACATCACCATCGAGCGCGGCTGCATCGTCGTCCGGCTGGGCGGCCACCTCGTCGACGGCAACGTCCCCCGGCTGAACCGCTGGATCAACCGCATCGGGCGGCTGGAGGGCCGCGTGCTGGTCGCCATGGACCTGCGCGGCGTCGTGGGCTGCGACTCCGCCGGCGTCGACGCGCTCGCCGACGGCGCCGGGCGCATCCGCCAGTCGGGCGGCTTCCTCGTCGCCGCCAACTACCCCGACGCCTGCGAGGCGTTCGCCGGACGGGCCGTCCTGGAGACCCGCCCCTCCGTCCACGACGCCATCGACGAACTGCACTCCTGGCTCCCGTAGCGGCTTGCGCGCGATCGCGGGCCCGCTACGACGCGCGGTCGCGTTCGGCGGCGAGCTGCAGCGCCACGTCGATGATCATGTCCTCCTGGCCGCCGACATAGCCCGCCTCGCCGACCTTCTGCAGGATCTCGTGCGCCGGGACGCCGTAGCGCTCCGCCGCCCGCTCGGCGTGCAGCAGGAAGCTGGAGTACACACCCGCGTAGCCCTGCGTGATCGCGCCCCGGTCGGCGAACGGCAGCCGGTGCAGGAACGGCTTCACCACCTCGTCGGCGGCGGCCATCACGCCCTGCACGTCCACGCCCGTCGGGACGCCGAGCCGCTCGAACGTCGGGACGAGCACCTCGGTCGGCGAGTTGCCCGCGCCCGCGCCCAGCGCGCACAGCGCACCGTCGATCTGCAGCGCGCCGTTCTGCTGCGCCAGCACGGAGTTCGCGACGCCCAGCGACAGGTTCTGGTGCCCGTGGAAACCGACCTGCGCCTCGTGCCCGATCTCCTTCACCAGCGCGCTGATCCGCTCCTGCGCGTCGCCGAGGACGAGCGCCCCGGCGGAGTCGACGACGTAGACGCACTGCGCGCCGCCGTCCACCATGATCCGCGCCTGCTTCGCCAGCTCCTCCGGGCCGACCCGGTGCGACAGCATCAGGAACCCGACCGTCTCCATGCCGAGGTCGCGGGCGGCGGCGAAATGCTGCAGCGACACGTCCGCCTCGGTGCAGTGCGTCGCGATCCGCGCGACGGACGCGCCCGCGTCGTGCGCCAGCTTCAGGTCCTCGACCGTGCCGAGGCCCGGCAGCAGCAGGACGGCGATCCTCGCGCGGGTCGCCTCGTCCACGGCGGCGGCGACGAGCTTGACGTCGTCCTCCAGCGAGAAGCCGTAGTTGAACGACGAGCCGCCGAGGCCGTCGCCGTGCGTGACCTCGATGACCTCGACCCCGGCGCCGTCCAGCGCGTGCACGACCCCGCGGACCTGCTCCTCGGTGAAGCGGTGCGCCATCGCGTGGCTGCCGTCCCGCAGGGTGGAGTCGGTGATGCGGATCTTCTGCGTGTCGCTGCTCATGTGGTGGCCTTCCTGCGCGCGAGCTGCTCGCCGACGCGGGCGGCGGCCGCGGTCATGATGTCGAGGTTGCCGGCCCACTCCGGCAGGTAGTCGCCGTTGCCGCGCACCTCCAGGAACACCGCGACGCGCGCCATCCCGTTCCAGATGTCCTGGGGCTCGTCGAACTGCGGCTCCGCGCGCAGCGAGTAGCCGGGGACGTAGGTCTGCACCTCGGCGACCATCTTCTCGACCGACGCGGCGACGGCCTTGGTGTCGGCGTCCGGCGGGATCGCGCAGAACACCGTGTCCCGCATGATCATCGGCGGGGTGACCGGGTTCAGGATGATGATCGCCTTGCCGCGTCCTGCGCCGCCGACCTTCTCGATCGCGCGGGCCGTGGTCTGCGTGAACTCGTCGATGTTCGCGCGGGTGCCCGGACCGGCGGAGCGGGACGCGATCGACGCGACGATCTCCGCGTACGGCACCGGCACCACCGACGACACGGCGTGCACGATCGGGATCGTCGCCTGCCCGCCGCACGTGATCATGTTGAGGTTGAGGGCGTCCGACAGCGTGTCCAGGTTCACCGGCGGGCACACGAGCGGCCCCGTCGCGGCGGGCGTCAGGTCGATCGCGGTGACCCCGGCCTCCGCGTAGCGCGGCGCGTTCGCCAGATGCGCCTTCGCCGACGTCGCCTCGAACACGATGTCCGGGAGCGTCGGCTGGGACAGCAGCCAGTCCACCCCCTCGGCCGACGCTGGGACGCCGAGCTTGCGGGCGCGCTCCAGGCCGTCCGACTCCGGGACGACCCCGACCATCGAATGGACGTCGATCAGCTCGCTGCGCATCAGCTTGACCAGCAGGTCGGTGCCGATGTTGCCCGGCCCGACGATCGCCGCGGTCAGTCTGCTCACGATGCCTCCTCCTTTCCGAATCCGAACTCTCCGAATCTCGCGGTCACGGCGCCGATCCCGGCGAACTCCGCGGTGAGCGTCTCGCCGGGCGCGACCGGGACGGCCGCCGTGATCGAGCCGGGCAGCACCACGTGTCCCGCCTCCAGGGCCACGCCGCGCTCCCCGAGGACGTTCGCCAGCCACACCAGCGCGTTGATCGGCGAGCCGAGCACCGCGCCGCCCGCGCCCGTGTCGACCAGGTCGCCGTCGCGGCGGAGCAGGCAGCCCATCAGCGACAGGTCCAGCCCGTCCAGCCGGACGGGACGGGTGCCGAGCACCACGCCGCCGCTGGAGGCGTTGTCGGCGATCGTGTCCGGCAGCGTGATCTTCCAGTCGGCGATGCGGGAGTCGATGATCTCCAGCGCGGGCAGCACGTACTCCACGGCGGCGACCGCGTCCGCAGCCGTCGCGCCGGGACCGGACAGCGGGCGGCCCAGCACGAACGCGATCTCCGGCTCGATCCGCGGCTGCAGGAACCGGCCGGTGTCGATCGGGGCGCTGTCCTGGAAGAACATCGTGTGCAGCAGGACGCCGAAGTCGGGCTGGTCCACGCCCATCTGGCGCTGCATCGCGGCCGACGTCAGCCCGACCTTGTGGCCCTTGATCCGCGCGCCCGCCCGCGTCCACGCCTCGACCTGCGCGAGCTGGACCGCGTAGGCGTCGGCCACCGACATGTCCGGATGGCCCGCCGTCAGCGGCGCGATGGGGGTGCGGGTCGCGTACGCGTCGAGCAGAGCGGCCGCGGCCTTCTCCACGGAACCCGGGTCCATGAACCGTCCTTTCGTCGTCGCGCATCGTCTGGGTGCAGGGCGAGCCTTTCCCACCTGGGGCGATGCGGGCAACGCGGACGTCCCGCGTGGTGGGACACTTCTTGCATGGAGCCTCGATGACGTCCGGCGACGACTCGTTCCTGCGCCGCGCCGTCGCCGTGCTGGCCGCGTTCCGCCCGGACGACGACGGCCTCGGCGCCGCCGAGCTCGCCCGCCGCAGCGGCCTGCCGAAGTCGACCGCGCACCGGATCGCGCTCGACCTGGTCGAGGCGGGGCTGCTGGAGCGGCAGGGCACGCGGGTGCGGCTCGGGCTGAAGCTGTTCGAGATCGGGCAGCGGGTGCCGCGGCAGCGGGTGCTGCGCGACGCCGCCGTCCCGTACATGTCGGACCTACGGGAGGCGACGCGGCAGACCGTCCACCTGGCGGTGCTGGAGGGCGGCGAGGTCGTCTACGTGGAGATCCTCGGCTCGTCGGGCGGGCCGCGGCTGCCGTCCCAGGTCGGCGGGCGGCTGCCCGCGCACGTCACGGGGGTCGGGAAGGCGATCCTGGCGTTCTCCCCGGCGGACGTGGTGAAGGGCGTCCTGGAGGCGGATCTCGTCAAGACGAGCGAGCGGAGCGTCACCGCGCCGGGGCTTCTCGCGAAGGAGCTGGAGAGGATCCGGCGGGAGGGCGTCGCCTACGACCGGGAGGAGTCGGGGAAGGGAATCGTGTGCGCGGCGAGCCCCGTCCTGGGGCCGGACGGCCTGGCGCTGGGCGCGCTGTCGGTGTCGGGCTGGTCGACCAAGATGCGGCTGGCCGTGGTCGCCCCGGCCGTTCACACCGCGGCGCTCACGCTGTCGCGCACGCTGGGCGGGGAGCCTTAGCTCTCCTTGTCCGGCAAATGGCGGGCGAGGAGTTGCGCGAGATGCTCGCCGTCGCGGTCGGAGAGCTCGCGGAGCTGGGTGCGGCAGCTGAACCCGTCGGCCAGGACGACGTCGTTTTCCCCTGTTTTCCTAACGGCCGGGAGCAATTGCTCCTCGGCGACCGCGACCGACACGTCGTGATGGCCCTTCTCGACGCCGAAGTTTCCGGCGAGCCCGCAGCAGTTTCCGAGCCGGTCGACGTCGGCGCCCGCCTTCTTGAGAAGGGCGGCGTCTTTCGTCCAGCCCATGACGGCGTGGTGATGGCAGTGCGGCTGGGCGATCCCTTCGACGCCGGACAGGTCGGGCGGCGTCCAGCCGGGGGTCTCGGCGAGCAGCTCGGCGAGCGTGCGGGTCGCGGCGGCCACCTCGCGGGCGGCGGCCGCGTCCACTCCGCTGAGCAGTTCCTCCGCGTCGGAGCGCAGGACGCCCGTGCAGGACGGCTCCATCCCGACGACCTTCGCGCCGCGCCGCACGTGGGGGAGCAGCGCCCGGACGGTGCGCCCGGCCTGCGCGCGCGCCCCGTCCAGCTGGCCGGTCGAGATCCAGGTGATCCCGCAGCACACGGGACGTTCGGTGACGGACACGCGGTATCCGGCGTGCTCCAGGACCTTCACGGTCGCCTTGCCGACGTCGGGGGAGAAGGCGTCGGTGAAGCTGTCGACGAACAGGACGACGTCGCCGTTCCGCCCCTCGATTGACTCATGGGACGCGAACCAGCGGCGGAACGTCACCGGCGCGAACGCGGGCAGCGTCCGGCGGCGGTCGATGCCCGCACCCCACGCGACCAGCGGTTTCAGCGCCCGCACCCGCATCGCCGCGTTCATGGCCTTGATCGCCGCCGGGGTCCTGGCGGCGAGGCGCGTCCAGCGGGGGAGCCAGCCGAGCGCGTAGTGGGAACGCGGCCTGATCCTCCGCCGGTACCGCCGGTGCAGCGCCTCCGCCTTGTAGGACGCCATGTCGATCCCGGTCGGGCAGTCGGACGCGCACCCCTTGCACGACAGGCACAGGTCGAGCACGTCGTGCAGGGCCTCGGATTTCCAGCCGTCCGGCCCGAGTTTCCCGTTGACGACCTCCTGCAGCACCCGCGCCCGCCCGCGCGTGGAGTCCTTCTCCTCCTTCGTCGCCAGGTAGGACGGGCACATGACGCCGCCCGCGCCGGTGTTGTCCGCCCGGCATTTGCCCACTCCCGTACAGCGGTGCACGGCCCGGGAGAGATCGCCGCGATCGTCCCGGAAGGCGAGGCCCAGCCCGCGCTTCAGCGGGACGACCTGCGCCGGACGCAGATCGGCGTCCACCGCCGCCGGACGGACGATGATTCCAGGATTCAGCAGGTCATCCGGATCGAAGACGTCCTTGACGGCCGAGCACAACGCCAATGCCTCCGCCGAATACATGTGCGGCAGCAATTCGCTCCGGGCGCGTCCGTCGCCGTGCTCGCCCGACATGGTGCCGCCGTGCCGTGCCGCGAGCGTCGCCGCCTCGTTCAGGAAACTCCGAAAAACACGCGTCCCGTCGGCGCCGTCCCGGCCGAAGGGGAAGTCGATGCGGACGTGGATGCACCCGTCGCCGAAATGCCCGTAGGGAACGCCGAACAGGTCGTAACCGTCCAGCAGCGCCTCAAGCTCCCGCAGGTATTCGCCGAGCCGGTCCGGCGGGACGGCCGAGTCCTCCCACCCGGCGTGGGCCTGCTCGCCGCCGGGCGTCCGCGCCACGAGCCCGGACCCGTCCTCCCGGATCCGCCACAGCGCGTCGCCGAGCGCCATGTCCTCGACGAACATCGAGTCGACGCAGCCCGACTCCTTCACGACCCGCTGCGCGGTCGCGCGCAACGCACCGATGTCCGCCCCGGCGAGCTCCACGAGCATCCACCCGGACCCGCGCGGCAGCGGCGGCACCGCGTCGGGCCCGCGCCGCTCCCGCACCACCCCGGTGATCCGCGAGTCGAGCCCCTCGCACGCCACGGGCCCGAACGGCAGGATCGCCGGGACGGCGTCGGCAGCCTCCGCCATCGACCCGTACCCGAGGACGACCAGCAGCCGGCACGCGGGCTCCCGCACCATCCGGATCCGCGCCGCCATCGTCAGCGCCAGCGTCCCCTCGCTCCCCACCAGGGCCCGCGCGACGTCGAACCCGTTCTCCGGCAGCAGATGCTCCAGCGAGTAGCCGGACACCTGGCGTCCGAACCGCCCGAACTCCGTCCGGATCACCGCGAGCCGCTCGCCCACGAGCCCCCGCAGCCGATCGAGAGCCGCGCTCTCGCCCCCCGCGCCCGGCATGTCGCCGAGCCGCAGCCGCTCGCCCGACCCCGCGACGACGTCGAGCCCGAGCACGTTGTCGCTGGTCCGCCCGTAGCCGAGCGCCCGCGACCCGCACGCGTTGTTGCCGATCATCCCGCCGAGCGTCGCCCGCGTCCGCGTCGACGGATCGGGCCCGAACCGCAGCCCGTGCCGCCCCGCCACCTGATGCAGCCGCGCCTGGACGATCCCCGGCTCGACCAGCGCCGTCCCCGCCTCCGGGTCGATCTCCAGGACGCGGTTCAGGTGCCTGCTGAGGTCCACGACCACGCCGGGACCGACCGCGTTGCCCGCGATGGACGTCCCGCCGCCCCGCATCGTCAGCGGCACGCCCGCGTCCCGGCACACGCCGAGCACGGCCGGCAGCTCGCCCGCCTCCCGCGGCGTCACCACCACCCGCGGCGGGACCCGGTACAGCGAGGCGTCGGACGAGTACATCGACCGGGCGAGCGCGGAGTCGTCCACCCCGCCGACCCCGGCCCCGCGCAGCGCGGCCGCCAGCTCGCCGCGCTCGGTGCTGCTCTCGGGACGATCGGTCACGTTTCCAACGTTAGGTCACGGGGCGGGGTAGAGGCCCCGCACCTGCGCGTTCAGCCGGGCGAGTCCCAGCAGCGCGTCGATCGACGGCGTCGGGACGCCGACCTCGCGGGCCAGCTCGGTCACCGACGTCACCAGCGCGTCCAGCTCGACGGCCCGGCCCGCGTCGGCGTCCTGGAGCATCGACGTCCGGACGGCGCCGAGCCCGCGGCTGATCGCGTGCCGGTCCTCGGGGTCGC
The DNA here is from genome assembly GCF_044326405.1 of Actinomadura sp. 1N219. Taxonomy (NCBI): domain Bacteria; kingdom Bacillati; phylum Actinomycetota; class Actinomycetes; order Streptosporangiales; family Thermomonosporaceae; genus Actinomadura; species Actinomadura sp. 1N219. The sequence continues at coordinate 196,112 of NZ_JBIRAY010000003.1, read as the reverse complement.
TGTAGATCGGCAGCCCGATCCGCGCCCCGACCTCCGCCGCCTCCCGCATGCACTCGGTCGCGAACGCGCGCACGAGCGGGTCGTCCAGCATCCGGTCCATGGTCGCGCCGGTCAGCAGCGACAGCGGGTTCAAGGTCATGTTGCCCCACAGCTTGAACCACACGCTCAGCTGGATCCGCTCGGCGACCTCCACGTCGAACCCGGCCCGCCGCAGCGGCGCGGCGATGGACTCGCCCCGCTCGGACCAGCCCCCGAGCGGCTCGCCGAGGATGACCCGCTCACCCGCCGTATGCCGGACGACGCCCGGCTCGGGGCACGACGCCGCCAGATGCAGGACGGTCCCGATGACCTGCCGCGGCGGCAGCATGACCGACACCACTCCGCGGGGGTCGGTCGAGTTCAGCCGGATGTCCTGGTCGAGGCCGTGGAAGAACCACCACGGGACGCCGTTCATGGCGGGCACGATCACGCTCCAGGCCCCGACGAGCTTCGCGATCGCACCGGCGGCCGCCGGCAGCGCGGTCGCCTTGACCGCGACGACCACCACGTCCTGCGGGCCCAGCTCGGCGGGGTCCTCCACGACGTCCACGGGGATGGGCTCGGACCGTCCGGCCTCGTCCACCAGCACCAGCCCGCCCCGCTTCCGGACGGCCTGCGACGTCGCCCCGCGCGCCACCGCCACGACGTCGGCGCCGCCACGAGCAAGCCGGGCCGTGACCAGCCCGCCGATCGCACCCAGCCCGAACACGCAGACCCTCATGGGACGTCCTCCTCAGCTCGACGGCGCCGGGGGCTGCCCGGCCACCGCCGATCACCTGCCCGAGGTCGGTCAGGAATTGGTGCGGAGACTGCACTGCCAGGACCCGTACTGGTTCCCGTCCTTCTTCCGGACTATGCAGACCCGGATTCCCTGGTTCTCGTCGATCGAGTAATTGCAGTGACTTTCGGGACTGCCGATGCTGGTCGTGTCGTAGCAGCCGGTCCGGAAGTCCCGCCAGTCCCAGATGTCGCCGATGTTGATCTTCGTCCAGCGCTGGAGCTTGGCGTGCACGGAGTAGCCGTCCGCGTCCTTGTCGAGGACGTAGAGGTGCTCACCGTTGGTCACGAACGTGCCTTCCCCCCACACCGTGGCCTTCCCCACGGTGGGACCGTCCGCGGTGGCGGGCGCGCTCATCGCGACCACCAGGGCGACGCTCGCGACCAGGGCCGAGCCGATCCGTACCAGTCTTCGGCGTAACATGCCGCTCCCTTCCGGAGCCTTCCGTTTCATGATCGCCAGCATCCAGCGGAAGCCCCACCCCGTCAACGCCCTGTTCTCCAGGGGTTCCGGAACCGTCCCTTGACCTCAAGCGAGGTCGAGTTTCTAGCGTGGTCGGTGATCGACAAGCCGCGGCGGCGCGAGACCCGAGCCGCCGCATTGGGGGGAGACTCATGTCCGACACATCCGAGACCGACGACACCCGCCCCGCCGTGACCGTGATCGGCCTGGGCGAGATGGGCTCCGCGCTGGCGACCGCCTTCCTGGACGGCGGCCACCCGACCACAGTCTGGAACCGGACGCCCCACAAGGCCGACGCCCTGGTCTCCAAGGGGGCACAGCGGGCGGAGACCGTCCGCGAGGCCGTCGCCGCCAGCCCGCTGGTGGTCGTCAACGTGAAAGGCAACACCGCCGCCCGCGAGATCCTGGAGTCGGAGGCCGACGCCCTCGCCGGACGAGCCGTGCTCAACCTGACCGACGGAACGTCCGCGGAGGTCACCGCTGTGGCCGAATGGGCAGCCGAGCAGGGCGCGCAATATCTGCACGGCCAGATCATGACGATCGCCCCCGGCATCGGCCACCCGGACGCCGTCGTCTTCTACGGCGGCGCGAAATCCGTGTACGACCGCTTCCACCCGGCACTGCAACTCCTGAGCGGCCGGGCAAGCCTGATCGCCGACGACCCCCGCGCGCCGGTCCTGTACGGGATGGCCGTGCACGGCACCATGTGGGGGACGCTGAACGGCTTCCTGCATGCCGCCGCGCTCCTGTCGGACGAGGGCATCCAAGCGGGCCGCTTCCTAGAGGACGCCACCGCATCGGTCTCCGCCCTGCTGTCCTTCCTGCCGTCAATCGCCGAAGCGATCGACCGCAACGAACACGCAGTCGAGTACGGCGCCCTAAAGCACCACCTGCCCTCAGTAGAAGACCTCGTCCAGGAAAGCCGTGCCCGAGGCATCAACGAGGACCTCCCCGCCTACACCCTGGCCCTGGTCGCCAAAGCCGTCGCCCAGGGCCACGCCAACGACAACTACTCCCGCCTGATCGACCACTTCACCAACTCCCAGAACCGCCCATAGGGGCGATCTGATGGGTTCGATTTCGCTGTTGTGATGAGTTTTAGGGAGCGGTCGGGTCATCACTTTGGCGGCGATTTCTGGGAGCGAGGAGGAGATTCGTGGGGAAGATCATCTACGGGATGCACACCTCGGTCGACGGCTACATCGAGGATCCCGGTGGCGGCATCGGGTTTCTGGAGCCGGCCGAGGACGTCCATCAGGCGGCGAACGACCAGGCCCGGCGGGCTGCGGCGTTCCTGTTCGGGCGGCGGTTGTACGAGATGATGGAGGAGCCCTGGACGCAGCAGCTCGGCAAGGAAGGCGCCCCGGCCGTCGAGCGGGAATTCGCCCGGCTCTACCAGGAGACGCCACGGTATGTCTTCTCCGACAGCCTGCAGAGCGTCCCCGAGGGGGTCACGCTCGTCCGGCGCAAGGACGCCGTGGCCACGGTGACGCGCCTCAAGCAGGAGATCGACGGCACGCTTGAGATCGGCGGGCCGGAGCTGGCCGCGTCCCTGCTGGACCTGATCGACGAGTTCTGGGTGTACGCGTTCCCCGTGATCGTCGGGGGCGGCAAGCCGTTCCTGCCCGTGGGTGAGGAGCTGCCGCTGCGCCTGGTCGAGCATCGTTCCTTCGCGTCGGGAACCATGTTCCTTTGCTACGTGCGGGCTTGACGCTGAAAATATTGCGGTATTATTTTCCTTGTGACGCAGCATGCCGATGCCGACACGCGACGTGGGCAGGTGGCGTCTGCGCTGGTGAGCGTGGTCGCCGAACGGGGGCTCGCGCGGACCACGCTCGCCGACGTGGCGCGGACGGCCGGGGTGTCCGTAGGGCTCGTCCAGCGGTACTTCCGCTCCAAGGACGAGCTGCTCAGGTTCGGGATCGAGTACGTCTACCGGCGTGCCGAGGAGCGCACCGCCGCCGTCCCGGTCCAGCCGCCGATCCGCGAGTTCGTCGTGCGGCTGATGGAGACGTTCCTGCCGCTGACGGACGAGCGGCGCGCCGAGCTGCGGGTCTGGCTGAGCTTCGTGCAGGCGTCGCTCACCGACGACGGCATGGCCGCGATCCACCGGGACGCCACGGCGCGGCTCCTGCGGGGCGTCGAGGAGGCGTTGCGGGGCGCGCAGCGGGCCGGGGAACTGGCTGCGGGCGCCGATGTCGAGGCCGAGGCGGCGGCGCTGGTCGCGTTCGTGGACGGCCTGTGCCTGCACCACGCCGCGACAGGGGAGGGGTTCGACGCGTCCAGCATCAGCGCCGCGTTGGGCGCCTACGTCGACCGGCTGTTCGGCCGATGAGCGCGACGCTGGCACTGGCGCTGACCGGGCTCGGGCTGCTGGACAGCACCAGCTTCGGCACCCTGCTGATCCCCATCTGGCTGCTGCTCACCCCGGGTCGCGTGCGCGCCGGACGGATCGCGGTCTACCTGGCCACGGTCGCGGTGTTCTATTTCTGCGTCGGCGTCCTGCTGGTGCTGGGGGCCGATGCGGCGCTGGACGCGGTCCGGGGGGCCTTCGACGGCGTCCCCTCGACGCATCTGCGGATCGCGCAGCTCGTCGTCGGTCTCGCCGTCATCGCCTGGAGCTACCGGCTGGAGGCACACGCCCGCGGTAGGGCGGGGGAGCCGGGCCGGCTGCGACGCTGGCGGGCGGCGGCCATGACGGGCGCCTCCCCGGACGGCGAGGGCGCCGGCGGCCGGGGCGTGCGCGGGCTGATGAGCCTCGCGCTGGCGGCGACGGCGCTGGAGGTCGTCACGATGGTGCCCTATCTGGCGGCCGTCGGGCTCATCGCGAATGCCGATCTGACCTGGCAGGTCACCGGCGGGGCGCTGGCCGGCTACTGCGCGGTGATGATCCTTCCGGCCGTGCTGCTCGGCGCCGTCCGGATCGCCGCGCACGACCGGGCCGAGCCGGTGCTGCGGCGGATCAACGACTGGTTCACCCGCAACACCGCCAAGGCCCTCGGATGGACGGTCGGCGGGATCGGCATCGGGACGGCCCTCAACGCCGTGATCGCACTCCTCGCCGAACCCGCCTGAACGCCCGGCTAGGCCCGCTCTTCCACGGGCGGTGCCTGGGAGGACTCGGGGAGAAGGGTCTCGCGGGACACCTGCCCTGCGGCGGCGAGGGCGCGGCCGACCGGGTAGGCGTGGGCGCTTGCCGGGAGGTCTCCGCCGTGGCCGCTCAGCATCACGGCGACGCCGCCGACGGTGCCGTCCGGGACGGTGGGCCGGAGCAGGCGCCGCAGTGTCTGGCGGGCGACCGCCTCCGCGCTGTCGTAGAGGGCCGTGCCTGCCGGTAGACGCTGCAAAATCTCCGGTGCCACCAGGGGATAGTGCGTGCAGCCTAGGACCACGGCGTCGCAGTGGTGGGGGGTCCGTCCGGCCGCGTCGTCGATCGCCTTGGACGCGGCGGCCACGTCCCCGTGGTCGATCGCCTCGGCCAGGCCGGGGCAGGCGACCTGCTCGACCGGCTTGCCGTTCGCGAACTCGGCGATCAGGCGCGCCTGGTAGCTGCTCGCCGTCGTCCGGACGGTCGCCCACACCGCGATGCTCCGTCCCGCCGCCGCGGCCGGTTTCACGGCGGGAACGGTCCCGATCACGGGCACCTCGGGCTCGAACTGCTCGCGCAGGACGTCGATCGCGGTGACCGTCGCGGTGTTGCAGGGGACCACGATCGCCTCCGCGTCCCGCTCGACCGCGGCACGAGCGGCGCTGAACAGGCGGTCGGTGATGAAGGACGTCGTCCGCGGGCCCCAGGGCGCCCCCTCGGGGTCCATGAGGAGGAGCAGATCGAGCTGCGGAGCCAGATGCCGCAGCCAACCGGCGGTGGAGAGGAGCCCGAGCCCCGAGTCGATCAATGCCACCTTCACGCCGGTCAAGCTATCAAGCCCGCGACGGCCTACCCCTCCGGGTAGAAGAGGAACAGCGTGCAACCCGTCGTCGTCTGCGGGACGTGCGAGGAACCCGCGGGGGCGTGGATGAAGGTCCCGGCCGGATAGTCCCGGTGCCCGTCGTTGAAGACGCCGGAGACCACGAAGACCTCCTCGGGACCCGGCTCGTGGACGTCGACGCCCTGCCAGCGGGTGTTCGCGTCCATCTCCAGGACGTGGGCCGTGGCGCCGCCGTCCCCCTTCCACAGCGACCGCAACCGGATGCCGGGGAACAGCTCCCTGACCGGCGCGTCCCGGACGGCGGACCACACGCAGGCGGGCGCGTTCTGCTCTGTCGTCATGGGACCAGCCTGGCCGCCCTCCGCCGTCCCGCCGAGTGTCAGGAAAGACATCCTGCGGTACTTTCTTGCCATGCATCGCGTCGCGGCGCTCGTCCGTCCAGGGCAATCGACCTTCGAACTCGCCTGCGCGGCCCAGATGTTCGGGATCGAGCGGCCCGGACTGCCGACGCGGTACGCCTTCGGCGTCTGCACCGAGCGCCCCGGTCCCGTCCCCACGCGCGCCGGGTACGACATGCTCGTGACCGACGGGTTGGACGCGCTCGGCCGGGCGGACACCGTGGTCGTCCCGGGCTGGCTGCCCGCCACCGAACCGCCCTCGCCCGCGGTCGTCCGGGCGCTGCGCGGCGCGCACTCACGCGGAGCGCGGGTGGTCAGCATCTGCTCCGGCGCCTTCGCGCTGGCGCACGCCGGCCTGCTGGACGGACGAGAGGCCACCACCCACTGGGCGCTGGTGGACGAGCTGGCGGCACGTTTCCCGCGCGTCCAGGTCGACCCGGACGTCCTGTACGTGGACCACGGCGACGTGGCCACCAGCGCGGGCGCCGGAGCCGGGATCGACCTGTGCATGCATCTGCTCCGCAGCGACCAGGGCGCCCGCTACGCCGCCCACGTCGCGCGGACCATGGTCATGCCGCCGCACCGCGAGGGCGGGCAGTTGCAGTACTCGGCGCCGCCGCACCCCGCGCAGATCGACGGCACGCTGGCGCCGTTGCTGGAGTGGGCCGCCGGACGGCTCGGCGAGCCGCTGACCATCGAGAGCCTGGCCGCGCACGCGGGCCTCTCGGGGCGCACCCTCGCCCGGCGGTTCGCGGACCAGCTCGGCACCAGCCCGGGCCAGTGGCTCCTCGCCCAGCGGGTCACCGCGGCCCGTGACCTGCTGGAATCCACCGACCTGCCGTTGGACGCCATCGCCCGCCGCACCGGCCTGTCCTCGGCCACCAACCTCCGCAGACGCTTCATCGACAGCCTCGGCACGACCCCCGGCGCCTACCGCCGGGCCTTCCGAACGACCCGGGCCGGGACGAAAGCGCGTTGATCACGGGCGTGACATCGTCGGGGAGATAGCCCCCCGAATGTCACCGAGGAGTGACCATGTCTCCACGTCCCACGCCCCTGTTACTGGTGCACGGTTTCTGGTTCGGTTCCTGGTGCTGGAGCGAGGTCATCGCCCGGGTCGCCGCCGCCGGTCGCGTGGCGCAGGCGGTCGATCTGGCGGGGCACGGGCTGCGCGCCCGTCGGCCCGCGTGCCTCGTCAATCGTCCGTTCGATCCCGATGAGCTGGCCACCGAGGTCTCGCCCGTGTCGCACGTCGACCTTGACGAGGCCGGAGACCTGCTGGTGTCGCAGATCCGGCGGCTCGCCCAGGACGGGCCCGTCACGGCGGTGGCCCACAGCATGGGCGGGGCCGTCCTGACGCGGGCGGTGCAGCAGGCGCCGGAGCTGGTGGCGCACGCGGTGTACCTGGCCGCGTTCATGCCGGGCTCCGGCGTCCCGTCCGACGACTACGCCCGCTCGCCCGAGAACGCGGACAGCCTCGTCGCGCAGGTCATGCGGGGCGATCCGGGCGTGATCGGCGCGCTGCGGCTCGATCTGGCCTCCGCCGACGCCGGCTACCGGCGGCGGCTCCGGGCCGCGTTCTTCGACGACCTCGCCCCCGACGCGGCGGAGGCGGCCATCGGGCTGCTGACGCCCGACAGCCCGCTCGCCATGCAGCTCGACGCCACCCGCCTGACCCGCGACGGCTGGGGCTCGGTGCCGCGCACGTACGTCGTCTGCGAGCGGGACCGGGCGCTCCGGCCGGCCGTCCAGCGGAGGCTCGTCGCCGAGGCCGACGCCGCTTTCCCGGAGAACCCGACGTCCGTCGTGACGCTGGATTCCTCGCATTCGCCGTTCCTGTCGATGCCGGACCGAGTCGCCGAGATCCTCGCGAAGCCGCACTGACCCGTCCGGCGGACGGAGGAGGGGCCCGGGCCGTAGCGCGTCCGGGCCCTTGACCAGTCATGCCCGGTCGTGCACACTCGCTTCAACTGGCGCACAATTGTGCGTCAGGCGAACTATATTCGATAGTCCCTCTCGTCTTCATCCCCCGACATCCGTCCACGTGAAACGAGTCCCATGGCATCCCACGGTGCGACGCGGGGCGGCCGGAGGGTCGCCGCCCCGCCTCACCCGGACCCGAAGGTCCCCGACCTGCGGCTGCCGCCGCGAAGCTGCGACGCGCACTGCCACATCTTCGGTCCCGGCGACGTCTTCCCCTATCCCGAGGACCGGGCCTACGACCCGCCCGACGTGTCGAAGGACGACCTGCGCCGCCGGCACGACCTGCTGGGCCTGGACCGCGCCATCATCGTCCAGTCCGCCGCGCACGGCACCGATCACTCGGCGCTGCTGGACGCGCTGCGCACCTACCCCGACCGGTACCGGGGCGTGGCGCTGCTGACCCCGCGGAGCACGCCCGCCGAGGTCGCCGCGCTGCACAAGGCGGGCGTGCGCGGTGTCCGGGTGCAGTTCATGCCGCATCTCGGGCCCGGCTTTTCCCCCGATGAGCTGCGGGCGGTGCTGGATCTCGTCCGGCCGCACGCCTGGCACGTGGCGTTCCACATCGGCGGCGACGCGGTGGTGGACATGTACGACACGCTCCGCCTCACCGGGCTGCCCGCCGTCATCGACCACATGGCCCGGGTCGATCTCGGCACCGGGCTGGACGGCGAGCAGGTGCGGGCGCTGCGGCGGCTGCTCGACACCGGGGACGTGTGGGTCAAGCTCAGCGCCCCCGACCGGCTGTCCGCCGAGGGCGCGCCGTATGCGGACGCGGTCGCGCTGGCGCGCCTGCTCGCGGCGCAGGCGCCGGAGCGTTGCCTGTGGGGCACCGACTTCCCGCATCCGAACGTGCGCGAGATGCCCGATGACGGGGTGCTGGTCGACCTGATCGAGCAGATCGTTCCGGACGAGGCCGACCGGCACCGCATCCTCGTCGCCAACCCTGCCGGGCTGGCCGACTTCCCGGCGGAGCCGCGATGACCAGGTTGCATCCGCGAGGGACGGTCTTCACCCGCGCGCCCCGGCCGCCCGACGAGGTGCTGCGGGCGTATGACGGGCTGGCGGTGGCGTCCGTCCATGAGGCGATGGGGCAGCGGAACCTGCTGCGCGGCGTCCGTCCGCTGGCGCCCGGGACGCGCGCGGTCGGGCGGGCGGTCACGGCGCTCGACCTGTCCGGGAGCAACCTCACGCTGCACGCGATGCTGGAGGTGGCCGGGCCCGGCGACTTCCTGGTGTGGACGTCGCAGCACGGGCCGGTCGACTCGGCGGTGTGGGGCGCCAACGTCAGCGAGTCGGCGGCCGCGCGCGGGCTCGCGGGCGCGGTGATCGAGGGGCACGCTCGCGACATCGCGGACATCGAGCGGGTCGGGTTCCCACTGTGGGCGCTGGGCGTGACCCCTGCCGCGACCGGCAAGACGCGCGCCGGGTGGGGCAACGTGCCCGTCGTGTGCTGCGGCGCGTACGTGCGGCCCGGCGACCTCATCGTGGCGGACGGCGACGGCGTCGCGGTCGTCCCGCTGGAGGACGCCGCGGAAGTCGCCGACGCCGCGGCCGCCCGGGACCTGCGCGAGACCACGACGCTGACACCGCGCGTGCGCGAGGGGGAGTCGCTGTTCGCGGTGCGCGACTGGGCCGGAAACTTCCCCGCCGACGGCGGACGCTTCGTCGACGCCGCATGGGACGGGTCCATGACCGAGAGAACGGAGAGCCGATGAAGGCCGTCGTCGCCAAGGAGACCGGACCGCCCAGCGTGATGACGTGGACGGACGCGGAGCCCCCGAAACCCGCGCCCGACGAATGCGTGGTGCAGGTCGAGGCGTGCGGGGCGTGCATGCACGAGGTGCTCGTCCGGCGCGGCCAGATGCCGGGCACTTTCCCGATCATCCCCGGGCACGAGGTCGTCGGCGAGGTGGTCGAGACCGGCGCCGACGTCGTGGGCTTCGCGGTCGGCGACCGGGTCGTCACGAACCAGCGGCAGCGCGTCTGCGGCAAATGCCGGGAATGCCGGATGGGGCGGGAGACGCGCTGCCCGCGCAAGGTGTTCCTCGGCGACGTCGGGCTGAACGGCGGCTACGCCGAGCTGGTGGCGGTGTCGGACGGCAGCCTGGTGAAGGTGCCGCCGGGGATCACGTCCCCGAACGTCGCGATCGCGTCCTGCGCCGTCGGCACCCAGCTCAACGCGCTGCGGGACGTCGCGCGCCTGGAACTGGGGGAGACGGTGCTGGTCACCGGGGCGGGCGGCGGGGTGGGGCTGCACGCCGTCCAGCTCGCGAAGGCGTCCGGGGCGCGGGTCGTCGCGCAGACCACGTCGCCGAACAAGGTCGAGGCCGTCCGGGAGGCGGGCGCGGACGAGATCGTCCTGGTCGAGCGCGGCGCCGACTACAGCAAGGACGTCATGGACGTCACCGATGGGCGGGGCTGCGACGTCGTCCTGGAGAACGTGGGCGCGGCGTCGTTCCCGTCGAGCGTGAAGACCGTCGCGCTGCACGGGCGGCTCGTGCTGGTCGGAGAAGTGCAGAAGACGCCGCCCCGGGTGGACGCGGACCTGGTGGGGTGGCGCGGCCGCGACATCTCGATCAGGTCGGCGGCGAGCACCACCCGGCGGCAGCTGGAGGACGTGCTGGCGCTGATGGAACGGGGCGTGGTCACCCCGGTCGTGACCGATGTGCTTCCCATGTCGGAGGCGCCGAGAGCACACGAAATCCTGGAGAGCGGCTCGGCGACCGGGCGGATTCTCCTCGTCCCCGACACCGCCGGATGAATTGTGGGAGGAATCGAAGATGGGACCTCGTAGAGCGGGCTCTCTGGCGTTTCGCGTCCTGGTGTCGTCCGTCGCCGTCGCGCTGGCGGCGGCCGGGTGCGGCGACGAAGGCGGCAATTCCAAGGAGACCGGCGAGAACCTGCGCACGGTGAAGGTCGCCCTGGCCATCAAGGCGATGAACTCCAGCTTCGCCGCCATTCCCGTGGCCCGCTACCTCGGCTACTTCAAGGAGGAGGGGCTGAAGGTCGAGACGACGTTCACGCCCGGCTCGACGCAGGCGATCCAGGCGGTCGCCGCCGGGCAGATGGAAATGGCGGCGCCGGTGCCGCAGTCGCTCATCCCGGACGCGGTGAAGAACAAGTCAGACCAGCGGATGTTCTTCAACTGGGCGCGGTCGCAGGTGGCCAGCTTCGCCGTCGAGTCCGGCAGCCCCATCCAGAACTGGGCCGGCTTCAAGGGCAAGAAGATCGGCGCGCAGAGCCTCGGCAGCGGGACGATCCCGCTGGCCAAGGCGCTGCTGCGCGAGCAGGGCCTGAACCCGGACACCGACGTCCAGTTCGTGTCGGTCGGCCTTGAGGCCGGCGCCTATCACGCCCTGAAGGCCAAGCGGGTGGACGCGCTGATGCTCTTCGACTCGCAGTACGCGGCGATGGAGAACCTCGGTGCCAAGTTGCGCTATTTCAAGTCGGCGCTCGGCCAGCAGCTGTTCTCGACCGGGTTCTCCGCGAAGCAGTCGTTCATGAAGGCCAACCCGAAGGTGATCGAGGGATTCGGGCGGGCGATGGCGAAGGCGAACGTCTTCGCCACGGCCAACCCGGAGGCCGCCATCAAGATGATGTACGAGGTCTACCCGAAGACGAACATCCCGGGCGTCCCGGAAGACAAGAAGATGGAGGACAACAAGCGGATCCTCGCACTGCGGACCCAGCACATCACCAGCGGCGACCCGGACGCCAAGAAGACCTGGGGCGAATTCCCCGAGCCGGGCATCAAGGCGTGGAGCGAATTCTCCGCCTCGACCAAGCTGACGCCCACCGCGTTCAAGGCCGAGGATTTCGTGACCAACGAGTTCGTGAAGGCGTTCAACGCATTCGACAGCCAGCAGATCAAGAACACCGCCAAGAACTACAAGTTCGAGGGCTGACATGACCACCCCTGACATGACGACCCCTGAACCGACGACCCCTGACATGACGACGGCGGAGCACGCGGTCGAACTGGCCGGGCTGCGCCACGTGTTCCCCGGACGGGGGCGCGGGCGGCGGGCCGTCCGGGACGTCGAGGCGGTCAAGGACGTCGACCTCACCGTCGAGCCGGGCGAGTTCGTGAGCATCGTCGGCCCCAGCGGCTGCGGCAAGAGCACGATCCTGAAGATGATCGCGGGCCTGCTGCGTCCCACCGAAGGGTCCGTGCGGGTCTGGGGGGAGCCGGTCACCGGGCCGCGCCGCGACATCGGCATCGCGCTGCAGGACGCCACGCTGCTGCCCTGGCGGGACGTGATGTCCAACTGCTTGTTCCCCGTCGAGCTCCACGGCAAGGTCACCGACGCCGCCCGCGAACGCGTGTCGGGCCTGCTGGAGCGGGCGGGCCTGGCGGGGTTCGAGTCGCGGCGTCCGAAGGAGCTGTCGGGCGGGATGCGGCAGCGCGTCGCGATCTGCCGGGCGCTCGCCGACGACCCGGGACTGCTGCTGCTGGACGAGCCGTTCGGCTCCCTGGACGCCCTGACCAGGGAGCAGATGAACATCGACCTCAACCGCATCTGGCGGGAGACGGAGAAGACCGCCCTGCTCATCACGCACGGGATCGACGAGGCGGTGCTCCTGTCGACCCGCGTGGTGATCCTCTCGGAGCGGCCGGGGACCGTGGTCGAGGTCGTCACGCCGCCGTTCCCGAAGGAGCGGACGAAGGAGCTGATGTCCACCCCGGAGTTCGCCGAGGTGTGCGGGCAGGTCCGCGACCGGCTGTTCGCCTCCGAGGCAGGGGTCGGCGGATGACCGCCGGACCGGCGACCGGCCCTGGCCGTCCGGCCGCGCGAGGCCCCGGGCGTCCGGCCGCGCGAGGCCGCTGGCGTCCGGCCGCCGCACCCTCGCGGGGCGGTGCGGCGGCACGGTGGGGCAGCCTCGCGGTGGTCACGGCCGTCCTGCTCGCCGCCTGGCAGGTCTTCCCGTCCGACGTGCAGGGCGACGGCAGCTCGGTGCCGAAGCTGGACGCGGTCGTCAAGGCGCTCGGGCCGTCCGGCGAATGGGGCGAGTACCTGACCGCGCTGCGCACCACGCTCGGCGAGGCGTTCTTCGGCCTGCTGATCGGCTTCGTCGTCGGCGTGGTGCTCGGCGTCCTGCTCGGCGAGTCGAGGATCCTCCGCCAGGGCTTCTACCCGTACGCCCTGGCTTTGCAGGCGCTGCCGCCGATCGCGCTGGCCCCGATCTTCGTGATCTGGTTCGGGCTCGGCATGGAGTCCAAGATCGGGCTGGTCGGCGCGGCGACGCTGTTCCCGATCCTGGTGAGCACGATGGCGGGCGTGGCGGAGACCGACCGGGGCCGGATCGAGATGGCGACCGCGTTCGGCGCGTCCAGGGCCCAGATCCGCCGCAAGATCGTCTTCCCCGGACTGGTGGTGCCGATCTTCTCCGGCCTGGAGATCTCGGTGGTGCTGTCGTTCCTCGCCGCCATCGCGGGCGAGCTGATCAGCGCCAACGCCGGCGTCGGCGTGATCCTGCAGGTCTACCAGAGCGAGTTCCGGCTGGCCGAGGAGTTCGCCGTGCTGATGATCCTGGTCGTGGTCGGGCTGGCGCTGGCGCTGCTCGTCCGCCTCGCCCGGCATTTCGTTTTGGAGCGCATGCCCAATGAATAACGTGACCGAGGCGCCGGACCGGCGCGTCCAGACGCGGGAGCCCCCGGCGACCAGGCGGCCGTTCCGCTCCGGCCCGCTCGCCAGGGCCGCGTTCCTGCTTCTTCCGCCCCTGGTGGTCGGCCTGGCCGGCGTCCTGCTGATCCAGCTCGTGATCTCCAGGTTCGAGATCAGCGGGGTCGTGATCCCCGCGCCGACCGACGTGTTCGAGGTGATGCGCTCGGACATCTTCCTGGAGCAGGTCGGGCAGAGCACCTGGGAGACGTGGAAGGCCGCGCTGATCGGGTTCGTGCTGGGCGCCGGGTCGGGCGTGCTGCTCGGCCTGCTGATGGCGGAGTCGCGGATCGTCCGGTTCGTCCTCTACCCGTACGTGGTCGCGTTCCAGTCGCTGCCGAAGATCGCGCTCGCCCCGGTGTGCGCGCTGTGGCTGGGCTTCGGCCTGACGATGAAGTTCAGCTTCGCCGCGATGCTGGCGTTCTTCCCCGCCGTGATCGCGACGCTGGCCGCGCTGTCCACCGTGTCGGAGTCGCGGCTGGAGATGGCGACGGCGTTCGACGCGAACCGCCGGCAGCGCTTCTTCCGCATCTCGCTGCCGTCCGCCGTGCCGGGCATCGTCTCCGGGCTGGAGATCAGCATGGCCTTCGCGCTGATCGGCGCGATCGTCGGCGAGTTCGTCGCGCCCTCTGCGGGCGGCCTGGGACAGCTCCTGCTCACCTACAGCGAGGCGATCAACGTGGCCGCCGAGTTCTCCGTGCTGACCGTGCTGATGCTCCTCGGCGTCCTGCAGAACAAGATCCTCTTCACCCTGATCCGCGCCGGCACGGAACGCTTCTTCGAGTCGTCCCGCTGATCGGCGGGCCGCCAGCGGCCCTCCCTGGCGGGGCACCGGAAAAGCCCTGCACATCATCCCCCGTGATCGGCCGACGTCCGCTCGCCCGGCTTTACCCCCAGCCGCGCTCTTTGTCAGGTGCGGGTTCTGGCGGGGGCTTCCGCCGGGACGGCGCCGGATGTGGCGGGGCGGGCCCTGGCGGCGGGCAGGGCGAGGGTGACCGCGGCGGCGACCAGGGCGCTGCCGCCCGCGATCAGCATGCCGGTGTGGAAGCCGTTCTCGGACGGCAGCGCGTGGCCGCCCAGGTCGGTCGTCATCTGCGCCAGGACGACGCCGACGACGGCCGCCGACACCGACGTGCCGACCGACCGCATCACGGTGTTGAAGCTGTTCGCGGCGCCGGTCTCCGACTGCGGCACGGCGCTCATGATGAGGGCGGGCATCGCGCCGTAGGCGAGCCCGACGCCCGCGGTGATGACGCAGGTGACCACCAGCACGCCCCACAACGAGCCGAGCAGCCCGACCGAGGAGCCGTAGCCGAGCGCGATGACGAGGCTCCCGGCGCACAGCGTCACCTTGGGGCCGCGCGCCCGCGACAGCCGCGCGCCGAGCGGCGACACCGCCATCATCACCAGCCCGGCGGGCGCCATCCAGAGCCCGGCGGCGAGCATCGACCGCCCGAGCCCGTAGCCGGTGGCCTCGGGCAGCTGCAGCAGCTGCATCACGATCAGCGACTGCGCGTACATGGCGAACCCGACCAGGACGGACGCCGCGTTGGTGAGGGCGACCTGCCGTCCGGCGGTGACGCGCAGGTCGACCAGCGGGTCGGCGGCGCGCAGCTCCCACCAGCCCCAGGCGAGCAGGACGAGGATCGCGGTGGCGAACAGGCCGAGGGTGGTGCCGCTCGTCCAGCCCCAGTCGGCGCCCTTGGACACGCCCAGCAGCAGGCAGATCAGCCCGGCGCCGAGCCCGGCCGCGCCGACCGCGTCGAACCGTCCCCCGGCGCGGGCGGGCACGGCGGGCACCAGCCGCCAGATCAGCGCGGCGATCAGGACGCTGAGGACGGTCGCGCCCCAGAACAGCACCCGCCAGCTGGTGTTCTCGGCGACCGCCGCCGCGATGGGCATGCCGAGCGCGCCGCCGATGCCCATCGACGAGCTCATCAGCGCGATGGCCGATCCGAGCCGCTCGGGCGGCAGCAGGTCGCGCATCGCGCTGATGCCGAGCGGGACGATCCCCATCCCCATGCCCTGCAGGGCGCGCCCGACGACCATCGGGGCCAGCGAACCGGCCACCGCGCACAGCACCGAGCCCGCGATCAGCGGCACCGTGCAGATCAGCAGCATGCGCCGCTTGCCGTACAGGTCGGACAGCCGCCCGGTCGCCGGGATCGCGACCGCCCCGGCGAGCAGCGTCGCCGTCACCGCCCAGGAGGCGTTGGACGCGGTGGTGTGCAGCATCCGCGGCAACTCGCCGATGAGCGGGACCACCAGGGTCTGCATCAGCGCGGCGATGACGCCGGCGACCGCCAGCACCGCCACGATCCCGCCGGGACGTCCGGCGGGCGCGCCGGCGCGTGTGGGGTCGTCCACGTGTGTCTCTCCAGGTTCGGCGGCTCAGGTGTTGTGTGTATGTACGATACACACGATGTGCATCATACATATGACCCATGTGTACGATGCACATAGGGGCCGAGCGAAGGACCGGGATGGACAGACCCACGCACCTGATCGAGTACGAGACCATGCTGCTGGGCCGGTACTCCCTCGCGGTCGCCGCCGGCGCCGGGGCGGACCATGGGCACCTGGAGCGGAGTGCGTACATCCTGCTCAGCCGCGTCCGCGCCGAAGGGCCGATGTCGATCCGCGAGCTCAGCGACGCCTTCGGGCTCGACCAGTCCACCCTGAACCGGCAGACGTCGGCGATGACGCGCGCCGGACTGCTGGAGCGCATCCCCGACCCCGGCGGCGGCATCGCCCGCAAGTTCCGCATCACCGCCGCCGGCGAGCGGCGCCTCGCCGAGCACCGCGACGGCGTCATCCGCGGCCTGGACAAGGTCCTGGCCGGCTGGACGCCCGACGACGTCGCCGCCTTCGCCGCCTACCTCAAGCGGTTCAACACCGACATCGAACGCCTCTCCGGACGCGCCTGGCCCCGCCCCGAGTGACCCGGCCCGAAGCCGATCACGGTTATCCGCGGAAGCCCCGGGAAGATCCCCGGCGACCGAGGTGGTGACTGCGAAGGCGGGACGGCACGGTGACGAGGACGCGGCAGGAGACCGGGCCCGGACCGGCGCGGCCGGGACGGTCCGGCGCCGGCGCCATGCCGATGGTCATGCTGGTCATGGCCACGCTCGGGTTCGCCGTGAACTTCTGGGCGTGGGCGTTGCTGAGCCCGCTGGGGCCGCGGTTCAAGGACTCGCTGGAGCTGTCGTCGTTCGAGCAGTCGCTACTGGTGGCGGTGCCGGTCGTGGTCGGGTCGGTGGGGCGGATCCCGGTAGGGGCCCTGACCGACCGGTTCGGCGGGCGCGTGATGTTCCCCGTGGTGTCGCTCATCACGATCGTGCCCGTCCTGTATCTCGGGCTTCTGGGGCACTCGTCGCTGGCGGCGCTCCTGGTCGGCGGGTTCTTCCTGGGCGTCGGCGGGACGGCGTTCGCGGTGGGGGTGCCGTTCGTGAACGCGTGGTTCCCGCCGGAGCGGCGCGGGTTCGCGATCGGCGTGTTCGGGGCCGGGATGGGCGGCACCGCGATCAGCGCGCTGACGACGGTCAAAGAGGTCGACCGCTACGGCATGGAGTTCCCGTTCGAGGTGATGGCCGTCCTGCTCGCGCTGTACGCGGTGGTGTCCTGGTTCGTCCTGAAGGAGGCGCCCGGACGGACGCCGCCCACCGAGCCGCTCGCCAAGCGGCTGGCGGCGACGGTGCGGCTGGGCGTCACCTGGCAGATGTCGGCGCTGTACGCGGTGGCCTTCGGTGGCTATGTGGCGTTCTCGGTGTATCTGCCGACGTATCTGAAGACGCAGTACGGGCTGTCGCAGTCGGACGCGGCGAACCGGATGGCGGGGTTCGTGCTGCTGGCGGTGGTGATGCGTCCGGTCGGCGGGTGGCTGTCGGACCGGATCGGCGCGGTGCAGGTGATGCTCGTGTCCCTGGTCGTGACGGTCGTGGGCGCGGCGGTGCAGGCGTTCGCGCCGCCGTTGATGCCGCTGGGGACGATCGCGTTCCTGGCGATGGCGGCGGCGCTCGGCGCGGGCAGCGGAGCGACGTTCGCGCTGGTGGCGCGGCTGGCTCCGGCGAACAAGGTCGGCGCGGTCACCGGGGTGGTCGGTGCGGCGGGCGGCCTGGGCGGGTTCGTCCCGCCGCTGGTGATGGGCTCGATCTACGGGGCGTACGGCTCCTACGCCGTCGGTCTCGCGCTGCTCGCGGTCGTGGCGGCGGGGGCCGCGGTGTTCACCGCCACGGTCGTCCGGCGCGCCGCCGAAGGCCACCGGGCCGCCGCCTAGCGGGCGAGAAGGGATTCGAGAGTGGGCACGAGCAGGCGCGACGACGACACGCGGGCGGAACGGCCGGGGCGTCCGGGGCTGGACGGGCCGCTGGAGGACGCGCTCGTGAGCACGCGCAGATTCTTCACGCGCGCGCGGGTGTCGCCGGATCTGCGGACGCTGACCAAGAAGGGCGGGCGTGAGGCGGACGCGTTCTACCGCGATCGCTGGTCGCACGACAAGGTGGTGCGGTCGACGCATGGGGTGAACTGCACGGGTTCGTGTTCGTGGAAGGTGTACGTCAAGGACGGCATCATCACCTGGGAGGCGCAGCAGACCGACTATCCGTCGGTGGGCGCGGACCGTCCGGAGTACGAACCGCGCGGCTGCCCGAGGGGCGCGTCGTTCTCCTGGTACACCTATTCGCCTACACGCGTCCGCTATCCGTATGTACGCGGTGTACTCCTGGAGCTGTACCGGGAGGCGCGGGCGCGGACGGGTGACCCGGTGGCGGCGTGGCGCGAGATCGTCTCCGATCCGGAGAAGGCCCGCGCGTACAAGGGCGCGCGGGGGCGCGGCGGGCTGGTGCGGGCGTCGTGGGACGAGGCGACGGAGATGATCGCCGCCGCGCACGTCCACACGATCAAGGAGTTCGGGCCGGACCGGGTGGCGGGGTTCTCGCCGATTCCGGCGATGTCGATGGTGTCGCACGCGTCGGGCGCCCGGTTCGTGTCGCTGATCGGCGGGACGATGCTGTCGTTCTACGACTGGTACGCCGATCTCCCGGTGGCGTCCCCGCAGGTGTTCGGCGATCAGACCGACGTACCCGAGTCGGGGGACTGGTGGGACGCCGGGTACCTGATCATGTGGGGCTCCAACCTGCCGGTCACGCGGACGCCGGACGCGCACTGGATGACCGAGGCGCGCTACCGGGGCCAGAAGGTCGTGGCGGTGTCCCCGGACTACGCCGACAACGTCAAGTTCGCCGACGAGTGGCTGGCCGCTCAGCCGGGGACGGACGGCGCGCTGGCGATGGCGATGGGGCACGTCGTCCTCAAGGAGTTCTTCGTCGGCCGGCAGGTCCCGTATTTCGTCGACTATGTGAAGCGCTACAGCGACCTGCCGTTCTTGGTGCGCCTGGAGCGGCACGGCGACGCCTACACGCCGGGCAAGTTCCTCACCGCCGCCGACCTGCCGGGCGCCGAGGCCGATTCCGAGCATGCCGCGTTCAAGACCGTGATCCTGGACGCGGCGACCGGCCGCCCGCTGGTGCCGAACGGGTCGCTGGGCTTCCGGTTCGGCGAGTCGGGCCAGGGCAAGTGGAACCTGGACTTGGGCGACGCCGACCCGCTGCTGTCCTGCGAAGGCGGCGAAGCGGTGGAGGTCGAGCTGGCCCGTTTCGACGCTCCCGGCGGCGCGCCCGGGACGGTGCGCAGGGGAGTACCGGCGCGGGACGTCGGTGGTCATCTGGTCACAACCGTGTACGACCTGCTGCTGGCCCAGTACGGGGTCGGACGGGACGGGCTGCCCGGTTCGTGGCCGTCCGGGTACGGCGACGCGTCGCAGCCGTGCACTCCGGCGTGGCAGGAGGGCATCACGGGCGTCCCGGCGCAGGCGGCGGAGCGGATCGGACGGGAGTTCGCCGCCAACGCCGAGGAGTCGCATGGCCGCTCGATGATCATCATGGGCGCCGGGACGAACCACTGGTTCCACTCCGACACGATCTACCGGGCGTTCCTGGCGCTGACGACGCTGACCGGCTGCCAGGGCGTGAACGGCGGCGGCTGGGCGCACTACGTCGGGCAGGAGAAATGCCGTCCGGTGACCGGGTGGGCGCAGCTCGCGGGCGCGCTGGACTGGTCGCGTCCGCCCCGCCAGATGATCGGGACCGCGTTCTTCTACCTGCACACCGGCCAGTTCCGCTACGACCATTTCAGCGCGGGCACCCTTTCGGCGGCGACCGGCGGAGGGCAGCTCGCGGGACGCTCGACGGCCGACGTCATCGCGCAGGCGGCGCGGCTGGGCTGGATGCCGTCCTACCCGACGTTCGACCGCAACCCCCTCGACCTGGCCGACGAGGCGGAGGCAGCCGGGAAGCAGGCAGGCGACCACGTCGTGGACGAGCTGAAGGCCGACCGGCTGAAGTTCGCCTGCCAGGACCCCGACGCGCCCGAGAACTTCCCGCGCGTGCTGACGGTCTGGCGGTCGAACCTGCTGGGCTCGTCCGCCAAGGGGGACGAGTACTTCCTCAAGCATCTGCTCGGCGCGGGCAACGCCGTCCGCGCGACAGAGGCGGCCCCGGACGTCCGGCCGAAGGAGGTCGTCTGGCGGGACGAGGCGCCGACCGGGAAGCTCGACCTGCTGCTGTCGCTGGACTTCCGGATGACCAGCACCACCATCTACTCCGACGTCGTCCTGCCCGCCGCGACCTGGTACGAGAAGCACGACCTCAACACCACCGACATGCACCCGTTCGTGCACTCGTTCAACCCGGCGATCGCGCCGCCGTGGCAGACCCGCAGCGACTGGCGGGCCTTCCAGGACATCGCCACCGCGTTCAGCCGCCTCGCCGTGCGGCATCTCGGCGTCCGCAAAGATGTGGTCGCGGTGCCGCTGCTGCACGACACGCAAGACGAGATGGCCACCCCGCACGGCCGCGTCGCCGATTGGGCGAAGGGGGAGTGCGAGCCGGTCCCGGGTGTGACGATGCCGAAACTCGTCACCGTCGAGCGCGACTACCCGGCGGTCGCGGCGAAGATGACGGCCCTCGGCCCGCTCGCCGAACGACTCGGCGCGACGACCAAGGGCGTCACGTTCGACCTGGCGCGGCCGGTCGAGTACCTGAAGCACACCAACGGCGTGGTGCGCGGCGGTCCGGCGGACGGACGCCCGTCCCTGCGCCGGGACGTGCAGGCATGCGAGATGATCCTGGCCTTCTCCGGGACGACGAACGGGCACCTGGCCGTGCAGGGCTTCCGCACCCTGGAGCGACGCACCGGCACGCGGCTCGCCGATCTGGCCGCCGAGCACGAGGGCACGCAGATCACGTTCGCCGACACCCAGGCCCGCCCCGTCCCGGTGCTCACCTCGCCGGAATGGTCGGGGTCGGAAAGCGGCGGACGCCGCTACTCGCCGTTCACCATCAACGTCGAACGCCTGAAGCCCTGGCACACCCTCACTGGACGCCAGCACTTCTACCTCGACCACGACTGGATGGCCGAACTCGGGGAGCAGCTGCCGACGTTCCGGCCGCCGCTGAACATGACCGCGCTGTTCGGCGAGCCCGAACTCGGCGAGACGGGCGAGCTGGGGCTGACCGTCCGGTACCTGACTCCGCACAACAAATGGTCGATCCATTCCGAGTACCAGGACAACCTGTTCATGCTGTCGCTGGCGCGCGGCGGCCCGGCGATCTGGATGAGCGGCGCGGACGCGGCCAAGATCGGCGTGCGCGACAACGACTGGGTCGAGGCGGTGAACCGCAACGGCGTCGTGGTCGCCCGCGCGATCGTGTCCCACCGGATGCCGGAGGGGACGGTGTACATGTACCACGCCCAGGACAAGCTGATCGACGTCCCGCGCGCGGAGACGTCCGGGCGGCGCGGCGGCATCCACAACTCCCTGACCCGGTTGCTCATCAAGCCGTCGCACCTGATCGGCGGATACGCGCAGCTGTCGTTCGCGTTCAACTACCTCGGCCCGACCGGCAACCAGCGCGACGAGGTCACCGTGATCCGCCGCCGCTCGCAGGAGGTGGAGTACTGATGCGGGTCATGGCGCAGATGGCGATGGTGATGAACCTCGACAAGTGCATCGGCTGCCACACCTGCTCGGTCACCTGCAAGCAGGCGTGGACGAACAGGTCCGGCGTCGAATACGTGTGGTTCAACAACGTCGAGACCCGTCCCGGCCAGGGCTACCCCCGCCGCTACGAGGACCAGGAACGCTGGCGCGGGGGCTGGACGCTCAACAAGCGCGGACGCCTCGCGCTCAAGGGCGGCGGACGCCTTCGCAAGCTGCTCACCATCTTCGCCAACCCCAAACTCCCCGGCATCGCCGACTACTACGAACCCTGGACCTACGACTACGAGACCCTCACCAACGCCCCGCTGCAGGAGCACACCCCCGTCGCCCGTCCCAAGTCGCTGCTGTCCGGCGACGACATGAAGATCACCTGGTCGGCCAACTGGGACGACGACCTGGGTGGCTCGACCGAGCACGGCGACCAGGACGTGGTGCTGGCCCGGATCTCCGACAAGGTCAAGCTGGAGTTCGACCAGACGTTCATGTTCTACCTGCCGCGGATCTGCGAGCACTGCCTCAACCCGTCGTGTGCGGCGTCGTGCCCGTCCGGCGCGATCTACAAGCGCACCGAGGACGGCATCGTCCTGGTCGACCAGGACCGCTGCCGGGGCTGGCGGATGTGCGTGTCCGGCTGCCCGTACAAGAAGATGTACTTCAACCACCGCACCGGCAAAGCCGAGAAGTGCACGTTCTGCTTCCCGCGCGTCGAGGTCGGCATCCCCACCGTCTGCTCCGAGACCTGCGTCGGACGGCTGCGCTACATCGGCCTGATCCTCTACGACGCCGACAAGGTCCTTGAAGCGGCGTCCACCCCCGATGACACCGGCCTGTACGAGGCGCAGCGCGAGGTGTTCCTCGACCCGGCCGACCCGCAGGTGATCGCGGCCGCCGAACGCGAAGGCATCCCCGGCGACTGGATCGAGGCGGCGCAGCGCTCCCCGGTGTACGCACTCATCAACACCTACAAGGTCGCGCTGCCGCTGCACCCCGAATACCGGACGATGCCGATGGTCTGGTACATCCCGCCGCTGTCACCGGTGGTGGACGTCGTCCGCGACACCGGCCACGACGCCGAGCACGCCGCCAACCTGTTCGCCGCGATCGACGCGCTGCGCATCCCCGTCGAGTACCTCGCCGAGCTGTTCACCGCCGGGGACACCGCGCCGGTCGACGCCGTCCTGCACCGCCTGGCCGCGATGCGCGCCTACATGCGCGACATCAACCTCGGCCGCGACCCCGACGAGGCCGTCCCCGCCCGCGTCGGCATGACCGGCGAGGCGATGTACGACATGTACCGGCTGCTCGCCCTGGCCAAGTACGACGAGCGGTACGTCATCCCCACCGCGCACGCCGAGCAGGCCCACGACCTCGAAGAACTCGCCACCGACTGCGCGCTGAACTATGAGGGAGGCCCGGGCATGGGCGGCTCCGGCAGCGGCGGCGGGTCGGGGCCGTTCGGCGAGACGTCCGGCGGCGCCAACCCGATCGCGGTGGAGAACTTCCACATGCTGCGCCAGCGGCAGACCTCCGACCACCCGGCCGACCCCGCCGACAAGCGCCACCGCGTCAACCTCCTCAACTGGGACGGCAAGGGCGCCCCCGCCGGGCTCTTCCCCGAACGCAAGGACGAGCCTCCCGAAGGGAATCCGCCCGCCGACTCCGGCGACGCCGAAACGGAGCCCAAACCGTGAGGATCAGATCCGCGAGCAAACCGGGCTTCACCGACGCCCAACTGGCCACGGCCTGGCAAGCCGCGTCGCTGCTGCTCGGCTACCCCGACGACGAACTGCTGGGACAGCGCCCACTGTTGCGCCGCGCCGCCGACACCCTGCCCGCACCGGCCGCGACGCCCCTGACCCGGTTCCTCGACCACCTGGACGAGACACCGCCACCCGACTTGGCGGCCGATTACGTCGCCACCTTCGACCACCGCAAACGCTGCTGCCTCTACCTCACCTACTACGCCTACGGCGACACCCGCAAGCGCGGAATGGCGCTGCTGCGATTCAAACAGGCCTACGCGGCGGCCGGGCTCGTCCTGGACGACGGCGAACTCCCCGACCACCTCGCCGTCGTCCTGGAATTCGCCGCCACCGGCGACCTCGCCCAAGGCCGACGCCTCCTTCTCGAACACCGCGCCGGACTCGAACTCCTCCGCCTCGCCCTCACCGAATCCGCGTCACCCTGGACGCCCGTCCTGGACGCGGTCACCGCGACGCTCCCGCCGCTCACCGGCCGCACCGAACAGGCCATCGCCCGCCTCATCGCCGAAGGCCCACCCGAAGAACAGGTCGGCCTCGCGCCCTACGGGCCGGGCGGCTCCGGGCCCGTCCTCCTGGGGATGCCGTCGTGACCGGCGTCCTGCTGTGGGTCGCGCTGCCCTACGTCACGATCGCGGTGTTCGTCCTCGGGCACATCTGGCGGTACCGGTACGACAAGTTCGGCTGGACGACCCGCTCGTCCCAGCTCTACGAGAGCCGCCTGCTGCGCGTCGGCAGCCCGCTGTTCCACTTCGGCATCCTCGTCGTCCTGCTCGGCCACATCGGCGGCATCCTCATCCCCGAGAGCTGGACGGAGGCCGCCGGCATCGGCGAGACCGCCTACCACGCCATCGCGCTGATCCTCGGGACCGTCGCCGGGGTCTGCACCCTCGCGGGCCTCGCGATCCTCGTCTACCGGCGGCGCACGGTCGGCCCGGTCTTCTCCGTCACCACCCGCAACGACAAGCTCATGTACGCGGTGCTGACGCTGACGATCGTGCTCGGGCTGTCCGCCACCGTCGTCGCGAACCTGCTCGGCGGCGGCTACAACTACCGCGAGACGGTCTCCCCGTGGTTCCGGTCGATCTTCTACTTCCAGCCCGACCCCGACCTCATGACCGGCGTCCCGATCCTGTTCCAGCTCCACGCCCTCAGCGCGCTCGCGCTCTTCTGCATCTGGCCGTTCACGCGCCTCGTGCACATGCTCACGGCCCCGATCGGCTACCTGACCCGCCCCTACATCGTCTACCGCAGCCGCGACGAGCAGCTCGGCATGCACCGCACCCCGCGGGGCTGGGAACGGATCACCTGACGCGTCCGGCGCGTCCGGCGCGTCCGGCCGGGATTCCCCGGGGTGGTGCGGGACGCGGCGGACGCGGGCGATAGCGTCCCACTCGTGCTTGCCGTCACCGCCGCCGACATCCGGATCTTCCTTCACGTGCTCGCCGCGACGATCTGGGTCGGCGGGCAGATCACGCTCGGCGCGCTCGTCCCGGCGCTGCGCGGCTACGAGGGCGTCACCAAGGTCGCCGCGCGCCGCTTCAACACGATCGCCTGGCCCGCGTTCGCCGTCCTCGTGCTCACCGGCGTCTGGAACCTCACCGAGGGCGACCTCGGCGACGCCGCGCAGCGGACCCTGGAGGTGAAGCTGGTGTTCGTGCTGCTGTCCGGGGTCGCCGCGTTCCTGCACACCCGCGCCACGTCCAAGGCCGGCCTCGCCGCCTGGGGCGCACTTGGCGCAGTGGGCGCGCTCGCCGCACTGTTCTTCGGCGTCCAGCTCGGCTGACCGGGGTCACGCAACGATCGTCTAGGTTTGCCCCATGAGCGACGTTGTGGCGGTGGGGCTGGTCGGGGCCGGGCCCTGGGCCGGGATGGTGCACGCGCCCGTGCTGGCGGCGGGGCCGTCCACGCGGCTGGCGGGCGTGTGGGCGCGACGGCCGGACGCGTCCGCCGCGCTGGCCGGCGAGCACGGCGCGCCCTCGTTCGCCCGGATCGAGGACCTGTTCGACGCGTGCGAGGCCGTCGCGTTCTGCGTCCCCCCGGACGTGCAGGCCGACCTCGCCGCGCGCGCCGCCCGCGCGGGCAAGGCCGTCCTGCTGGAGAAGCCCCTCGCCATGGACCTGGACGGCGCCCGCCGCCTGGCCGGCGCCGTCGCCGACGCGGGCGTCGTCTCGCAGATGGTGTTCAGCCTCCGCTACTCGCGCGCCGCCCGCGCCTTCGTCGACCGGGCACGGGAACTGGAGCCGTTCGGCGGCTTCGGCACGTTCATCGCGTCGGCGCTGAAGGGCGGCCCCTTCGCCACCCCCTGGAGGCTGGAGAAGGGCCCGCTGCTCGACTACGGCCCCCACATCATCGACCTCCTGGACGCCTCGCTCGGCCGGGTCACCGCCGTCCACGCGCACGGCGACCGGCTGGCCTGGGTGGCGCTGACGCTGGAGCACGAAGGCGGCGCGACGAGCCAGGTGGCCCTGTCGATGGCGCGGGCGGACGACCCCGTACCGCCCCGCGTCGAGGTCTACGGGCGGAAGGGGACCGCGCAGATCGACTGGAGTGAACTGGACGACGACGCGTTCCCGGTGATGGCCGCCGAGTTCGCCGCCGCCGTGCGCGGCGGCCCCCGGCCCCCGCTCGACGCCGCGCACGGCCTGCGCGTCCAGGAGATCCTCGCCGCGGCCGAAGCGCAGCTCACCGGCTGAGGCGCAGCTCGCCGCCGCCGAGGCGCAACTCGCGGGCTGAGGCGCAGCTCACAGGCCGGGTCCCGCCGAGATGCCATGCTTGACCGCATGGCTCGAACGATCGATGAGGTCCTTGCCGAGGCGCGCGAACGGCTCGAACGCCTCGACCCCGCCCAGGCCCACGCGGAGACGCTCGGCGGCGCCGTGCTGGTCGACATCCGTCCCGCCGCCCAGCGGGCGGACGAGGGCGAGGTGCCCGGCGCGCTGATCGTGGAACGCAACGTCCTCGAATGGCGGTTCGACCCCGCGTCCGACGCGCGGCTGCCCCAGGCGACCGGGCACGGGCTGCGCGTCATCGTGCTGTGCTCGGAGGGCTACACCTCCAGCCTGGCAGCCGCGTCCCTGCGCGACCTCGGGCTGACCCGCGCCACCGACGTCGCGGGCGGCTTCCGCGCGTGGCGCGCCGCGGGCCTGCCGACGACCGGCGCCGGCACCACGACGATCGCCGACCCGGGGGTGGCGGAAGGGGCGTAGGTGCGCGGGAGCGGCCGGGTCCCGGGGCCGGTGCAAGGGAGTGGATCATCCACCTCGGGACCTGGCCGTCCCACTGTCCTCGCGGTGCTGGGTCGCCGTGTCGGAACGACCGGGGGCGTACGGCCGGAATCCTCCTGGGCGAACGCGAGGAATTCAGAGCCTAACTCCGGCCGTCAGCCCTACGTAATGACAGGGTGCTTACAGTTGTTTCCCACTGGTGTATAGGGCGCGCCGTGGCAAAATCACCCGCCGGGAATCGCCTCCGAAGACCGCGGTGACAGCGGCGTCCGGCGCCCGGACCACAATGGGTCACATGAGAGCGGTGGCCGTCTCCGACACCCACGCGCCCCGGCGCTGGAAGTCGTGCCCGCCGCGGGTGGCCGAGCACCTGCGCGGCGCCGACGTGATCCTGCACGCGGGCGACGTGTGCACGGCGTCCGTCCTGGACGAGCTCGCGGAGTACGCGCCCGTCCACGCCGTCCTAGGCAACAACGACGGGCCGGACGTCGCCGCGTGGGGCGCGCCCGAGCGCCTCGAACTCGACCTGGACGGCCTCGCGGTCGCGATGGTCCACGACAGCGGCCAGGCCCGCGGCCGGACCGCCCGGATGCGCCGCTGGTTCCCCGGCGCCGACCTCGTCGTCTTCGGGCACTCGCACATCCCGCTGGACGAGACCGGCGACGGCGTCCGCGTCTTCAACCCCGGATCGCCCACCGACCGGCGACGCCAGCCGCACGGCACCATCGGCCTTCTCGACATCCGCGCCGGCCGCCTCACCGGCGCGAGGATCGTCCCCGTCACCTGACCCGGGTCACGCGGCGAGGAACGAGCCGAACGGCAGGTTGCGCACCAGCCAGAACAGCATGATCGTCCCGAAGAGCGCCCAGATCAGCGCGGGATGGGACGCCTTCGTCCTGACCGGGCGGTCCAGGGCGCGCGCCCGCGCCCACCGGAGCCAGAAGAACGCCATGAGGGGGATCGCCGCCACGGCGAGGACGTTCAGCCCGACGGCGTCGTCGATCCGGCCGCGGGCGAGGGCGTGGACGGTCCGCATCGAGCCGCAGCCCGGACACTGCAGCCCGGTCACCGAGAGGAACGGGCAGGTCGGGTAGTGGCCGTCCTCGTTCGGGTCGACCGCGGCGACATAGGACACGGCCGCGACGGCGGCGACCAGGACGGCGCCCGGCCGGAGCAGGCGGAGCGCCCCCGCGACCGCGGCGCGGTCGCGGGGCTCCCCTCGGGCTCCGGATGGCCGCCCGCCCGGCCGGGGCGGGGCGGCCCGGCGGCCGGGCGCCATCGATCAGCCGCCGCTCGACAGCGTGTAGATGAAGGACAGGACGCCGACGATCAGGCCGACGACCGCCGACACGATCGCCCACGTCTTGGCGTTGTTGGACGCCTTGTACGCGCCCGCCTGGTCTCCGGCCGACCACTTGGAGTTGACCTGCGCGGCGAAGACGATCGACACGACCCCGGCGGGAAGGCAGCACAGGATCGTCGTCAGGATCGACCAGACGAGGTAATTCGGGGGCGGGCTGCCGGCCCCGTACTCGGGGCTCGTGGGCGGCGGCGGTGGGTAGGACATCGGGGTACCTCCGTGCGTGGGCTGGTTAATCCAAGAAGGTAGATGGTCGTCGCGCACGTCAGGTTCCCGCCGAGCCGCAGGAATCCGTCCACGCGGATCGGGCCGGACATCGATTTGACGTGCCCGCCGGGAGAGCGTAGCTTGACCGGCCGCGTCCGATGACGTCGCCGTGGCCGAGAAAGGCCCGGTTTTGACAATCGGGCCGGATCTGATGGAATGGCTGATCGGCGCATTCGGCAGGAATGGCCACTGGAAGCATCGAAGCGGAAGCCTTCCGCGCGATGATTTTTCTCACCCTTTTCGCAAATCGCTGCAACGCACAGGTCGCGCCGTTTTTCGGGCGGCCGTCGACGCATGCCGTGGAGCCGCGAAGTAGGCTGCAGGGGTTGCAGGGGTCCACGAACCATCTTCGAGAACAGTGACGGACGTGATGAGCGCGGAAAACGACGCCCGCGGCGGTGAGGACCGTGAGCGGCGGGGCGGTGACGGGGGGCGGAGACCGCCTTCCCGTCGTGGGGGCGACGCCCGTGGCGGGCCCGGCGGCTCCGGCTCAGGCAAGAGCGGCGGCGGTCCTCGCGGAAGCGCACCCCGCTCAGGCGGGCCCCGGTCGGGCGCACCCCGATCAGGCGCACCGCGCTCGGGCGCACCGCGCTCGGGCGCACCGCGCTCAGGCGGGCCCCGCGCCGGCGGACCGAAGGGCGGCGGCCCGAGGACGGGCGGCCCGAAATCAGGTGGGCCGAAGTCGGGTGGACCGAAGGCCGGCGGATTCCGCGCAGGCGGGCCGAAGGGCGATCGCGGACGTCCGTCCGGCGGCGGCTGGAAGGACCGGGAGGCGCGCGGCAAGCGCGACGACCGCACGCCCGGCCGTCCGTTCAAACGCTCCGACGACCGGCGCGGCGATTCGCGTGAAGGACGCTCCGACGACCGCCGGGAGAGCCGTCCGGGCGGTCCGCGCGGTGAACGGCGCGAAGGCCGTCCCGCCGGGCCCCGAGGCCCCCGCACCGGCCAAGGCCAAGGTCAGAGCCAGGGCCAGGGGCGGTGGCCAAGCGGCGGCGGTCAGCGTTCGGGCGGCGGCGGGCCGCGCCGCGAAGGGCGTCCGAGCGGACCCCGGACGGGCGGCGGCCAGGGCGAGCGCCGCTACGAGGGACGCCCGCAAGGGCGCCGTTTCCAAGACCGTGACGAGCGCGGCGGCCGGGACGAGCGGCGTCCCGGCAGCAGCAGCGGCGGCGGCGGACGCCGGTTCGACGGCAAGCGCGACGGGCGTCCGGGAGACCGCGACAGGCGCGGCGGCGGACGCCCCACCGGCGGACGCCCATCCGGCCCGCCCCGAGACCGGCGCGACGACCGGCGGCCCCGCTCCGACGAGCGTGAACGCCCCGCGCCGAAGCACGACGACCCGCTCCTTCCGGACGACGTCACCGGCGAGGAACTGGACGCCGACGCCCGCGCCGAGCTGCGCACGCTGCCGAAGGAGCTGGCCACGAAGGTCGCCCGCCACCTGGTGATGGCCGGAAGGCTCGCCGAGGACGAGCCCGAGCGCGCCTACAAGCACGCGCGGGCCGCGCGGCGGCTCGCGTCGCGGGTCGGGGTCGTCCGGGAGGCGGCGGGCATCGCCGCCTACCACGCGGGCGAATGGGCGGAGGCGCTCGCGGAGCTGCGGGCCGCGCGGCGGCTGAGCATGGGCGACGACGCGTACCTGCCGGTGATGGCCGACTGCGAGCGCGGTCTCGGCCGTCCCGAACGCGCCCTGGACCTGATCAAGTCGCCGGAGGCGAAGAACCTCGACCCGATGGGACGCATCGAGCTGCGCATCGTGGAGTCGGGCGTCCGCCGCGACCTCGGGCAGCCCGACGCCGCCGTCGTGACGCTGCAGATCCCCGAGCTTCGTGACCGCCGGCTCCGGCCGTGGTCCGTCCGGCTGTTCTACGCCTACGCGGACGCGCTCGCGGAGGCCGGACGCGAAGCGGAGGCGGCCGACTGGTTCGCGCGCGCCGCCGCGGCCGACCGGGACGGCGAGACCGACGCCGCCGAGCGCTACGCCGAACTCGACGGGCTCCAGATCGTCGACACCGACGACGCCGAATCCGAAGGCGCCGACGCCGGAGAGGCCGACGCCGAAGAGGCCATAGCCGACGAGCCCACAACTGACGAGGTCGTGACCGAAGAGGTCCTGACCGACGAGGTCGAGGACGTGTCGCCGGTCGACTTCGTGTTCAGGCCGCCCGAGCCCGAGACCGTCGAGGCCCCGGACGAGGAGGCCCCGGAGGCGCCCGCGCTGTTCCTGGAGCCGAAACCGGACGGCGAGGAGCCCCCTCCGCAGGACGGGTGACGCGCCGTCAGGCGTGCCTGTTCAGGGCGTGCATGATGCCCGCGACGTTGCTCTCCGCGCTGTTCAGGACCTCGTATTTGGCGGCCAGCTCCGGGTCGGCGTCGTCGGCCGTGATGGCGTAGCGGTCCTTGGTGCGGTCGACGACCATCGCGACCGCGTGGTCGAGGTCGAGGCCCCGGTCCCTGGCGTCCCGGACGGTGTCGACCCAGATCCGCAGCTCCTCCGCCGACCGCTCCAGCGTCCCGCCGACGTCCGACACGGGCCCGTAGTGCGCGAACAGCAGCCGCTGCGGGCCCAGCGCCTGGAACCGGCCGAGCGACTTCAGCGCGGTGTCGAGGTCGAAGTCGGGCGGCGGCGTCGCGGGCCGCACGTCCGCGGTCTCGGGGATGTAGATGCCGGCGGCGTCGCCGACGTACAGGTCGCCGGTCTGCGAGTCCATCAGGCCGACGTGGTGCTTGGCGTGGCCGGGGGAGTAGTGCGACTCCAGGCGCCGCCCGCCGCCGAGGTCGACGGCGCCGGTGTCCTCGACGGCCCGGATCCGCGCCGCGTCCGTCGGCTTCAGCTCGCCGAACAGGGTGTCGAGGCTGTCGCCGTACACCATCCGGGCGCTGCGCATGAGCCGCTCCGGGTCGACCAGGTGCCGGGCGCCCTTCTCGTGGACGACGACCTCAGCGCCCGGGTACATGCGCGCGATGTCCCCGACGCCGCCCGCGTGGTCGAGGTGGATGTGCGTCACCACGACGGACGCGAGATCGTCCGGCCCGACGCCCAGCTCCCGCAGTGCCTGCCGCACGACGGGCGCGGAACCGGACGTGCCGGGCTCCACCAGGCACGGCCGGTCGGACAGGATCAGGTATCCGGCGGTGATCCCGGTGTAGCCGGCCATCCGCGTGTCGATCTCGTAGACGTCCCCGCCGAGCGGCGTGATCGTGGTCGTGGTGTCCATCGTCACGGCTCGAGGAGGCGCAGGACGAGGCCGGTGCGCGGCTTGGGGCCGAACGACGTGGACTTGCGGGGCACGCGTTCGCCCTCGCCCGCCACGGCCAGGACGTCCTCGACCTTGAGCGGGTTGAGGATGACGGCCGTCCCGCCGCTGCGCCGCGCGCGGGCGATGGCGGCCGACGCGTCGTGGTGCACGATGTCGATGGCGTCCTCGTTCTCCGGGACGTTCCACACGTTCCCGATGAGGAGATGGTCGAGAACGGCCGTGTCGAGCCCGCGCCAGCGCGGCGAATGCTCGGACGGCATGGAGCGTCTCAACGCATCGGGATCGGGCTCGGTGAGCAGATGCACGCCGTCGCCGCCGCCGAGCAGGAACGCCGGCCGCGGCGCGGCCGCCAGAGCTTCCAGGGCGGCGGCCTCATCCGGGAAGCCGGTGACGCGGAAAACCTTGCGTGCGCGTTCCACGGCCTGGTCGGGACGGAGACCCGGCAGGACGCGGTGGATCGCGTCCAGATTCGGCGGATAGCGCGTGGAGTCGACGAGCATCGCCAGGCCCGAGTCCCAGGGGCCGGGGCCGTCGCCCGCGGAGTGACGGCGCGACTGCAGGGCGCGGTAGGTGGCGTACCTGTGGTGGCCGTCGGCGATGAGCGCCTGCCTGTCGCGCAGATCGGCGGCGACGCGCGCGTGCAGGGCGGGGTCGTCGACGCGCCACAGCCGGTGGGAGAGCCCGTCGTCCGCGAGGAACTCCATCAGAGGCGTCCCGGCGGTCGCGCCGTCCACGATCCGCGCCGCGTCGCCGCCGCCCTCGTACACCAGGAAGATCGGCTCCAGGTTGGCGTTCGCGGCGGTCATCAGCGCGAGCCGGTCGCGGACCGGACCCGGGAAGACGTTCTCGTGCGGCAGCACGACCCCGTCCGCCTCCGCGCGCAGCCCGAGCGCGCCGATCAGGCCGCGCTGCAGGACCGTGTCGCCGTCGGCCGCCTCGTAGACGTACAGGGCCGGGTCGGCGTCGATGGTGAGCGCGCCCTCGTCCAGCCACCGGCGCAGCCGCCGGCCTGCCGCGTCGTAGCTCTCCCCGGCCGTGTGCGGCAGGTTCAGCCGGACGATGTTGTGCCCGCCCTCCGCCAGCAGCCGCGTCGCCGCCGCTTCGTCGATCAGGTCGTACGGCGGCATGGTCACCGACGCCGGGTCGCCGGCGATCTCGGGGACGAAGCGGACGCCGCGGAAGGGCGCGAGCTCCAGGCCGCCGCCCGTCCGCGGCCCGGACGTCCCGAAAACGCGGGCGCTGAACTCCTCCGGGGGGAGCCCGTCGAGGTCGAGCCCGGAGGAAAGGTCGTCGTCCATCCTGGGAATGCTAATGGTCGGAGGGCGCCCGGAGGCTTGGCGGGTACGGTCGAATTCCGAGGGGAGATCCACATGAATCATCAAGGGCGGGAAAGGCCGGAGGATTCCCCGCGGGACGACCTCGGCGAGCATGCCGACCCGCCCGCCGGCGGCGTCTACGAGTGGTACACGCGGGGGCTGGAACTGCTCAGGTCGGGCAGCGCGGGAGCGGCGCTGCAGCTGCTGACCAGGGCCGCGGACGCCGAGCCCAGGTCGCACAGCATCCGGGAGGCGCTCGCCCGCGCCCAGTTCGGGGTGCGGCAGTTCGGCGCGGCGGCGGAGAGCTTCCGGGGGATCGTCGAGGAGGAGCCCGCCGAGGACTACGCCCGGTTCGGGCTCGGGCTGTCCCTCAGCCGGATGGGCGACTTCGAGGGCGCGGTGGAGCATCTCGCGCTCGCCGCGGCGATGCGTCCCGAGAACCCCGACTACGCGAAGGCGCTCCGCCACGCCAGGGCCACCCTCAAATTCCGCCGCTGACGGCGTTGACAAGGAGTTTCATGAAAGGCAGCGACCGGCCCTTGTGCGAGGCGTACGACGTCGCCCTGCTCGACCTCGACGGCGTCGTCTACGTCGGCCGCAGGGCCGTCCCGGCGGCGGCTGAGTCGCTCGCCAAGGCCCGCGCGGCGGGGCAGCGGCTGGCGTTCGTGACCAACAACGCCTCGCGGACCCCGTCCGCCGTCGCCGAACTCCTCACCCACGTCGGCGTCCCGGCGGACGCGGAGGACGTGGTGACCTCGGCCCAGGCCGCCGCCCGCCTCCTCGCCGAGCGGCTGCCCGCCGGGTCCGAGGTGCTCGTGGTCGGCGGCACGGGCCTGCGGCACGCCCTCTACGCGCAGGGCCTGCGCCCCGTGTCGACCGCGGCCGGACGTCCCGCCGCCGTCGTCCAGGGCTTCCACCCGGACGTCGGGTACGGGCTGCTGTCCGAAGGCGCGCAGGCCGTCAGCAGGGGCGCGCTGTTCGTCGGCTCCAACGGCGACCTGACCATCCCCGGCGGCGACGGGCCCCCGCATCCCGGCAACGGCTCCCTGCTCCGCGTGATCAGCTCCGCGACCGGCGTCGAGCCGATCGTCACCGGCAAGCCCGAACGCCCGCTGCACGAGGAGTCGGTCCTGCGCACCGGCGCCCGCCGCCCGCTCGTGGTCGGCGACCGCCTCGACACCGACATCGAGGGCGCCCGCAACGGCGGCGCCGACAGCCTCCTCGTGTTCACCGGCGTCACCGACCCCATGCAGGCCCTCACCGCCCCGCCGAACCGGCGCCCCACGTACCTGGCCCCCGACCTGACGGGCCTCCTCGTCCCGCACCCGGGGATCGTCCGGGAGGGCGGCGGCCACCGCTGCCGCGGCTGGACGGCCCGCCGCGACGGCGAAGCGTTCACGATCGACGGCTCGGGCGACCCCTACGACGGCCTCCGCGCCCTGGCCTCCGCCGCCTGGGAAACGGACACGCCCCCGCCCAGGGAAGCCCTCACCGCGCCTCTGAACGCTCTCGGCCTGTAGATCACAGCAGCTTGCGGAGGCGGAGGAGGTCGAAGATGCTCGCCTCGATCTTGAGCCTGCCCTCGGCCCACGCCTTGGTGGGGTTCAGCTCCTCGGCGGCCAGGGCGACGAGGTCGTCGCTGTTCACCGTGAGGCGGACCTCGGCGTCCTTCGGGTTGCCGTCCAGCTCGAACGGGTCGAGGCCGCCCGCGTGGAGCCGGGTGCGGTAGACCAGCCCGAGGTCCGGGACGCGGCAGCTGATCGTCCGCTCGACCACGTGCTCGGCGAGCCGGTCGGCGTCCACCTCCGCCAGGCGGGCCGCGACGCGGCCGAGCGCCGCGCGGCACTCCTCCTCGTTCGCCATGGTCAGGCCGTTCCCCGTTCCCTCGACAACGATGTCGTTCAGGGACGGTAGCGTTCAGGATGACGCGGAAGCGACTCGCACGCGGGCGCGGAGGGTCTACTGGGAGGTAAACGTGATGTCCGACGAGGCCGCGGAGGAGCCGGCGGTCCCGGCCGCCCCGGAGCGCGCGCCGGAGCCGCGGCCCGCCCCGGAGGAGCCGGAGTTCCCGGCCGTCCCGCCGCCCGGCCCGACCGGCGACCCGCGCGTGGACGCCGCCGTCGCCCGCCTCGGCGAGCTGGGCGCGCGGGCCGTCCCCGAGCACGTGGAGATCTACGAGGACGTCCACCAGCGGCTGCAGGAGCTCCTCGCCTCCGCCGACCAGGACGAGCCGCAGCCGCCGCACGTGCCGCGCCCCGCCCAGCCGCCACAGCCTGGCGAGCCGGTACACCCCGGCCAGGCGCCGCAGCCCACCCAGGCACAGCAGGCGACGCGTCCCGGCTTTCCCGACGCGCTCCGCCCCCGTCCATGAGCCGGGGCGATGGGCACTAGGCGCCGCCTGGACGCGGAGCTGGTCCGGCGCGGCCTGGCGCGGTCGCGGGAGCACGCCGGGCGGCTGATCGGCGACGGCCGGGTCCGGGTCGGCGGGCGGGCGGCGGAGAAGGCCGCCACGCAGGTCGAGACCGGCGCCGCGATCGTCGTGGCGGACGCCGACGAAGGCCCCGACTACGTCTCGCGCGGCGGCCACAAGCTCGCCGGCGCCCTCCAGGCGTTCGAGGGCCTGGCCGTCAAAGGCCGCATATGCCTGGACGCCGGCGCGTCCACCGGCGGGTTCACCGACGTCCTGCTCCGGGCCGGAGCCGCGCGCGTGTACGCCGTGGACGTCGGCTACGGGCAGATTGCCTGGTCCCTCCGCACGGACGAGCGCGTCACCGTCCTGGAGCGGACGAACGTCCGCGACCTGCGCCCGGAGATGCTCGGCGACGCGCTTCCGGATCTCGTCGTCGGCGACCTGTCGTTCATCTCGCTGAAGCTCGTCCTCGGGCCGGTGCGCGCGTGCGCGGCGCCCGGAGCCGACTTCGCGATGATGGTGAAGCCGCAGTTCGAGGTCGGCAAGGACCGGGTCGGCGCGGGCGGCGTCGTCCGCGACCCGGAGCTGCGCGCCGGCGCGGTGCGGGGCGTGGCCGCGCACGCGGAGACGCTCGGCCTCGGCGTCCGCGGGGTCACGGCGAGCCCGCTGCCGGGCCCGTCCGGGAACGTGGAGTACTTCCTGTGGCTGCGCGCGGAGGCCCCGCCGCTGGACGAGGCCGACCTCGCCAAGGCCGTCGCGGACGGCCCGCAATGATCGACTTCGGGCCGCGGCGCGTACAGAAGGCGTCCGAACCGGGAACGTCCCTCGGAGCGATGTCCGTCCAGAGGGCAGCACGCGTGAGCGCGGCGGGGAGTGGGGCGAGAGCATGAGCAAGAGGTCGGTGCTGGTCGTGACGCACACCGGGCGGCCGGAGGCGGTCCGCAGCGCGCAGCTGGTCATCGAGCGGCTCAGCGAGGCCGGGATCTGCGTCCGGGTGCTGGACGGCGAGGCCGCGGCGATCGGCGCCGCGGGCGTGGACGTCATGCCGAGCACCGCGGCGGCCGCCGAGGACGCCGAGGTCGTCATGGTCCTCGGCGGGGACGGGACGCTGCTGCGCGCCGCCGACCTGACCCGCACCGCCGGGACCCCGCTGCTCGGCGTCAACCTCGGCCACGTCGGGTTCCTCGCCGAGGCGGAGCGCGACGACCTCGCCGCCACCGTCGACCGGGTCGTGACCCGCCGCTACGACGTCGAGGAGCGGATGACCGTCGACGTCACCGCCCGCCTCAACGGCACCGTGCTGGGCACGACGTGGGCGCTGAACGAGGCGAGCATCGAGAAGGCCGAGCGGGAGCGGATGCTGGAGGTCGTCGCCGAAATCGACGGGCGGCCGCTGTCGAACTGGGGCTGCGACGGGGTGGTGTGCGCGACGCCGACCGGGTCGACCGCCTACGCGTTCTCCGCTGGCGGCCCGGTGGTGTGGCCGGAGGTCGAGGCGATGCTGGTCGTGCCGATCAGCGCGCACTCGCTGTTCGCGCGCCCGCTGGTGGTGTCGCCGCGCTCGCTGGTCGCCGTGGAGGTGCTGCCGGGGACGCCGCGCGCCGTCCTGTGGTGCGACGGGCGCCGCACCCTCGACCTGCAGCCGGGCGTGCGGGTGGAGGTCCGGCGGGGCGCCGAGCCGGTGCGGCTGGCGCGACTGCACCTCACCCCGTTCACCGACCGGCTCGTGACGAAGTTCGGGCTGCCCGTGACGGGCTGGCGCGGCCGGGTCAGGCAGCCGGCCTTCCCGTCCCCTCCGCTGGAGGACTCGCAGGTCGCGGACCGCCCCCCGATCGGCGGGGAGGCGTCCGGCGATCAGAGGGGATAATCTCCACAGGCACTGATCCGACGAAGTCGCCCGGGGGTGCGGGGTTCGGCCCCCGGAGGGACACTGATCCGGGAACTGTTTTGCGGAGGGTTGTGACGCTGGTGCGTCCGATGGTCGATGAGGTCCGGATCGAGGGCCTCGGCGTGATCGATGAGGCCGTGCTCGACCTGTCCCCGGGATTCAACGTCGTGACCGGCGAGACCGGGGCGGGCAAGACCATGGTGGTCACCAGCCTCGGCCTGATGTTCGGCGGGCGCGCCGACCCGCAGCGGGTCAGGCCGGGCGCGGACCGCGCCACCGTCGAGGGCCGGATCATCGTCGACCCCGGCGGGCGCGTGGTGGAGCGCGTGGAGGAGGCCGGCGGCGAGCTGGACGACGGCGCGCTGATCGTGACCCGGTCGGTGTCGGCCGAGGGCCGCTCCCGCGCGTTCCTCGGCGGCCGGTCCGTCCCGGTGAACGTGCTGATCAACCTCGCGGACGACCTGGTCGCCGTGCACGGGCAGTCCGACCAGCAGCGGCTGCTGCAGGCGTCCCGGCAGCGCGGCGCGCTCGACCGGTACGCGGGCGCCGCGCTGACCAAGCCGATGCGCGCGTACACGGCGGCGTACCAGCGGCACCGGCAGGTCACCGCGCTGCTGGACGAGCTGACCACCCGCGCCCGCGAGCGCGCCCAGGAGGCGGAGATGCTCCGCTTCGGCCTGGAGGAGATCGAGAAGGTCGACCCGAAGGAAGGCGAGGAGGCCGACCTCGCCGCCGAGGAGGAGCGGCTCGGGCACGCCGACGCGCTGCGCGGCGCCGCCGACACCGCGCACGAGGCGCTGCTCGGCGACCCGTCCGCTGCGATCGAGGCCGCGAACGTGACCGGGCTGCTCGGCCAGGCCCGCAACGCGCTGGACGCCGTCCGCGACCACGACCCGGAGCTGGCGGGGCTCGCCGACCGGCTCGCCGAGGCCGGGTACCTCGTCAACGACGTCGGCACCGACCTCGCCGCCTACGCCGAGTCCGTGGACGCCGACCCGGCGCGGCTCGCGGTCGTCCAGGAGCGGCGGGCCGACGTGACCGCGCTGATCCGCAAGTACGGCGGGACGGACGCCACCGCCGCCGAGGTGCTGGAGTGGGCGCGGCGGTCGGCGGCGCGGCTCACCGAGCTGGAGGGCGACGACGACCGCATCGACGAGCTGCGCGCCGAGCACGCCGAGCTGACCGAGCGGCTCGCCGCCGAGGCGGGGGAGCTGACCGAGGTCCGCACCCGCGCCGCCGAGCGGTTCTCCGACGCCGTCACCGGGGAGCTGACCGCGCTGGCGATGCCGCACGCCCGCGTCAGCGTCACCGTCGTCCCGACCGGCGAGTACGGCCCGCACGGCGTGGACGAGGTCGAGGTGCGGCTCGCGCCGCATCCCGGCGCGAAGCCGCTGCCGCTGCACAAGGGCGCGTCCGGCGGCGAGCTGTCCCGCGTGATGCTCGCCATCGAGGTCGTGTTCGCCGGCGCCGACCCGGTCCCGACGTTCGTGTTCGACGAGGTCGACGCCGGAGTCGGCGGCAAGGCCGCGGTGGAGATCGGGCGGCGGCTGGCGCGGCTCGCCCGCAACGCGCAAGTGATCGTCGTCACGCACCTGCCGCAGGTCGCGGCGTTCGCCGACCGGCACCTGCTGGTGGAGAAGTCCGACGACGGGACGGTCACCAGCAGCGGCGTGACCACCCTCGACCAGGAGGGCCGCGTCCGGGAGCTGTCGCGGATGCTCGCCGGCCTGGAGGACTCCGAGCTCGGACGCGCCCACGCCGAGGAACTCCTCGACATGGCCTCCGCCGAACGGTAACCGGTAACCGCATCCCAAAAATTACAGAGAGTAATTGAACGGACACGCCTGGACACTCGCCGTTTCCAGTGCCGGGTCCCGTGCTCTGGCAGGATGGCAAGTGATGAACGAGCCGTCACCCACCACAGAGCGGCGCGTCCGGCTCTCGCAACGGCTGCCGCGGCGCGTGCTCTCGCTCGGCCTGGCCCGCGACGACGGCCTGCCCGGGGTCAGCGCCACGGCGCGGCTCGACCGCCGCACCAAGGACCTCACCAAGCGCCTGCAGCCCGGCGAGGTCGCGGTGATCGACCACGTCGACCTGGACCGTGTCAGCGCCGAGGCGCTGGTGTCGTGCGAGGTCGGCGCGGTCGTGAACGTCGCGCCGAGCATCTCGGGCCGCTACCCGAACCTCGGCCCGCAGATCCTGCTGGACGCGGGCATCCCGCTGGTGGACGACGTCGGCCCCGAGATCTTCACCAAGCTGCATGAGGGCGACCAGGTCCGCGTCGAGGGCCCGGTGGTGCACCGGGGCGAGGAGGTCGTCGCCAAGGGCACCGAGCAGACGCCCGAGACGGTCGGGACGGCGCTGACGGAGGCGAAGGCGGGTCTCGCCACGCAGCTGGAGGCGTTCGTCGCCAACACGATGGAGTACGTCAAGCGCGAGCGCGACCTGCTCATCGACGGCGTCGGCGTCCCCGAGGTCGCCACGAAGCTCGCCGGGCGGCACGCGCTGATCGTCGTCCGCGGCTACCACTACCGCGAGGACATCGCGACCCTGCGGCCCTACATCCGCGAGTACCGTCCCGTCCTGATCGGCGTGGACGGCGGCGCGGACGCGCTGCTGGAGGCCGGGTACCGCCCCGACATGATCGTCGGGGACATGGACTCGGTGTCCGACGACGCGCTGACCTGCGGCGCCGAGATCGTCGTGCACGCCTACCGGGACGGCCGGGCGCCCGGGCTGAAGCGCGTCCACGAGCTCGGCCAGGAGGCGGTGACGTTCCCGGCCACCGCCACCAGCGAGGACATCGCGATGCTGCTCGCCGACGACAAGGGCGCCACGCTCATCGTCGCGGTCGGCACGCACGCCAACATGGTCGAGTTCCTCGACAAGGGCCGCGCCGGCATGGCCAGCACGTTCCTCACCCGGCTGCGGGTCGGCAGCAAGCTGGTGGACGCCAAGGGCGTCAGCCGGCTCTACCGCAGCCGGATCTCCACCTGGTCGCTGCTGTTCCTCGTCCTCGGCGCGTTCGTCGCCATCGTCACCGCCGTCGCCATGTCCCCGGCGGGGGACGTCATCAGTCCCCTGCTCGCCGACCGCTGGCACGCCTTCGTCTTCTGGCTGACCGGACTCTTCACGTGATCGATTTCCGCTACCACCTCGTCTCCATCGTCGCGATCTTCCTCGCGCTGGCGCTCGGCATCGTGCTCGGCTCCACCACCCTGTCGGACTCGGTCAGCGAGACGCTGCGCCAGCAGGCCAACGCGGCGGCCAAGACCGCCCAGCAGGCCCGCAACCAGCAGCGCCACCTGCAGGACCAGGTGAACGGGCAGGAGCAGTTCGCCCAGGCGCTGTCGCCGCAGATCGTCGCCGACCGGCTCAAGGGCCAGTCGCTGGTGCTCGTCGAGACGCCCGGCGCGGGCGACGACAGCATCGAGCGGGTCGGGGAGCTCGCCAAGAACGCGGGCGCCGCCGTCACCGGGCGCGTCACCGTCCAGAAGAAGTTCCTGGACGACGACCAGCGCACCACGGTCGACGAGCTCGCCGGGCAGCTGAAGCCCGACGGGGTCGAGTTCCCCGACAACGCGTCCGCCTACGACAAGGCGGGCACGGTGCTGGCGGCCGCCATCGTCACCAAGGACCCCGCCAAGTCGGGCCGGGAGGACGCGTCCGGCGGCGCCGTCCTGAACGCCTTCAAGCAGGCCGGGTACATCACCGAGAGCGGCAAGCCGGGGCAGCACGCGACGCTCGCCGTGATGGTCGGGCCCGCCACCCCGTACGCCTACGACGGCGGCGGCGAGGACAACAAGGCGCTGATCTCGCTGGCCGCCGCACTCGATGCCGCCGGGCGCGGTACCGTCGTCGGTGGCCCGCCGACCTCCGCGCAGGAGGGCGGGCTGATCGCGGCGCTGCGTGACTCCGACGCCGAGGACGCGGTCTCCGCCGTCGACGTGGTGGACACCGCCTCCGGGCAGGTCGTGACGATCCTGGCGCTGCAGAACGAGATGAGCGGCAAGTCCGGGCAGTACGGCACGGGCGCCGGCGCCAGCGGCTACCTGCCGTCGCCCGCGCCCACGGCGGGGAAGAACGGGTGACGTGATGAAGCGACGCAGCACCTCGGGCGCGGCGCGTACGGCGCGGCTGCTGGCCGGGGCGGGCCTCGGCGCCGCCGCCGCGCGCGCCGCCTACGTCGCGCTGACGCGGCGCCCGCCCGGGATGAACGGGCTCCCCGGCGAGGAGGTCTGGGGGCGCACCAACCACCGCGGTGAGCCGGTCACGCTGCTGGAGGGGCCCGCGGTCGTCGCGGGCGCCGCCGCGGCCGGACTCCTCGCGCCGGGCGTCGAGGGCCGGATGCGCGCCGCCGCGCTGCTCGCGGGCGCCGGGTCCGCGCTGCTCGGCGGGTACGACGACATCGCGGGGTCGTCCTCGTCCCGCGGCTTCAAGGGGCACCTCGCCGCGCTCGCGCGCGGCGAGGTCACCAGCGGCGCGGTCAAGATCCTCGGCATCGGCGCGACCGGCCTCGCCGCCGCCGCGATCGCCGGGTCGCCCGCCCCGTCCCGGACGGGACGCGCGTTCGACGCCTTCCTCAACGGCGCGATCATCGCCGGGGGCGCGAACCTGATGAACCTGTTCGACCTGCGTCCGGGACGCGCGATCAAGGTCGGCCTGATCACCGGCGCGCCGCTCGCGCTGACCAAGTCCGGGTCGGCGGTCGTGGCGGCGCCGCTGGGCGCCGCCGCCGCGCTGCTGCCCGAGGACCTCGGCGAGCGCGCGATGCTCGGCGACACCGGCGCCAACGCGCTCGGCGCGCTGCTCGGCCTGTCCGCGACCCGGCTCGGCCGCGCGCCGCGCCTCGCCGTCCTGGCCGGGCTCGCCGGGCTGAACGCGGCCAGCGAGTTCGTCAGCTTCACCAAGGTCATCGCGGGCAACCCGGTGCTG
Source organism: Actinomadura sp. 1N219 (assembly GCF_044326405.1). Taxonomy (NCBI): domain Bacteria; kingdom Bacillati; phylum Actinomycetota; class Actinomycetes; order Streptosporangiales; family Thermomonosporaceae; genus Actinomadura; species Actinomadura sp. 1N219. Next base: position 154,381 of record NZ_JBIRAY010000003.1, on the reverse strand, counting down.
AACCGCATCGACATGCTCGGCCGCCGTCCCGCCGCCGTGCACGTCCCGCCCCCCGCGGGCGAGGCGGAGAAGCCGGACGACGCGTTCCGCTCGTCCGGCGACGGCGTCGCCGCGGACCCCGCGTAGCAGCGCCGCCCCCCGACCCCGACGAGTGAGCCGCAGACGACCGTGTCCCCTGTGCTGCGCCGCCTGACCGGCGGCCTCGCCGGCGCGGCCGTGGTCATCGCGGTCATCACCGTCCTGGCGCGGCTCGCCGGGTTCGGCCGCACCTACGCCTTCTCGCAGACGGTCACCACGTCGTGCCTCAGCCAGGCGTACTTCACCTCGACGCAGTTCCCCAGCATCGTCTACGAGATCGTCGCGGGCGGCGCGCTCGCCAGCATGGTCGTGCCGGTCCTGGCGGGCCCTGCCGAGCGCGGCGACCGCGAGCAGGTCCGGCGGATCGGGTCGGCGCTGCTGACCTGGATCGTCGTGCTGATGGTCCCGCTGTCGGCGCTGATGGCGCTCGGCTCGGGCCCGATCATGGAGCTGCTCGTCGGCGGCGACCTGAAGGGCTGCTCGCGGAACCAGATCGTGGACGTCGGCTCCACCATGCTCGCGATCATGTCGGCGCAGATGGTGATGTACGGGATGGCGGTCGTCCTGTACGGGCTGCTGCAGTCGCACCGCCGGTTCGTCGCGCCCGCGCTGGCGCCGCTGATGTCGAGCCTCGTGGTGATCGCCGCGTACGTCGCGTACGCGCCGCTCGGCCGCGGCTACGAGAACGACCTCGCGGGCCTCCCGCTGGACGCGGAGCTGACCCTGTCGATCGGGACGGCGCTCGGCGGCGTCGCGATGGCCGCCACCGCCGGGATCGCGGCCTGGCGGCTGAAGCTCAGGCTGCGTCCCACACTGCGGTTCCCGGACGGCGTCGCGCGGCGCGTGCGGCGGCTCGCGCTCGCAGGGCTCGCGACCGTCGCGGCGCAGCAGCTGTCGGCGCTGCTCGTCGTCCGGCTCAGCTACGAGGGGACGGGCGGCGCGCTCGCCAACTACCAGTACGCGTGGGCGATCTACCTGCTGCCGTGGGCGATCCTGGCCGTGCCGATCGCGACCAGCGCGTTCCCGATGCTGTCGGCGCGGATGAGCGCCGGGGAGCAGGAGCGGTTCGACCAGGTCACCGCGTCCACCACCCGCGCGGTGATCCTGGTGTCGTGCGCGGGCGCGGCGGCGCTGGCGGCGGTCGCCGTGCCGATCGGCGCGGTGTTCAACCCCGGCCACCCCGACCAGCAGGAGGTGCTGTCCCGCGCGGTGCTCGCGTTCGCGCCCGGCCTGCTCGGCTACGGGCTCGTCGCGCATCTCGGACGTGTGCTGTTCGCCTGCCATCGGGGGCGGATGGGCGCGGCGGCGGTCGTCACGGGCTGGCTGGTCGTGATGGTCGCGGACGTCGTGCTCGTCCTGTCGGCCGACCGGCAGTGGGTGGTCGCGGCGCTCGGCGCCGGCAACGCGGCCGGGATGACCGTCGCGGGCGCGCTGCTGCTGGGAACGCTCCTGCGCGCCCGAGGCGCCGCGTCCGTGGCGGGGATTCCGCGCGCGCTGGCGGCCGGGCTGGCGGGCGGCGCCGCGGGCGGCGCGGCAGGGTACGCGGTCGCCGCGCTGCTCGGGGCGGGCGGGACCGGCGCGAGCGGCGAACTCCGCAGCGCCGGGACCGGTATGCTCGCCGCGCTCGCCGCCGGAGCCGTCTTCCTGATCGTCGCATTCGTGATCGACGGCCGTGACCTGCGGGCCGTCCTGAGCCGGAGGATCACCCGTCATGTCTGACACGAGCGAGCTGGACGGGCTGCGCGTCGCGATCGTCCTCGGGACCGCCGCGGGCGGCGTCGGGAAGCACGTCCGGTCCGTCGCGCGGCGCCTGGCCGGGCGCGGCGCCCGCGTGCTGGTGTGCGGGCCCGCGTCGACCGAGGAGCTGTTCGGGTTCGCGGGCGGCGGCGTCCGCTTCAGTGAGATCGACGTCGCGGACCGGCCCCGTCCGCTGAGCGACGCCAGGGCCGTGGCGCGGCTGCGGTCGCTGCTGCGCGGCGCGGACGTCGTCCACGCGCACGGGCTCCGGGCAGGCGCCCTCGCGGTCGCGGCGTGCGCGCGGATCGCACCCGGCCCGCTGCGGTTCTCCCGCGGCGGTCCGCCGCTGGTCGTGACGCTGCACAACGCCGTCATCACAGGCGGGCGGACGGCCGCCGTCTACGGGGCGCTGGAACGCGTCGTGGCGCGCGGCGCGACCCGCGTCCTCGGGGTGTCGCCCGACCTGGAGGAGCGGATGCGGACGCTCGGCGCCCGGTCGGTGGGGCACGCGATCGTCCCCGCGCCCGCGCCGAAGGTGCCGCCCGGCCCGGCCGTCCGCGCCGACCTGCGCGCTGAGCTGGACGTGGGGAAGCGGCCGCTGATCGTCACGGTGGCCCGGCTCGCCGAGCAGAAGGGCCTGCCGACGCTGCTGGACGCGTCGCGCGCCTGGGCCGGACGCACCCCGCCGCCGCTCGTCGCGATCGTCGGGGACGGCCCGCTGGAGGGCGAGCTGCGCGCCCGGATCGAGGCCGAGGAACTGCCCGTCCGGCTCCTCGGCCGCCGCCCGGACGTCCCCGGCCTGCTCGCCGCGTCCGACGTGGCGGTCGTCCCGAGCGTGTGGGAGGGGCAGCCGCTGGTCGTCCAGGAGATCCTGCGGGCGGGACGGCCCCTCGTCGCGACCCGCGTCGGCGGCATCCCCGGCATGGTCGGCGCGGGCGAGCGTCCCGCGGACGGCGGCGGCCCGCTGCTGCACGGCCCCGAGAGCGAGGCGGCGCTGCTCGTCCCGCCGGGCGACGCGGACGCGCTGGAACGCGCGGTGAGCCGCGTCCTGGACGACCCGGCCCTCGCCGCCCGGCTCGCCTCCGCCGCCGCGCAGCGCTCGGCCCAACTGCCTGGCGAGGACGACGCCGTCGACCAGCTCGCCGCCCTCTATCTGGAGCTTGCGGACGCCCGTATCTGACGAATTCGCCGGGTCGGGAACTCCGGCGAAGAAGATCGCGTTATAGGGGGCAGTGGAGGGGAGTATCCCCGCGCACGGTTTCCGTCAATACGGTCGGTCCATACCGGCCCGGGGCCGGGGCCCGATGGGCGGCCAGGTTGCTCGTCCAGGGCGGGAGAGACCTCCAGCGCTCGTTCACGTCCGCTGGAGGTGCACCTCTTGGCCGTCTCACCCCTGGTGTGGGGTCTCACCATCGCTGGGATCCTCGCCGTCATCGCCGCCGACCTGTTCCTGATCCACCGCAACGACACCCGGGACTTCACCACCCGGCGCGCCGCGTTCTGGTCGGCGATCTACATCGGCCTCGCCGTGCTGTTCGGCGTCGGCGTGTGGCTGTTCTCCGGCGGACGGTACGCGGCGGAGTACTACGGCGGGTTCGTCACCGAGAAGAGCCTCAGCGTCGACAACCTCTTCGTGTTCATGGTGATCCTCGCCCGGTTCGCGGTGCCGAAGCACGCCCAGCACACCGTGCTGATGGCGGGCATCGTGATCGCGCTGGTGCTGCGCGGCCTGTTCATCGCCGTCGGAGCCGCGGCGATCTCCACGTTCACCTGGGTCTTCTTCATCTTCGGCGCGTTCCTCATCTGGACCGCGATCGGGCTCGTCCGCGGGGACGACGACGAGTTCGAGGAGAACCGGCTGCTGCGCTGGGCGAAGCGGGTCATCCCCACGTCCGACGAGTACGACGGCTCCCGGTTCGTCACCCGGCGGGACGGCCGCCGGTACCTGACCCCGATGGCCATCGTCATGATCGCGATCGGGTCCACCGACGTGCTGTTCGCGCTGGACTCCATTCCCGCGATCTTCGGGCTGACGACCGAGCCGTACCTGGTGTTCACCGCCAACGCGTTCGCGCTGATGGGGCTCGTCCAGCTGTACTTCCTGCTCGGCGGGCTCACCGACCGGCTCGTCTACCTCGGGCACGGGCTGGCGTTCATCCTCGGCTTCATCGGCGTGAAGCTGATCTTCCACGCGATGCACGAGTACGGCGTGTCGTGGGCGCCGGAGATCCCGATCTGGCTGTCCCTCGCGGTGATCGCCGGGACGCTCGCCGCCACCACCGTCGCCAGCCTCACCGTCGGAGCCAAGCCGTCCGGCAAGACGTCGGAGCACGCGCCGGAGAAGGCGCCGATCGCGGCGGACGACGCGGACGCCGCCGCGACACGCGACGCCTAGCGCCCGCGCGCACCCCACTCGACCGAACCCTGTTCTAGAATAAGAATCAACAGTGGTGGGAGAGAGGGTCGAGGCATGGGCATCGGGCTGACCGAGGAGCACGAGGCGCTCGCCGATTCGGTGCGCGGCCTCGCCGAACGCGACATCCCCGCGGCGGCGGTCCGGGCCGCGCTGGACGCCGAGGCGGAGACCAGGCCCGGGTTCTGGCGGTCCCTGGCCGACCAGGGCCTGCTCGGCCTGCATCTCGACGAGGAGCACGGCGGCCAGGGCTACGGCCTCCTGGAACTGGCGGTCGTCCTGGAGGAGCTGGGCCGCGCCGCCGCGCCGGGACCGTTCCTGCCGACCGTCCTGGCGAGCGCGGCGATCGACGCGTCCGGCAACGCGAAGGTGCGCGCCGAGCTGCTGCCCGCCCTGGCCGACGGGTCGAAGACCGGCGCCGTCGCGCTGGACGGCGCCCTGACCGGCCGCCGCGACGGCGACTCGCTCGTCGTGACCGGCACGTTCGGAACGGTCCTGGGCGCCGGGCTCGCCGACGTGCTCGTCCTGCCCGTGGAGGGCGACCGGTGGGTGGCCGTCGACGCCGCCGACGCCGCGGTCACGCCCGTCGCCAGCCTCGACCGCACCCGCCGCGTCGCCGCCGTCGAGGTCTCCGGCCTCGCCGTCGCCCCGGACCGCGTGCTGGACGGCGTCACCGCGGACCGCGTCAGGGACCTCGCCGCCGCCCTGTTCGGCGCGGAGGCCGCGGGCCTCGCCGGCTGGCTGGTGACCACCGCCGCCGAGTACGCGAAGGTCCGCGAGCAGTTCGGCCGCCCGATCGGGCAGTTCCAGGGCGTCAAGCACAAGGCCGCCCGCAGCCTGATCGCGCTGGAGCAGGCCCGCGCCGCCGCCTGGGACGCCGCCCGCGCCCTGGACGAGGACGCCCCCGACGCCGGGTTCGCCGCCGCGGTCGCCGCCGTCATTTCCGCCGACGCGGGCGTCCGGACGGCCCGTGACGCCATCCAGATCCTCGGCGGCATCGGCTTCACCTGGGAGCACGACGCGCACGTCTACCTGCGCCGCGCCTCGACTCTGCGGGCGCTGCTCGGGCCGTCCAAGGAGTGGGCCGCCAAGATCGCGGCGCTCGCGCTGGACGGCGGCCGCCGCGAGGTCGTCCTCGAACTGGACGAGGACGCCCAGCCGCTCCGCGAGCGCATCCGCGCCGAGATCGCGGAACTGGCCGCCGTCACCGGCAAGGACGAGCTGCACCGGAGGCTCGGCGACGGCGGCTGGACCGCTCCGCACCTGCCGGAGCCGTGGGGCCGCGCGGCCGGGCCCGTCGAGCAGATCCTGATCCAGCAGGAGCTGAAGGCCGCCAAGGTCAAGGGCCCGAACATCGGGATCGGCGCATGGCTCGTGCCGTCCATCGTCCGGTACGGGACGGACGAGCAGAAGGAGCGCTTCCTCCGCCCGACCCTGCACGGCCGGATCGTGTGGTGCCAGCTGTTCTCCGAGCCCGGCGCCGGCTCCGACCTGGCGTCGCTGTCGATGAAGGCCGAGCGCGTCGAGGGCGGCTGGCGGCTCACCGGCCAGAAGATCTGGACGTCGCTCGCCCAGCACGCCGAGTGGGGCTTCTGCGTCGCCCGCACCGACCCCGAGGCGCCCAAGCACGACGGCATCACCTACTTCCTCGTGGACATGCGGTCCGAAGGCGTGGACGTCAGGCCGCTGCGCGAGCTGACCGGCGACGCCCTGTTCAACGAGGTGTTCCTCGACGGCGTGTTCGTCCCGGACGAGCGCGTCGTCGGCGAGGTGAACCGGGGCTGGCAGGTCGCGCGGAACACGCTGTCCAACGAGCGGGTGTCGCTGTCGACCGGCGGCGGCCTCGGCATGGGCGTCCCCGAGTTGCTGACGTTCCTCCGGGGCCGCGACGTCGACGCGGTCGCCGCCCCCGAGGTCGGCGCGCTCGTCGCGCAGGGCCAGTCGATCGACCTGCTCGGCCTGCGCGCCACCCTCAAGCAGCTGAACGGCGTGGAGCCGGGCGCGGAGGCCAGCGTCCGCAAGCTCCTCGGCGTCCAGTTCAACCAGGACGTCGCCGATCACTGCTGGGCCGCGCAGGGCGCCGCCGCCGCCACCGAGGTCCCGCTGGCGGAGAGCGGCATCATGGCGCGGGCCATGCTGTTCAGCCGCGCGATGACGATCTACGGAGGCACCACCGAGGTCCAGCTCAACATCATCGGCGAGCGCCTCCTCGGCCTCCCCCGCGACCCGGAGCCGGGCGGCTGAGCCGTCAGGGGCGAGGGCGGAAGGTGTAGGTGACGTTTATCAGGACGATCGCGGCGAGGGTGAACATCAGGCCGGGGAGGCCGGCGTTGATGACCGAGATGGCGCTCAGCGGGATCGCGGCGAGCAGCGACAGCACCGCCATGGCCAGGCTGTGATCGCGGTCGCCGCGGAACCGCTCCGCCGCCGGACGCGGCCTGGCCCTGGCCCTGGGCTCGGCGGCGGACGAGCGCGCGTCGAGGGCCTCCTCGATGCGGTCCACGACCGTCTCGATGAAGGCGTCGTCGTATTCGGGGCCGAGCTCGCGCCGGGCCGCCATCGCCGCCGTCAGGTCGTCGCGGGGCAGCCGAGGAATCGTCATGATTCGGTTATAGGCAACGGCGGGCCCGCGCTGCCTCACCCCCCGGACCGAATCACCGAGTACCCCGCAGGTAGCACGCATCCGCTGGAGGGCAAGGGATGACCGACGGAATGTTCGCCTCGCCCGCCGACGCGGGCCGCAGGCTGGCCGAGGTCCGCTACCTCGCGGACGAATCGATCGCCACGACCGTGTACCTCGCGCAGGCGCTCGGCAAGCCGCTGCTCGTGGAGGGGCCCGCCGGGGTCGGCAAGACCGAGCTGGCCAAGGCCGTCGCGACGGCGACGGGGTCGGAGCTGATCAGGCTCCAGTGCTACGAGGGCCTGGACGAGGCCCGCGCCCTCTACGAGTTCAACTACAAGAAGCAGCTCCTGGCGATCCAGGCCGCGCCCTCCGACCGGGCCTGGCAGGAGACCCACGAGGACATCTTCTCCGAGGAGTTCCTGCTGGAGCGGCCGCTGCTGGCCGCGATCCGCCGCACCGGCCCGACCGTCCTGCTGATCGACGAGGCGGACAAGGCAGACATCGAGGTAGAGGGCATGCTGCTGGAGGTCTTGTCGGACTTCCAGATCACGATCCCCGAGCTCGGGACGGTCGGCGCCGTCCGCCGCCCGTACGTGGTCATCACCTCGAACGCGGCGCGGGAGCTGTCGGAGGCGCTCAAGCGCCGCTGCCTGTACTTGCACCTGGGCTATCCGGCGCCGGACCGGGAGCGCGACATCGTCCTCGCGCAGGTGCCGGGGATCGAGGCGGACCTGGCCGAGCGGCTCGTCCGAACCGTCGGGACGCTCCGCGACCTGGAGATCAAGAAGGCCCCGTCGATCGCCGAGACCGTCGACTGGGCGCGCACCCTCCTCGCGCTCGGCCTGGACGACCTGGACGAGGCCGCCGTCGCCCGGACGCTCGGCGTCGTCCTCAAGCACGTCTCCGACCAGGAGCGCGCCGTCAAGGAACTGGGTCTGGCCTGATGGCCTCCCTGATCGACAGGCACACCGGGTTCGTCGCGGAGCTGCGGCGGGCCGGGCTGCCGGTGTCGGTCGCGGAGGGCCTGGACGCCGTCCGCGCGATGCGGGCCGTCGACCTGCTCGACCGCGAGTCGCTGCGCGCCGCGTACGCCGCGACGGTGGTCAAGCGGCCGCAGCATCGTCCGGCGTTCGACGCGCTCTTCGACCTGTGGTTCCCCGCCGCGGTCGGCGACGGCGCGGGGACCGCGCCGGACCCGGAGCGTCCCGCCCGGACGCTGGACGACGCCGGACGCCCCGTCCCGCCGCCCCTCGACCCGCGAGTGCAGGCCCGCCGGGACGAGCTGGCGGAGCTCCTCCTGTCCGGCGACGACGCCGGGCTGCGGCGGTTCGCCCGCCAGGCCGTAGCCGAGTACGGCCGGACTCCGGGACAGGAGTCGTGGTTCTCGTCCGGCGTCCTGCGCGCCCTGTCGCCGGAGACCCTCATGGCGCGGCTGCTCGACGCCGTCCTCGCCGGGCGGGAGCGGGGCGGCATGGCCGAGCGGGTCGCCCGCCGGACGTTCCGCGACCGCATCGCCCGCTTCGAGGACCTCGTCGCGGGCGAGGCGCGGCGCCGCATCGCCGAGGACACCGGCGTCGAGCGCACCGCGCGCCTCGCCGTCCGGCCGCCGCTGGAACGGCTCGACTTCGCCGCCGCCCGCCGCGACGAGCTGGCCGCGCTGCGCCGCGAGGTGCACCCGCTGGCGCGCAGGCTCGCGGCGCGGCTCGTCCAGAGGCAGCGGCGCGGCAGGCGCGGGCGGCTGGACTTCCGCCGGACGGTCCGCGCGTCCCTGGCCAGCGGGGGAGTGCCGCTCACCACGCACCACCGGCCGCGCCGCCCGCACCGGCCCGAGCTGGTGGTGCTGTGCGACGCCAGCGACTCGGTGTCGGCGTTCGCGCACTTCACGCTGCTGCTGACGTTCGCGCTGCGGGAGCAGTTCAGCAAGGTCCGCGCGTTCGCGTTCATCGACGCCACCGACGAGATCACCCGGTTCTTCGCGCCGGGCACGGACGTCGCGGACGCCATGACCCGCCTCGCCGCCGAGGCCGACCTCGTCTGGATCACCGGCCGGTCCAACTACGGCCACGCGTTCACGGTGTTCGACGAGAAGTACCGCGACGCGATCACGCCCAAGACGTCCCTGCTGATCCTCGGCGACGCCCGCTCCAACTACGGCGACCTGGCGCTGCCGATCCTGCGCTCGATGACCGGCCGCGCCCGGCACGCCTACTGGCTCAATCCGGAGCCGCGAAGCCAGTGGGACACGGGCGACTCCGCCGCGTCCCGCTACGGCGAGCTCGTCCCGATGTACGAGTGCCGCAACCTGACCCAGCTCGCCGCGTTCATCGAAGAACTCGCCTAGTCCCTGATCACCATCGCGAGGGCGGCGCCTATGAGCGCGACGACGGCGGACACCAGCAGCGCGACGTTCGTGCCGTGGGCCAGGGCGGACGCGCCGCCGCCCGACCCGGTCGCGATGGCGCCGACGATCGCCACGCCCACCGAAGCGCCGACGTAGCGGGCGGTGTTGTTGGCCCCCGATCCCATGCTCGCGCGGTCGGCCGGGACGCTCTCCACGGCGAGCCGGGCGAGCATCGCGTTGGCGAGGCCGCTGCCGATCCCGGACACGGCCAGGCCGGGGGCGAGCCGCCACCAGTGGCCGTCCGGGGCCAGGCCCAGCATCGCGAACTCCCCGGCCGCGCTGAGCGCGAGCCCGGCGCCGAGCAGGCGCCCGGCGGACAGCCGGGCCGGGAGCCGGCGGGCCTGCAGCGCCGCGACGAACGACAGCCCCGACCAGATCGCCAGCACCAGCGCCGCGGCGACCGGCGACAGCCCCAGCACCAGCGCCATGATCGTCGCCAGGTAGCTCATCACCCCGATCACGGCGAGGCCGACGACGAGCGCCCCGCCGACCGACAGCAGGAACGCGGGCCGCCGGAACAGCCCGAGGTCGAGCATCGGCTCCCGCCGCCTTGCCTCGATCGCGGTGAACGCCGCGAGCAGCACGGCCGCCGCCGCGAACAGCGCCAGGACGGCCGGACGCGTCCAGCCCGTCCGCCCCACCGTGATCGCCGCGACGAGCGCGCCCACGCCCAGGCTCATCGTGGCCAGGCCGGGCAGGTCGAGGCCGCGCGGGCGGGCGGCGCGGGACTCGTCCAGGACGAGGGCCGCCCCGCCGAGCAGCACCGACGCCAGCGCCGCCGTCCAGTACCAGAGCCGCCAGCCGCCCGCCTCGGTCAGCCCGGCGGAGGCGATCGGGCCGAGCGCGATGCCGAGGCCGAGCATCGCGCCCCAGACCCCGGTCGCGTGCGCCCGGCGCGGGCCCGGCGCGAACGACGTGGCGACGATGCCGAGCCCGGTCGCCAGCAGCGCCGCGCTCGCCGCGCCCTGGACGATCCGCCCGGCGACGAACACGCCCGCGTCCGGCGCCACGGCGCAGACGGCGCTGGACGCGGCGAGCGCCCCGGCGCCGATCAGGAACACCCGCCTGCGGCCGTGGTCGTCGGCCAGGCTGCCCACGGCCAGCAGCGCCGCCGCCAGGCCGAGGCTGATCGAGCTCATCAGCCAGATCTGGGCCGTCGCGCCTGCGTGGAGCCCGCGCGCCGTGTCCGCCAGGACGGCCATCGGCGCCGTGTAGTTCATCAGGGCCAGCAGCGTCGCGGCGGCGGGCACGGCCAGCGCGGCGGTGGAGCCGGGCGCGCGGTGCGCGGGCCGCGGCCTCGCCAGAGTCGTCATCCCGTCCCCTCAAGTTCAGTGAATGAACCAGACCGGTCGACGGTAGCACGCTTTGGTTCGGTCAATGAACCGGGGGAGCGGTACTGTGGTGCGCATGGCACTGGGCAAGGACTACGCGGCGCAGGACTGCTCCCTCGCCCGCGCCCTTGAGGTCGTGGGCGAGCGCTGGACGCTGCTGATCGTCCGGGACGCCTTCTACGGCGTGCGCCGCTTCAGCGACTTCCTCGTCCACCTGGACATCCCGCGCGCCGTGCTGTCGGCGCGCCTGCAGTCACTCGTGGAGACCGGGCTGCTGGAAAAGGACGGCCACGACTACGTCCTGACGGAGATGGGCAAGGACCTGTGGCCCGCCGTCCACACGCTCGCCCGCTGGGCCGAGAACCACCTGTCGTCCGAGCCGACCCGGCTCTTCGTCCACATCGCCTGCGGCACCCGCATCGGACCGGACGGGACGTGCGCCGCCTGCGAGCGGTACGTCCCGCCGGAAGACCTGGAGATCCACGCCGGGCCCGGCGTCCGGCGCCGCACCGACCCGGTCAGCGTCCTCCTGCGCTCCCCGCACCGGCTCCTCGACCCGATCCGCACCTAGCCGACCCCGTTCCGCGTTGGCGCGCTAGGCGCCGAGGGCGCGGGCGATCAGTTCGGCGACGGCGTCGGGATCGATGTGCTGGCCGGTGAGCCCCGCGAGGTTCTCCTGGTAGATCAGGACGGCCGTGAACGTGGCGGCGGCCGCCTCCAGGCGGGCCTGGTCGCCGCGGGCGCCGGGATGGGCCAGCTCCAGCGCGCGGCGGGCCCGCAGGAACACCTCGGAGTTGAGCCGCCCGAGCCGCTCCCGGACGGACTTGTGCGTGTCGGCCTCGCGGAACAGGATGCGGCGCATCGCGGGGGAGGCGTGCAGGGGCAGCCGCCGGGCCAGCCGCGACAGCGTGCCCGCCGGGTCGCCGGGGACGGCCTCCACCGCGGCTTCCGGGCCGTCCGGCAGCTCCTCGACGAACGTCCGCTCGTCGACCAGCGCCACCAGCACGTCGATCTTCTGCGGGAAGTAGTGGAACACCAGGCCCTTCGGGACGTTCGCGTGCCCGGCGATCCGCGCGGTCGAGCTGGCCTCGTAGCCGCGGTCGGCGAACAGCGCCTCGGCGGCGTCCAGGATGCGGGTCCGGGAATCGGCCGTCGGCTCGCTCATCGGCACCGTCCCCCCGCACGCCCGAGCGGTCCCGGGCGCGAGCGCGCCCGGGACCGTCCCGGAGTCTCGATCAGGCCGCGGCCTCGCCGCCGCGCGCCTGGGTGGCTCCCCACACGCCGACGATAGTAGCGACACCGCCCGTGATCCACGCCGTCCACGCGGCGGCGTCCGAGCCGTCGAAGCCGAACGCCCACGGCGAGACGAAGATCAGCAGTGCGAACGCGGTCGCCGTCCAGGCCGTGGGGCCCGCGCTGCCGAGCAGCGCGTAGAGGCCGGCCATGGCCAGCAGCGCGCCGAGCACCATGAGCGGCTGCTGACCGGCGTTGTCGCCCCACAGCTCCGGGGCCAGGAGGGCGACGAGGCCGGCCAGGAAGGCCACCCCGTCCTGCCACGCGAACTTCTGCATTCGGCCACCTCCGCGGGGTCGGGATACTCTCTCGCTCCAGATGTTCCCTGACTGACCGACCGGTCAACCTTCCGTGGCGGCGTGACCAGCCCCTCCCCGAGGTGACGGCATCGGGACCGGGAGATATACGGATATCACCGGATAATCTGCACGCTCATGGAGACCGACACGGCGGAGCCGACGCCACCGCGGCCCAGGCGCACGCCGTTCGGCCCCCTCTGGCGGCTCATCGACGGCGGCCCCGGCGACTCGCGCGCCCAGATCGCGCGCCGCGCCCGGATCCTGGTGACGATCGCCACCGGGCTCGCCAACCTCGTCGGCGCGCTCGTCGTGCTGGCGTTCGCCGTCCTCGTCCCCGACCCCGTCGGCGACGTCTCCGACCGGCTCCGGCTCGTCAACCTCGTCGTCTTCATCGCCTACGTCGCCGCCGCGATGCCCGTCGGGCTCCTGCTCGGCGAGCGGTTCTTCCGCCGCGTCCGCCGCCTCGTCGAACGGCACGAGGAACCCGACCGGCACGAGCGCTCCCTGCTGCTGTACGGACCGCTGCGGCTCATGTCCGTCCACCTGACCCTGTGGGGCATCGGGACGGTCGGCTGGGTCGTCATCAACGCGCCGTTCTCCGGGCTGCTCGCCGTCAAGCTCGGCCTGACGAGCCTGCTCGGCGGCCTCACCACCTGCTCGGTCGTCTACCTGCTGACCGAACGCCTGCTCCGCCGCGCGGTGACGACGGCGCTGCGCAACGAACCGCCGCGCCGCACCGGCCTGCCCGGCGTCGTGGCGCGTTCCGTGCTGGCCTGGGGGCTCGGCACCGCCGTCCCGATCCTCGGGCTGATCACGGTGGCGGTCGGGTCGTTCCTCATCGCCCGGGTCACCGTCCGGGACTTCGCGTTCGCCGTCCTCGCGCTCGGCGGCATCGCGCTGGTCGTCGGCCTCGGCGTCACCTACGGCGCCGCCCGCGCCATCGCCGACCCGGTCGAGTCCGTCCGGCTCGGCCTGGCCCGGGTGCGGCGCGGCGACCTGGACGTCGAGGTGCCCGTCTACGACGCCAGCGAGGTCGGCCTGCTGCAGGCCGGGTTCAACCACATGGCCGCCGGGCTGCGCGAGCACGAGCGCCTCCGGGACCTGTTCGGCCGCCAGGTCGGCGCGGACGTCGCCCGCGTCGCCGTCGAGCGCGGCATCGACCTCGGCGGCGAGCTGCGCGAGGTCGCGGTCGTGTTCGTGGACATCCTCGGCTCCACCCGGCTCGCCGCCGACCGCCCGCCGGGCGAGGTCGTCCGGCTGCTGAACGACTTCTTCGCCGTGGTCGTCGAGGTCATCGGCGCGCACGGCGGCTGGATCAACAAGTTCGAGGGCGACGCCGCTCTCGCGATCTTCGGGGCGCCGCTCGACCTGGACGGCGCGCACGGCCGCGCGCTCGCCGCGTCCCGCGAGCTGGCCCGCCGGCTCCGCGGCGACGTCCCCGCGCTGCGGGCCGCGATCGGCGCGTCCGCGGGCGAGGCCGTCGCCGGGCACATCGGCGCGGAGGAGCGCTTCGAGTACACGGTGATCGGCGACCCGGTGAACGAGGCCGCCCGCCTCACCGACCTCGCCAAGGGCACCGAGGAGCGGGTGCTGGCCGCCGGGTCGCTCGTGGAGCGCGCCGGCCCGGACGAGGCCGCGCACTGGACGCTCGGCGACGAGGTCACCCTGCGGGGCCGGACGCGGGCCACGCGGCTGGCGTCGCCTCGTCCGGACGGGCGGGTCACGTCCTAGGTCAGTGGCCTCGGGCTATCCATTCGTCCAGGTGCGGGGCCTCGGCGCCGATGGTGGTGGAGTCGCCATGGCCCGTCCGCACCTCGGTGTCTTCGGGCAGGGTCAGGAGGCGGCCGCGGATCGACTCGATGATCGTCGGGAAGTCGGAGAACGAGCGGCCCGTCGCGCCGGGGCCGCCGTTGAACAGGGTGTCGCCGGAGAAGACCGTCCCCAGGGCGGGCGCGTGCAGGCAGACCGCGCCGGGGCTGTGGCCGGGCGTGTGCAGGACGGTCAGATCCGTCCCCGCGACCGAGATGACCTGGCCGTCGGACAGGTCGCCGTCCGGGGACGCGTCCGGGTGCTTCTGCTTCCACAGCATCAGGTCGTCCGGGTGCAGCAGGACGGGCGCGCCCGTGAGGGCCCTCAGCGCGGGCGCCGCGTCGATGTGGTCGTCGTGCCCGTGCGTGGACACGATCGCCACGAGCCGCCGCCCGCCGAGCGCCGCCGCGATCGCGTCCGCGTCGTGCGCGGCGTCGATCACGATCGCCTCGGTGTCGTCGCCGACGATCCAGACGTTGTTGTCGACGTCCCAGGTGCCGCCGTCCAGCGAGAACGTCCCGGACGTGACGACATGGTCGACGCGGGCCGGCATCAGAGGACCACCACCGAGCGCAGCACGTCGCCGTGATGCATCTTCTCGAACGCCGCCTCGACGGCGTCCAGCCCGATCGTCTCGGACACGAACGCGTCCAGGTCGAGGCGTCCTTGCAGGTAGAGGTCGATGAGCATGGGGAAGTCGCGCGAGGGCAGGCAGTCGCCGTACCAGGACGACTTCAGCGAGCCGCCGCGTCCGAACACGTCCAGGAGGGGCAGGTCGAGCCGCATCTCCGGGGTCGGGACGCCGACGAGCACCACCGTCCCGGCCAGGTCGCGGGCGTAGAACGCCTGCTCGTAGGTCTCCGGACGGCCGACCGCGTCGATCACGACGTCCGCGCCGAACCCGCCGGTCAGCTCCCGGACGGTCTCGACGACGTCCTTGTCCTTGCCGTTGACGGTGTGCGTCGCGCCGAGCGAGGACGCGGTGGCGAGCTTCCGCTCGTCCAGGTCCACCGCGATGATCGTCGCGGCGCCCGCGAGCCGGGCGCCGAGCACGGCCGCCGCGCCGACGCCGCCGCACCCGATGACCGCGACCGAGTCGCCCCGGCCGACCCCGCCGGTGTTGATCGCCGCGCCGAGCCCCGCCATCACGCCGCACCCGAGCAGCCCGGCGACCTCCGCCTTCGCGGCCGGGTCGACCTTCGTGCACTGCCCGGCGGCGACGAGGGTCTTGTCGGCGAACGCGCCGATGCCGAGCGCGGGGGACAGTTCGGTGCCGTCCTGCAGCGTCATCTTCTGGGCGGCGTTGTGCGTGTCGAAGCAGTACCAGGGGCGTCCGCGCAGGCAGGCACGGCACTGGCCGCACACCGCCCGCCAGTTCAGCACCACGAAGTCGCCGGGCTCGACCTCGGTCACGCCTTCGCCGACGGACTCGACCACCCCGGCGGCCTCGTGCCCGAGCAGGAACGGGAACTCGTCGTTGATCCCGCCCTCGCGGTAGTGCAGGTCGGTGTGGCAGACCCCGCACGCCTGGACCGCGACGACCGCCTCCCCGGGCCCGGGATCCGGGACGTTGATCGTCTCGATCCGCACCGGCCGCCCCTTGCCCGGTGCGACGACCCCGCGTACCTGCTGCGCCATGCTCCCGCCTCTCGTCGTCTCGGTGTCCCACGACCTTGTATATCCGGTCGCCGGGGGGAGCACGTCGAGCGGGGGCGGGCCGCCGGGCCCGCGGCAGGCGAATCGGGCCGCGTCAGACGAAGTGGATGGTCTTGAGCCGGTCGGCGGCGTCGCGGTCGAGGACGGTCACGCCGGTCGCGGGCGGCAGCGGCCCGCCGTCGCGCGCGCGCTCGACCAGGGGGTACCAGCGGCGGCAGTGGCGGGCGAACGTCGCGGCCGTGACGACGCGGCCGCGGGCGACCTGCCCGGCGCGGGCCGTCTCCGGGTCGACGTCGAGGAGGATGAGGTGCAGCCGGTGCCCGCGCCGGCGGGCCAGCCACGCGAAGAAGTGCAGGATGTGCGGCCACGTGCCGCGCGTGTGCGCGACGACGCCGTGGCCCGCGAGGATCGCGCGCCCGATCCGCCACACGTGGGTGGAGTGGATCAGCGGGGTCCGCAGCCGGCCGGGCAGGGGGCGCAGGATCCGCGCCCACCAGTTGCGCGCCTGGCGGGAGTCGATCACGCGGACGTCGCCCGCGGGGACGGGGGCCGTCTCGTCGCCGCGCAGGCCGTAGAGGCGGTCGAGCAGGGTGGTCTTGCCGGCTCCGGGGAGCCCGGCGACGAGCACCAGGGAGCCCGCCGGGTAGCACAGGACGGGTCCCGGGTCCACCGCTTGGAGTTCGTGGATGGTCGTCTCCCGTATCGGCTTTCTCGGCCCGAGGTGTGGTTGGAGCAACGAACGCTCACGAGCGCTTGTTCCGTCGCGGACGCGGGGATCACCGGCCCCCGATCACCGGCCCCCGATCACCGGCGCCGGCCGCGTTCCCGGTCACCAGCCGCGGGAGCGCCATTCGGGCAGCGAGGGACGTTCGCGGCCGAGCGTCGAGTCCTTGCCGTGGCCGGGGTAGAACCAGGTGGCGTCCGGGAGCCGGTCGAAGACGCGCTCCTCGACGTCCGTGAGCAGCCGCTTGAAGCGCGTCGGGTCGCCCCAGGTGTTGCCCACGCCGCCCGGGAACAGGCTATCGCCGGTGAACAGGTGCGGGCGCTCGGCCAGCTCGCCGCCGGCGTCGTACAGCAGCGCGATCGAGCCGGGCGTGTGGCCGCGCAGGTGGATGACGTCGAGCGTCGCGCGTCCCACCCGGACGGTGCCGCCCTGCTCGACGGGCTCGGCGACGGGCTCCGGCAGCGGCTCGGCGTCGCGGGGATGCGCGACGACGGGGGCGCTCGTGGCGCGCACCACCTCGCTCAGCGCCATCCAGTGGTCCTGGTGGCGGTGCGTGGTGACGATCCGCGCGAGCGGCCCGTCCCCGATCAGCTCCAGCAGCCGGGACGCCTCGTTGGCCGCGTCGATCAGCAGCTGCTCGCCGGTGGCGGTGCAGCGCAGGATGTAGGCGTTGTTGTCGTAGGGGCCGACCGCCACCTTCGTGACCGTCAGCCCGGGCAGCTCCCGCACGTCGGGCCGGCCGCCGACGTCGACGTTCCCGGTGTAGGTCATGGGGGTCCTTTCCCGTCGGTGCTCGCGATGACCATCTTCCATCATCGGCCGTCGCGACCACCCCGGCCCTCCCGAGACGCGAATGAGTCGCCAGACGCAGCCGAACCGTGCGCTCACGGACGGACGTTTCCGTCTTGCCGCCGCATGATGGTCAGTGGAAGATCGTGTCCACTGGTGAGGACGGTGAAGGTTGGTTACCGCGTTCCGTCCCGGACCGCCGGACAAGGAGACGCCGGAGGACCTCCTCCAGCACGCCTGTACGCTGGTCCGGCTCTGCGGCCGGGACTCCGCCGTCGCGGCGGTGTTCCTCGCCCTGGTCCTGGTGGGGACCGTGTCCCGGCTGGCCGCCGGCCCGCCGGGGCCGGCGGCGCTCGCGCTGCTCCCGGTGGTGGCCGGGGCGTTCGCCGTCTCGGCCTCGTACGCGATCCGGTCGCGGCGGACGCTGGTGTCGGTGCTCGCCGGCGTCCGCGGCCGCACCGGCTCGCCGGTCGACCCGGGCGTACCGTGGACGCCGTTCGGGTCGGCGGCCGCGCTGGACGACCGGGTCCGGGACGCGGAGCTGCGGCGGCTGCTGTCGGCGGCGCACCGCTGCGGCGAGCTGTCCTGGCAGGCCGTCGCGTGGGCGGTGGCGACGTCGGTGCTGTTCCTGTTCTGGACGATGGCGGCGGCGATGACGGGAGGGTGACCGGGTGACCGACGACGTTCCCGCCGGGGGGACCGGCCCGCGGGCCGATGCCCTCGGCAGGGAGGCGCCCTCCGCGCCCCGCTTCAGCCTGGACGTCCGTCCGGGCAGCTTCTGGGAGCGGCTGGCCCCGACCGACCGGCAGGCCCTGCGCGCGATGGGCCGCCGCACCGACATCCCGCCCGGCGGGATGCTGTGCCACCAGGGGTCGGTCGCGCCCGCCGTGTACGTGGTGTTCAAGGCGTCGCCGCGCGCCGCCAGCAACGCCGTCGCCAAGGAGTTCGTCGACTCCAGCGACGGCGACGAGTCGATCATCGACCTGTTCGGGGCGGGGGACCTCGTCGGCGTCCTCGGCCCGTGGGGGCATCCGCAGCGCGGCACGGTCGCCGCGCTCGACCACGTCGCTGCGCTGCGGGTGGACCGCCGCAAGTTCCGCAGCCTGCTGGCCGCCAGCCCGCAGGTCGCCGAGGCGATGATGCACGCGATCTCCGAGAGCGTCACGTTCGGCGGGCGGCGGCACGCGGTGCGGGTCGCCGACCATCCGCAGCGGCTCGCCTACCACCTGCTGGAGCTGGCCCACCGGTTCGGCGAGCCCGCCCCCGGCGGCCAGGGGACGCGGATCCCGCTGAAGCTCAGCCAGGCGGAGCTGGCGAACTGGGCGGGCATCTCGCGCGAGACGCTGGTGCGGTGGTTCCGGCTGTGGCGGTCCAGGGGGATCCTCGACCGCAGGCCGCGGCCGCTGACCGTCCTCGACACCGAGCGGCTGCGCCGGGCCGCGAGCCCCTGGGGGGACGAGTGGCCCGCCGCGGAACGCGAGCCCGCGCGCGAGCCGGAGGCCGAGGCCGCCGCCGGGATCGCGGCGCGCGAGCCGGTGCGCCTCGAAGGCGGCGGGTCGCCGCAGGTCCTGCTGCCCGCCGACAACCCGTACTTCGCGGGCCGCGCGATCAGCCTCGGGAAGCTGGACCTGCTGGTCGGCCAGTCCGAGTGGCCGCGCGCCGTGCTCGTCCAGGGGATGGCCGGGGTCGGCAAGACCACCCTCGCGCTGCACTGGGCGCACCGCGTCGTCGACCGGTTCCCGGACGGCGTCCTGTTCGCCGACCTGCGCGGCACGCGCCGCAGCCCCGTCACCCCGGCGGAGGCGATGGGGCAGGTGCTGCGCGCGGCGGGCGTGCCCGGCGACCAGCTCCCGCGGACGGAGGCCGAACTGGCGGCGCAGTGCCGCTCGCTGCTGGCCGACCGGCGGATGCTGCTGATCCTCGACAACGCGTCGCGGCCCGAGCAGATCAGGCCGCTGCTGGCCGCGGCGACGTCCGGGCTGGTGGTCGTGACGAGCCGGCGGCGGCTGCCGGACCTGCTCGAAGGCGCCGACATCCGGACGCTGGAGCTGCGGGAGATGGCCACGCAGGAGGCCGTCGACCTGATCTCCAACGTGCTCGGGCCGGGGGACGCCCGCGTCCGGGACGAGCACAAGGCCGTCGTGCGGCTCGCCGGCGAATGCGGGCACCTGCCGCTGGCGCTCGGCGTCATGGCGGGACGGCTGGCCGAGAACCCCGGCGAGTCGATCGCCGCGACCGTCCGGCAGCTGGCCGAGCGGGACGCGAAGGACGCGCCCCCCTACGGGCCGGGCCTGACCGGGGGCGGGCTGAGCGAGGGCGCGTCGCACGGCTCGTCCGGGCCGGGGCTGCAGGCCGTCCTCAGCCCGACGTTCGACGTCGCCTACCGCAGCCTGCGCAGCGACCAGCGGGAGGCGTTCCGCAGGCTCGGCCTCATCACCGGCCCCGACTTCACCCCCGCCGCGCTCGCCGCCCTCCAGGACCGGACGGTCGACGAGGCCCGCGAGTGCCTGGAGGGGCTCAGGCAGGCCTACCTCGTCCACGACGTCCGGCCGGGCCGCTACCGGATGCACGACCTGCTGCGCGACTTCGCCCGCCAGCGCGGCCTGCGGGAGGACTCCGACGGCGAGCTGATGGCGGCGCAGCGGCGGCTGCTCGCCGGGTACCTCGCCGAAGCGCGCGGGGCGGGGGCGGCGCTGGCGATGCGGCCCCGTCCGGCGGTGCACCGGAGGGAGGCGCGGAGCCGTCCGGCCACCGCCGCCGAACGCGTGGCCGGGCTCGCCTGGTTCGAGTCCGAGCGGCGCAACCTCGTCGCCGCCGTCCACCAGGCCGCCCGGCTCGGCCTGCACCGGACGTGCTGGGAGCTCGCCGACGCCCTCTTCGACTTCCAGGAGTTCCGGCGCTACAGCGAGGACAACATCGCCGTCCACCAGGCGGGCCTGCACGCGGCCCGCACCGAGGAGGACTGGGCGGCCGCGGCCGTGATGCTGCACAACCTGGCGATGGCGCACTTCGAGCTGGGCGGGTCCGTCCAGGCCATCGGGTACGGGGAGGACGCGCGGCGCGGGTTCCGCGCCGTCGACCCGCCCGACCGGTACGGGGAGGCGGTCACCCTCGCGACACTCGCCGACGTGCACGTGGCACTGGGCCGCTACTTGACGGCGATCCAGCACGCCCGCCGCTCCCTGAACATCCACGAGAAGCTGCGGGACGAGGGCGGAGACCTCGGCGACGGCGGAGTCGCCAAGGGCCACGACACGCTCGCCCGCGCCCACCTGGGCCTCGGCGACTACGAGAAGGCCCTCGACCACGCGGGCAAGGCGCTGCGCGTGCGGCGCCGGGTCGACGACCAGCCGGGCGTGGCGGAGACGCTTCTCACCGTCGCGCAGGTCCACCGGCGGCAGGGGAACGTCCACGAGGCGGTGTCGCACGCCCTGGAGGCCCTCTACATCCGGCAGGAACTCGCCGACATGCACGGCGCCGCCCAGGCACTGACGGAGCTGGCGCGCATGAACGCCGCGCTCGGCCTGCGCGACATGGCGCAGCAGGACGCCGAACAGGCCCTCCGCACCTACCGGGCCCTGGGCGCGCGCCACGGCGAGGCCCGAACGCTGACCACGCTCGGCATGCTCATGTGCGACGCCACCAGGTTCGCGGAGGCGTTCACCTACTGCGGGCAGGCGCTGCGCCTGCACCGCGACACCAGCGACCGGCACGGCGAGGCGGAGGCGCTCGCGCAGATCGGGATCGTCCACTGGCGACTCGGCCGGTACCGGGAGGCGCGCGAGCACCTGCTGCGCGCCGTGGAGATCCGCCGCGAGATCGGCGACCAGCACGGCGAGGCCCACGACCTGGAGCACCTGTCGGTCGTCATGCGCCGCCTCAGCCGCCACCAGGAGGCGTTCGTCCTGGGCCTGGAGGCCCTGGACCTGTGGCACCAGCTCGGCGCGCAGGGCGGTCTGGCCGGGACGCTCGGCAGCCTGGCCCGCACCTACTCCCACCTCGGCCTGCCCGCGGACGCCGAGCGCGCCGCGCGGCAGGCGCTGAAGATCCGCGAGGACGGCGGCGACTGGTACGGCCTCGGCGTCGGCATGGACACCCTCGCCGCCGTGCTCCGCCGCGCCGGCCGCCCCGAGGAGGCCCTCGAACGGGAGCTGGAGGCGCTGCAGTACCTCCGCGAGGTCGGCGACCGGCACTCCGAGGGCACCGCGCTCGTCCACCTCGCCGTCATCCACCTCGACCTCGGCCACGCCGACGAGGCGCTGGAGACCGGGCGGCGCGCCCTCGACCTGGCCGCCGAGCTCGGCGACACCCGCGAGCAGGCGTACGCGCTGCACACCATGGCCCGCGCGTCGCAGCTGCTCGGCAAGCACGCCCGCGCCACCGAGCACGTCAACGCCGAGATCGTCATCCGCCGCGACATGGACGACCAGCGTGGCCTGCGGCGGGCCCTGGAACTGCTCCGCGACTCCCATCTCGCCCTCGGCGACCAGGCCGCGGCGGCCGACTGCGTCCGCCGCGTCCGCGCCCTCGACAGCTGGCTCGAATCGGATCGATCACTCGACATGTGACATAAGACCTAGTCCATCGACGCAGCGCCGCGTTCACTGGACCGTGACGGACCGCGCGGGACCTCGTCCCGACCCGGGTTCGGCGGAGGAGGCGAGATGGAGACCACCCGGTTCTGGGACGTGCTGCCCGCGCGCGCCCGGGAGGCGCTGCTGCGGGCCGGCGCCCCGGTGGTGATCAGGCCGGGCGCGTTCCTCATGCGCGAGCACACCCGCGCGTCCCAGGTCTTCGTGCTGCGCGCCGGGGCCGTCAAGGTGTGGGTGGACCGCGACGGCGACATGGCCATCCTGGACGTCCTCGGCCCCGGCGACCTGGTCGGGGAGATGGAGGCCGTGGACGGCGGCGTCCGGCACGCCAACGTCGAGGCGATGACCCGCGTGGAGGCGCTCGTGCTGCCCGCCGCGCGGTTCCGGACCGTCCTCGACGCGCATCCCGGCTCGGTGTGGGCGGTCGCCGCCGTCCTGTCCGAGCGGCTGCGCGACTCCAACGACATGCGCGTCGCCCACTTCCCCGACGACCCCGAGCGGCGCCTCGCGACGCGGCTGCTGCGCCTGGTGGCGCGCTTCGGCTCCCCGGTCAAGGAGGACCGCCCGGACGGCCCGGCCGACGAGCCGGACGCCGTCGTGGACGAGGGCGGCGTCCAGGTCAAGGTCCCCGTGTCCCAGCAGGACCTGGGCCGCTGGGCCGGGATGGGCCGCCGGAAGGTCGCGCAGATCCTCGCGGCGGAGCCCGTCCGCGGCGGGCTCACCGTGGCCCGCAACTCGATCGTCGTCCGCTCCGTCGACGCCGTCCACCGGCTCGCCGGCCACGACACGGACTGACGGACCGAGGGCCAGAACCCGGCGGGGTCAGAACCCGGCGGGGTCAGAACCCGGTGGTCTCGTGGGGCCACGGCGGCGGCTTCGGCAGCGGCCCGTCCGGACGGATCGTCACCCCGGCCCCGTCCGAGCGGCCGCTCAGCCAGCCGAGCAGCGCCCGCCCCGACCCGGACGCCTCCGGCCCGCCCGGCGCCCAGCCCAGGTCGGCGGACTCGCCGGAGTCGGTCGCGGTGATCCGGTGCCCGGCGAGCTCGCCGCGCAGCTTCTCGGGCAGCGCGGCCATGTCCGTCAGCGTCCTGCCGAGCGCCCACCGGACGTAGGACTCCGGCCAGTCGGCGGGCCCGTACCCGGCGGCGAGGTCGACGTGGTGCGCCTCCACCTCGTGCCAGCGCCGGTACAGCGTGAACCAGGCCGGGTGCGGCCAGCCCTGCATCGCGCTCACCCGCACGTTCCACGCGTCCTCGGGCATCGTCCGCGCCTGCTCGGCGAACCGGGCGGCCGTCGCGCGGACGTCCTCGATCAGCTCGTCGCGCCCGCGTCCGGCGCCCGCCTCCAGGTCGGCGTTGCGGACGTCCATGCTCGGGTACTGCGGGATCTCCACGCCCGTCCGCGCCCATTCGAGCAGGTTCCACAGCGAGTCGGCGTTGCGGGCGATGTGGGTGGCCACATGGCCGCGGCTCCACCCCGGCAGCGCCGACGGGGCCCGCAGGTCCTGGTCACTGAGCCCCGACAGCGTCCCGATGATCCGTTCCATGCCCGGATCCAGCTCGTCGACGACCTCGCGCCAAGTCATGAGACCCTCCCTAGCCCAAAAAGAGCCTCCATCCTGTCGCACGGTTCCGCCCCGTGTCACACAATGGCGATCATGGAGCTTCCGATCTGCCTGACCTGCGGCGTCCAGTACGCCGGACCGCGCCCCGACTGCCCGATCTGCGAGGACGAGCGCCAGTACGTCGGCTGGGACGGCCAGCGCTGGACGACCCTGGAGGAGCTGCGCGCCGACCACCGCGGAAGGGTCGCCGAGGAGGGCCCCGGCGTCGTCGGCATCGGCTGCGAGCCGTCCACCGCCATCGGCCAGCGGGCCCTGCTGCTGCGCGCGCCGTCCGGCAACGTCCTCTGGGACGCGATCACCTACATCGACGACGAGCTGATCCGCCAGGTCACCGAGCTGGGCGGCATCTCCGCCATCGCGATCAGCCACCCGCACTTCTACGGCAGCATGATCGAGTGGGCGCACGCGTTCGACGCGCCCGTCTACATCCACGAGGCCGACCGCCGCTGGGTCGCCCGCCCCGACGACGCCGTCGTCTACTGGACGGGCGACACCCACGAGCTCGCCGACGGCCTCACCCTCGTCAACGCGGGCGTGCACTTCGACGGCGGCCAGGTCCTGCACTGGCGCGAGGCCCGCGCGGTGTTCTCCGGCGACATCCTCCAGGTCGTCAACGACCGCGACTGGGTCAGCTTCATGTACAGCTACCCGAACTACATCCCGGAGCGTCCCCGCACCGTCCGCCGTGCCCTGCGCCTCCTGGAGCCCCACGACTTCGACCGCGTCTACGGCGCCTGGTGGAAGAAGATCGTGTACACGGACGGCAAGCAGGCCGTCCGCCGCTCCGCCGACCGCTACCTCACCTACGCCCTCGACGACGAGTAGGCGCACCCGGGCGTTCCGGTGGCGGGTGGTGTTCGAACACGTGTACGGTGCGAGGGTGCCGCCCGGACGGGCGGGGAGCACCGTGAAATGCGGCGGCGGCCGCCGCTGTTATGGCCTCGGGGATTCTGTCGTACCCCCTGGCTAGCCTTGAGACCGACGTGTCTCTCCCCATCGCCGCGCCCAGAACCCGCGCCCAGAACAGGAACCGGAAGAACGCCGTGCATGACCGACTCATCGTGCGTGGAGCACGCGAGCACAACCTGAAGGACGTCTCGCTCGACCTCCCGCGTGACTCCCTGATCGTGTTCACCGGTCTGTCGGGCTCCGGGAAGTCCAGCCTGGCGTTCGACACGATCTTCGCGGAGGGCCAGCGCCGGTACGTGGAGTCGCTGTCGGCCTACGCCCGCCAGTTCCTCGGCCAGATGGACAAGCCCGACGTCGACTTCATCGAGGGCCTGTCCCCGGCGGTGTCGATCGACCAGAAGTCGACCAGCAAGAACCCGCGGTCGACGGTCGGCACGATCACCGAGGTGTACGACTACCTGCGGCTCCTCTACGCGCGGATCGGGCACCCGCACTGCCCGGAATGCGGCCGTCCGATCAGCCGGCAGGCGCCGCAGCAGATCGTCGACCGGGTGCTGGAGCTGGAATCCGGCACCCGCTTCCAGGTGCTCGCGCCCGTGATCCGCGGGCGCAAGGGCGAGTACCTGGAGCTGTTCCGCGAGCTGCAGTCCAAGGGCTACTCGCGGGCCCTGGTCGACGGCGAGATGATCCGCCTGGACGAGCCGCCCAAGCTGAAGAAGCAGGAGAAGCACGACGTCTCCGTCGTGGTCGACCGGCTCTCGGTGAAGGACTCGGCCCGGCAGCGGCTCGCCGACTCGGTCGAGACCGCGCTGGGCCTCGCGGGCGGCACGATCGTCCTCGACTTCGTCGACCTGCCCGAAGGCGACGAGCACCGCACCCGGATGTACTCCGAGCACCTCTACTGCCCCTACGACGACCTGTCGTTCGAGGAGCTGGAGCCCCGGTCGTTCTCGTTCAACTCGCCCTACGGCGCCTGCCCCGACTGCACCGGGCTCGGCACCCGCATGGAGGTCGACCCCGAGCTCGTCGTCCCGGACGTGGAGATCAGCCTCGGCGAGGGCGCGATCCAGCCGTGGTCGAACGGGCACGTCAGCGACTACTTCCTGCGGCTGCTGTCCGCGCTCGGCGACGCGATGGGCTTCGACCTCAACACGCCGTGGGAGCGGCTGCCCGCCAAGGCGCGCAAGGCGATCCTGGGCGGGCACGAGACCCAGGTCCACGTCCGCTACAAGAACCGCTACGGCCGGACGAGGTCGTACTACACGTCCTACGAGGGCGTGATCCCGTACATCCAGCGGCGCCATGCCGAGTCCGAGAGCGACGCCAGCCGCGAGAAGTTCGAGGGCTACATGCGGGAGATCCCGTGCCCGACGTGCGAGGGCGCCCGGCTCAAGCCGGTCGTGCTCGCCGTCACCATGGGCGGGATGTCGATCGCCGAGGTCGCCGCGATGCCGATCGGCGAGGCCGCGAAGTTCCTGCTGGCGATGGAGCTGAACGAGCGCGAGACGCACATCGCCGAGCGCGTCCTCAAGGAGATCAACGCGCGGCTCGGGTTCCTGCTGGACGTCGGCCTCGACTACCTCACCCTCGACCGGGCGTCCGCGACGCTGGCGGGCGGCGAGGCTCAGCGCATCCGGCTGGCCACGCAGATCGGCTCCGGGCTGGTCGGCGTCCTGTACGTGCTGGACGAGCCGTCCATCGGCCTGCACCAGCGCGACAACCACCGGCTGCTGGAGACGCTGCTCCGGCTCCGCGACATGGGCAACACGCTGATCGTCGTCGAGCACGACGAGGACACCATCGAGGCCGCCGACTGGATCGTCGACATCGGCCCCCGCGCCGGGGAGCACGGCGGCGAGATCGTCGTGTCCGGCACGCTCGACGACCTGAAGAAGTCCGAGCGCTCGCTGACCGGCGCGTACCTGGACGGGCGCCGCGAGATCGCCGTCCCGGAGATCCGCCGCCCGCGGACGCGCGGCCGCGAGGTCACCGTCAAGGGCGCCCAGCAGAACAACCTGCGCGACGTGGACGTGTCGTTCCCGCTCGGCGTCCTCACGGCCGTGACGGGCGTGTCGGGCTCCGGCAAGTCGACGCTGGTCAACGACATCCTCTACAACGCGCTCGCCAAGAAGCTGAACGGCGCGCGGACCGTCCCCGGCAAGCACAAGCGCGTCAACGGCGTCGACCAGCTCGACAAGGTCGTCCACGTCGACCAGTCGCCGATCGGGCGCACCCCGCGCTCCAACCCGGCGACCTACACCGGCGTGTTCGACCACATCCGCAAGCTGTTCGCGCAGACCACCGAGGCGAAGGTGCGCGGCTACCAGCCGGGCCGGTTCTCCTTCAACGTCAAGGGCGGGCGCTGCGAGAACTGCTCCGGCGACGGCACCATCAAGATCGAGATGAACTTCCTGCCGGACGTCTACGTCCCCTGCGAGGTCTGTCACGGCGCCCGCTACAACCGGGAGACGCTGGAGGTCCACTACAAGGGCAAGACGATCTCCGAGGTGCTCGACATGCCGATCGAGCAGGCCACGACGTTCTTCGAGCCCGTCACGGCGATCCACCGGCATCTGAAGACGCTGAACGACGTGGGGCTCGGGTACGTCCGGCTCGGGCAGCCCGCCCCGACGCTGTCGGGCGGCGAGGCGCAGCGCGTCAAGCTGGCGTCCGAGCTGCAGAAGCGCTCCACGGGCCGCACCATCTACGTCCTGGACGAGCCGACCACGGGCCTGCACTTCGAGGACATCCGCAGGCTCCTCGGCGTCCTGAACGGCCTGGTCGACAAGGGCAACACGGTGATCGTCATCGAGCACAACCTGGACGTCGTCAAGACCGCCGACTGGATCATCGACATGGGCCCCGAGGGCGGCTCCCGCGGCGGCACCGTCGTCGCGACCGGAACCCCCGAGGACGTCGCCGCCGAGGAGGCCAGCTACACCGGCCAGTTCCTCGCCAAGATCCTTTCCTGACCGGTTCGGGACACGGCCGAAATTTCGTCCGGGTTCGCTGAACCTTCCGGGTGGGCGGGGCCGTGTTGTGGGGTGAGGCGCTGAAAAGCGCGTCCCGCAGGAGGAGGAAGGCCGTCCGGAACGGGCGGGAAGGCGCACCGGAGGGCGGCCACGGCATCCACCTCGGCGCCGCGAGTGCGGGGAACCGCGGCGCGAGCTTCCTTCCGAACGCGGGACCGGCCGGACCGGCGGCGTGCGGGGGCATCCCCGCGGGCAGGGACGCCGCGGGTCCGGTCCGCTGTTCCCGGGACCCCTCCCGGTCAAGGGGAGGGGCCTCCGGGACGCCCGCCCGGACATCCGCCGCCGGGTGCCGCCCGCCGCCGGGTGCCGCCCGCCGCCGGGTGCCGCCCGCCGCGGAGTGCCGCCCGTGGGCGGGTCGCCGCAGGTCCGGGGCCGCCGTCCAGGATCATGGACCTCATGACTGACGCAGAGGGGATCGGCCGCCGCACGGTGCTGTGCGGGGCCGGAGTCGCCGGCGCCGCCGCCCTGGTCGGGTGCGGCGGCGACGAGGAGAAGTCCGCGCAGGAGCTCAAGGGCAAGGAGGTCGCGAAGGCCGCCGACGTCCCGGTCGGCGGCGGGAAGGTCAACGCGGCGGAGAAGATCGTGGTGACGCAGCCGAGCCAGGGCGTCTTCAAGGCGTTCACGGCGGTCTGCACGCACCAGGGCTGCACCGTGGGCGGGGTGTCCAACGGGGTGATCACGTGCGACTGCCACGGCAGCGAATTCAAGATCGCGGACGGGTCGGTGCAGCGCGGCCCGGCCGAGAAACCGCTGAAGGAGTATCCGGCGCAGGTCAAGGGCGGCGGGATCGTCGTCAGCTGACCGTCCGGCGCCCGCTCGGCGGCCGTCCGGCGCCCGCCGAACTGGTTCGGAATTGAACCATCCCGGGCGCGGATCCGTGCTCCCAGGTGACGTACGGGAATCGAGATGTCACCGGAGGGCGAGTATGCCAGAGGGGTCCGAGACGCGACTGGACGAGACGGAGCAGGCGCCGGGGGGCACCGCGCCGGGGGCCGCCGCGCCGGGGGGTGCGGCGGCCGGGGGCGGCACCCGCAGAGGACTGCTCGTCGGAGCGGGCCTCGCGGGCGTCGCCGGGCTGGCGGCGGCCTGCGGCGGCTCCGGCGACGACGACGCGGGCGGCTCGGCGGACACCGGCACGGGCGGCGGCTCCGGCGGCGGCCAGGAGACCGGCGGCGGTGGCGGGGGCACGGCCCTCGCGGCGGCCGCCGACATCCCGGTCGGCGGCGGCAAGGTCTTCAAGGACGCCAAGGTCGTGGTGTGCCAGCCGTCCCAGGGCGAGTTCAAGGCGTTCTCGGCCGCCTGCACGCACCGCGGCTGCGCCGTCGGCTCGGTGTCCGGCGGCACGATCAACTGCCACTGCCACGGCAGCAAGTTCAAGATCGCGGACGGCTCGGTGGCGAACCCGCCCGCGGAGGAGCCCCTGGAGGAGAAGAAGATCAACGTCCAGGGCGGGCAGATCATGCTCGCCTGACCGTCCGCGCGTGCACCGGGCCGTCCCCGCCGGGGCCGGCCCGGCCGCCGCCGCCGTCGGGCGCGGCGCGGCCGCCGTCGCCGCGGCCGTCGAGGGCGGTCTCCAGCGGTTCGACGCGGAAGCGGGGGAGCGCCTCGGGGTAGCGGTCGCGGATGTGGGAGATGAGATGCTCGCGGACGTCGCAGCGCAGGTCCCAGGTGCTCGCCGAGTCCGCCGCGCTCATCATCGCGCGGATCGTGACCAGCCCGTTCGGCTGGACGCCCACCGCCTGCAGGATCCACTCGCGGCGATCCCACAGCGGGTTGTCGCGGAGCGCCGCGTACAGCTCGGCGCGCAGCTCCTCGATCGGGACCGTCCAGTCGACGTGCAGGTCCACCGACCCGAGCAGCCGGGACGAGTGCCGGGTCCAGTTCTCGAACGGCTGCTCGGTGAAGTACGACACCGGGAAGATCATCCGCCGGTCGTCCCAGAGCCGCAGCGCCACGTAGGACAGGGTCAGCTCCTCGACCCGTCCCCACTCGCCCTGCACGACGACGACGTCGTCCAGCCGCAGCGCGTCGCTGAACGCCAGCTGCAGCCCGGCGAGCAGGTTGCCCAGCACCGGCCGCGCCGCGATCCCGACGACCAGCCCGGCGACGCCCGCCGACGCCAGCAACCCGGCGCCGACCGTGCGCACCGCCGGGAAGGTGAACAGCGCGGCGCCCAGCGCCAGCACCACGATCAGCACGGCCGCGATGCGGCGCAGCAGCAGCATCTGCGTGCGGGCCTTCCTGGCCCGCCGGTTGCGGTCGCCCTCGATCCGCATCAGCCGCTCGAGCGGCGGGTCGCTCAGCGCGTAGCCGATCCGCAGCACCAGCCACGTCGTCACGCCGATCGCGGCGATCCGCAGCGCCTGCCGGACCGCGCTCTCGGCCGGGTCCGCGAGCAGCCGGTACGGCATCGCGGTGCTGCAGCCCACGACCGCGGCGAACGCGAACGCCGGCGCGGCGACCCGCCGGGCGGCGAGCCCGGCCCCAGGCCAGCGCGCCGACAGCCGTCCGGCCAGCAGCCGCCGTCCCACCTCCACGAGGGTCACGGACGCGGTGACCACCGCCGCCAGCACGATCCAGGCCCCGAACGCGGACACGCTCGAACCGACCTCCTCCCGCTGCGCGCGGAAACCTCTTCCGGCCCTCCCTTTCCCGGGGTTTTGCGATCATGTGAACCTGACGGCGAGATCTCCGTCACCCGCGGAGAGGCGCGTGGAGGGCATGCGCGGGAGCACGGCGTGTCGGTGCCGCCCACTAGGCTTTTGGACGTGGCAGACCCGGCGACCTACCGACCCGCACCCGGCTCCATCCCCGAGTCACCCGGGGTGTACCGGTTCCGCGACGAGCACGGCCGGGTCATCTACGTGGGCAAGGCCAAGAGCCTCCGCCAGCGCCTCAACTCCTACTTCACCGACTTCTCCGCGCTGCATCCCCGCACCCAGACCATGGTCCGCACCGCCGCCAAGGTCGACTGGACGGTCGTCGCGACCGAGGTCGAGGCCCTCCAGCTCGAATACTCCTGGATCAAGGAGTTCGATCCGCGGTTCAACGTCCGTTACCGCGACGACAAGTCGTATCCCTACCTCGCCGTCACCCTGAACGAGGAGTTCCCGAGGGTGATGGTGATGCGCGGTGCCAAGCGGAAGGGCGTGCGCTACTTCGGGCCGTACTCCCACGCGTGGGCGATCCGGGAGACGGTCGACCAGCTGCTGCGCGTGTTCCCCGTCCGGACGTGCAGCGCGGGCGTGTTCAAGCGGCAGCACCAGCTCGACCGGCCCTGCCTGCTCGGCTACATCGGCAAATGCTCGGCGCCGTGCGTCGGCCGCGTCACGCCGGACGAGCACCGCCTCCTCGCCGAGGACTTCTGCGACTTCATGGCGGGCCACACCACCCGGTTCATCAAGCGCCTCGAACGCGACATGCGCGAGGCCGCCGCGTCGCAGGAGTACGAGCGCGCGGCCCGGCTCCGCGACGACGTCCGCGCGCTGGAGCGGGCGCTGGAGAAGCAGGCCGTCGTCCTGCCCGACCGGACCGACTGCGACATGATCGCCTTCGCGGAGGACGAGCTGGAGGCGGCCGTCCAGGTGTTCTACGTGCGCGGCGGGCGGATCCGCGGGCAGCGCGGCTGGGTCGTCGACAAGGTCGAGGACGTCACCACCGCCGACCTGGTCGAGCACTTCCTCATCCAGATCTACAGCGAGAGCGAATCGGTGCCGCGGGAGGTGCTCGTCCCGGCCCTGCCGCCCGAGGAGGAGGCGATGACCGAGCTGCTGTCCGAGCAGCGCGGCGGGCCCGTCCGGCTCCGCGTCCCGCAGCGCGGCGACAAGAAGTCGCTGCTGGAGACGGTCGCGCGCAACGCGCACGAGGCGCTCAAGCAGCACAAGACGCGCCGCGCGTCCGACCTGACCACCCGCAGCCGCGCGCTCCAGGAGATCCAGGACGCGCTGGAGCTGGACGACGCGCCCCTGCGCGTCGAGTGCTACGACGTGTCCAACCTCCAGGGCACCAACGTGGTCGCGTCGATGGTCGTGTTCGAGGACGGCCTGGCCCGCAAGAGCGAGTACCGCCGCTTCACGATCAAGGCCGTCGAGGGGCAGGACGACGTCCGCTCCATCCACGAGGTCATCACCCGCAGGTTCAAGCGGTACCTCGCCGAGAGCGAGAAGATGGGCGAGCTCGACCACCTCGGCGATCCTGACGAGGAGGGCGCGCACCAGCCGATCGACCCGGAGACCGGCAGGCCGCGCAAGTTCGCCTACCCGCCCAACCTCGTCGTCGTCGACGGCGGCCCGCCGCAGGTCGCCGCCGCGCAGCGGGCGCTGGACGAGCTGGGCGTCGACGACATCGCGGTCTGCGGGATCGCCAAGCGGCTGGAGGAGATCTGGCGGCCCGGCGAAGGCGACCCGGTGATCCTGCCGCGCAACAGCGAGGGCATGTTCCTCGTCCAGCGGGTCCGCGACGAGGCGCACCGGTTCGCCATCACGTTCCACCGGCAGCGGCGGTCCAAGTCCATGACGGTGAGCGAACTCGATAACGTTCCGGGTCTGGGCCCGGCGCGCCGCGCGGCGCTGCTGAAGCACTTCGGCTCGCTGAAGCGGTTGAAGGACGCGACGCCGGAGCAGGTCGCCGAGGTCCCGGGGATCGGCCTGCGCAGCGCCGAGGGCATCGTCGCGGCGCTGCACGGCGCCGCGGTCCCGCGCGGGGGCGCCGGGACGCACGGTGCTGAAACGGACGGCGCCGGGACGGACGGCGCCGGAACGAGCGGTGCCGGAACGGGCGGCGCCGAGACGGGCCGCAACGACGGGGAGCACACGGGGAGAGGGTCATGACCAGCGAGACGAAGATCCCGGACATCGTGATCGTCACCGGCATGTCCGGGGCGGGCCGCAGCACGGCGGCCAAGTCCCTGGAGGACCTCGACTGGTTCGTGGTCGACAACCTGCCGCCCGGCCTGCTGGCCACGATGGCCGACCTCGGCGGCCGGGTGAAGGACGCCGTGCCCCGCATCGCCGTCGTCGTGGACGTCCGCAGCCGCGCCTTCACCGAGGACCTGCACTCCTCCATCGCCGAGCTGGAGGCGCGCGGCGTCCACCCGCGCGTGGTGTTCCTGGAGGCGAACGACGCCGACCTGGTGCGCCGGTTCGAGAGCGTCCGCCGCCCGCACCCGCTGCAGGGCGACGGCCGCCTCGTCGACGGCATCGCCCGCGAGCGGGAGCTGGTCCGCGAGGTCCGCGCCGAGGCCGACCTGGTGATCGACACCAGCGGGCTCAACGTGCACGAGCTCCGCAACAAGATCATCGGGTTCTTCGGCAACGACACCGGCGAGACCAGCCTCCGCGCGACCGTCGTGTCGTTCGGCTACAAGTACGGGCTGCCCGTCGACGCCGACCTCGTCGTCGACTGCCGGTTCCTGCCGAACCCGCACTGGGTGCCTGAGCTGCGGCCGAAGACGGGCCGCGACGCCGCCGTCCGCGACTACGTCCTCGGGCAGCGCGGCGCCAAGGAGTTCCTGTACGCGTACGCGGAGGTGCTGCGGCTCCTCGCCGACGGCTACGAGCGCGAGGGGAAGCACTACGTGACCCTGGCCGTGGGATGCACCGGCGGCAAACACCGTAGTGTGGCCATGGCGGAACAGATCGCCGCCCGGCTGCGGGACGAGGGCATCGAGGTGCAGGTCGCCCATCGCGACCTCGGCCGCGAGTAGAATCCCCGTCCGGCCCCTTGTTGGGGGACGACCCCCACGCCCCCGGGAAAGAACTGGCGCCCGGCGGGATCCCGGACGAGGAGAGCAGGTCGACGGCACGGTGAAGCCCAACGGCCCGAAGGTCGTCGCGCTCGGCGGCGGCCACGGCCTCTACGCCTCGCTGTCGGCGCTGCGCCGCGTCACCGACCGGCTGACCGCGATCGTCACCGTCGCCGACGACGGCGGGTCCAGCGGGCGGCTCCGCCGCGAGCTGGGGGTGCTGCCGCCCGGCGACCTGCGGATGGCGCTCGCCGCGCTGTGCGGCGACGACGAGTGGGGCCAGACGTGGCGGGACGTCGTCCAGCACCGCTTCCGCAGCGAGGGCGACCTGCAGGGCCACGCGGTCGGGAACCTCCTCATCGTCGCGCTGTGGGAGCTGCTCGGGCAGGAGGCGGCCGTCGACGGGCTCGACTGGGTCGGGCGGCTGCTCGGCGCGCACGGGCGCGTCCTGCCGATGGCGGCCGTCCCGATGGACATCGTCGCGGAGGTGCGCGGCGCCGACCCGGCGAGGCCCGACGAGATCACCCACGTCAAGGGGCAGGTCGCGTGCGCGAAGACGCCCGGCAGCGTGCTCGGCGTCTCGCTGGTCCCGGCCGACCCGCCCGCCTGCCCGGAGGCGCTCGCCGCCGTCGACGACGCCGACTGGATCGTGTTCGGGCCCGGCTCGTGGTTCACCAGCGTCCTGCCGCACCTGAAGGTCCCGGCGCTGGCCCGCGCGCTGGCCGGGTCCCGCGCCCGCCGCGCCGTCGCGCTGAACCTCGCGCCGCAGCCCGGCGAGACCGACGACTTCTCCCCGCAGACCCATCTGGAGGTCCTGCGGGCGCACGCGCCCGGCCTGAGCGTGGACGTCGTCCTCGCCGACCGCGGGGTGGTGGACGACCCGGCCGCGCTCGACAAGGCCGTCCAGGAGATCGGCGGGCGGCTCGTCCTCGCCGACGTCGCCGCCGAGGATGCCGCCGAAGACGGGTCCCCGCGCCATGAACCCGCCCGTCTGGCCCAAGCCTTCGTACAGATATTCAGTGAGTGACGCCCGGCGCCGCCGCGATCGGCGACACTGCTGGGAGTCCGATAGGGGGAGGGGTCCAACTCATGGCGATGACCGGTGTGGTCAAGGACGAGCTAAGCAGGCTGACGATCTTGAAGCCGTGCTGCCGCAAGGCCGAGGTCTCGACGCTGCTGCGCTTCGCTGGCGGCTTGCACCTGGTCAGCGGGCGCATCGTGATCGAGGCCGAGATCGACACCGGCGTCGCGGCCCGGCGCCTGATCAAGGACATCTCGGAGGTGTTCGGGCACACCTCCGAGGTCGTCGTGCTCGCGCCGAGCGGGCTGCGTAAAGGCAACCGCTACGTCGTCCGCGTGTTCCGGGACGGCGAGTCGCTGGCCCGGCAGACCGGTCTGATCGACAACAACGGGCGGCCCGTCCGAGGTTTGCCCCGGCATGTCGTCGCGGGCGCGGCCTGCGACGCGGAGTCGGCGTGGCGGGGCGCGTTCCTCGCGCACGGCTCGCTGACCGAGCCGGGCCGGTCCATGTCGATGGAGGTGACGTGCCCGGGCCCGGAGGCGGCGCTCGCGCTGGTCGGCGCGGCCCGCCGCCTCAAGATCCACGCGAAGGCGCGGGAGGTCCGCGGCGTCGACCGGGTCGTCGTCCGCGACGGCGACGCGATCAGCGCGCTGCTCACCCGGCTCGGCGCGCACGACAGCGTCCTGGCGTGGGAGGAGCGCCGGATGCGCCGTGAGGTCCGCGCCACCGCGAACCGCCTCGCGAACTTCGACGACGCGAACCTGCGGCGCTCGGCCCGCGCCGCCGTCGCCGCCGGCGCCCGCGTCGCCCGCGCGCTGGAGATCCTCGGCGACGACGCGCCCGAGCACCTCGTCAAGGCCGGGCGGCTCCGGCTGGAGCACAAGCAGGCGTCGCTGGAGGAGCTCGGCCAGCTCGCCGACCCGCCGCTGACCAAGGACGCCATCGCGGGCCGCATCCGCCGCCTCCTCGCCATGGCCGACAAGCGCGCCGGCGACCAGGGCATCCCCGGCACGGACGCCAACCTGACCGCGGAGATGCTCGCTCCCTGACCTCAGCGGACGCGGTGGAGGCCGCCGTCAGGCTTGGCCACGAAGGCGAGCCGGTAACCGGAGAACGCCGCGTCCACGCGGACGCCGCCGCCGGGCAGCGAGCGGGTGCGCACGTCCGGCCGTTCCGTGCCGCGGACGGGGGCGATCAGCGTCAGCATCCGCACCCGCGATCCCCGCGCCGAGAGCGACACGACCGGCGCGGGCGTCTTCTTGCGGTGCCCCGGCGCGACCCACCCCTGCCGGGGGTTCAGCGACCCGCGGACGGTCCGGGCCTGTGACGACGGCGTGCCGGGCAGCGGTATCCGCAGGAAGTGGACGCGGACCCGTCCGGCGGTGGCGACGGCGCCCGTCCCGCGCGGCACGGCCGTGAACGCGGCGGGCAGGTGCCAGAGCTGCTCCACGGGGTGCGGGACGGCAGAGCGCACGTCGTCCAGCACCAAGAGCGCGTCGGGATCGGACGCGGCGAGCACCGACCGCGACCGGGTCGTCCCCGTGAAGGCCGTGTCGGTGAACGAGAACGTGTCGGCGCCGGGCCGGAACTGGTGCCCGGTCAGCGCCGTCGCCGCGTCCGGCCGGAACGGGACGTCCCGCACCACGACCGTGTTGTGGGCGTCGGGCGAGCGCAGCCATTCCTGCCACGCCGGGTCGCTGTAACCGATGTGGCCGCTCGGGACGAGGACGTCGCGGCCGAGCGCGTGGAAGGTCAGCGCCATGTGGTCGTTCTGGCCGTGCGCGTACCGGCCGGGGCCGAAACGCGCCGTGTAGGCCATCTCATCGGTGTACGCGCGTCCGTCGCGGCCCCATCCGGAGCGTCCCATCACGTATCCGGCCTGGTACACGCGCGCCCGCCGCGTCGGCGGGGTGCCCATGCGCCCCTGGGACGCCACGTACCTGATCGGGCCGTCCCCAGGGGCGCCGATCTCCGACGCCTCCGACGCCTCCGACTCGCCGATCTGGACGAGGTCCCCGGCGGGCGTCGTCTGGAACGCGACGAACTCGTCCAGCAGGCGGTGCCGCCGGACGAGCTCGTCCGGGACGGGATGTCCGCACCGGCGCATCACCTGGAACGCGAGCCGCCACCGGCCCCGGTTGTAGACCGTGTAGTACGCGGACTGCTCGTTGTTGGCGCCCTCCGCGTCGATGGCGGGCCGCGCGCCGCCCGGCGGGTCGAGGATCGCCTCGCGCAGCCGCCGGTGGCCGATCTCGGCGAGGTCGTCGCGGCCGATGCCGCAGCCCGCCGTCATGAGGATCATCGACTCGTCGGTGCCGTGGTTCCAGGGGCCCAAGTAGTGCCCGGGTTCGGCGAGCCACCGCGCGTGCGCGGCGATGGCGTGGTCCAGCCACCGGCCGCTCCGGTGCCGGCGCAGGCAGACCAGGGTGGCCAGCCGGAACTTGGTGCCCTCGGAGATCGCCTCCCGCCGATGCCGGCCGAACCGGCCTGGGTCGCCGTTGTCGCGCAGCCAGTCGCGGACGATGCCGGCGGCCGTGTCCAGCGCTGCGGGGTCGCCCGTCCGCGCGTACTCCTTGATCGCGCCGCCGAGCCATTCGAGGGAGTGGAGCCACAGCTGCCAGGTCCGGTCGCCGTAGGGGTCGAGGCCCCAGTCCACGTCCGTGCCGGTGGCGACGCGCACCGGCGGGACGCCGGGCACCCTGAACCGGCCCGCGCGGACCTCCGCGGCCGGGTTCAGCCCGTCGAGGCCGTTGTAGCCGAGGCACACGGACCTGTCGGCCGCGACCGCCGCCGTCACCGGGACCACGGGCGGTGCGGCCGGAGCGGCGGCCCGCTCGCAGCCCGCCGACAGCGCCAGCACCAGCACGGCGCTCCCCGCCCGGCGGGCGCCCTGCCAAGATCGAGTGATCACATATCAAGGACACCTCACGCGCCCCTCCGGCTGACCGCCCCCGATGACGGGACGATGAACAGCCCGGGAACTCGGCGCGCGCCGTCGTTCAGCGCGGCTTGGCGTCCCCGCGCAGGACGCGGTGGACGAGGTCGTCGCGGAGCTGCCCGTAACCGGTCTCAGCCCAGACGCTGTCCGCCGGGTCGGCCTCGTAGTAGGGGACGTCGCGGCCGTCCCGGCGGTCCATGAGGACGTCCGGCGTCTCCCTGCCGCGGGCCGCGCGGGCGCACGGCCGGCAGCTCCGGACCCGGAGGCTCTTGCGGGACCCGAGCGGACGCCAGTCGATCTTGGCGGTGGCGTCCCCGTGGAGCGGGTTGAAGAAGCAGAGCGGGACCGGCGGGATCTCCGGCTCGCCGTTCGCGACCGCCCGGGCGGAGGCGAACGCGTCACGGCCCTGGTCGAGCAGCACCAGCACGCCCGCCAGGTCGGGGACGCCCCGGGCGGCGTCGAGGGTCTTGCCCGCGGCCTGGTAGGCGTCCAGCGCGGCGGTCATCAGGGCGCGGGCCCGCTCGCCGGTGGTCGGGACCGCGGTCTCGTCGAGCAGCTCGCCGAACGCGATGACCTCGTGGGACGCCTGCTCGCGCAGCTGGTCCTCGTTCGCCCGCCGCGCCGTGGCGAACACCGTGCGGGGCATCAGCAGGCCGCTGCCCTCGCGCCGGACGGACGCCATCCGGCGCCGCCGCCACAGCAGGAACCCGCCGACGCCCACGACGGCGAGGCCCGCCGCGCCCGCGCCGAGGGGAAGGGCGAGGCCGCCGTCGTCAGCCCCTGCGGAACGGGGTTCGCCGGTGCGGTTCGCCGCCTCCCGCCGGGCCTTGGAGCGGCGCTCGATCTCGGCGGAGACCCGGTCGTACTCCCGCTTGCCGGTGCCCGAGATGATCAGGTCGGCGACGCGGGACAGCCGGGCCGCGAGCGGGGTGTCGTCCATCGCGCGGTCCAGCGTGACCGCCCAGGCGGCGTCGCGCGCCTGGTGGTCGCCGCCCCATTCGCGGGCCGTCAGGTCCTGGCTGTCCTCGCGGAGCGTGATGAAGATCCCGTCGCGGCCGAGGCGGTCGTGGACGACGGTGGCGAGCTGGTCGGCGTCCGCCCAGATCCCGCCCGTGACCAGCGGGACGAGGACCACGTAGATCGGCGCCGGCGCCTTCTTGAACTTGGCGATGAGCCTGCGCCGCTCCGCCATCGGCAGCGCCGACGCGATCGAAGGGTCGACGTAAATGGGGGAGCGGCGCAGCGCGGCGGCCAGCCGTTCGCCGGGGGACGGTGCGCTCGACACCGGTTCACTCAACACCGAGGTACCTCATCACACGGGGAAGGAACTTCTTGCGGTCGGCGCCCCACGCCGTGTCACGCCACACGCCGCGGACCGCGGTGTGCGGACGGCCCCCGATCTCCATGAGGTGATGCCTCCGCAGCCCGGTCCGGCGCTCGGTCTCCTGGCAGGCGCCGCAGAGCGGGCACGGTTTGGGCAGGACGCCGTCGCCGTCGAGTTTCGGGACGTACGCGCGCCCGGTCGACTCGCCGTGCAGCGGGTTCACCAGGCACGGGGCGGGCGGGAGGGCGACGTTCCGCGTCAGCGCGATCCGCCCCTGCCGGGCCAGGACGATCGCGCCGACGAGATCGATCGCGCGCTCCTCGTCGTCCTTGGCGTCGTCGTAGAGGATCTGCGCGGCGTCGTAGGCCGACACGGCGAACAGGCGCCCGCGCTCCGCCTCGGCCGTGGCGAGCAGGTCGCGGAGCCGCCCCACCTCCTCGGCCGCGTTGCGCCGCAGCCAGCGCATGCTCGGCTTCCTCGGCGCCCGCGGATGCTTCACGACGTCGTCCGGACCGGGCGATCGCCCCCTGCGGACCAGGGCGAGGACGCCGATGCCCGCCCAGTACAGCAGCGCGGCCGAGATCGGCCCGACGAGCAGGAGCCCGGTGAGGAGCGGGCTCTTGACCTCGGCGTCGCGCGGCCTCAGCTTGTTCTCCTCCCCGAACGGATCGGGGCTGGAGTACAGCCTCGGCGTGGACGGGGACGCCGGGGGCGCCGCGGCGTAGCCGTTCATCCGCTGGACGAGCCGCTCCACGAGCCCCTCGAACGGACGGTCGGAGTCGGCCGGACGCCAGGAACCCGGCTCGTCGTCGTCCAGGGACGAGTAGTCGTAGTCGCGCGGCACCTGGAACGCCTCGGAGTCAAGCCCCCCGTGCGTGTCGACCATCAGGTAGAGCCCGTCCCGGCGCGACCGGTCGTGCAGGGCGAACAGGAAAGCGTCGTTGCGTCCCTGCGACTCCGAGTCGGGCGGGTTCGGGATCACGACGACGTAGACCGGGGTGCCGAGCTGCTTCGCCGTCCGCCGGACGGCCTGGCGCACCCGTCCGCGCTCGGCCGCGTCGAGGGCGCCGCTCGCGTCGGGGTCGACGAACAGCGGGTCCTTGGCCAGCGCGGCGGCGACCCGGTCGAGGCGCCGGTAGGCGTGCGGCGGGTCGTCCGCGGTGGCGACCGGCTCGGCGGCGGCGACCGGCCCTGCGGCCATGATCAGGACGGCGAGCAGCGCCGCGACCCCTGCCCGCCTCATTTCCGCCCCTTGCCCCGGCCGCGGCCGACGTTGCCTTCGCTCCTCTTCGCCCGGCGGACGCGGCGTGCGATGAGCAAGCCGAGGATCGGCAGCCCGCCGAGCGCCGCGCCGCCGCCGAACGCGGCCTTCTCGATCCGGTCGGCCCGCCGGTCGGCTCTGTCGTCGGCGTTCAGCGCCTTGCGGGTCGCCGACTCGGGCCTCGGACCCGGATGATCGCGCCGCTCCCTGGCCCGGCCGGACAGGGCGATCTCCACGAACCGCCCGATCATGTCGGGGGCGCTCACGTCGTGGGCCAGTTCGAACTTCGCGGCCCACCAGGCGTCGTCCACGGGAAGGCGCCGGGAGCCGCCGAACTGCCGGGCCTCGCCGTGCCCGCCGGACGGGTCGACCACGACGTAGACCCCGTCCTTGCCCAGCCGGTCGCGGAGCAGCGCCACGAGTGAGAGCGAGTCGCCCGGATTCTGCTCCCCGAGGCCGAGGGTCGGCGTCACCGCCACGTAGGCGGGCACGCCGAGCCGGGCGACAGACGCCTTGATCCGCGCGGCGGCGTCCGGGGGCAGCGACCGCGGCGCGTGGTCGGTGACGTACACGGGGTCGCGGCGCAGCGCCGCCGCGAGGTGATCGGCGCGGGACAGCTCGTCGGCACGTTCCACCGACGCCGCGGCGGAGGGCCCTGCCAGGCCCGCGAACAGGCAGGTCAGGACCCCGCTCAGAAAAAGGGTGAACAACCGGCCGGGGCGCATGGAGCCGGATTCTACTGATGATCGGCAAAACGCCCGCACCCGCGGATCTCCCGCGCCACCGGTGTCGGGCTACCCACCGGTCATTGGATAGGGTCGAGGCTGGGGGAGAACCCCGGATGGACCTGGGGGAGATCCCCGGATAGACGTAGCTAACAGTCCGGCTGACCACCGGGCGATTCGACGTGCGAGGAGCCGTTCCGTGACCATCCGAGTAGGCATCAACGGGTTCGGCCGGATCGGCCGGAACTTCTACCGGGCCGTGAAGGCGTCCGGAGCCGACATCGAGATCGTGGCGGTCAACGACCTGACCGACAACGCCACGCTCGCCCATTTGCTCAAGTACGACACCATTCTCGGCCGTTTCCCCGAGGACGTGCACGCCACCGCCGACGAGATCGTCGTGGGCGGCAAGGCGATCAAGGCGTTCGCCGAGCGCGACCCCGCCGGCCTGAAGTGGAGCGACGTCGGCGCCGACGTCGTGGTGGAGTCGACCGGTTTCTTCACCGACGCCGCCAAGGCCAAGGTGCACGCCGACAACGGCGCCAAGAAGGTGATCATCTCCGCCCCGGCGAAGAACGAGGACGTGACGCTCGTCCTCGGCGTCAACGACGACGCCTACGACCCGGCGAACCACACGATCATCTCCAACGCGTCCTGCACCACCAACTGCCTGGCCCCGCTGGCGAAGGTCCTGCACGACAGCTTCGTCATCGAGAAGGGCCTGATGACGACGATCCACGCCTACACGCAGGACCAGAACCTCCAGGACGCCCCGCACAAGGACCTGCGCCGCGCCCGCGCCGCCGCGCTGAACGTCGTCCCGACCTCCACCGGCGCCGCCAAGGCCATCGGCCTGGTGCTGCCCGAGCTGAAGGGCAGGCTGGACGGCTACGCGCTGCGCGTCCCGGTGCCGACCGGCTCCGCCACCGACCTGACCGTCACGCTGTCCCGCGACGTCACGGTCGAGGAGGTCAACGCGGCGTTCAGGGCCGCCGCCGAGGGCCCGCTGAAGGGCTACCTCACCTACACCGAGGACCCGATCGTCTCCAGCGACATCGTCACCGACCCGGCGTCCTGCATCTTCGACTCCGGGCTGACCAAGGTCATCGGCGACCAGGTCAAGGTCGTCGGCTGGTACGACAACGAGTGGGGCTACTCCAACCGGCTCGTCGACCTCGTCAAGCTCGTCGGCTCGCAGCTGTAACCCGTAGCTGGTAACCCCGTAGCCGTAACCCGTAGCCCTTCGTGCCGTGGCCGCGCCCGACGGAGCGCGCGCGCCACGGCGCGGCCGTGTACGGAAGGACACCGCATCCGATGCGCACCATTGACGACCTCGACGTCGCCGGTCGCCGCGTCCTCGTCCGCGCGGACCTGAACGTCCCGCTGGAGGACGGCGAGATCACCGACGACGGGCGGATCCGGGCGAGCCTGCCGACGATCGAGGCGCTGCGGGCCAGGGGCGCCAAGGTCATCGTCTGCGCCCACCTCGGCCGTCCCAAGGGCGAGGTCAAGCCCGAGTTCTCGCTGGCCCCCGTCGCGGCGCGGCTCGGCGACCTGCTCCGCGCGGACGTCGCGTTCGCGTCCGACGTCGTCGGCGACTCCGCCCGCGCCGCCGCCGGCGGTCTCGCGGACGGCGGCGTCGCCCTCCTGGAGAACCTGCGCTTCGAGCCGGGCGAGACCAGCAAGGACGACGCCGAGCGCGGCGCGTTCGCCGACCGGCTCGCCGCCCTCGCCGAGATCTACGTCGGGGACGGGTTCGGCGCCGTGCACCGCAGGCACGCGTCCGTCTACGACGTGCCGAAGCGGCTCCCGCACGCCGCGGGCGGGCTGATCGCCGCCGAGGTCGAGGTGCTGAAGCGGCTCACCGAGGACGTCGAGCGCCCCTACGCCGTCGCGCTCGGCGGGTCCAAGGTGTCCGACAAGCTCGGCGTGATCGACAACCTGCTC
Source organism: Actinomadura sp. 1N219 (assembly GCF_044326405.1). Lineage (NCBI taxonomy): Bacteria > Bacillati > Actinomycetota > Actinomycetes > Streptosporangiales > Thermomonosporaceae > Actinomadura > Actinomadura sp. 1N219. The sequence continues at coordinate 112,112 of NZ_JBIRAY010000003.1, read as the reverse complement.
GGCAAGGCCGACCGCATCCTGATCGGCGGCGGCATGGTCTTCACGTTCCTCAAGGCCCAGGGCCACGAGGTCGGCAAGAGCCTCCTGGAAGAGGACCAGCTCGGCACCGTCCGCGACTACCTGCGGCGCGCCGCGGACGCGGGCGTGGAGTTCGTGCTCCCCGTCGACATCGTCGCCGCGGCCGCGTTCTCCGCCGACGCCGACCACGGCGTGGTCGCCGCCGACGCGATCCCGTCCGACCGGCTCGGCCTGGACATCGGCCCCGAGTCCGGCAAGCTGTTCGCCGCGCGCCTCGCCGACGCCCGCACGATCTTCTGGAACGGCCCCATGGGCGTGTTCGAGATGGAGCCCTACGCCGGCGGCACCCGCGCCGTCGCGCAGGGCCTCATCGACTCCGGCGCGTTCACCGTGGTCGGCGGCGGCGACTCCGCCGCGGCCGTCCGGCGGCTCGGCTTCGACGAGGCCGCCTTCTCCCACATCTCGACCGGCGGCGGCGCGAGCCTCGAATACCTCGAAGGCGAGACGCTGCCCGGCCTGCAGGCCCTGGAGGACTGACGATGGCCCCCGCGACACCCGCCCGCAAGCCGCTGATGGCGGGCAACTGGAAGATGAACAACAACCACCTCGAGGCGATCGCGCTCGTCCAGAAGATGGCGTTCGCGCTCAAGGACGCCGACTACGACGCGGTCGACGTCGCCGTGATCCCGCCGTTCACCGCGATCCGCTCGGTGCAGACGCTCGTCGACGCCGACAAGTACCCGATCGAGTACGGCGCGCAGGACGTCTCGCCGCACACGTCCGGCGCCTACACCGGCGACATCTCCGCGTCGATGCTCGCCAAGCTGCGCTGCGCGTACGCCCTCGTCGGGCACTCCGAGCGCCGCCAGTACCACGCCGAGGACGACGCGCTCGTCAACGCCAAGGCCAAGGCCGCGCTCGCCGCCGACCTCACCCCGATCATGTGCGTCGGGGAGGGCCTGGAGGTCCGCAGGGCGGGCGGGCACGTCCCGCACGTCATCGAGCAGCTCGACGGCGGCCTGGAGAAGATCACCGCCGAGCAGGCGCGGCGCACCGTGATCGCCTACGAGCCGGTCTGGGCGATCGGCACCGGCGAGGTCGCCACCCCGCAGGACGCGCAGGAGGTCTGCGCGGCGATCAGGACGCGGCTCGCCGAGCTGTACGACGGCGGAGTGGCCGACGAGGTGCGTATCCTGTACGGCGGTTCGGTGAAGGGCGGCAACATCGCCAAGCTCATGGCGCAGGCCGACGTGGACGGCGCCTTGGTCGGTGGTGCCAGCCTGGACCCGGGAGAGTTCGTCAAAATCTGCCGGTACCGGGATCTCCCCGTCTGATCAAAGTGATCAATTCCGCGTGAACTGGGGGTTCTTGCCGAACCAGCGGGTTGTTCGTCGTACCCTTCGTAGCTGACGGGTAAACCGCCCGGCCTGACCCACCGTCTGAACTACAGACCGTCCTGAACTACAGACAAGGCGCTGAAGAATCGTGATCATCGCATCGTCCATAGTGCTCATCGTCACGAGCCTGCTGATGGTCGTCCTCGTCCTCATGCACAAGGGCAAGGGCGGCGGACTGTCCGACATGTTCGGCGGCGGCATCTCGTCGTCCCTGGGCGGGTCGTCCGTGGTGGAGCGCAACCTCGACAGGCTGACGGTCGCCGTCGGCGTCCTCTGGTTCGCCTCGATCGTCGCTCTCGGGCTCCTGTTCAAGGGCGACGCCTGAAGCACCCGTTCCGACCAATGCGAGCGCCGCGCCGCCCCAGGAGGTCACGGGCGGCGCCGGAAGACCAAGCGAGGAGTACTCCGTGGGTAGTGGCAACGCGATTCGGGGCAGCCGTGTCGGGGCCGGTCCGATGGGAGAGGCGGAGCGTGGCGACGCCGCCCCCCGCGTGTGGGTGACCTTCTACTGCGCCAACCGGCACGAGACCCGCCCCAGCTTCGCGACGGACGTCGCAGTCCCCGAGACCTGGGACTGCCCGCGCTGCGGGTTCCCCGCCGGGCAGGACTCGGAGAACCCGCCGGCCCCGCCGAAGACCGAGCCGTACAAGACGCACCTGGCGTACGTGAAGGAGCGCCGCAGTGACGAGGACGGCGAGGCCATCCTCGAGGAGGCGCTGGCGAAGCTCCGGCAGAAGCGCGCCGCCGTCAAGAAGGCCCTGGAGTCCGCGAGCCGCTGACGGCCCGCGCACCGACCACCGCACGGCCCGGCCCCCACGCAGGGGGCCGGGCCTTGCGCTTTCCGGGTGGCGCCGAAGCGCCCGGAGCGGCCCCGGAGCAGCTCTGGAGCGGCTCTGAAGCGGCCGTGGAGCGGCTCTGGAGCGGCTCTGAAGCGGCCGTGGAGCGGCTCTGGAGCGGATCGGCGATACCGGCGACCGGCGCGAGCGGGCGTGCCCGCGCCGGTAAGATGGCGCCCACGCGACTGGCGCAGTCAAGGTGGAGACGACCACCGGGGAGCGAATGCAGTCCGCACACCGCGCGCCTGGGTGTACGGGTCCCCATCCGCCGGGGTGCCCGAACCCCGGCGCGGACAGCGCGGAGGCATCCATGCACGAACCGGCCCTTCCCCATCTGCACGACCAGGACCCCGAGATCGCCGGGATGGTGGAGGACGAGGCGCGCCGCCAGTACGAGAAGCTGCGGCTCATCGCCTCGGAGAACTACGTGTCGCCCGCCGTCCTGGAGGCCGCCGGCACCGTCCTGACCAACAAGTACTCCGAGGGGTACGCGGGCAAGCGGTACTACGAGGGCCAGCAGCTCGTCGACCCGATCGAGACGCTCGCGATCGACCGGGCGAAGGCGCTGTTCGGCGTCGAGCACGCCAACGTCCAGCCGTACTCGGGGTCGCCCGCGAACCTCGCCGTCTACATGGCGTTCCTGGAGCCGGGCGACCCGGTGATGGGCCTGTCGCTGCCGATGGGCGGGCACCTCACGCACGGCTGGTCGGTGTCGGCCACCGGCAAGTGGTTCCGGCCCGTCCGGTACGACGTCCGCGCCGACACCGGGCGCGTCGACATGGACCAGGTCCGCGACCTGGCGCTGAAGGAGCGGCCGAAGCTCATCTGGTGCGGCGGCACCGCGATCCCGCGGACGATCGACTTCCCCGCCTTCGCCGAGATCGCCCGCGAGGCCGGTGCAGTACTGGCCGCCGACATCGCGCACATCGCGGGCCTGATCGCGGGCGGCGCGCACCCGTCCCCGGTCGGCCACGCCGACGTGATCTCCACGACCACGCACAAGACGCTCCGCGGCCCGCGCGGCGCGATGGTCATGTCGACGGCCGAGCACGCGAAGGCGGTCGACAAGGCCGTGTTCCCCGGGCTGCAGGGCGGCCCGCACAACCACACCACCGCCGCGATCGCCGTCGCGCTGAAGGAGGCGTCGCAGCCCGGGTTCGCGACGTACGCGCGGCAGGTCGTCGCGAACGCCAAGGTCCTCGCCGCGGCGCTGACGGACCGCGGCTACGACCTGGTCTCCGGCGGCACCGACAACCACCTCATCCTGATCGACCTGACCGGCAAGGGCATCGGGGGCAAGCCGGCCGCGCAGGCCCTCGACCGCGCCGGGATCGAGCTGAACTACAACGCCGTCCCGTTCGACACGCGCAAGCCGTTCGACCCGTCCGGGCTGCGCGTCGGCACCGCCGCGATCACCACCCGCGGGCTCGGCGAGGAGCACATGCCGCGGGTCGCGGCCTGGATGGACGAGGTCGTGCAGGCCGCGTCCAAGCAGGACGAGAGCGCCGTCGAGCGGGTCGCGGGGCAGGTCCGCGAGCTGCTGGCGTCCTACCCGATGCCCGGCTGGACGCCCGCGCCGTAGCCGCCGCGCAGGATGGTGATCATGCGCCAGGCGGCGGGGTCGGTGAGGGCCACCGCGTCCTGACCGGCCCCGAAGTCGCCGTGCCGGGCCAGCACGTCCAGGCCGCCCGCGAGACGGATCGCGGCGTCCAGCTCGGTGGCCGTCCAGAACCGGTACGGGACGACGTCGCGCAGCACCCGCGTGCCCCCGTCCCCGGTGATGGTCATCGTGACGTGGTCGTCGGCGATCTGGGTGACCGGGTCGAGCCGGTCGCCGGGCTCGCCCCACCGCACGCTGGCGTGGACGCCGCCGCGCTCGACCGTCCAGCCCGTGCTGACGCTCGGGTCGTCGCCGAGCCGGTCGCGCGGATGCGACATCTCCACGATGTACAGGCCGCCGGGGGACAGGTGCGCGGCGACCCGGCGCAGGTGCGCGACCAGCGCGTCCAGCGTCATCAGGTGGGACGTCGAGTCCAGCATGGTCACGATCAGGTCGAACCGGCGGCCGAGGTCGAACCGGGTCATGTCGTCCTGGACGACCGTCACCTCGACGCCGTCGCGCGCCGCCTCGCGGGACGCGTGGGCGCACATCTCCGCGTTCAGGTCGAGGGCGGTGGCGGCGAGGCCGCGGCGGGCGAACTCCCGGGCGTGTTCGGCGGGCCCGGCCGCCAGCTCAAGCACCGAAGCGGGCTTCGCGTCGTGCTCGGCGCACCAGCCGAGCAGCGCGTCCGCCTCGGCGGGCACGTCGCGGAACGAGCACGCCAGCTCGTACGCCCACGGATCGTCGTAGATGCCGCTCACCCGGCCATCCTGCCAGGCCGGACGGCGGGTCCCGGCCGGTGTCACGCGACGGCCATGTCATCGTGCGGCAGAGGTTTCACATTCCGGACGGGACTTGAGCCGCCAGGGCCGACCGCCTAGCGTGCGGTAAGTGATCGACCCCGTGAGCGGTGAGCACGTCAACGACCGACCAGCGCGCGGTCCGTCCACGACCCGGCTCCCGCTGCTGCTCCCCGGCTCGCTCAGCGACGAGCAGCTGGCCGTCTACGAGGCGGTGACCGGCGGCCCGCGCGGCGCCGGCGGCACGGGCCCCGCCTCGGAGGACGACCCCGCGGATCCCCCGGCCGGTGAACCCGTGTTCGGCCTGGCCGACGCGTCGGGACGGCTCCTCGGCCCCTTCAACGCGATGCTCTACAGCCCGTCCGTCGGGCTGCCGCTGCAGGACCTCGGCGCCGCGCTGCGGTTCCGCACCGCGTTCACCAGGCGGGAGCGGGAGATCGCGACGCTGGTCGTCGCCGCGCACCTGCGGTCCGACTTCGAGTGGTACGCGCACGAGCGGATCGGCCGCCGCGCCGGGCTCGCCGACGCCGAGACGGACGCGCTCCGCGAGGGCCGCGCCCCGATGCTCGCGGACGTCCGCGAACGCGTCGTGTACGAGGCGACCCGGCAGCTCGTCGCCGAGGACGACCTCGGCGACGCCGTGTTCACCGAGGCTGCGACCACGCTCGGCCGCGCCGCCGTCGTGGAGCTGGTCACGCTCGTCGGGTACTACCGGGCGCTGGCGCTGCAGCTGCGCGTGTTCCGGGTCGGCGTCCCGGACGGCGAGCCCGCGCCCGAATGGCCCGCCCCCGGCGGCCCGTCCGGAGAGGACGGGCATGAGTGAGGTGCTGCGCACGGTGCGGCTCGTCCTGCACCCGGTGTCCATGCGGGACCACGGCGCGCTGCTGACGCACTGGACGGGCCCGCTCGTCCGGCGGCACCTGTTCCACGACCGGCTGATCTCCGCCGTCCAGGTGTCGGAGATCATCGACTCCAGTGAGCGCGACTTCGCCACCGAGGGTTACGGGCTGTGGGCGCTGCGGTCCGCCCGCTGGTCCGGCGGGATCGACGGCGACGGCGCCGGCGCCCGGCCGCCCGCGGCGGGCGAGCCGCTGATCGGCGTGGCCGGGCTCAGCCACCACGACGGCCCGCTCGGCCACGGCGTGGACGTGGAGATCCTCTACAGCCTGGAACCGGACCGGTGGGGGCAGGGCCTGGCCGCCGAGGCGTCCCGCGCGGTGCTGGACTACGCGTTCGGGGTGGTCGGCGTGCACCGGGTCACCGCCGAGATCGACACGGCGAACCCGGCGTCGGCGGAGATCGCGCTGCAGCTCGGGATGCGCCGCCGCCCGGACGGCCCCGCCGGGCCCGACGGCGCCGCCTACTACGCCGCCGAACGCTCCCGCTGGATCGGGTCCCGCCGGATCGTCGACGCCGTCCCGTAGTGCCCGCCGCTCACTTCTGGACGGGGCCGCCGCGCCATGCGGGGAAGGGGCGGTGGCCGACGGCCGTCTCGAAGGCGGCGCGGGCGAGCAGGCGGGTGGAGTCGAGCGTCGGCAGCGGCGAGACGCCGGGCGTGACCAGCAGCGGGATCTCGGTGCACACCAGCGCGACGGCGTCGCAGCCGCGTTCGGCGAGGCGGTCGATGACGCGGACGTACTCGCGCCGCGAGTCGTCGGTGAAGACGCCGTTGACCAGCTCCTCGAAGATGATCCGGTGCACGGTGTCCCGGTCGGCGGCGTCCGGGACCTCGGCCGCGATGCCGCGCGCGGCCAGCTCACGGGGGTAGAGCGGGCCGTCCATCGTGTAGCTGGTGCCGAGGACGCCGACGCGGGCGCGGCCGTCCCCGGCGGCCTGCTCGGCGACGACCTGGGCGATGTGCAGGCCGGGCAGCGGCAGGTCGGTGCCGGGGCGTTCGAGCGCCATGTGCGCGGTGTTGTCCGGGCAGACGAAGAAGTCGGCGCCCGCCCCCGCGAGCCGCCGGACGCTCTCGGCCAGCGTCGCCCGGATCGGGTCGTGGTCTCCGGCGTCCCACGCGGGCATGCTCCGCGCCATCGCGATGAGGTCGAGCGTCACGTCCGGGTGGTCGTCGGGGCCCAGTTCCCGGAAGCCCTCCTGGCAGAAGGCGCGGAGGCACAGCGCGGCGCCTTCCATGCTGTGGGCGAGGATGCCGAGATGCTTCATGCGTCCATCATCGGTCAGGACGGCTGGTCGGCTCCCGCCGGGCCGCGGTGATCGCCAGGGTGGTGTAGGCCAGGGTGAAGCCGCCGCCCAGCCGGTCGATGGCGGGCGCGACGCCGTCCCGCACCTCCGCCAGGCCGTCCGGCGGGAGCCGCGTGAAGGCGCCGAAGGTGGGCAGCTGGTCGAGCCACTCGTCCCGGGTGCAGGGCTGCTCCCAGCCGAACCGCCACCTCTCCGGCTCGCCGAACGCGCCCGTCCGGCGCATCCCGTCGGCGGCCTTGTCCAGCCCGGCGGAGTACAGGTCGACGGCGGACTTCGTGAACGCGCCGAAGTCGATCGGCGAATCGGGGATCACCCGGCGGCAGACCTCGGCGAGGGCCTCCGCCACCTCGGACGGGAGCTGCTGCGCGTTCCAGAACGCCGCCAGGAGGCCGCCGGGACGCAGCACCCGCGCCGCCTTGGCCGCGCCGGCGTCCGGGTCGATCCAGTGCCAGGCCTGGCCGGCGACGACCGCGTCGAACTCGCGTCCGGCCGGGTCCCAGTCCTCGAACGTCGCGACGTCGGCGTCGACCCCGAGGCGCCGCGCCAGGCCGGCCATCCGCGCGTCGGGCTCCACCCCGAGCACCGCGGCGCCCGCGGCCTGGAGCTGCCGGGCGGCGATCCCGGTGCCGCAGCCGACGTCGAGGACGTCCGGGCCGGGAGCCGTGGCGACGATCCGTTCGATCAGCTCGGCCGGGTAGCGAGGACGGACGCGGTCATAGCGTTCGGCGTCAGTGCCGAACGACTCCGCCATTCGGCGGTGCTGGTGGGGCTCGGTGGGCATGCGCTCACGTTAGTGGGCGCTTGCCCACTCGTCCACGTCAGGGGACGGGGACGAGGCCGCCGTCCACGCGGAGGTCGATCCCGTTGACGTACCCGGCGAGCGGGCTGGCCAGGAACGCCACCGCGGCGGCGATGTCGTCGGGGGTGCCGAGCCGGCCGGTCGGGTTGGGCGCGTACTCGGCCGTCACCAGCGGCTCCAGTTCGTCCCAGTCCTGCGGCCAGCCGCGCCGGGCGGCGCCGTCCTCGAACAGCTTGCGCATACCCGCGGTGACGATCACGCCGGGGCTGACGGTGTTGGCGGTGATGCCCGTTCCGGCGAGATGCCGGGCCAGGCTCGTGGTCATGTTGACGACCGCCGCCTTGGCCGCCGAGTACTCGACCAGGTTGGGCAGGGGAGTGGTCGCCGCCCGGCTCCCCAGGTTGACGACCCGCCCCCAGCCGCGCTCGCGCATGCCCGGCAGCACGGCCCGGATCACGCGGACGGCCGACAGGACGTTGCCGTTCATCGCCTCCAGCCAGGCCGCGGGTTCGGCGTCGTCCCAGTCGTGCTCGGCGACCGGTCCGGCGTTGTTGACCAGCACGTCCACGCCCCACGCCGCGGCCCGCCCGGCGACCTCCGCCGCCGCGCCGTCGTCGGTGAGGTCGCCGAGCACGACCTCCGCCGCGCCGCCCGCCGACCGCGCCCGTGCGGCGACCTCCGCCGCGCGCTCCGCGTCCCGGCCGTGCACCAGCACCGCGCATCCCTCGACCGCCAGCCGCACCGCCACCGCCGCGCCGATTCCGCCGCTGCCGGCCGTGACCAGCGCCTTCCGTCCTCCAAGCTCCAGATCCATGACTCCCGACCCTAGGCGGGACCACCGACGATCCCCGCCACCGACGATCCCCGCCGGCAGCGGCCGGTGTTAGCCTGCGGGCCGTACGTTCGATCTTGAGTGACGGAACGGGGTGCCCGCGGTGGCGTGTCGGATCAGCGAACTCGTGCTCGACTGCCGCGACCCGGAGGCGCTGGCGGAGTTCTGGTGCGAGGCGCTGGGATTCGTCGTGCTGCACCGGGAGGACGGCGACGTGGAGATCGGGCCCAGGGAGGGCTTCGGCGGCCTCCAGCCGACGCTGGTCCTGTCCCGCAGCGACGACACGAAGCCCGGCAAGCTGCCGCTGCACATCGACGTCAACCCCACCGACCGCGACCAGGACGCCGAGCTGGAACGGCTGCTCTCCATCGGCGCGCGGCACGCCGACGTCGGGCAGACCGGCGAGGAGAGCTGGGTCGTCCTCGCCGACCCCGAGGGCAACGAGTTCTGCCTGCTGAGGCGCCGCCTCGGCTGACCGTCCGCCCGGTCCGGCGTCTGTCCGGTCCGGTGTCAGGCCGGGGCGTAGCGGGTGAGGACGAGCTCGCCGCCGGGCAGCGTGCGGGCCTCCAGGAGCCGGAGCGGGACGGGCGAGCGGCCCCCGGACACCGGGGTCCCGGCGGTGAGGAAGGCCGGGCCGATCATGAGGTGCAGCTCGTCGACCAGGCCGGCGGCCAGCAGGTCGTTCCACAGCGTGCGGCTGCCGAACACCAGGATCTCCTTTCCGGGGGCGTCCTTGAGGTCGGCGACCCGGGCGTGGGCGTCGGCGCGGCCGACGATCTCGGTGTTGTGCCACGGCGCCGTCCGGGCCGGGGCGAGCGTGTCGGAGATCACGACCTTGTCGACGGCGTTCATGAGCCTGGAGATCTCGCGCTCGACGGGAGCCCGGGACGTGTCGTCGGCGATGGACGGCCAGTAGCTCTTGAAGCCCTCGTAGCTCCTGCGTCCCAGCAGGACCGTGTCGGCGGCGCGGAGGCGTTCGGCGTTGTACTCGCTGAAGGCGTCGGCGAAGGGCAGGGCCATGACGTCGTTGCCGGGGCCCTCGTAGTAGCCGTCCAGCGAGATGATGTTGGCGACGATCAGCTTGCGCATCGGTTTCTCCTCGTGATTCAGGCGTTTCACAGGGGGAGAGACGCGGCGCGCCGCGGATTCATCGGTCAGGACGGAAATTCTTCCGGGAGGCCGAACAGCGGATACAGCGCGGGGTCGAGGAAGGCGGAGATCCGGGTGATCCGGCCGTCGCGGAGGCTGAGGACGTTGATTGCGCCCATGCGGAAGCGGCCGTCGGGGCTCCGCTGGTAGCAGGCGAACCCGGGCTGGCCGTTCACCTGGATCGGCACGAGGCGCCAGGGCGTCTCGAAGACCCGTTCGGCGAAGAAGCGGGCGACGACGTCGCGGCCGTCGAACCAGGCGGGCAGCGGCGGCATCGTGAACCGGACGTCCTCGGCGAGCAGCGCGACGAGGGCGTCCACGTCGGCCCGCTCCCAGGCGGTGACGAAGGCGTCGATCAGCTCGCGCCGCCCGTCCCCGCCGAGCGCGGACAGCTCGGTCTGCTGGCTCGCGCCGGGCACCCGTTCCTGGACGGCCTTCCGCGCCCGCTGCAGGGCGCTGTTCACGGCGGCGGGCGTGAGGTCCAGGAACGAGGCCACCTCGGCGGCGGAGAACTCCAGCACCTCCCGCAGGATCAGCACCGCGCGCTGCGTCGCGGGCAGGTGCTGCAGCGCGGCGACGAACGCCAGCTCCACGGTCTCGCGGCGGGCGAACGACGCCTCCGGGTCGGGCTCGGCGGCGGCGACGTCGTCCGGCCACGGCTCCAGGAAGACCGGGCCCGGGACCGGCTCGCCGAGGTCGTGGACGTCGCCGCGCGGCGGCCCGTGGTCAGGGGTCAGGACGCGCCGCGGACGCTTCGAGGCGAGCCGCAGGCAGGCGTTGGTGCTGATCCGGTAGAGCCAGGTGCGCAGCGAGCTGCGTCCCTGGAACCCGGGCAGGCCGCGCCAGGCGGCGAGCAGCGACTCCTGAAGCCCGTCCTCGGCGTCCTGGAGGGAGCCGAGCATGCGGTAGCAGTGCGCCTTCAGCTCGCCCCGGTAGCGGCTGACCAGGGCGTCGAACGCCGCCGCGTCGCCCGCGCGCGCCCTGGTCAGGAGTTCGGCCTCGTCCACACGCGGAGCCTAGCCGGTGGCGGGATCCGCGTCCGGGCGGCGGGCGGCGGGCAGCGGGTGTCGCGCGCGGGCGTCAGCCGTCGTAGGTGTGGACGAAGCGGGCGAGGAGGCGGGCGAACTCGGTGCGTTCGGCGTCCGTCCAGTCGCTCATGGCCTTGGCGAAGTGCTCCTGGCGGGTGCGGCGGGTGGCGTCCACGACGGCACGGCCCTCGGCGGTCAGCTCAAGGTGGATGCGGCGGCCGTCCTCCTGGGACGCGACGCGCCGGACGTAGCCGGACTTGACGGCCTCCGCGACGATGCGGCTGCCGCGCGAGGCGTCGACGCCGAGGCGGGCGGCGACCAGGCCGACGCTCATCTCCTGGCCGGCGTCGTCGGGGCCCTCGTCGATCACGTCCACGACGTGCAGGACCTGGACGTCCACCGGCAGGTTGTGCTCCCGGATAGCGGCCCTGCCCAGCCGCTGCCGCGACATGCCGCGCCGCAGCTTGACCATGCTCCGCTCGACGGCGTCCAGTGCCTCCTCGCTCATGCCGGCCAGTCTAGCTAGGTTGCGCAGCTCATATGCATGCGCATAGCATTCACATGTTTACAGCATATTAATGTGAGGTGCATATGGTTGCGTTGATGGGCCGCCGGGACCGGCGGCTCGCGTTCGGCGGGCTGATGCTCGCCGGGCTCATGTCCTCGCTGGACGCGACGGTGCTCGGCACCGCGCTGCCCGCGATCGTCGGGGACCTCGGCGGGCTCGGCCGGATGGCCTGGGTGTCGACCGCCTACGTGCTGGCCGCCAGCGTCACCGTGCCCCTGTCGGGACGGCTGGGCGACCTGTTCGGACGCCGCCTGGTCCTGCTGATCGGGCTCGCCGGGTTCCTGGCCGGGTCGGCGGCCTGCGGGGCGGCGCCGTCCATGGACTGGCTGATCGCGTTCCGCGTCGTGCAGGGCGCCGCCGCGGGCTGCCTGATGAGCTCTATGTTCGCGGTCACCGGCGACTTGTTCGAGCCGAGGGAGCGCGCCAGGTACCAGGGCTACTCGGCGCTGATCTTCGCCGTGTCGAGCGTCGCCGGGCCGCTGGTCGGCGGGTTCCTCACCGACCACGCGTCCTGGCGGTGGGTGTTCTACGTCAACCTGCCGCTCGGCCTCGCCGCCGCCGCCACGACCGTCCTGTTCCTGCGGCTCCCGAAGCCGGAGGGCAGGCCGCGGATCGACTACCCGGGCATCGTGCTGCTCGGCGCGGCGGTCACCTGTTTCACGCTGTTCACCAGCTGGGCCGGGACGCGCCACGCGTGGGACTCGCCGGTCGTCCTCGCGCTGGCCGCGGGCTCGGCGGCGCTGTTCGCCCTCTGGGTCCTCGCCGAGCGGACGGCCGCCGAACCGGTGATCCCGCCGCGCCTGTTCCGCGACCGGTCGTTCGCCGTTGCCTGCGCCGTGGCGGCCGTCGGCGGCGCGACGGGGTTCGGCCTCGCGATCTACCTGCCGATGTTCTTCCAGGTCGTCGGGGGAGTGGGGGCGACGGAGTCGGGCCTGCTGCTCCTGCCGATGATGATCGGCCTGCTCGTCGCGTCCATGGGCGCCGGGCAGTACATCGCGCGGACCGGCCGCTACCACCGCCTGCCCGCCGCGAGCATGGCGCTCAGCGCGCTGGGCGTCGCGCTGCTGGCGACCATGGACACCGGCACCGGCCTGCTCACCGCCGGGTGCTACATGGCGGTCCTCGGGTTCGGCGCGGGCCTGTCCCAGCAGGTCGTCATGCTCATCGCCCAGAACGCCGCGCCGCGCCGCGACCTGGGCGCGGCCAGTTCCGGGGTCTTCGCGACGAGGATGCTCGGCACCGCGGCCGGGATGGCGGTGTTCGGCGCGATCGTGTCGAGCCGCTTCGCCGAGGAGGTCGGACGCCGCGTCCCGGACGGGAGCGTCCCCGCGTTCCGCGACGCCGTCCGTCCCGAGGTGCTGGACGCGCTGCCCGCGCCGGTGCGGGACGGCGTCGCCGAGTCGTTCGCGGCCGCCTTCTCCGACCTGTTCCTGATCGGGCTCCCCGTCCTCGCGGTGGGGCTCGCGGCCGCGCTGCTGCTGCCGAACGTCCCGCTGGCGCCCCGCGGCGGACCAGGGGCCGGGGACTAATCGTCGAAGGCGGCGTCGTGGACGAGGAGCGCGATCTGCACCCGGTTGTTCAGGTCCAGCTTCGTCAGCAGCCGCGACACGTACGCCTTCACCGTCGCGACGCTGAGCGACAACTCAGCGCCGATCTCGCTGTTGGTCCGGCCGCGTCCGACGAGGGCGGCGACGGCCCGCTCGCCGTCGCTCAGGCGGCCCAGCAGCTCCCGGGCGCGGGCCTGGCGCGGGTCGGCGCCGGAGTCGGCGACGTAGGACATCATCTTGCGCAGCACCGCCGGCGACATCATCGGCTCACCGGCCGCGACCTGCCGGATCGCCCGGACGATCTCCGGCGGCGGGGTGTGCTTCAGCAGGAACCCGCTCGCGCCCGCCCGCATCGCGCGCATGATGTGGTCGTCGGTGTCGAACGTCGTCAGGATGATGATCTCCGGCGGGTCGCGGCGGGAGCGCAGCAGCTCGGTCGCGGCGAGCCCGTCCAGCCGGGGCATCCGGATGTCCATCAGGACGACGTCGGGCCGGTGCCGGTTGACGGCGGCGACGACCTCGGCGCCGTCGGCGACGTCCCCCACCACGTCGAGCCCGGCGTCGTTCGACAGCATCATCGACAGGCCGGCCCGGACGAGCGCGTCGTCGTCCACGATCAGGACGCGGACGGGTGGGGAGTCCATCCCGCCACCCTATGGCCCGCGGCGCCTCACGGCCGCTGCACGCGCCGTCCGCTGACCTCCCGCGCCGCCAGCCGGAACCAGGCGTCGCGCTCCCCGGCGGGCCACGGCTCGACCAGCGCGGCCTGCTCGATCTCCGCGTCCGACAGCGGATGCGCGCCGCCGCGCAGCAGGACGCTCCACCCCTCGTGGCTCGCCTCGTCGAACCGGTCGACCTCGAACGCCGCCCGGACCTCCCCGCCCGCCACGACGGTCAGCAGGCTGCGGCTCAGCCGCCCGCCGACCGACGTGCGGAAGATCACCGCCTCGCCGTCGAGGGAGTAGTTCACGGGGACGACCGCGGGCCCCTCGCCGTCGTCGAACGCGACGCGGCCGACCCTGCCGCCGGCGATGAGCCGGAGGCATTCGGCGCGGTCGAGCTCTTCGAGAACGGGCTGGTCAGAAGGGTTCGCTGCCATGCGTGTTCCCTTCCCGGCACGCGCCGCCCCATTCGGGATCTACAGGGGGAGGCGGGCGTGCAGGCGGAAGCGGCCGTCGCGGGTGCGGCCGTGCTCCAGGGTGCCGCCGAGCAGCGCGACCCGTTCGGCGAGGCCGACGAGGCCCGCCCCGGCGCCGGGGATGGCGAGCGCGGGCGGGCCGGCCGGGACGGCGTTGACGACCTCGATGTCCAGCTCCTTCCCGGCGTCGAGGGTGACCCGGACGGCGGCGCCCGGCGCGTGCTTGCGGGCGTTCGTCAGCCCCTCCTGGACGATCCGGTACGCGTGCCGCCCGACCCGGGACGGGACGCGGTCCGGGTCGGGGACGTTCTCGTCCAGCGTGACGCGGCCCCCGGCGCGCCGCGACTCCAGCACGAGCCCGGACAGGTCCGCGAGCGTCGGCTGCGGCCGCTCCGGGTCGGCGCCGGGCGAGTCGGCGTCTCTCGGGTCGGCGCGCAGCACGCCGATCACCTCGCGCAGGTCCTCCATCGCCTCGTAGGCGCTCCGCCGGATGATCCCGGCGGCCTCGCGCTGCTCGGCGGGCGTGTCCGGGCGGAACTCCAGCGCCCCCGCGTGCACGGCCAGCAGCGAGATGCGGTGCGCGAGCACGTCGTGCATCTCGCGCGCGATCCGCTCCCGCTCCAGCAGCCGCGCCTCCTCGACCCGCAGCCGCTGCTCCGACTCCGCGGATCGCGCCCGCTCGTGCAGCGACTCGATCAGCTGCCGCCGCGACCGGACGAGCATCCCGACGGCGACGAGCACGGCGTAGCCGAGGACGAACACGATGGCCGCCTCCCAGCGCTCCCGCTGGCTCGTCATCCCGTCCGTCAGCTGGAAAACCGTCACGACGAACGCCGAGTTCAGCGCGGCGAGGGCCACGGCCGGCCGCCACGAGCGGTGGACGGCGACGGTGAACAGGCTCATCGCCGTGGCGCCCCACGAGACGGAGCTGGCGAACTCCAGGAAGGTGAGGCCCAGCGCCACCCCGACCGGCCACCGGCGCCGGAACAGCACCAGCACCAGGATGCCGGCGCCCCCGAGCACGGCCTCCCGGACGTCGTCGAGCAAGCCCGGCGGCGCCGGATACTCCTCCCGGGCGCCCGCCAGCACCAGCAGCCCGATCATCAGGGCGGCCGCCGCGACGGCGGCGTCGCGGCTCCATTCGCGTGCGGACCTGCGGAGAATCACGTCCACCACGCTAACCGCCGCCGTCGCCCGCGGCAGTGGCCGCAGGTCGGCGCTCCGTCGACTTTGGTATCGCCGGGCGGCGGCGGCAGCGGGTCAGCCGAGTTTGGCGACGGTGAGGAGCACGGCGGCGTCCTCTATGGCCTCCAGGCTGTGCCGCGCGTCCGGGACGATGAGGAGGTCGCCGGAGATGCCGTCCCAGGAGTGCTCGCCGCTCAGCATCCGCACCCGGCCGTGCAGGACCATGACCGTCGACTCGCCCGGGTTCTCGTGCTCCGCCAGCACCGTGCCCGCCGTCAGGGCGATCAGCGTCTGCCGCAGGACGCGCTCGTGCCCGCCGTAGACGGTCTCGGCGCTGCGTCCCGTGGAGCCGGCCGCGGCGCGCTTCAAGTGGTCCCGTACCTGTGCGTCCAGCGAGAGCTTCTGCATGGCACCCAGTGTGCCCACCCTCACGGGCCGGATGCCCGGCGGGTCACTTGAGCGGGGCGGCCGTGACGGGCTTGCCGGTCGCGCCGCCCGCCAGCCAGTCCTGCCACGACTTCGCCCACGGCGTCGGGCCGTTGCCGAACTGGAGCTGCCGCGACGTGCCGGTCACCTTGACGATGTCGCCGCGCTGGGCGAAGTCGTAGAAGAACTTGGCGTCCGAGGGGGAGGCGTTCACGCAGCCGTGGCTGACGTTGTCGTTGCCCTGAGAGTCGGTCGACCACGGCGCCGAGTGCACGAACGTCCCGCTGTAGGTCAGGCGGACGTTCCAGTTCGTCTTGATCCGGTACTCGCCGGGGTTGCCGGTGGTGGCGGAGTCCATGACGATGCGGCCCGCCTTCTCCTGGACGATCATCGTCCCGCTGTAGCTCTCGTGGCCCGGCTTGCCGAGGCTGACCTTCATCGTCCGGACCGTCCGGCCGCCGTCGGTGACCGTGGCGCGGTGCCGCTTGGCGTCGATGGTGGTGACGTGCTTCGGGCCGACGGTGAAGGACACGCTGCGGTCCTTCATCCCGTACATGCCCTCGCCGGCCTTCAGGCCCGCCAGGTGCGCGACGACCTTCACCTTCTGCCCGGACGGCCAGTACTCGCGGGGCCGGAAGTCGACCTCCTTGTCGCTGACCCAGGTCCAGGCGCCCTCCACCGGCTCGGACGCCTTGACCTCGAGGGCCTTCTCCACGGCGGCCTTCCCGGCCTTCGTGCTCACCGGCCTGGACAGCAGTAGTTGCACCGGCATGCCCACGCCGACCGTCTCGCCGTCCAGCGGCGACATGCCGCTCTCCAGCTTCTTCTGCGGCGTCAGCGTCGTGAACGTGGACGTCGCCGTGGCCTGCTTGCCGCCGTCGCCCGCGCCCTTCGCGGTCACCGTGTACGTGGTGGACGGACGCAGCGTCCACGCCGACTTCCACGACGAGCCGTCCGGGGCGAGCGTCCCCTGGGCCTTGGCGTTCTTCTTGCCGTAGGTGAGGGTGACGCTGGTCAGCCTGCCCTTGTCCGCGGTGACGGTGACGGGCTTGTCGGGTTCGACCTGCTGGGTCCCGGTCGCGGGCGCGATGGCGAGCTTCACCGCGTCCTCGGCCTTGCCGCCGCCCCCGCCGCCGTCGCCCCCGGACGAGCAGCCCGCGGCGGCGATGGCCGCCGCCGCCGTGATCGCCGCGATCGCCGTTCCGGTCCGGCCCTTCAGCACCAGAGCACTCCTCACGCTTGACGCGTCCCTTTGTCAGGGTATGCACGGTTTTACGCAAGGCATGCGAAAGCGCGGAGAATGGTCGGATTTCGCCTGGCCGGGGCCTGGCCAGGGTCAAGGGGACGCCAGGCCCTCCGCGCCGTGCGGGAGCCGTGCGGCGGCGGCCCTGTCCAGGAGGAACAGCGTCCCCTGCCGGCCCCGCGCCCCGGCGACCGGCGCCCGAAGGGGCGACGGCTCCGTCAGCCCGAGCCGGACGGCCTCCGCCTTCGACTCGCCCGCGGCCAGCACCCACACCTCCGTCGCGGCCTGCAGCGACGGGAACGTCAGCGAGATCCGCGTCGGCGGCGGCTTCGGCGCGCCCCGCACCGCCGTCACCGGGCGCTCGTCGCGCAGCGCGGGCGTCTCCGGGAACAGCGACGCCACGTGCGCGTCCGGGCCCACGCCGAGCATCAGCACGTCGAACGGCGGCACCCGCTCGCGGTCTTCGGGACGCGCGGCGGCCCACAGCTCGGCGGCGTAGCGTGCGGCGGCGGCGTCGGGGTCGTCGCCGTCCGGGCCGTCCGCCGCCGGCATCGGGTGCACCCGCGCCGGATCGACCGGGACGTGGTCCAGCAGCGCCGCGCGGGCGCCGGTCTCGTTGCGCTCCGGGTCACCGGCGGGCAGGAAGCGCTCGTCGCCCCACCACACGTCCACGCGGCCCCAGTCGACCGCGTCGCGGGCGCCGGACGCGGCCAGCGCGGCGAGCACCGCCGTGCCGACGCCGCCGCCGGTCAGCACGATCGACGCCGACCCGCGGGCCGCCTGCGCGTCCACGATCCGGGTCACCAGCCGCGCCGCCGCCGCCTCCGCGAGGACGTCCTGGTCGCGGTGCAGCAGGACCGACAGGGGGATCACGCGTCCTCCGCGTGGTCCCGGCCCTGCTCCTCGGCCTCCTCCTTGGCGGGCCAGGTCTTCGCCGCGTCCGCCGTCGCCGACAGCGGCTCGCTCGCCGTGCCCTCCTTCGTCGTCCCGCCCGCGAGGTCCTTGGCGAACCGGGCCGCGGCGTCGTGGTACACCTCGTCGGGGTCGAGCCGGCGCAGCTCCTCGGCCAGCAGCTCCGACATCGGGCGGCGCATCAGCGCCACCTGCCGGTCGGGCTGGCCGGGACGGCACAGCGTCGCGACGCGCCCGTCCGGGCGGTGGATCACGATGTCGCCGCCGGTCGTCGCCAGCCGGACGCCGGTGATGCCGGGCCCCTCCGACACCGCCCGGTCCATCGGGACGCCGAGCCGGATCGACAGCCACGCCGCCAGCAGCTCCGCGCTCGGGCTGTCCGGCTCCGCCGTCACCTCGCCGGACACGATCTCGTCGTGGTCCTGGTCGAGCGCGGCGGCCAGCAGCGACCGCCAGTTCGTCAGCCGCGTCCAGGTGAAGTCGGTGTCGCCCGGACGGTACCCGGCCGCGAGCTGCGCCAGGGTGCCGAGCCGGTCGCGGGCCGCGTAGGAGTCCGTCACCCGCCGCTGCGCCAGCCGGCCGAGCGGGTCCTTGGCCGGAACCTTCGGGACCTTGCCGCCCGGCCACCACGTCACCACCGGGGTGTCGGGCATCAGCAGCGGCACGACCACCGAGTCGGCGTGCTCGGCCAGCGGCCCGTACATGCGCAGCAGCACCGTCTCGCCGGGCCCGGTCTCGCCCATGCGGATCTCGGCGTCCAGCCGGGACGAGCTGCCGCGCGGGTCGCGGGAGATCACGGTCAGCACCCGGCACGGATGCTCGCGCGCCGCCTCCGTCGCCGCGCGCACCGCGTCGTACTGCGCGGACTCGTCCGTCACGATGATCAGGGTCAGCACCATGCCGACGGCGGGGCCGCCCATCAGGTGCCGGGACTGCGTCAGCGCGTCCTGGATCTGCCGGGTGGTCGTCCCCGTGAGGTCGATGTTCATCAGAGCCTCCTCCAGGCGCGGCCGTCGCGGGCCATCAGCTCGTCGGCGCTGTCGGGCCCGTAGCCGCCCGACTTGTACTGGTCGAGGCCGCCCCGGCTCGCCCAGAACTCCTCGATCGGGTCCAGGATCCGCCAGGACAGCTCGACCTCCTCCTGGCGCGGGAACAGCGGCGGGTCGCCGATCAGCACGTCCAGCAGCAGCCGCTCGTACGCCTCGGGCGAGGTCTCGGTGAACGACTCGCCGTACGCGAAGTCCATGTTGACGTCGCGGATCTCCATCGAGGTGCCCGGCACCTTCGAGCCGAACCTGACCGTGATGCCCTCGTCCGGCTGCACCCGCATGACCAGGGCGTTCTGCCCGAGCTCCTCGGTGTCGGTCTCCGAGAACGGCAGGTGCGGCGCCTGCTGGAACACCATCGCCACCTCCGTCACCCGGCGGCTGAGCCGCTTGCCGGTGCGCAGGTAGAACGGGACGCCCGCCCAGCGCCGGTTGTCGATCTCCAGTTTGACGGCGGCGTAGGTCTCGGTGCGGGTGTCGGCGGGGATGCCGTCCTCCTCCAGGTAGCCGCGGACGTTCACGCCGCCCTGCCAGCCCGCCGCGTACTGACCCCGCGCCGTGGAACCTTCCAGATCGCCTGGCACCCGCACCGACGACAGGATCTTGGCCTTCTCCGCCCGGACGGCCTCCGCGCTGAAGGAGGTCGGCTCCTCCATCGCGGTCAGCGCCAGCAGCTGCAGCAGGTGGTTCTGGATGACGTCGCGGGCCGCGCCGATGCCGTCGTAGTACCCGGCCCGGCCGCCGATGCCGATGTCCTCGGCCATCGTGATCTGCACGTGGTCGACGAACGAGCGGTTCCAGATCGGCTCGAACATCGAGTTGGCGAACCGCAGCGCGAGGATGTTCTGCACGGTCTCCTTGCCGAGGTAGTGGTCGATCCGGAAGATCGATTCCTCGGGGAAGACGCGGTGGACGGTGTCGTTCAGCTCGACGGCGGTCTTCAGGTCGCGGCCGAACGGCTTCTCGATCACGACCCGCCGCCACGAGCCGTCCTTGCGGTCGGCGAGGCCGCTGCGCCGCAGCTGCTCGACGACCTTCGGGAAGAACTTCGGCGGGATCGACAGGTAGAACGCGTAGTTGCCGCCGGTGCCGCGGGTGTCGTCCAGCTCCTTGACGGCCATCGACAGCGCGTCGAACGCGCCGGGGTCGTCGAACGTGCCGGGGACGAAGTGCATGCCTTCGGACAGGTGCGTCCACACGTCCTCGCGGAACGGGGTGCGGGCGTGCGCCTTGATGGACTCGTGGGCGATCTGGCGGAAGTCCTCGTGCTCCCAGTCTCGGCGGGCGAAGCCGACCAGGGAGAACCCCGGCGGCAGCAGCCCCCGGTTCGCCAGGTCGTAGATGGCCGGGAGCAGCTTCTTGCGCGACAGGTCGCCGGTGACGCCGAACAGCACGAGCACGCACGGCCCGGCCACGCGCGGGAGGCGCTTGTCCCGCGGGTCGCGGAGCGGGTTGGCCGGGCTGATCAGTGGGTCGGTCACGTGGTCCCCTTCGTCGGTGATCGCACTGCGTGCTCAGTCCCCTTCTCTGGCGGAGTCGAGCAGCCGGGCGAGCCCCGCCCGGCGGTTCTGCAGGTGCAGCCGCACCACCGGGCGGCCGGCCGCGCGCGCGTCGCGGGCGTCCCCGAGCGCCCGCGCGAGCTGCAGCATGCCGAGCCGGTGGTGGCGGCCGGGGACCGGCACGTCGCGGACGACGTTCCCGGTCACCATCAGGTATACGCCCCCGTCGCGGTGATCATTCCAGATCGCGGGGTGGCCCGCGCCCCAGTCCACGGTGACCGGGCGGCGGGAGCGGGCGGCGAGCAGCGCGGCCAGCCGGCGCACCTGCCCGCCCTGCCCGTGCGGCTCGTCCGGGTCCAGGTAGGCGACGATCGCGAGGTGCTCGTCGGCGCCGATCCGGGCGGCGAGCGCGTCCACGAGCGCGGGCAGGTCCGGCGCGGCCATCAGCTCCGGGACGGTCGTGAACACCTCTACGGCCTGGCCGGGGACGCCGTCGGCGAGGAGCGGCTCGCCGGTCCCGTCGTCGAGCGTCATCGGGGCCGCGCCGTGCCGAGGCGCGAGAGGGTCCAGCTCCAGCAGGTAGGACGCGACGGCCGCGGCGTACTCCCACACCACGAGCTGGGCGGCGAGCGGGCCGGTGACGGTGGCGTCGTCCTGGCGGGGGCGGCCGTCGAACGTCACGAGGAACAGGTCGTCGTCGGGCCGCAGGGGGAGGCCGCCGTCCTGGACGACCGGCGTCAGCCGCCCGCACGCCGTCTCCTCCAGCAGCAGCGCGACCCACCGCGCGATGCCGGGAAGCGCCGCCGGGTAGCCGCCGAGCACGGCCGTGCGCCGCCCGGCGCGGACCGCGCCGCCGAGGATCGCGCCGAGGACGAGCCCCGGGTTGTTCTCCGGCCGCGTCAGCGACGGCAGGACGGCGGTCGCGCCGTCGAGCAGCGCGGGGATGTCGGCGCCGGCGAGGGCCGCGGGCACCAGCGCGTAGGGGGACAGGGCGCCGAACGCGGTCGGCGCGGGCGCCTCGATCAGCGGATGGCCCGCCTCGGCGGCGCGCTTGGCGGCCGCGGCGCGCGGCTCGGCGACCGTGACGAACCGCCGCGCGACCTCGGCGGACGACAGGCCGAGGGCGTCGCGGAGCAGCCCGTCCAGGACCTCGCGGAGCGCGTCGGAGCCCGGGTCGTCGCCCGTCACGACGAACAGCGTCCGGTTCAGCCGCTCCGGGTCGTCGGCGAGGCGCAGCAGCGGGCCCGGCTCCGGCCCGTCGAGGACGGTGAGCGGCATGATCGGGGAGCCCGGGTCGTCGTCGGCGTCGTCCGCGGCGAGCCGGTGGGCCGCGACGATCAGTTCGGCGGCGCGGGCCGGGGCGCCGTGCCCGAGCAGCGCGACCTCGGTCAGCCCGTCCGCGCGGGCCTGCCGGCGCAGCTCACCGGCCCGGTCCAGGGCGGCGCGCCCCGGCCCCGGCTGGCTCGGCCAGCACAGCGCGCGGCCCTCCGCCCCGGCGGCGCGGGCGGACGGCCACAGCGACGGGTCCTCCGAGGCGAGCCGGACGGGCACCTCGTCGATCCAGAGCCGGCCCAGCACCCGCTCGGCGGCCTCCCTGAGCGGCCCGCGGGCGGTGATGGCCGTCTCCCCCGAGACGACGGCGGTGAAGCTCACGGCCTGCGCGCCCCCGCCACCGCCCGCACCGCCTCGGTGAGCCTGCCCGCGCCGTCCACCGGGTCGCGCAGGTGCAGCCGGATCACCGGGAGCCGCCGCCTGCGCAGCGCCCGCAGCTCGCCGAGCGCCCGCGCGATCTGCAGCTTCGCCAGGCTGTAGGGGCGGCCGGGGACGGGCTGCGCGGCGAGCGTGTCGCCCGGCGCCGGGTCGCCGGTGATGATGAGGAACGCGCCGTTGCCCCGGCCGTCCTTGTGCACCGGTCCAGTGGCGTGCGGGTAGGCGGGCCCCGGCCCGTAGGCGACGGGACGCCCGGACCCGCGGGCCAGGGACGGCGCCAGATACCGGCCGGAGAAGTCTCCCAGGTACGTCATGACCGACAGGTACCCATCGGACGGGACGGACGCGACCAGCCCGCCGAGGACGGTCTGCAGCTCAGCGCCCGGCGGCCACGGGAAGTCGGCGTGCACCTCGATGCCGTCCTCGACGTACACCGGACGCTCCCCGGACGGCGGCCCGTCGCCCGCCGCGCGCAGCAGCGCCGCCGCGTCGTCCTCCGCCTCCTGCACGACATCGCCGCCCGCCTCGAACGGGTTCACGCCGAGCAGCCACCCGGCGACCGCCGTCGCGTACTCCCACAGCAGGAACTGCGCGCCGAGCGGCGCCCACACCGAGGTGTCGGACTCGTCGTCGTTCGCCGTCCGCGGGTTGATCGACACGCCGTGCACGTCGGGGAACGCGCCGCGCCCGCCGAGCGCCTCCAGCGCCAGCACGCCCCGGCCGCGCTTGCCGGTGCCGACGGCGAGGAGCTGGGAGATCCAGGCGCTGAGCGCGCCCGTCCCGCCGGGCTCGCGCAGCAGCACCTTGTCGCGGGCGACGCCGCCCTGCCCCTGCTGCGCGCAGCCGCCGAGGATCGCGCCGAGCAGCAGGCCGGGGTTGTCCTCGTCCTTGCCGAGCGACGGCACCAGCGCCGCCGCCTCCTCAAGCAGCCGCTCCGCGTCCGCGCCCGCGAGGACGGCCGGGACCAGCCCGTACGCCGACAGCGCGCCGTAATGCCCCGGCAGGTACGGGTCGGTCAGCCCGATCCGGTAGCCGCACTGCCGGGCGAAGTCGTGCAGCGGGCTGCCGTGGTCGGTGATGACGAGGAACCGGCTCGCGATCTCCCGCTCCGACAGGCCCCGCTCGCGGAACGCGGCCGCGAAGATCCTGCGGTAGGCGTCGCCCTCCAGCGACACGCCCGCCTTGCTGGCCAGCACGACCAGCGTCCGGTCCAGCCGCTCCAGCGCGAACGCGAGGGCGGCGGTGTCGCAGCCGTCAAGGACGGTCAGCTCCCCGGACGGGCGGGCCGTGCCGTTCGCGTCCTGCCCGGCGGCGCCGGGCGGCGCGTGCGCCTCCATGATCGCCTGCGCGGCGAGGCTCTCCGCGCCGACGCCGATCAGCACGATGTGGTCGAGACCCGAGTAGCGCGCCTCCGCGACCAGGCCGTCCACCTGGGTCAGCAGCCCGCGGGAGGCGAACGGCAGGTCGAGCCAGCCGAGCCGGCTGTGGTCGACCGCGCGCCGGCCCCACAGCCGCGGGTCCTTCGCGGCGAGCATGCCGGGAACGCCGCAGCTCACGAGGTAGTCCCTCGCCCGCAGCGCCGAGTCCAGCACGTCGCCGCGCGTCAGTACGTCGAATCCGGACACTGCACCCTCCCTCCCCCCATCGTTTCAGGAGAGAAAGGGCATTCGCGACCATCTCCATCGATCTTCTTCGGCCCGGCGGGGCGGTCAGCCGAGCGCCTCGGCGAGCTGGGCGAGGCCGTCCGCGCGGTCGCGCAGATGGAGGCGGACGGCGGGACGGCCGAGCGACCGGACCACCCGCAGGTCGCCGAACGCCTGCGCGAGCTGCAGCTCCCCGAGGCTGTACGGCCTGCCCGGGACCGGGACGTCGTCCGTGACGGCCCCGGTGACCTGCACGAACGCGCCGTTCCGCGGGCCGCCCTTGTGGTACTGGCCGACGGCGTGCAGCGACCGCGGCCCCCACCCGAACGTGACGGGCGCCGGACGCCGCCGGACCTTCGCGCCCCGCGCGGCCAGCAGCGGCCGGAGCGCGGCCGCCGCCGCGTCGCCGACCCGGTCCAGGTAGGCGACCGCGGCGAGGTAGCCGCCGTCCGGGACGTCCTCCAGAACCACGTCGAGAGCCTCGGCCAGGGTCTGCGCGCCGCGCAGCGAGCCTTCCGGGGCGTGCACCTCCACGGCGCCCGCCACCAGTTCGGGCGGCCTGCGCACGATCGTGGGCGCCGCGCCGTCCTCGGAGCGCAGCAGTGCCGCCGTGCTGTCCAGCGACTGGGCGACGTCCGGCTCGGCGAACGGGTCCACGCCGATCACGCGGCACGCCGCCGCGACCGCGTACTCCCACAGCAGGAACTGCGCGCCGAGCGGGCCGGCGACGCTCACGCCCGCCTCGCGTCCCGGGCCGGGCTCGTCCGGGCGGCGGCCCAGGATGACGCGGCGCAGGTCGTCGGTCAGCTCGAAGCCCGGGGCGTCGACGCTCTCCACGACGACCGGCAGCAGGCCCTTGCCGTCCTTGCCCATCGCCCCGCCGACCAGCTGCTCCGCCCACGCGGCGAAGCCGCCGAGCCCCGAGCCGTGGTCGGCGATGACCAGCTTGTCGCGGGCGCCGAGCGCCGACGAGCCGAGCGCCGCGCCCAGCGCCAGCGCCGGGTTGTCGTAGGGCTGCCGGAGCGCCCGCGCCAGCCGGGACGCCTCGTCCAGCAGCGCGGTCACGTCGACCCCGGCGAACGCGGCGGCGACGAGGCCCCGCGCGCCGAGCGCACCGAAACGCGAGTCGACGTCGGCCTCGGCGTGGACGAGGTGGTGGCCCGCGTCCAGGGCGGCGCGTTCGAGCGCGGAGCCCTCCTCCGCCACGACCACGAACCGGCGGGCCAGGTCGGCGCCGTTCAGGCCGGCGTCGGAGAACGCCCGCCCGAAGACGCGGCGCAGCGCCTCCGCCTCGACGCTCTCGCCCACCACGACGACGAGCGTCCGGTCCAGATCGCCCGCCAGGACGCGCGACACCTCATGCGGGTCGGAGGTGTCCAGGACGATCAGTTCCGTCCCCGAGGAGCCGCCTGCGGTGCGGAACATCGCGTCGGCGGCGAGCGCGGAACCGCCCGCGCCCAGCAGGACGACCTGGTCGAGACCGGCGTCACGGGCCTCGGCCGCCGGATCGGCCAGCCGGCCCGCCGGCGACCGCGAGGTCTCCGGCAGGTCCAGCCAGCCGAGGCGGCGGGCGGCGAGCGGGGCCGCGTCGGGCCCCCACAGGTTGGCGTTCCCGGACGTCAGCGAGCCCGGCACGCCGTCGGAGACGAGACGGTCCAGGACCGTCTCGCTCTCGTCGAGGACGGCGCCGCGGATGGTGACCGAGATCCCCCCGGCGGTCACCACCGAGGTCACGCGCCGGCCCTCTTGGCTTCCAGCTCGCCGGTGATGGAGTCGAGCAGTTCCTTCCACGAGGCCGCGAACTTCTCGACGCCCTCGTCCTCCAGCACCTTCACGACGTCGTCGTAGTCGACCCCGGCGTCCTTCAGCGCCGCCATGTGCGCGCGGGCGCCGTCGTAGGCGCCGCGGACGGTGTCGCCGCGCAGCTGCCCGTGGTCGGCCACCGCCGCCAGCGTCGCCTCCGGCATCGTGTTGACGGTGCCGGGCGCGACGAGCTCGTCCACGTACAGGGTGTCGACGAGGTCGGGGTCCTTCACGCCGGTCGAGGCCCACAGCGGGCGCTGCGGGCGCGCGCCCGCGTCCTTCAGCGCCTTCCACCGGTCGGTGCCGAACTTCTCCTCGTACAGCGCGTACGCGAGCCGTGCGTTGGCCAGGCCCGCCTTGGACTCCAGCGCCTTCGCCGCGTCCGTGCCGATCTTCTCCAGCCGCTTGTCGATCTCGGTGTCGACCCGGCTGACGAAGAACGACGCCACCGACGCGATCCTCGACAGGTCGTGCCCGTTCTCCCTCGCCTGCTCCAGGCCGGTGAAGAACGCCTCGATGACCTCGCCGTAGCGCTCCAGCGAGAAGATCAGCGTCACGTTCACGCTGATGCCCTCCGCCAGCGCCGCCGTGATCGCGGGCAGGCCCTCCTTGGTCGCCGGGACCTTGATGAACAGGTTGGGCCGGTCCACCAGCCACCACAGCGCCCGCGCCTCGGCGACCGTCCGGCGGGTGTCGCGGGCCAGGCGCGGGTCGACCTCGATCGACACGCGCCCGTCCAGGCCGTCCGTCCGGTCGTACACCGGGCGCAGCACGTCGCAGCCCCAGCGGATGTCGTAGGTGGTGATCGCGCGGGACGCCTCCTCGACGTCCACGCCCCGCACCGCCAGGTCGCGGACCTGGTCGTCGTAGGCCGTGCCCTTGCTCAGCGCCTTCGCGAAGATCGTCGGGTTGGAGGTCACCCCGACGACGTTGCTGTCCTTGACCAGCTCGGCCAGGTCGCCCGACCGGAGCCGGTCGCGGCTGATGTCGTCCAGCCAGATCGACACGCCCTCGTCCGAGAGCGCCTTCAAGATGTCGCTCATCGTGCCTCTCCCTAGTTGCCGGTGGTCTCGCCGCGCCCGGCGTGCTTGACGCCCGCCTTGATCAGGCTGGCCTTCGCCGCCGCGACGACCCGCTCGGAGGTGATGCCGAACTGCAGGAACAGCGTCTTGTAGTCGGCGGACGCGCCGAAGTGCTCCAGGCTCACCGCCTCGCCGGCGTCGCCGATGAAGGCGCGCCAGCCGAGCGCGATCCCGGCCTCGACCGACACGCGGGCGCGCACGCCCGGCGGCAGGACCTCCTGCCGGTAGGCGTCGGTCTGCGCCTCGAACCACTCCACGCACGGCATCGACACGACGCGGGTCGGGGTGCCCTCCGCCTGCAGCGTGTCGCGGGCCTCCAGCGCGAGCTGAACCTCGCTGCCGGTCGCGATGATGACCACGTCGGGCTGTCCGCCGTCCGCGTCGGCCAGCACGTAGCCGCCCTTCGCGACGCCCTCCGCCGACGCCAGCCCGGTGCCGCGGTCGAGCGTCGGCAGCTTCTGCCGCGTCAGCGCGAGCCCGGCCGGGCGGTCGGCGTGGGTGAGGATCGTCCGCCACGCCACCGCGGTCTCGTTCGCGTCCGCCGGACGGACGACGTCCAGGCCCGGGATCGCCCGCAGCGCCCACAGGTGCTCGACGGGCTGGTGCGTCGGGCCGTCCTCGCCGAGCCCGATCGAGTCGTGCGTCCACACGAACGTGACCGGCAGCTTCATCAGCGCCGCCAGCCGCACCGCCGGGCGCATGTAGTCACTGAAGATCAGGAACGTGCCGCCGTACGGGCGGGTGCCGCCGTGCAGCGCGATGCCGTTGCAGATCGCGCCCATCGCGTGCTCGCGGACGCCGAAGTGCAGCGTCCGGCCGTACCGGTGCCCCGGGAACTCCTTCGTCTGGAACTCCTCCGGGATGAACGACGGCTCGCCCTTCATCGTCGTGTTGTTGCTCTCGGCCAGGTCGGCAGAGCCGCCCCACAGCTCCGGCAGCACCGGCGCCAGCGCGGCCAGGATCTGCCCGGACGCGGCACGGGTCGCGATGTCCTTGCCGGGCTCGAACTCCGGCAGCGCGCCGCCCCACCCGGACGGCAGCGCCCGGGACGAGATCCGGTCGTACTCGGCCGCCCGCTCCGGGTTCGCCGACCGCCACCCCTCGAACGCCTTGTTCCACTCGGCGTGGTCGGCGCGGCCCCGATCGCACACCTGCCGGGCGTGCGCCAGGACGTCCTCGGGGACGTGGAACGTCTCCGCCGGGTCCATGCCGAGGATCCGCTTGGTCGCCGCGACCTCCTCCTCGCCGAGCGCAGAGCCGTGGACCTTGCCGGTGTTCTTCTTGTTCGGCGCGGGCCAGCCGATGATCGTCCGCAGCGCGATGAACGACGGGCGCGACGTCTCCGCCTTCGCCGCGGCGAAGGCGGCGGCCAGCGCGGCGACGTTCTCCTCGTAGTCGCCGTTCTCCGTCCAGTCGACGTGGTGGACGTCCCAGCCGTACGCGGCGTACCGGGCGCGGACGTCCTCTGACAGCGCGATCGCGGTGTCATCCTCGATGGAGATGTGGTTGTCGTCGTACAGCAGGATCAGGTTCCCGAGCCGCTGGTGGGCGGCGAGCGCGCTCGCCTCGTGGCTGATGCCCTCTTCGACGTCGCCGTCGGACGCGAACGCCCAGACCGTGTGGTCGAACGGCGACGCGCCCTCCGCCGCGTCCGGGTCGAACAGGCCGCGCTCGCGGCGCGCCGCCATCGCCATCCCGACCGCGTTCGCGACGCCCTGCCCCAGCGGGCCCGTCGTCGTCTCCACGCCCGCGGTGTGCCCGAACTCGGGGTGGCCGGGGGTGAGGCTGCCCCACTTGCGCAAAGCCTTCAGGTCTTCCAGCGTCATCGGGTAACCCGACAGGTACAGCTGGATGTAGAGGGTCAGGCTGGAATGGCCGCAGGACAACACGAACCTGTCCCGGCCGGGCCAGTGCGGGTCCGTCGGGTCGTGCCGGAGGAAGCGCTGGAAGAGGAGGTAGGCGGCGGGCGCGAGGCTCATCGCCGTCCCCGGGTGGCCGGACCCCGCCTCCTCGACCGCGTCCATGGCGAGGGCGCGGATCACGTCCACCGCCGCCCCGTCCTGGTCGGACCACTCAAACGTGCTGTTGTCCCTGCTCACGGAACGCCGGGCTCCTCTCGAACCGGTGTACGGATTGTGCTCGTGCGCCGCCCGCGCGCGCCCGCCCATGAGCGGTAACGTCCGGCGGCGCGGCGCCTCTTCCCGCCGGCCCCGTGCGACGCCCCGTCCGCGACCGGCGAAGATCATGACTCGCCCTTCGCGAGCCTATCGCCAAGCACCCCTGCCCGGACGTACCGGCGGCTAACCCCTCGCACAGGGGATCGCGCCGGGGCCCGAGCGGGGGATCGCGCGGGGATCCGGGAGGTGATCCGGTGACCCGGTGCGTGACCCCCGGAGGGGGCGCACTACAGTGATTGCGCGGTTGACGACAGCGGCCGCGGCAGGAAGAAGCCGGAAGTTGCATCCAGCCGAGGCCGGCCCGGATCGCGGGGGCGCCGCCGAGGTGTACGCGACTTTCTCATCCCTAGTTGGACGTGGACCCGATTGTGACGGTGCTCAGTAACAAGCGCGGGGTCGAGGTCGACCTCGACCTCGACGAGGGGGCGTCCGTGGCCCCGCTCGTGCCGGTGGCCGCCGGGCCGGACCTCGACCTGGCCCCGGCCGTCCGGCGGACGTTCGGGGCGAGCCTGCGCGCCTATGTCGCGCTGACGAAGCCGCGCGTGATCGAGCTGCTCCTGATCACCACCATCCCGGTGATGTTCCTGGCGTCCGGGGGCGTCCCGCAGCTGTCCACCGTGCTGCTGACGCTGGCGTTCGGCACCATGTCCGCCGGCGCCGCCAACGCGATCAACTGCTACATCGACCGCGACATCGACGCCAAGATGCGCCGCACCCGGCGCCGCCCGCTGGCCCGCCACCAGGTCACCCCCGCCCGCGCGCTGATCTTCGGGGTCGGGCTCGCGGCGCTGTCCACGGCCGGGTTCCTGCTCGCCGTCAACCCGGTCGCCGCCGGCGGGTCGCTGTTCGCGATCCTGTTCTACGTCTTCGTGTACTCGCTGCTGCTCAAGCGGCGGACGTCCCAGAACGTCGTGTGGGGCGGCATCGCCGGGTGCATGCCCGTCCTCATCGGGTGGGCGTCGGTCACCGGCGGCGTCGCCTGGACGCCGCTCGTCCTGTTCGGCGTCGTGTTCCTCTGGACGCCGCCGCACACCTGGACGCTCGCGATGCGCTACCGCGACGACTACGCCCTCGCCAAGGTCCCGATGCTGCCGGTCGTCGCCACCGAGCGCCGCGTCGTCACCGAGAGCCTCGCCTACACCTACGCCACCGTGGCCTGCTCGCTGCTGCTGTGGCCGGTCGCCGGGATGGGGCCGGTGTACGGCGCCGTCGCCGTCGTCCTCGGGCTGGTGTTCCTCGCCGAGGGCCACCGGCTGCTGCGCGCGGTGCGGGCCGGGGTGACGGGCGTCCACCTCCGGCCGATGCGGTTCTTCCACCTCTCCAACGTCTACCTGGCGCTGCTGTTCACCGCCGTGGCCGTCGACCCGATCTTGTCGTAGGCGGTCTCCCCGTTCGCCGCTACGGGCCGTTACGCTTCGCCACATGACGCACGTGGACCCCAAGGCGGTGCTCGAAGGGCGGGTTCCGGGGCGGCCGCCGGTCGGAATGATCCTCGGCATGACCGTCTCCGGCGTGTGCGTGCTCATCGCGCTCGGCCTGACGGCCGCGCTCGGCGGGGCCGGGTTCTGGGTGGGGGTGCTCCTCGCCATCGTCCCGATCCCGGTGCTGATCGCGCTCGCACTCACCCTCGACCGGCTGGAGCCCGAGCCGCCGCGCGCCCTCGTCTTCTCGTTCCTGTGGGGCGCGGGCATCGCGGTGCTCGGCGCGCTCGTCCTCAACACCGCCGGGCTGCTGTACGTGACCGTCCCGATCTTCGGGGAGACGGAGGGCCACTTCGTCAGCGCCACGTTCGGCGCGCCGCTCATCGAGGAGACGCTGAAGGGCGCCGTCCTGTTCGGCCTGCTGTGGTTCCGCCGCAACGAGATCGACGGCTTCGCGGACGGCATCATCTACGCCGCGATGGTCGGCCTCGGCTTCGCGATGATGGAGAACATCACCTACTACATGCGGGCCTACGACGAGGGCGGCGCGCAGCAGCTCACGGCGGTGTTCGTCCTGCGCGGCCTGATCGCGCCGCTGAGCCATCCGCTGTTCACCTCGATGACCGGGCTCGGCGTCGCCTACGCCGCCACGCACCGCCGGGGCCAGTTCGCCGCGCCGCTCGCCGGGCTGCTGGGCGCGATGGTCCTGCACGGGCTCTGGAACGGCGGCGCGTCGCTGGGGCTCGGCGGGCTCGGCGTCGTCTACGCGCTGGACTTCTGCATCCTCGTCGTCCTGATCGTCATCGTGTTCGTGGAGCGGCGGGGGACCGTCCGGCGCATCGAGGCGTACCTGCCGATGTACGCCGGGACGGGCCTGGTCACGCCGCAGGACGTGCGGATGCTGCGCTCCATGCCGGCCCGCCGCGTCGCCCGCCGCTGGGCCCGCAACGTCGGGGGCAAGGACGCGGCCCGCGCCATGACCGACTACCAGCTCGCGGCGACCGAGCTGGCGCTGCTGCACAAGCGCGCCGACCGGGGCGTCGCCGACCGGGGCTGGTTCGTCGCCCGCCGCGACTCGCTGCTCGGCCTGATGTCGCTGGCCAGGCAGGCCTTCCTGCGGACGCCTCCGCGGTCGGGGGCGGGGGCGGCGGGCCCGCCGTGGGCGGGTCAGGGGCCGTCCGGGTTCACGCAGCCGCCACCCGGCCCACCGCCGCCCGGCCCGCCCGGCCCGCCCGGCCCCTATCGGACGTAACCGGGGGCCGGATCAGGGGCATCGGCGTCCGCCCATACGATTGGTGCCGTGGCAGAGCGACCCTCCTCCAACCTCCTGAACCGGGCCTGGAACGCCGTGTGGCGCCCGACGCCCGGGTCGCTGCGGCTGCTCGCGCTCCTCGGCGTCGTCGGCAACGTGGTCATCGTCGTCAGCGGCGGCGCCGTCCGGGTCACCAAGTCCGGGCTCGGCTGCCCCGACTGGCCGCGCTGCTCCGGCGACAGCCTCGTCCCGACGCACAACCCCGAGCACCACGTGCTCAACATGTCGATCGAGTTCGGCAACCGGCTGATCACCTTCGTGGTGCTGGCCGTGGGCGCCCTGGTGTTCGTCGCGGCGCTGCGGCTGCGCCCGCGCCGCAAGGGCCTGGTGTGGTGGGCGCTGGCGCAGCCGATGAGCGTGGTCGCGCAGGCCGTGATCGGCGGGATCGTCGTCCTGACCGAGCTGCACCCGGCGACGGTGTCCCTGCACTTCCTGGTGTCGCCCGCGCTGCTCGTCTTCTGCGTGGCCCTGTGGATCCGGGCCGGTGAGGGCGACGCGCCGCCGCGCCCGCTCGCCGCGCCTTGGACGCGCCGTCTCGTCGCCGCGCTGATCGTCGCCTGCGCCGCCGTCATGGTCGCGGGCACCGTCGTCACCGGCACCGGCCCGCACGCGGGCGACGCCGAGGCCCGCCGCTACGGCTTCGACATCACCGACGTCGCCCGCATCCACAGCGTCCTGGCCTGGGTCACCACGGCCCTGACGGTGATCGTCCTGATCGCCCTGTACCGGACGGGCGCCCCGCCCGCCGCGCGCCGCCGCGGGCAGGAACTCGCGGGGCTCATCGTCGCGCAGGGCGTCGTCGGGTACGTCCAGTACTTCCTGGGCGTCCCGGAGGGCCTGGTGCTGCTGCACATGCTCGGCTCGGTGCTGATGTGGCTCGCGGCGTTCCGCCTCTTCTTCGCCCTTCGCGACCGCGGCCCCGTCCCGGCGGCCGAACCGGTGGCGGCGCCCGCCACGGCCGCGCCCGCCGAGACCCCTCAGCCCGCCTGACGTCACCGCTTCCGCAGGAACTCGCGGAGCCGGTCCAGCGGCCAGGTGTTGATGACGTCGTCGGGCGTCAGCCAGCCGCGCTGCGCGGTGCCGACGCCGTAGCGGATGTTGCGGTGGTGGCCGAGGGAGTGCGCGTCGGTGTCGACGGAGAACTTCACGCCGAGCCGCTTCGCGCGGCGGATCAGGTCGGCGGGCAGGTCGAGCCGGTCGGGGAACGAGTCGATCTCCATCGCGGTGCCGGTGCGGGCGGCGGCGCGGAACACCTCGTCCCAGTCGGCGTCGACCGGCGGGCGGCGGCCGATGCTCCGCGCGGTCGGATGCCCGATGACGTGGACGTGCGGGTTCTCGCACGCCCGGACGAGACGGCGCGTCATCGCCGCCTGGTCCTGCGTGAAATGGGAGTGGACGGACGCCACGCACACGTCGAAGCCGGACAGGAAGTCGGCGTCCCAGTCGACGCCGCCCTCCGGGTCGATGTTGAGCTCGGTGCCGTGCAGGAGCGTCAGGTCGCGGTACTGCTTCTGCAGGTCGGCGACCTGGTCGCGCTGCGCGAGCATCTTCTCGTCCGTCATCCGCTGCATCACCAGGTTGGGCGCGTGGTCGGTGATCGCGTAGTACTCCAGGCCGCGGGCGTGCGCCGCGGCGACCATGTCCTCCAGGGAGGCGACGCCGTCGGTCAGGTCGGTGTGGCTGTGCAGGTCGCCGCGCAGGTCGTCGACGGTGACGAGCCGGGGCAGCTCCCCGGCGAGGGCGGCCTCGATCTCGCCGGCGTCCTCGCGGAGCGTCGGGTGGACCCACGGCAGGCCGAGCCGCTCGTAGACCTCCTCCTCCGTCTCCGACACGATCAGCTCGTCCGACTCGGCGTCGAACAGGCCGTACTCGGACAGCTTCAGGCCCGCCTTCACGGCGATCTCGCGGGTGCGGATGTTGTGCGCCTGCGACCCGGTGAAGTACTGCAGCGCCGCGCCCCACGACTCCGGCGGGACGACCCGCAGGTCGACCTGCAGCCCCTTGGCCGTGCGGATCGAGGTCTTCTTGTCGCCGCTCGCGATGACCTCCGCGACGAACGGCAGCGCCGCGAACGCCTGCATGATCGGATGCGGGTCGCGGGACGCGGCCAGGACGTCCACGTCGCCGATCGTCTCCCGCATCCGGCGCAGCGACCCGGCGTGCTCGCACCGCTCCACCTGCGGCAGTCCGGAGAGGGCCGCGACGACCTCGTCGGCGACGCTCGCGGCGGCGTCGACCAGGACGCGCTCCCCGGCGCTCTGCATCAGCTCGATGCCGCGGAGGATGTTCTCCTCGGTCTTCGCGCCGAAGCCCTTCAGGCCCTTCAGCCGCCCCTCCTTGATGGCGGCGGCCAGCTCGTCCACCGAGGAGATGCCGAGCTCCTCGTACACGGCGAGCGCCTTCTTCGGGCCGAGCGTGGGGATGGCGGTCAGCGCCCTGACCCCGGCGGGGATCTGCGTGCGCAGCTCCTCCACCTGCCGGATCGTGCCGGTGCCGGTGTAGTCGAGGACCTTCTTCGCGATCGCCTCGCCGACGGCGGGGATCTTGCGGAGCCCGGCCAGGTCGAGGCCGGAGATGTCGTCGGGATGGCCCGCGATCGCCCGCGCCGCCTTCTCGTACGCCCTGATCTTGAACGCGTCGCCGCCGGTGATGGACAGCAGGTCGGCCAGTTCCTGGATGAGGGCCGCAGCCTCGTCGTTCGCCCGTGCCATGCTTCGAGTCTAGAAGCCGGGTCGGACGTTCCCGATGCGGCGGGACGGGCGGGTCAGCGCAGCGGCGCGACGGGGCCGTTCGGGTCGTCCATCCGGGCGCGGACGACGTCCTCGGCGATCGCGGACACCTGCTCCTCCGGCAGCCGCCGGTAGCCGTCCTCGGTGACGACCGCGATCGTCGGGAAGATGCGCCGGGCCAGGTCGGGGCCGCCGGTGGCGGTGTCGTCGTCGGCCGCGTCGTACAGGGCCTGGACGCAGACCGTCGCCGCGTCCTCCAGCGACAGGTCGCTCCGGTACAGCTTCTTCAGCGCGCCGAGCGCGTACGGGGAGCCGGAGCCGTCCGCGTGGAAGTCGCGGGCCTCCTGCGGGGCGCCGGTGATGTCGTAGGTGTAGATCCGTCCCTCGCCGGTGTCGGGGTCGTAGCCGGTGAACAGCGGGACGACCGCGAGGCCCTGCAGCGCCTGGGCGAGGTTGGCCTGGATGACGGCGCCGAGGCGGCGGGCCTTGCCCGGCAGCGACAGCGGGACGGTCTCCATCTTCTCGTAGTGCTCCAGCTCCACCTGGAACAGCCGGACCATCTCCAGCGCCAGCCCGACCGTCCCCGCGAACGCGACGGCGGAGTACTCGTCGCCGCGCTGCACCTTGTCGAGGTGGCGGTAGGCGATGCGGTTGCCCTGGGTGGCGCGCCGGTCGCCCGCCATCATGACCCCGCCGGGGAACGTCAGCGCGAGGACGGTCGTGCCGTGCGGCAGCTCCGGGACGTCCCCGTCCGGCACCCGGTTGACGGGCAGCAGGTCGGGGGAGTGGACGCGCAGGAAGTCGACGAACGACGCCGACCCCGCCTCGAAGTACTCGGGCGGTATCCCCTGGTCCTCGGTCCGGCCGGTCACGGCGGCTCCTTTCCACTGGACGATTCCGCTGGACGATCCTTGATCCCGATCCTTCCACGCTGCCACAACCGTCCGCCACCGCTCAGGCTTCCGGCGCCTCCGGCGGGTCCTTCGCACTGCGGGTGGCGCCCGCGCAGGCGACGATGACGCAGCAGATCGCGGCCCACTGGCGTCCGGTGAGGATCTCGCCGAGCAGCGCCATCCCGACCAGCGCGGCCACGGCGGGCTCCAGGCTCATCAGGATCCCGAAGACGCGGGCGGGCATGCGCCGCAGCGCCTCCAGCTCCAGCGAGTACGGGATCACCGACGACAGCAGCCCGACGCCGAGCCCGATCAGCAGGAGCTTCGGGTCGAGCAGCGCCGACCCGGCGGACGCGATGCCCAGCGGCAGGATCGCGATCGACCCGATGACGCTGGCGAAGGCCAGGCCGGTGGACCCGGGGAACCGCTGCCCGGTCGCGGCGGTCAGCAGGATGTACGCGGCCCAGCACGCCCCGGCGAGCAGCGCGAACGCGATCCCGACCGGGTCGAGGTCGTCGGCGCCGCCCCTGGCCAGCATGACCACGCCAGCCCCGGCCAGCACGACCCACAGCGCGTCCCTGGGACGCCGGGACGCGACGATGGCCACCGTCAGCGGCCCGAGGAACTCGATCGTCACCGCCACGCCCAGCGGGATCCGCGCGAACGACTGGTAGATCGAGAAGTTCATCAGCGCCAGCGCCAGCCCGAAGCAGGCGGCGATGGCGAGGCTGGAGCGGGAGTGGTCGCGCAGGATCGTCCGCATCGCCTTGCGGGCCAGGAACCCCAGCACGATCGCGGACGTCAGCAGCCGGATCGTCACGACGGCGCTCGGCGGCAGCCGGTCGAACAGGTGCTTGGCCATCCCGGCGCCGACCTGCAGGGAGATGATGCCGAGCAGGATCAGCGCGGGCGGCGGCACCGACCCGAGCGACAGCGTCCGGGCGCGTCCGGACGCCCGCGACGCGCCGCCGAGCGACCCGGGCGCCTCAGCGAGCGCCATGCACTACTCCCATTTGAAGAACCTCCCGGCCAGGACGAGCCCCGCGACGGCCCACACCGCGAGGACGAGGAGCGGCGTGCCGGGGAGGGACGCGCCGTCCTGGAGGACGTCCCGCAGCCCATCGGCCAGCGCCGTGATGGGCAGCAGTTCCAGAACGCTCCGGACGCCGCCCGGGAACTCGTCCAGCGGGAAGACGACGCCGCCGACCGCCAGCAGCAGGATGTAGACGAGGTTGGCGGCGGCGAGGGTGGCCTCGGCGCGCAGCGTCCCCGCCATGAGGAGCCCGAAGCCGCTGAACGCGGCCGTGCCGAGCAGCAGCAGGACGATCACCGAGAAGGGGTCGCCGTGCGGCTGCCAGCCGAGCGCCAGCGCCACCGCGCAGATCACGGCGGCCTGCACGGCCTCGACGGCGATCACGGCGAGGGTCTTGGCGGCGATGAGCCCGCCGCGCGGCAGCGGCGTCGCGCCGAGCCGCTTGAGGACGCCGTAGCGCCGCTCGAAGCCCGTCCCGATCGCCTGCCCGGTGAACGCCGTGGACATCACCGCGAGCGCGAGGACGCCCGGCGCGAGGAAGTCGATCCGGCGGCCGGGCCCGAGGTCGAGCAGGGACGTGGCGCCGAACAGGACGAGCAGCACCACCGGGATGATCAGCGTCAGCAGCAGCTGCTCGCCGTTGCGGAGCACGGCGCGGATCTCGAAGGCCGTCTGGGAGAGGATCATCCGCGGCAGCGGCACCGCGCCGGGCGCCGGGGAGAGGTCCATGGGGGCGGTCACGAGCGGAGCTCCCGTCCGGTCAGTTCGAGGAAGACGTCCTCCAGGGTGCGGCGCTCGATCCGCAGGTCCTCGGTCATGACGCCGTGCGAGGCGCACCAGGCGGTGACGGTGGCGAGCAGCTCGGGCCGCACGTCCGCCTCGATCAGGTAGTGCCCGGCGGGCGACTCCTTGGCGGCGCTCCCGGCGGGCAGCGCCGACAGCAGCTCCTCCAGGCCGAGGCCGGGCCGGGCGCGGAAGCGCAGCTGCCGCTCCGCGCCGGTCAGCTCCTCGGGGGCGCCCTCGGCGACGACCTTGCCGTGGTCGACGATGACGACGTGGTCGGAGAGGCGCTCTGCCTCCTCCATGTTGTGCGTGGTGAGGACGACCGAGACCCCGGCGGCGCGGAGCTCCTCGATCAGCGTCCAGGTGGCGTGCCTGGCCTGCGGGTCGAGGCCGGTGGTGGGCTCGTCGAGGAAGACCAGCTCCGGCCGTCCGACCACGGCGGCGGCCAGCGACAGCCGCTGCTGCTGCCCGCCCGACATGCGGCGGATCTGGGCGCGGGCGTGCCCGGCGAGGCCGAGCCGCTCCAGCAGCGCGGCCGGGTCGAGCGGCGTCGCGTGGAACGAGGCGACGAGCCGCAGGAACTCGCCCGCGCGGGCCGTGCCGGGCACGCCGCCCGTCTGCGGCATCACCCCGACCCTCGGTTTCAGCGAACGCCCGTCGGCCACGGGATCGAGGCCGAGGACGCGGACCGTTCCCGAATCCGCTCGCCGGAACCCCTCGCAGATCTCGACCACGGTGGTCTTGCCCGCGCCGTTCGGGCCGAGCAGCGAGGTGACCGCGCCCCGGGCGGCGGTGAGCGACAGGCCGTCCACGGCGGGCCGCGCGCCGCCGGCCGCGCCATAGCGCTTGACGAGCGTGTGCAGCTCGACGGCGCCGTCTCCGGGGGGTGTCATGCCCACGAGTTTAGGTCGGCGGAGGGACGGTCCCGCGCCCGGTCCCGCCGCCGGGACGGTGAAGGCGCGGTAAAGCCGCCGGGTGGAAGTGGATCTAGTTTCGCCCACGTGAGCCGGGGGAATTGACCGCCTGTCGCCGGGGGCGGGGCCCGGCGGCCTGGGACCCGTCACCGGCGCCGGGCCCGAGGAGGTGCGGGGGATGGCGTTCCATGTCGACTCGGAGGTCGGACGGCTGCGGGGCGTCCTGCTGCACCGGCCCGAGCTGTCGCTGAAGCGGCTGACCCCGTCCAACGCCGCGGGCCTGCTCTTCGACGACGTGCTGTGGGTCAAGCGGGCCGTGGAGGAGCACGAGGAGTTCGAGGACGTGCTGCGCGCGCAGGGCGTCCAGACGCACCTCGTCCTCGACCTGCTGCGCGAGACCGTCGAGAACCCCGAGGCCCGCGTCCACATCCTCGACGCCGTCGTCGACCCGCACTGGTTCGGGCCGCTCGCCGTCGACGCGATCCGCAACTGCTTCGACGCGATGGACCCCGCCGAGCTGAGCGCGTTCCTCGTCGGCGGGATCACCAAGCGGGAGATGCTGGAGCGGATGCCGGAGCCCGCCTCGATCGCGTTCCACTCCGTGCCTCTTGACGGGTTCATCCTGCCGCCGCTGCCCAACCACCTGTTCACCCGCGACACGTCCTGCTGGATCTACGACGGCGTGTCGATCAACACGATGCGCAAGAAGGCGCGGATGCGCGAGACGGTGAACATGGAGGCGATCTACCGGTGGCATCCGCTGTTCGCCGACGGCTACGGCAGGCCCGGCGCCGAACACGGATTCCACGTCTGGAACAAGGGCATGGAGATGGCCCCGGCGACGCTGGAGGGCGGCGACGTCCTGGTCCTCGGGAACGGCGCCGTCCTGGTCGGGATGAGCGAGCGGACGCAGCCGCAGGCCGTGGAGATGCTCGCGCAGTCGCTGTTCGCCGCCGGTTCGTGCGGCCGCATCGTCGCGCTGCGGATGCCGCAGAAGCGGGCGTTCATGCATCTGGACACCGTCCTGACGATGGTCGACCACGGGGTGTTCACCAAGTACGCGGGGATGGGGATGCTGCCGTCCCACACCATCGAGCCGGGCGACACCGAGAAGGAACTGAAGATCACCGACCATCCGCCCGAGGACATGGACCGGGCGATCGCGGCCGCCCTCGGCCTGGACGGGATCAAGGTCCTCACCCCCACGCAGGACGTGTTCGCCGCCGAGCGCGAGCAGTGGGACGACGGCTCCAACGTCCTGGCGGTCTCGCCCGGCGTCGTCGTCGCCTACGAGCGCAACGCGACGAGCAACAACCATCTGAGCCGGAACGGGATCGAGGTCATCACGATCCGCGGCAGCGAGCTGGGCCGCGGGCGCGGCGGCCCGCGCTGCATGTCCTGCCCCATCGAGCGGGACGCCTGACGCCCGCGACTTCCCCAGGAGACACGTATGGCGTTCAACCTTCGCGGACGCAGCTTCCTCAAGGAGCTCGACTTCACCCCCAGGGAGTTCGGATTCCTGCTCGACCTGGCGGCCGAGCTGAAGGCCGCCAAGTACAGCCGGGCGGAGAACCCGGCGCTGACCGGCAAGAACATCGCGCTGATCTTCGAGAAGACGTCCACCAGGACGCGCTGCGCCTTCGAGGTCGCCGCGCACGACCAGGGCGCCCACGTGACCTACCTGGACCCCGGCGGCACCCAGATCGGCCACAAGGAATCGATGAAGGACACCGCCCGCGTCCTGGGACGGATGTACGACGGCATCGAGTACCGGGGCTCCAGCCAGAGGCTCGTCGAGGAACTGGCAGAGCACGCGGGCGTCCCGGTGTGGAACGGCCTGACCGACGAGTGGCATCCGACGCAGATGCTCGCCGACATGCTCACCATGCGCGAGCACAGCGACAAGCCCCTGCGCG
Organism: Actinomadura sp. 1N219; assembly: GCF_044326405.1. Classification (NCBI taxonomy): domain Bacteria; kingdom Bacillati; phylum Actinomycetota; class Actinomycetes; order Streptosporangiales; family Thermomonosporaceae; genus Actinomadura; species Actinomadura sp. 1N219. Next base: position 72,471 of record NZ_JBIRAY010000003.1, on the reverse strand, counting down.
ACGTCACGTACGCCTATCTGGGCGACGCCCGCAACAACATGGGGCATTCGTACGTCGCGGCCGGTGCGCTGCTCGGGATGAACGTCCGCATCGTCGCGCCGCGGGCCCTGTGGCCGGACGAGGAGACGGTGGTCAAGCCGTCCAACGCGGTCGCCGCCACGACAGGCGCGGACATCAGCCTCACCGAGGACGTCCGGGAGGGCGTGCGGGGCGCCGACTTCGTGATCACCGACGTGTGGGTGTCGATGGGCGAGCCCGCCGACGTGTGGGACGAGCGCATCGCGCTGCTCCGCCCCTACCAGGTCAACACCGAGGTCATGGCGGCCACCGGCAACCCGGACGCGAAGTTCATGCACTGCCTCCCCGCTCTGCACAACCGGGAGACCGTCATGGGGGAGCGGCTTTACCAGAAGACGGGCATGGACGGCCTGGAGGTCACCGAGGACGTGTTCGAGTCCCCGGCCTCGATCGTGTTCGACGAGGCGGAGAACCGGATGCACACCATCAAGGCGGTCATGGTCGCGACGCTCGGCTGACCGCCGGGCGGGTCTGACAAGCGGGTCTGACAAGGGGGACGGGGGGGACTATGCGGGTGGTCGTCGCGCTCGGCGGGAACGCGCTGGTCAAGCGCGGTGAGACGCCGGACGCCGAGCCGCAGCGCCGCAACGTCGACCGGGCCGTGCGGGCGCTGGCGCCGCTCGCCGAGCGGCACGAGCTGATCGTCACGCACGGGAACGGGCCGCAGGTCGGGGTGCTGTCGCTGGAGAGCGTCAACGACCCGAACCTGACCCGCCCGTACCCGCTCGACACGATCGGCGCCGAGACCCAGGGCATGATCGGCTACTGGATGCTGCAGGCGCTGCAGAACGCGCTGCCGGGACGCCAGGTCATGGCGATGATCAACCAGACGCTGGTGTCGGCGGTGGACCCGGCGTTCGAGAACCCGACCAAGTTCGTCGGCCAGGTCTACGACCGCGAGGAGGCGGAGAAGCTCGCCGCCGAGTACGGCTGGACGGTCCGGCCGGACGGCGACCGCTGGCGCCGCGTCGTGCCGTCCCCGCGCCCGCAGCGGGTGATCGAGACCCGGCTGATCAGGGAGCTGGTCCGGCTCGGGACGGTCGTGGTCTGCGCGGGCGGCGGCGGCGTCCCGGTGTTCCGCAACGACGTCGGGCGGCTGGAGGGCGTCGAGGCGGTGATCGACAAGGATCTGACCGCGTCCGTCCTGGCCGAGAGCATGGACGCGGACGCCCTGCTGATCCTCACCGACGTGCCGCGGGTGATGCGCCGCTACGGCACCCCCGAGCAGGAGGAGATCACCCACACCACCCCGCACGAGCTGCGCGCCGAGGACTTCCCCGCCGGGTCGATGGGCCCGAAGGTCGAGGCGGTGGCGAGCTTCGTCGAGCGCACCGGCGACATGGCCGCGATCGGGATGCTCGACCAGTGCGTGCAGATCCTCGAGGGCACCGCGGGCACGATCGTCACCCCCAACGCGACCTGGCCGCTGGCGAGCACGCTGTGAAGACCGGCACGGGGGCCGCGCCGGTCTCGTTCGGGCGGAGCCTGCTGCGGACCAAGCCCGTCGACGCGATCGTCGCCGAGGGCGGGCGGGGCGAGGGCGGCGAGCTGAAGCGGACGATGAGCCTCCTGCAGCTCACCCTGTTCAGCGTCGGCGCGACCCTCGGCACCGGGATCTTCGTCGTCCTCGGCGAGGCGGTGCCGAAGGCCGGGCCGGCGGTCGTGCTGTCGTTCGTCCTCGCCGCCGTGACCGCGCTGTTCTCGGCCCTGTCGTACGCCGAGCTGGCCGGGACGATCCCCGTGTCCGGCTCGTCCTACTCCTACTCCTACGCCACGCTCGGGGAGCTGGTGGCGTGGGTCTGCGGCTGGTGCCTGCTGCTGGAGTACGCCGTGTCGGTGTCGGCGGTCGCGGTCGGCTGGGGCTCCTACCTCAGCGCGTTCTTCGACGACGCGGCCGGGTTCACGATCCCGGCGGAGATCAGCGGGCCGCCGGGCGAGGGCGGGATCGTCAACGTCCCGGCCGTGATCGTGGTGATGTTCGCGATGTTCCTGCTGCTGCGCGGGACGTCCGAGAGCGCCACCGCGAACACGATCATGGTGTTCCTGAAGATCGGCGTGCTGCTGTTCTTCTGCGCGGTCGCGTTCACCGCGTTCGACTCGGGGAACCTGAGCTCGTTCGCGCCGATGGGCTGGGCGGGGATCAGCGCCGCCGGGTCGAAGGTGTTCTTCTCCTACATCGGCTTCGACGCCGCCTCCACCGCGGGCGAGGAGGCCAAGAACCCGCGGCGCGACCTGCCGCTCGCGATCATCCTGTCGCTGGTCATCGTGACCGTGATCTACGTCCTGGTCGGCCTGGCGGCGGTCGGCGCGATGCACTGGGAGAAGTTCGACATCAGCGGCTCCGAGGCGTCGCTGGCCGCGGTGCTGGACGAGGCGACCGGGCAGACCTGGCCCTCGATGATTCTCTCGCTCGGCGCGGTGATCGCCATCGCCAGCGTCGTGCTCACCGTCATGTACGGGCAGACCCGCATCCTGTTCGCGATGTCGCGGGACGGGCTCGTCCCGCCCGTGTTCCAGAAGGTCAGCCCCGGACGCCGCGTCCCGGTCGCCAACACCGTCATCGTGGCGGGGTTCATCTCGATCCTCGCCGCCGCGATCCCGCTCGGCCGCCTGGTGGACGCCACCAGCATCGGCACGCTGTTCGCGTTCGCGCTGGTCAGCGTCGGGGTCATCGTCCTGCGGCGGACCCGTCCCGACCTGCCGCGCAGCTTCCGGACCCCGCTCTACCCGCTGACGCCGCTCCTCGGCGTCGGGTTCTGCGTCTACCTCATGGTCGGCCTGGGCGGGGTGACGTGGGCGGTGTTCCTGCTGTGGACCCTCGTCGGCCTGGCCGCGTACTTCCTGTACGGCCGCCGCCACTCCCGGCTCGCGGCCGGACCGGTGGGAAGGGGGACGCCATGAGGGTGCTCGTCGGCTACTCGTCCGACGACCGCGGCGCCGACGCCCTCGCGCTGGCGGCGCTGGTCGTCCGGGCGGCGGGCGCTTCGCTGGTGGTCGCGAACGTCCATCCGCCGCCGTGGCCCGCGCGCGGCCCCGGCTCCGTCGACGCCGAATGGGTCGCCTACCTCAAGGGCGAGTCGCAGGCGGCGCTGACGGAGGCCGCCGGGAAGCTCGCCGCGTCGGACGTGCCCGAATCGGACGTGACGCTCCGCGTCCACTCCCACCGGGGCAGCGGGCGCGGGCTCATCGAGGTCGCCAGGGCCGCCGGCGCCGACCTGATCGTCATCGGCTCCGCCCCGCGCGGACGGCGCGGGCGCATCGCCATCGGCAGCACCGCCGACCAACTGCTGCACGGCTCGCCGGTCCCCGTCCTGCTCGCGCCGCGCGGCTACGCCGACGACCCACCGGGCCGGTTCGAGCGGATGACCGTCGCGTACTGGCGTCGCAAGGACGCGGACGGCCCGCTGTCCGCCGCCGCCGAAATCGCCGCCGCGCTGGACGTGCCGATGCGGCTCCTCACGCTCGTCCTGCGGCCTCCCGGCATCGCGGCGAAGTTCAAGGACGCGGGCGGCGTCCTGGACCGCCAGGCGGCCCAGGCCGACGACGACCTCCGCGAAGCCGCCGCCCGCTTCGGCGGCGGGACCCCCGTGGAGCGCCTGGCCGCCGTCGGGACGGGCATCGCCAAGACCCTCGGCGCCGTCGATATGCTGCCCGGCGAGGTGCTGGCCTGCCTGTCGAGCCATGACGGGCCGCTGCGCAAGGTCTTCCTCGGGGAGAGCTCCGGCAAGATCGTCCGCGCCGCGCCCTGCCCGGTGCTCCTCATGCCGCGCGGAGCCGCCGCCGCTCCCGGTGCCGCTTCCGGCGCGAAGTCGCAGGTTAGGTAAGGCTTACCTGCGTGAGGCACGACATCGGGAAACCGGTGTTTGCCGGGAAGGAATTACGGCACACTGATGTTGTGAAAAACGTGAGCGAGGACCGGACCAGCGCAGAGGCCGCCACCGCGCGGCCCCTCGGCGTGCCGTCCGTGCCCGCCCACGTGCCCGGCCACACCGAGCGTGACACACGCGCGCGGGTGGCCCGGCTCATCCTCGAGCACGGCCCGGTCACGGCGTCCACGCTGGGGGAGCGCGTCGGCCTCACACCCGCCGCGATCCGCCGGCACCTGGACGCGCTGCTGGCCGACGGCATGATCGAGGTCCGCAAGGCGCGGGCGCCGCAGGCCCGGCGCGGCCGGGGGCGTCCCGCCAAGTGGTTCGCGATCACCGACGCCGGGCGCAACGCGTTCGTGCACGCCTACGACGACCTGGCGACCAGCGCGCTGCGGTTCATCGCCGAGACGGCGGGCGACCACGCGGTCGCCGAGTTCGCCCGGCGCCAGATCGCCGACCTGGAGCGCCGCTACCGGCCCGTCGTGCAGCAGGCCCCGCCCCACCAGCGGGTCCGCACGCTCGCCGAGGCGCTGTCCGGCGACGGCTACGCGGCCGCCGCGGCCAAGGCGCCCCAGCCGGGGGGCGGCGAGCAGCTCTGCCAGCACCACTGCCCGGTCGCGCACGTCGCCGCGGAGTTCCCGCAGCTGTGCGAGGCCGAGACCGAGGCGTTCAGCCGCCTGCTGGGCACCCCCGTCCAGCGGCTGGCCACGATCGCCCACGGCGACGGCATATGCACCACCCACGTCAGCCCGGTCGACCTTTGTGCCGACCGGGCCCGCGGGGGCAATGGTCCGGAGGGACCCCGATTTGACATCCACCCGACGGCCGAAGCCGAGGGTTCCGACCCGGGGGGCCGAGGTTGACGCTTCTTAGACCGCCCAACGGCGAAGTCTCCACGTCCTGCAACGGCATGTCCTGCCGCCGGTCGTTTGGCTATCACGACGTGACGAACATATCACTCTCTGGAGTTAAAGTATGACTACGGCAGCCCACCCCGAACTGGAGGGGCTCGACAAGTACAAGTTCGGCTGGGCCGACTCCGACGAGGCCGGGGCCTCGGCGCGGCGCGGCCTGAACGAGGACGTCGTCCGCGACATCTCGGGCAAGAAGGACGAGCCCGACTGGATGCTCGCCCTCCGCCTCAAGGGGCTGCGCCTGTTCGACAAGAAGCCGATGCCCACCTGGGGCTCGGACCTGTCGGCCATCGACTTCGACAACATCAAGTACTTCGTCCGCTCCACCGAGCAGCAGGCCGGCTCCTGGGAGGAGCTGCCCGAGGACATCAAGAACACCTACGACAAGCTCGGCATCCCCGAGGCGGAGAAGCAGCGCCTCGTCGCCGGCGTCGCCGCGCAGTACGAGTCGGAGGTCGTCTACCACAAGATCCGCGAAGATCTTGAGGAGAAGGGCGTCATCTTCCTCGACACCGACACCGGCCTGCGCGAGCACCCGGAGATCTTCCAGGAGTACTTCGGCTCGGTGATCCCCGTCGGCGACAACAAGTTCGCCGCGCTCAACACGTCGGTGTGGTCGGGCGGCTCGTTCATCTACGTCCCGCCGGGCGTGCACGTGGAGATCCCGCTCCAGGCCTACTTCCGGATCAACACCGAGAACATGGGCCAGTTCGAGCGGACGCTGATCATCGCCGACGAGGGCTCCTACGTCCACTACGTCGAGGGCTGTACCGCTCCGATCTACAAGTCCGACTCGCTGCACTCCGCCGTCGTGGAGATCGTCGTGAAGAAGGACGCCCGCGTCCGCTACACGACCATCCAGAACTGGTCCAACAACGTCTACAACCTGGTGACCAAGCGCGCCGTCGCCTACGAGGGCGCGACGATGGAGTGGGTCGACGGCAACATCGGCTCCAAGGTCACCATGAAGTACCCGGCGGTGTACCTGCTCGGCGAGCACGCCAAGGGCGAGACCCTGTCGATCGCGTTCGCGGGCGAGGACCAGCACCAGGACGCGGGCGCCAAGATGGTGCACGCCGCGCCGAACACGTCCTCCACCATCATCTCCAAGTCGGTGGCGCGCGGCGGGGGCCGCACGTCCTACCGGGGGCTGGTGCAGATCCAGGAGGGCGCCGAGCACAGCAAGTCCACGGTGAAGTGCGACGCGCTGCTCATCGACCAGATCAGCCGGTCCGACACCTACCCGTACGTCGACGTCCGCGAGGACGACGTCGAGATGGGCCACGAGGCCACCGTCTCCAAGGTGTCCGAGCAGCAGCTGTTCTACCTGATGAGCCGCGGCCTCACCGAGGACGAGGCGATGGCGATGATCGTGCGCGGGTTCGTCGAGCCGATCGCGCGCGAGCTGCCCATGGAGTACGCCCTCGAGCTGAACCGGCTCATCGAGCTGCAGATGGAAGGAGCCGTCGGCTGATGGGGCTCGATGTCAAGCCTCTCTCGACGCTGCACGACAAGGCGTCGTTCGACGTCGGCGACTTCGACGTCCCGACGGGCCGCGAGGAGGAGTGGCGGTTCACGCCGCTGCGCCGCCTCCGCGGCCTGCACAACGGCACCGCCGACGCAGACGGCAAGGTCCTGGTCGAGGTGGAGGCGGCGCCGGAGGTGACGGTCGAGACCGTCGGGCGCGACGACGCGCGGCTCGGCACGGCCTACGTCCCGTCCGACCGGGTCAGCGCGCAGGCGTGGAACTCGTTCACGCAGGCCACCGTCGTGACCGTGCCGAAGGAGGCCGTCGCGTCGGCGCCGACCGTGCTGCGGCTGCGCGGCGAGGACGCCTCGGCCGCCGCCTACGGCCACACGACCGTGATCGTGGAGCCGTTCGCGCAGGCCACCGTCGTGCTGACGCACCGCGGCCCCGCGACGTACGCCGACAACGTCGAGTTCGTCGTCGGCGACGGCGCCCGCCTCTCGGTGATCAGCCTCCAGGACTGGGCGGACGGCAGCGTCCACGTGTCCCACCAGCACGCCCGCCTCGGCCGCGACGCCCGGTTCGTCTCGCACAACGTCTCGCTCGGCGGCGACGTCGTGCGGATCTCGCCGTCCGTCGCCTACGAGGGGCCCGGCGGCGACGCCGAGCTGTACGGCGTGTACTTCGCGGACGGCGGCCAGCACCTGGAGCACCGCCTGCTGGTCGACCACGCCGTCCCGAACTGCCGCAGCCGCGTCGACTACCGCGGCGCGCTGCAGGACCAGGACGCGCACGCCGTCTGGATCGGCGACGTGATCATCCGCGCGGAGGCGGAGGGCACCGACACCTACGAGCTGAACCGCAACCTCGTCCTCACCGACGGGACGCGGGTCGACTCCGTGCCGAACCTGGAGATCCTCACCGGCGAGGTCGCCGGCGCCGGGCACGCCTCGGCGTCCGGGCGGCTCGACGACGAGCACCTGTTCTACCTCCAGGCCCGCGGCATCACCTTCGACCAGGCGCGCCGCATGGTCGTGCGGGGCTACCTGGGCCAGCTGATCGAGCGCATCGAGGTCCCCGAAGTGCGGGAGAAGGTGCAGCAGGCCATCGAGGCCGAACTCGACCGGGGGGCGGCGAAGTGACGTACGTGAAGGTGTGCGCGCTGGACGACGTCCCGGCCGACGGGGCGCTCGCCGTCGAGGTCGACGACACGCCCGTCGCCATCGCGCGCAGCGGCGGCGACGTCTACGCCGTGAACGACATCTGCTCCCACGCCGAGGTCTCGCTGTCCGAAGGCGAGATCTACGACGGCACCATCGAATGCTGGCTGCACGGGTCCTGCTTCGACCTGCGCACCGGCAAGCCCACCAATCCTCCGGCCACGCAGCCGGTCGCCACATACAAGGTCAAGGTCGAGGACGGCGACGTCTACGTCTCGCTCGCCGCCGACGGCTGACCCCACCACGAAGGACATCACGCACCATGGCCACGCTAGAGATCCGCGACCTCCACGTCTCCGTCGGCGACGGCTCGGACGGGGCGAAGGAGATCCTGCGCGGGGTCGACCTGACCGTGCAGGCCGGGGAGACCCACGCGATCATGGGGCCGAACGGCTCCGGCAAGTCCACCCTCGCCTACGCGGTCGCCGGGCACCCGAAGTACGAGGTGACGTCCGGCTCCGTCACGCTCGACGGCGAGGACGTCCTCGGCATGTCGGTCGACGAGCGCGCCCGCGCCGGGCTGTTCCTGGCGATGCAGTACCCGGTCGAGGTGCCCGGCGTGTCGGTCTCCAACTTCCTGCGCTCGGCCGTCACCGCGGTCCGCGGGGAGGCCCCGAAGCTCCGCGAGTTCGCCAAGGACATGAAACAGGCGATGGAGAACCTGTCCATCGACCCCGCGTTCGCGCAGCGCAGCCTCAACGAGGGGTTCTCCGGCGGCGAGAAGAAGCGGCACGAGATCCTGCAGCTGGAGATGCTCAAGCCGAAGGTCGCCGTCCTGGACGAGACCGACTCCGGCCTGGACGTCGACGCCCTCAAGGTCGTCGCGGAGGGAGTGAACCGGTTCGCGTCCGGCGACACCGGCGTCCTGCTCATCACCCACTACACGCGCATCCTCCGCTACGTGAAGCCCGACTTCGTGCACGTGTTCTCCGGCGGCCGCGTCGTCGCCGAGGGCGGCCCCGAGCTGGCCGACGAGCTGGAGGACAAGGGCTACGAGAAGTACGCGAAGGCGGGCGCGTCGCTATGAGGCTGCTGCCGGAGGAGCTGAAGAAGGACTTCCCGCTGCTGCAGCGCACGGTGCGCGGCGGGCGCCCTCTGGTGTACCTCGACTCGGGCGCGACGTCGCAGAAGCCCGTCCAGGTCCTGGACGTCGAGCGCGAGTTCTACGAGCGCTATAACGCGGCGCCGCACCGCGGGGCGCACCAGCTCGCCGAGGAGGCGACGGAGGGCTACGAGAAGGCCCGCGCGTCCGTCGCCCGGTTCATCGGCGCGTCGACCGCCGAGGTCGTGTTCACCAAGAACGCCACCGAGGCCATCAACCTGGTCGCGTACGCGATGAGCAACGCCGCCACCGCGGGCCCTGAGGCCGAGCGGTTCGCGGTCGGGCCGGGCGACGAGGTCGTGGTGTCGGAGATGGAGCACCACGCCAACCTCGTCCCGTGGCAGCAGCTCTGCCGGCGGACCGGGGCGACGCTGCGCTGGTTCGGCATCACCGACGACGGCCGCCTCGACCTGGAGCACCTCGACGACCTCGTCAACGAGCGCACCAAGATCGTCGCGCTGACGCACCAGTCGAACGTCCTCGGGACCGTCCCGCCGATCGAGCGGATCGCGGCGCGGGCCCACGCCGTCGGCGCGCTCGTCCTGCTGGACGCGGCCCAGTCGGTGCCGCACCAGCCGGTGGACGTCACCCGCCTCGGCGTCGACTTCCTCGCCTTCTCCGGCCACAAGATGCTCGGCCCGACCGGCATCGGCGTGCTGTGGGGACGGCACGAGCTGCTCGAGGTGATGCCGCCGTTCATCACCGGCGGCTCCATGATCGAGATCGTCCGCATGGAGGAGACGACCTTCATGCCGCCGCCGCAGCGGTTCGAGGCCGGCGTCCCGATGACCGCGCAGGCGATCGGACTCGGCGCGGCCTGCGAGTACCTCGCCGAGATCGGCATGGACCGCGTCCACGCCCACGAGGAGGCCCTCGTCGGCTACTCGCTGGAGCGGCTCACCGAGATCCCCGGCGTCCGGATCATCGGCCCCGGCACGACCGAGGCCCGCGGCGGCGCCGTGTCGTTCACCGTCGACGGCATCCACCCCCACGACGTCGGCCAGGTCCTCGACGACCTGGGCGTCGCGGTCCGCGTCGGGCACCACTGCGCGTGGCCGATCTGCCGCCGCTTCGCCATCCCGGCGACGACCCGCGCGACGTTCTACCTCTACAACACCCTCGGCGACATCGACGTCCTCGCCGACGGGGTCAGGCAGGCCCAGAAGTTCTTCGGCACGTCCTGAGGAACAGCCCCGAGACCTGCCCGGTTGTAGCGAGAGAGCCTTGGAGAGGACCACATGCACCTGGAGGGGATGTACCAGGAGGTCATCCTGGACCACTACCGCAACCCCCACCACAAGGGGCTGCGCGAGCCGTTCGAGGGCGAGGCGCACCACGTCAACCCGACCTGCGGGGACGAGGTGACGCTGCGCGTCCACCTGGACGGCGACGGCCAGGACGCCACGGTCGCCGACGTGTCCTACGACGCGATGGGCTGCTCGATCAGCCAGGCCAGCGCGTCGGTGATGTCGGACCTGGTCATCGGGAAGTCCGTCAAGGAGGCGATGGCGGTCGGCGAGGAGTTCCGCGCGCTGATGCAGTCGCGCGGCCAGGACGTCGAGCCCGACGAGGACGTCCTGGAGGACGCCGTCGCCTTCGCCGGGGTCTCCAAGTACCCCGCCCGCATCAAATGCGCCCTGCTCGCCTGGATGGCGTGGAAGGACGCGACCGCCCGCGCACTCGGAGAGGCATCATGACCGAAACGGCCATTCCCGACGAGGACATCCTCGAGGCCCTCAAGGACGTCGTCGACCCCGAACTCGGCATCAACGTCGTCGACCTCGGCCTGGTGTACGGCGTCAGCATCGCCGACGAGGTCGCGACCCTGGACATGACCCTCACCAGCGCCGCCTGCCCGCTCACCGACGTGATCGAGGACCAGGCCCACAGCGCCCTGGAGGGCATGGTCAAGGACGTCAAGATCAACTGGGTGTGGCTCCCGCCATGGGGCCCCGACAAGATCACCGACGAGGGCCGCGACCAGCTCCGCGCCCTCGGCTTCAACGTCTGACCCGCGCCACGCACACGAAGGCCGCGCCCCGCCAGGGGCGCGGCCTCACGCGTGCGTGCTGGGCTTGGACGGCCACAGGGTGTGGGTGATCGGCCACAGCGACCAGATCGCCAGGACCGTGCCGAGGCGGGCGAGCCAGCCGAGCAGGGCCTCGGTGCGGTCGGGGTCGCCGACCCAGGCGATCATCGCCAGGAGCAGGCCGCAGGCGATGGCGGTCGCGACGGCCGCCTTCCCGAACTCGCGCCACTCGTAGCGGGTGCGCGTCCGGCCGTGGCCGGGCTTGCGGCGGGGCGGCGGGCCGCCGGCGAAGCGGTGCGCGAAGCGCTGGTCGGCCCACCGGACCATGCTGTGCCCGAACGCGACCGAATAGCCGATGTAGGCGGCGGCGAGCCCGTGGGCGAAGCCCGCGGTGGCGCCGCCGCGCAGGTCGATCGCCGTCGCGACCAGCAGAACCAGGTCGACCAGCGGGACGCACAGCAGGAGCACCGCGCCGGTCCGGCGGAGCCGCAGCAGGTAGCGGGCGGCGAGACCGGCGGCCAGGACGACCCAGAAGCCGATCTCGCAGGCGGCGATGATCGCGATGAGCACGTGGAGTCCTTTCTCGATGGTTCCATCGTCGGTGCGGGACGGGCGGAAATCGTCGTCCGCGGTGGGGGTTCGGGGGGTCGTCCGAAGGATGTACGCGTCCTCGTCATCCCGGTGGACGAGGTTCTCGCGCGGGGATGCTGAGATGGAGTCGTGCACAGGCTCACCACCCGCAAGGACGCGCTCGTCGCCGCGGCCGCGCTGGCCGGCGGGCTGCTCATGCTCGCGGTGCACGGCTACTCGACCTGGTCGGAGGACTGGGACCCGTCGGTGTGGGCGCGGCTCGTCCCGCTGCTCGGGCTGTCCTCGGCGCTGCTGCTGCGGCGGACGGCGCCGCTGACCGCGCTGGCGGTGGCGACGCCGTTCAACTTCGCCGACGTGGCGATGGGGCCGAGCATCGCCACCGCGATGATCTACGGGGACGCGCTGTACGCGGCGAGCCTCTACGGGCGGCGCCGGACCGCGGAGTGGCTGCTCGGCACCACCGCGGCGGCGAGCCTGGCGGTCGCGGCCGGCACCGGGATCGGGCTGCGGGACCTCGCCGTCGGCGTGGTCGGCGGGTCGGTCGCCGGGGTGGTGTGGGTCGCGCCGGTGCTGACGGCGATGGCCGTCCGGGAGCACCGGTTCCGGGCGGAGGCGGAGCGGCGGCGGGCCGAGGCCGAGCGGCAGCGCGCCGAGCAGGTGGCGCGGCTCGCGGAGCTGGACCGGCGGGCCGCCGTGACGGCCGAGCGGGCCCGGATGGCGCGGGAGTTGCACGACGTGATCGCCAACCATCTGAGCGCCGTGGCGCTGCACTCGTCGGCCGTGCTGAAGGTGCCCGGCCTCGACCGGGAGGGGATCGAGCGGGCGATGGAGGTCATCCGGGAGAACAGCGTCCAGGGCCTCGCGGAGATGCGCCGGATGATCGGGCTCCTGCGGGACGGCGACGGCGACGGCGAGGATCCCGCGGCCCGGCCGCGGCTGGCGGAGCTGGGACGGCTCGTCCGGCACACGGCGCGGTCCGACCTGTTCGCGCGGCTGGAGGTCGCCGGGGAGCCGCCGGAGCTGCCCGCCGCGGTGGAACTGGCCGCCTACCGGATCGTGCAGGAGGCGCTGACGAACGCGCTGAAACACGCCGGTCCCGGCAGCACCGACGTCCGCGTCGAGTACACGCGGCGGAGCGTGGTGATCGACGTGCTGAGCCCGCTCGGGGCGGATGCGGCGCGGCTCCCCGGTACCGGCAGCGGGCTGGTGGGGATGCGCGAGCGCGCGGTGATGCTGGCCGGCGAGTTCGACGCCGGGCCCGACGCCGCCGCGCGGCGGTGGCGCGTGCACGCCGAGCTGCCCGTCGACCAGCAGTTCACGGAGACCCGATGACCGGAGCGAGGGCGTCATGATCGAGGTGCTGGTCGCGGACGATCAGGCGGCGGTGCGGGCGGGGCTGGTGCTGATCCTGGGCGCGGCGCCCGGCGTCCGGGTCGTGGGCGAGGCGGCCGACGGGGTGGAGGCGGTGGAGCTGGCCAGGGAGCTGCGCCCGGACGTGGTGCTGATGGACGTCCGCATGCCCCGCCTGGACGGCATCGGCGCCACCCGGGAGATCGCGGGCATCGCGGACGTGCTGGTGCTGACCACGTTCGACATGGACGAGTACGTGTTCGGCGCGCTCCGGGCGGGCGCCGCCGGGTTCCTGCTCAAGGACGTCGACGCCGACAAGCTGGTGGACGCGGTGCGGACGGTCGCGGCCGGCGAGGGGATCATCGCGCCGAAGGTCACCCGGCGGCTGATCGAGGCCTTCTCCGCCCGTCCCGCGGCGGACCCGTCCGCGCCGGGGCTCGCGGAGCTGACGCCGCGGGAGCGGGAGGTGTTCGCGTGCCTGGGGGAGGGCCTGTCGAACGGGCAGATCGCGGCCCGGCTGGACATGGCGGAGACGACCACCAAGACCCACGTCAGCCGCATCCTCGGGAAGCTGGGGCTGGCCGGGCGGGTGCAGGCGGCCATCCTCGCGCAGGAGACGGCCGCCTCCGGGCGTTCCGGGACCGATCCGCATAAAGGATCACCCGGGGCGAGCTGACCCGCCAGAGACGATCTCAGCGCGGCGAAGGATCCGCGGCGGACGGTCGGCGCGACGGATGATCTTCAGCTGGACAGGCTGCGGATCAGGTCGGCGACGCGGACGATGCCGAGGCAGCGCCCGACCTCGTCCACCACGACCAGGTCGTCGTAGACGCGCTCGTCCTCCCGCCCTGCGGCCCGCAGCGCCGCGACCGCCGGGACGGTGCGCGGCACCAGCCGGGGCGCGTCGGCCAGCCGCGCGGCGGGACGGCGGGCGTGCAGCGCGTGCCCGTACGCGCCGGACAGGCGCAGCAGGAAGCGCGTCCGGTCCACGGTGCAGTGGGGCCGCTGCCGGTCGTCGACCAGGACGATGCTGGTGATGCCGGTCTCGGCGTTCAGCGCGTTGAGGACCGCGCCCGCGGTCGCGGTGTGCGGCAGCGTCACCGCCGGGAGGGTGAACTCCGACACCCGCGGCCCGAGGCCCAGCCCCGGGTCCGGGCGCGCGGGCTCCTCGGCCGCCGCGACCGGGATGTGGACCGGCATCCCCGGCCGCCACTCCGGCGGCGCCAGCGCGGGCCCCTGGACGAGCCGCACCCCCGCGTCCCGCATGTGCAGCACCTGCTCCCTGGTCGCCATCTGCGGCGCCAGGACGTGCGTCTCCAGGCGGTGCGCCAGCTCGACCAGGCTCCCGACCAGCGCCGCGCGGCGCGGCTCCGACACCGCCCTGCGCGCCAGCTCGGGATCGAGTTTCAGCAGGTAGGACGCGCCGTCCACGAGCAGGTCCAGCGGCGCGTGGGCGGCGCCGAGGCCGGCGAGGCCGACGAGGTAGCCGGTCCGGCGCAGCCCGGACAGCGCGGCGGTGACGGGCGGGCGCGCCGCGGGCGGGAACCCGCCCGACACGCAGATGATGATCTCCTGCGGGCGGCGTCCGGTGTCGCTGAGCCCGCGGTGCAGGTCGGCGAGGAGGTCGTCGCCGCGGGCGAGGGTCTCGGTGCGCAGGCCGATCTGCAGCGGCAGGGGCGTGCCGAGTCCGGTGGCGGCGCGGGCGGCCTCGACGGCGCGGCGCACGTCCTCGGCCGCCGGATCGAGCCGCATCGGGCCGGACGGACCGGCCGGGGGCGCGTGGGCCTCCACCGCGACGACGGTTCCGGTGCCGAGGTCGACGACCGGATGGAACACCGCCCGGGCCGGGAGGAGGGCATCGAGTGCATCGACTGCTGACACAGCCGCATCATGTCGCCCACTCCGCGACGAAACTAGATGTGTCAGCCGAAGTTAACCCAATATTCGCAGTTCAGAGGCCATGCGCGGTCACCGGTCGTGTGCGGTCAGAGACCGCGGCCGCCTGCGAACGCCGCCAGCAGGTACGTCACGCCGGCGACGGCGGCGAGCCACACGTAGGCGGTGATGTCGGCGCCGCGCAGGGCCTGGACGGTCAGCCCGCCGACCACCGCGACGGTCAGCACGTCCCCGGTCATCGCCGCGGCCCGCAGATGCGCGCGGGCGCGGGTGCCGGAGCCGAAGCCCTCGCTGATCGGCAGCGCCGGCTCGTTGCGCCGGTAGGCGAGGTACGCCGCGTACCCGGCGAGCGAGGCGAGCGCGATGAGGGCCGTCCCCGACCGCCCGTCGGCGGCCAGCACGGCCCCGACCACCACGCCCGCGCCCAGGACGAGCCCGGGCACGGCCCACCTGCTGAGGCTGCGGCGTTCGGGAGCGATCCACATGGTCCTCATCCTTCCCGATCAGCGCCCGGCGCGGGCCCTCAACGCGCCGGGCTGCTCAATTGTGCGGAGACGCCGCCCCCACACCCCCCGGGAACAGCTGTATCTTCTCGCTTCGTGGCGCAATTTCGAATGAACGGCTCCAAGATGCTCGCCGTCGACCTCGGCGGCGAGACCATCAGGGCGCTGAACGGATCCATGGTCGCCTACGAGGGCCAGATGTCGTTCAAACGCCAGGGCATGACGGGCGGCGAGGGCCTGCGGGGCGCGCTGAAACGCAGGATCGCCGGCGAGGGCATGACCCTCATGGAGATCAGCGGGCAGGGGACGGTGTACCTGGCGAGCGAGGCGACGGAGGTGACCCTCGTCCCGCTGACCGGCGACACCCTGTTCGTCGAGTCGGAGAGCCTCCTGGCCCTGGACGGGAACCTGCAGACCGGCGTCCACTTCGTCGGGCTGCGGGGCATGGGCACCGGGCAGGGGCTCGCCACCACCAAGGTGGAGGGGCACGGGACGGTCGCGATCCTGTCCGCGGGCCCCGCGATCGTGCTGGAGGTGACGCCGCAGACGCCGCTGTGCGTCGACCCGCACGCCTACGTCTGCCACCACGGGCAGCTCCAGCAGGACGTGGTCACCGACGTCAACTGGCGGACGGTGATCGGCCAGGGATCGGGGGAGAGCGTGCAGTTCCGGTACCAGGGGCACGGCCTGGTGTACGTCCAGCCGTCCGAACGCGGCGGAATCTTGGAGATCTGATGCCCGGATACCAGTCGATCAACTCCAAGATGCTCCAGGTGCCGATCGGGCCGGGTCAGGAGGTCTACAGCAAGCGCGGCGCGATGCTCGCCTACACCGGGCCGGTGTCGTTCGCGCCGACCTCGACGGCCGGGCAGGGCATCGGCGGCACCATCGGACGCGCCGTCGCCGGCGAGCGCAGCGCGATGATGCACGTCACCGGGCAGGGCAGCGTCCTGTTCGGGCACGGCGGGCTGTACGTCACCGTCATCGACCTGCAAGGCGCCGACACCCTCTACGTGGAGGCCGACCGGCTGCTGGTGCACGACGCGTCCCTCCAGGTCGGGACGATGTTCATGGGCGAGCAGGGCGGCGTGCGCGGCATCGTCCGCGGCGCGGTCACCGGGCAGGGCCTGTTCACCTCGACGCTCATGGGGCACGGCTCGTGCGCGGTGCTGTCGCACGGCGGCGTGATGGAGCTGCCGATCAGCCAGAACCGTCCCGTGCACGTCGACCCGCAGGCGTACGTCGCGCACCGCGGCCAGGTGCAGAACAAGCTCACCACGGCGGTCGGGCTGCGCGACCTGGTCGGACGCGGCTCCGGCGAGGCGTTCCAGCTCGAACTGAGCGGTCTCGGCGTCGTCTACGTCCAGGCCAGCGAGAGGAAGATCTGACCGTGAGCACCTACGGCGCGCAGACGCAGACCTGGAACCCGGTGACGCTGCCGTCCAACGACAACGTCAACCCGTACGCCTTCAGCGTCGACCTCAACGGGCAGTGGTTCGCGCAGAAGGGCAAGATGATCGCCTACTACGGGCAGATCAGGTTCGAGGCCCTGTCGGCGGGGCCGCTCGACTCGCTCGTCGCGCACACCTTCAACTCGCCGCTGTACGCGCAGGACTGGATCGTCGCGCAGGGGCAGGGGAAGCTCGTCCTCGCCGACCGCGGGTTCGACGTCAACTCCTTCGACCTGGAGGACGGGAACCTCACTGTCCGGGCCGGGAACCTCCTGGCGTTCGAGCCGGGCCTGGAGCTCAAGCAGTCGATCATCCCGGGGTTCCTGACGCTGATCGGCACGGGACGGTTCGTGGCCGCCTCCAACGGGCCCGTCCACTTCGTCGAGCCGCCGATCAGGGTCGACCCGCAGGCGCTGCTCGGCTGGGCCGACTGCCCGTCCCCCTGCCACCACTACGACCACTCGTACATGCGCGGGGCGTTCGGCGCGGCGCGGATGGTGTTCGGGATCGGCGGCCAGTCGGGCGAGGAGCACCAGTTCGACTTCACCGGGCAGGGGACGGTGATGATGCAGTCGTCCGAGGTCGTGATGAACGAGGACGTCCTGCTGCGCGACCTCGAAGGGCAGATCGGGCTGGTCGGCACGAACGGGCTGCAGCGGCTCCAGCGCACCATCACCCAGCGCCTCTCCGCCGAGCGCGGGAGCTGATCGGAGCGAGAACGACCGCGGGGCCCGGACGGCGTCCGGGCCCCGCGGTCTCTCACCCGCACGCGCGGGTCACGACTCCGGGCCCTGCGCGGGCTTCATCACGCGGAACGGCACGCCGAACGGGTCGCGGACGGTGGCGATGCGCCCGTACGGGGTGTCGGTCGGCTCCTCGTCGACCGTTCCGCCGCCCGCGCGGACCTGCCGGGCCGCCTCGTCGGCGTCGTCGACGGCGAAGTAGGTGAGCCACGACGCGACCGGCGCCGTGCCGCCGCCGATGACGAGGCCCTCCCCGCCGAGGACGCCGCCCATGAAGCGCCCGTCCGGGCGGGCGATGGTGGTGTAGTCCATGCCCTCGCCGTCCGGCATCGCCTCGACCCGGTAGCCGAACAGCGCCTTGTAGAACTCGCGGGCGGGCCCGGCGTCGCCGGGGACGAACAGGTCGTTCCAGGTGAACGAGCCCGTGTCGTTCACGATCCGCGAGCCCGGGTGGGCCTGGCCCTGCCACAGGCCGAACTGGGCGCCCGCCGGGTCCTTGACGATGGTCATGCGGCCCTGGTCCATCACGTCCATGGGCGGGAAGACGACCTCGCCGCCCGCGTCGGTGGCGCGCTTGACGGCGCCGTCGCAGTCGTCGGTGGCGAAGTAGACGTTCCACCAGAACTCCGAGGGCTGGTCGTCGGGGTTCTGCATCATCCCCGCGACCGGCTCCCCGCGCAGCATGCACATGTTGTAGTGCCCGCCCTCCGGCCCGGTGTCCTGGAACTGCCAGCCGAGCAGCGTCCCGTAGAACGTCTTGGCCCGGTCGAGGTCGGGGACGCCGATGTCGATCCAGTTCGGCGTGCCCTCGGGTGGGTTGCTCGTGACTTGGGTCATACGTCTCACACTCCTTCGTGCCGGGACCTCCGGGCCCCTGCGGTCTCCGTCGCACGCCCGTGCCCTCATCCTGGCCCCGCCCGCGCCGTTCACACATCGCCCGCGCCGGATCCGGCATGACCGGCACCGGACTCGGGTCACGTACACTGGTGCGATGGTTCCGCTCCCGAACTGACAGGCCGCTTCGAGCGCGCCCCGGTCCTGACGCCGACCGAGTGGCGCGCTTCTTCGTGCCTGTCCACCGAGCCGTCCGTCAGGGGAGCCCTGTCACTGTGATCATCGCGAAAGACATCGAGCTGCGCGCCGGGCCCCGGCTGCTGATCGAGGCCGCCACGTTCCGGGTGAACCCCGGCGACCGGGTCGGGTTCGTCGGGCGCAACGGCGCGGGCAAGACCACCCTCACCAAGGTGCTGGCCGGGGACGCGCTGCCCGCGCAGGGCGCGGTGACGTCGTCCGGCACCGTCGGCTACCTGCCGCAGGACCCCCGCGACGTCGACCTGGGCGAGCTGGCCCGCGACCGCATCCTGTCCGCCCGCGGCCTGGACGAGGTGATCCGCAAGCTGCGCGCCGCCGAGGACGCGATGGCGGCCGCGACGGGCGCCGACCGCGACAAGGCCGTCCGCCGGTACGGGCGCCTGGAGGAGCGGCTGCACGTGCTCGGCGGCTACGCGGCGGAGTCGGAGGCGGCGTCGATCGCGTCCAGCCTCGGCCTGCCCGACCGGGTGATGACCCAGCCGCTCGGGACGCTCTCCGGCGGCCAGCGGCGCCGCGTGGAGCTGGCGCGCATCCTGTTCTCCGGCGCCGACACCCTCCTGCTGGACGAGCCGACCAACCACCTGGACGCCGACTCGATCGTCTGGCTCCGCGACTTCCTGAAGTCGCACCAGGGCGGCCTCGTCGTGATCAGCCACGACGTGGAGCTGCTGGACGCGGTCGTCAACCGGGTGTTCCACCTCGACGCCAACCGCTGCGTGATCGACATCTACAACGTCGGCTGGAAGAAGTACCTCGACCAGCGCGAGACCGACGAGCGGCGCCGCAAGCGCGAGTCGGCCAACGCGCAGCGGCAGGCGTCCGCGCTGCTGTCGCAGGCCGACAAGATGCGCGCCAAGGCCACCAAGGCCAAGGCGGCCCAGCAGATGGACCGGCGCGCCAGGCAGCTCCTGGCGGGCGTGGAGGGCGAGCGGCAGGCCGACAAGGTCGCCAAGATCCGCTTCCCGGATCCGGCTCCGTGCGGCAAGACTCCGCTCACCGCGGAGGGTTTGTCGAAATCGTACGGATCTTTGGAGATATTCACCGACGTGGACCTGGCCGTCGACCGGGGCAGCCGCGTCGTCGTCCTCGGCCTGAACGGAGCGGGCAAGACGACCCTCCTGCGCCTGCTGGCAGGCGTCGACGAGGCCGACACCGGGACGGTCGTCGCCGGCCACGGCCTGCGGGTCGGCTACTACGCCCAGGAGCACGAGACGCTGGACGTCGAGCGGTCCGTGCTGGAGAACATGCAGTCCGCGGCGCCGGGGATGGCGCCCGTCGAGGTCCGCAAGATCCTCGGCTCGTTCCTGTTCTCCGGCGACGACGTCGACAAGCCCGCGGGCGTCCTGTCCGGCGGCGAGAAGACCCGGCTGGCGCTGGCGATGCTGGTGGTGTCCAGCGCGAACGTCCTGCTGCTGGACGAGCCCACCAACAACCTCGACCCGGCCAGCCGCGCGGAGATCCTCGGGGCCCTGCGGACGTTCGCCGGAGCCATCGTCCTGGTCACCCACGACGAGGGTGCGGTGCAGGCGCTCGCGCCGGAAAGAGTGATTTTGCTGCCGGATGGGGTGGAAGACATCTGGAGTGACGACTTTGCCGATCTGGTGGCGCTCGCGTGACCTGCGGGGTGAGTTCCACAGATCTTTTCTGGCCGAGTGGGTAGCCGAACAGCCGGGAATGACTGATCATGGCGGGGGATAACGCAGCGGTCACCACATCACTACGGGAGGTACTCGTGGCCGAGACCCTTAAGAAGGGCACCCGCGTGACCGGTGCCGAGCGCGACAAGCTGGCGGCGGACCTGAAGAAGAGGTACGACTCCGGCGAGAGCATCCGCGCCCTGGCAGCCGCCACCGGCCGCTCCTACGGTTTCATCCACCGGATTCTGACCGAGTCCGGCGTCAACCTGCGCGGTCGCGGTGGCGCGACCCGGGGCAAGAAGTCCTGACCGGACACCGCCCCCGGATGAGCGCACGGCCCGAACCGTCGCCGCGGCCGACCGAGTAAGGTTCGGTCGCGGCGGCGGACGGGTTTCCGGGCCCGCCCCGTGGACGGCGGGGCGGGCCCGCACGCTCATCGAGAGGAAGACGCATGGGGGACGCGAGCACGACCGGCGGAGTGGAACGGTCCGAAACCGGCGCGGCGGCGCCCGGCCTCGACGAGGCGGGCCTTCTCCTGGACGTGGACGGGGCCGTCGCCACCGTCACACTCAACAGGCCCGAGCGGCGGAACGCCATGACCTTCGCGACGTGGCGCGGGCTCGCCGCGATCGGACGCTCCCTCCCCGGCGCCGTGCGCGTCGTCGTCGTGCGGGGCGCGGGCCCCTCCTTCTCCGCGGGCATCGACCTCGGCATGTTCTCCGGAGAGGGCGGGGGCCTCCCGGACGGCTCCGACGCCGAGGCCGCCGACCGCTTCATCGCCGAACTGCAGGAGGGCTACACCTGGCTGCGGCGTCCCGACCTCGTCACGGTCGCGGCCGTCCACGGGCACGCCATCGGGGCCGGGTTCCAGCTCGCGCTGTCCTGCGACATCCGCGTGATCGCCGATGACGCGGCCTTCTGCATGAAGGAGCCCGCGCTCGGGCTCGTCCCCGACCTCACCGGCACCAAGCCGCTCGTGGAGATCGTCGGCATCGGCCGGGCCCTGGAGCTGTGCCTGACCGCCCGGACCGTGCCCGCCGGCGAGGCCGCCCGGATCGGGCTCGCCGAGACCCTCGTCCCGCGCGACGGGCTGGACGGCGCCGTCCGCGACCTGGTGGACGCGCTGCTCGCCGTCGACGCGGGCGCCGCCGCCGCGACGAAGCGGCTGCTGTGGCAGGCCGCCGGGAACACCCTCGGACAGCAGAGCGCCGCCGAGCGCCGCGAGCAGATCGGCCGCCTCCGCGACCTCAACGCCAGATGATCCGGGACCTCTCCGCCGGGTGACCGGAGAGACCCTTAGCGAATGAACCGGCGGGCCAAGGGAAGTGCCCTTGGCCCGCCGGTCCTTTCAAGCCGTGCCGCGTCCCTCGTTACTGGAGCGACTCGCGTCCGCCGCGTGCGAGCGGAAGCAGGATCTTGCTGACGCCGGGCCGCACGTCCACCTCGGTGCCGGCCGGGTAGCGCAGCGTGTAGTCGTAGTCGGTGGACAGCAGGATCACGCCGAGCCGGTGGCCGGGCTTGACGACGTAGTCGGTGGGTTCGAGGTCCCACCGGAACGTGTACGTCTTGCCGGGCTTGATCGGCTCGCTGCGGCTGAAGCTGTGCCGGTTCCGCACGTCCAGCCAGCCGCGCGTGATGACCTTGTACGGGGCGGTCTCCGTCTTCAGCGTCTGCCGGATCGTGCAGCCGGGGTCGCCTTCCACGCTTTCCCCGAAGCAGACCTGCTCAGCGGTGTTGACCCGCGCGCCCGTCGGACGGGTGTCGGTGCCGTAGTCGACCAGCAGCGCCGTCAGGTACGGCGACCGCCCGTCGAGCGCGGCCTGGACCGAGAGCGACGGGATGCCGTTCACCCGGACGGGCTTCGGCAGCGGCCCCGTCAGGTAGGCGAGCCGGTTCGGGTCCGCCTGGTTCTCGTTGACGAGGAGTTGCTCGGCCGTGCGGGTCTTGCCCGCGTCCAGGAACGACTGCGTCCTGCCGGGGCGCGGCCACAGGCCGAGGGTTCCCGGCTGCCCGTCCGGCCCCGCGGGGTTCAGGCTGAGCGGGACGGTGCGTGTGCCGGGCACGGGCCAGTCGCGGGCCGTCTCCCATGTGCCGTCCGGGTGCTCGACGTCCACCCGCGGCTCGCGCTCGATGCCGTTCTGGATGCCGTACAGGTAGCGGTCGAACCAGTGGTGCGTCTGCCGCAGCCACTCCTCGACGCGCCAGCGGAACGGCGTCGCGTGGTTGGCCTGGTGCAGCCACAGCTTGCGCGGCACGCCCGCCTGCTTCAGGGCGTTCCACCACTGCACGGAGTTCTTGACCTTGACGTTCCAGTCGTTGAGCCCGTGCACGACCATGACGGCGGCGCGCACCTTCTTGGCCTGGCCGACGTAGTCGCGCTGCGCCCACACCTTGCCGTAGTCGCCGGTCTCGCGGTCCTGCGTCGCCGCGATGTCCTCGATGACCTTGGCGCAGACCTCGGGGTTCTTGCGGGTCAGCACCACCTTGGCCAGGATGTCCAGGTCTTCGCCCTGGAAGGTGAAGGGCGCGACGACGCCGCCGCCCGCGCGGTAGTAGTCGTACCAGTTGGAGATGCCCGCGATCGGGACGATGGCCTTCAGGCCCTCGACGCCGGTGGCGGCGGCCATGTTCGGCAGCGTCCCGTTGTAGGACTGGCCGATCATGCCGACGTTGCCGGTGGACCAGGACGCCTTGGCGGGGGAGCCGTCCGGCGCCCAGCCGCGGGCGCGGCCGTTCAGCCAGTCCACCGCGGCCTTCGCGCCCGCCTGCTCGTCGCGGTCGCCGGACGTCGGGCACCCGGTCGAGCCGCCGGTCCCGATGCTGTCCAGGTTCGCGATGGCGTAGCCGCGGGGCAGGAAGTAGTTGTCGTAGTAGCCCGGGAAGATCTCGGCGAGGCCGCGGAACGGGGCGGCGAGGCCCTTCTTGCGCGCGTCGTCGATGTCGACCGGGTGCATCGGCACGTCGTGGGTGCCGGCCCAGTACGGGCTGGCCTCCAGGATCGTCGGGACCTTGAGCCCGGCCGTGTCGGTCTCCTTCGGCCGCATGATCCGCATCCGGACGCGGTCGCGGACGCCGTCGCGGTCGCTGTCGGCCGTGGTCTCGATGTCCACGGTCTGGGTGACGGCGTCGGCGCGGGAGTAGATCGGCTTCGTCTCGCCGTTCTGCACCGAGGTCGTGGCCGCTGGCGCGGGAACGGGCGACGCGGACTTCGTGGGTCCGGCCGCCCCCGCTGGGAGCGCGGTGAGGGCGAGCAGCGCGGCCATGAGGGTGCTCACGCCGGCGCCGCCGCGCGGGAGGCGTTGGTTCACTGGGGCTCCTGGGGGGTGCGAGCCGAAATTGTAAAGATCATTAACCCGCAGAGCGGCGGTGAAGTCCATACGCCGTTCTGCCCGCATCCGGCCGCCCCCAAGGCGTCACCGGCCCGGCGCCGCCCGCAGTGCCGGGCGGTTACGCCGTGAGCGGACGCGGGAAGGCCGCCGTCGAGGCGCGCGTTGTGCCACCGGACGCTGCGATGCTTACTTGATTACACGGGCTTGATCGCGTACGGGCGGATCTCGGAGGTGCTCGATGGGAATGCCGGGCAACGGCTGGCAGGTGATGGCCTCGTTCCGCAAGGACGGCTCCGTCACCCAGCAGAAGCTCAAGCCCGGCACCGTCGGGCGGATCGTGGGCTACGCGCGGCCGTACGTCCGCGAGCTGGTGCTGTTCCTCACCCTGAACTCGTTCGCCGCGCTGATCGTCGTCGCCAACCCGCTGCTGCTGAAGGCGATCATCGACCGCGGCATCCTGCCGGGACGGCAGGACCTGGTGATCTGGCTCGCGGTCGCCGTCGCCGGGCTCGCGCTGGTGGAGGCCGTGCTCGGCCTCGCGCAGCGCTGGTACTCGGCGCGCATCGGCGAAGGGCTCATCTACGACCTGCGCAGCCAGGTCTTCGCGCACGTCCAGCGGCAGCCCGTCGCGTTCTTCATGCGCGCCCAGACGGGATCGCTCGTCAGCCGGCTGAACAACGACGTCATCGGCGCGCAGCGCGCGATCACCACCACCCTGTCGTCGGTGGTGTCGAACGTGCTCAGCCTGGCCATGGTGCTGGTCACCATGATGATCCTGTCGTGGCAGGTCACGCTGATCGCGCTGCTGCTGCTCCCGATCTTCGTCCTGCCGGCCAAGTGGGTCGGCAAGCGCCTGCAGCGCGTCAGCCGCGAGCAGATGGTGCTGGACGCCGAGATGGGCTCGCTGATGACCGAGCGGTTCAACGTCGCGGGCGCGATGCTGGCCAAGCTGTACGGGCGTCCCTCCGAGGAGGAGGAGAACTTCCGCGGGCGCGCCGCGCGCGTCCGCGACGTTGGCGTCGTCGCGGCCATGTACGGGCGGGTGTTCTTCACCGCGCTGACGCTCGTCGCGGCCCTCGCCACCGCGATGGTCTACGGCGTCGGCGGCTCCCTGGTCGTGAACGGCAGCTTCGAGATCGGCACGCTCGTCGCGCTCGCCACCCTGCTGACCCGCATGTACGGGCCGCTCACCGCGCTGTCGAACGTCCACGTGGACGTGATGACCGCGCTCGTCAGCTTCGACCGCGTGTTCGAGGTCCTGGACCTCAAGCCGCTGATCCGCGACCGCGCCGGCGCCCGCCCGCTCGACAAGGCCCGCTCGTCCGACAAGGCCCGCCCGCTCGACGGGGGCCGCCGCGCGTCCGACGAGAAGGCCCCGTCGCTGACGAAGGCCCCGAAGGCGCCGTCGATCGAGTTCGACCACGTCCGGTTCGCCTACCCGTCGGCGGAGGAGGTGTCGCTGGCGTCGCTGGAGTCGATCGCGCGCACCGACACCGCCCCCGGCCGCGAGGTCCTGCACGACGTCGACTTCACCGCCGCGCCCGGACGGCTCGTCGCGCTCGTCGGGCCGTCCGGCGCCGGCAAGTCGACTATCACGCACCTGGTGTCGCGGCTGTACGACGTGTCCGAGGGCGCGGTCCGGATCGGGGGCGTGGACGTCCGCGACGTCACCCTCGAATCGCTGCGCGCCGAGATCGGCGTGGTCAGCCAGGACGCGCACCTGTTCCACGACACGATCCGCGAGAACATGCGCTACGCCCGCCCGGACGCGTCCGACGCGGAGATCCTCGCCGCGCTGGACGCCGCGCAGATCGGCGGGCTGGTCGCCGACATGTCCGAGGGCCTGGACACCGTCGTCGGCGACCGCGGCTACCGGCTGTCGGGCGGGGAGAAGCAGCGGCTCGCCATCGCGCGGCTGCTGCTCAAGGCGCCGTCGGTGGTCGTCCTGGACGAGGCGACCGCGCACCTGGACTCCGAGTCCGAGGCGGCCGTCCAGCGGGCCCTGCGCACGGCCCTCGCCGGGCGGACGTCCCTGGTGATCGCGCACCGGCTGTCGACGATCCGGGAGGCCGACCAGATCCTGGTGATCGACGGCGGCCGGGTCGCCGAGCGCGGGCGGCACGAGGAACTGCTGCTCCAGGGCGGCCTGTACGCCGAGCTGTACCGCACGCAGTTCTCGCACCAGCGCGACGAGGAGCGCCAGACCGAGCCGCTCGGAGCCGAGTGACCGGAACTGAGTGACCGGAGCCGAGTGACCGGCGCGGAACGACCGCTCAGAGGTCCGAGCCGAGGGGGTAGCCGAGGCGCCGCAGCTCCGTCCCGGCGACCTTCTCGACCTGGGCGAGCTGCCGCGCGGTCAGCCGCTCCCGCCACGACCCGACCCCGGCGCCCGCCTCGGCGCCGAGCTCCCCGGCGCGGACGAGGCCGGTCAGCGCCGTCCTGGAGATCGGCGCGTCCAGGTACTCCGACAGCGCCGCGCCGACGCGGCGCGCCCTGGACACCAGATCCTCGTAACGGACGGTGAACAGCTGCTCCTCCGGGACCTGCCGCCGCAGCCGCGCGCTGAGCCGCACCGACCCCCGCCAGCGCAGCGCGCACTTGACGGCGGGCGCGGCGGACGGCCAGCGGCTCCGCTCGGTGTGGTCCTCGACGCCGAAGAACGGGTTCGGGAACACCGTGTCGAGGTTGGCGAGGCCCGGCTTGAACCAGGCCAGGCAGCGCTCGTCGTCCAGCATGTCGGCGACCGCGTCGCGGCCGTCGCGGATGACCTGGACGAGCTGCGCGTCGGGGAAGGCGTCCAGGAGCACGTCGGCGCTGTAGATCAGGTCGGGCGACGCGTCGGCGAACCGGACGATCCCGGACGGCTCCACGCACGGCTCCGCCGGCTCCCCGCCGGGTCGGACGCCGCGGCCCGCGCGCTCCCGCCCCCGCGGCGGGAGTCCGGCCAGCTCACGGCACTCGTCCGGGCACTGCGCGCAGGCCCTGGCCGAGATCAGCCACGCCTCGGCGCAGGCGTCCCGCAGCACCCGCGCCGCGCCCTTCTCCCGGTCCGCCGCGATCGACGGCCGCCGCGCGAACGCGTAGGTGACGCGCAGCACGCCGTGACGGCCGGTGGTCAGATGGAAGCCGGGGGACCGTTTCACCGCGCGCGCCAGCAGCTCCGCACCCGAGTGCGGAGCGCCCAGGATGAACACCGGGCGGCGGACCTTGGTGCCGTTGACCACCAGGATGTGCGGCGTCGACCTCATACAGGGCCAAGTTTGTCACCTTTTGAAGACCGCTCCGTCCGTGACGCTCCGTGAGCTCGGCGGATATCCGTTCGGGGCCTAACATGTTGCGGGTGGACGCTCCCCAGACGCTCGCCGAGCTGCTGCCCCACGCCGCGGCGATCACGGTGCTGACCGGCGCCGGAATCTCCACCGACAGCGGCATCCCCGACTTCCGCGGCCCCGAGGGCGTCTGGACGAAGGACCCGTCGGCGGAGGCGATGTCCACGATCGACTCCTACGTCGCCGTCCGGGAGGTGCGCCGCCGCGCCTGGCGCTCCCGCCTCGACAGCCCGATCTGGGACGCTCAGCCCAACGCCGCCCACGCCGCGCTCGTCGAGCTGGAGCGGGCCGGACGGCTCCGCGCCTTGATCACCCAGAACATCGACGGGCTGCACCAGCGCGCCGGGTCGTCCGCCGACAAGGTCATCGAGATCCACGGCACGGCCCGCGAGGCCGTCTGCCTGTCCTGCGGCCTGCGCACCCCGATGCCCGAGATCCTCGCCCGCGTCGACGCGGGCGAGGACGACCCGCCCTGCGCCGGCTGCGGCGGCGTGCAGAAGTCCGCGACGATCTCCTTCGGGCAGGCGCTCGACCAGGACGTCCTCGACGCCGCGATCACCGCGGCCAGGTTCTGCGACCTGTTCCTGGCCGTCGGCACGTCGCTGACCGTCCAGCCCGCCGCCGGGCTGTGCCTGGAGGCCGTCGACCACGGCGCCCGGCTGGTGATCATCAACGCGGCGGAGACGCCGTACGATGGGCTGGCCGACGCGGTGCTGCGGCGGCCGATCGGCGAGACGCTCCCGCGCCTCGCCCGAATCGCACTCGGTACGGGGAGATGACCGGGAGATGATCTGTTGGGGGGTCGTGACCGGTCGCCTCTTCCGCTGGCGTCCGGATCCTGACAAGCTCTATCCGTCGTGGTGCGAGGAGGGATCGGGTTGAACAGCGGGGGCGCCCGCGCGGAGGCGGCCGAGGAGCCGTCCGACGCGCCCGGCGCCGGCCTGCCGGGAGGCCCGGCGCGGTCCCGGAGGGCCCGCAGGCACGGGCGATTGCGGCCCGGCGACCGGGTCGCCGTGATCGCGCCCAGCGGTCCCGCCGAGCCCGCCCGCCTCGAGGCGGGCTGCGCCGCCCTCCGCGATCTCGGTCTTGACCCGGTGGTCGCCAAGCATGCCCTAGACCGTGTCAATCTGGGTCATTCTGGACCGCTCCGAGACGAATGGCACCAGCTCGCCGGGGGCGACGCCGAACGGGCCGCCGACCTCCAGGCCGCCTGGTGCGACCCCGGCGTCCGGGCGGTCGTCTGCGCGCGGGGCGGCTACGGCGCCACCCGCCTCCTGGACCTGCTCGACTGGGACGCCCTCGCCGCCGCGACGGAGGCGGCCGCCGCGTCCGGCCGCGGGCCGAAGATCCTGCACGGCTCCAGCGACGTGACCGCCCTGCACGCCGCCTTCGGGACGCGCCTCGGCGTCACCACGTCCTTCGGCCCCATGCCCGCCGGACTGATCGCGGACCTCGCCCCGGCCGTATCGGAGGGCATGCCCGACGAATCGCTCGACGGCCTCCGCGCCGCCCTGTTCGGCGGTCCCGTCGCCCTGCCCGGCACGCACGCGCTGCGGCCGGGACGGGCGGAGGGCCCCCTCACCGGCGGCACCCTGTCGCTCCTCACCACCCTGCTCGGCACCCCGTACGCGCCGCCGCCCGCCGCCGGCGGCGTCGTCTTCCTGGAGGACGTCACCGAGGCGCCCTACCGGGTCGACCGGATGCTCGTCCAGCTCCTCCAGGCGGGCTGGTTCGACGGCGCCGCCGGGATCGCGCTCGGCTCCTGGCGCGACTGCGGCGACCCCGCCGAGCTCGACTCGGTGTTCGCCGCGCGGCTCGGGCCGCTCGGCGTCCCCGTCCTCGCGGGCGTCCCGGCGGGCCACGGCCCGCGCCAGCGCACGCTGGAGCTCGGCGCTCCAGCCGTGCTCGACACCACCGCGGTGCTCGACGCCGCCGCTCCCGTTCTCGATTCAGGCCCGGACCCCGCCGTGCCGTACCTCGGCGCGCTCACCCTCGAAGCACCCCCAGGAGGTGCGCGATGAGCGGCCGCCATGCACGTCCCCATCCGTGGGACGACGGCACCCTCGACTCGCTGGTCGTGCTCGTCGCCGAAAGCCTCGGCTACTCCTGCCACAAGGCTCCCGGCGAGATCGTCATGCTGGAGGGCCCGCAGCGCCTGCCCGTCAACATGCGGGACGTGCGGCAGCTCGCCCGGCTCGTGCCCCGCACGGACTGGCCGGCCGTCGTGTCCGACTACGTCACCACCATCGTCACCTCGATGGAGGAGCCCCTCGACCTCAGCGACTTCGACCTCGCCCAGCATCTGCTGCGCACCCGGATCTACCCGGACGAGGCCGACAACGGCGGGCTGGCCGCCCGCCCGTTCGCGCCCGGCCTGATCGAGGTCGTGGTGGTCGACACGCCGACGTCCGTCCGGACGCTCAGCAAGGAGGAGATGAACGGCTGGCCGGTCTCCGGCGACGCGCTGTTCATGCTCGGCCGCGCCAACGTCCGCGGCGACGGGCCCCTCCAGGTCGACGAGCAGGACCTCGGCGGCGTCCGCGTCTCCGTCCTGCACGGCTGGACGTTCTACGTCGCGACCCACCTGGCGTGGCTGGAGGAGTACCTGCCGATCGGCCCGCACGGCGCGCTGGTCATCGCCCCCAACCGCAGCCTCATCGTCACCCACCCGCTCCGCCTCGCCGAAGGCGACGCCAGGGCCCGCTACAACACGGCCGTGGCCGCCGCCACGGAACTGCAGGCGCAGGCCCACCGCGCCTACGAGGAGGGGCCGGGTTCGCTCAGCCCGCACCTGTACTGGTGGCGCGCCGGTGAGATGACCTACCTCGAGACCCGCTACGAGGGCGACACGCTGGTGCTGCCCCGGGAGTTCTCCACCGTCCTGGCCACGCTCGCCGCCGAACGGTGAGCCGCCTGCGAGTCGTGGTCGCGCCCGACTCGTTCAAGGGCGGCCTGCCCGCCGCCGCCGTGTGCGCGGCCGTCGAGGCGGGCGTCCGCCGCGCCGTGCCGGGCGCCGAGGTGGCCGCGGTCCCGATGGCCGACGGCGGCGAGGGGACGCTCGACTGCTTCCTCAGCGCACGCGCGGGCGACGCCGTCGAGGTCGCCGCGACCGACCCGCTCGGCCGCCCGGTCCAAGCGCGCTACGCCCTGAGCGGTGACGGGCGCTCCGCCGTGGTGGAGCTGGCGGCGGCGTCCGGGCTGCCGCTGGTCGAGGACGTCCCGCCCGACCCGCTGAACGCCGCCACCACCGGCACCGGGGAGCTGATCGCGGACGCCGTGCGGCGCGGGGCCCGCGACGTGCTCGTCTGCATCGGCGGCAGCGCCAGCACCGACGGCGGGACCGGCCTGCTGCGCGCCCTCGGCGTTCGCTTCCTGGACGGCGGCGGCCGCGACCTGCCGCCGGGCGGGGCGGCGCTCGCCCGCCTCGCGCGCATCGACGACTCCGGCGTACCGGACGCCGTGCGCGCCGCCCGTTTCCGCGTGGCCTGCGACGTCGCCAACCCGCTCGCCGGGCCGGACGGCGCCGCCGCCGTGTTCGGCCCGCAGAAGGGCGCGTCCCCGGCCGAGGTCCGGGAGCTGGACGCCGCGCTCACCAGCTTCGCCGACGTCCTCGCAGC
This sequence comes from Actinomadura sp. 1N219, assembly GCF_044326405.1. NCBI lineage: Bacteria > Bacillati > Actinomycetota > Actinomycetes > Streptosporangiales > Thermomonosporaceae > Actinomadura > Actinomadura sp. 1N219. The sequence continues at coordinate 42,253 of NZ_JBIRAY010000003.1, read as the reverse complement.
GCATTACGGCGTCCGCGTCCACGACCTGCCGGGCGCGGGCGCGGCCGGAGGCACCTGCGGCGGGCTCGTCGCCGTGCTCGGCGCCGAACCGTCCGGCGGCGCCATCCTGGTGGCGGAGGCCGTCGGGCTCCCCGCCGCCCTCGCCGGCGCCGACCTGGTGATCACCGGCGAGGGGCGGGTGGACGGGCAGAGCGCGTCCGGCAAGGTCGTCTCCGCCGTCGCCGCCCTCGCGAAGGAGCACGGCGTCCCCTGCGTCGCCCTCGCGGGCGGCGTCGCGGGGCCGCTGGACGGCCTGCACGCCCTCGGCCTCACCGCCGCGTTCAGCCTCGCCGACGGCCCCCGCACCCTGGACGAGCTGAAATCCGAAGCCGCGCCCCTGCTCACCGCGCTCGCCGAGCAGGCCGTCCGCCTCTTCGCGCGCTAGCCGGCGCGGACGGGTTCCGGGTCCGGCTCGGGGACCGGCTCCGGGACGGGCTGCTTGATCGTCAGGGCGGGCAGGAGCACGTGCGTCAGCGGGCCGATCGCCACCGCGTAGAGGAGCGTTCCAATCCCGACCGTGCCGCCGAGCAGCCAGCCCGCGGCGAGCACCGTCAGCTCGATCCCCGTCCGCACCACGCGGATGGACCGGCCGCGCGCGGCGAGCCCGGTCATCAGGCCGTCGCGGGGGCCGGGGCCGAGGCCCGCGCCGATGTAGCAGCCGGTCGCGAACCCGCCGACCAGCACGGCCGTGACCAGGAACGCCCAGCGCGCGGTGAGCGCGTCAGGCGTCGGCAGCAGCCAGAGGAACAGGTCCGCGAAGACGCCGACGAGGACGACGTTGCTGATCGTCCCGATGCCGGGCCGCTGCCGCAGCGGGATCCACGCGATCATGACCACCGCGCCGATGATGATGATCCAGACGCCGATCGACAGGCCGAAGCGCCGGGACAGGCCCTGGTGGAAGACGTCCCACGGGTCGTTCCCGAGGCCCGACGACACCTGCAGGGCGATTCCCAGGCCGTACAGGGCCAATCCGACGTACAGCTGCACCAACCGGCGCACCATCAAGGCCATTGCCGCGCTCCAAACCCATCAGTGGCATCGTCCTCGCCCACCTTGCCGCAGAGTGGACTGGTGATTACAGGGCCAATGTGGGAAAGTGGCTTGTGTGAGCACACGGTATGTGAGCGGCCCGAACCTGGCCCGGCTGCTGGGCGACGTCGCAGGGGAGCGGCCCGTCTACGCGGCACTGGCCCGGTCGGTGCGCGGCCTCGTCCTGGACGGGCGGCTCGCCCTGCGCACCCGTCTCCCGGCCGAACGGGACCTCGCCGCCGCGCTCGGCGTCAGCCGGACCACCGTCACCGCCGCCTACGACCGCCTCCGCGACGAGGGCTACGTCGAGAGCCGGCAGGGCGCGGGAAGCTGGACGGCGCTGCCCCCGGTCCGGATGTCGTCCGCCGAGCCGCACGTCGCGGCGGTGCATGACGGCCGGCATGACGGCCGCCACGGCGGGCGGTTCGGCAAGGCCCATCCCGTGCCCGACGACCCGTCCTTCATCGACCTCGGCTGCGCCACCCCCGGCGCCCCGGCGATCTTCGGCGAGGCCGTCGCCGCCGCCGTCGACGAGCTGCCCCGCTACAGCTCAGGCCCCGGATACGAGCCCGCGGGCCTGGCGAGCCTGCGGCAGGTCATCGCGGACGGCTACGCGGCGCGCGGCGTCCCGACCCGGCCCGACCAGATCGTCGTCACCACCGGGGCGCAGCACGCGTTCACCCTCCTGGCGCAGGTGCTGGTCGAGCCCGGCGACCCCGTGATGGTGGAGCGCCCGACCTACCCGCACGCGCTCGGCGCGCTCCGCGCCCGCGGGACCCGGCTCGTCCCGGTCGGCGTCAACGAGGGCTGGGACGTCGAGCTGATCGCGGGCGCCATGCGGCAGGCCGCCGTCCGGATGGCCTACACGATCCCCGACTTCCAGAACCCGACCGGGCACCTCATGCCCGCCGCCGAGCGGGCCGCGCTCGTCGACGCCGGGCGCCGCGCCGACGCGTTCCTCGTCGCCGACGAGACGTTCGCCGACCTCGCCCTCGACCCGGACGCGCCGCGCGAGCCGCCGCTGGCCGCCTACGACCAGGGCGGACGGGTCGTCACCATCGGGTCGGCGTCCAAGCTGCTGTGGGGCGGGCTGCGCATCGGCTGGATCCGCACCACCGCCCCGCTGGCCCGCCGCCTGATCATCGCCCGCGAGCCGTTCGACATGGCGAGCCCGGTGCTGGACCAGCTGATCGTCCGGGAGCTGCTGCTGCGGGTGGAGGAGGTCAGGGCCGAGCGCGCGGAGAGCCTGCTGCGCGGCAGGGACGCGCTCGCCGCCGCGCTGCGCGAGCTGCTGCCCGGCTGGGACTTCGGGCTGCCCGCGGGCGGCATGTCGCTGTGGGCGCGGATCGGCGCGCCGGTCGCCACGCGACTCGCGGAGGCGGCCGAGCGGCTCGGCGTCCGGGTCGTCGGCGGGCCGGTGTTCGGCGTGGACGGCGTCCTGGAGGACTACGTCCGGCTGCCGTACGTCCTGCCGCCGGACACGCTGCGCCCGGCCGTCGAACGGCTCGCGCTGGCCTTCCGCGAGGCCGAGGCCGCCCCTGCCGCCCGCCAGCTCCCCGCGTACGTGTGAGCGGGCCGCCGGACGGCCGGTCCGGCGGCCCGCTCAGACGGGACTACTGGACGTTCTGGATGTAGCCGACCAGGTGCTCGCGTTCGCTCTCCAGCTCGTCGATGGCGCTCTTGACGACGTCGCCGATGCTGACGATCCCGGTGAGGCGCCCGTCCTCGACGACGGGCACGTGCCGGATCCGGTGCTCGGTCATGGTGCGGCGCAGGTCCTCGACCTTGTCGGCGGGGCCGCAGCTGCGGACCTCCGAGGTCATGATGTCGGAGACGGGACGGTCGAGCAGCACCGCGCCGCGCTCGTGCATCCGCCGTACCACGTCTCGTTCGGACACGATCCCGGCGATGGACGCGCCGTCCGGCGAGACCACCACCGCCCCGATGTTGTGCTCCGCCAGGACGGCGAGCAGCTGCCGCACGGTGGCCTCGGGACGAACCGTGGCCACCGTGTCTCCCTTCCTCCGCAGGATGTCGCGAATCCGCATGCCTCACGCTCCGGTGCCGTTCCGGGTCCGTGCGGGGACGGCCCCGCCGGGGCGGGGCCGGGCCGCTGGGCCTGTCCTGCAAAGGTCGCATGTTCCGGCCCGTGGGGAAACCCCGAGCCGGTAAACCGTTCACCGGCCGACGTCGAGCCGCGCCAGGAGCCGCATGAGGCCCGGCGCCGCCCGGGACGCCGCGTAGCCGAGGCGCGCCTCGGGCGTGACCGGGACGACGGCCCTGTCCCGCCGGACGGCCGCGACGATCTGCTCCGCCACGCCGTCCGGGCCGAAGTCGCGGCGCGCGTAGGCCCGCGCGGCGCGCTTCCGGCTGCGCGCCTCCTCGTCCCGGTCCTGGCCGACGAAGCGGGACGTCCGGGTGATGTTGGTGTTGACGATGCCCGGGCAGACGGCGCTGACCCCGATGCCCTTGCCCTTCAGCTCGGCGCGCAGGCACTCCGACAGCATCAGCACGGCCGCCTTGCTCGTCGCGTAGGCGGGCAGGGCGCGGGACGGCGTGAACGCCGCGGCCGACGACGTGTTCACGATGTGGCCGCCGTGCCCGCGTTCCACCATCTGCGCGGCGAAGAGCCGCGATCCGTGGATGACGCCCCAGAGGTTGACGTCCAGGACCCTCCGCCAGTCGTCGGCGGTGTGGTCGAAGAACGATCCGGCCATGCCGATCCCGGCGTTGTTGACGACGACGTCCGGTACCCCGTGGTCGTGCAGGACGGACTTGGCGAAGTCCTCCATCGCGGCGGGGTCGGACACGTCCACCTTGAACGCGTGCCCCTCCGGGCCCAGCAGACCGGCGAGTTCCGCGGTGCGCTGGGCGGAGGCCGGGTCGAGGTCGGCGGCGACGATCTCGGCGCCTCGCTCGGCGAACGCCAGCGCGGTGGCCCGCCCGATCCCGCTGCCCGCGCCGGTCACGACCACGAGCGAGCCGTCGAACGGGCGCCTGCCCGGCCCGACCTCGGCGCGCCGCAGGCCGCGCGCCTCGGCGGCGGTGAGCGGGCCGCCCTCGACGCCCGTGATGTGCTCGGCGATCCAGCGGGCGACGGCGTCCGGGTGGCTGCGCGGCACCCAGTGCCCGGCGGCGATCGGCCGCAGCGACAGGTTCGGGACGCGCCCGGCCAGCCCGCCGACCAGGTGCGGGGAGACGAACAGGTCCTTGGTGGGGACGATGACCTGCGTCGGCACGTCCGTGCGCCGGTCGCGCGGACGGGACAGCCGCCGCACCATGTTCGCCCGGTAGAGCCCGACGCCGGACGCGCCGTCGCGCCCCATCGTCCGGGCCGGGTGGCCCTCGCGCGCCGGTACGCCCTCGCCCACCTCCAGCGCCCGCGCGAACGGCCGGGACATCCCCGCCCGCCACAGCAGCTCCGGCAGCAGCGGCGTCTGGAAGAAGTAGATGTACCAGGACCTGACGGCCTGCCCCGCGGCCCGTTTCAGGTTGGACGGCGTCGGACGGGCCAGGATCCGCCGCGTCCAGTGCGCGACGTGGTCCAGGCACGGCCCGGAGATCGAGGTGAACGACGCGAAGCGCTCCTGCATCGTGCAGACCGCCTCCCACGCCTGGATCGAGCCCCAGTCGTGCCCCACCAGGTGCACCTCGCGCCCGGGCGCCGTGGCGTCCAGCACTGCCCGCATGTCGGCCATGAGGTACTCGAACGCGTAGTGCTTGCGTCCGAACGGCCTGGACGACGCCCCCGCCCCCCGCACGTCGTAGCGGACGACATGGAACCGCTCGGCGAGCCGTCCGGTCACCTCGTCCCAGACGGCGTGCGTGTCGGGATAACCGTGGACGAGCAGGACGGTCGGCCGGGCCCGGTCGCCCTGCTCGTAAACGGCCAGGTCGACGCCGTCGCCGCGGACGCGCCGCCCGGTCACGCCCATCATCGGGCGTCCCGCCGCGCCCACCGATGGACGTGGGGCAAGTCGTCGTCGAGCCAGTACGCGTCGTCCTCGGTGACCACGAGGATCTCCTCGAACTTCACGCCCACGCCGCGGAACCCGATGTGCGGCTCCACGGCCCACAGGCCGGGCGTCGGCGGGTGCTGCGACTGCGCGGCCCCGTTCCAGAGCGGCGAGCGGCCTTCCAGGCGCTCCTTGACGAGCTCGCGGCCGATGGTCTGGAGGAACCGCACGCCGAACGGGAACCCGACGCGCTTGGGGAGGAACCCTCCGATGATCCCGACCTGGTGGCCGATGACCCGTCCGGGGTACTTGCGGTGCCGGTTCTGGTATCCCTGCCGGTCGATGAGGGCGTCCACCTCTGCGTAGATGTCGGCGAACGCGCGGCGCTCGCGGACGAGGTCGAGGATGAGCGCCCGGTAGGCGGCGAGGTCGGCGTCCAGCCGCTCCCAGATCCGGTTCTCGCCGAGGACGCCGCCGTACCCGATGTCGGCGGAGTAGCCGTCCCGCACCGGGGCCATGTCGAGGATGTAGGGCATCCCCTCCTCCAGCCGGGCCCCGCTGGGGAGGAACTGCGTCGGGACCTTGAAGCCGCGGAACGCCGTCCGGTCGCCGAACCACGCGAACGGCGTGTGCAGCCAGTCGTCCACGCCGCGCTCGCGCAGCCACCGCCGCATCCGCCGGCACGCCTCCCGCTCCGTCACGCCCGGTTCGAGCGTGGCGGCGACCTCGTCGGCGCACCGGTAGCACAGGCGCTGGACGTCACGGAATCGCTCAAGCTCCGCCGCATCGTGCACGCGAGCGAGCGCCACTTTATTGGACACAGAGTTAATAAATCGCCGAACGCCCGTCCGGTCAAGAGGCGGGGAGGTGAGGCTCGCCACCGCGCCGCCCTCACAGGACGATGCGCTCGGCCCCCGCGTAGACGTTCATGGTCTCGCCGCGCAGGAACCCGACGAGCGTCATGCCCGCGTCCTCGGCCAGCTCCACCGCCAGCGACGACGGCGCCGACACCGCCGCCAGCACCGGGACGCCCGCCGTCATCGCCTTCTGCGTCAGCTCGAACGACGCGCGCCCGCTCACCATCAGGACCGTCCCGGCGAGCGGCAGCCGCCCCTGGCGCAGCGCCCAGCCGATTACCTTGTCGACCGCGTTGTGCCGCCCGACATCTTCTCTCAGCGCGAGCAGGCCGGCGTCCGCGCCGAACAGCCCGGCCGCGTGCAGGCCGCCCGTCCGGTCGAACACCCGCTGCGCCTCCCGCAGCCGCCCCGGCAGCTCCGCCAGCAGGCCCGGCGTGAGCCGCAGCGGATCGTCCGCCACCTCGTAGGGCCGGTCGGCGCGCAGCGCCTCGATGCTCGACTTCCCGCACACCCCGCACGCGCTCGTCGTCGTGAACGCCCTGGTCATCGAGTCGTCCGGCGGCGTCACCCCGGGGGCGAGCACCACGTCCAGCGTGTTCTGCTCCTCGGTGTCGGCGCAGTACCGCATCGTCGCCAGGTCGCCCGCGCCTGCGATCACGCCCTCGGCCGCGAGGAACCCCGCGACGAGGTCGAAGTCGTGCCCCGGCGTCCGCATCGTGATCGTCAGCGGCTTGCCCGCGACGCGGATCTCCAGCGGCTCCTCCACCGCGAGCGTGTCGGGCCTGCGCCCCCGCGCCCCGGACGTGCTCAGCCGCAGCACGGGTCTGCGCACCGTGATCCGCCCCATAACGGTCACCGTACCCGGAAACCGCAGGTGCGGCGGCAGTGGCGGAGGCGTGCGGGAATCGAACCCGCCGTCCCGAGGTCCTCGGGACCGTCGGCTTTGAAGGCCGGGGAGGCCACCAGGCGCTCGCACGCCTCCGCCGGTGATCTTAACCGGTGCGGATGATCTCAACCGCTGTAGAGGGCGTCGATGGCGGCGGCGTACTTGGCGTGGACGACGCGGCGCTTCAGCTTGAGGGTCGGGGTGAGCTCCTCGCTCTCGGCGGTCCACTCGGCGGGCAGCAGCCGCCACTTCTTGACCTGCTGGACGCGGGCGAGGCGGGCGTTGGCGTCCGCGACGGCCTTGGCGATCTCGTCCAGGACGGCGGGGTGGTCGGCCAGCGCGGCGAGGTCGGCGGAGTCGACGCCGTGGGCGGCGGCCCAGACGGGCGCGACCTCGCCGTCGAGGGTGATGAGGGCGACGACGTGGGGGCGGCGGTCGCCGTAGGCGAGGGCCTGGCCGATGAGCGGGTGCTCCTTGAGGCGGTTCTCGATGAGCGACGGCGCGACGTTCTCGCCGCCCGCGGTGATGATCAGTTCCTTCTTGCGGTCGACGACGGTGAGGAAGCCGTCGTCGTCGAGGCGGCCGACGTCGCCGGTGCGGATCCAGCCGGCGGGGTCGATGAGGTCGGCGGTCGCGTCCGGGCGGTCCAGGTAGCCGGGCGTGCACGTCGCGCCGCGGACGAGGATCTCGCCGTCGTCGGCGAGCCGCAGCTCGACCCCGTCGAGGGGGCGGCCGACCGTGCCGAGCTTGAAGCGGTCGGAGAGGTTGGCGGTGATCGCGCCGGTGGTCTCGGTCATCCCGTAGGCGTCGAAGATCTTCATGCCGAGGCCGGCGAAGAAGCGGGCGACCTCGACGGGCAGCGGGGCGGCGGCGCTGGACGCGGCGGCGACGCGGTCCAGCCCGAGGAGGGCGCGCATGGGCGTCAGGACCGCCGCGTCCGCCGCCTCGAACGCGGCGGTGATCTCGGGCGTGGGGGTGTTGCCGTACTCCTGGCTCGCGACGTAGGCGCGACCGGCGTCGAGTGCGTTGCTGACGGCCTGCTTCTTGGCCTTGTCCTGCTCGGCGGCGAGCACGGCCTGGATCCCGGCCATGATCTTCTCCCAGACGCGCGGGACGCCGAAGAACGAGTGCGGCCGCACCTCGCCGAGCATGCCGGCGAGCTGGGTCGGGTCCGGGCAGAAATGGATGTGCGCGGCGAGCCGGACGGGCAGGTAGTAGCTGAGGACGCGGTCCGCGATGTGCGCGAACGGCAGGTAGGAGATCCCGGACGGATGCTCGGTGCGGACCGAGCTGCGCTGCAGCATCTCCGCCTCGTGCAGCGCCATCGAATGCGTGATCAGGACGCCCTTCGGGTCGCCGGTCGTCCCGGACGTGTACAGCAGCGTGACGGTGTCGTCCGGCTTCACGGCCCGCCAGCGGCGGTCGATCTCGGCGGGGTCGGCGGCGAGCGCCGTGCGGCCCAGTTCGGTGAAGGCGTCCCAGGTGAGGTAGCGGTCGCCGGGCGGGCAGGCGGCGGCGTCCACGACGATGACCGTCCGGAGGGCGGGGAGGCGGTCGAGGACGGGCAGCCAGCGGTCGAGCTGGTCCTTGCCGTCCAGGACGGCGTACCTCGCGGAGCAGTGGCCTGCGACGAACGCGATCTGGTCGGGCGCGAGCGTCGCGTACACGGTGGTGGGGATCCCGCCCGCGTGGACGGCGCCGAGGTCGGCCAGGACGTGCTCGGAGCGGTTCGGCATCATCAGCGCGACGACGTCGCCGGGCTCCAGGCCGAGGGCGGCGAACCCGGCGGCCGTCTCCAGCGCCCGGGTTCGCGTATCCGCCCAGGTGAGGGTGGTCCATTCGGCGCCGATCCGGTCTGAGTAGGCGGGCTTGGCGCCGTGCCGCTCGGCGGTCTCGGCGATGGCGGTGCAGATCGTCCGCCCGGCGACGGCTCGGTCAAGGTCGGCCTGCTTTTCCTGGATCCCCATCTCGCCCCTTGATGTAAGTGATGACTTGCAGGAGGGAATCGCATCACGCGGGGCCGTGTCCGGACAAGGGGTTTCGCGCATTTCCGTGCAGGTCGGACGGGGATCTCCGCCCTCGGTGACCGCACCCGTACTGTCCGTTTGTTGATCATTTGCGATAGTTGTGCGTTAAATTTTGCGGTGACACGCCTCGCCCCCGTCGCCCGCCTGACGCAGTACGCGCACGGCGGCGGCTGCGCGAGCAAGATCCCGCCCGCCGAGCTGGAACGGTTCGTGGCCGGGCTCACCGGCGGCGGCGACGACCTGCTCGCCGGGGGAGCGGACGGCGACGACGCCGCCGTGCTGCGGATCGGCGGCGGCCGCGCCGTGGTGTCCACCGCCGACTTCTCCACCCCCGTCGTCGACGACGCCTACGACTGGGGCCGCATCGCCGCCGCGAACGCGCTCTCCGACGTCTACGCGATCGGCGGGGAGCCGCTGATGGCGCTCAACCTGCTCGGCTGGCCCCGCGACCTGCTGCCCGCCGAGCTGGCCCGCGAGGTGCTGCGCGGCGGCCGGGACGTGGCCGCGCTCGCGGGCTGCGCGATCGCCGGCGGGCACAGCGTCGACGACCCCGAGCCGAAGTACGGCATGGCCGTCACCGGCCTCGCCGACCCCGGCCGGCTGCTGCGGCTGGACGCCGGGCGCCCCGGCGTCCCGCTGTCGCTGACCAAGCCGCTCGGCGTCGGCGTCCTCAACGCCCGCCACAAGGCGACCGGGCAGGTGTTCCCGCACGCCGTCGAGACGATGACGGCGCTGAACGCGGACGCGGGCCTCGCCGCGTTGGAACGCGGCATCGCCTGCGCCACCGACGTCACCGGGTTCGGGCTGCTCGGCCACCTCTACAAGCTGGCGCGGGCGAGCGGCGTCACGGCCGTCGTGGACGCCTCCGCCGTCCGGTACCTCGACGGCGCCCGGACCGCGGTCCGGCACGGCTTCGTCCCCGGCGGGACGCGCCGCAACCTGTCCTGGGTGTCGCCGCACACCGAGTTCCGCCGGATCGCCGAGGAGGAGCGGCTGCTGCTGGCCGACGCGCAGATCTCCGGCGGGCTGCTGATCGCCGGCGAGATCCCCGGCGCCCCGGTCATCGGCGAGCTGGTCGCCCGCGGGCGACGCACGCTGGTCGTCCGCTGACCTCGACGTCCCGATATCCGCTGATCTCAACGTCCCGATACGGGCCGTTCCGGGGGGTTCGTGTCGGCGTCCTTGACGAGGGTAGGGGCTCCCATGACCGGGCCTTCGCCGTGGCCTGGCAAACGGGGGGCCGGACATGACTGTTGGAGGGCTTGCGGCGGCCGTTGTCTTGGGCGCCGTGGTCGGCCTGCTGGGACGGCTGCTCGCGCCCGACCGGGAGAGCATGCCGGTCTGGTGCACGATCGCGGTCGGCATCGTCGCGGCGTTCGCCGGGACGGGCCTCGCCCACCTGTTCGGCCTGGCGTCCGGGAACTGGAGCCTCTGGGAGACGCTGTTCCAGATCTCGATCGCCGCGCTCGGCGTGTTCCTCGTGGCGGTGTGCTGGCCCAAGCGGATCGTCCACGCGCCCAGATCGCCGAGATCGCCGAGATCGCAGCCGCCCAGAGCGCCCTAGGGGGCCTTGCGGAGGACGGGGCGCAGGTCGTCCAGGACGCCGGGGTCCTCGATCGTGGAGGGGGCGGGGACCTCCCGGCCGTCGGCCATGCCGCGCATCACGGCCCGGAGGATCTTGCCCGAGCGGGTCTTGGGGAGGGCGGCGACGACGGTGATCTCCTTGAGGGCGGCGACGGGCCCGACCTGGTCGCGGACCATCGCGACCAGTTCGGCGCACACCTCGTCCGGCTCGGCGAGGACGCCGCTCTTCAGCACGACCAGGCCGCGCGGGACCTGGCCCTTGAGGGCGTCCTGGACGCCGATGACCGCGCATTCGGCGACGGCCGGGTGGGAGGCGATGACCTCCTCCATCGTCCCGGTGGACAGCCGGTGCCCGGCCACGTTGATCACGTCGTCGGTGCGGCCCATCACCCAGACGTAGCCGTCCTCGTCGACGTGGCCGCCGTCGCCGGTGAGGTAGTGGCCCGGGTACGTCGTCAGGTACGACTCCACGAAGCGCTCGTCGTCCTGCCAGAGGGTGGGCAGCGTCCCGGGCGGGAGGGGGAGGCGGAGGGCGATGTCGCCGTCCTCGCCGGGCGGGACGGACGCGCCGTCCGGGCCGAGGACGCGCACGTCGTAGCCGGGCACGGCGACGGACGGGGAGCCGGGCTTGACCGGCATCGGCTCCAGCCCGCGCAGGTTCGCCACGATCGGCCAGCCCGTCTCCGTCTGCCACCAGTGGTCGATGACCGGACGGTCCAGGACGCGCGACGCCCACCGGTAGGTGTCGGGGTCCAGGCGCTCCCCGGCCAGGAAGAGCGTGTCGAGGGCCGACAGGTCGTGCCCGGCGAGCAGCGCGCCCTCCGGGTCCTCCTTCTTGATGGCGCGGATCGCGGTCGGCGCGGTGAACAGCGCCTTCACCCGGTGCTGCGCGGCGACGCGCCAGAACGCGCCCGCGTCCGGCGTCCCGACCGGCTTGCCCTCGTACAGGACGGTCGTGCAGCCGGTGAGCAGCGGCGCGTACACGATGTAGGAGTGCCCGACGACCCAGCCGACGTCGGACGCCGCCCAGAACACGTCGCCGGGCCCGACGCCGAACACGTTCTCCATCGACCAGCGCAGCGCCACCGCGTGGCCGCCGTTGTCGCGGACGACGCCCTTCGGCCGCCCGGTCGTCCCTGACGTGTACAGGATGTAGAGCGGGTCGGTGGCGGCGACGGGCACGCACTCGGCGGGCTCGGCGGCGGCGACGGCCTCGTCCCACTCCACGTCCCGCGGCCGGACGAGGTCGGCGTGGAGCTGCTCGCGCTGCCGGATCACGCACCGCTCCACCTTGTGCCTGGCGAGGTCGAGCGCCCGGTCGAGGAGCGGCTTGTAGGGGACGACGCGTCCGCCCTCGATGCCGCAGGACGCCGACACGACCGCCTTGGGCCGGGCGTCGTCGATCCGGACGGCCAGCTCCCGCGCCGCGAACCCGCCGAACACGACCGAGTGCACCGCGCCGAGCCGGGCGCACGCCAGCATCGCGATGACGGCCTCCGGCACCATCGGCAGGTAGATGACCACCCGGTCGCTGCGGTCGACGCCCTGCGCGCGCAGCGCCCCGGCGAACCGGGCGACGAGGTCGGTCAGCTCGCGGTAGGTGTAGGTCTGGACGGTCCCGGTGACCGGGCTGTCGTAGATCAGCGCGGGCTGGTCGCCGTGGCCCTCCTCGACGTGCCGGTCGAGCGCGTTGTCGCAGGTGTTCAGCTCGCCGCCGGTGAACCAGCGGTAGAACGGGGGCGCGCCGTCGTCCAGCACCCGGTCCGGCGGGACGAGCCAGCGGACGTCCCGCGCCGCCAGTCCCCAGAAGCGGGTCGGATCGGCGATGCTGCGTTCGTACGCGGCCGCGTAGGCGCCCATGTCGTCCTCCCGGTGCGGGTCCCTGGTCCCGCTCAGCGGCGTTCGGCCCTCCGGCGATCGGCCCCGTGCTCCGATTCGGGCCGCCCCCCTATAGGGCATGGCGCGGGCCCGGTTCGTCAAGGGCCCGCGCCGTCCCGCGTCCGGCGGAGGAGCCCTCCGGGACGGCCGTCCCGGGGGAGCTGGTCGGGGTGCCGCAGGCCGTGCACGACGGCGACGACGGCGGCCAGCGCGGCGCCCGCGGCGACGATCCAGAAGCACAGCACGTAGGCGTCCAGGGTCGGCTCGACGGTGCCGGGGATGACCTGCCCGGCCAGGATCGACGCGGTGATCGCCCCGGCGACGCTGCCGCCCGCGACGCGGACGAGCGAGTTGATCCCGCTGGCGATGCCGCTCTGGTCCATCGGGACGTGCTGGACGGCGAGCGTCCCGAGGGCCGCGTACGCGATCCCGAACCCGGTCCCCTGGAGGGAGCTGAACGCGAGGACGTCGTACACGTGCGAGTTCGACACGGCCAGCCAGACGTAGCACAGCGCGACGAACACCGTCCCGAGCGCGAGCGTGAACGCGGGGCCGATGCGGGCGGCGATCCGCCCGGCCATGGTGGAGAACACCAGCATCGTGACCGTGTTCGGGAGCATGTAGAGGCCGACGTCGAGGACCGATCCGTCCAGGCCGTACCCGACGTCGCCGGGCCGCGCCTGCACGAAGCCCGAGATCAGCGTGAACGCGGCGAACATGGAGAAGCCGAGCAGGGCGGAGACGAGGTTGGCCGACAGCGACCGCGGCCCGACCAGCAGGGCCAGCCGCACCAGCGGCGCGCGGATCCGCAGCTCGATCGCCACCCACGCGACGCAAAGGACGGCGGCGGCGGCGAACAGGGTGAGCACGCGGCCGGACGTCCAGCCCCAGGCGTTGCCCTCGCTGATCGCGAGCAGCAGGCAGAGCAGCATCCCGGCGAGCAGCGCCGCGCCGACGTAGTCGGGCCGCCCGCCGGTCCGGCCGCCGACGTCCCTGGCCGCCGCGGCGACCAGCACCAGCGCGGCGGCCGCGATCGCGGCGGCGATCCAGAACACCGGGTGGTGGCTGGCGGTGCGGTCGGCGATCAGCCCGGTCACGATCATGCCGGCGCTGCCGCCGACGCCCATCGTGGCGCTGACGATCCCGATCGCCATGATGACCCGGTCGCGCGGGAAGGTGTCCCTGATCATGCCGATGGCCAGCGGGATCAGCGACGACGAGACGCCCTGGACGGCGCGCCCGGCGATGAGCACGGGCAGCGACCCGGACAGCGCGCAGATCACCGAGCCCGCCAGCAGCATGCCGAGGGCGAACAGGATCATCCGCTTCTTGCCGTACATGTCGCCGAACCGCGTCAGCAGCGGGGTGGCGGTCGCCCCGGCCAGCAGGGACGCGGTGAACACCCAGGTCACGTCGGTGATCGGCGCGTCGAAGGCACGGCCGAGCTGGGGCAGGAGCGGGAGCACCAGGGTCTGCTGCACGGACACGACCATCCCGGCGGCCGCCAGCGCGAGCAGCGTGCGGCCGGTCCGCGGCGGATCGGCGGCGGGGCGCCCCGCCGTCTCGCGCGCCGTGGTCGGGACCCCCGTCATGCACACCTCCACTAGTTTGCTTACCTAAGTTAAGGATTGTAGAGGGGTAGGGTGAGCGGCATGTCGTCACCGGTGCCACCGGGCGTCGCCGGGCCGCGAGGCGCCACGGAGTCGTCGCACGTCGCGGAGCCGCCGGAGCACGTCGCGGAGCCGCCGGACGTCGCCGGGCTGTCGGACGTCGCGGAGATCGAGCGGGCGCTGAGCCGGGTCGCGCACATGCTGACGCGGTTCCGCCAGCACGACCGCACGGTGATCGCCGCGGGCGTCCCGGTCGACCGCGCCGCCGTCCCGCTGCTGCGCGCCCTCGCCGAGCACGGCCCGATGCGCCCGGGGGAGCTGGCCGCCCGGCTCGCCGTCGAGGCGCCGCACGTCACCCGGCAGGTGCAGCGGCTGGAGCGGGCCGGATACGTCGAGCTGCTGCCCGACCCCGACGACAAGCGATGCAGGCGGGTCGGGCTCAGCGGCTCCGGGCTGCACGCGGTCGAGTCGATCCGCGCGTCCGGGCGGCGCTGGATCTCCGAGGCCCTCGCCGAGTGGTCGCCCGGCGAGCGCGAGCGGCTCGCGGGCCTCGTCCACCGCATGGTGGACGACTTCGAGGCCCATTCCGGCCACACCGATGCCGCGCGCGGCTGAATCCGCCGTATGTGCAGGATCTGGTTTTGCGCGGGCCCCCGGCGTCCATAGGGTTGCCTTCCGTGGACCTTCGTCTGCACTACCCCCGCGTTGAATTCCCCCGCACGGCCGTCTGCGTCCATGCACGGAGAGGCCGCTGATGCAGGTCGTCACCACCGCCGGCCACGGTGGGCACGGCAAGTCCGCGCTCGTGCGCGCCCTCACCGGCAAGGACACCGAGGCGCCCGGCGCCTGGACGGAGCTGCCCTCGGGGCGGCGCGTCGCGTTCGTGGACGTCCCCGGCGGCGAACGCGACGTCCCGGCGATGCTCGCCGGCGCCGCGCCCGCACCCGCCGTGCTGCTGTCCGTCGCCGCCGACGAGGGCTGGATGCCGCAGTCGCAGGAGCACCTGGACGTCCTCGGCGCGCTCGGCGTCCGGTTCGGCGTCCTCGCCGTCACCCGGTCCGACGCCGCCGACCCGAAGCTCGCGCTGCGGCAGGCCCGCGAGCGGCTCGCCGGCAGCGCGCTGCGCGGCGTCGAGGCGGTCGCCGTCAGCGCCGAGACCGGCGCCGGGATGGACGAGCTCGCCGCCGCGCTGGACCGGCTCGCCGGGCGCCTGCCCGTCCCCGACCCGGACGCGCCCGTGCGGCTGTGGATCGACCACGCCTTCACCGCCGGGCGCCAGACCGTCGTCACCGGCACCCTCACCGCGGGGACGGTCGCCGTCGGCGACGAGCTGCTGCTCATGCCCGCGGCCGAGCGCGTCCGCGTCCGGACGATCGGCTGCGCGGGCGAACCGCACGAGACGGTCGGCGGCGTCTCCCGCGTCGTGCTGACCCTGCGCGACGCGGGACGCGTCGACGTCGGCATGTCGCTCGTCGCCGCCGGCGCCTGGACCCACACCACCTGCGTCGACGTCCGCACCCGCTTCGGGGAGGCGTCCGGGAGGCTGGCGCGGCGGATGACGCTGCACCTCGGGTCCGCGGCCGTCCCGGTGCGGCTGCGGCCGCTCGGCCCCGACACGGCCCGGCTCACGCTGAACAGCCGGCTCGCGCTGCACCTCGGCGACACCGGGATCCTGCGCGACCCGGAGCGCCGCTCGATCGCCGGGGTGAGCGTGCTGGACGTCCGTCCGCCGACGCTCGTGCGGCGCGGCGCGGGGGCGGTCCGCGCCCGGGAGCTGGCGTCCTGGCCCGACCGGCCGGACGGCGCGATCGTGCTGCGCCGCCACGGCGTGCTCCGCCGCGCCGAGCTGTCGGTGATGGGCTGCGCGCCGCCGGACGACGCCGTCGCGCTGAACGGCGAATGGCTCGCCGACCCCGCGCACTGGGAGGCGCTGTTCGAGCGGCTGGCCGAGGAGACGGCCGTGCACGCGGCCGAGAACCCGCACGCGCCCGGCATCCCGCTGGAGACCGTCCGGCTGCGGCTGGGGCTCCCCGCCCGGCAGCTCGTGGAGGCGCTCGTCCGTCCGCCGCTGCGGGTGGAGACCGGACGCGTCTACGGCCCCGCGGACGCGCAGCCGGTCTGGACCGCGGCCGTGAAGCGCCTCAAGGCCGGCCTGGCGGACTCGCCGTTCGACGCCCCCGCCATTGACCGGCTGGCCGAGCTGGGCCTGACCGGCGACGCCCTCGCCGCCGCCGAACGCGCGGGCGCCGTCCTGCGCATCGCCGCGGACGGCGACGACGAGATCGTCCTGCTGCCGGGCGCCGACCAGGAGGCGCTGCGCGTCCTGTCCGGGCTGCCGCAGCCGTTCAGGCCGGGGCAGGCGGCCGACGCCCTGGGCACGAGCCGCCGCGTCGCCGTCGCCCTGCTCCGCCACCTGGACGGCCTCGGCCTCACCGAACGCCGCCGTTCCTGACGCTCCATACGGGGAAAACCGGTTGAACCGCGGGCCCCGGCTCTGGCGTCATAGATCACGGTTCGGTTCCCGTCGAGCAAGGAGAAGGAATGCCGTACCAGACCATCAAGGGCGGCCGCGTTCCCATCCGGATGTGGACCGACCCCGGCACCGTCGAGGACCTCGCCCTCGACCAGCTCCGCAACGTCTCCGCCCTGCCGTGGGTGGAGGGCCTCGCGGTGATGCCCGACGTCCACTACGGCAAGGGCGCCACCGTCGGCTCGGTCATCGCGATGAAGGACGCGGTGTCCCCGGCGGCCGTCGGCGTCGACATCGGCTGCGGGATGACCGCCGCGAAGTCGTCCCTCACCGTCGAGGACATGCCCGACGACCTGTCCGTGCTGCGTTCGAAGCTGGAGAAGGCGATCCCGGTCGGCCGCGGCTCGCACCGGCAGGCCGTCGACCCGTCCGCGCTGCCGAACCTGAAGGAGCGCGGCTGGTACGACTTCTGGAAGTCGCTCGACGACCTGCACCCGGCGGTGCGGTCCCGCCACGGACGCGCCCGCCAGCAGATGGGCACGCTCGGCGGCGGCAACCACTTCCTGGAGCTGTGCGCGGACGACGAGGGCGCGATCTGGCTCGTCCTGCACTCGGGGTCCCGCAACATCGGCAACGAGCTGGCCGAGCAGCACATCGAGGCCGCCCGCAAGCTGCCGCACAACCAGGACCTGCCGGACAACGACCTCGCCGTGTTCCTCACCGGCACCGCCAAGATGGACGCCTACCGCCACGACCTGTTCTGGGCGCAGGAGTACGCGCGCCGCAACCGCGCCGTCATGATGGCGCTCGCGCAGGACGTCGTGACCAGGCGGTTCGGCGAGCAGCGCTGCAGGTGGGACCAGGTCATCTCCTGCCACCACAACTACGTGGCGGAGGAGGAGTACGACGGCGTCGAGCTGCTCGTCACCCGCAAGGGCGCGATCCGCGCGGGCGCCGGCGACCTCGGGATCATCCCGGGCTCGATGGCGACGGGCACCTACATCGTCCGCGGGCTCGGCAACGAGACCGCGTACAACTCCGCCTCGCACGGCGCGGGCCGCAGGATGAGCCGCAACAAGGCCCGCAAGAACTTCACCGTGGACGACCTGATCGAGCAGACGAGGGGGGTCGAGTGCCGCAAGGACAGCGGCGTCATCGACGAGATCCCCGGCGCCTACAAGGACCTGGAGACGGTCATCGAGGCGCAGTCCGACCTGGTCGAGGTCGTCGCCCACCTCCGCCAGCTCATCTGCGTCAAGGGCTGAGCGGGCGGCCGGGCGGTGGGGCGGCCGGGCGGTCGGGAGCGGCGGCCGGTCAGGTGAGGACGCCGTCGACGAAGGCGGTGACGTCGGCGAGGACCTCCTCGCGGTTGGTCTCGTTGAAGACCTCGTGGCGGGCGCCGGGGTAGAGGCGCTCGGTGAAGTCGGTGCCGCGGACGGCGTCGATCCCGGTCCGCGTGTCGCGCGGGCGGACGAGCTCGTCCGCGGCGCCGTGCATGTAGAAGGTCGGCAGGTCGCCGAGGGAGCCGTGCGCGCTGACACGCCTGAGCGCGGTGTCGAGCGCCTTGACGGTGGTCTTCCTGAACGGGCCGTGCCAGACGAGCGGGTCCTCGGCGTACGCCTTCCCGACGGCCGGGTCGCGGGACAGGACGGACGTGTCGATCGGCTCGTCGGGCATCTCGTCCAGGGGGAGCAGCTCGTCCACGACGTGCCAGCGGCCGAGCACCGGCCCGGACAGCACCAGCGCGGCGAGGACGCCGCCGTGCAGCTGGGCGTACCGGGACGCGATCAGCCCGCCCATCGAGTGCCCGATCATGACGACGGGCAGCCCCGGATGGTCGCCGCGCGCCGACTCCACGACCGTGTGCAGGTCGGCGACCACGTCGTCGTAGTCCTCGACCAGCACGCGGTCGCCGGCGGAGCGGCCGTGGCCCATGTGGTCGGGGCCGCAGACGACGGCGCCGTGCCTGGCGAGGACGTCCGCGACGTGGTCGTAGCGGCCGAGGTGCTCGCCGTATCCGTGCACGAGGACGGCGATGTACCAGGGGTCGCCGTCCGTCCAGATCCTGGCCGCGACGGCGCCCCGCGTCCCCGCGAACTCCCACTTCCGTACCGTGGTCACGCAGCCTCCCAGATGCCGGACGGATGAGTACCGTCTCTCGTGAGGGACGGATCGTCAACCACCGCAATAGGGTGGAGAGATCGACCGTAATCAGCAGGAAGGGGTGCCCGTGCTGGTCGACACATTCGGCCGAACCGCGACGGACCTGCGGGTCTCCCTCACCGACCGCTGCAATCTGCGCTGCTCGTACTGCATGCCGCCGGAGGGCCTGGACTGGCTGCCCAAGCCGGAGCTGCTCACCGACGACGAGGTCATCCGGCTGGTCGGGCTGGCCGTCCGGGACCTCGGCGTCACCGAGGTCCGCTACACCGGCGGCGAGCCGCTGCTGCGGCGCGGCCTGCCCGACGTCGTCCGGCGGACGGCGGAGCTGGCGCCGCGCCCGCAGATCTCGCTGACCACCAACGGCATCGGGCTCGACCGGCTCGCGGGGCCGCTGGCCGAGGCGGGGCTCGACCGGGTGAACGTGTCCCTCGACACCCTCGACCCGGACACGTTCAAGCGGCTCGCGCACCGCGACCGGCTGGACGACGTCCTGACCGGCCTCGCGGCGGCGCGGACCGCCGGGCTGGAACCCGTGAAGATCAACGCGGTGCTGATGCGGGGGATCAACGACCACGAGGCCGTCCCGCTGCTGCGGTACTGCCTCGACCACGGCTACCGGCTCCGCTTCATCGAGCAGATGCCGCTGGACGCCCAGCACGGCTGGACGCGCCACGACATGATCACCGCCGACGAGATCCTGGAGCGGCTGTCCGCGGCGTTCGCGATCGCCCCGGACGAGGAGCATGACCGCGGCAGCGCCCCCGCCGAGTCGTTCACCGTGGACGGCGGCCCGTACAGGGTCGGCGTGATCGGCTCGGTGTCCCGGCCGTTCTGCGGCGCGTGCGACCGGGTGCGGCTCACCGCCGACGGGCAGATCCGCAACTGCCTGTTCGCCACCGAGGAGTCCAACCTCCGGGACGCTCTGCGCGCCGGAGCCGACGACGCCGAGCTGGCCGAGCGGTGGCGCAAGGCGGTGTGGGCCAAGCGAGCGGGGCACGGCATCGACGACCCGTCCTTCCTGCAACCGGCCCGGCCCATGTCGGCGATCGGCGGCTGAGGCTCTGTGCCGTTCGACGCGGTGCTGCTGGCGGGCGGGCGGGCCCGGCGGTTCGGCGCCGACAAGCCCGCCGCGCCGCTCGGCGGGCGGACGCTGCTCGAATGGGCTGCGGCGGCCGCGTCGGGATCGTCCCGGCTGATCGTGGTGGGGCCGCGTCGGGACGTCCTGCCGGAGGCCGTCTTCGTGCGGGAGGATCCGCCGGGCGCGGGGCCGGTCCCGGCGCTCCGGGCGGGGCTGGCGGAGGTGCGGTCGCCGTGGCTGGTGCTGCTGGCGGCGGATCTGCCGTTCCTGCGTCCCGTCCACGTGGCCCGGCTGCTGGACGCGGCGGGGGAGCGGGCCGGAGCCGTCCTCCTGGACGACGAGGGCCGCGAGCAATGGCTCGCCGGCTGCTGGCGGGCCGCGACGCTGCGGGACGCTCTCAGCGCCTACCCGGGCGCGTCGCTGCGCGGGCTCCTCGGCCCGCTCGAACCCGCCCTGGTCGCGCCGCCGCCCGGCACGCGCCCGGCCTGGTACGACTGCGACACCCCCGAGGATCTGGCCGCCGCCGAGCACCTGCTTTGATCGGGTGAAAGTGGGCAGGTTCGGCGGGACGACGCGAGAAGGGGGACCCATGCCGGTGCTGGAGGACTGGATCAACGCGGCCTGCCTCGAACTGGGCCTGGAGCGCGGCGACATCGACCAGGGCCTGGTCCTGGACCTCGCCCGCGACGTCGCGCACGGCGTCGCGCGGCCCGGCGCGCCGGTCACCGCGTACCTGCTCGGCCTCGCGGTCGGGCGCGGCGCGCCCGCGCGGGACGCCGCCGCCCGTCTGACCGAGATGGCCGAGGGCTGGAACGCGGCCGCCGACGTGCCCGACGTCCCAGCGCCCGCCCCCGACCTCTCCGCGCCCGCCTCCGACGTCCCCGCGCCCGCCCCCGAGGTCCCGGGGCAGGCGGGCGAGACGGTCCTCGACGACGCCTAGCCCTCTAGCCCTCCTCTTTCGCGGGCGCGTCCCGCTCGGCGACGGGGACGACGTCCTTCAGGAAGTCGCGGCGGTCGAGGAACACCGACAGGCTCTCGCGGTGCTCGTCGCACGCGAACCAGATCTTCCGCCGGTCCGGGGTGTGGATCTTCGGGTTGTTCCACCGCAGCGCCCACACGGCGTCGGCGCGGCAGCCCTTGGCGGAGCACTGCAGTTCCTCGGGGCCGGGGCCGGTTCCCTGAGCGGAGTCGGTCATCCGGCAACTCTGGCACAGCCCGCCGGACGCGGCGCGCCCGGCTCGCGTTCCGGCCGGTGACGCGCGTTTCGCCGGGTGATCCCCGGATAGGACCCTGCCGTGCGGACGGAGCCTGCGGACGCCGGCGGCCGGGCGGCGGAGCGGCGGCGCCGCTGGAAGGCGCTCTCGGTCTGCCTGGTCGCGGCGTTCATGACGCTGCTGGACGTCAGCATCGTCAACGTGGCGCTCCCGTCGATCCGGGAGGGCCTGCACGCCTCCGCCGCCGAGCTGCAGTGGATCCTGTCGGGGTACGCGCTGACGTTCGGGCTCGTCCTCGTCCCGGCCGGGCGGCTCGGCGACGCCCGCAGCCGCCGCGCCGTGTTCCTTTTCGGGCTGGCGCTGTTCACGCTGGCGAGCGCGGCGGCGGGGATCGCGCCGACGATCTCGCTCCTCGTCCTGGCGCGGCTCGTCCAGGGCGTCGCGGGCGGGATCCTGAACCCGCAGGTCGCCGGGCTGATCCAGCAGCTGTTCCACGGCGCGGAGCGGGGGCGGGCGTTCGGCGCGCTCGGCGCCGTGATCGGCATCGCCACGGCCGTCGGGCCGCTGCTCGGCGGCGGGCTGATCGCCGTCGCCGGGTCCGAGGAGGGGTGGCGCTGGGTGTTCTACGTCAACGTCCCGGTAGGCGTGGCGGCGCTGATGCTGGCGTGGCGGCTCCTGCCCGCGCCCGTCTACGGGGAACGGCAGGGCCTGGACCCGCTCGGCGTCATCCTGCTCGGCGCGGGCGTGGTGTGCGTGCTGCTGCCGCTCGTCCAGGAGCAGCAGTGGAAGAGCGACCTGAAATGGCTGCTCGTGCTCGCGGGCGCGGCCCTGATCGCGCTGTTCACCGTGTGGGAGCGCCGCGCGGGGACGCCGATGGTGGACCTCGGCCTGTTCCGGCTCCGCTCGTACGCGCTCGGCTCCGCGATCGCGCTGCTGTACTTCGCCGGGTTCACCGCGATCTTCTTCATCTTCACGCTCTACCTGCAGAACGGCCTCGGCTACAGCGCGCTCGGCGCGGGACTGGCGATCACCCCGTTCGCGGTCGGGTCCGGCATCGCGTCCGCGGCGGGCGGCCAGGTCGTGGCGCGGTACGGGCGCCCGCTGGTCGCCGCGGGGCTCGGCGTGGTCCTGGTCGGTCTCGGCGCGGCGTGGGTGGCGGTCGAGGTGCATCCGGGGTCCGGCGTGGCCTGGTGGACGGCGGCGCCGCTGCTGATCGCGGGCCTCGGCAGCGGCCTGGTCATCGCGCCGAACCAGACGATCACCCTGTCGGAGGTGCACTACACCGAGGGCGGCAGCGCGGCGGGCGTCCTGCAGACGGGCCAGCGGGTCGGCACCGCGACGGGCATCGCCGCGGTCGGGTCGGTGTTCTTCGCCACCGTCGCCGGGGCGGGCGGGGACTGGGCGGCGGCGTTCCGGCACGGGCTGATCGTCATCCTGGTGTTCGTCCTGGCGGCGCTGGCGGCGGCCGTCGCCGACCTCGTCGCGGGCCGCCGCGCCGTCCGCGAGGCTGCCCGCCGCCGCGGCTGAGCTAGCGGCGGCGGAGCGCGCGGGCGGCCAGGGCGACGACGGCCGCGCCGCCGAGCACGCACGCCGCGAGGACGCGGTTCTGCCGCCTGATCCGGGCCGGGATCTCCGCGTACGGCAGCGTCGAGAACGACACCAGCTCGTAGCGGGACACGTAGCGTCCCGCCAGCCGCCGCTCCAGCGCGTGCGTCGCCGCCTGCTTCGCCCGGTACACCGGCGACGACACGCGGTCGCGCATCTCGACGAAGTTGTCGAGGGCCATCTCGGCGATCGCGTCGGTGTTGGCCTTGCGCCGCTCCTGGTAGAGCGACAGCGCGCGGGCCCAGTCGCCGCCCGCCTCGGTCAGGCAGCGGTCGATCTCGATGCAGTCCTCGAACGCGCAGTTGGCGCCCTGCCCGAAGAACGGGACGATCGCGTGCGCGGCGTCGCCGAGCAGCGCCACGAGCGCGCCGTCCCCGTACCGCGTCCACGGCCAGCACCGGACGGTCACCAGCGACCCGACCGGGTTGTGCTCGTAGTCGTCGGCCAGATCGGGCATGAGTTGCGCGACGTCGGGATAGTGGAGCTCGAAGTAGGCGGCGACTTTCTCGGGGGTGTCGAGCGCGGCGAAGTCGTCCTTGGGCCAGAACAGCGTGCATGTGAACGACCGGTCGAGGTTCGGCAGCGCGATCATCATCGAGGTGCCGCGCGGCCAGATGTGCAGCGCGTCCGGGTCGAGCGCGAACTCGCCGTCCTTCGGCGGGACGGTCAGCTCCTTGTAGCCGTGCTCCAGGAAGTCGGCGTCGTCGCCGTCCAGGGCCAGGGACTTGCGGACCGCGCTGTAGGCGCCGTCCCCGGCGAGGACGACGTCGGCTGGCTCGGAGTCCGTGTCGTCTAGGAGGATCGTCCCGGCGTCGGCGTCCACGCCGGTGACGCGCTGGGAGAACCGCAGGGTGACGCCGGGCGTGGCCTCGGCCGTGTCCAGCAGCGACCGGTTCAGCTCGGCCCGGCTGACGGAGTTGATCGCGCGCTCGCCGTCCGCGCTGTACGGCTGGAAGTTCTGCCCGCCCGGCAGCGGGTGCACCATCCGGCCGTGCATGGGAAGCGCCTGTTTGAGCAACTGGTCGCGCAGCCCCACCTGCTCCAGCGCCGCAAGGCCGCGCGCCGAGATCGCCAGGTTGATCGAGCGCCCGCGCTCGGCGCCCGCGACCCTCGGGTCGGGACGCCGCTCGTACACCGTCACGGGGACGCCCCGGCGTCCGAGCAGGACGGCCAGCAGGCAGCCCGCCAGTCCCGCGCCGACGATCGCGACCCGCTCCTCGCCGCCTTCATCACGCCCCATGGACGGGGACCTCCCCTGCACTTTCCGGCTCTGTCTGGGATCTGACCTCCCAGAGATCGGGGAACGCGGGGGCGAACAGCGTGCTGCGCAGGTAGTCGGCCCCGGCCGACCCGCCGGTGCCGATCTTCGCGCCGATGGTCCGCTCGACCATCTTCAGGTGCCGGTACCGCCATTCCTGGATGCCCTCGTCCACGTCGACGAGCGCCTCGCAGACCTCCATGCCGGGCCCGGACTCGTCCGCGTAGACCGCGACCAGCGCCTTCTGCACCCCGGCGTCCGGCTCCCACGGGCGGGACGTGTCGCGGTCGAGCGCGGCTGGCGGGACGGGGAACCCGAGCCCGTCCAGGTAGCGCAGCAGCGAGTCGAACATCGACGGCCGCGCCACCGCCGCCTGGAGCCGCTCGTCGTCGCGCAGGTCGGAGGCGGGGAACGCGCGCCGCCCGAGGACGGCCTCGATCTCGCGGAACTGCTCGCTCTGGAACCCGCTGGACGTGCCGAGCTCGCCGCGGAACGCGGCGAACTGGCGGGGCGTCATCGTCTCCAGGACGTCCAGCTGCCCGACCACCGTCTTGAGGATCTTGGCGATGCGGCGCGCCGTGTGCAGCGAGCCCGCGCTGTTGCCCTCCTCCAGCCGGCGCTGCAGCAGCGCCGACTCGTGCAGGATCTGCTTGAACCACAGCTCGTACACCTGATGGATGATCACGAACAGCAGCTCGTCGTGGGCGGTCGTCCTGGGCTCCTGGCAGGACAGGAGATCATCGAGCCGGAGATAGCCGCCGTACGTCATCGTCGGCGAATCCGTCATTGAGCCTCCTCGCGGCACACCGGATACAGAACCGCAGCATATGGGACGCCCTTGTTAATCGACGTCGACGTCGCCGGCGGCGAGGCGGACGGGGTGGAGCGCGGTCGTGATCTCGGCGGCCTGCGCGGCGGGGAGCCCGGCGATGCCGAAGCCGGACTCGTTGAGCGCCAGGGTCGCCTCCTCGGCGAGCTCGCGTCCGGCGGGCGTGATCGTGGCGAGGACGACGCGGCGGTCGTCGGGGGAGGGGCCGCGGCCGACGAGGCCGCGCTGCTCCAGGCGTCCGATCACGTTGGTGACCGAGGCGGGGTGGACCATGAGGCGGGCGCCCATCTTGCCCATCGGGAGCGTGCCGGTGCGCGTGAAGGCGAGCAGCCGCAGGGCCTCGTAGGCGGCGAACGTCAGCGCGTACGGTTTGAGGACGGCCTCGATGCGGCTCAGCAGGAGCTGCTGGGCCCGCATGACCGACGTGACGGCCGCCATGTGGTCGGCGTGCTCGGGCCACCGGAGGCTCCACTGCCGGCGGGCCTCCGCGATCGGGTCGGGCATGTCGGGCATCGGGCCACCGTACGTGGTCTTGACTGGCTCGCGCATGGAAACTACTTTAACTTCCAAATATTGGATGTCCAAGGGTTGAGGTGAGAGCGGTGACGGGGGACCTGCACAAGCCCGAGCACCCGGTGCGGTTCGTGACGGCGGCGGCCCTGTTCGACGGCCACGACGCGGCGATCAACATCATGCGGCGCATCCTGCAGTCCCAGGGCGCCGAGGTGGTGCACCTCGGGCACGACCGCTCGGTCCGCGAGGTCGTCGACGCCGTCCTGGAGGAGGACGCGCAGGGCGTCGCGATCAGCTCCTACCAGGGCGGCCACGTCGAGTACTTCGAGTTCCTGTCGCGCAGCCTGAAGGAGGCCGGCGCCGAGCACGTGAAGGTGTTCGGCGGGGGCGGCGGCGTGATCGTCCACGAGGAGATCGCGCGGCTGTCCGACGCCGGGGTGCGGATCTTCTCGCCGGAGGACGGCCAGCGGCTCGGCCTGCCGGGAATGATCAACGAGCTGGTGCGCGACTGCGACGTCGACCTCGCCGCCGAGCCCGCCCCGGCCGAGGCCGTCGTGGCGGGGGAGCGGCACGCCTTGGCGCGGGCCATCACCTGCCTCCAGGCCGGGAAGCTGCCCGATGACGACCGGGCGCTGCTCGCCGAGGCGGCGGGCAAGCGGCCCGTCCCCGT
Source organism: Actinomadura sp. 1N219 (assembly GCF_044326405.1). Classification (NCBI taxonomy): domain Bacteria; kingdom Bacillati; phylum Actinomycetota; class Actinomycetes; order Streptosporangiales; family Thermomonosporaceae; genus Actinomadura; species Actinomadura sp. 1N219. Next base: position 16,584 of record NZ_JBIRAY010000003.1, on the reverse strand, counting down.
GCTCGGGATCACCGGGACGGGCGGCTCCGGCAAGTCGTCCCTCACCGACGAGCTGGTGCGGCGGCTCCGCGTCGACCAGCAGGACAAGCTGCGCGTCGCGGTCCTGGCCGTCGACCCGACGCGGCGGCGCGGCGGCGGCGCGCTGCTCGGCGACCGGATCCGGATGAACGCCCTGGACGGCGACCACGTCTTCTTCCGCTCGCTGGCGACCCGCGGCGCGCGGGAGCTGCCCGACAACATCGAGGACATCGTCGGCGCCTGCAAGGCCGCCGGATACGACCTCGTCATCCTGGAGACGCCCGGCATCGGGCAGGGCGACGCCGCGATCGTCCCGCTGGTCGACGTGTCGCTGTACGTGATGACGCCCGAGTTCGGCGCCGCGACCCAGCTCGAGAAGATCGACATGCTCGACTTCGCAGACGTCGTCGCGATCAACAAGTTCGAGCGGCGCGGCGCGGCCGACGCGCTGCGGGACGTGTCGCGGCAGCTCGTCCGCAACAGGGAGGCGTTCGGGCAGCGGCCCGAGGACATGCCCGTGTTCGGCACCAGCGCCGCCACGTTCAACGACGACGGCGTCACCGCGCTCTACCAGCATCTGGGCGGGCTGCTCGGCGAGCACGGGCTGGAGCTGGCGGACGGCGTCCTCCCCGAGATCACGTCGAAGGTGTCGACCGGCGCGGCGACCGTCATCCCGCCCGGCCGGGTGCGGTACCTGTCGGACATCTCCGAAACCGTCCGCGGCTACCACGCCGACACGGTGAAGCAGATCGAGGCGGTGCGGCGCGTCCAGCGGCTGGACGAGGTCCGCGCCGAGCTGACCGACGCGTCCGAGGTCGAAGAGCTGCTGGCCGGGGCGCGCCGGGACGTGGCGCCGGAGAACGCCGACCTGATCGAGGGCTGGCCCGCGGTCGTGGAGTCGTACTCCGGCGACGAGCAGGTCGTGCGGATCCGCGACAAGGAGCTGCACACCAAGCTGACCCGCGAGTCGCTGTCGGGCAGCCGCATCCCGCGCGTCGCGCTGCCGCGCTACACCGAACACGGCGAACTGCTGCGCTTCCTGCGCAACGAGAACCTCCCCGGACGGTTCCCGTACACCGCGGGCGTGTTCCCCTTCAAGCGCGACAACGAGGACCCGGCGCGCATGTTCGCGGGGGAGGGCGACCCGTTCCGCACCAACCGCCGCTTCAAGCTGCTCTCGGAAGGGCAGCCCGCGACGCGCCTGTCCACCGCGTTCGACTCCGTCACCCTGTACGGGCGCGACCCGGACGAGCGTCCCGACGTGTACGGCAAGGTCGGCACGTCCGGCGTGTCGATCGCGACGCTGGACGACATGAAGGCCCTCTACGACGGGTTCGACCTGTCCTCGCCGACGACGTCGGTGTCGATGACCATCAACGGCCCCGCCCCGACGATCCTGGCGTTCTTCCTCAACACCGCCATAGACCAGGGCCTCGACGCCTTCTACGAGGAGCACGGGCGCGCGCCGTCCGGGGAGGAGGCCGCCGCGATCCGCGCGCGCGTGCTGTCCACCGTGCGCGGCACCGTCCAGGCCGACATCCTCAAGGAGGACCAGGGGCAGAACACCTGCATCTTCTCCACCGAGTTCTCGCTGCGGATGATGGGCGACATCCAGGAATGGTTCATCGCCAACAAGGTCCGCAACTTCTACTCGGTGTCCATCTCCGGCTACCACATCGCCGAAGCGGGCGCGAACCCCATCAGCCAGCTCGCGTTCACCCTCGCCAACGGGTTCACCTACGTCGAGTCGTACCTGGCGCGCGGCATGGACGTGGACGACTTCGCGCCCAACCTGTCGTTCTTCTTCTCCAACGGCATGGACCCCGAGTACAGCGTCCTCGGACGCGTCGCCCGCCGCATCTGGGCCGTCGCCATGCGCGACCGGTACGGCGCCAACGAGCGCAGCCAGAAGCTGAAGTACCACGTGCAGACGTCCGGGCGCTCCCTGCACGCGCAGGAGATGGACTTCAACGACATCCGCACGACGCTGCAGGCCCTCATCGCCATCTACGACAACTGCAACAGCCTCCACACCAACGCCTACGACGAGGCCGTCACGACCCCGACGGCCGAATCGGTGCGCCGCGCCCTGGCGATCCAGCTCATCATCAACCGCGAGTGGGGTTTGGCGATGAACGAGAACCCGCTGCAGGGGTCGTACATCATCGACGACCTGACCGACCTCGTCGAAGAGGCGGTGCTGGCGGAGTTCGACCGCATCAGCGAGCGCGGCGGCGTCCTCGGCGCGATGGAGACCGGCTACCAGCGCGGCCGCATCCAGGACGAGTCGATGCTGTACGAGCAGCGCAAGCACGACGGCTCCCTGCCGATCGTCGGCGTCAACACGTTCCGCAGCCCGGACTCCGGCGACGGGACGCCCGACACGATCGAGCTGGCCCGCGCCACCGAGGACGAGAAGCGGTCCCAGCTCGACCGCGTCCGCGGCTACCAGGACGCGCGCCGCGACGAGGCGCGGACGGCCCTCGACGCGCTGAAGGACGCGGCGCAGGCCGGCGAGAACGTGTTCGCGGTGCTGATGGACGCCGCCCGCGTCTGCAGCCTCCAGCAGATCACCGACGCGTTCTTCGAGGTCGGCGGTCAATACCGCCGCAACGTGTGACTCCGCTCGACGACACCGGCGCCCCGGTCCCGGTTCCGGACCGGGTGCGCCGGGTGGTGTCGATCGTCCCGTCGCTGACGGAGACGGTCGCGGTCACCGCTCCCGGCCTGCTGGCGGGCGCCACCGACTGGTGCACCCACCCCGCCGGCCTGGACGTGCCGCGCGTCCGGGGCACCAAGAACCCCGACCTGGAGAGGATCGCGGAGCTGCGGCCGGACGTCGTCCTCGGCAACACCGAGGAGAACCGTCCGGCCGACGTCGAGGCGATGCGCGCCGCCGGGATCGCGGTGTGGATGACGGAGATCCGCACCGTGGACGAGGCGCTGGCGTCGCTGCGCCGGATGCTCGCCGAGGCGTGCCGCGTCCCGGCGCCGGGCTGGCTGGACGAGGCGTCCCGCGCCTGGTCCGGCGTCACGCCCGGCAAGCGGCGAAGCGCGGTGATCGCGATCTGGCGGCGGCCGTGGATGGTCGTCGGACGCGACACCTTCACCGGCGACGTCCTGTCCCGCCTGGGCGTGTCCAACGTCTACGCCGGCCACGCCGACCGGTACCCGAAGGTCCCGCTCGGCGAGCTGAACGCGTCCGGCGCCGACCTGGTCGTCCTGCCGGACGAGCCCTACCGGTTCACCGCGGACGACGGCCCCGAGTCGTTCCCGGGCGTCGACGTCGCGCTCGTCGACGGACGGTGCCTCACCTGGTACGGGCCGTCCCTCGCCGACGCCCCGGACGCCCTGGCCCGGGAGCTGGCCGCCGCCCGGACCTACTGAGTCGGACCTGGAGGTCCTGGCCCGGGTCAGACCTGGAGGTCCTTGGCGATGATGGTCTTGAGGACCTCGCTGGTGCCACCGTAGATGCGGGTGACGCGGGCGTCCGCGTACAGCCGCGCGATCGGGTACTCCAGGATGTAGCCGTAGCCGCCGTGCAGCTGCAGGCACTTGTCGACCACGCGGCCCTGCACCTCGGTGCAGAACAGCTTGGCGACGGCGGCGTCGGCGGGCGTCAGCTCCCCGGCGTCGAGGGCCTCGATGCAGCGGTCCACCAGCGACCGCGCGGCCTCGACCTCGGTGGCGCACTCGGCGAGGACGAACTTGGTGTTCTGGAACGACGAGACGGTCTTGCCGAAGACCGTCCGGTCCTGCACGTACCTGCGGGCGAACTCCACGGCGGCCGCCGCGGACGCGTAGGAGCTGGTCGCGATGCCGAGACGCTCTTCGGCCAGGTTGTGCGCCAGGTACTCGAACCCGCGGCCCTCCTCGCCGAGGAGGTCGTCCACCGGCACCCGGACGTCGGTGAACGACAGCTCGGCGGTGTCGGAGCTGCGCAGCCCGATCTTCTCCAGCTTGCGGCCGACGGAGTAGCCCTCGCTCCCGGTGTCCACGGCCAGGATCGACAGGCCCGCGCGGCGGTTCTCCGGCGCGGCGGGGGAGGTGCGGGCGACGACGAGCACCCGGTCGGCGAGGACGCCGCCGGTGATGAACGTCTTGGCGCCGTTCAGGACGTAGTGGTCGCCGTCGCGGCGCGCGGTCGTCCGCATCCCGGCGAGGTCGGAGCCGGTGCCGGGCTCGGTCATCGCGATGGCCGTCATCATCTCGCCGGACGCGAACGGCGGCAGCCACCGCTTCTTCTGCTCGTCGGAGCCGTATTTCAGCAGGTAGGGCAGGACGAGGTTGACGTGCACCGCGTAGCCGCCGAAGCCCACCCCGGCGCGGGCGCACTCCTCGGACACCACCGCCTGGTACTTGAAGCTGGTCTCGCCCGCGCCGCCGTACTCCTCGGGGACCTGGATGCCGAGCACGCCGAGTTCGCCGAGCCGCCGGTAGAAGTCGCGCGGCGGGTGGCCCGCGTCCTCCCACTCGCCGTAGACCGGCGCGACCTCGGCCTCGACGAACGCCCGGATCATCTCCCGGAACGCCTCGTGGTCCTCGTTGAACAGGGTGCGGCGCACGCGGGTCCCCTTTCGCTCCCTGGCCTGGCAGAACGCACAACCTAACTCGAACCATATTCTAGAATCAATCGCGGCGCGGATGGGAACCCGGCGGATTCGTCGGTCAGCACTCCGGTTCGCAGACGCGCCTGGACAGCGCCTTGAGGAAGAGGTCCTGGACCTGGCCCGGCGTCTCGGCCACGTAGGCGTCGCCGTTCGTCAGCCGCGCGATCCGCCTCAGCTCCCGGACGTCGACGTCCGGGCCGTACCCGAACATGTTGATCAGGACGGGACGCTCCGGGTCGTGCCCGCGGCGAATGTGGTCCAGGGCCTCGGCGAGCGAGGGGCCCTCCGGGTCCTCGTTCCTGCCGTCCGTCCAGAGGAGGACGGAGTTCACGTACTCCGGCTTGTAGGTCCGCTTCATGTGGTCGAACGCGGCCATGACCGTGTCGTACAGGCCCGTCCCGCCGCCCCTCTTGACCCTGATCTGCGCGAACGCGCTGAGCACGAGCTGGCGGCGGGTGGCGGAGCCGAGCCGCTCGTCCAGGGGGCCGACGCTCACCAGTTCCCGCCAGTCGCGTCCGCCGCCCAGCTTCGTGGAGAACACCCACTGGCCGAGCTCGCTGTCGCCCGGCAGCAGCGACAGCCCGCCCTGCGCGGTGCGGACCGTCGACTGCAGCCGCGTCACGCCCGGCGCGACCCGCTCGTTCATGGACCCGGAGACGTCGATGACGCTCAGCATCCGGATGCTCAGCGACAGCTGCGCCCACTGCTGCATGGTGCGCCGCACCTCCGCCGCCGGCGCGGGCGGCAGCGCCTTCGGCGCGCCCGGGTTCAGGCCGGTCCGCTCGGAGAACGCGGCGGGCGCGGCGCCGTCGGGCGTCCGGAACCCGAGGCTCCGGACGTCGTCGCGCGTCTCCCCGGACGAGAGCGCCTCCCACAGCAGCCTGCCCGCGCTCACCGTCGCCGGGTCCTTCGACAGGACGGTGACGGGATGGTCGAGGAACACGGTCCCCTCGGCCGGATACACCGCGGTCGCGGGCTCGGGCGGACGCCGCGCGTTGTAGGCGAACACGGCTTGCTCCGGCGCGAGCGCGACGGGATAGCGGTCGTCGCCGCCCGCCTTCCGGAACGCGTCGAACTCCGCCTTCACCGACGCCACGACCCCCTCGCGGAACGTCCGCACCACGCCGGTGAACAGCGCCCGGCCCTCGGCGTCGCCCGACAGCAGCGCGCTGGCCAGGAGCAGCGCGCCCATCCCGGTGGCGTCGCGGTCGGGGTCGGGGACCTGGAGCCGCAGCAGCCGCGGCGGGATCACGCCGCCGCCCCCGCCGACGCCGGGCCCCCGGTCGGAGTTCCCGGCCGTCCCGGCCGCCGCCAGCAGCTCCCGCCAGGTCGGCCGCGCCGGCGCCCCGAGGTTCCGCAGCTGCGCCGCCAGCCCGCGCGGCATCGCCAGGACGATCGGGGCCGACGCCATCCCGCCGAGCCGGACGAACGGCCCCGTGGCGGTCGGCGCCGTGCCGATCGGCCCGGTGGCGGTCCCGTCCCGGCCGGTGCCCTCGACGAGCTTCGTCCAGAGGGACGAGTCGGGGATCCAGACGTCCGGCGGCTCGGTGACCCCGGCGCTGCCCCGGCCGGACAGCAGCGTCGCGACCGCGGCCGGTTCGGCCGGCCGCACCAGGGCGCGGGCGCACCGGCCAGCGACCTCGTGGCGGTCGTCGTTGAACCGCCGCGCGGCCCGGATCACCGCGGGCGCGACGTCCGGGGCCGCGGCCACCTCGACGGTGAGCGCGCCGTCGCCCGAGCACTCGCCCGCGCGGGACGCGAGCGCGTACACGCCGAGGCCCGCCAGCAGCATCAGCCCCGCGGCCCCCGCGAGCGGCCCCAGCAGCTCGCCGCCGACCCGCTTCGGCGGACGGAACGAGCGCCGGCGCCACCAGGCCGATTTGGCGGCCGCGTGCGCCGGCCCCGGCCGCCTGCCGGTCCGCCCGGCGCCCCCAGCGGCGGTGGACGTGTCGCCCGCAGCCACGCCCGCACCGCCCACTGCCGTGCCCGACGGGAAGCCGCCCAGGTAGGAGGTGCCCAGGAAGGTGTAAGTGCTGCTGGTCCCGCCCGTTCCCGGCGGGTTTCGGGGCGCCCACTCGGGCATGTCGTCGCGTCCGTTCATCGCCGATCTCCATGAGACACATTGATGATCTGTCTCAGTAGGGGCAGGTGTGATGTTCGTCTCATCGGTGTCGTCCGTCAAGGGGTCCGGCGGTTCAGGACCGGACGGGGACTTCTTCGAGCAGCGCGGTGAGGCCCGCCGCGCGTCCGGGGGAGACCTCGCCGGGGGCCCGGCCGGCGATGGCCGCGCGGATCCGCTCCACCCGCCCGCCGAGGTCCACCGGCTCGCCGCCGTCCACCTGGTTCAGCAGCGTGCTGACCTCGCGGGCCAGGTCGGCGCCGAACCGCGTCCCGACCTCGCCGGCCGCGATGCCCACGTCGATCGCGCGCCGCATCCGCGCGAGCGCGCCGACCGTCACGGCGCGCGTCTCAGCCGCCGGGACGGCCGGGCCGGGCGGGACCGCCGGTGCGGACGGCGCGGGCGAGCGTCCGCCCGGATCTCCCGCGGAACCGGACGGCGGCGCCGCGCCGGACCGGTTCGGCAGCGGCGGCAGCGCCACGCCGCGCGGTGCGTCCGGCAGCGACGTGATCACCCCGAGCGGGGCGAGGACCAGCGCGAGCACCGCCGCGGCCGCGCCGCCGAGCGCCGCCGCCCGCCCGGCCCGTCCCAGCCCGCGCCACCGCGATCCGCCTCGTCCGGCGGCGGGGGAGCCGGGCATTTCCACCGCTGGAAGAAACGCCGTGTCCGTGGCCTCGGCCGTCAGGATCCGGGCGATGTCGGCGGCGCCGGGCCGCTCGGCAGGGGCGCCGGCGCGGCAGCGTGCGGCCAGGCCGACCAGGTCGGCCTGCACGTCCCCGGCGTCGATGGCAGGCGCTGCGGCCTCCGGGTCGCCGGTGAGGCATTCGGCGAGGATCCGCCCGAATGCCACCACGTCCTGAGCCCGCCCGGACGGCGCGTCCGCAGCCTCCCCGGCCTCCGCGGCTTCCTCGGTGAGGGCGCCGGTGAGGCCGAGGCCGAGGAGCTTCACGCCGTCCGCGGTGAGGAACACCTGGGCGGGCCTCAGATCGCCGTGCACGATCCCGCAGGCGTGGACGGCGGTCAGTGCGTCGGCGAGCTGCGCGCACACGTCCACGGCCTCCTGAGCGCCCGGCAGCCCCCGCGTGAGGCGCTCCGCGAGGGACTCGCCGCCGAGGTACTCCGTCACCGCGTACGCCAGCGCGTCTCCTTCGGAGCCCTCCGCCTCGCCGTAGTCGTAGGTGGTCACGATGTTGGGGTGGGCGAGCGCGGCGGCGGCGCGGGCCGCGTCCCTGAGCCGCCGCCGCAGGTCCCGCCTGGTCCGCCGGACGCCGACGACCGTCACGGCGACGCGGCGGGCGAGCAGATCGTCGCGGGCGGCCCACACCTGCGCCGGGCCGCGCCGCTCGAGGCGGCGCTCCAGGCGGTAGCGGTCGTCCAGCCGGAATCCTGGGTCCACGAGACCTCCCCTCGGGCGGGGGACTGCGGGTGCCGGTGCCCAGGAGTACGCAGCGCGGGCCGGATCGGATCGGTCCAGGAGCGTCCCGTCCTGACGGACGGTTCCGGATTTCGGGCCCTGGCCGGACCAGGCCACCGCCGGGGCTTGCCTTCTCCCGCGGATGCGCTACGGCCGAGGTGGGGCGTTCAAGGACGCGTCACGGGCGGGTCATCCGCGACCCGTGGAAGTCCCAGGAGATACCCCGGACATTGAAAAGCGGCGCCGGGTGGATACGGGGGCAATCCACCCGGCGCCGCATCATCGGTGTTCCGACGGGGGCCCGGAACACCGGCACGGGCGCTCCGACGGGGGACCAGAGCGCCGGTACAAATCGTACACCGAAACCCCCCGCGGTTAGTCAAGAGAATGTCACGACCCGATTTCTGGTCGCTGTCCGGAAACCGGCTTCTGTTCGCGCCCTTGCGGGTCGCCGAAGGTCGCGGAGGGGGTCGGCTCCCGTCCGCCGTTGGCGAAGACGACCGCGATGTAGGGCAGGAAGAGCGCCCCGACGATGAGAAGGATCACCACCCACACCGGCGCGCCGGCCACCGCGGCCAGCACCGCGCCGACGAAACAGCCCGTCCGGACGCCCATGGACATCAGATAGCGCCGCTGCCGGTGCCCGATGTCGTCCGACAGTGGGAGCGGCGCGTCGGTGACCGTGTAGACCGCCGGCGCCCGATGGTGATTGACCCTCACGTTTCCACGGTAAGCCCAAGGGGACCGGCAGGCGACAGCAGTACGGGTCAAAAGGCAGCACGGGTCAGAAGGCAGGGACTCGTGCACGCTCGGGAGGAACGAGATGACCGATCGCACGTACCGGGTGACGGAGATCGTCGGGACCTCGCCGGAGTCGGTCGAGGCCGCCATCCGCAACGGCGTCAGGCGCGCCGCGCAGACGCTGCGGCACCTGGACTGGTTCGAGGTGACCGAGGTCCGCGGCCAGATCGAGGACGGTGAGGTCGCCCACATCCAGGTCACCATGAAGGTCGGCTTCCGCCTGGAAGACACCTGAGCGGCACGGCCGCGCGCCGGCGTGACGCGCGCGGCCGTGCCGCACGGCTCACGTCGCCTTGCTCACCGTCGACATGTGGAAGTCGGGGACGCGCAGGGCGGGCATCGCGGCGCGCGTGAAGTAGTCCGACCACTCGCGCGGCAGCGTCGGGACGGTCCCGCCGACCTCGGTGAGGCGTGACAGCAGGTCGACCGGGCTCTCGTTGAACCGGAAGTTGTTCACGGCCCCGACGACCTCGCCGTCCTCGACGAGGTAGACGCCGTCGCGGGTGAGGCCGGTCAGCAGCAGGCTCTGCGGGTCGACCGTCCGGATGTACCACAGGCACGTCAGCAGCAGCCCGCGCTCGGTGCGGGCGATCATCTCCTCCAGGGACGCGCCGCCGTCCGGCCCCGTCATCGCGAGGTTGTCGATGGGCGGGGTGAGCGGCAGCCCGGTGCGCTCCGCCGAGTGCCGCGTCTGGGTCAGCGAGGCGAGGTCGCCGTCGCGGATCCAGTCGGTGGCGCCGAGCGCGAGGCCGTTGTCGAACACCGACTCCTCGCGGCTGGACGCGTGCGCGACCACGAACGGCGCGCACTGCAGGCCCGCCGCGGCCGGGTCGCTGGACAGGCTGACGGGCAGGCTCGCGAGCTTCTCGCCGACGCGGGTGCCGCCGCCGGGCGCGCTGAACACGGTGCGGCCGTCCAGGGCGTCCTGCGCGCCCGCCGACCAGTACAGGTAGATCATCAGGTCGGCGACGGCGGACGGCGGCAGGATCGTCTCGTACCGCCCGGCGGGCAGGTCCACGCGCCGCTCGCCCCACGTCAGCCGCCGGTCCAGGTCGGCGGTCAGCGCGTGGACGTCCACGTCGGCGAAGTCGCGGGTGGCGACGCCCGCCCACGCCGAGCCGCCCGCGCCCTTGGCGTTCAGCTCCAGCAGCCCGGTCGGCTGGACGTGCCGCGCCCGCAGCCCGGCCGAGTTCCCGACGAACGTCGAGGTCACGACGTGGTTGGCGAACCCGTACAGGCGCCGGTCGGCGGACTCCGCGGCGGCGAACGCCTCGCCCAGCGCGGGCGCGAACCCCTCGTACACGCCGATGCCGGTCTCGGCCGGGTCTTCGTCCCACGCCGCCGACGCGGCGGCCGGGCCCTCGGCGACGAGGGGACGGGCGTCCTCGGCGGGCTCGCTCCCGGCGGCGTCGGCCTCGGCGGCGCGCACCAGGTCCTCGATGCCGCCGGCGTCCACCGCCGACCGCGACACGACGCCCGCGGCGACGCCGCCCGCGGTGTTCCGCAGCGCGATGACGGTGAGGCGGCTGGAGCGCGTCACGCCGTTGGTGGTGAGGGTGTTGCCCGCCCACCGCAGGTTCGCGGTGCTCGCCTCGTCGGCGATGACGACGCAGTCGTCCGCGCGGGACAGCTCCAGCGCCCGCTCCACGGCCTCGTTCGGCCTCATCCCGGTCACTGCCCGGCCTCCTTCAGCGCGTTGAGGATGTTGACGCCGCGGAACAGCGCCGACGGGCAGCCGTGGCTGACCGGCGCGATCTGGCCCGGCTGGCCCTTCCCGCAGTTGAACGCGCCGCCGAGCACGTACGTCTGCGGGCCGCCGACGGCTTCCATCGAGTTCCAGAAGTCGGTGGTGGTGGCCTGGTAGGCGACGTCGCGGAGCTGCCCGGCGAGCCGCCCGTTCTCGATGCGGTAGAACCGCTGCCCGGTGAACTGGAAGTTGTAGCGCTGCATGTCGATCGACCAGCTCTTGTTGCCGACGATGTAGACGCCGCGGTCGACGCCGGAGATGAGCTCGTCGGTGGACGGGCCGTCCTCGGCGGGCTGGAGCGACACGTTCGCCATCCGCTGGATCGGCATGCTGGACGCCGCGTCCGCGAACGCGCACCCGTTGGAGCGGCCGGCGCCGGTGAGGCGGGCGATGCGCCGGTCGGTCTGGTACCCGGTAAAGCGTCCCTCGGCGATGATGTCGAACGCCTGGGCCTCGACGCCCTCGTCGTCGTAGCCGATGGTGGCGAGGCCGTGCTCGGCGGTGCGGTCCCCGGTGACGTTCATGACCTTCGAGCCGTACTGCAGCTCGCCGAGCTTGTCGGGCGTGGCGAACGAGGTGCCCGCGTAGGCGGCCTCGTATCCGAGCGCCCGGTCCAGCTCCGTCGCGTGCCCGATCGACTCGTGGATCGTCAGCCACAGGTTGGACGGGTCGACGACGACGTCGTACACGCCCGGGTCGACGGACGGCGCCGCGAGCTTCTCCGCCAGCAGCTCGGGGATCCGCGCCAGCTCGCCGTCCCAGTCCCAGTGGTCGCCGGTCAGCCATTCCCAGCCGTACCCGGCGGGCGGCGCGAGCGTCCGCATCGTGTCGAACAGCGGGCCGGAGATGCCGACGGCGTCCACCGCGGGGTACAGGCGGACGCGCTGCTGGGTGGTGACGGTCCCGGCCAGGTCGGCGAAGAACTTGTTCTCCTTGACCTGCATGAGGGTGGCGTCCACGTGGTCGACGCGGTCGTCGTCCAGGAGGCGGCGGCTCCACCCGGCCAGCAGCGCGATCTTCTCGCCGGTCGGGACGTCGAACGGGTCGATCTCGTAGGCGGAGACCCAGGTGCGCTCTCCGTGGACGGGTTCGGGGGCCAGCTCGATGGGTTCGCGGTTGACGGGCTCGGCGACGGCGGCGACCTCCACGGCCTGCGCGGCGACGCGGGCGGCGCCGCCGGCGGTCAGGTCGATGCCGGCGGCGAAGCCCCAGGTGCCGTCCTTGACGACGCGGACGGACAGGCCGACGTCGTCGGCGTCCAGCGCGGTCTCCAGCGCGGCGTCGCGGAGGTTGAGCGTCTGGCTGCGGATGCGTTCGAGGCGGAAGTCGGCGTGCTCGGCGCCCAGCTCCCGGGCCCGGGTGAGGGCCGCGTCGGCCAGCGCGCGGAGCGGCAGCGCGGTGAAGGCGGGATCGATGTCATGCACCCTCCGCAACCTACCGCCGCCGCCGCCCGCGTTCCGCCCCCGGTTCCGCGCGCGGAACACGCCGGATCGATCACGCGTGAACATCGCGCGTGAACAAAGCGGGGTCGGCGGAAGTTGTCGGTTCGGCACATCCGCAGGGCGGCGCCCGGCCGCTAGTGTCGTGCCGCAGCCAACGCGGCAGCCTGAACGGGAACGCGCAGCCTGAACGAGAGGGTCCTGATGAGTCGCTCTGTCCTCGTGACCGGGGGTAACCGGGGCATCGGCCTGGCCATCGCCCGCGAGCTCGCCGCGGCGGGCGACGCCGTGGCGGTCACCTACCGGTCCGGCGAGCCCCCGGACGGCCTGTTCGGCGTCCGGTGCGACGTGACGAGCGCCGAGGACGTCGACGCCGCGTTCGGCAAGGTCGAGGCGGAGCAGGGCCCGGTCGAGGTGGTCGTCGCCAACGCCGGGATCACCAAGGACACCCTGCTGGCGATCATGAGCGAGGAGTCGTTCACGTCCGTCATCGACACGAACCTGACGGGCTCGTTCCGCGTCGCCAAGCGCGCGGTGAAGAGCATGATGCGCAAGCGGACCGGGCGGATCGTGCTGGTCTCGTCCGTGGTGGGCCTGTCCGGCTCGGCGGGGCAGGCGAACTACGCCGCGTCCAAGGCGGGCATGGTCGGGTTCGCCCGGTCGCTGGCCCGCGAGCTCGGATCCCGCGGCGTCACCGTGAACGTCGTCGCGCCGGGGTTCGTCGACACCGACATGACGGCGGTGCTGACCGAGGACCAGCAGAAGGCCATCACCGCCTCGATCCCGCTCGGCCGGATCGCCAGGCCGGAGGAGGTCGCGAAGGCGGTGCGGTTCGTGGCGAGCGAGGACGCCGCCTACATCACCGGGGCCGTGATCCCCGTGGACGGCGGACTGGGAATGGGGCACTGACGGTCATGGGCATTCTCGAAGGCAAGCGGATCCTGGTCACCGGCGTCCTCACCGACGCCTCCATCGGCTTCCACATCGCGCGGGTCGCGCAGGAGCAGGGCGCCGAGGTGGCGCTGACCGCCTACCCGCGCCCGTCGCTGACGGCGCGGACCGCGAAGCGGCTCCCGTCAGGTCCCGACTCGCCGCCGCCGGTGATCGAGCTGGACGTGACGGACACCGCGCAGCTCGACGCGCTCGCCGGGAACCTCCGCGACAACGGCTTCGACCACCTGGACGGCGTCGTCCACGCGATCGCGTTCGCGCCGCAGACCGCGCTCGGCGGCACGTTCCTGGAGACGCCGTGGGAGGACGTCGCGACCGCCGTGCACGCCTCGACGTACTCGCTGAAGTCCTTGACGATGGCGTGCCTGCCGCTGATGAAGGACGGCGGCTCCGTCGTCGGCCTCGACTTCGACGCCACCAAGGCGTGGCCGGTGTACGACTGGATGGGCGTGGCGAAGGCCGGCCTGGAGTCGTGCGCCCGCTACCTCGCCAAGTACCTGGGCCCGCAGGGCATCCGGGTCAACCTCGTCGCCGCGGGCCCGCTCGCCACGATGGCGGCCAAGAGCATCCCCGGGTTCGAGGGCATGACGGAGATGTGGCCGAAGGCGGCGCCGCTCGGCTGGGACATCAAGGACAGCGAGCCGACCGCGCGGGCGTGCGCGGCGCTGCTGTCGGACTGGTTCCCGGCGACGACGGGCGAGATCGTCCACGTCGACGGCGGACTGCATGCCGTCGGGGCCGCGGGCTGAGCGCGTCCTCCCCGGACATTTGGAGAGGCCCGTCCCACCGCGCGGGAGGGGCCTCTCGCTCCGGAAGGGCCGGTCAGCGGACTCTGCGGCGGAGGGCGCGGGCGGCGATGTTGAGGTTGAGGGCGGCCACGGCCCCCGCTGCGCCGGCCGCGGCGGCGACCCACAGCATTTGACCGCTGTCGCTCCCCGACGCCGCGACGGGGGAGACGAGCCGCGTCTGCGGCCCGGCGGCCGTCCCCGGCGGCCCGTGGGCGTCCGGAGCGGTGGCGAGTTCGGGTGCGGGCAGGGTGCCGGGCGGCAGGGACGACTCGGGCGGCGGGCCGCCCGCGTACGGCGTGAACTCCCTGGAACCGGACGGCCCGAACGACACCTGGCCGCCCGGAGCCGCAGGGGCCTCGCGGGGCGCCTTCTCCGGCGCCTTCGCGCCCTTGTTCCCGGACCCTGGCGCGGGCTTATCCGGTTTGTCGGGCGTCTTCGGCGGGGTGGGCTCCGGTTTCGGGGCGGGGCTCGTCGGGAGCAGCGCCTCGCGCAGGTTGCCGAGGTTGCACGTCCAGTTCTCGATGGTGCTCGCCGGGTCCGTGCCCTTCTTGCAGGTGTCCGCCGCGGCGGCGTCCGCCGCGGGCGCGGGCAGGAGCAGGACGAGCGCGCCCGCCGTGACCGCCGCTGACGCCGAACCGAGCCGCCTGAGCCGATGGGGCATGTCGCTCCTCCACCCGATGCCGGTCCTCACCGTTGTTGACATCGTGTCCCATACGGATGGGTCCCTAAACCGTGAAACGACGGTTTCTTTACCCCGTCGCGACCCTCACTGGATCACGAGCCTCGCGAGCCTGGTGCGCCGCGCGGGCGTCCCGCCTTCGCGGACGGCCTTCGCCAGCCCCGGCCCGGCCGCCTGCACGACCGACAGGTGCCGCCCGGCCAGCCCGAACGCGGTGGCCACCACCGAACGGGACAGGCCCTCGGGCGACATGACCGCGACCACGGCGGGACGGCGCGTCCCGCGGGCCTGCGCGACCGTCAGCGCCCAGCCGTGCCGCAGCCGGGACGCGTCCGCCGGGGCGACGACGGCGGGGCCGCCGGGGAACTCGACGTCCAGGCCGTGCGCGCCGCCGCCGGTGACCGTCCCCGTCTCGCCGAGCGGGGCGTGCGGCAGCGCCGCGGCGACGACCACCCGGTCGCCCGGGTCCATCCCGCCGAACTTCCCGGGGCCGGGGTTCAGGCGCGCCTTCAGCGCCGCGTTCAGGGCGGTGGCGCCCGCGTCGCCGCCGGAGGCGGGCGCGACGACCTGGACGTCCTCGACCGGGATCCCGAGCGCGCGGGGAATCGAGTCGGTGACGAGCTGGACGGCGCGGTGCACCGCCTCGCCCGGGCCCTCGGCGGGCACGATGACGACCTCGCGTCCGGGCGCGTCCACGGCGACGAGCTCGCCGCCGCGCACCGCCTCGGTCAGCTCGCCGAGCGGCTCGGACGGCGGCGCCGCGTCCAGCATCACGACGGGCACCGTCTCGGACGCCTCCAGATCGTCCAGCGGCCGGCCGGGCCCGGCGGGCGGCGGCGCGTCCGGCTCGGCGCACAGCACCAGGTGGGCGCCGTCGGGGCACGCTTCGACCAGCACGGCGCACAGCTCGACGTCGAGCGCGGACGCGTCCGTCACCAGGATCAGGTCGAGTTCGAGGGGGTTCTGTTCGCCGCGCCCGTAGACGACGGCGCCCGGCGCGGCGGACGGGTCGTCCCGCGGCTCCAGCAGCCGGTGCAGGCTCGTCACCGCGACGCCGTCACCGGCGCCGAGGCCGGCGGCGGCGCGGTCGGTGGGCGCGGCGACGGCGGTGCGGACGCCCTCGCCGGCGGCGGCCGACGCGATCACGAGCGCGGCGCCCGCGAGGTCGCCGGGCGTCCCGCGCAGGACGCTCACGCCGGTGCGCAGCGCGGCGGTGAGGGCGAGGGAGCGGTCCTCGGGCAGGCCGTCGCGCAGGTCCTTGATCGCCGCGTCGTCCAGCAGCGGCACGGCCGTGAGCGTCAGCCGCTGGAACCCCTCGGCCGCGGCCTCCTCCGCGAGCGCCCACCGCGCCGGGCCGAGCGTCTCCTCCGGCTCGGGCGGCTCGGCGTCCTCCTCGAACGACTCCTCGCCGAACTCGGGCTCCTCGGTGAGCGTGAGGACCTCCGCCTCGTCCAGCGCGGCCTCCACGGCGCCCTGCGGGTCGGCGACCTGGACGCGTTCCAGCGCCGACACCACGTCGGCGGCGGGCGTGACCGTGTGGCCGCCGCGCGCCGCCTCGGTCAGCACGTGCAGGACGAGGGCCCGCCCGCGCCGCGGGTCGTCGGGCCGCGCGTCCGGGCCGAGCAGCGCGCGGGCGAAGTGGTCGGCCTGCCGCGGCCGGACGCCGGGGACGCGCAGCAGCCGCCACGGGTCCTCGCGCAGCCGCCCGGCGGCGCCGGGTCCGAGGCGGGCCGCCGTGCGGGCCGTGAGCGGCGCGGGGACGCCGGTCTCGGAGAACAGGTCGGTGAGGGCGCGCAGCCCCTCCTGCGCGGTCGGCTCCGCCCGGACCGGCGGCGGTTCCTGCGCAGGCCCGCCGGGCGGGGCGGGCGGGGCAGCGGCGGCGGCCTCGGCGGCGCGCATCGCCTCCGCGGCGCGCGCCGCCCGCTCGGCCGCGGACGGCGCGCCATCGTGTTCGGAGGCGTGTTCAGAGGCGTGTTCAGAGGGGTGCTCAGGGGTGTCGGTCACGGGCTTCCCGTCGC